>CAWBND010000011.1:0-37072 GCA_963790055.1 uncultured Bacillaceae bacterium
AATTATATGAAAATTCATACATAAGAGGTAATCAGAAAATGAAAGTAGGGTACGATCGTGTATCAATAGATCTTCAAAATTTAGATCTACAGATAGATGCATTAGAGACAGTAATGCAAAAAAATATTTACAGATAATTAAGTAGTGCAACAGAAAAACGTAAAAATATCATTACTTCATTTTTTCCATATTCATTTTAGGTTCATTAAAAAGTTTCAAATAGTGGAACAAAAATCTCCATTGTTGAATTAAATTTTGAATGAGGTTTAAGATAGTTTTAGAGCCGAGGTGAACTTTATGAGTAAATACGAAGTTTCCACATTAAAAAAGGGACTACAGATCTTAGATCTATTGAAAATAAATCGATCTTTAACGTTGAGAGAGATTTCTGAAATGCTTCAGCTAACGAAGACGACCGCTTTTCGGTTAGTGAATACGTTGGAAGACATGGACTATATCAAGAAAAGGGGCAAATATTTTGAATTGAATCAGGAGATGTTTCTTTCCGTTCCTGAAAGAAAAACATCCATTGACTGGACTACATTACGAAGTCCATATCGTTTGGGGATGAGTGTAGGAGAAAGTGTGTATATTGGAACACTAGATGGAACGGAGTTGGTCATGCAGCAAATGATTAAACCTCCTTTCAAAGAACCTTTTCATGAAGAGATAGGCAATCGTTCTCCTGCTCATCACAGCGCCATAGGAAAAGTAATACTAGCCCATTTAAATCCAAATGAACGAAAAGAGCTATTTTCTCATCTTTCTTTGACTCAAGCGACTGATCATACATTTGTAGATCAAGAACTATTTTTTCATCATTTAGATGTTATTAAAAAACAAGGGTTTGCGATCGATGACGAAGAGAGATTCTTAGGCGTTCGTTGTATAGCAGCTCCTGTGTTCCGTGACAACCAAATCATCGCAGCAGTCGCAATATCCGGCCCTAGTGAAAGTATAAAGAGGAGTATTTTGCGAAGCCTAACGCGTAAGGTTATCAACGGCAGTAAAGAAATAACAAATGAAATAGGTTAGGATTTTGACCTGAAAAGTCTATAGAAATCCATTGTTTAACTTGTCTCTAAAATAAAAAGTATGAAAAGGGGAATGAAAATTGACTAAACAAACACAATTAGGAAAAACAGGTATATACGTTAATCCGATTGGACTTGGAACAAACGCTGTTGGAGGACATAATCTATATCCCAATTTAGATGAAGAAGCAGGAAAAGAGTTAGTACGGGCAGCGATTAATCATGGGGTTAATCTCTTAGATACGGCATTCATTTATGGACCAGGGCGTTCTGAAGAATTAGTCGGAGAAGTGATCAAAGAAACAGGAAAGCGTAGTGACGTTATTCTAGCAACAAAAGGTGCGCATAAATTTGTTGGACAAGATGTTGTAATCGACAATTCTCCGCACTTTTTAAAACAAGCCGTTGAGGAGAGCTTAAATCGTCTGCAAACGGACTACATCGATTTATTTTATATCCATTTTCCGGATAATGATACACCGAAGGATGAAGCTGTTGGTATTTTAAAACAACTAAAAGATGAAGGCAAAATTAGAGCCATCGGGGTATCTAATTTCTCCATTGAACAGTTGAAAGAAGCGAATAAAGACGGTTATGTCGATGTGTATCAAGGTGAATATAACTTATTGCAACGTTCTGCTGAAAAAGAATTACTCCCATATACGGCGGAAAAGGGAATTTCATTTATTCCTTACTTCCCACTAGCAGCTGGGATATTAGCAGGTAAATACAATAAAGACATGGTATTCAATGATCTTCGTGCACAAATGCCGCATTTACAAGGAGAAGCATTTGCACAAAACGTAGAAAAAGTAGAAAAGATACGTAAAATTGCCCATGCTAAACAAACAGACGTTGCCCATATCGTCTTAGCTTGGTATTTAACACGTGATTCCATTGATGTTGTGATTCCGGGTGCAAAGAGAGCAGAACAAGTACTCGATAATTTAAAAACATTAGATGTTCAATTAACAGCAGAAGAAATTCAAGAAATCGATCGTACTTTTCAAGAATAAACAACATAGGAGAAATCACATATGAAAGAAGTGTACAAACCTTTATTCGAACCGTTTACTTTTCGCAATGGAGTACAATTGAAAAACCGAATAGTCATGGCACCCATGACGACCTTTTCTGCAAATCCGGATGATACGGCTTCAGATGCAGAGATCGACTATTATGCGGCACGTTCCAACGGTCCGGGAATGGTCATTACAGCTTGTGCTTATGTTCAAGAGAATGGAAAAGGATTTGAAGGACAGTTTGCCGCGGATCGAGATACGATGATTTCAAGTTTACGAAGGGTGGCTTCTTCTATAAAAGAAAAAGGAGCAAAAGCCATCATCCAGCTCTATCATGGTGGTCGGTTAGCTGTACCATACTTAATCCCAAACGGGGAAACAGTCAGTGCAAGTAGTGTGGCTCCTCTTCTTGATCGAGGTTTTTACAGTATTGATCAACCCCCTCGAAGTTTGAGCGATGAAGAAATTATTCAATTAATTCAAGCTTTTGGAGAGGCAACTCGTCGTGCCATAGAGGCAGGTTTTGATGGGGTGGAACTTCATGGTGCGAGTGGGTATATTATTCAACAATTCTTTTCCCCTCATTCGAATACAAGAACAGATCGCTGGGGCGGAAACATTGAAAAACGACTTGCATTTCCACTTGCAGTCATAGAAGAAGTGAAAAGAGTCATTACAGAGCATGCAAAAAAACCTTTTATCCTTGGCTACCGTCTGTCCCCCGAAGAACCGGAAACACCAGGAATCACGATGGCGGAAACTTTTATTCTTCTTGATGCGCTAGCTGACGCAGAACTGGATTATATTCATATGGCATTAAATGATCTTTGGTCTAAGCCTCGCCGTGGAGTGGAAAGCAATCGTTCACGGGTTGAGCTCATCGAAGAACATGTCGGAAATCGAGTTCCTATTATTGGGGTAGGCTCCATCCATACACCAGATCAAGCGATAGAAGCACTAGAGAAAACAGGAATTCCTTTTGTTGCATTAGGAAGGGAACTCATTATGGAACCTCAGTGGGTAGAAAAAGTAGAACAGGGAAAAGAGAAAGAAATCAAAACGACCATCAATCCAAGTGATCAAGCCCTTCTCACTATACCGGATCCACTCTGGGACCTCATACTGAATGTGCCTGATTGGTTTCCTATTGAGAAAGACACGATCCGATAGAAAAAAGAATTGAACAATATTTATAATCATTATATTGAAAAAAGTAGTGTGTTCTTGTTGTACTAGTGGTGTGCTAATCTTCAATAATCGGGAGCAAACTTCTTACTGGGTTTGCTCCTTTTTCAATGATCGATATATAGAAGAAGAACGTTAAAAAATCAGACGAAGGTATCGTAAATTATTTATGGACAATGATTTTAGGTGCCAGACCCCCGGTACGGTAATGCTTTTATGCTCTGGGAGTCTGGCACTTTCTCTGGAGTAATAGTTCTCCAAGCTTTTTATGTTTATTCTCCAAGTCTTGTTTTTACACTTTCAATGATAGCACGCCATATTTTTGGATCTGTTGTCACAATTTTTTTGAATTCACCATACATATTTTTCTGTTTTTCTTCAAAATCAGGTGCATCAGCAGCTGGTAATTCATTTCGTAACGACATAACTAATTGCTGCACTTCATCGGCTCTAGGACCCCAAACACGTTGTTCTTCTCCAGCTTCATCAATAAAGATAAAAATCGGAATCGATCTAGCTGTGCCGTTTGTTAAATATTGATCCATTAATTCTACATTTTCATCTCGAATCAGAAATCGTAATTCGATTCCACTAAGCTCAGACATTCTTTGAATAATCGGCACATTGACAGCAGCATCTCCACACCAATCAGCCGTTAGGACGATTCCACGCCATTTTTTTGCCTGAAGATTTTCCAAAAAACGCTGATCTTCTTCTGTAAATTCCAGTTGTTCATATACTGAAGTCAATTCTGCTTCATTGACTTTCATGCTTGAACGATATTGTTCAAACGTTTGTCCTTTTTCAAACCAACTAGTTAATGTCATTTTTTGTCTCCTTTTCTGTATAGATATACATGTTGTATCTTAACATGTTATTAACACCATTTTCCATTAATTCGAATTGAATGAAACCAATCATGAAAAAACGTAGGAAAATCTTAATTTCTTATTCATGATTTTTTTAGTTGCGGTCGTTTCAGAACGTTCGGAAATGCAATGCCAACTAAAATGATAATTATACCAATCCACTGCGAAAAAGTAACAGCTTCGTGTAAAATAAGCATCGACATCAGTACCGCTGTTGGTAGCTCGGAAGCACTAAGAATGGTACCTAAGCCGCTGCCTACTTTAGGCATGCCAATATTAAATAAAATCGGTGGAACGAGTGAGCCGAAGAATCCGAAAAATAGTCCATATAGAAGCAATCCATTTGAAAGGGCCCCGTTTATAAGAAATAATGGTGGCATCATAAGACAAATAAACAGAGCGGCACCTGTCGTCATAATCGCACTTTTCATAATCGGATGAACAGGGATGCCTGACTTCGACCACTTAAAAATATAAAGGTGGCAAAGGATAATGCTGCAAGCAGTCCGAAGCCTATTCCGGCAAGTGAAAAGGTGATGTCACTTTTCAGAAAACCAGAAGCAAGTACAGAGCCGAGTAAAATGATGATCGTGGCAATGGAGCTTTGACGACTTGGCGCTTGTTTATCGACAATGAATTGTAATACGATACTCATCCATGTAAATTGAAGTAAAAGGATAATCGCAAATGAGGCATCCACGTATTCAAGTGCTGCATTATAAAAAATCCCTGTTAGGCCCATCGGTATGCCACTGATTGTTAGAATCAGCCATTGTTTACCGCTCAATTTGTTTTTCGGCACAAAGATGGTGCATATCCAGAGCATGACGGCACCAAGTACATATTGACTGCCTGTTACGTCACCTACTCCAAATCCAGCCCCATATGCCAGTTTGACAAAGGTGGAAATCACTCCATACGAGCAGCCTCCAAGAAACACAAGTAACGCATATTTCCAAGTTCCCATTATGTAACCTCCAAAAACGCAATAAAACCACCCACCTCAATTCGAGATGGGTGGCGAAACGTAAATGTCTAGATTTACGAAAAATCGACCTGCCACAAAACATGTTTGCAGCTTTTAGTTATTTTATTCGTACTTATCTTATCAGTAGAAATAGGGATTTGTAAATAGAGCATTACAATTGACACAGCACTTCGTCATACTTTACCCTTATAGTTGTTTTTGCTAGAAGGGATAGTTAGAAGGGATGAACTCTACAGATGAGAGCAGAAATGGAGTTACGAAACGTCAGTAAATCGTTTAGCAATCAGCAGGGGACAGTTGACGTATTAAAAGAAGTAAGTGGAAAGGTCGAAAAAGGGTCCATTGTTACGATTATTGGACCATCAGGATCAGGAAAAAGCACGATTTTATCGCTGTGTAATTTGCTTGGGACCCCGAGTAGAGGGGAGATATATATTCAGGGGAAGGAAATTCGAGAGTGGGATATTCAGGAGCTAAGGCGACGAGTTGGGATTGCCTTTCAAAGCGCTCCGATGATTTCTGGAACAGCGCTTGATAATTTGGCTTTACCATTACGATTGCAGGAGAGTACATTGGAAGATCCGATGACATATATGGCGTATGTGGGGCTGACAGAAGATCTTTTGTCACGCGAAGCGAAAGAACTTTCTGGAGGGCAGCGACAAAGACTGTCGCTTGCGAGAACGCTTGTAAACAAGCCGACGATTTTACTGCTGGACGAAGTGACCTCAGCTTTAGATCCTACTTCTGCCCATGAGGTGGAAGAGCTTATTTTACGAATTAATCGTGAGCAGCATACGACGATTCTTTGGGTAACGCATGATTTATCCCAAGCGGAACGAGTCGGTGATCAAACCTGGTTTGTCGTAGATGGAAGAATCGTAGAAGCGGCTCCGACGAAGGTATTTTTTACCCAGCCTAAAGAAGAACAGACGAAACAATTCTTAGAAATAAAGAGGGATCATGGATGAGTTTATTTGCACTTCTCTTGAGTTTTGCTTTTGTTATTTTTGCCTTTTTTCTATCGCAGGCCTTTAAACTAGGACTTGGTCGAGATCTTATTATTACAAGTGTTCGTGCCACTATCCAGTTGTTGATTGTTGGCTACATTTTAAATATCGTTTTCGGTTTTGAGAATCCGATTGCGATGATTCTGATGCTTCTTGTGATGATTTTTGTCGCGGCTAAAAATGCAGCAAAGCGTGGGAAAGGGCTGCCCAAAATTTTTTGGAAAATATTTTTAACGATTAGTATTGTTGAAATCATTACCCAAGGATTTTTACTTGGACTACAAATCGTACCAGCAACACCGCAGTACGTCATTTCGATTAGTGGCATGATTATTGGAAACTCGATGGTAATCGCCAATCTTTTCTTGAATCGTTTAAAGAGTGAGCTAGACAACAGAAAAGAAGAGGTCATGCTTGTCCTATCACTTGGGGGCAGCGTGAAGCAATCCATTTTTCCAATCCTAAAGCAGTCGATTCGCTCAAGCTTAATTCCAACCATTGAAGGCCAAAAAACAATTGGTCTTGTGCAGCTTCCCGGAATGATGACCGGTCAAATTATTGCTGGGGCCGACCCTGTACAAGCTGTTCGTTTTCAACTGTTAATTGTGTTTATGATTCTATCGGCAGCAGCTCTAACGGCTATTATTCTAGGCTTTCTGATTTATCCGGTTTTATTTAACAAGAACCAGCAGTTGGATATTAGTGCGTGGCTTAATCAATGAGTCAGCCTTTTTCTTTTGCCGAATTAGTCATAATAAAAGGCTCTATGCCCATACATTGATAAAAAGTAAGTATGGGGGGAATGGGAGATGGCCATTCATGTCGTTCAAACGGGTGACTCACTTTGGAATATTTCGTCCTTATACGGAATAACGCTCAAGCGATTAATTGAAGTGAATGGCTTAGAGTCGAGTGCTCTCACTCCCGGACTTGCTTTGTACATTCCTGACAATAGCATGGAATATCGTGTCTATGCGATTAAAACCGGAGATACATTATGGCAAATTGCTAATGCATACGGCACGAGTGTGGAAGCCATTTTGGAAGCTAATCCAGATTTGACTTCCAATGGACTGATTGTTGGCCAAAAAATTTATATTCCCTCTTCCTATAAAAATCAATTAATTACCTTAGCCTTTGTCTTTCCACAAGAAGGTGGCACTGGATTTACTATGCTTGAACAGCGTGCTAATCAGCTTTCATTTGTCGCCATTGTTACGTATTCATTTACAAATGAAGGCTATGCCTATATGGAATTTGACGATAGTAAGATATTGGAGAAATGTAAACAAGTTGGAGTTACACCGTTATTAATGCTGCGTAATTTTCAAAATGGTGATTTTAATGCCGAACTTGCTGGGACGGTATTTATGAACCCGTTATATCGACGGAATTTAGTTGCTAGCACAGCCAATTTTGTGAGGCAAAAAGGGTACGGGGGAGTATGTATGGACATCGAGTTCGTACCACCGGCAAGACGTAATGACTACGTGACTTTTTTAGAAGAATTAAAATCTGAGCTAAAAGAACTCGTTTTGCATGTGAATGTCCATGCGAAAACAGAAGACAATTTCATGAATCGAATTGTGGGAGGGCATGATTATCATGACATAGGAGAGGTGGCCGATTTTGTAGCGGTCATGACCATTGATTACGGCTATCCTACCGGTCCACCTGAACCAATTGCACCGCTCTGGTGGATGTATCAAGTAGTGCGATATAGCTTGAGAAATATTCCAGCTCAAAAGCTTCAAGTGTCTATTCCGCTATATGGATATGATAAGCTGATTCCCACGTATGTAACAAGAGCTCTTTCGGCACAAATGGCTCAAAATCAAGCGATCCAAAAACAAAGTGACATAAACTTCAATGAAGTAGCAGCATCGCCATGGTATGAGTATTGGCAAAACCAACAGCAGCATATCACCTGGTTCGAGGACATTCGTTCTATTCGTGCCAAATATGAAGTCATTGATTTGTATAGTTTGGCTGGTGTGACGTTTTGGCATCTTGGCTTAAGCTTTCCGCAAAATTGGGCATTTATCGAGAAAAATATTACAGTGGTGAAGCAATATATTTAGGCATGAAAACCGATATCCTTTCATATAAATAGTAAGTGTGAAACTGTTATGTACCAAGACATTCACAGCGACAACAACTGGTGAAACTTCGGAGGTGAAGTCAATGGCAGTGGTGAAGCATACGAATGTGAAAATGTTTATAATACGTTTTAAATGTGTAATGGAAAAAGAAAATTCTTGATTCACATACTATTTCAAGATACTATAATAGAAGACATAAAATAATCCGCATTAGGGCGGAAGAGGTTCTAGCTACCCTCTCTAAAAAACTAAGAAGAAACAGTACTCTTTCTTAGGGTGCTGTTTTTTCGTTGCGAAGGAGATTAGTAAGAGATGAAAAAGGAAAAAGCAGTAGTGGTATTTAGTGGTGGCCAGGATAGTACAACTTGTTTGTTCTGGGCGCTTGAAAAATTTGCTGAGGTAGAAGCGGTGACGTTTGATTATGATCAGCGCCATCGTCTTGAAATAGAATGTGCTCAAAATATTACAGCCGAGCTTGGTGTGAAACACCATATTTTAGATATGACCCTTTTAAATCAGCTGGCACCTAATGCATTGACTCGCAGTGATATCGAGGTAAAGGCTGGGGAAGAGGGAGAATTGCCTTCGACGTTTGTGCCAGGTCGCAATTTATTATTTCTTTCCTTTGCCGGCGTGCTTGCTAGACAAATCGGGGCAAAGCATATTGTGACAGGGGTATGTGAAACGGATTTTAGTGGATATCCAGATTGTCGTGATGTCTTTATCAAATCGTTAAATGTGACACTCAATTTATCAATGGATGATTCATTTGTGATTGATACACCGTTAATGTGGTTGAATAAAGCAGAAACATGGGAGCTTGCGGATAAATTAGGAGCTTTCGATTTTGTGCGTGAAAAAACATTGACCTGCTATAACGGCATCATCGCCGATGGATGCGGAGAATGTCCCGCTTGTCAGCTAAGAAAAAAAGGACTTGAAGACTACTTGAGCACCCGAAAGGAGCTGTAAGTCATGTACGGATTTAAAATTGTCGATAAGCTTCAAAAAATCGATCAAGATATACAGCGCAATCAATTAAATTATCATGCTAAGCGCGTGCTCGTAAGTAAGGAATTTACGTTTGATGCCGCGCATCATCTACATTGCTATGAAGGAAAGTGTAAAAATCTACATGGTCATACGTACCGCGTCGTGTTTGGCTTGAGTGGGTTTACCGATGAACGTGGCTTAATGATTGATTTTGGTGAAATAAAAGAGATTTGGAAAGAGAAGATCGAGATTCATTTAGATCATCGTTATTTAAATGAAACATTGCCTTTAATGAATACAACAGCGGAAAATATTGTTGTTTGGATTTATGAGAGAATGGCTGAAGCCTTGCTCCATGCTCCGCAATATAAAGGGGCACGAGTGGAATTTGTTCGTTTGTATGAAACGCCGACAAGCTATGCAGAAGCAAGACGGGAGTGGATGGATGTTGAATAAATTCCCCGTGCTTGAAATATTTGGACCGACGATTCAAGGAGAAGGAATGGTCATTGGCCAAAAAACGATGTTTGTTCGCACAGCTGGCTGTGACTATTCCTGTTCCTGGTGCGATTCTGCTTTTACATGGGACGGTAGTGCCAAAGAGCAAATTAAGCAGATGACTGCTGAAGAAATCTGGGCTGAACTAAAACGATTAGGTGGAGATGGGTTTTCCTTTGTCACCATTTCCGGGGGCAATCCAGCATTATTAAAGAATTTAGCTGAACTCATTGCTCTTTTAAAAGAAAACGAGATAACCGTCGGGATTGAAACGCAAGGAAGCAGATGGCAGGATTGGTTTTATGATATTGATGAATTAACAATCTCGCCTAAGCCACCAAGCTCAGGCATGAAAACGGACTTTACCATTCTTGATGAAATCATTACGAGGCTTCAAAATAGACAGACGGACCATCATGTTTCGCTGAAGGTGGTTATTTTTCATGACGAGGATTATCAGTATGCCAAGCAAGTGTATCAGCGTTATCCTCAGATTCCATTCTTTTTTCAAGTCGGAAATGATGATTTGACGACGATTGATAATTCACAGCTCGTTAGTGAGTTATTACAGAAATACGAGTGGTTGATTGACAAAGTCATTTGCGATGATGAAGTCAAGAATGCCAAGGTGCTGCCACAATTGCATACGTATATCTGGGGCAATAAACGGGGTGTGTAAGTATTTACGTTAAAGCTATTTTGCTTTTTTAAAATGAAAGACAAGTGAATGTATATATATTCTTATTGTAAGAGTAGTAGATTGTCTTTACTGTCACACATTATAGTAAATGTAGTACATCACTTACTTATAGGTAGGTGATGTACTTTTTATACTTATAAGACCTCTAACTTATTTAATTAAGAAAAATTAAATTAATGCACCCAGCTCCTAGAATCTTTACGTCCTATTGGACACCATCTGCTCCGGTGATGAAAGTAAAAGACTGGTACAATGTAATCTAGTTGAACTATCTTCTTTTTATTTAAACGAATGCTTTTAGTAATTGTTTGGTTTCTTGTTCTCTCTGAACAACGCTATAATTTTTTCAAGGAATATCGTACATAAGTGGAGAATATTTTTATATACGATTATTTTGTTACAAAGGGGAAAGATATAAGGCTGGGAGAGGATATGCAATGCAATTGGATTCAACGCTAAAAAAAGTACTGGAGTATGTACCAAAGCTACCAGATACATTAACTCCTGAATCAATAGTAGAAATACGAAAATCTAGATTAGAAGCTGTTCTTGAAGTGGATAAGCATCCGCCTATTCGTCGTGTGGAAGATCTTGTGATTCCTGGTCCAAATGGTGGAATTCCTATTCGAATCTATACACCAGAGGTCAAGGACGAACATTTTCCTGCTGTCGTTTTCTTTCATGGAGGTGGATGGACGCTTGGTCATATTGAAACCCATGATATTCCTTGCAGGCAACTGGCGAATGCTGCGGGTTGTAAGGTTATTTCAGTGAATTATCGCCTCGCTCCTGAACATCAGTTTCCAGCAGGGTTAGAGGATTGTTACGCAGCGACGCAATGGGTGTTTGACTGTGCAAGCGAATTACAAATCGATGTCCATCGCATTGCAGTCGGAGGGGATAGTGCAGGAGGCAATTTAGCGGCAGCCGTGACATTGATGGCGAAGGATCGCGGTGGCCCTCACGTTTGGGCGCAACTATTAATCTATCCCGCGGTAGACGTGTTGCAGTCTATTGAAACATCTCCTTATGAATCAATACGTGAAAATGCACAGGCTCCAGGTCTTACGAGCAGTGTAACGATGAGTTTTTGGCAACATTATTTAGGAACGACGAATAAGAATGTAGAAAATAGGTATGCTGCACCGATAAAAGCAAAGGATTTAAGTGGATTACCACCTGCCTACATTATCACCGCCGAATATGATCCCATTCGAGATGAAGGGGAGGCGTATGCAGCAAGGCTACAAGAGAGCGGAGTTGACATGAAGCTTACTCGATATAGTGGTTTATGTCATAGTTTCTTAACACTGCCACTTCCTAGTAATGAACAAATTATTGGGGCAATGGGAGAATGGTTAAATGGTGGATAATGCATTCTCCAAATACGAATGCTTCACTCGCCTAAAAAAATAGATGAAATGAGAGTATAAAAAAGCATCGACTTACCGCCCCTAATGGCGAAAGTCGATGCTTTTTCTTGTAAAACTAGTTTATTTTAGAACATTATTTGCTCTTTAAGTCTTCAAGTGAATCAATATCCATATACGCGGGTACGACTAATCCATTCTTCGTTCCATGAAGATTAGGGCCAAGGTCCACGATATCTTCTTTATACCTATTATAATATTCTAGATGCGTACTAGGTAGCCATGCAGCGACCATGGCATCGACACTGCCGTTAGCAATACCAGCAAACATTGGACCCACTTCAACTTGATTTAATGTTACATCATAGCCATTTTGCTCTAGAACCTTACCGATCACATTGGTACTAGCGATTTCTGTGTCCCAGGCAACATAGACAAGATTGATACTCTCACCGGTTCCTGCTTGAGCACCTTTTGTCCACTGAGCTACTTTGTCCGGATTGGCATCAATCCATTTTTCAGACGCTTCTACTGGATCCATTCCATCTGTGATATCCACCATGACATTTTCCATATCCGTTGTTTCCCAAGAGAATTGGTCAAGAATTGTATACGCACCGGGAGCATCCTGTTCTAAGCCTTTACGAACAAGTGTGTTAATATCTTCAGCTCCACCAAAGGAACCATTTGGATCCTCAAGATATTTCAAATCGAAGGAGGAGAACATCCAATGTGGTGACCATCCAGTGACAATAATAGGCTCTTGCTTATCATAGGCTTTCTTCAATTCAGCAACCATTGCGGCCGATGAACCTTCAACAAGTTGCCAATCATCTAACTCGTAATCTTTTATAGCAGTCTTGGTTAACTTCATTAATCCTGCTCCAGGCTCAATCCCGATAATTTTATAATCCGTTTGAGCACCAATGTCATTTGTAGCAGTGTTATTGACAGGCTTGTCTTTTGGTAAAGCTAAAACAATTCCAGCAACGACAACCAGTCCTGCTACAATGGATAGCACCATTTTCCGGCTCACAAAATGTTCGTATGCAGGTTTACGTATATTTTGCGTCATACGGTCAAGAATAATTGCGATGAAAACAATCGATAATCCTGCTTCAAAGCCTTGTCCGACATTAATTTGACTGACCGCCCGATATACATCGGCCCCAAGTCCAGGTGCTCCAACTAATGAAGCCGTTACAACCATCGATAGGGAAAGCATAATACTTTGGTTAATACCGGCCAAAATGGTTGGTGTCGCCAAAGGTAATTGGACTTTGAATAATTTTTGGCTAGCGGTTGAACCGAAAGCATTTGACGCTTCAATGAGTTCTTTAGGAACTTCTTGAATCCCAAGATTCGTCATGCGAATTGTTGGTGCAATGGCGAAAATAAAGGAAGCGACAATTCCGGGTACTACACCAATTCCAAAAAATAAAATAGAAGGAATTAAGTAAACAAATGCAGGCATGGTTTGCATAAAATCTAAAATCGGAGTAATGATTTTTTGTGCGGTTTTGCTTTGTGCACACCATATCCCAACTGGAATCCCAATTAGAATTGTGAAAAATCCAGCTACTAAAACAATAGCCAGCGTTTGTATTGTTGATTCCCAATATCCAAGATTATCAATCAACAGTAAGCTTAGCAATGTAAATACGCCTAATGGCCATTTACTCGTATAGGTCACCAATAGAGCTAAGATAACAATTAATACAATAGGGGGGCCAAAACTTAATATGTCAACGATTATATTTAAAAAGCCATCGGTTACGCTTGTAAAAAATGAAAATAATCCAGCAAAGGTAATCGTGATCCAATCGACAATGGAATCTACCCATGTGCCAAGTGGAAGTTGTGGGAAATTCATGTAATTATGCACTCTCCATTTCGTTTAATGAATCTTTATTTCCTGCTAGTGCTCCAATGACAGCACCCCGAATGATAATTCCTTTTAGTCGGTTTTGTTCATCTATAACAGAAATCGGAAGAGAGGAAGTGGCCATTATATCTAGTAAATCTGCTAGTAATGTATCCTCTTTGACAACAGGAATATTTACCGTCATCATTTCACTAATTGACTTTTGTTGTTCAATCGCTTCTTTTGCTTGCTCAGCGCTGAGCGCACCAAGTAGCTTTTGTTTGCGATCTACGACAAAGATATTGGAATAGCCTTGTTTACGCATGATTTCAAGTGCAACCCGTGGTCCGCGGTCAATGCTGATTTTCTCTGGTCGTTTCATCACATGGGATGCTGTTAAGACCTTGGATAAATCGACATCCTCAACGAATTTTTCTACAAATTCATTGGCAGGCTCTATCATAATTTGTTCTGGTGTACCAAGCTGAATAATGCTTCCATCCTTCATTAAGGCAATGCGGTCACCAATCCGTAAGGCTTCATCTAAATCATGAGTGATGAAAATAATGGTCTTCTTGAAATGATCTTGAATCTCAAGTAATTCATCCTGCATATCCTTGCGAATTAACGGATCAAGAGCACTAAAAGCCTCGTCCATTAACAGAATGTCGGTGTCACTAGCAAGAGCTCGGGCAAGACCAACCCGTTGTTGCATACCACCACTTAACTGGGAGGGCAATTGATGTTCATACCCCTTCAGACCTACAACTTCTAATGCATTCATTGCTTTTTCTCGGCGTTCCTGAAGCGGGACTTTTTGAATTTCAAGCCCAAACTCCGTATTTTCTAAAATCGTTTTATGAGGAAATAGGGCAAAGTTTTGAAACACCATGCTAACTTTCTTTTGTCGTACTTCTCGTAAACGAGCAGCACTCATTTTGACGATATCTTCATTGTTGATGAGAATTTCGCCAATTGTCGGAGCGATAAGACGATTAAACATCCGAATTAACGTGGACTTCCCACTACCAGACAGCCCCATAATCACGAAGATTTCGCCAGGATAGATGTCAAAGGATACCTTATTGACCCCGACAGTCTGTCCCGTTTCTTTTAGAATATCTTTTTTTGAATGACCTTTCTTTAATAGCTCCAGTGCTGCTTTGGGAGACTTACCGAAAATTTTTGATACGTTTTTAACTTCTACAATTGGATCCATTTAAACACCTCGTTCATATTTTTTTAAAAAAGTAATCTATGAATCTACTCTTTTTTTTGTGAAGATACATGATTGAAAACGAACATTTCCTATGTCTCTCCAGAGTCTGCATACTAAGATTTTGAACGATCTGGAATAGATAATTGGAAATGTAGCTTACTGGCTAGTGCTCGGTTCAATCAAGTTATTACCAATTTTGATTATTTGATTGTGTGTGAGGATGTCAAAAAAAGAGGAAAACAACATCGGAAATTGCTTGTTTTTAAGGACGAATCAGAGTGTTTACTATTTAACTATAACGTTATCTTTTAGTCATTTCAAATCACTCCATGCAAAACAAACTCAAAATCGGATGAATAGATTCCACTTTATTTCTTGCGTTGAATCTTAAGATAAGCGTTGGTACTACTGAGTTTGTTTAGTTTTTTAAAGCACCGGTTTAGGATGGATTTATTCATTTGAATTTTTTTAAAAAATGAGTCTTTTGTACTATTGATAATTTCGATGATTATTTAGTTTTTGATGGGGAGAAAACCTGTGAAAAGGATGCTCGATTTATAAGTGAAATGAGTGAAAAAAACAGATAGGAATGTGAACTGGAAATTCAGATAGGGGGAGGTATTCTTGAAGAGTTTTTAATTTCCAATTTCAATGGGCGATGCTTATTCAAGATTTTTGCCCAAATCTTTGGAATTATATACTCAAATGTGAGATATTAGGATATAAATAGGTGAGAGCAATACCTCAAGAAAGGAAGTGTTTACGTTGAAAAAAGGACTTCTAGTTCCTATTATTGCCATTGTCGCCATTATTGCTATTTTCGTCATCATGTTCATGTCTAGTTATAACGGTTTTGTTAATTCAGAGGAAAATGTAAATCAGTCATATGCACAAATTGAAAATCAGCTTCAGCGAAGATTAGATTTGATTCCTAATCTTGTGAATACGGTTCAAGGCTATGCTTCACATGAAAAAGAAGTAATTACAGCTGTTTCAGATGCACGTTCCAAATTAGCGGGAGCGAATACACCCGCAGAACAAGCAGCCGCCAATGATGAATTATCGGGTGCGTTAAGCCGTTTGCTCGTCGTTGTTGAAAACTATCCTACTCTAAAAGCGGACAGTCAATTTACGCAATTAATGGATGAACTCTCAGGAACCGAAAATCGAATAGCTGTCGCTCGTAAAGATTATAATGATCAAGTTGCAGAATATAATAAAAAAGTAAAAAGATTTCCCGGTGCCATTGTGGCCAATATGACGGGATTCGATGAAAAAGAATATTTTAAAGCGAGTCCTAATGCAACCGAAGCTCCAAAGGTTGATTTTGGAGGCAATAATCAATGACGGAGAAGCGGGTTTTCCACCTTCTTTTCGTATTACTTACATTTTTTCTCCTAGAAGGGCATGTATTTGCAAAGGATACCCAAATTCCAACTCCTGTCGGTGATATTTATGTACAAGATTTTGCTAATGTATTAACGCAAAATCAAGAAAATCAACTTAAAAAGATTAGGTCGTAATTTGGAGGATCAAACAACTGCTCAGGTCGCTGTTCTTACCGTTGAAACAACGGGAGATCAGCCCATTGCGGAATTTGCAAACGAAGCTTTTAGGCAATATGGAATTGGAAGTAAAGAGGAAGATAATGGAGTGCTTACTTGTACTTGCTGTGGATGATCACCAGGTATGGATTGAGGTAGGTTATGGACTTGAAGGTAGAATTCCAGATGGCAAAGCAGGTCGAATCCTTGATGATGTTGCTATTCCTTACTTGAAGGAAAATCAACCAAATCAAGCAGTCATTAAAACGTATGAAAGTATTAACGAATGAAGTCGCCGCAGAGTATGGAATAGACGGAAAACAGGCGACCGATGAGCGAGCAACGAGAGAAGAGGGTATCAATTTTCCAACCTGGCTGCTGATTATCACTTATTGTCGTTGTTGCCTTTCTTAGATTTTAAGTTTTTCGGAGGAACTCTTACTTACTTCATCCTTTCCATCCTGTCTCGAGGTGGTGGTAGAGGTGGAGGAGGAGGAGGGAGTGACGGTCCACGCAGCGGTGGCGGTGGTTCCTCTGGTGGTGGGGGAGCAGGTAGAGGTTGGTGAATCAAAAATTCTATAAAAAAGCAGAGTCTACATGATAAAAGACTCTGCTTTTTTATTTATTCTCGTGTTAATCGCCTCCAGCTCCGCCACCGCTGTCTCCACCACTACTACTACCACTACTGCCACTGTCTCCGCCATAATAACCTCCATCACCTGATGAAGAAGAACTGGTGCTCGGCGGTGTGCTCCACTTCCACGTTTGAATCAAATACCCGACCGGCTCCTCGCTAGCTAGCATAAGGTAAGTTAGCGGCGCAGTTTCAGCGAGTTCCGTTTTAGCTCGTTGCTCTTGCTTAACGTTCTTTAAATGATGTTTCATTTTGAACAATAGAGCACGTATGCTCCATTTTTCTAATTCAATATGTGATAAGTTTGACGGAATCCCTTCTTTTTTTATTCTAATTTGGAAGGCTTTCATATCCCGATAGACTAAGTCTGCTTCACTTGAGAGTGTTAGCTTTGGTGTTAGCATATAAAGTAGTACAGCCATTATAATAAAATAGACCAACGAGCGTAACAGAGCTACGTCGTTCAACATAAGAGTGCTGAAAAAAGAAACGATGAAAAATAAGCAAACAAACCATCTGTTTTTTGGCTTAATCAATGAGGCTACGAGAGATGCACCTGCCATCATGCTGTAAATGATAATGCTAGTCTTTGACATGAAATCAATTTGATAGGCATATAGAACCGAAATAAACACAGCAAATACAAGGATTGGGGTGATAAGATAGATCAGTTTATCGCCTATGACCCGCTTTTCCTTAAATTCTTTCATAATGGATTGAAACCATTTTTCTTCTTCTTTTTTAAACATCTTAAATGTGCGGTGGTAATAAGATAATTGTTTGTGGTTACTTCGTTCACTTTTTGTTGCTCCGGCAATATCCTGCATGAAAAAAGCAGGAAGTCTGTGTTTTCCTTTTCTTACTTTTCGTTTAAACAACCAAGAAACTAGAAATTGCTCACTGATGGATAATTGGTTATTAGAGGTCGTCAACGTAAAGACTGGCATTTCATTAGGAGCATCTTGTTCATGTTGAAATCGAGACGATGTTTTTTGTAGGTCTATAGTGGCGAAGCCTTTTTCCACTAAAGAATATAATCCAGCTAGAAAACTATAATGATCACGTTTTCCCTTACGATGTAGTACATATAAATAGAGTGGATCTGTTTGGAATTGTTGATCCTGTCCAAGAAATCTCCATAATCTGCGTTGCGGCAATAGAATACATAAAAGAAGACAGCCTATTGCGAGTATAGGAATAAGAATTTTCACTAGGTTTTGCAGGTTTTTCCGCTTTTCTTCATTTTGTGTGATTAATTGAGCTCTCTCTGCCTCTTTTGCAATGGCTTCTTTTAGCGAAATTTGCTCTGGCATCTTTTTTTGATTTGTCATAATCGTGGATGGAAATAAGACACGTGCTTCCGTTAACGAATACATCCCAGATACAGGTGTAGAAAAGCGAACACCGATGGAATCTTCTTGTACAATTTTTCCCTCTCGATCATGAAAAAAAGCATGATAGCTTTTTGGATCAATCGACTGTGGAAAGATGAAATCTATTTCGACATTGTGTAAGTCTGTATCGTGATTATCCCCCGTGCCAAAAAAGGGAACGGTTACATCACTGTATGTATCATATGATTTGACAGCATTATCTAATTTATAATAGTAAAAGATTTTTCGAGATTCATTTTTTGATGGAAGTGATGAATAATAGGTGTTTTCTTCTCGAGATACTTGTAGGCTTCGTAAATCTTTTTGTTTCACAAAGCCAACAGAAGCATCCGGATTCAATAATTCATAGGCTTCAAACGCAATTACGCCATCATGATGGTCTTGATGAATCGAACGACTGACTCTGTCAAATTGTCCATCAAAGCTATACGTAAATATTTCATTTACGATTAGGTCGCCATCCTGCTGTATCCAAGCTCTAATCTGTACGTTATCAATTGTAAAAGATTTGGCGAGAGCAGTTGGTGTAATCGCGAAAAATAAAAGTGCAAAAAGAAAGGCAATTCGAAATTTGTTCACCGTGAACCCTCCTAAAGAAAATTGTAAAAAAATATGTCTTATCCAAATTCTAACATGGAATAGAGGAGAATCGGTGATAATTCGACAAGGGAACCAAATGTAGCCTATTACATAATATAGATTACGAATATCTATATAGGTAAATGCCCTTGTTTCCATTCGTAATGGAAGATAAAGATATTCAAGGGTATCATACATTAGGTCCAAAGGTGGCATCTTTATGAGGAAAAAATATCAGCACAATAACCATAAATGTAACAGTCCTCAAAATGAGTCAAATTACTGTGATAAACAAGATCTTTATAGGCTTTTGCAAAGCAGCACATTGTTTACTCTTTCCAATAAACTGAGTCAAGCTAAAAATCAACACCTTCACCAGGAGTGCTGTGATGAGTGCTGTGATGAGTGTTGTGATGGGGGCTGTGATGGGGGCTGTAAGGATGATTATCAGAAATATCCTCATCAAACAAAAGAGCGGGTCCAGTATCCAAAATATATTCCAGGCCCTCAAGGTTCTCAAAGTCATCAAGGTTCTCAAGCTCCACAAGTCCTCCAAGTCTCACAAGGTCTCATCCGGCCCCCCGGGTCCGCCAGGTCCTCCAGGACCGGCGGGACCACAGGGGCCTGGTATTTCAGGTCCACAGGGGCCGGCCGGACCTCCGGGTGCTCAAGGCCCGCAAGGTCCTGGAGGTCCTACTGGTCCCCCAGGTCCCCCGGGACCTCCAGGGCCAGCGGGAGCAACAGGAGCAACAGGTCAAGCGGGTCCGGCTGGTCCAGCAGGTCCCCAAGGGCAGGCGGGCCCCCCAGGTCCACAAGGCCCACAAGGTCAAGCCGGTCCAGCAGGACCACAAGGCCCGGCTGGATCAGGAATTGCGGGTTTTGCTTATTTGTTTGATACAACCGAGCAAATTCAAATTCCCACTACAGGAGCAGTCACATTTAATACGAATGGACACATCCACCCAATCGGTTTTATCTTACACACTGGAGGAACGGCTCCGATTGTAATTAATGAATCTGGTACGTATTTTATTCAATGGGGAGTCAACATTGAGGCAGGACCATCCGCCTTTGCTTTATTTAATGGCTCTGTGCAAATAGCAGGCTCAAACTATGGATCATATTCTGGAGATCACCTTTTACAAGGTCAAGTCATCACTTCGTTAGCAAAAGGAGACGTCCTCACTTTGCGTAACATTGCTGAACCGACAACTTTAGAAAATACACTTTCAGCCATGGGGCCATCCGTGATTAGTGCTTCTATGTTGATTGAAAAGCTTGCATAAAAGCGAACAGTTCATCTATGATGCTGTTCGCTTTTTTGTACTATTAGAATTTATATCCTATTGGCTGAGGCAAATTTTGTGCTGAGAGACGATATTCTGGATTGAGAGCGGATTATATTCATTTATCACTGCAGATGTTTACAAATTCTCACTAATTGAGCTATATGCTTATGGATTTCCATATTTTCCTTGATAATGATTTTCTGTATGGTAGTATAAGGGTGTTCAGAAAAGAAGAACAGAAATATGAACAAATGGAAGAATAAGCTCAGGGTCTTTAAACGAAAAAGATTCAGGAGGGATTTGATGACACCAAATACAAAACACCAGAGAGTTATTATTAAAATAGGTAGCAGTTCTTTAACAAGTCGCCATGGAGAAATCAGTTGTAAAAAGCTTGAAAAACTAGTTGACGAAGTTGTTTGTCTAAAAGATATGGGGCATGAAGTTGTACTTGTATCCTCTGGAGCAGTTGCGGCAGGATATCGAAAACTTGGTTGTCTGACTCCTCCCGACACATTACCAGAAAAGCAGGCTGCGGCTTCCATTGGGCAAGGATTACTAATGGAAACGTATTCGAAACTTTTTTTATCACATGGCTATGTAGCATCACAAATCTTAATCACAAGAAGCGATTTCTTAGATGAAGATCACTATACAAATGTTCGAAATACATTGAACGTATTGTTAGAAAGAGGAATCATTCCCATTATCAATGAGAATGATACGGTAACCGCTGAACGATTAACATTCGGTGATAATGATACACTTTCAGCCAAAGTAGCTGGTTTAGTAGATGCTGATCAGTTAGTGATTTTATCGGATATAGAT
The DNA here is from genome assembly GCA_963790055.1 of uncultured Bacillaceae bacterium. Lineage (GTDB taxonomy): Bacteria > Bacillota > Bacilli > Bacillales > DSM-1321 > Peribacillus. Next base: position 21,123 of record CAWBND010000011.1, read on the forward strand.
GGACTGTATACCGCCAATCCTAAAAAATATAGTCATGCTAAGTTGTTAGAAAATGTGGATGAAATTACCCCGAAAATTGAAGAAGTAGCAGAAGGGTACCGGAAGTTCTGTCGGTACAGGGGGAATGAAATCGAAAATAGAAGCTGTCAAAATTGCCATGGCCTCTGGAATTACAACATTTTTAGGAAATGCTAACAAAAGGAATATTGTTGTGGACGCTGTTGTTAAAAAGGCTAAAGGTACGTATTTTCAAACTAAAATACCCCCTATTCATTTAAATCAAAAGAAAAAGTGGATTGCCTTTCATTCAAATCCTGAAGGAACAATCATCATTGATCAATGCACCAAAGAAGGGATTATAGAGAAGCAGCAACATGTTTTGCCAGCTGGTATACAGCATGTAGCAGGTGAATTTGAAAAAGGAGCCGTTATTCGAGTGATGGATACGGATGGTAGAAAAATCGGTTTAGGAGTTGTTAATTTTTCAACGAAGGAATTGTTGCAATTACTAAAACAAAAGTCATCTTCAGACAAGAAACCGCCATTTGTTATTCATAAAGATCACATGGTTTTTCATTTGGATCTGCCAATGCTGGTAGAAGTATAATTTTGAATCAAAAGAGTTTAATTTTTTACAAGGTCTGTTTACTGTAAAGGTATTAGGTTCGATATTCACAGCTATTCTTTCAGCAATCATGAGTACGGTTAGCTCACAATAGTGTGCATGAGCACAAGAATTTTGTTGTTCAAATGCTTCCGAGAAGGAAGAAATGATTGTTGGAAGAATTGCTGTACTAGGGATTTTGGTAGTAGCTATTTTTTTAAGCTAGAATAAGGTAGGGGAGCCGCGAAAGCGAGTACCTACCTTATTCTTGTTTGTCTTGTACATTGGGGGGAATCGTCTTTAACTAGACCGAGTCCATCTAGCAAAAGTCATTACGTTTGTTCTTCTTTGATATATGCCTTAACAGTCGGTGGTACATATGATTTAAACTTTTCAATTAACTGGGCTGGACCTGATTCAATAAGAACCATGGAACGGAATTTATCCTGCAGAAATTGTTGTTCATTGATGTGATCCAAAAATGAAATAAGTAAATCATAATAATGACTACTATTTAAAATGCCACAAGGTTTTTGATGGAGTCCTAACTGAGCCCAGGTTAACACTTCGAAAAATTCTTCTAACGTTCCCATGCCTCCAGGTAATGCGATAAATCCATCAGCTAAGTCAACCATTTTCGCTTTACGTTCATGCATGGAATCAACGACAATTAATTCCGTTAAATGAGGATGTGAAATTTCTTTTTCCACTAGCATTTTTGGAATAACGCCAATAACTTGTCCACCTGATTCCAACACTGTATCTGCGACAGTCCCCATGATTCCAAGACTTGATCCACCATATACAAGTGTAATGCCTTGTCTTGCTAATTCTTTACCTAATTGGATTGCTCCTTCTTTATATGTTTCAGAAGCCCCGTTGCTTGAGCCGCAAAAAACTGCTAATCGTTTCATAGGTCTCTCCTCACAATTAATAAAATGGACTATCTTTAATTATAATAGATAAGTTGTTCAAATATGCGTTTTGAAGAGGCTAGTTTGTAAAATTCATGTTAATTTATTGAGAAATTCTTGAACAACTCCTTTTCAATTAAATAAGCATATCCTTTTATGGGGATAAATTCAATTCAAGCTTTATTTTTAAAAATAGTAGACACTTTTGAAGTGCTTCTAATGAACCAAACCGCACGGAAATAGTCATTATTCATGAGTGGATTGGGAAACCTCTTAATTGAGGTGATTCTGTTGAAAAGAGCAGATTGTATCATTATTGGCGGGGGGATTGCGGGTTTACAGGCTGCAATTCAGTTAGGTAGGTATCAGCATCAAGTAGTCGTCATCGATTCGAATCAGGGAAGATCCACATTATGTAAGTGCTATCATAATATTTTAGGGTGGCCGGACGGTGTCAGTGGTGAAGAACTTAGAAGACTCGGAAGGAAGCATGCTGAAAAATACGGTGTGATGTTTAAACAGGATAAAGTAGTGTCCTTACATAAAGAGGGAGATAGCTTTTATGTAAGAACGGAGCAAAATATAGAAATGGAAGCTAAAACGATTTTTTTAGCGACTGGACTTGTCGATCATCTTCCAAAACTTGAAAATCTAACGGCTTGTCTCGGCACATACATATATGTTTGTCCAGATTGTGATGGCTATGAGGTTTTAGGGAAGAAAACCACCGTACTGGGTTCAGGGAATACGGGAGCCGATATGGCCATAACGCTTACTTATTGGACCGATAATCTCCTATTTATTAATCATGATCTGTCCGTAGTGGACGATAAAAAGTTAGAAACGTTACATAAGCATAATATTAAGATGATCAATGAGCCTATTGAAAGAATCCTTTTGGATGAAACGAATACATTTGCTGGCGTGTTATTAAAAAATGGGGATGTCATTAACGCTGAACGTGGCTTTACGGGATTTAGCGGCAACAAAATGAATGTGGAGCTAGCACAGCAAATGAGTGTAGAGCTTTCAGACAGTAAACATGTGCTCATTCATCCCCGTACAAAAGAGACAAATGTGCCAGGTGTATGGGCAGGGGGAGACGTAGCTGCTCATTCTGAACAGGTAACGATTGCTATGGGAGATGGATCTCAAGCGGCTATTTGGATTCATAAAACATTACTAAGTGAAAATTAGGAAAAAATTGTAAGCATATATCACCCCTTTTAGCTTGAAATTTGATATAGTTGTTTAAAAAGGGGAATAAGAGCTAATGGAAACAAAATGTTGCAAAGATTCACGAGTCATTCGATCTAGTCGTGTTTTTCCAAACGATGTGAATAATCACGATACCTTATTTGGGGGAAAGTTAATGAGTGATGTGGACCAAGTAGCGTCCATTTCTGCTGCACGACATAGCAGGAGAGAATGTGTAACGGCTTCCACTGATTCCGTTGACTTCTTGCAACCGATTCGAACAACAGACTATGTTTTTTTTGAATCCTATGTAACGTGGACAGGCCATTCGTCGATGGAGGTCTTTGTGAAAATTATTGCTGAGAACTTGAAAAGCGGTGAAAGTAAAATTGCTGCTACAGCACTATTAACTTTCGTAGCGCTTGATGAAAATAATCGACCAACAACCGTTCCTAAAGTCATCCCAGAAACAGAAGAGGAAATAAAAATGCACGAAACGGCACCAGCTCGTGCAAGACAACGGCTAGAAAGAAAAAAACATAGCAAAGAGATGGCATCGTTTTTAACCAAAAATTTAACGATTAATTTTAAATAATAGGATGAAAAAGCGACCTCATTTATGAAGTCGCTTTTTTGGATAGTATAAGAATTGATGGGGAAAATATTGAGACACACTGTATGTAAAGGAATGAAATCATGATTTATATATATAATGATTTTGCCGGAACTCATAGCACAGCACTTGCCGCAGCGTATCATTTAAAAAAGTTGCCCACAAAGCGCAGGCTTACAAAAGAAGAAATATTACAGGTTGACTATTTTAATAAATTAACTCCGGCTGATTTTGGGAAAATTATTTTTCATGGAATCGATGAGGATGGACATTCAGTTTATACACTAGGACGGAAAAGAGCGACATTCACGGTTTCTGCCTTAAAAGATTTAATATTCATTTTAGAAGATAAAAATTCAAGAAAAGAAAAATTTGTTTTTTCTAACACATCACCAACTGTACCCATTGCGATGACATTTGGTGGTTTATTTTCTAGGCGATTACACATAGATTTCATTGGTGTTCCTTTATTAGTGATCGGTGCAAAGCAAAGCTGTCTAGATATCCTCCGTCTGGTCGAATATACAAAACAAGTTGGAAAATCTACTACTTCAACAGTAACCATTTTAGATAATGAAAGTTTTACGTAGAATCATTAACAAGAGGGGGAATGAACAACGGATATGTTTATCTCCCCCCTTGTCTATTTTATGAGACGATTTCCTTCTGTTCAGATTCTTGTAAGATTGGTAGTCTAAGAGAAAAGCAGGTTCCTTTTCCTTGTTCACTTGTAACAAGAACCGTTCCTCCCATTGCTTTAATAATGCTGTAGGACACCATTAATCCCAGTCCTGTTCCTTTTTCTTTTGTAGTGAAATACGGTTCGCCTAATCGATCAATCTGTTCTTGTGTCATTCCCGTTCCCTCGTCGCGAATATTAATTTGGATAGTATTCTTATAATAGGTTTGATTGATGTGTAGGCTTCTATTGTTTGGCATAGACTCGATTCCATTTTTCAATATATTAATCAAGCATTGCTGGAACTTTTTCTTTTCGCCTCTAACAGAATAGGAATCGCTAGGCAATAAAGAAAGCTGAATTTGAATCGCATTCATATTGGCTAACGGCATAATGACTTTTACGGCACGTTGTAGTTCCTCTGAAATATTGAGCCTTTCCGCCCTATCCAAGGTTGGTTTAGCAAATGTTAAATAATCATTAATGACTTCCGTAGCACGATCTAACTCTTGCAAGGCAATATCGACATATTGCTTCCTAGTCTCTTCCGATATATCATCGGATAACAATTGGATAAACCCTCTGCTTGCGGTGAGTGGGTTTCGAACTTCATGCGATATACTTGCAGCAAGATGACTAACGGTTTGTAGCTTTTCCGCTTTTACTAAATTTTGCAATACTTGAAAATTTGTTAGAATGACTTCTAATAGAAGTGTTGATACTGACATACCAATAATATGAATCATACTATACTGAGTCCAAAAAACAATGTCCATGTCGTTTGCGAGAAAAAGGCGTGAAATGGGCTAGAACATCCTAATGCCAACAGGGTTAGTGAAATACTAATGCAAACTTTTTGTTTAATCGTCATCCGTACATAATATTTGGATACATATATGGCTAACAAGCCTATAAGGGGAAAGGTGATGCATGCAAAATAAAAGCCAACCATTCCACCTGTGAACAGACGAATAAATAGGACGATACCTAATAAAAGTAACCCTAATCTATATCCCCCATATAAAGCACCTAAAATAAAAGGAATCCAGCGAAGATCCCAACAAAGTTGCTGTTCGCAGCAACAGGAACTAACATACATAACACAATAGACATCACTGTGAAAACAGCGATTGGCCATCTCTTTGATTCCTCTAGTCGATACACGTATTTAAATAAATAGATCATTTGCAATAAAAATAAAGAGAGAAGGATGAATAAAAAGTTTATGAGTAAATCCTTTGTTAGTAAATCCATAATAAGTGCACCAAACCTTTTATATTGTATAGAATTTATAATATCAAGAGTGCCCATGTTTGGCTACAAATAAATAAAACGTGAAGACTGGTAGAGTATTCTTCAATTGCACGTTTTTTGAATAAAATATTGAATCATGACCAATACTGTATTGATGTTCACGAGCTTCTGCTATGGTAAGATAGGTAAAAAAGGGATAAGGCAGTGAGAATGTTGGAACATAGAAAAGAAAAATTACTTGTCATCATCGGCCCAACGGCTGTTGGTAAGACCAAATTAAGTATTGAACTTGCCAAGCGCTTTAACGGTGAAATCATTAGTGGTGATTCCATGCAAGTATATAAAGGAATGGATATTGGTACGGCGAAAATAAAAGAGGAGGAAAAAGAAGGGATTCCCCATTATTTAATGGACATAAAAGAACCAGATGAACCGTTTAGTGCAGCTGAATTTCAGGAACTTGCTCATAGGAAGATAGCTGATATTCATAGCCGAGGGAAGCTTCCTATTATTGTCGGTGGAACAGGGTTATACATACAGTCTGTCATTTATGATTATCAATTTTCGACCGCACCATCTGATCCTCTTTATCGCGCAGAGCTTGAAAAACGAGTGTCCAAGGAAGGGATTGATCCTATTTTTGCTGAACTTGAGACAATTGATCCCGAAAGTGCTAATCGAATTCATCCAAATAATGTAAGACGTGTTATTCGTGCCCTTGAAATTTTTCATTGTACAGGCCATACGATGAGTGAACAATTAAAGAATCAACGTAGTGAAATGACATATGATACGTGTATTATTGGTTTAACCATGGATCGAGAGCGATTGTATGCACGGATTAATCATCGAGTGGATGTGATGGTAGAAGAGGGACTTGTAGCTGAAGTACGGGGACTTTTTCAACAAGGGTTAAAAGATTGTCAATCCATTCAAGCAATTGGCTATAAAGAGTTATATGATTATTTTAATGAACGAACAACGGAGAAGGATGCAATTGAGAATTTAAAGCAAAATTCCCGTCGTTACGCTAAAAGGCAACTTACGTGGTTTCGCAATAAAATGGATGTTTCTTGGTTTGATATGACAAATGTCGCAGAATTTTCAAAAAAAACTGATGAAATCTCGGAATTTGTTGCAGGAAAGCTAAGGCTTGAGGCGAATAAATAAACTTAGAGAGAAAAGAGGAGGACAGATGATGAAACAATCAGTAAATATTCAAGACCAGTTTTTAAACCAACTGAGAAGAGACAATATTTACGTGACCGTATTTTTATTAAATGGATTTCAAATCCGAGGGCAAATTAAAGGATTTGATAATTTTACTGTTCTATTTGAATCAGAAGGTAAGCAACAATTAGTATTTAAACATGCGATTTCCACATTCGCTCCGCAAAAAAATGTTCAAATTGATTTCGAAGTGAAAGAATAAGAACTGAAAACCCATATAGATTTTCAAGAAAACAGGCTGAATGAAAGCCTGTTTTTTTCGTGAGCAAGAAAGTATAGGATTTGCGATGAGTACAGATGTCTAGCTCGAGAAGCCCAGCGACTACTACGTCGCTAAACGGGCACCTTTCGCTTTTCTTGTGAGCATGATTTCTGCTATTGATGAATATACATCTAATAGATTATTTCTCGGGAAAGCGCAAGAACTGACAATTCCTCAAAAGAAATGTTGAAAAAATAGTAAATTTTTCAGAAGTCTGATTGTTATGAATAAATATTGTCTAATATATAGTCATATTTTTCGTAAAATATGTAGTTACGAAAGGCTGATTTTCCGGAAACTCATGCTCATTTCCCGTAGTGGAATGGAAATAGGTGTCGGAAATAGCGAGGTGAAGATATGGACCAACCAATCCGGATGAAAAATAATGGGCAAATAAATATTGTGTTTAATGGTGAAAAGAGAAAAGCGATACAGAAAGATGTACCGATTAAAGAAATATATGAACGTAACATATCCGAGCAGCATGTGGCCTTGAAGGAAATAGAAGTGGAACTAGAAAAGTTAGTTGGTATGGATGAAATGAAGCGCTGTATTAAAGAAATTTATGCGTGGATTTATGTGAATAAAAAACGAGAAGAGCGAGGGATGAAGGCTGGACGTCAGGCGCTTCATATGATGTTTAAAGGAAACCCTGGTACAGGAAAAACAACGATTGCTCGTCTTATCGGGAAATTATTTCACCAAATGAATGTGTTATCAAAAGGACATCTGATTGAAGTGGAGCGTGCTGATCTGGTTGGGGAATATATTGGTCATACAGCTCAAAAAACAAGAGATTTAGTCAAAAAAGCGTTAGGTGGTATTTTATTTATTGATGAGGCCTATTCACTAGGACGTGGTGGAGAAAAGGATTTTGGGAAGGAAGCAATCGACACGCTTGTTAAACAAATGGAAGACAGGCAGCATGAATTCATCCTTATTCTCGCTGGATATTCGAGAGAAATGGATTATTTCCTTAGTTTAAACCCTGGGTTATTATCCCGTTTTCCGCTTGTAATTGATTTTCCTGACTATACAACGGATCAACTTATGGAGATTGCCTTCCTTATGCTGGAGGATCGCGAGTATGTCATAAGTCGTGATGCTGAACGAAAATTGCGCCAACATTTAGTGTTGCTTCGTTCCCTGCAAAGTCCGATTTCTTTTTCAAATGGTCGCTATATTCGAAATGTCATTGAAAAAGCCATTCGGGCACAGGCTATGCGTCTATTACATGAAGACTCCTATGAAAAGGTAGATTTAATGACGTTGAGAAGTCAAGATTTCCAGTTTAGTGAGGAGGAGGAGGAAGAACGAATCTAATATCAAGATTTATATCTGGTGGGTGATTGTAAAGATGCGAGGGCCTTTAGGTACATCGACTTTCGCTATTAGGGCGATAAGTCGTGTTTTTCTAATATGAGAACATATATTTTGAAGGGAGTTTTGACCAATGATCTTTTTTTGGTATGATAATTGGGGTAAATAGGCATAACATTACGTCACAAGACTTTCAGAAATCAGTTAAACTAGATAAAAAGGTTGGTGTACTTTTTGCAAAATCAAAGTGCTGAAAAAGAAAAGGCTATATTAATCGGTTGTCAAACAATAGAAGATGAAGATCGTTTTCAATATTCTTTAGCAGAACTTGCTTCATTAACTCATACAGCTAATGGAGAGGTGTTGATAACGGTTACGCAAAAAAGAGAACGAATTCATCCAGCTACGTATATTGGAAAAGGAAAGGTTGAGGAATTACAAAACTTAGAAGCGGAGTTTGAGCCAGATTTATTAATTTTTAACGATGAACTTTCGCCAAGTCAGATTCGTAATCTTTCCAAGATGTTAGAGGCACGTGTCATCGATCGAACACAATTAATTCTTGATATTTTTGCACAGAGAGCTCGCTCGAAAGAAGGTCAACTACAGGTTGAACTTGCTCAGCTGCAGTATATGTTGCCACGCTTAGTTGGACAAGGGACCGCGCTTTCAAGACTAGGGGGCGGAATTGGAACAAGAGGACCAGGGGAAACGAAACTTGAAAGTGATCGGCGTCATATTCGCGGTAGAATAGATGAAATCAAGAACCAGCTTCATGTGATTGTCAGTCATCGTGACCGCTATCGTGAGCGTCGAAAACGGAATAAGGCCTTCCAAGTGGCGCTTGTCGGGTATACGAATGCTGGAAAGTCCACCTTATTTAATCGCTTAACAGAGGCTAGTGCCTTTGAAGAAAATCTGTTGTTTGCCACGCTTGATCCGCTAACAAGGAAAGCAATATTACCAAGCGGCTTTACCGTGCTTATGACAGATACAGTAGGGTTTATTCAAGACTTGCCAACATCGCTTATTGCAGCTTTTCGTTCGACGTTAGAAGAAGTGAAAGAAGCTGATTTACTTCTTCACGTAGTGGATTCATCTAATCCAGATTACTTCAATCATCAAACAACAGTAGAGAATTTATTGAAGGACTTAGATGTTACGTCCATTCCAACGATTACGTTGTATAATAAGAAAGATTGTATGCATTCTGACTTTTTGCCAACATCAGAAGATCCTTCTTTGTTAATTAGTGCGTATAATGAAAGTGATGTTGAGAGAATTTTAGAGGAAATTGAAAAAAATGTTATGCAAGAAATGGAAAGCTATCATGTGGTATTGCCTTCAACAGAAGGAAGATTACTCGCTCAGTTAAAAAATGAAACCATTTTACGGACGCTTCAGTTTAATGAAGAAAGTGAATGCTATGAATGTAGTGGTTTTTGTTTAACGGATCATCCAATTGCCGGACAGCTAGCGAAATTTACAAAATAGAGGAGCAAAAAGGTTCATGTATCAATATTTAACACATGGGGAAGTATTAAAGACGATAGCTACAGAAGTAGAAGCAATGATTGCCCCCTTACATAAACAGGTAGAAGAACGAATCGAAGAAAATCAATTTCGTGTTTTGCGAAGTTTTCAAGCACATCGAGTGAGCGATTCACATTTTATTCCGACAACAGGCTATGGGTATGATGATAGCGGTAGGGATACACTTGAATCCATTTATGCTGATGTGTTTGGGGGAGAAGCGGGACTAGTACGACCACAAATCATTTCCGGAACGCATGCCATTTCTACCGCTTTATTTGGCATTTTACGTCCGGGAGATAAATTATTATACATTACCGGAAAACCGTATGATACTCTTGAGGAGATTGTTGGAATTAGAGGAAAAGGCATCGGGTCTTTGCGTGATTTTCAAATTGACTATGATTCTGTTTCATTGACAGATGAAGGGATGATAGACTTTGAAGCAGTGAAAGAGAAGATGACACCGAATACGAAAATGATTGGTATTCAGCGTTCAAAAGGATATGCGACACGCCCGTCTTTTACCATTGCTGAAATTGAAGCTGCCATTACGTTTGTCAAAGAAATCAATCCGAATGTAGTGGTTTTTGTAGATAACTGCTATGGTGAATTTGTTGAAACAGAGGAGCCTTGTCATGTTGGTGCTGATTTAATAGCGGGCTCACTTATTAAAAATCCAGGAGGTGGCTTAGCGAAAACAGGAGGCTATATTGTAGGAAAAAAAGAGTTAGTGGAAGCCTGTTCTTATCGATTAACGTCGCCAGGGATCGGTGCGGAAGCGGGAGCGTCTCTTTATAGTCTACAAGAGATGTATCAAGGATTCTTTTTAGCACCTCATGTCGTTGGACAGGCCTTAAAAGGAGCGATGTTTACAGCAGCTTTTCTGGAGAAAATAGGAATGAATACATCGCCAAAATGGGATGCTAAGCGAACGGATCTTATTCAATCTGTTCAATTTGATGATCGGGATAAAATGGTGGCTTTTTGCCAAGCAATACAATTTGCTTCTCCAATTAATTCACATGTTACACCGTATCCTGCTTATATGCCAGGGTATGAAGATGATGTGATTATGGCAGCAGGCACATTTATTCAAGGGGCAAGCATTGAACTAACAGCTGATGGCCCGACTCGAGCGCCGTTTGTTGCGTATGTTCAAGGTGGTTTAACCTATGCCCATGTAAAAATGGCTGTTTTAACAGCAGTGGACCATTTAATAACAAAGAAACTTATTGAATTATAAAGATAATATCAACGGGAAATAAAACGAATAAAAAATCCTAAAATATGATGTTAGGATTTGTAACATTGAATTGACAAGTAAACTTACATACTATAAAATAAAATAAAGGTTAGATAAAAGGGGGATGCTTGATGAGTGAAAATAACATTCGGCGTTCGATGCCTCTTTTTTCTATCGGAGTTGTGATGCAGTTAACTGAGTTAACTGCACGTCAAATTCGTTATTATGAGGAGCATCAACTCATCACTCCAATGCGAACAGAGGGGAATCGTCGGCTTTTTTCATTAAATGATATTGATCGACTTTTAGAGATTAAAGAATTAATTGAACAGGGAGTCAATTTAGCTGGCATTAAAAAGATTTTTACTGCTAAAAACGATTCTGTTTTACAAAAGAAAGACATTGAGCAAGCAGAAAAAATGAGACGTGATCTTAGTGAAGAAGAACTACGTAAAATCCTTCGGGCTGAATTGTTACAAGGGAAAAAATATCATACTTCTTTACGACAAGGCGATATGTCTCGATTTTTCCAATAAAATAATTTATAAAATGTTTGGGAGGAACCCATAATGGCAATGGCAAAATTTACACGCGAAGACATTACACGTTTAGCAAAAGAGGAGAATGTGAAATATATTCGTTTGCAATTTACGGATATTCTAGGGACAATTAAAAATGTTGAAATTCCAGTAAGCCAATTAGATAAAGCGTTAGATAACAAAATGATGTTTGATGGATCTTCTATTGAAGGTTTCGTTCGTATTGAAGAATCTGATATGTTATTACACCCAGATTTAGATACGTGGGTAATCTTCCCTTGGACTGCTGAAAAAGGAAAAGTAGCACGTTTAATTTGTGATATTTACAATGTAGATGGTACTCCATTTCAAGGAGATCCACGTAATAACTTGAAACGTGTGTTAGCTGAAGCTAAAGAAATGGGCTTCACAAGCTTTAATCTTGGACCAGAACCAGAATTCTTCTTGTTCAAATTAGATGAAAAAGGTGAACCTACACTTGAATTGAACGATAAAGGTGGATATTTTGACCTTGCACCAACGGATTTAGGTGAAAACTGCCGTCGTGATATCGTTCTTGAATTAGAAGAAATGGGCTTTGAAGTTGAAGCATCTCACCATGAGGTAGCACCAGGTCAACATGAAATTGACTTTAAATATGCAGATGTAGTAACAGCTTGTGACAACATTCAAACATTTAAATTAGTGGTTAAAACGATTGCACGTAAGCATGGTCTTCACGCAACATTCATGCCAAAACCATTGTTTGGTATTAGTGGTTCAGGTATGCACTGTAACGTTTCTCTTTTCAAAGGAAAAGAAAATGCATTCTTTGATCCAAATGGTGATTTACAACTTAGTGAGACAGCAAGACAATTTATCGCAGGTACAATTAAACATGCGACTGGATTTACGGCTGTTACAAACCCAACTGTAAATTCTTATAAACGTCTAGTGCCTGGTTACGAAGCTCCATGTTATGTAGCATGGTCTGCTCAAAACCGTAGTCCGTTAGTCCGTATTCCAGCTTCACGCGGCTTAAGTACTCGTGTTGAAGTACGTAGTGTAGACCCGGCAGCTAACCCATATCTTGCACTTGCTGTTCTACTTAAAGCAGGTCTTGATGGAATTAAAAATAAACTAACTCCTCCAGCTCCAGTCGATCGTAACATCTATGTGATGTCAAAAGAAGAGCGTGAAGAAGTGGGTATCGTTGATTTACCAGCAACATTAGCAGATGCTCTTGAAACGTTAAAAGCTAATGAAGTGATTAAATCTGCTCTAGGTGAGCATTTATTAGAACACTTCATTGAAGCAAAAGAAATTGAGTGGGATATGTTCCGCACACAAGTTCATCAATGGGAACGCGATCAATATCTGTCAACATATTAATCAGTTCAGCCCTTGGCACTCTAAGTGTCAGGGGTTTTTCCTTTGTGGGTGAGTATATCATGAGGGTTTATAGAAATTAAAATACCTACAATTTACCTGTATTTTTATGAGGGGGCTAGTTAATTCTCAAACAAGGGAAACGACCTTTTCGCTTTATTGGGGTGAAACGTGTGGTCAACTTATCCCCTAAGTACTCGTAATGACTAGTTGCAGGTTAATAGAATAACAAAACAGGATATTGGGTATATTAAAGTTTAAGAAAGAAAAAAGGGGGGAAAACAATGGCAAAACGTAATAACAATCCAAACCAAAATAAAGCAAGTGATACGGAATTTGGAGCAGAGCTTACACAAAGTAAAAAAGCAAGGAAAAGAGCAGCAAGAGAAAGTAAAAAAAATAATAGTTAATAATGAACAAACATAAATGAAAGGGTGCCCTACTTGGATAAAAGTCGATTTCTCAAACCTAGGAGATCGACTTTTTTATTGTCTAAAAAAACGACGAGTTTTGGAACAAATAATAGCATCTATGATTATCAAAAGGTTGTTTTTTGATAAAGTTGTTTTTAGCAGTATAATTCAATAACTGCTATTTTGCTTCAATTGTAATCGGAGCCGAATGGATAGCTGTTGCAATAAATGTCTGAATTTTCCGAATATTAATTCTGGACAAACTATTAAAATACATTTAATCTTTTCTTTGTAAGCAATCCATTTTCAAAGTTAATAAAGGAGGTTTATACCCTGAAGAAATCATTAAGTTTTCTTATTGTAATGATTGCTATGTTTATGGTTGCGTCAGCCGTTGGTGCAAAGGAGCATTCGTATTCCGGTAAAGAAGACAAATTTAATGATTCAGAGAAAGTAGAACGGGCAATTAAAAAGGTTAGGAAAGCTACAGAGAAATATCATGATGTGAAGAGGGCATTGAAAGATGGATATGTGCAAAAAAGTCCGTATGTGCCGCAAATGGGATATCATTATGTAAAAGAAAGTTTAGTGGATGGAGTAGTTGATCCATTAGCACCAGAAGCTCTCTTGTATATCCCTACTAAAAAAGGCTTAAAATTAGTAGGTGTTGAATATTTATCTACTGAAGATCAAAGTCTTTTCGGTGTGAATTTTGACCCGCCTCATGATGAACTTCCGTATACCCTTCATGCATGGATTTGGACACCTAATCCGGATGGTATGTTTGTTGCTTTTAATCCTGCAATACCAGTTGAAGAAGTAGAATGGGCAATTAAAAAGGTTAGGAAAGCTACAGAGAAATATCATGATGTGAAGAGGGCATTGAAAGATGGATATGTGCAAAAAAGTCCGTATGTGCCGCAAATGGGATATCATTATGTAAAAGAAAGTTAGTGGATGGAGTAGTTGATCCATTAGCACCAGAAGCTCTCTTGTAACTACTAAAAAAGGCTAAAATTAGTAGGTGAAGGATATCATTATGTAAAAGAAAGTTTAGTGGATGGAGTAGTTGATCCATTAACACCAGAAGCTCTCTTGTATATCCCTACTAAAAAAGGCTTAAAATTAGTAGGTGTTGAATATTTATCTACTGAAGATCAAAGTCTTTTCGGTGTGAATTTTGACCCGCCTCATGATGAACTTCCGTATACCCTTCATGCATGGATTTGGACGCCTAATCCGGATGGTATGTTTGTTGCTTTTAATCCTGCAATACCAGTTGAAGAACCGGTTACGGAATAGATTTAAAGAGCCTGCAATGTTGGGCTCTTTTTATTTGAATTTTCTTCTTACGAATAAGGGAGATAATTCGTGTTTTATTATTTTTATCACAACAAGCAAAAGGGCTATGAACATGTTCATGGTCCTTCTCTTGATGATGAACGTGAAACACAAGGCGTAGTCTTATTAAAAGGTCGTCTTATTAAAGCGATTCAGAAGTTAAACCCATGGATCGATGATAACAATCTAAATAAAGTAATCCGTTCCGTTACTCATATCCAAGCAACCAGTCTAATGGAAGCGAATCAGTTGTTTCATGAGAACCTCGTCAACATGATTTCTATTCAACAAGACCTTGGGAAAGGGAAAAAGAATCAGACCATTAAGCTAATTGACTTTGAACGTCCAGAGAACAATGAGTTTTTAGTTGTGGACCAATTTTCGATATCTAATGCAAGAGGAACCATTCGACCTGACCTTATTGTTTTTATCAATGGATTACCGTTAGTTGTGATTGAATGTAAAAGCCCAACTTTATCACCAGATGAACAAATTGGGCAAGGGGTTAAGCAGCTATTACGGTATCAGGATCAATGCGAACCATTATTTCATTACAATCAAATTTTAATTTCTACAAGTAATGACCGTGCTAAAGCAGGGACAATTGGAGCAAGGGCTCAACACTACGGTGAATGGAAAGATCCATATCCAAGGACGGTTGCCGAAATAGGAGATAATCCATCTACTCAAGATGTTCTTGTAACAGGTATTTTTCCTAAAGAAAATCTACTTGACCTTATTCAAAATTTCATTGTCTATGAGCCGGTAGAAGGACGCGTGATTAAAAAACTAGCTCGTTATCAACAATACAGAGCAGTCAATAAGGCAATTAATCGTATTCTATATGCAGAGAATCTTCATGACCGTGGTGGTGTAGTTTGGCACACACAGGGGAGTGGTAAATCTTTAACTATGGTATTCTTAGCTGTTAAGCTACGTCGAATCAAAGAACTAAAGAATCCAACGATTGTCGTTGTGACGGATCGTAAGGATCTTGATGACCAGATTGCAAATACATTTCGCAGATGTAGTTTTCCTAACCCTCAACAAGCCGCTTCCGTTGTCAAACTAAAAGAACTATTGCAACAAGGTCCTGGCACAACAGTAATGACACTTGTTCAGAAGTTCCAAGAGGACGTTGAAAAGAATGATTATCCAGAGTTAACAAAGTCAGAAAATGTTTTTGTTATGGTCGATGAATCTCACCGAACACAATATAGTGGTTTAGCTATGAATATGATTGGTTTACAGAGGATAGCATCAATGCATTTATTTGGGTATTATCCGCTTTTATAGCTTTGGTAGTTAATATATATGCTGTTTATAAAAATACGTATGTCGTTACTAAGAAGGCAAGAACACAGAAAGAAGAGTTGAAAAAACAAGGGTTGAAATAAAACAACCGAAAGGCGAGTCTAAGCCTTTCGGTTGTTTTAT
>CAWBND010000012.1:0-53244 GCA_963790055.1 uncultured Bacillaceae bacterium
GTTCTTGCCATTCCGAACATAGGATGTTCTTCAATACCGACCAAGTATTTGTGAATGATGGCTTTTGTTTCTTCATTTTCAAGAAGCTGATCGATGCTTGAGCGTGTTGAATAGACGTCATCAGTAATAATAATTTCTTCTGCGCCAACGTCCTCTAATTCTACACCCTCTGGCATTTCAAACCAGTTCGATACAGAGCCACCTTCTTCTTCAGGTGCTTTATAGCTTGGATTTGGTTCATTCACTTTATTAAATCTAGCGACATCTTCAACATGATTGCCAGCTTGCGTAGCTACTGCTTTAATTTCATTGATGCCTTCTTGTAGAGCAATGTTTTCAAAAATAAAGACGTGATTATCACTTGTTTTTGTAGCCACTTCGGTTCCATTTGCATAAAGGGTAACTTCATCACAGTTAGAGTATATTTTCACTTTCATTTCAGCATCTGCACGATCAACAAAGCGTTTACTTGTAATATGCACAAATTTTTCATCGGACCAATTGGCTTTATACATATAGAAAGCATCCTTTTTGATCTTTCTATCGTATGTGATTAAACCTTTGTTATTTCTCCCCTTTACACCGCCTTCATCACGAATGTTAGCACCGAAGTCAAACATATTCCAAACATAGGTTGACCAAAGGTAAGGTCGCTTCGAGAAGATGTCCCAAACGGTTTCATGGAATAGGGCATGATATTCTTCTGTATAATCTTTTACTTTTGGATCATTGGTATGATATTGTAAAATACCTTCTGCACCATATTCAGAAATACCCAATTTCACATTCGGATTTGTCTTATGGAAGCGGTCCAACCAGCCTGCAAAATCTTCGGTCTGACCGACATACCAACCATAGTATTTATTATAGGCCACAATATCCGTAATATAATTATACTCATCATCATCCGGTACAAATAAAACATTCGCCATCGTTGTTAAACGGGTTGGATCCTCTTGCTTCGTTAATTCATTTAATTCCTTTACTAGCTTTCTAAGCTCAGGTCTTTCTCCACTAATTTGAATTTCATTTTGGATACCCCAGAACATAATCGATGGATGGTTATAATTTTGTCTAATTAATTCAATCATTTGTTGCTTCGCATTAATGCCCTCTAATTCTGTTTTGGACATTACTGAGATAAACGGGATTTCCGCCCAAATAACCATTCCTTCTTGGTCACATAAATCATAGAAATATTGATCATGCTGATAATGTGCTAAACGAATCGAAGTAGCTCCTACTTCTTTAATGAATTCCATATCTTCTTTATGTTCTTTTTTCGTAATCGCCCAGCCCATATCTTTTCGATCCTGATGTCTTGATACACCATTTAAGGAAAGATGCTCTCCATTTAAGAAGAAGCCTTTTTCGGCATCGACTTCAAAATATCGTACACCAAAAGGAATGGAAAGCTCATCCGTTACTTCATTGAAGCTTTCTAATGATAGTTTTGCTTCATACATATACGCATTTTTCCGACCATTCCATAATGTTGGATTGTTAATCACAATTGGCATCACAACGACTTGTGTTTCTCCAGCATCTAGCACAACTTCTTTTGCCGCATATGCTACATTTCTACCTTCTGCATCCAACAAATCAATCCAAAGTCTTACTTTCTTTTCTTCTTCATGGTCATTCACTAAGCGAGATTTAATCGTTAATGAAGCTTTTTCTTGGCTTACTTCCTCTTGAATGATATAGATTCCTTTTGAACCATAGTCCATTACATCAAAATGAACATGATTAGCCACTACAAGATTGACATCACGATAGATTCCACCATAGAATGTGAAATCCGCCACTTGAGGATACACATCATCTACAACGGTATTGTCTACTTTTACAGCCAGGATGTTCTTAGCCGCCCCAAATTCAACAACGTCTGTAATATCAAAGCGAAAGGTAGAGTAACCGCCTCGATGCTGTCCCATATGTTGACCATTTACATAGACATCCGTAATACTGTTTGATCCATTGAACTCAATAAAAACTTTATTTCCTTCGGATGCTGTATCTATAGTGAACTCTTTTCGATACCAACAAGCTCCTTTATAAAAGTCAAAGCCATTTGCACCATCAATTGCATTCCATGTATGAGGCACATTCACAACTTCCCAACTTTCATCATTATAGGTTGGATTCAGTGCATTTTCTTCATCTTGTCGTATAAATCGCCAGCCACTATTCATATTTATTAGTTTTCTCATTGTTCTTCCTCCTGATGACATGATTCTACTCATTGTATTTCCCACTGTTAGAACGCCTACAAGTTAAGCGTATCCAAAAATACTAACAGATATTAATTGAAGTATGACGATTAGTATAAAAAGAAGCTATTTCAACAATCGTTCATATTGGAATAGCTTCTTCCTTTTTTATAGATAAAACCCTATCATCTATATTTTATTAACCGTCTTCTCAAGCAATTGAGAATGATTCAATTGATTTTGCGCTAATACACTAACGTCTTTAATCGCTTCTGTAATTTCACTAATACTACTTGCTACTTCTTCCGTACTAGCTACAGATTGTTCCGTTGCTGCCGATACACTTTGCGTAGCATCAATGATTTGGTTGATGGATTCATTGATCAATTTGGTTGATGAATCCACAGCTTCTGCTACATTCTTCAAATATTCAGCGTCCTTTTCATAGTGAATAGCATTTTCATTAGCGAGTATAAACACTGGCTTAGCTTTATAATCAATAAAACCCAATAAATTACCACAGTTCTCCGATAAATTATTCATAGCCAATTCAGCCTTTGCTACAACTAGTTGAATTTCTTCAACGGTTTTAGCAGATTGCTCTGCTAGTTTCCTCACTTCATCAGCAACTACAGCAAAGCCTTTTCCGTGTTCTCCTGCTCTAGCCGCCTCGATTGCTGCATTTAATGCTAGGAGATTTGTTTGTGCTGCAATCGCACCAATCGTATCTGACATAACCTTTACATCTTTTACTACTTTTCCATCCTCAATAGCCTGATCGACTTTGGCTTTTATCGTATTCATAAATACCTTTCCAGCTTCAAACGACTCGGTGACATCTTCCTTCGCTTTATATGCACGATGTAATATTTCTGCCGAGTATTCATTCGCACCGTTTGATTTGGCTGTAAGCTTATCTACCGATTGTCCGATTTCCTCCATTGAAGCGTTTACTTCTTCCATATTTGCGCTTAACATCTGCATGCCAGCTACAATTTGATTTGTTGCTTCATTTACATTCTCCATACTAGCTAACACTTCTTCTGAAGCTGCAGAGAAGGTCTCACTATCAGAACTTAATAGTTTTGTACTGTCATTTACTTGTGACACTATATTTCTTACAAATTCACTTTCTTTATGTAATGCTTCTACAACAAGCCCTATTTCATCTTTTGTATCAATTTGAACAGCAGCAACAAGTTCTCCTTTTCCAAATGACTCTGTTACTGCTACTAAAGATTTTAGATTTCTGAACATCTTTTGATAAAATAAAAACCCTAATAAGATTGATATAACTAAAGGAATAATAATAAAAAAAAGTACAATATTACGCTGCATCATTTCTGTACTGTATACTCCAGCGACACCGGCAGCTACAACAAGCATTGACACCAAGGTTAAATAAGCTATAAATGTATGGTGGATTTTTATATGTTTAAACATGAACTCATAGGCCTCATCTCGTCTGAAACACTTTTTTAAATTATGATGTAAAAATAGCAACTATCAGATGGATAGTTGCTATTTATTGAATAAAAATGAATGTACGGCAACCTCAAGTTGTCTTTAAACTAAAGGGTACGGGCAACTTATAGTCTAGTTTGCCATTTGTTACACCAAACATTTTCGTTAGGAGTACCTTTGAATTCAGATTCACCCATAATTTTATCAATCACTTGTTTAACATTTTCTTCGTTATCATGGTAAGCATTGATATAAGCTTTAACCATTGGTACGTCAGTTAAGTGAGTAGTGAAGTTTAATGATACGAATACAGTTGGTACTTCCCATACATACCAAGGTACTTCGTTACTCATTGCAGTTTTCCATTTAATACGGTAGTTGTTTTCTGCACCATATCCAATGATATCAGCAAATACTAG
Organism: uncultured Bacillaceae bacterium; assembly: GCA_963790055.1. Lineage (GTDB taxonomy): Bacteria > Bacillota > Bacilli > Bacillales > DSM-1321 > Peribacillus. The sequence goes on from CAWBND010000012.1 coordinate 4,097, forward strand.
AGCGGCATCTACTTCTTCACGATATTTTAAAGTAGCTCCTTTAACACGAGTTGTACCATCATTTACAGTCACTTCGAAGCCGCGTCTTTCTAACTCAGCCACGATGAATTCTTGTACTGCAGAACCCGCCTCGTAAATACCACCTTTTTCACCTTCTAAGAAGTACAGACGAATACGTTTATGCGTTTCTGGGCGAATTGGTAATTGTTCCAATGTATTTTTAACTAAAGTGATTCCTTTATCTGCAGCGTCAGCACGCATAGCTAAATGCTCATCACAGCCGATTACTTTTAAGTCTTCGCGAGTTTTTAATAAAGTACCTTCTGCTTTTGCTTTGTGTAAGCCTAATTTAGCTTTTAATCCTAAGATTCTTTCTAAAGCGTCTTGTAGACGTTCTTCCGTGATTACACCATTTTTGTAACCATTTAGCATGAAGCCAAAGTCTTCATCGATATTGTTGAAGAATAAGAACATATCACAACCTGCAGCAATTGATTGAGGAACATAGTCTTCACGACGCATAGCAGATGTCATACCTAACATATGAGTAGCATCTGTTAAAACTAAACCATTGAAGCCTAATTTATCTTTTAATAAACCGTTGATCAATTCTGGAGCTAAAGTTGCAGGAAGGATATCTTGATCTTCTAATCCAGGAACTAATGCTTTTTGGTATTCAGGTAAAGCAATATGACCAGCCATCATTGAATCAACACCGTTTTCGATATGATTGCGGTATACTTTACCAAATGATTCTTCCCACTCTTCAATTGATAATAAATTTTCACCTAATACTAAGTGTTGGTCACGTTCTTCTGTACCATCGCCAGGCCAGTGTTTGATACAAGAAACAACATTGCTTTTTCCTAGGCCTTCAAGATAAGCATTTGTATGTTTAATTACTGTATCAGCTTCGATTCCGTAAGCACGTGTGTTTACAATTGTATTACGCCAGTTTTTCAAGATATCAACACATGGGTCAAAATTCCAGTTTACACCCATAGCTGATTCTTCCACACCACTCACGAAACCTGCATTGAAGGATACTTGAGTATCTCCTGAAGCTTCACATTGTGCACCAGATGCGATATATGTTCCATCATTACATGCACCGTTACCACCTGCATCACAGTTTGCAGCGATTAACAACGGCACTTTTGAGTTTGTTTGTAATTCGTTTAATAAATCTTGAATTTGGTCTGAAGTTCCACCTTGGTAACGAGCACCACCGATGTGATATTTCGCAAGGATTTCTTTATTCGTTAACTCATTTCCACTGAATTGATCCTTACCAAAGAAGAATAAGTTAATGAATAATTGACCAATTTTTTCTTCATCCGTCATACCAGCAATTGTATCTTTTACCCATTGGATATCGTCAGCTAATAAATTATATGGTTTTGCTGTTAAATCTACTTTTGGCATTGCAATATTTTGAGCAATTTTTGGTTTCATAATTAATCCTCCTAGGTGGCTAAATTATTTTAAATTATCGTTGAACTCTTTAATCAATTGTTGTTGGTATTCGCCAGCAAATGTACCATCTAATAATTTACCAAGTGCTTCATCTACAAGACGTTCCCATGAAAATTGTTCTTTCCCAACAAGAATTGGGTAATACAAGAACGCCATTGCTTTCTGCAGCAGCTAAATCTCCTGGTGCATCCCCAACCATTAACACTTTTGTATCTTCATAGCCGAATTTTTTCAATCCTTCGATACATGCTGCTTTTGTACCAGCTTCTTGGCCAAGCATTACTTGTACATGAGGTGCAAGTTCATGTCTTGTCCATTCATCCATCACCGCGCTACCGTTTGCAGAAGAAACAATCGCAACATCAGCAACTTTTTCAATTTCTGCTAAGCCTTCTTTTGCTTTCGCGAATGGCTTATCTACACCAGTCATTTCCTCGATTGCAACGTTTACAGCTTTTGTCCATTGTAAAGCTTTTACTAATTGCTCATCATTATTTTTCGCAGCAATTTCTCTTTCAAGAGATGGATTAGAAAGCTCAGTTGTCGTTTCTGTCCATTCTTTTACAGTAGAAAGGTCTGGCACATTAAGACCTTCTTTTGCTACTAATTCAAATGTAAGAACTAAACCTTTAAAACGGTTAATTCCTCTAGTTTTTGTGTAAAGATTCACATCATCCCATACTTGAAGGAAGCGTTCTTGAACATCTTGTAAGCCCCATACTTCAACAGCTTTTGGACCGAATGCTTCTTTATGTTTTACATCCATTGTGTCCATGGCACAACCATCAGAGTCTACACAGACTAAAAATTCATGATTCTTTTTAAATTCAGTGATGCTATCTTTCATAACGTTGACCTCCGTTTTTATTATTAAGTTGTCAAATAGACAGAATTACTATTTCATATATGTTTTTCATATTTGTCACCTAAATTATTCATAGAACCTCAGATTAAAACTACCTTTTACATGTGACACGCAGTGAAATTGTTTACATTTCAAAAAACGCCAAAGATTGCAAGATTTCCTTCTAAAGGCAATTATGTAGACTGTATACTTACTGAAAAACCGACACTTCACTGGTAGTATGTTCAAAGTCATTGTTTATCATGCCGAATTTTAATCTCTACTATTTTTTATTCATCCTAGAGAAAAACCAGATTTGTGAAATCGTTCACAAGATTTGAAGGACATATCTGCACCGCATTCCATCAGTCCACAATTCCCTCTCATCTTGATAAGGTTTGTAACTAAGTAAAGGCACTTACAATGAGTTAAATCTAGTTTTAATCGGAATATGTTTGCTTCCTACTAAAGCTATCATTATTAAATCCACTTCAAAGTAAAACGGCGATTACAATCGGTTGCACAAATTAAGAAAAATAAATTTATAATGTAGAGCGTTTTCTTTTTTGATTAAACGTCTTTCTTCTATCTCTATGAGCAATGCCTATGTAGTATACAATATAATTATATATATTTCTCCCTCTTAAGGCAATAGAAGAAATATGTCTATTTTTAAACATTACTTCTCCTTCCTTATTAAGAAGATACATTAATCTTATAGAAAGGACCAGCAAAGCCAAAATCAAAAAAGGGAACTAAGGCCTATTTATACCTGTTCACCTTTTTTCATTTTACGCGAAGCCAAGCTACCAAAACATCCTAATCAGATATCCACAGAATTATCAACAGTTTATCCCCAAGTCGAAAAGTCACTGTGACGTGACACTCTCAGATAGAGCAATAGCGCCAATACGGAAAGAATGGCTCCGGAGATGTATGGTAAATTGATTGAAATGGCAAATAACCATCCACCTAGAGGAGGACCAACTATTCTGCCGAATGAGTCAAAGGAAGAAAGCAGTCCTGTAACGCTTCCGTGCCCAGTAGTAGAGTTTTTAGTCAAAAGAGATGATATCGCTGGACGTATTACTCCATTTCCTAATCCAAAGATTGTTAAGAAAACAGCAGAAGTCCAGAAATTAGAAGAAAATAGGATTAGAATAAACCCAATGGCCGACACAATGATTCCTATTCGTATGACCGCACCTTCTCCAAATTTCTTTGTCATTGGACCAACTAATCCACCTTGAACAATAGCACTTCCAAATCCCATAATCATAAAGATATAGCCTAATTGAATCGTATCTATTTCTGCCTTTTCCGCTGCGAAATAAGCGAAAGTTGCTTCAAGTCCCGCCATAGATAGTGTAATAATCATTTGTAACATATACATACTAGTAAGCGGACCTTTGAAATCCTTCCATATTGAATCTTTCTTTTCCGCATGCTGAACTCGTTTTTCTAATGGAAGGGACTCTTTCAATATAAAAATGACGAATACGAGCGTAATGACTGCTACCACACCTGCAATATAAAAAGGGGTAGATAAACTTGATTTTGAAAAAACCCCACCAATAGCTGGACCAAAGATGAAGCCAAGTCCTGTAGCCGCTCCAATGATCCCCATTCCTTTCCCTCTGTTCTCTGGGGTCGTAATATCAGCTACATAGGCCATCGCAGTTGGCATGTTTGCGGAGGATAATACCCCACCAACAATTCTAGCGACAAATAACATCCATAAAGAGTCTGCCATCGCTGAAATGAAAAAAGAAATCGCCAATCCTGCGATTCCGATAATCATAACAGGTTTTCGTCCTATACGATCAGAAATCCGTCCCCACATTGGTGCAAATATCAATTGCATTAACGAATAGACGGCCATTAACAAACCAAGTTCTGTCGAATTACCTCCAACCTTTTCAGCTAGGAATGGAAGAACAGGAATAATAATACCAAACCCCACCATAACTAAAAACATCATTAAAAAAAGGATTGGTAAAGCTTTTTTTGTCTCCACACACTCTCTGCTACTAAAAACATAGTCAAATATCATCATTTCACTACGCTAGACAGTTTCTTGCTTCCTCGAACCTGACCTCGCCACTTGCTCGCTACTACCATCGATATGGCTCTCCACAAGCGTAAATTCGGATGTAGCCCACCCTACATATATATCAATTCGTTAGGTTAATACGGTGTATTTTTTCGCAAATTTTAGATTTACACTAGCGTTGAAATCTCGATCTAATTCCGCACCACAAGCTTCACATGTAAATGTTCGTTCAGATAGGCTTAGTTTTACTTTCTTAGTTCCGCAACAAGAACATAATTTAGAAGATGGATAGAACCTGTCTACTACACGAAGTTCGATGCCACATTCTTTACATTTAGCAAGAAGCCATTCTCGAAACATATAAAAATTCTGTTGGGCGACAGCTTTAGACAGATGACGATTCTTCATCATGCCTTTGATGTTTAAATCTTCAATCGTGATATAAGTTGGCTTGGTTTTCACCAACGCATTCACCACAAAGCGAACATATTCTTTCCGAATATTGGCTAGTCTAGCGTGCAGCTTTTGAATTTTGACCAATTGCTTCTGCCTGTTTTTAGCGCAGAATTCACCTCGCTTTCGTTTTTTATTTACATCATAACTGCGACTTAGCTTTCGTTGTTGACGCTTTAAGGATTTTTCTATTTTCTTTACTTTTTGTGTTTGATTGATATTCTGGAAGGTTTGATGATGACTACAGGTCGCAAAATGTTTGATTCCTACATCCACACCAATGCCGTCGTGTGTGTTAATTTGACCTTGTTCTTTCGGCTGAACTTCACACAACACCGATACATAATAGCGATTCGCCTTTTGGGAAACGGTACAGCTAGAAACGGTTACATGCGAAGGAATATAGCCAAATTCTTTTACTCGTACCCATCCAAGCGTTGGTATTTTGATACGATGTCGTTCAACCACTAAATCTGTCGGATTATTCTTCGGAAAATAAGCCTTCACGTCTTGATTTTTCTTTTTCTTGAACTTTGGAAATTTTGCTACCCCTTTAAAAAAGTTTTTGAAGGCTTTGTCTCCGTTCATAATGGATTTCTTCACGGCCTTGCTAGATACCTCTTTAATCCATGTATCCTGTTCTTTGGTGTGAACGTTATTGAGCCATTTCGAAAAATCATAGCCTGATAAATGGTGACCTGTTTTTTGATAGTGATCCTGTGCAGTAGAAAGGTACAAATTATAGACATACCGACAAACACCAATGGTTTGATGGACTTTTTGACGTTGCGTTTCGTTTAAAAGAATCTCCGTCTTATAGGCTTTTTTCATCATCATCACCCCCGATATGCCATTCATTATTGTATAGGTAAATTGTACAATAAACATTCCATATAAAGGTATAGAAAGATTAGAAAAAAAAGAAGAGTAGACAAACGTCCATGCATACATTTGTCTACTTATGATGTTGTTTGTATATATTTTTGACTACTGTTTCATATCTCCTTTCACATTTATTCATTATTTATAAAAAAGATAAATAAACTATGTTGATGATCGAGACAATTTTAAGTGTATCGGTGGGTGATTTTCATGTCAAGATTTTCCCGTCCCTAGCTATTTACAATATTGCTTGTCCTTATCTCTTGCTTGACTCAGGATTCTGTTATTCAATCGTCATCGTTATCATCATCTTCGTCATCATTATCATCGTCAGTGTCTCCACCATGATTATCTTCATTATCATCGTCATCGTCGTCGTCAAGGTCTATCCAGTAAGTAGATGTTACAAGGCCTGTGTTACTTTGGACGTATACGTTGGCTTCTTCTTCCTTCCCATCCACTGTCACGACATAATGTGGCCCCTTTTCATTCGTCACGGTTGAAATCTTTTTCACTTTGCCCGGTAGTTGCTTTAAAGCAATTTCCTTTGCCTCTTGTTTGGAAATAGGCGTTACTTCCTCCTGATTCTTCACTACTTGGTTTGAAACAATCTGTTTATTTTTTAAATCATATTGGATCTTATACTGTTTATTATCTTTCTCAACCGTTGCCTCCACAACTGGCTGCCCGTCTTTATTCACTTGTTTAACTTGGGTTACCTTTCCTTTTACTTCCTTTTCAATATTGTTTTTTGCGTCATCAACCGTTGTAAAGGACTCTTTTCTTTCAATAAGTTTTACATTCCTAATTTTCCCCGTATTTTCATCTACATACAATTCATAAATTCCTTTATCATTTTCGAGTGATATTTGATAATATGCCTCATTTTCTTTTGTATTTAATACTTGCCCTCCGTATAGTTCCGTAGCCATTGCTTCTGCTTTTTTTGCAGAAATGACCGTAGAATCTCCGTTAAAAAATGCTTTAAATAAGGTAAAACCTAAACCTAAAATAATAAACAAAACAAGTGCAGCTTTCACTTTCATTTACTACACCTCCAATTTTGGCAAGATTACTGTAAATGTCGATCCTTTTCCTTCTACACTTTCCAACAGAATGTTCCCGTTGTGTTGTTCAACAACTCGTTTCGCAATGGATAAACCCAGGCCTGATCCCCCTGTTTTACGGCTTCTTGCTTTATCTACACGATACATTCTGTCAAAGACATGCGCTCTGGCCTCCAACGGAATCCCAATCCCAAAGTCCTTCACACTAATGCTCACCGTTTGATCCTGTTCTTTCAGTTCTACTTCTATGTGATCATTACTATACTTCTTAGCATTGTCTAATAAAATGATGAGTACTTGAACCAAGCTTTGCTCATGAACTTTTATAAAAATGTCTTGCTGTTCATTTCTAAACTGAATATCGTGTTTATACGCTCTTTGTAATCGTTGAATCGTCTTCTCAACAATTGGTACAATATTTACGACTTCTTTTTCATTTTCAATAATTTCTTCTGATTTTGCCAATTCTAATAGTTGTTCCGTTAAATATTTCATCCGACTCGATTCAGAACCAATCGCTTCAATTGCTTCCTCTACTATCTCAGGACGCTCTTTCCCCCAACGATTTAACAATTTTACATAACTACCAATTACCGTTAATGGTGTTTTTAGTTCATGTGAAGCATCCGAGACAAACTGTTCCTGCTTGGCATAGCTTTCTTCCAGTTTTGCTATCATTCGATTAAATGTCATCGCCATTTCATTGATTTCATCTTTCTTATGATTGTTCAACTCTATTTGATCATATGTTTCATTTTCTTCAATGGTTTTCATCGTTTCAGTAAGGCGTTGTATAGGTCGTGAAATCACCTGACCTAAAAATCCACTCGTTACAAATAATATAATAATGACAATACTCGTTGCGAATATGATGACCCATTTTAAATCGTCGATATTTCCATAAAGTGCGTCCACATTTTCAAACACTTGCAAATTGACAATTTCTCCATTTTCATAAATCGTAGGGATGGAGACCATTACAAAGTTGGAATCTTTATAGAACACAACCTCTTCAAATTGATTATTATTATACGTACTTGTTATATTTCGATAATCAGTACCTTCAGTCGTTGTCTGTTGAATAATAGGTTTGTTCGTCGAATCAATAATTCGAATCATACCATCATTAATTACATAAGCCTGTAATACTTGTTCCATAGAAGCTTTCGTATTTGTATTCAGTTCCTTCACAATATGACTCGATGTATTAACTAAACGATCTTGTTCAGAGGAAATCGCCGTATTTTTAAAAATAAAATAAATCGAGGTATTTGTAATAAGAAGTAATACAATTAATACAACCGTTGTTGATAGTTGAATGCGGGTTTGTAATCTCATAACGCTACTCCTTAATCATATAGCCAACACCACGAACAGTCTGAATCAAATGATCTTCCTTCGAATCCGTTAATTTTTTTCTTAAATAGCGAATATACACATCGACTACATTCGTATCCCCATAATAATCGAATCCCCATACTTCATTTAAGATTTGCTCCCGCTGGAGTGCTCTATTTTTATTCGTCACTAAATAAAGAAAAAGATCATATTCCCGTGGTGTCAATTCCACAAGTTGTTCATTTTTATACACTTCTCTCGTATTTGTATGAATAGTAATCGAATGAATAACAAGAGCGTCCGATTCTACTTGAGCATTATCTGTATATTTAAAACGCAAATGTGTCCGGATTCGAGCCAATAATTCCTCAATTTCAAACGGTTTAGTCATATAATCATTCGCACCTAAATCCAGTCCATTTACTTTGTCGTAGACCGAGTTCCGTGCCGTTAACATAATAACAATCATTTCGTTGCTCTCTTGACGAATTCGTCTTAACACTTCCATCCCATTCAATTCAGGAATCATCACATCTAATATAACTAGATCAATCCCGGTCTTTTCTAACACGGCCAGACCATCCCTACCTGTATGTGCAATACTTACTTCATACCCTTCATACTCTAGCTCTAACTGAATGACTCGTGCAATTTTCTCATCATCTTCAATAATTAATATATGATTTTTCACCTTATCACCTCATGTATAAATCCATCCCCGTCCAATTCCAAATAGTAAAATAAAAGATCATCATCATTAGAATATAAAGGGGCATTAAGATCGCATTAATTTTTACTAACTGCTTCGCATCATAGGGGATGTCCCCTTCCTCATAAAAGAGAAGCAGCGCTTTTGAACTAACAGGAAACGTCACACAATAATTCATTCTGATTTATTGACAAATAACCGTAGCACACTAAACATTTCTGTCTCCATCCACCCAACAACACCTGTATCTACCAACACTTTTCCAAGTGCTGTTGCGGCTGCAACAAATACAATCAAATTCCAAGAAACCGACTTCATTCCATTTCTCCAGCTAATCACACCATAATGCGGCAACATGACCAAAATAGCACCAAGCATCGTGATAAATGCGATATCATACCCATGTATACCTTCTGTCACCCAACCGATGATTAACATAGAAATTAATAATAATGTCTTTTTTTCCTTTTCATTCAATGGTTGCTTTGATAGAATAATTTCTTCTCTAGGTACGTTTTCCATTTTCTCCAACTCATTTTTGGGCCACAGCTTCCCTTTTATTATAACAAATGTAAGTACTGTAATAACAAGGGAAAATGCTAGACTTAACTGTTTCATAATTGGCATCGATAAAGCCGCTCTTCCTGAGGTAGAGGGAATAAAAAAGGCAGAAGCAAATAAAAAGGAATAGATCCCGACAAGCACCTGGCTTTTTTTACGAGATCTGCTCATAATAGATTGACTGAATCGCTCAGCCAACCCTGATCGTTTCACTGCTTCCCCAATGATAAAAGAACCAATCATGAGCCACACTACTTCTTCAGCGAGGGAATCGTATAACAAATCTGCATGTACTGCCTTCATAAGGACGATAAACACTAGAAGTCCAACAGCGACAAACCCAGCGGGAATTTTGGTCGCAACCCACAGTGTCATTGCGGAAAGAAAGGCAAATAAGGATACCTTCGCTCGATAATCTAAACCATCTATCAATATAATAAGCATTAGAAAGAGGACGTGTATACTAATGACAATTAAAGTCTTAGTTGAAATCGATCGATTAACGCATAAACTCGATGATATTTTTGTCCATTCTCATCATCATTTTGAATAAACCCTTTCTTGCTCGAGTGCCTTTCGCAATTGTTAAACCAATGGCTACTTGCCGCAAACAGACTCTGTACTTCTTCAATGCTTTCGTTTCATTACATGTTCCTCCTCAAAATCCTTCAAAAAACTAAAATAGATTTAGAGAAACATTAATAAATGATGAGAAAATTGATTTCATAGGCTTTCGCAACGGTTTCCTTATACAAAAAAAGAGTGGCTCATTGAGCTACTCTCTTCATTCTTATAGACTTAGTCATCAAATTCTACCTCTAGTACCTTTCCAGTAACTGCATCAATTTTGATTTCTGCTTCCCCCTTTTTAGTACGAAGTTTTATTTCATATTTATATCTCCCATCATCATCATCTTTTTCGATTTCGATGACTTTTCCGTTAACCCTCTTTTTCGCTATAGCTATAGCTTTTGTTTTTGAAATGATCGATTTTTTAACTGACTTTGAAACTTTTCCATCTCGATCATCGTCATCATCCGAATCTTTTTCAACTTTTAAAATTTTAGCTGAATAGGCATCAACATGTACTTCATACTCTTTATTCTCTCGATCAATGTCTACTTCATAGTATCTTTTGCCGCCTTCTTTCTCTAATTCCACATCTTCAACTTTCCCTTTTACTTTTTTCAAAGCTACAGCTTTCGCCTTTTTTGTTCCAATTAGCTTTTTAGCTTGTACTGTTTTCACCTTAGCACTATCTTCTTCAGCATATCCATGATTAATGCTTCCACTTCCAAACGAACCACCTAATACAATTGCAACTGCTAATGTTCCAATCACTATTTTTTTCACTTTACGTTCCCTCCCACATTCATCTTGTCTTACGTTTTTTACTATAATCATGAAAAATGAGAGGAAAGAAAAAGAAAGATTAAAAAATGATGAGAAATTGGTTGAACATAGCTATCAAAAATAAAGATTCCTCTTATTTTATACGTTTATAATTTTTATGATTCACAACTGCTTTTATTGGTTCACCTGTTTGTGGCTTTACCCCAACTTTAATAATTACGGAGTTTTCCCGCACCATTAAAACTTCTCCCGTCTTGCCTTTCTGTTCACCTTTAATTACTTGTACGCTATCTCCTTCATTTGCCTTCTTACCTTCACTCTTATCCGACGTTTTTTCCTCTGCCATTTATACCCCTCCTTTTTAAAGAGAACACCTATTATTGTAATAACAAATAGGACATTTCATTCAGTGAATTTTAATTGCATCTCAAATTAAAACAAGGGTGGACGACTGAAAAAAAGTGCCTGTCCCCCAGCGCAGTAAAGCATTGCTGCACTGAGGGACAGGCACTCACATTATATTTTAACGTAATCTTCGCAACCACTTCCACATGTCTAGAGTGTGTGTGACAACACAGGCGATGCTGGTGAGATTTTTATAAAAAGTATGAAAAAGAAAAAGCCTTCAAAACAGCTGAAAAATCTTCTTTTCATCATTTTCCTGCTATCTATTTTGAATGAGTCAACGCCTTCTCTTGAATGAATGCCTTCATCAGGTCTAGAGCCTCAATGGCTTCTTCTTGATCACCAAAAAATTGAAGAAAACCATGAATGATTCCCTCGAATCGCTTTGCTGTAACGGGAACACCAACATTGCGAAGTCGCTGACCGTATGCCTCTCCTTCATCACGTAACACATCATACTCTGCTGTTAATAAAAGTGCTTCAGGTAAATTACTTACTTCAGCAGCTCTAATAGGTGACGCATACGGATGATGACGATCTTCTTCTTTTTCTACATACAAATCCCAAAAAAGCCCCATATGAGTATTCGTGACTCCAAATCCTTCAGCGTTTTCCAAATATGATGGATAGATGGAAGTAACATCCGATTTGTGGAAATCAATTACTGGGTACATTAATATTTGTTTGGCGATTTTTGGCGTTTTTCGATCCCGTGCCATCAGAGTAACCGCAGCAGTTAAAGTTCCACCTGCACTATCCCCTCCCACAATGAGATTATTAGGGTCTCCATTTAACTCTTCTGCATGTTCAGCCACCCATTTGGTAGCAGCATAACAATCCTCAGGTGCAGCAGGGAATTGATGTTCAGGTGCAAGTCTATAGTCTACTGAGATGACTTTGGCACCGGTCTTAAGAGCTAAAATACGACACATCACGGTGAGGAGAAACCGTGATGGGGAGATAAGACTCTTTAAATGATCTTCATAGACTTCACCATAAAATGTTATCTAAAAATTCCATAAATGTAAATTTCATTAATTAGTTTTTAATCAAGGAATACCTCAAAATACTGTCGAATAAATAATCAATTCTAAAAAGTTTTTTCCAAGTATATATTCCTTTTGGTTATCAGGAATTTCAAGTGAATCAATCCAACTTTTCTTTGCCGAATAGTCATATTCATTAAATTTTTTCATTCCATATGGTCCGTCGCAACCATAAAGAACTTTACGATATCCTAAAGATTCCACTGCCTTCTTTACAATAGATGGATTAAGATAATCACTTGATGTGTCAACAAATACATTTGGTTGATCCTTAACGTATTTCCATAGTTTTTTCCAAAAAGGAAGACCGGCGTGAGCATAAATTAATTTAAGTTTAGGGTAATTTTCAGGTAAATATTTATAGGAGTCTGGTTCTGAAGATAGATGAATAATCATAGGTATGCCTTTTGATTCACACATAGCCGCAACTGGATCAAGTGCCTTAATACTATATTCATGCATGAACGGATGAGCTTTCACTCCAATAAAACTAGGTTTATTAAGATATAATTCTACTTCTTCCACTGATACAGGAATCATTGGGTTCACTGCTACCCAGCCTAGAAATCGGTCTGGAAATCTATCAATTGCAGTAGCAACAATATCATTGCTCGGCTTGGTAAAAATCTTGTATGAATTGCCATAAAGTTTCAAATAGCCATCCTTTACTAGACCATCATAAATTTTGAGCCCAATTTGAGGTGCATTTAGTATTAGAAAACGGAATAAGCGTTGTAAATTATGTTGAAAAGTGCTATCCAATTCAAACATTGTTTCGTTCATGGGGGCAATTAGCGCTGTTTTAGTTACATCATTTTTATCCATACCCTCTATCATTTTTTCTAGAGTCAACATTGTTTCATCCACATGAAAATGGCAATCAACAATCATTTTAATCCTCCCCTTCGAATTACTATCTTATTTGTATTATCAAACCACTTAACTGTACCTCACTTCTATCAAAATATGCTCCATCATAGCTGAAACCAAAAACTTGCAAATTATCGCATCGATTAGAATGACTACCCAAACAGTTTGGACAATGCGAACACCCTTCATGGAAAGGAGTTGTAACTCGATCACCCGGACGAAAATTTTTTACTTCCTTTTCAACAGCTTCAACTACTCCGCCAAATTCATGCCCTGGAATAATCGGCAGTTGCGGTTTTAAGCCAATCCATTCAAAATCTCCCATCCAAGCATGCCCATCACTACGGCGCATATACCACATGCCTCGATTCGAACAATAACATCATGTAAGCCCGGAGTCGGGTCTGGCATCTCACCTATACGTAACGGCTTCCCATGTTCAAGAATCTGTGCAGCTCTCAAAAGGACGAAGGGACAGGTTCATTGAAGAGATAAATCCTTTCCACAAAAAACTTACGGCAAGAACGATTTCGGTCTCTTCCGACGTATGACCGCAACACATAGGAGTAAAATGGGAATGATCAGCTGAACCGTTAAGAAATAAAAAGGCACAGTTGTACCCATTCCTCGAATCATGTCCTCAAACGAAGGGATTGACCAGGCCGAAAATAGAATAATTAAAAAACCAATTGGTAAAACAAATGGTTTATAACTTGGCAATGTCAGCCATTGTGAAGTACCAAGAACGAGCATATAAAAAAAGGCGGACAGCTGAATGAAACCGCCAAGAACCCACACAGCGATGACGATGGACTCAATATGTTCAAAAAAAGAACCGATACTAATAAATCTTGCCGCCTCAAACACCGGAAATTGAAGATTGATAATAATTCCCCCAAATAAAAAAAGGTTCCCAAGGTTAATAAAGACCATCGTCAAAACACTCGCAATGACTGAAAACATTCCCCATTTCATAACCTTTTGTTGATTCGTTAAAAACGGTAGCAGAAACGACATCAATGAAAATTGACTTAACCAGGCGTGTGGTGCCAGTGACCCTTTAATGGAGGGCATTACCCCATCTGACATAATCGGAAAAATATTTTTTACATTCAAATCAGGAATAAGAAAGATATAAATCAGGATATAGAGAGCTAAAACAATCGGCAAAAAAATCATAGCGCATCGCCCAATCGTTTCAATGCCCCCATGGACAGCAATGGCGCAAGATAAGGCAATACTTCCGGTAACAAAAATCATGGGTGTTTTATGCAAAAAAGCACTTTCGATGAACTCACCGTACTCTCTAAATGCAATAGCAGTATCATGTAATAGAAAAAATAAGTAAATGAACGCGATGATCTTGCCAATAGTCCGACCAAGAATAAGTTCACAATATTCGATTAGTGTTTTCCCTGGAAAAAGCCTAGAGAGCTTTACAATGATAACGACGATAAGAAAGCCGCTCAAAGAACCCCATATGGGAGAAAGCCACAAATCACGCTTTGCATGCTGTGCTGTGACATATGGAATGTAAAGAATAGCCGTTGCGACAACTGTTGCATACATTATGAGGGCTAGCTCTAAGTGGGAAATTCTGCCTTTTTCAATCATGTTTATTCCTTCCTTTACTAAAAGGAGTTTATTTACCAAAACGGCTCAAATGACTTATAGATGAAATCAATCATTTGCCCGGGACCCGGCATTTCTGGAAAAATCACAAGTAAAACAGCAAGGACCCAGTTAACAATCATTATCGAAAAAAAGGCCGTCTTTACCTTTTTTTCATTTTTTCCCAATCCTGGCCATTGGAACAAAAAGATGAGCACCAGTATAACGGTTACCCCTAATATCCCAACAAACTTCATCGCTCGACACCTCGTTTACGTTTTCCAGTTGCTAGACCGGTTCTTTGGATTTTTACCTTCGTTTCAAAAGAAACGGCTACCTCCGGGAAAATTTCATTCCACTGGTCTTTCTTTTGTTTCCATATTTGTGGATATTTTCTCTCAAATTCATCCGCAAAGCCGAAAATATCAGCATTTAACTTTCTCTGTACTTCCGTAAAAGCTAACCGTTCCCTTTGTTCAATTTCATAATCAATCTTTTGCTCGGCTTTTTTTATGACGTTTGGATCGAATAAGTTTAGTTTTGTCGTATTTTGAATGACTTCCAGATCTGCCTTTGTTTTGATGCGCATGCTCCATTTGCCGTTTTTGATGGAAGGGATCAATTCATTATGGCTCCTTAATAGATTTAAGGAGATGTAGCCTGTTTCGTTTTTAAAAGAAATCGTAATCACACCGGATTTAATCTCATTTCTTGGCCAAAGAATTCCCCTTGTTTCTCTATCATCTAATCTTCCTACCATTTTCCCTTCCTTAAAAATGGCTGCCCCGTTAATGATAGGAACCGCCTTTTTTTTATCCATTTGTGATGGGGACAGGTTTTCAACCCATGGCAGTACAGCTGCATTGGATTCACCGGATAGCATTTGCAATAAATCCTTCACCGTTACTTTTACCCCAATATGTGTTTCGACCATTTTGCGAAGTTGTTTTGAGGTGTCCCGTTCCAATTCCGGCATGGCCTTCAAAACAGTCTTTGCCTTTCCTTTCGAAACAAATACATCGGCTCGTATCCGGGGTTTCGAGTGCCGCATCCAAAAATCAATTTGGTCACTTATTCCTTCCTTGGCTAATTTATCCCCGATAAGGAGCACTTCATTTTGACCCCAAAAAACCTCCCTGGTAAGTGCTTCCTGGAGCCGTGCCATCGCATCTGCAATAGTTTTTCCTTCAGCTGATCTCACAAAGGACTGGCCACTGCTATTTCCACTCGACATCCCAGATCCTTGTCCACTTTGTTGGGGTTGCGGAATAAAGATAAGAACTGAGAGTTCGACATTATTTTTTTTACCTTTATCCATACCTGCCGCCAGAATAAGAGCTAAGTCATTTACTTCAGCTCGGTCCCAACATCCTGTAAGGACCATCGAGGTTAGGCAAATCAGAAGGAATAAAGTAAAAGTCCTCTTTATAGCTCGAATCTTACACATCAACTTTCACCGCCACCTTTGCTTGGACCGGGCATTTGATTCCCAGATTCACGTCTTAGGTTACTAGTATCTTTTGAAAAAAATTCAGGCCGTGTATCCATTGCCCACCACGGAGCACGAACCAGGACATCCTTCAAATTTCGAATCTTAAGCGGTGCCATCGAATTGAGATAGGGTACACCAAATGATTTAAGCGTACACATGTGTGCGACAATTGCGGTAATTCCAAGCATAACACCTAATAGCCCCATTATTCCGGATAAAATCATAATCGGAAAGCGAAGTATTCGAATCGAGATGCCGGTCGCATATCTTGGCATTAAAAACGAGGCGACACCTGTAATGGCGACCACCATAACCATCGGTGATGAAACCAATCCCGCCGCCGTCGCTGCTTGTCCGATAACGAGCGCACCGACAATACTAACAGCAGCCCCAACTTGTTTTGGCAATCTCACACCCGCTTCACGCAGCGCCTCAAAAGTAATTTCCATGATAAACGCCTCAACCAAAGCTGGAAAGGGGATTTGTTCACGGCTTTGAGCAATAGTTAAAAGCAGCGAGGTTGGAAGCATTTCTTGATGAAATGTTAAGATCGCCACATACGCTGATGGTGCAAGCAAAGCGATAAAAAAGAAGATATAGCGCAGCCAACGGATAAAGGTGCTGATGTAAAATTGATTATAGTAATCTTCAGGTGCCTGCAATAAACTTGCGAACGTACAGGGAGCAATAAGGGTAATAGGAGTGCCGTCAACCAAAATAACAACACGCCCTTCCAATAGACAGGCTGCGGCAACATCCGGACGTTCCGTGTTTAAAAGCTGCGGGAAAGGAGAAAATGGGTAATCTTGAATCATTTCCTCAATATATCCGCTTTCTAAAATACCATCAATCTTGATTCGCTTTAGTCTATTGGTAACCTCATCAACTAAAGTGCTATCGGCCAATCCTTCAATATACGCCACGATGACTTGTGTTTCAGTGTAGCCGCCAATATCCATTTGTTTCATTTTTAATAATGGATGACGAATTTTCCTACGTAAAAGAGAGGTATTAACTCGTAATGTTTCAATAAAACCTTCCCTGGGACCGCGAATGACGGGTTCCGCATCAGGTTCCTGAATACTGCGTTTTTCCCATTTCGGCAGACCGATCGAAATTCCCTTTGTTTGTTTTTCAATTAAAATGATTGGATTGCCAATAGAAATTTGTTTGAAAATATCAGGTATCGTGTAGATTTCCTTGATATCGGAAATCGATATTGCCTGTTTCGTGCTCTCAAATATCGGACCGTGTTCCAGGCCTTTCAGCTGGGCAAGCGGCATAAGCACATGCTGGTCGATCTCTTCGGTATTTGACAGGCCATCTATATAAAGAAGAACAGCATTGATCTTGCTACCAATACTAAATTCACGAAATACCACATCTGAGCAATCTTTATATGCAGATTTTAGTATGTCTATATTTTTATTTAATATTGGATTTAGAGGGATTTCCGGAAGTGAATTCAACGATTCATTTAATTGTATATTTGGAAAATCCTTCTCCTTTTTCCTAATCCACATATATTTCATAACGGGGCTCCTTGATATGATTTAAGCATATTTTTTGCAAATTCTGTAATAATTATGCTAATGTTCTAAAACGATTGAAGTCTACCCAAGAAATACTCTCCATTTTCGGATGGCACAACCCGAATTATGACGAATTTTGTCGTGCAAATCCTCAAAGAAATCCCTAAAAGTTTGCATACAAAAAGCCCAGTTTTACAACTGGGCCGAATACTTATTTCTTCTTATTTCAGAACAAGCTTTGATACACACTCCACATGCGTCGTCATCGGAAACATATCCACAGGCTGTACTTCCACTGTTTTATATCCACCATCTTCTAAAATTCGCAGGTCTCTTGCTAGAGTACCTGGATTACATGAGACATAGACCACTTTCTTTGGTTTCATTTCAATAATGGTGTTTAATAGCGTTTCGTCACAGCCTTTGCGTGGCGGGTCGACAACCAATACATCTGCAGCATTTTCTTCTTTATACCAATCGGTAATCACCGTTTCCGCTGGACCAACAGCAAATTCTACATTAGTTATATCATTAAGTTCTGCATTTCGACGTGCGTCTTCAATGGCTTCTGGGACAATTTCGACACCAAAAACCTTTTGAGCCTTTTGAGCTAAGAATAAAGAGATTGTACCGATGCCACAATAGGCATCAATAACCGTTTCTTCACCTGTTAATTCCGCGTATTCTAGCGCTTTTTCATATAACACCTTCGTTTGATCAGGATTTACTTGATAAAAGGATTTAGCGGAAATCGCAAATTTTACATTGCCAATGAAATCGTATATGACCTCACTTCCCCAAAGAACATGCGTTTCGTCTCCCAAAATGACATTTGTTTTCTTCGAGTTCATGTTTTGAACAATAGACTTCACATGTGGTAAGCGTGCAACGATTTCTTTCACAACTTTTTCAACAAAAGGAATGCTGCTCGTTCTTGTCACAAGGACTACCATTAGTTCATCGGTTTGCTTGCCATAACGAGCCATAATGTGGCGCAGCACACCTTTATGCGTTTTTTCATTATAAGCAGGGATGCCTAGTTCACTAAAAATATCCTTTACCACTTGTACCGCTTCATTAATCTTAGCATGCTGAATAATGCTCTCTCTCGTCTCAACGATATCGTGGCTGCGCGGCTTGAAAAAACCGGCGATTAGCTTACCATCCTTTTCCCCAACAGGTACTTGCGCTTTATTTCGATAATGCAGCGGTTTATCCATACCGATAATGGGGTGAATCGTTACATCTTGAAGCTTACCGATACGAGTCATCACTTCACGCACTTGTTTTTCTTTGAACTTCAGCTGACCTTCATAACTAAGATGCTGAATTTGGCAGCCGCCATATTTATTGCGATCCTCCATCAGGATCTCTACACGCTCTGGGCTTTTTTCAAGGATTTCCATTAAACGGCCAAACCCGTAGCCGTTATTTGTTTTTGTGACTTTAACATTTGCCTTTTCACCAGGCAGAGCATTCGCAACAAAAATAGGATACCCGTCAACTTTAGCTACTCCGGCACCATCATGTGTTAAATCTTCGAACACCACTTCTATGTAATCGTTTTTCTTTACTGGAATTTGTTTTTTCATGTTATCTTCTCTTTTCTATTACAAGCTAGCAGTATTTTACCATATCTACTACTATTCACAAAATAAATCACCAAATGATTTGTTTTTTCATAAAAATATAGTAAGAAAAGCACAAGACGTCAACGTCTAGGTGTAGACACTAGCCATATCAAAAACTGTAGAATTTTTCTCTTTCAAGAGAAAAGATGTATAAAAGGTCCCTTTTTTATGAAAAATAAGGTAAAAAGAGGTGTTCATAATGGGATTATTTAGTGGCATTTCCGCTTGGAATGCAAATCGAATTGAAAAACATCGTGTCAAAATGGAGGAGAAAGGACTTTGTCCAGATTGTTACGGACGAGGTTATACGTCCTTTGTACCAACAGAGTATCACTTTTCCGATATTCACGATTGTGCTGGCTGCAATGGTAGCGGCACTTATGAAGATTGGGCAGCATTAAATGGACATAATAATAGCCAGCAAATGTAGGAAAAGCGTAAAGCGCCCGAACAATGTGCGATATTTCCCTCCTGAAACTAATGACGTTTAGCGAAAATCATATAAACTCTGGCATATTAAAAAATACGGCTCCTAAACCGTATTTTTTAATGCAATCTTTTCACACGATATTCATATTGATGATGATGAATTGTAATTTCTTTCACTTGTATGTACCCGAGCCTTGTATAAAGCGTTTGAGCTCTCATGTTGTGTTGCTCCACAACTAATGCTATACGCTCATATCCATTTTCCTTCGCATACTGTTCAGCAAACTGAATAAGTGCCGTTCCCATACCTTGTCCACGAAATGCTGGGTCTACGCACAACGTATCAATATATAGGTCTTCAACATCTGCTTCCTTCTCAATCACTAGACTTGGATCATTTTTCACGATTCTTAAACGAGCAGCCAAGGGTTCATCTAATGCTGTTGCATCTCCTCCAAAATACGCTAGAATCAGTCCTGCAACTTTCCCATCTACCTCACAGACAAAACAGTTTTCATAACTCAGTCGATTGTTTTCTTGTTGAAAAAAATGAGCAAGAACTTGGAGAATTCGATCTTCCTTTTCTTCACCGGTCAAAGCTTCGGCAATATCCTGAATCGCCATACGTATTAATCGTGCTGCAGCGGGTGTATCCTCTTTTGTGGCCCTTCTAATGTACATCATGAAACTCCTTTATTGATTCGTTGGATCATCCGCTAATAGTCCCTCAGGAATGAACACATCAAAATGACGGTATTGATTCACAAATTCGGCTGGAGTCACACCACCGAATTCACCATCTAAATTCAACATCATGTCTTTTTCCGTTGATACTTTAATTCGATTTGCTTTCGCATACAGGATATTTTTATCATTAGTATGTTCACCACGTATCGCAAGTGTAACAACTCGAATTAAATCAGCGAGGTTGGCTTTTTTCAAAATGAGCAGCGTAAACATGCCGTCATTTAGCGATGCATCTGGTGCAAGCTTTTCAAAGCCCCCAACTGAATTCGTATTCGCAACTAGAAAGAGCATAATTTCTCCTTCAAAAAGCTTTCCATCATATTCAATCCTAGCCTCAATTGGTTTAAAAGAGGGCAACATTTCAATTCCTCTTATATAATAAGCGAGTTGACCGAGCATGGTTTTTAATTTGCTTGGTACATCATAAGTTAACTCGGTTAGACTGCCTCCACCAGCAATATTAATAAAGTATGTGTCATTCATTTTTCCGACATCCATTGGCATCGTGTGGCCATTTGCAATAATCTCAGCGGCTCCTTCAATCGATTTCGGTAAATGCAGTGCACGAGCAAAGTCATTCGTCGTACCCGAAGGAATAATCCCAAGTTTTGGACGTTTTTCCGCTCCAGCAAGACCATTAACGACCTCATAAATCGTTCCGTCTCCTCCAGCCGCAATAACGACATCATATCCACGCTCAATGGCTACTTGAGCCGCATATGTAGCATCGCCAGCCCCTGTTGTCATATGACAGGACGTCTCATATCCAGCTGCCTCAAGTTTAGCCAGAACGTCTGGAAGGCTCTTTTTCATAGCTTCCCTTCCTGATGTCGGATTGTAGATTAATCTAGCTCTTTTCATATATTCCATCATCCCTACCAGATATAAATTGCACATAACAAGACACGCTGCCCTTTAGCAGGTAACACGTCTTATTAATTAGCAGTAGCTTATAAACCTATTCACTAGTTTGTTAACTTCAAAAGAAAATTATATAGCAGTTCACCAAAAAATTCTAGTTTGCCTCACTATCAATTTGAAAAGCGTAAGGAGAAGTGGCAGATCCATTAATCGCTGGTCTTCTTGTGTCAGACAGCTAGCCCCCATCCCCTTCTTCAAATTTAATCAAACGTTTGATTAAATTATTTGGGACTCAATTTGCCCCGGTTTAACTAACCATCCGTAGGGAATGAAGGCCCCCTCCCAGATGGAAATTTCACTTTATCTGTGCCTCACCTAAAATAAGCCGCAATGAACTGCTTCGTTAACAAGCCGTGTACTAAAAAGCCGCATCACTTTCAAAAGCGATGCGACTTTTTCATTAGCGTTTATTTAATTCTTCCACTAATAGCTTATTCACCATTTGTGGGTTAGCTTGTCCTTTTGTTGCTTTCATAATCTGACCAACTAAGAAGCCAACTGCCTTTTGTTTTCCTGCCTTAAAGTCTTCAACGGATTGAGGATTATTATTAATCGCTTCTTCAACTGCTTTAAGAAGCGCTCCTTCGTCCGAAATTTGAACGAGACCTTTCTCTTTCACAATCGTTTCAGGATCTCCACCGTTTTCAACAAGTTCTTTGAATACAGTTTTTGCAATTTTAGAAGAAATTGTGCCGTTTTCAATTAACGTAATCATACCAGCAAGGCCTTCAGCTGTTAAGGCTACATCATGTAGTTCCTTCCCTTCTGCTTTTAAGTAAGCAGAAAGCTCACCCATAATCCAGTTTGAAGCTTGTTTAGCTTCTGCTCCTACTGCAACAGCTGCTTCAAAGAAATCAGCTGTTTCCTTCGTCACTGTTAACACCGCTGCATCATAAGCTGGCAAGCCTAATTCCTCCACATAGCGTTTTTGACGAGCATCTGGAAGCTCAGGAATTTCTGATGCAATACGTGCCTTCCACTCTTCATCGATATGAATCGTTAGCATATCTGGCTCTGGGAAGTAACGATAATCATCTGAGCCTTCTTTTACACGCATAAGAAGCGTTTTGCCTGTTGCTTCATCGAAACGACGTGTTTCTTGCTCAATGACGCCACCTTCACGTAATACTTCTGCTTGACGAATTTCTTCATATTCTAAACCTTTACGAACAAAGTTGAAAGAGTTCAAGTTTTTCAATTCTGTTCTTGTACCGAATTCTTTTTGACCGACAGGACGTAAAGAAATATTGGCATCACAGCGAAGTGAGCCTTCTTCCATTTTACAATCGGAAACGCCTGTGTATTGGATAATTGATTTTAATTTCTCCAAATACGCATACGCTTCTTCAGGAGAGGAGATGTCTGGTTCAGACACGATTTCAACAAGCGGCGTACCTTGGCGGTTGTAATCACAAAGAGAAAAACCATCGCCCGTATGGGTTAGTTTACCTGCATCTTCTTCCATATGAATACGAGTAATACCAATTCGTTTTGTTTTGCCATCTACTTCAATGTCAATCCAACCATGTTCACCAATCGGTTGGTCAAATTGAGAAATTTGATAGGCCTTCGGATTATCCGGATAAAAATAGTTTTTACGGTCAAATTTTGTAATCGGAGCAATTTGACAGTTCAATGCCATTGCTGCCTTCATGGCATAATCAACCGCTTTTTTATTCACAACTGGCAGTACACCTGGGTAGCCTAGGTCGATAACCGTTGTATTATTATTCGGTGCGGCGCCAAAGTGATTTGGGCTGCTTGAGAAAATTTTCGATTCTGTTTTTAATTCTACGTGTACTTCAAGACCAATAACCGTTTCAAATTCCATGTTTTTTCACCCCTTACAGCTTAGGAAATTGTTTATGAAAATCTGTTGCTTGCTCAAATGCGTGAGCTGCACGATAAATCGTGCTTTCATCGAAATGCTTTCCGATTATTTGTAAACCAAGTGGTAGTCCTTCTTTTGAGAAGCCACATGGCACAGAAATTCCTGGAACACCTGCTAAGTTAACAGGAATCGTTAAAATATCGTTCGCATACATCGTTAATGGATCGTCTAACTTTTCACCAATTTTGAAGGCTGGTGTTGGCGTAGTAGGTCCAACAATCACATCGTATTTTTGGAAAACGTCTTCGAAATCCTTTTTAATTAACGTACGTACTTTTTGTGCTTTTTTGTAATAGGCATCATAGTAACCTGAACTTAAAGAGAATGTACCAAGCATGATACGACGTTTCACTTCAGCCCCAAAGCCTTCCGCACGTGTATTTTTATACATTTCTATTAAGGTATCTGCGTTATCTGAACGATAGCCATAACGAACCCCATCAAAACGAGCTAGGTTTGCTGATGCTTCTGATGAAGATAATAAATAATAAGCAGCTAGGGCATATTTAGAATGTGGTAAAGATACTTCTTCCCACTCTGCTCCTAGACCTTCTAGTACTTTTAACGCTTCAAGCACGGAATTACGCGCTTCTTCTCCAACACCTTCTCCAAGGTATTCCTTTGGAACCGCGATTTTCAAGCCTTTTACATCGCCTGTTAACGAGTTCACAAAGTTCGGAACCTCTACGTTTGCTGATGTAGAATCCATTGGGTCTAAACCTGAAATGGCCTCTAACAAGTAGGCATTATCTTCTACCGTTCTTGTAATAGGACCAATTTGATCAAGAGATGATGCAAAAGCAACTAGACCAAAACGAGATACACGTCCATAAGTAGGCTTCATTCCAACAACACCGCAATAAGCAGCCGGCTGACGAATTGATCCACCTGTGTCAGAGCCTAACGAAAACAATACTTCACCTGCAGCAACGGATGCAGCAGAACCACCTGAAGATCCACCTGGTACATAGTCTGTATTCCATGGATTTTGCACAGCTTTAAATGCAGAGTTTTCATTAGAGGAACCCATTGCAAACTCATCCATATTTAATTTTCCAATTGTAACTGTACCTGCTTGTTGAAGCTTTTGAACAACTGTTGCATCATAAATTGGATCAAAGTTCTCTAAAATTTTACTTGCACAAGTAGTTCGTAAGTTTTTCGTAACAATATTATCTTTCACGCCAATTGGCAATCCAAATAATACCCCTGTATCTTCACCATTTGCTAATTTTTCATCTAATTGTTTTGCTTGTGTACGAGCATTTTCCTCATCTAATGTTAAAAATGCCTTTACTTTGTCTTCTACCTGTCCGATTCGCTCATACGATTCATTAACAAGGTCCGTAACACTAATTTCTTTATTATGTAAACGTTGATGAAGTTCTGAAACCTTTTGTTCGAACAACGACATCATGTTCCCTCCTTAGTCAATGATAGCTGGCACTCGAATATACCCGTCTTCACTATCCGGGGCATTCTTCACTACCTCTTCAATTGGTAAACCTGGTTTTGCAACATCTTCACGCATTACATTTTTCATATCCAATACGTGAGAAGTCGCAACTACTTCATCTGTATCTAACTCATTTAATTGCTCAGCAAACGAAATCATTTGATCTAGCTGATGTTGAAATTGCTCTGCTTCTTCCTCCGTAATGGCTAGTCGAGCTAAATGAGCAACATGCTTAACCTGTTCCATAGAAATACGTGACATTCTCTTCACCTCCACTAAAATTAAAGCACAAGCGGCTTGGTCAGCTCGTGTAACAAATAAGAATTGATCTAAAAGCTTTTTAATCACCTATTTCTGTACTGAGCTAGTACGCTCGCATTAGCTATCAAAATATTTTGGGGATTTTTTATACTTTTTTATAGTACTACCAAAAAAATCATTCTTTTAAATCATATCAAACTATAACAGAGTAAAGCAATATTCGAAATGCTGTCGAAACATAAAATATAAACAAATATTTTCCGGGAAATAAACGAATCCTGACGAAACAAGAAAAGCGGAAGGCGCTGGGCACCTTGCGCTAGACAATAGAAAAGTGGAAGATGCCGCTTTTCTATTTACTTATGTTTTGAAAGAGGATAAAGCAAAGCCTGCTTCATCACTTCTCTACTCATATATATGAACGGTTGGTTCATCTTGATTAGCTTCACGCACAATCAATGCTTCTGGTCCATTTACTGAAGTAATCGATACTTGTATCGTAATGTAGTTTGGGAAACGTTCCATGATTAATCCCGCTACATATTGAGTAAATCCAAGCGCTTCAGAATTCCCATAAAATTGAATAGGAATATCAATATTTAAACGTTGTAATTGATCATCCATATAAAAAGCTCGTCCAATAACACCATTGAAATTAGGAAAATACTGTTCCACATCTTCTTTAAAATTCGTAAATGTATTGACATCATCTCGATATTTCTCTTCTGCAGCTGTAGAAGGGAACAAATAAAATTCTTCATTTAAATCTTGCCATTTGCTAATTCCACTAGAATTTTTCCCTATATTTGCAAAGGAAATAAAGTTACCTGGTACAACAGATGATTGTTCTTTTTGTTCAAAGAGAGCAATTGTAATTGGAATATCCTTCATTCCGTCCATTTGACGTAGTCGTTTTAATACTTCTTGAGCGATTTTCTTTCCTTCTGCTTCTACCTTTTTACTATCAATTTTCGTTTCATACGTGGCACCATACGCTTCTTTTTGATAATAATGAACAGAATTAAGCGCTAAACCAATGACAACGCCACCTAAACTAATCTTATTATTGTTTTCTTTCACTAAATAGTTATGCTCTAAAATATGCGCTAAATAAATAGGATTTTCTTCATTACGTTCCGCAATATCCCCTTTTCCTGGATCAATTGGGTTTAATCCTACATTTTCAGATGCCTTCAACTCTTTTTCCTTTAATTGAGCATCCGTATATTTTCGATTTAACCAGCTAGAAATAGTTTTACTATCTAGCATTTGACCTTCTTGAAATAAATAATCGTTTGGGTCAAATTGAGTTTGGGCAATTCTCATTAAGCCATTTTCAAACTCTTCTATGTCATATCTTGTATTTAAGTTAGAAACGACAAGCCCGCGGGCCTTTGATGGTTCAAATGGTAAAATCGTTTGATAATACTCATCTGAAATTTTGTATTTCGGGATAATTGCTGTCTCCTCTTTGTCTTTCGAGTCTTGAACAACCTCTTGTTCTTCATCAAAACTTGGGGCACACCCTGCAAGAAGTAAAACAAGAACCATTCCAAGAATGGATTGCTTCTTCATCACTGACACCTCTTATTTAGTTAGTTCTTCAATCAGTTTTTCCTCATCCCATACGGTAACTCCTAGGCTTTCTGCTTTAGCAAGCTTAGAACCCGCATCTTCTCCAGCAATCACGATATCTGTTTTTTTACTTACACTACCAGCGACATTTGCACCAAGTGCTTCTAATTTTTCTTTTGCCTCATTACGTGTCAATTGTACTAATTTCCCTGTTAACACAATTGTCTTCCCAGCAAAGATAGAGTCAGTTGTCTCTAGAGGTTTCGCACCTTTGTATGTTAAGTTAACACCTACTGTTTCTAATTCTTGTATAAGGGCATCCACTTCTTCTAATTCAAAATAGGTCACGATGGAATCTGCCATTTTTTCACCAATTTCATTGATTGCCGTTAATTCCTCACGAGTAGTATTCTTCAATGCATGCATAGTCTCAAATTGTTGGGCAAGTGTTTTCGCAGCTTTTGCACCAACATGACGAATCCCAAGACCAAAAAGTAATTTTTCAAGTGAATTACTTTTGGACACTTCAATAGCGTAAAGTAAATTATTGACGGATTTTTCACCCATGCGCTCTAAGCCAATCAACTGTTCATAAGTAAGTTTATATATATCCGCAACGTCATGAATCAACTGCTCCTTAAATAATTGACCTATTACTTTTTCTCCTAAACCATCGATATTCATAGCCGTTCGTGAAACAAAATGAATAAGGCCTTCACGAATTTGGGCTGGACATTTTGGATTAATGCATCGTAAAGCGACTTCCCCTTCAAGTCGAACTAACTCGCTTTCACATTCAGGACACTCATTCGGCATCTGAAATTCTACTTCGTTTCCTGTTCGGCGGTCAACTAAAACATTCACAACTTCAGGAATAATATCTCCTGCTTTCTTTACAACCACACTGTCACCAATTCGAATATCCTTTTCACGAATAAAATCTTCATTATGAAGCGAAGCACGCTGTACCGTTGTCCCCGCTACACGGACAGGATCTAAAATAGCCGTTGGTGTTAACACTCCTGTTCGACCAATCGATAATTCAATATCACGAAGAGTCGTGACAACTTCCTCCGCCGGAAACTTGTACGCGATGGCCCAGCGCGGACTTTTAGCAGTATAGCCTAATTGCTCTTGCTGTTCCAACGAATCGACCTTAATGACAATTCCATCAATTTCGTATGGTAGATGAGGTCGCTTTTCCGTCCACCCTTCGATGAAAGCAATAACATCCTCAATCGTTGCACACCGTTTTCGTTCATCATTCGTTTTGAACCCAAGTCCGTCCAAAAAGTCTAACCCCTCACTATGTGACCTAACTCCCGTTTCTCCAATATCAGCAATCGCATAAAGAAAAATAGCTAGATGACGCTTTGCAGCAATTTTCGAATCAAGCTGTCGTAATGAACCTGCTGCCGCATTTCGCGGATTAGCAAATGGTTCTTCCCCATTCTCTTCCTTTAAAATATTCAATGCTTCAAACGATTTTTTGGGCATATAGGCTTCACCGCGGACTTCTATTGTAAGCGGTTCTTTTAGTTTAAGCGGGATGGATTTTATTGTTTTCAAATTGGCCGTAATGTCTTCACCAATTGTTCCATCCCCGCGCGTTGCCCCTTTGATGAAATAGCCATTTTCATACTGAAGTGTCACGGCTAATCCATCAATTTTCAGCTCACATACATAGGAAAAATCATCCCCAACTGCCTGTCTTACTTTTCGATCGAAGTCTCGTAAATCTGCTTCATTAAATGCATTACCGAGACTGAGCATAGGCGAAGTATGCTCCACTTTTTCAAACATGCTTAACACTTCGCCGCCGACACGCTGCGTTGGTGAATCTGGTGTACGTAGCTCTGGAAACTTATCCTCATAATCAATTAATTCTCGTAACAGACGATCATATTCGGAATCAGGAACAGATGGCTTATCAAGAACATGATACTCATAGTTGTATTGGTTTAATAAGGTCTGTAATTCTCGTACTCGTTTTTCTGCAAGTAAGTCCATAGATTCAATCCTTTCCTATATAATCAGAATTTATATTCTCGAAGAGTGCAGATGTCTAGCTCCAGGTACCCAGCGTCTAATGGAGCACCTTCCGCTTTTCTTATTAGACTTTTTCGATTGGGGCAAATTTGGCAAGTAAACGTTTAATACCCGTTGGACTTGGGAACGCAATATCAAGTTCTTTGCCTTCTCCCTCACCTTTTACACTGACAACTGTACCGACTCCCCATTTTTTATGTGAAGCTTTATCACCAACTGCCCAGCCAATTTCATCGCCACCCGTTGCACTTGGAGCCGACACAGGACGACCAAATGAAGCAGGTGTTTTTCTTGTAGCAGCTGGCGTAGGTCTGCCAGTAGCACCCATTGATGCTCTACCCTTTGGTGCTGATTTTAAATCCTCCAATAACTCCGCTGGAATTTCACTAATAAATCGAGAAACAGGATTCAGATTCGTTCGTCCAAACAACGTCCGCATTTGTGCATTTGTTACATATAATTCTTGTTCTGCACGCGTGACCCCAACATACATTAACCTTCTCTCTTCTTCCATTTCTTCGTCGTCCATTAGGGAACGACTATGCGGGAAGACTCCTTCCTCTAAACCAAGTAAAAAGACAACTGGAAATTCGAGTCCTTTCGCAGAATGGAGTGTCATAAGTGTCACGGCATCCTGTACTTCTTCTTTCTTCTCATCAAGTTGATCAATATCCGCTACTAGTGCCAAATCAGTTAAAAAGCCAACTAGTGATTTATCATCGTTATTTGCTTCAAACGCTTTTGTGACAGATAAAAACTCATCAATATTTTCTAAACGACTTTGTGCTTCAATCGTTTTTTCAGCTTGAAGCATTTCACGATAGCCTGTTTTATCAATGACTTCTTCAACAAGCTCCGTTACGGACAAATATTCTTGTTGATTCGTGTAATTCTGAATTAAAGTTGCGAATTCTCGTGCCGCTTTCGTAGCCTTCGCACTGATTCCTATTATCTCAACGGATTCCAATGCCTGGTAGATTGATAAATCATAGTCCCGTGCATAATTAGCCACCTTATCCATTGAAGTGGCCCCTATTCCTCGTTTTGGCACATTAATGATACGACGTAAACTAATATCATCATCCGGATTGGCAATTAGACGTAAATACGCTAGTAAGTCTTTAATTTCCTTACGATCATAGAACTTTGTGCCGCCAACAATCGTATAGTTGAGGTTAGATTTTAATAAAACTTCCTCCATCACCCGTGACTGCGCATTTGTTCTATATAAAATGGCAATATCCGATAACTTTTTGCCATTTCTCGTTAACTCATTTATTTTGCCCGCAACGAATTGTGCTTCTCCTTGCTCGCTATCCGCCCGATAATAGAAAATTTTATTTCCTTCCATATTTTCTGTCCAAAGATTCTTAGGCTTACGATTTTGATTATTTTCAATGACCTTATTCGCCGCCGCTAAAATCGTTTTCGTTGAACGATAGTTTTGCTCGAGGAAAATCATCGTCGCATTTGGATAGTCCTTTTCAAAAGATAAAATGTTCGCAATATCTGCACCTCGCCAGCGATATATCGATTG
The DNA here is from genome assembly GCA_963790055.1 of uncultured Bacillaceae bacterium. Classification (GTDB taxonomy): domain Bacteria; phylum Bacillota; class Bacilli; order Bacillales; family DSM-1321; genus Peribacillus. The sequence goes on from CAWBND010000012.1 coordinate 34,286, forward strand.
ATCCGAATCGCCCACGACACATAAATTACGAAAACGAGAAGCTAGTAATTTTACAAGCAAGTATTGTGCTCGGTTTGTATCCTGATACTCGTCAACATGAATATATTGAAATTTACGTTGATAGTATTCAAGTACTTCTGGAACTAGCTGAAATAGCTGAATAGTTTTCATGATGAGATCATCAAAGTCTAGGGCTTGGTTTTTCCGAAGTCGCTTTTGATATTCAGCATAAATATCCGCCACGACTTTTGAATGATAATCCGCAGCTGTTTTCACGTATTCCTCTGGAGTAACCAATTCATTTTTCGCTGAACTAATGCTTCCCAAAATGGCACGATAATCATATTTCTTCGTATCCATATTACGGTCTTTCAGAATTTGCTTAATCACCGTTTGCTGATCGGTCGTATCTAATATGGAGAAGTTTCGACTAAAGCCCATTCGATCAATATCTCTGCGTAAAATGCGCACACACATAGAGTGGAACGTCGAAATCCAAATCTCATCTGACGTTCCACCTAAAATGCGGCGAATTCTCTCTTTCATTTCGCGTGCGGCCTTATTTGTAAAAGTAATGGCTAAAATATTCCACGGTGCAACTTGCTTTTCTACCATTAAATAAGCAATACGGTGTGTCAGCACGCGTGTCTTTCCACTTCCTGCTCCTGCCATAATAAGCAATGGACCGTCTGTTGCCTTTACAGCCTTTTGTTGCTGTTCGTTTAATCCTGTTAATAATTTTTCTGATAAAAATTGCATATTTCACCCACCTAAAAAGAACATTCGTTCTCTTTTATTATACTACATTTCTACCTTAGGTCATTATAAAATTTCTTTTACAGCCGTAACTGTTTTTAGTGCTTCTTCTAAATCGTCATAAATAATATTACCCACGACAATAACATCTGCAAACTGTGCCATTTCTTTTGCCTGCTCTCCCGAGGTAATACCACCACCATAAAATAGAACGGTGTTTTCTAGATTTTCTTTTGCCGCTTGGACAACCGATACCTCTCCATACTTCCCGCTATATTCGAGATAAAAAATAGGCAGCCCAAACATTTTTTCAGCCATCATCGCATATGCAGCAACGTCATCAGCATCAAGATTAGTATTAGCCTTTGTTAATTGAGCAGCTTTGCACTCTGGATTCATAACACAGTATCCTTCTACAAAAATTTCATCCCAATTCATTAATAAACCGTATTCTTTTACTGCCTGTTGATGTAGCCCCATCATCCAATCTGTATCGGAGCTATTCAGCACACTTGGAATGAAATATAAATCAAATCCTGGAGTAACCGTTTCTACCGATGAAATTTCCATTACACATGGCAATGTATAACGACGAACTCGGGCCATCAATTGAAGCACGTTGTCTAGCGTCACTCCATCGGAGCCGCCAATTACTATAGCATCTGTACCAGATTCACATACCTTCTCCAGAGCATCATCTGAAATTTCTTTATTTGGATCGAGTTTAAATACATGCTTCCATACTCGAAAATCGTACATTATAACTCTCCTCTCATACTTCATTTAAACATTATAGCATTATGATTTTTTATAAGAAAAGCGGAAGGCGCCCGACTTCTTGAGCTAAACATCTGTATTCGTCCAAAATCATATAATTCCTGATAATAAAAGAAAAGCCGAGAATAGCTCCTCGGCTTTTATCACAGTGTTCCTTCACTTATTCAGATTCAGAAGTGCTCTCTTCTTTAATACGACTGAGTGCCATCGAATAGGCATCATTCCCATAATTCAAACAACGTTTCACTCGTGAAATGGTTGCTGTACTGGCTCCAGTTTCTGTCTCAATTTTATGATAGGTCTTTCCTTCTTCGAGCATACGAGCTACTTCAAGTCGTTGTGATAATGACTGAATTTCATTAACCGTGCATAAATCATCAAAGAATCGATAGCATTCATCAAGATCACGCAACGCTAGAATAGCTTTAAAAAGTTGATCTGTTTCTTTTCCTCTTAGCTTATCAATTTGCACGATACTCCTCCTTACTTTCCAGCAGCATTCAAGGTCACTCTTTCCGTCAATCCAGGTTGATTAGGAATAATATTAATCCACGTTTTTCCTGGGACTAATCCGACTTCTATTCTCATTTAAGACTGGAACGATTCGTCCGCCTTTATTTGCCCAGTCTACTTCATTTACTCTTCCTTTTTGAAGTAAATAGCCTTTTCCACCACTTTTCAAGTCTATATCACGACGTCCTTTATTATCCACTACTTGATGTTTCGTTTCAATAATAAAGACATTATCAACGGCTATTGGCTGAGACGTTTCTGCATCAATGGTTTGTTCACCATTTGAATAACGCATATATTTTCCATTTTCTTCATTATATTGGAATTGAACATTAAAAGCAGCTATACCATAATCAATACTAGCTTTCGTTACTGAATCACCTTGTAAGCCTTTTAGTTGTTCTTCATTTAAAAAAGTAAATGCTTGGGGAGCCCTTGTTACATCATACCCTTTTTCATTTACCCCTTTTTCAATATTTTTAAAAGTAATATAGGAGTTATGTGGGGCTTTACGCTCATTAGAACGCTGAAATAATGTACCGTCATATTGTTGGCCATTCAGGTTATCAACATAACCAGAGGATAACAGTTGTTGCGCTTCTGGACTGTATCCATGAGCAATATAAATACTATTGAAGCCCTTGGCAAGCTCTATATAATAGCTTCTTGCACTGCGAATGGGCCCCACTTGTTCAGGCATTTCACTTTGATACACAGCTAAGAATCGTGTAATTTCACCTTCAGCAAGTACTTCATAGACCATATCTGCCTTGGAGAGTCCAGACTGTGGACGAGCCTTTGGATGGTTATTAACCATTACTGCAATAGCACGTTGGTCTGCGTTTTCATTTGTGCCTACTCCCGTTAACGGATACGTGCTTGCAAATTCCGGTTCCTCCACTACTTCCTCTTTTACTTCAGCATCATTGGATATCGGTGCCTTCGGTTCTTCTTTCTTTGAACATCCAGTGATAATTAACCCAATGACTAATAGAAAAAGCACGATGTTATGTTTCATCATCCCACACTCCCAGCTTTATTCTCTTTTATATTTTAACGCATTATAGTGGGAAAGAGTATAGTTTTGTTCATTACATCATACACTCCTCTTTGCGTCAACCGAATATAAGGTAGGTGAGTCGCTGAATAAAATTGAAGTGTATACATAGGATCCTCAAATGGATAGCCTCTTTCTTGCAACAATTTCCTTAATTCATTTTCCTCTTTAATTAATTCAGGAAGGCATTTATCAGACATTAGACCTTGTAAAGGAAGTGGCAGCTCCCCAATCACTTGTCCCTGTTCTGAGATAACAATGCCGCCGCCAATTTCTTTCAACTGATTAAATGCTATCATCATATCTTGTTTTCGTTTACCTATTAAAATAATATCTCCTGACATTGTATACGAGCTGGCTAACCCACATAGCTTATTAGCAAATCCCTTTAGAATTGTATTGATTCGCCCTTTCCCATTACGATCAAGAAGCATAAAGAAACACTCATCTGTACCAAAAGGTAATTCGTCAGCCCCAACCTCATTAATAATCGAATATGGTTTTGTAATAACATTATTCGTCATTTCAATCCCAAATGGCATGGAAAACTCAAAATCCTCCAAAGCGTTTAACTCCCAGTCTAAGTCGAGTGGTGTAAAATCAAATTCACTCCAATTAAAGTCTGAATCCATTTCCAGCACAACGCCATCTCGCTTCACCCATTTTCCTTTTGCAAGAACTGAAACAGGAGCCGGATTCGTTTTATCTGTTAAAAAGTTAATATTTGCCACACGACCAGTTGCTATCATGCCATGTAAATACTCAATATTATGATAACGAGCAATATTTACCGTTGCCATATTATAAGCATCAATAATAGGTACTCCATTATCAATAGCCATTTTTATTAATACATCAATAAAACCATGCTCATAAAAAGAAGGTGGTGAACCGTCTGTTGTAAAGAAGAACTGGTCATAACAATCAATATCTAATTCATGAATTTCTTGTAGTAATTTCGGTAAATCTGGACGAATGGATGAATGACGTAACGATACATAGTATCCTTGCAGTAAACGTTCTCATCACTTCTTCTCCTGTCATCGCTTCATGATCACTATCTGCACCAAACAACGTCATTTTAGCAAGTGTTTTCTCAGATGCTCCAGGAAAATGACCTTCAATTTTCTTTCTCATTCGCTTTGCTTCCTGAATCCAGTGCAGCATCATATCGTCTCCTGCTAAGAGCTGAGGCCATCCCGTTAACTCCCCACCCTGAAGAACAGCATCATGCTCTAACCATGACTTTACTGCACCATGAGAAATATAACGTTCTTCGTCGTTCAGTTCAGTTTGTGCATCAAAACGCATCCACCAATAGAGAGATGCTGGTAAACGACGAAGTTCTTTCAATAAAGTAAACGCTTTCTTTTCGTCACATTGCAATAAAAAGGTTAAATTATCACTAATCAATGTAGTTGTCCCAAACGACGATGCATAATTACTTAACGAATGGGGATTATATAATTGAAATGGATGACAATGTGGCTCAATATATCCAGGTACAAGTACTTGGTCTGTACAATCTATAACTTCACAATCATTTGTAATGTCGGGTAGTTTACTTCCAACATATACAATTCGATCGTCATAAATCCAAATATTTGCTGTTATCCATTTTCTTAGAGCCTGATTTAAATAAGTCGCATTTGTTAATAAAATATGCGGTGCCCGGCTGCCATCCAGCACCTCTATATGTTCGCGCAATTGCTTATTTTTCCATCTATAGCGCTGATCTAGCATGAACATTTCCCCCTTATAAAGGTCTGAACAAAAATTTTTCACCATCGAACTAAATGTAAGTTTATAGTAACACATTTATTTTTTTTAACACAGTAAACTTTAGCTCCACTACTGTTAAAAATTTATGAAAGGATGGTAACAATGAACTTTCGTCCTAACATCAGTATTTTAAATGCTTTACTAAGAATAATATGCGGCTTTACTTTTTTAAGCTGGTCTATAGCTAAGATGTCTAGAAAGCCTTGGAATGATTCTTATTTAATTATTTCTATGCTTGCTGGAATGAAAATAGGAGAGGGAATTCTTCGCTATTGCCCTGTGGTTGACTTGATGAATAACTATAAGCCTGACACAGAAGAGGAAGAAAAGGAAGAAGTTATTATAAATCCTTCATAAAAAAGAGGAAGACACCAGTATGTCGTCCAAATTTTATATTTCCTTATTCTATAACTAAAACCAAGGGTGTCTCACTAGGAGGCACCCTCGTTTTTTATACGTTAGTTCTAATCGCTCTATATCCGATATCCTTACGATAGAACAATCCCTCTTTGGAGATATGTTCAAGTTCTTGATAGACTTTTGTTTGAGCTGATTGCAAGTCTTTACCTTTTGCAGCTACCAGTAATACACGACCGCCATTGGAAATAAATTGTCCTTCGTCATTCTTAGCCGTGCCTGCGTGATAAACATAGGCGTCCTCACTGATTGCATCCAATCCAGTAATAACAGCACCTTTCTTCACATCACCAGGATAGCCTTCTGCCGCTACAACAACTCCCAGTACAGCTTCATCATGCCATTGGATATCTAAGTCTTCTCCTGCCAACACAGCTTGTAGTACTTCTACAAAATCTGTTTTAAGACGTGGTAGAACGACTTGTGTTTCTGGGTCACCAAAACGCGCATTAAACTCGATTACTTTTGTACCGTTAGCTGTATGAATAAGCCCTGCGTATAAAATACCGGTAAAACTACGATCTTCTGAAACCATGGCATTCACCGTTGGCTGCAGAACCGTTTCAACAGCATTCGCAATAACTTCATCAGAAATTTGAGGAACTGGAGAATAGGCTCCCATTCCCCCAGTATTCGGACCTTTGTCGCCGTCAAATACACGTTTATGATCTTGAGCAATGACCATTGGATATACTTTTGAACCATTGACAAATGCCATTAAAGAAAATTCTTCGCCATCTAAAAATTCCTCAACGACCACTTTCGCACTAGACTCTCCAAATTTAGCATCAACCAACATATCATGAATCGCATCTAATGCTTCTTGAAGGGTCATGGCCACGACAACGCCTTTACCAGCTGCTAATCCATCTGCTTTAATAACGATTGGTGCGCCAATTTTTTCAATATAAGCTTTCGCACTTTCATAATCCGTAAATGTTTCATAAAATGCAGTAGGAATATCGTATTTTTTCATTAAATCTTTCGCAAACGATTTACTACCTTCAATAACAGCTGCTTTACTATTGGGTCCATATGCAACTAGACCAGCTTGCCCGAAATCATCGACTAGTCCATTTAATAATGGAACCTCTGGACCAACAAATGTTAATTCTACTGCTTTTTCCTTCGCAAATGCCACAAGTTCTGCATGATTGGTTTCTTCAATTGCCACCAATTCTGCAACATCTGTCATCCCCGGATTACCTGGTGCAACAAATACTTGTTCGACATGCTTGCTTTCAGAAAACTTACGGGCAATCGCATGTTCACGACCACCACGACCAATTACTAGAACATTCATATGCGCACCTCCTCATTCATTAATGTTTAAAGTGACGAATTCCTGTTGTAACCATGGCAATGCCATACTCATCCGCTTTTTTGATTGAGTCTGCATCTTTAATTGACCCGCCTGTTTGGATGATTGCTGTTACTCCTGCTTTCGCTGCCGCTTCTACTGTATCATCCATTGGGAAGAAAGCATCTGAAGCTAGTGCGCTACCTTTCGCCTTTTCTCCCGCTTGTTCTAGAGCGATTTTAGCTGAACCTACACGATTCATTTGACCAGCACCTACACCAAGTGTCATTTGATCATTTGTCACAACAATCGCATTTGATTTAACATGTTTCACGATTTTCCAGCCTAGTTCAAGTGCTTTCCACTCTTCAGCTGTTGGTTCGCGTTTTGTAACTACTTTTACGTCTGCATCTTTTAAGGTATACGCATCACGATCTTGAACAAGTAAGCCACCTTCAACAGATGTAAGCTTGCGTTCAGGTGTTGTTGCTGCTTCAAAATCAACCGTTAATAAACGAATATTTTTCTTGCTTGTTAATACTTCAATTGCTTCGTCAGAGAAGCTTGGTGCAATTACGATTTCTAAGAAAATTTCATGAAGTTTTTCAGCCGTTGCTTTGTCTACTTCGCGGTTTAACGCAATAATTCCACCAAAAATAGATATTGGATCCGCTTCGTATGCTTTTTCATACGCTTCTAAAATTGTTGTGCCAACACCTACACCACATGGATTCATATGTTTAATCGCTACTGCTGCAGGCTCCTCGAATTCGCGAACAATTTGTAACGCTGCGTCTGCATCATTAATATTGTTATAAGAAAGCTCTTTACCATGCAATTGTTTTGCTTCTGCAATGGAGAAAGTAGAACCAAGTGGTTTTTTATAGAATGCCGCTTTTTGATGTGGATTTTCACCATAACGTAAGGATTGTTTTAATTCAAATGTTACGGTTAAAGATTCTGGGTTCTCTTCGCTAGCAAGCTCTGTCATATATTCTGAAATGACCGCATCATACGCTGCTGTATGACGGAAAACTTTTGCTGCTAAACGACGATTCGTTTCTTTTGATACAGCACCATTTTCTTTTAATTCAGCTAAAATGGTTGGATAATCCGCTGAGTCTACAACAACTGTTACATACTCATGGTTTTTTGCAGAAGAACGAAGCATTGTTGGTCCACCGATATCGATGTTTTCAATTGCATCTTCTACTGTTACATCTGGTTTAGCAATTGTAGCTTGGAATGGATATAAATTTACACAAACAAGTTGAATTGGCTCGATGTTATGTTCCTTTAATTGAGCCATGTGATCAGCGTCTCCTTGCTTTGCTAATACAGCTCCATGAACATTTGGATGTAGCGTTTTTACACGACCGTCTAAGATTTCAGGAAATCCTGTAACTTCACTAATTCCAATTACGTCTATACCGTTTTCTTGAAGTGTTTTACTTGTTCCACCAGTTGAGATAATGTCAAAACCAGCTTCTTTTAATCCTTTTGCAAATTCTACAATTCCAGTTTTGTCCGATACACTAATTAAAGCGCGTTTCGCCATCTTTTTAGTCCCCCTATGTAGCAATCCTTATTGTTGAAATAGTTCTGCTAATACTGCTGGATACAACTCATGTTCTGTTTGTTGGATTCTTACTTGTAGTGTTTCTCTTGTATCACCATCTAATACAGGTACAGCACTTTGAGCAATGATTGGGCCAGTATCCATTCCTTCATCGACATAATGAATGGTCACTCCAGTAATTTTCACATTCGCTTGGAAGGCCTGTCCAATCGCATCTTTTCCTGGAAAAGCAGGCAACAGTGACGGATGAATATTAACCATCCGATGTGAGAATGCCTGCAACAGTGTCGGTCCAATTAAACGCATATAGCCTGCAAGAACGATAAATTCAATCTCACGTTCTTGCAATTTTTCTAAAATTTCCGTTTCAAATGCCTCTTTATTCGGATAGCTTTTTGGTGAAAAGCAAAATGTCTCCACATTCTCATTTCTAGCACGTTCTAATACGAAAGCACCTTCTTTATCACAAACAACGAGACCAATTTCCGCTTCAAGCTTTCCCGCTTTGATTGCATCCGCTACGGATTGAAAGTTACTTCCACTTCCTGATGCAAAAACTGCAATTTTTTTCATCAGTTGAAAGACACTCCTTCTCCAGCAACAACTTGACCGATAATCGATGCTTTTTCACCGCATTGTTCAAAATGAGCAACTACATTTTCTGCCTCTTCTTTTTTCACAACTGCGACCATACCGATTCCCATGTTAAAAATATTAAACATTTCTTCTTGTTTTAACTGACCTTTTTCCTCAAGGTATTTAAATACTGGAGGAATAGACCAGTTGCCTAGCTTAATTTGCGACACCGATGCCTTCTGGAAGCATACGTGGAATGTTTTCGATGAAGCCACCGCCTGTAATATGTGCTAATCCTTTTAGTTCGTGTTTTTCCAGTGTAGACAGAATAGACTTAACATAAATTTTAGTTGGAGTTAGTAATTCTTCCCCTAGCTTTTTGCCTAACTCTGGAACGAAATCCTGTAAATTTAAGCCAGCATCTTCAAGAAGAACTTTACGAACAAGTGAGTAGCCATTACTATGAATCCCGCTTGAAGCAAGACCAATTAAAACATCGCCTTCTGCAATGCTTGCACCGGTAATTAAACGTGATTTTTCACAAGCCCCAACAGTAAAGCCTGCTAAATCGTATTCTTCCACATCATACATGCCTGGCATTTCTGCTGTTTCGCCACCAATTAAAGCACAACCTGCCTGTGTACAGCCTTCTGCCACACCTTTTACAATCATTTCGATGCGCTCAGGATCTGCTTTTCCACACGCAATATAATCAAGGAAATATAAAGGAGCTGCCCCTTGAACCACAACGTCATTTACACACATTGCTACAGCGTCAATACCAATTGTGTCATGTTGATTCATCATGAAGGCAAGCATTAATTTTGTACCAACACCATCTGTTCCCGATACAAGAACAGGCTCTTTTAATCCTAAAGTAGACAAATCAAACATGCCGCCAAAGCCACCCAAACCGTTCATTACTTCAGGGCGCATTGTACGCGCCACATGTTTTTTCATCCGATCCACTGCTTCGTAGCCAGCCTCAATATCGACACCAGCTTGCTTATATGCATTAGCCATCAGAACCCTCCTAAGAAAACTATTCTTTCATTATTATTTAATTGTTGCTTCAAGGTCATAATCATAAATCTCTGTCGGATAGTTTCCAGTGAAACATGCAAGACAACATCCGCCTGTCTCTCCTTCAAATGGACGATCCACAGCTTTAACCATCCCATCCGTACTTAAGAACGTTAAAGAATCAGCTTCAATCAACTCACGAATTTCTTCAACTGATTTAGAATTAGCAATCAACTCTTCTTTTCTCGACGTATCGATTCCGTAGAAGCAAGGATTTTTAATTGGCGGTGAACTAATGACAACATGTACTTCTTTCGCTCCCGCGTCCTTTAACATTCTTACAATACGACGACTGGTTGTTCCACGCACAATCGAATCATCCACCATGATTACACGCTTTCCTTCCACTACTCCACGCACAGGAGATAATTTCATTTTGACCCCTTGTTCACGCAAAGCTTGTGTCGGTTGGATAAACGTACGACCGACATAACGATTTTTAATTAATCCCATTTCGTAAGGAATTCCAGCCTCTTCTGCATAACCGATTGCTGCCGAAATACTTGAATCTGGTACACCTGTAACAATATCCGCCTCAATTTGCGCTTCTTTTGCTAACTGTTTACCCATTCTTTTTCGAGCTGCATGGACATTAATCCCATCAATATTGCTATCTGGACGAGAGAAATACACATATTCCATCATACACATTGCTCGTTGGTTTGATTTAGAAAAGAATTCTGAAGTAATTCCATCGTCATTAATGACAACAAGTTCACCCGGCTCAACATCGCGTACAAATTCAGCACCGACAATATCAAGAGCTACTGTTTCTGATGCCGCTACATAAGCATCGCCAACTTTCCCAATGGAAAGTGGACGAAGACCATGCGGATCCATCGCTAAAATCATTTCATTTGGAGTTAGGATAACAAACGCATAAGCACCTTTGATTAAGCTTAACCCATTTTTGACTGCCTCTTTTACGTCAGTGAAGCTTGAACGCTTAATTAAATGCGCCAATACTTCTGTATCAGAAGTAGTTTGAAAAATACTTCCTTGTGATTCTAACTGTGATTTTAGTTGATTGGCATTCACTAAGTTTCCGTTGTGAGCAAGTGCTAAATCACCTGTATGCGATTTAAATAACAAAGGCTGAACATTTTGGTACCCGCCGCCACCTGCAGTTGCATAACGAACATGACCAATCGCAGCTTTACCTGATCCTGTTAGCTCTTGCATTTTTTCCGCTGTGAAAATTTCGGTTACAAGCCCTTCACCTTTTGTAATCGAAAGCTGAGAACCGTCTGATGTGACGATTCCTGCTCCCTCTTGTCCACGATGCTGCAAACTATGAAGTCCATAATAAGCAATTTGAGCTGCATCTGAATGTCCCCAAACTCCGACAACACCACACTCTTCATTTAAGCCTTTTATTTCAGCAAGCATGGAATTGCTCCTTTCCAAGCAGAATGTAATTCTTGTACATCAGCTTCCACTAATACTTGTTCATTTTCTGATTTAACAGTTAGTTTGCTATCATTTGTTACGGTACCAATACATTTCGCATCTTTCACAATTGCTTCAAATGCTTTTTGTTGATCTGGGCTTACAGATAGTAAAAAGCGTGATTGTGTTTCACTGAATAATTCTGTCACGGCATCGCCAGATACTGTAACAGATGCACCAAGAGATTTTACGCTGAATAATGACTCAGATAAAGCAACAGCTAAACCACCCTCAGATAAATCGTGAGCAGACTTCACAGTACCCGCTTGAATCGCTGCTAAAATTTGTTGTTGACGATTATGTTCAACAGTTAAATCAATTTCTGGTGCACGACCAAAAATTTTACCTTCTGACTAATTTTTGAAGCTCACTTCCACCAAATTCAGGCTTTGCTTCTCCAACCATATAGATGAAGTCGCCTTCGTTTTTAAAAGTTTGTGTAGTAATATCCTTTACATCTTTTACAAGACCAACCATACCAACTACTGGAGTTGGGTAGATGGCTTCTCCATCTATTTCATTATATAAAGATACGTTTCCGCCGATTACAGGTGTGCTCAAAGCTCGACAAGCATCGCTCATACCGTCTGCTGCTTTTTCTAGCTGCCAGAAGATTTCTGGTTTCTCTGGGTTACCAAAGTTTAAGCAGTCTGTAATCGCAAGTGGTTCAGCACCAGAACAAATGATATTACGTGCTGCTTCAGCAACTGCAATTTTCCCACCTGTTTCTGGATCCAAATAGATATAGCGTGAGTTACAATCTGTTGTCATCGCTAAAGCTTTATTTGTACCACGTACACGTACGACTGCAGCATCAGAACCAGGAGCAACAACTGTACTAGTCCGAACCATATAATCGTATTGATCATATACCCATTCTTTGCTCGCAATCGTTGGTTGTTGTAATAATGAAACCAATGTTTCTTTATAATCATTAAGCTTAGGAGCTTCAACAGTCATTTGTTGGAACTCTCCGAAGTATGATGGTTCACTTGATGGTTTATGATAAACCGGTGCTTCCTCAGCCAATGCATCCGCAGGAACTTGGGCAACCATTTCACCTTTATGGAATAAAGTTAAGTTTTTATCATCCGTTACTTCCCCTACAGCTACAGCATCTAAGTCGTATTTTGTAAATAGATCCACAATTTCTTGCTCGCGACCTTTTTTTACAACAATCAACATACGCTCTTGTGACTCAGAAAGCATCATTTCATAAGCCGTCATTCCGGTTTCACGTTGTGGAATTAAATCAAGACTCATTGTAATCCCTGAACCAGCTTTACTAGCCATTTCAGCAGAAGAACTTGTTAAACCAGCTGCACCCATATCTTGAATACCTACTAATGCATCAGATTGAATCAATTCAAGACATGCTTCAAGAAGTAATTTTTCCATAAATGGATCCCCAACTTGAACAGCTGAACGTTTTTCTTCAGATGACTCTGATAATTCAACAGATGCAAAAGTTGCTCCGTGAATTCCATCACGACCTGTTTTCGCTCCAACATACATCACTGTGTTTCCAACACCATGTGCTTGCCCTTTTTTAATATCTTCATGATTAATTAAGCCAACGCACATTGCATTAACAAGTGGATTTCCAGCATAAGATGGGTCGAATTGAATCTCGCCGCCAACTGTAGGAATCCCAATACAGTTACCATAACCAGCAATACCAGCTACGACTTCTTTGAATAAATATTTCGTACGATCATTATCAAGCTCACCAAAACGAAGTGAGTTTAACATCGCTATTGGACGAGCACCCATAGAGAAAACGTCACGAATGATACCACCGACACCTGTAGCAGCCCCTTGGTAAGGTTCAATTGCTGATGGGTGGTTGTGACTTTCAATTTTGAATACTACGGCTTGGTTATCGCCAATATCTACGATTCCCGCACCTTCACCTGGTCCTTGAAGAACTTTTTCACCAGTTATTGGGAATTTCTTTAAAACAGGTTTTGTATTTTTATATGAACAATGTTCTGACCACATAACTGAGAAAAGACCAGTTTCTGTGTAATTTGGAAGTCTGCCTAAGATTTTCTCAACCATGGCAAATTCTTCATCGGAAAGTCCCATCTCTGCATAGATTCGTTCCGATTTAATCATCTCCGGATTTGGTTCAAGCTGTAACATGTGTTTCCCTCCAGTTTTTCACAATGGATTGAAAAATCTTTAAGCCGTCTTTGTTACCAAGTAACTCTTCAACGGCACGTTCAGGATGCGGCATCATCCCAAGAACATTTCCTTGTTTATTCGTAATACCTGCAATATCTATAAGACTTCCATTCGGATTTTCACCCGTATACGTGAAGGCAATTTGGTTATTTTTCTTTAATTCAGCAAGTGTTTCTTCATCACAGTAATAGTTCCCTTCACCGTGAGCGATTGGAATCGTAATGATTTCATCTTTTTCGTAGCCTGTTGTAAACATCGTCTCATTATTTTCCACTTTAAGCTGAACATCACGGCAAATAAATTTCAAACCATTATTACGGTGTAAAGCTCCTGGAAGTAAGCCAGCTTCAACTAAGATTTGGAACCCGTTACATACGCCAAGTACTGGTTTACCTGCTTCTGCTGCCTTAATCACTTCTGTCATAACGTTTGAAAAACGAGCAATAGCTCCGCAGCGCAAGGCATCTCCATAAGAGAAGCCACCAGGAAGAAGAATGCCGTCATATTGTTCCAGATTGTCAGCAGTATGCCAAACATATTCTACTTCTTCTCCAAGTGCGTCTTTAATGGCATGATACATGTCGATATCACAATTCGATCCTGGAAAAACAATCACCGCAAACTTCATTGGGCGATAACCTCCTCAACTTCGTAGCGATAATTTTCAATTACCATATTAGCTAATAGTTTTTCGCACATTTCTTTCACAAGTTGGTCTAAATCACGGTCTGTTTTATCAATTGTTAATTCAATATATTTCCCGATACGTGCATCACTTACTTCATTATAAGTCAGGGAATGAAGCGAATGTTTTACTGCCGTTCCTTGAGGATCAAGTACGCTTTCTTTAAGTGTGATAAATACTTTAACCTTATACATATTATTTGCCCTCCAGCTTAGCTAATATTTTTTCATATGCATCTGTTAGATTGCCCAAATCACGACGGAATACATCTTTATCCATCTTTTCATTTGTTTTAGCATCCCACAAACGACAATTGTCTGGTGAAATTTCGTCTGCTAACAAAATAGAACCATCTGCTTGCTTACCAAACTCTAATTTAAAATCAATTAACTTTACATCCAATTCTTTAAAAAATGCAGATAGAACTCGATTCACTTCTAATGCTTTTTCTTTTAATGTTGCCACTTCATCAGGACTAGCAATTTCTAATTCCTCAATATGGTCTTCAATTAATAGAGGGTCACCAAGAGAATCATCTTTATAATAAAACTCTACTAGTGGTTTCTTTAATGGTGTGCCTTCTTCGATACCAAGGCGTTTCGAAAAACTACCTGCAGCTGTATTGCGAATGACCACTTCAAGCGGAATAATTTCCACTTTCTTAACAAGCTGTTCTGTTTCAGAAATCTTCTCAATAAAGTGGGAAGGGATATTCTCTTCTTCTAGCTTTTTAAATAGTAAACTTGTGATTTGATTATTTAATGCACCCTTACCAGCTATTTCTGATTTCTTTTCTCCGTTAAAAGCTGTCGCTGAATTTTTAAATTCAACCCATACTACGTTGTTATCATCTGTTGCGTATAGTCGTTTCGCTTTCCCTTCATACAGCAATTCTCGTTTTTCCATTTGTTAGCCCTCCATATTGAAAAATTAGGAATAACCCGATTTACATGTTTATCATAACAAGCGTTTAATCAATTTTGGATTAAACGCTCGTATGTACGAAAAATAAGATTGTATAAAATTTTCGACCCGTTTTAGTGTCCAGCTCTAGCACCCCGAAAAGCAGGGTGCTTACGCTTTTCCTACAAGCCTAAACGATCAAAAATAACATCTACATTTTTCAAGTGATAAGATGGATCAAAGCAATCATCTAATTCTTCTTTTGTCAGTAAGCTTGTAATTTTATCGTCCTTTTCAACTAAGCTACGGAATGGAACTTGTAATTCCCAAGCCTGCATTGCTTTTGGTTGAACCGTATCGTATGCCTCTTCGCGAACAAGACCTTTATCGATTAACGCAAGTAATACACGTTGAGAGAAAATTAAACCTAGTGTACGATCCATGTTACGCTTCATATTTTCTGGATAAACTGTTAAATTTTTGACAATATTGCTAAAACGGTTTAACATATAGTTTAAAGCAATGGTAGCATCTGGAATAATTACACGTTCTGCTGATGAGTGAGAGATATCACGTTCATGCCATAAAGATACGTTTTCATAAGCTGTTAACATATAACCACGAATGACACGAGCCATCCCTGTCATGTTTTCTGATCCGATTGGATTACGCTTATGTGGCATTGCAGAAGAACCTTTTTGTCCTTTAGCGAAGAATTCTTCTACTTCACGAGTTTCACTTTTTTGTAAACCACGAACTTCTGTTGCGAATTTTTCAATAGATGTAGCGATTAACGCTAATGTGCTCATATATTGTGCATGGCGGTCACGTTGTAATGTTTGTGTAGAGATTGGCGCTGCTTGTAAGCCTAATTTTTCACATACATATTTTTCAACGAATGGATCAATATTGGCATACGTACCCACAGCTCCAGAGATTTTTCCGAACTCAATGTTTTTTCTAGCTGCTTCAAAACGTTCCACATTACGTTTCATTTCTGCATACCATAGTCCAAGCTTCAAACCAAATGTAGTTGGTTCAGCATGCACACCATGTGTACGTCCCATCATAACGGTATATTTATGTTCTTTTGCTTTATTTTTCAAAATTTCAACGAAGTTATTCAAGTCCTTCGAAAGAATTTCATTTGCTTGTCTAATTAAGTAAGAAAGAGCAGTATCCACGACATCTGTTGATGTTAAGCCATAGTGAACCCATTTACGTTCTTCCCCTACTGTTTCAGATACAGCACGTGTAAATGCCACAACATCATGACGCGTATCTAATTCAATTTCATTAATACGCTCAATATTAAACGTTGCTTTTTCACGAAGAAGTTTTACATCCTCTTTCGGAATAACGCCAAGCTCTGACCAGGCTTCACATGCTAAAATTTCAACCTCTAACCATGCATTAAATTTATTTTCTTCTGTCCAAATTGCTGCCATTTCTGGACGAGTATACCGTTCAATCATCTTACATCCTCCATCTCAACTAGTTAGTTCCAGATTGTACTCTGCTCAATTTCATGCAGAGCCTCTTCCACAGTATCTCGCAAAATATTAACGTGTCCCATTTTCCGTTTATGTTTCGCTTCTTCTTTCCCATATAAATGAATTTTCCAATCTTTACGCATTGGGATTTCACTTAACAATGGTTGGAGATGCTCACCTAGTATATTGACCATCACAACTGGTTTTAATAATTCTGTATTACCTAATGGCCAGTTGCACACCGCTCGAACATGCTGTTCAAACTGCGATGTTTCACAAGCTTCCATTGTATAATGTCCAGAATTATGTGGACGCGGTGCTAACTCGTTAATAATAATTTCATCTTCGGCTGTCAAAAACATTTCAACTGCTAGTGTTCCGACCAAATGAAGGGCTTCAGCAAGCAATGCAACCTGCTGTGCAGCATGCGTTTCAGCCAACTTGCTAATCCTTGCTGGGACAATGCTTTTATGCAAAATATTATCGACATGAATATTTTCAGCCACTGGGAAATATTCGCTTTCCCCATTGGAATTGCGCGTTACAATAACAGAAATCTCTTTTGTAAAAGGAATCCAAGCCTCTAAAACGCATACACCTGATTGTAAGAGCGGTTCAGCTTGAGCAATATCCGACTTTTCTTTAATAACAAGCTGACCTTTGCCATCATATCCGCCACGCGTTGTTTTTAAGACAGCAGGAAGTCCTAATTCTTCAATAGATTGTTCAATATCTGAAATCGTTCTAATTTCACGATAAGGAGCTACCGTTGCTCCTGCATCTGCAATTGCTTTTTTTTCTGTTAACCGATCTTGTGTAAGCTTTAAAACATTTGATCCTTGTGGTAAATAAGCATGCTCCTTTAACCAATCAAGTGCCTCAAAACTAATATTTTCAAACTCATAAGTAATTACATCACTAACTTCAGCCAATTTCTTTAATGCTTCAATATCGTCATATGCTCCATTAATTTCAATGTCAGCCACTTGCGCACAAGGACCATTCACAGTTGGCTCAAGTACCGCAATTTTAAAGCCTGAAGCTTTAGCCGATAATGCCATCATTCGTCCAAGTTGACCGCCGCCAATAATTCCGATTGTTTGTCCTGGTAAGATTACTCGATTATCTAAGTTGTTCACTGCTATCTAACACCTTTTCTTTTGTTTCATTTCGCATAGTCTTTAAACGATCTGCAATGTTTTCATCTGTCGTCCCCAAGATTTGAGATGCAAGCAAACCTGCATTTGTTGCTCCAGCTTTCCCAATTGCTACTGTAGCAACTGGAACGCCCCCTGGCATCTGAACGATAGATAATAAAGAATCCATTCCATTTAATGCTTTCGATTGAATAGGCACACCAATAACTGGCACAATGGTTTTCGCCGCTGTCATCCCTGGAAGATGAGCTGCGCCGCCTGCACCAGCAATAATAACCTTAATTCCTCGATCTTTTGCACTCTCTGCATATTGGAACATTAAATCTGGTGTACGATGAGCAGAAACAACCTTTTTCTCGTAAGGAATCTCTAGCTGCTCTAATATATCACACGCATGTTTCATCGTTTCCCAATCTGAAGTACTTCCCATTATGACACCAACTACTGGCTTCATAAATTCCCCTCCAAAACTTATTAGAAAATAAAAAACGGACAGACTTCCTCTAAAGAGAAAGCAGTCTGTCCGTATGAAGTCTTTATCCTGAAACAGACAAAAAGACTCAGCTGCTTCAGCCTAGGTCAGCTACTTTACTCATAGTCCAATGATTTACGGTCATTGGGTAGAAACTTTCGGGCCGTATGTATTCCCAAGATTATATGAGAAGTATAGATATTTAACTATCTATCATCTTACCTTCACCGTTTTTTCATGTCAAGAAAATATCGAATAATATTTTATTTCCATTCCGTTAATGTTCGTGTTTTACTCCATTAACTTCGCTTCAAACACAATTTTCCTTTTAATTGGAACGTAATGAACCTTTCCATCCTTAATCTGCTCCTCAAAAATTGGTTCCTCCATACGCCTTACTGGAAAATACCCTGCCTCCTTCATACGATCTAGGCAAGCATCGATGGTTTCATGGTCTTGAACCTCAAATTTTTCTTTACGCCTTTTACTCACAAAATCCGTTCCTTTCTATCAGTTAATGGTATACGTACATATAACTTTAGTATACCAACTATTTTGCTTGCAAGATAAGGTTCGGTCTATGTTTAGGATTTCCATTACAGGGATGAAATTATGTATAAAGATAAGCTTTTTATAACACTTCTGAGGAGGATAGAATGCTGTTTACTTGGGCAAGTATTCCATTAAAGTTAAAATGGAAACCACGGAACAGCAACCTTATCGTTGAAAGAATGTAATTGATAACTTTAAGAACTTTATTATGAGGACTGTTA
>CAWBND010000013.1:0-354167 GCA_963790055.1 uncultured Bacillaceae bacterium
ACCAAATAGACTCTAGTGGTTAAGGAGTGTAAGTAATGAAAAATGTTCGTTTGAAAACGGCCTTACATCCGCAACAAGTCCAAAATCGTTTGAAATTCAATCCTGAAATCATGGAGTTTCATTTAAAAGGAGAGAATTTAGAGGAACCAGAGCAAATTATAAAATATATCCAACAATGTAAATCAGAAGGTGTCCGTGTCTATCTTCATCATCCAACGACGTATAAAGGGCAGTACTTGGATATTATTAGTCAAAGTCAAGAGATACGTGATTATTATGACTGGTCTTGTCAGGTGTTAGCCTCTATCTGCAAGCAAGAAAAGATTAAATGTATCGTTCATTGTCACTATATTCATTCGGAAAGTAGTGATTATGGTAATGGAGCAAACAGAAAAGAAACTCGAAAACGAATGGAAGAGATATTGAGAATTTGTGATGACTCTTTTCTTTGGGAAGATACAGTCCGAGGCATTTTTTCAGCGGAGAATCCTTTTCTTCTTTCAGAAATAGTCGAGCCATTACAGTTGCCATTAAATATAGACATTAGCCATTCATTTATTGCATTAAAAGGGGATAATGACAAATTAGAGCAACATTTAGAAAGCTATCATTCCTTTGCTCAGTACTATCACCTTGTAGATTCTAATGGGATTCATCATGATGCCTTACCATTAGGCAAAGGAAGCGTGAATTGGAAAATGGTTAAATCGTATGTGAAAGACACGGACTTTATTTTTGAAGTAGATTTAAACGATTCTAACTATATGGATTGCAGTCCGATGATTGAAAGTGCAAAATACTTTAACGCCCTATAGGAGCAAGGGGATAATTCGGGGGAACCACGGAAAAGGTTATAGAAACAGCCCGTAAAACCACGCGGGCTTGCCCCGTGGAGTGAGTCAGCATGATGAATAGATGTATAAAATGAGTCGTCTCTTTCCTTGATGGAAAATCTCCTTTCAATAGTTTATATTTACCCTGAACTTTGTTTACTAGTAATTAAAAGAAATGAACCTGTTCTGTATTCAACAGGTTCATTTCTTTTGTTTGCCCTTCATTATTTTAAAAGATTAAGAACTTCTGCCCTTGTATATCTATCTTCTTTAAACAATCCACGCATAGTGGAGGTAACAGTAGTGGCTCCTGCTTTTTTAACTCCACGTCCACACATACAATAATGTTCAGCTTCTAAAATAACTGCAATTCACAAACGGCTTGGCCACATCATGGACTTTGTATTGGCCGAGAAATTGCAAATTAGAAGCAACCCCACCTGTTTCTTCATATAGATATAACATTGATGATGATAATTTTGAGTATTCGGATGAAAATATAATACCCATGTATCTTGGTTGGATGTAACAGCTCAAGATGGCTCGTCAAAAGGGCAGTATATCCTAGATTTTTTGCAATAGACCTTATCGTAGAGACAATCTTTTTCGGGATTGTCTCTTTTTTCATGTTTCGTTGCTAGACTAGTAGAAAGATTCATCCATTATCTGTCTTAGATAATTAAAAACATTGGATTAAATATGGTATAATATTCCTGTCTTGTATTCCTTGCAATTTATGTGAGAGAAGAGGGTAGATATGATAGGGATAAGCTTTTTGGCAGGAATCCTGAGCGGTATAGGGATCTTGTATGTATATAATCGGTATGTTAAAGAAAATTTGAATGAACATCTTTTGCATCATGCTGAAGATGAACAAAGACTTATTAGATTGATAGAAAGTTCGAAGGATATTATTTATCATTACGAATTGAAGCCCGAACAGAAATTTAGATATATTAGTCCTTCTATTGAAAAAGTTTTAGGGAAGGGATCCATAAAAAGAGCCTTTGAGAACCCCAATATTCCCTTTGAACATATTCATCCGGATGATTATGATACTTTGTATAAAAAAGTTTCTGGTGATATGGATTATGATCAACCGATTATTCAGCGTTGGAGTAATGAGCGAGGGGAATACATCTGGTTTGAGGAACATGCAACTCCTGTATATGAAAATGGTGAAATGGTTGCAATCGAGGGAATCATTCGAAATATTAACGAAAAGGTGGCTCTTCAAAAAAACTTAGAACACCAAATTTTTCATGATGCGTTAACCAATCTTTATAATCGAGGTTTTTTTTCAAAAAGCATGGAGAAATATAATCAGCAAATAGATACATCCGTCGCCATTGTTATATGTGATGTGGATGATTTAAAGGTGATAAATGATACATATGGGCATGCTAAAGGTGATTCTCTCATTATGGAAGCTGCTAAGATACTAAATCGATATTCTTCGCCAAATACGATTGTTGCCAGAATTGGTGGTGATGAGTTTGTTCTTCTTTTAACAGAAACTGATCCAATCTCCGTCGAAAATGTGCTGGAGCAGCTTACAGAAGCTTTTATTCAGTTTAATGAACATAATCTGCACATCAATATCAATATGTCAAAAGGCTATGCCTTCAGTCAACATTCTATTGGAAGAATGGGTGACTTGTTTTCAAAAGCAGATCAACAGATGTATATGGATAAGCGGAAAAGAAAAATGTCTGGGTCAGCCCCTCACTCAGCTAAAGTTTAAAGCGGTAAGAGGATTCCAAAGCCGAGAATTAGACATATGGTTCTAAATAACTATTAAAAATATGGTAATAAAGCATTATAATGGAACTATATACATAGTTCGTACGAAAGGGCAAAATCATTGAAAAGTGGTGGCGCAAAACTATAGGGGCTAAGGTGATTAACTAAGCCAGCCAGTTACCGAATACACCTTCTACGGATTATGAAATTTTGTAGGGGGGATAAATATGTTTGTTTTTATTATAAATATGTTTCTTTTAATTACAGGTATTGTAACGGGGTCTATTGTCATGCTCTTTACCATCATGAGTTTGCTGATAGCTGCTAAAAGAGGCGACGAACAGATGAAAATGATAATGGAGGAAAAAGCTTAGTTTTATAGGCTTTTTCTAATCGAGATTTATATAATAAAAGAAAAGGAGAGTGGATGATTCACTCTCCTTTTCCTATGGTTATGATTTAATCTACAGAGGTCGAGGATTACCTTAGAAGAAAGAAATTATGCAGGATTATCAGACAGGTTATCCGTTCTGCACTTGTAAGCTGTCCATTATTTGATTAATTTGCGGGGCTGATTCCATTTTTTAATAAACAACTGCCCATCACTTGTTTTGAAAAACTTGATACCGATTAGTTTTAATGGTGTCCAGATTTCTTTCATATGATAATATGGCATTTTGTTCCTACTCCCCCTTTTTTACGATAATTCAACCGCCTTAGGTCTTGTATCCCTATGTCTCAATATTTTTCCTTTTCCTGTAATTGCATCTGTTATATTCTATTATAAAGTTCATTATCAAGAACAAAAGGCTTATTTGTATTCGAAATTCTGACATTTTTTGAGCCTGTTACCCGGGAAACATGTCGAAATAGTTCTATAGAAAAAAAGGAGAGCGCATCATTTTGAATCATGATGCGCTCTCCTGTCATATTTTCTAAGCTGTTGCTATAATTTATGTTAGTGGATTATTTGATTAATTTGCGATTCTGATTCCACATCTTAATAAAGAGTTGATTCTCGCTTGTTCTAAAAAACTTGATGCCGATTAGTTTTAGTGGTGTCCAGATTTCCTTCATATGATAATATGGCATGTGGTTCTTTTTCACCCTTTTTGCGGTAGCTCAGCCGCCTTAGTTCACACGTTAGGCCTGTAGCTTTGCGTCCTTATTTTTCAATAAGTTTGCCTTTCACTTTATTTACAGTTATTTGTAAGTTCATTATACAATAATATGTCGAAAATGATAATGATTATTTATATTCAAAATTTCGACACAATTAGACATGGAAGGAAAATGGAAATAGGCATATGTACTTAATGATGTTGCTTTTATTCGTGGAATTCGTGGAGTATGTATGACAATATTAAAAGTCGTATAGAAGGGGCTTAGGTTCCTTTGGTGGACCCAATCTACTGTAGGATGGATTTTAAGATGAAAAAGAGAGGGAGCAGAGGCCCTCTCGATTATTCTTTGTATAATTCCTTATAGACGATAATTTTTAATGCTTTGATTTCATCCTCGGTTAACTGACTAGACACTTCTTCTATGATTTCCTCTTTAGATGTAGTGCCGTCTTGATATCCTTGTGTTAGATCCTGTAATTTGGATAGTCCGACTTTTTTTGTGACAACTTGAACGGCTTCCTCTTTTGTATTGAATGGAAGAGTGGTTGTGGCTTCATTCTTTTCGATGTTTGCGGCCTCTTTTAGAAATGCCTCAAGTGTAGGATCGCTTTCTATAGCTTTCTTGATGGTTTCCATTTCCCCAGAAGCCTCTAATTGCCGTGAAACGGTGTCGACTAATTTGTCAGAAGCATAGTTGATTCCGAACCTGTAAATCCCAAATCCTATTGCACATAAAATGACTACTGGAATGACAATCCATTTAATTATCTTCATTTGTTCACCTCTTTATTAAATTTTTAAAAAAATTACCTCGTACAACCTATATAGTACCAAAAAACAGTGTTTGTTTTCATGATTAAGAAATAAACCTCATCGTTTAAAAATGGGTTGTATTATGTAAGACAGCGGAGCAGCGGATAATGTCTCCCAAATGATTGTAGAAAAGTTGGGCATGAAATATGCAGTCCTTGCGATTGTAGCGGCCTGTGCGATTTTAACCTATGGCGGCGTCAGCTTGTTCGTTGTAGCTGTTCTCGGTGTATCCAATGGCTTTGAGCTTGTTTAAGCAGGCCAATTTGCCGAGACGATTTATTCCTGCAGCATTAAGCGTTTGGTTCGTTACCTTTACGATGACTTCTGCTGGATCACCGGAAATTCAGAAACTGGATTCCAATTGAATGATTTAGGTACAGATCCCATATGCAGGCTGGGAAGTCAGTATCATTGTCGCTATCTTTATGATGATTTTTGGCTACTGGTGGCTGAAGAGAATGATTACAAAAGCGGTACAAAAGGGTGAAACCTGTTACATCAAGGAGAATCAGATGCGAGTAGTAGAAAGCAAAGTCACTGCCGAATCCATGGATGGGAATGGTACCGTTATTAGGTGGTATTAATTATCGACGTTTATTTTCCACGAATATCGCGGAGTCAATCTGCTCTTAAGCGTTGCTTTATGTAGGTGGCGTGATTGCATCACGTATCTATTAAATCGTAAGTATTTCACAAACTGTTGGCAGTGCGGTGTCGGAACGGTACGCTCGATTGGCGTTGATGAAACTGGGAACACGGCTGCGTATGGGGCAGTAGGAGGCGCTAGCGAGTTAGTGGTTCCTGCTGATTGGTAGCGGCGATTGCGATTATTCTGTTTTCTTTTGGGTTGGGGATTTGATGGAGAGCTATGGAGCATGGTAGGAAAGCTTCGTGGAGAGATTCTCCGCGGGCTTTTTTGGTTTTGGCGTTAATTATATTCCGCATAAAGCGCGGTGAACCGTACCATAAATAGGTGTGGTTTTTTAATATTTTTAGAAGGGCTGTGAAGGACAAAAGGGAGGAGGTCAGCATGGGAAAAGTCGTTCAAAGTGGTTATGAAGGACAAAAGGAAGGAGGGAAGCACGGGAAAAGTCGTTCAAAGTGGTTATGAAGGACAAAAGGAAGGAGGTCAGCGCGGGAAAAGTCGTTCAAAAGTGGTTATGAAGGACAAAAGGAAGGAGGTCAGCGCGGGAAAAGTCGTTCAAAAGGGTTATGAAGGACAAAATGCAGAAGGAAAGCAAGCGAAAAGTGTCCGTAGTAGAGTGTTAATTTGTAAAGTAGATAATTAATCTGTTGTTTATTGATATATTCGAAAACCATATTGTTACTTTTGGCATGGTATTAATTATTAAAATAGACTTTTGAATCTGTTATACTGAAATAGGAAGAAGTTGAACATAAGAAAATAGTCATTTAATAATCATTGCTGCATCCATTAAGATGAACTTTATTTTTTTTGAATATTCATCAATAACTATTTAATTGCAGGTACTTGTTGGTCGGTATATAAGAGCGAAACGAATATTTAAAATAAAGGATGCGTTTAGTAATACTGAATTATTCCTTTTTTATAATCGAATTTTAATTGACATACTCAAGGTTTACATAGAGAAGAAGGTGACTTAATCATGAAATTCCAACCAGAAGTGTCCAAGGAAAATGGACTGTTTTACGGTGATAATTTGTATATTATGCAAGGGTTAATGAATGTGGGATACAAAGAA
This sequence comes from uncultured Bacillaceae bacterium, assembly GCA_963790055.1. Taxonomy (GTDB): domain Bacteria; phylum Bacillota; class Bacilli; order Bacillales; family DSM-1321; genus Peribacillus. Next base: position 6,238 of record CAWBND010000013.1, read on the forward strand.
AAATTTGATATGATTTATTTTGATGGTCCATTTAATTCAGGGTGGATTTTTTCTGTATTTAAGAAAGAATTGAATGAACATATCATTGATCCTTGGAATGAAGCAGCTACAATCCGAAATTTTTACAATTCGGATATTTATCGGTCTAATTATCGGGAGAGAATTAAAGTTGCCAAAGAATTGTTAAATGAAAAAGGAATTCTTGTTTTTCATACATCGCAAAAAGAAGGGCATTATCTAAAAGTGGTTTTAGATGAGGTATTTGGATCAAACCATTTTCTTGGAGAGGTTATTTGGAAGTTCGCCGATGTCCCTTCATATAAAACTTCACAATTTGGTTTAAATCATGAATCCTTATTTTTTTATGCTAAAACTGACAATTACTTTAAAAAAGGAGGACATTTCTTATTCATCTGTTTGGGATGATGTTGGAAAATATGAGTATCTGGGAAAAGAAGATACATTCTATGCTACACAAAAACCGGAAAAACTCATGGAACGTATTTTGCAGATGACAACAGATGAGGGTGCTTTAGTCGGTGATTTTTATTGTGGTAGCGGCACTATGCCATTTATAGCAGAAAAAATGAAGAGAAGATGGATAGCAAGTGATAACTCCCGCGTAGCGATACAGACTATTGTAAGTAGAATGGAGACATTAGGGATTAATGTCACTGTACATCAGCTAGTTGAGGATTTTAATAAATCTTATCTCCAAGGTAATGAATATACAAAGACAACGGAAATCCCATTTTCTTTGAATGAATTTCAGGGACTAAAAGACGAGTTAAATAACAGACCCATTATTATTAATGCCTATGAATACACCCCTGAGATAGATTTAATTGAAAATCAGAACTATACATTTCAGTTTATAATGCCTTCGGTAACTCCAAACAGTATTAAAGATGTTGTTAAAACGGTTATTCCAAGACCAGTCCCAGTGTTAACAGAAGACGGTTATCAACTCATTATTACCAATCCGTTAAATTGGATTTTGTATCATATTGTACACGGGGAGATTGCAGAAGATAATTATATTCTGGACGTTGAATCTTTGCAGCAAAGAGTCAACAGTGTTTACTTGAAAATCAATGACAATTGGATTGATTACATTAAAGAGTTCAATGATTATTATTTATTAATTGATGTTTTTGGATACTTTTACAAAGTCCCTAGATGAAGAGAGATGTAAATATGAAAAATAAAGTAGCTATTGTAATAGGTGGTTTAAAAGGTATTGGCAAGGCGATTAGCCTTGATCTTGTGAATAAGGGGTTTATTACATATGCCACAACCCGTGAAAAGAATATGAATATCGATGTGGAAAATTTGTTTCCCTTGCAAATGAACATTATGGATGAAAAAGAAATACGGGATGTTTTTAAGATTATTAGTGAGCGTCATGATGCTGTAGATGTACTTGTGAACAATGCTGGAATTGGCTATTTTAAAGCGTTTGAAGAGTTCACGGCTAAAGAATGGGAAGATATTTTTCAAACGAATGTCTTTGGCATGTTCCACTGCACCCAAAATGCATTTCCGTTATTGAAAAAAAGAGGGGGACGTATTATTAATATTAGCTCTTTTACGACTAAAAGGAGTCTTCCTACTAAATTCCGTATACGCAGCCTCAAAACAAGCAGTAAGTGGTTTGGGAAATGTTTTAGCAGAAGAATGGTATAAACATCGTATTTTCACTACTAATATTCAGCTAGGTGCAACCTATACGGATATTTGGAAAGATATTGAAGGCTACTCTCCTGAAGATATGTTGCAAGTTCATGATGTAGCACGCGTAGTATCATTTGTTGCTATGACTCCTCTTCACGTCCGAATGGATGAAATGACATTGACTCCACCAAAAGGCGTGCTGTAGTTACAATGGTTATAAAAACTTCTTAGATCTATACAGATGAAATTGGAGGAGATTGTTTGTCCTTAAAGAAGAAACTATCACTTATATTTTCTAGCATTGTAACATTTATATTAATCTTTAATAATATTTTATTCTATTACTATACGAGAGATCTATTAATAAAAGATCAAGAAAAACAGATGGAACTCTTGGTCGAGGAAATTAGTATAGTCGATTGAACACTCACAATATGGGGTAGATGACTTTAGAGAATCAAATAGGGGAAAAGCTTCGTGTTGCAGCTATTGCAGCAAAGGAAGCACTAAATCCCGATATTAATAAAGTGACGAATGAACAACTTGTAGAGCTTAGCAAAAAGTTAGGTGTGTCTCATATTACCTTGATGGTAAAAGAAGAAGATGATATTAGGGGAGTGAAATCTTCGGATCCACATGAAAGGAACTTAAGCACGAAGGACTGGGATTATTGGTATACCGCATTTCAACAGTTATTTACTGATCACAACGTTACGATTCCTGAAGGACAAAAGCTGCCCAATTACTGGTCAGGTCCTGTAAATGTTTCGGCATCCAATCCTGATCATGTTGATAAATGGGGATATTATTATGATGGTACAACTAATTATATTATTAGCCCTTATATGAGGGATAATCAGATTATGGATGTTGAAAATCAGATTGGTCCTGATGCAATTGTCAAGAAAACCTTAGGCAATAATAACGATGTTATTAGGTATTACTGGATTTAATCCGAAGACGTTTGGCTCTCCTCCTGTTTATACGGAGTGGAATGGAAAAAAAGTTGTTGAACTAGAAAACAGGGATATTCAATTTGGAAAGTATCGATATCAAGATCAAAAGGCTGATGTTTCAGCTGTTAGAAAAGCCATGAAAACGGGTAAATTAGTTAGTTTTCAGAGTACGATTGATGATAAAAAAGTGTTAAAAAGTTTTATCCCTGTTGATTCTGAGAATCCATATGTCATTGGAATCGTGACGGATTATAAGGTAATTCAAGATGTATTAAACAGGCAGTTACTGAATAATTTTGTTATTTCTATTATTGTTTTAGCGCTTGTCTTATTATGAGTCAGCTTTTAGCTGGATACATTGTTAGACCGATTAATCAAATTCTACTAAAAGTGAATGAAATTGCGAAAGGAAATTTTGGGGCACAGGTATTTATTAAGCGCCGTGATGAATTAGGCTTGCTTTCTAATCAAGTCAATATTATGTCATCCAATCTATTAAATTATACGGATGAACTGAAGAAAAAGAATGAAGAAATCCAATATCATGCTTATTATGATTTTTTGACTGGGCTTCCTAATTCACGGTTGTTTAATAAAACCGCATCAGAGCTAGCCAGTTCAAATGAGAAAAAACCAATGGCTTTCTTATTTCTTGATTTAGATCGATTTAAATTTATCAATGATATGCTTGGACACTCTGCAGGTAATTACATTTTGAAGGCTGTCACGAATCGTATTTTACCTCTTCTGAAAGAAGAAGAAATCATGTCACGCATCGGAGGAGATGAATTCATTCTGCTTTTGCCTAACACTAGCAGGGAAAAGGCAAATCATATGGCAAAAAGGATTCTGAAAGAGTTAGAAAAGCCTTTTATCTATGAAGGGAATGAACTTTTTATTACTTCAAGTATCGGAATAAGCATGTATCCGATTGATAGTGACAAGATTGAAAATGTCATTAAAAATGCTGATATGGCTATGTACCGTGCAAAAGAACAAGGAAGGAATAATCACCAATTCTATACATCTGATATGAATGATTCTATCCAGAGGCGAGCTGTTTTAGAAAAAGGCATGCGTCAGGCACTGGAGCTTAATGAATTCACTTTATTCTATCAGCCCAAAGTCGATCTAAATACAGGTATGATCACAGGAACTGAGGCCTTAATTCGATGGTTCCATCCGCAATTAGGGATGATTTCTCCATTAGAATTTATTCCGCTAGCGGAGGAAACCGGATTAATCGTTTCGATAGGGGAATGGGTTTTGCGCACGGCTTGTAAACAAAATCGGGAATGGCAGAAGTCTGGATTATCTGAAATGGGTGTATCTATTAATCTTTCTCCACGTCAGTTTCAACAAGCGAACTTAGTTGACCTTGTTCGTGAGGTATTAAACGATACCGGACTTGATCCACAATATTTGGAGTTGGAAATTACGGAGAGCATTGCCATGTATAACGAGGATTATGTGATTGATAAGTTACAAGCATTAAAAGATCTCGGTGTCAAAATTGCCATTGATGATTTCGGAACAGGATATTCTTCACTAAGTTATCTTAAAAGGTTTCCGTTCCATACTTTAAAGATTGATCAGTCATTTGTTAGAGACATAGAAACAGATTCTGATGATACTAAAATTATTAATACGATTATTGCCATGGCTCATAATCTAAGAGTGAATATTATTGCTGAAGGGGTAGAAACAGATAAGCAACTTCAATTCCTTCAACAGCAAAAATGTAATGAAGTACAGGGATATTTATTTAGTAAACCTTTATCCGTTGAAGATTTTGATAAGGAATTCATGCAGATCCAGGAAGTTGCACTAATTAAAGTCAATAGGTGATATTTACCGTCAGGGCTTGTAAAGAAAGAGTTACTTTTATATAAAATTAGGTAAATACTTTAGATTATTTATTGCAATTTAAGTCTTGAATTACTAGAGTGAATTAGGGAGGTGCGAAGCCCTTGGTTTTTTTAACAAGAAAAGTTGAGTTTTCGGCAGCACATAGTTATCAGGTTGCAGCTTGGGATGAAGAGAAAAATAGAGAGATATTTGGTTTATGCAGTAATCCCAATGGTCATGGTCATGATTATACATTAGAAGTCACAGTAAAAGGAAACCTCAATCCGGAATCCGGCATCGTCGTTAATATTACGGATGTAGATAGGATAGTTAAGGGTGTTGTTTTACAAGAATTAGACGGTAAGTTCTTAAATCGGGAACATCCCTTTTTCAAGGAACATATTCCCACGACAGAAAATATTGTAGCGTATATATGGGATGCTTTAAAGGATAAGTTTGATGATTGTAAACTTCATAAAATAATATTGCATGAGAATCCATTTTTATTCTCTCAAAAGGGGGAAAGGTCAATGATTGAATTAACGAGAAAATACCATTTTTCGGCGGCACATAGATTACATAGCGATCAGTTATCTGATGAAGAAAATATAAAGGTTTTTGGAAAATGTAATAATCCACATGGACATGGTCATAATTACATTCTTGAAGTAACCGTGGAGGGAGAAATCGATCCTGTAACGGGGATGATCGTAAATTTAGCCGAACTGGATAGAGTGGTTGATCGGGTAATCATTCAAAAATTTGATCATAAACATCTTAATTTAGATACAGAAGAATTTAATGGATTAAATCCAACTGCTGAGGTTATGACAATTGTCTTTTGGAATTTGCTTCAATCTTATTTACCGAATCTATATAAAATCGGACTTTGGGAAACAGCAAAAAATTATTTTGAATATTGTGGTCCAGTAAAAGAGTAAAGAAGTCGTATGGGTGTTACAAGGGGGGAAGTTTAAGTGCTTCCCTCTTTTTTTATCTGATTTCTCCTAGGGGATTAACCGCAAGTATTATGGGCATAGGTGAACCGTACCACAAATAGAGGCGGTTTTTTAATTTTTTCAAAAGGGCTGTGAAGGCCAAAACGTAGGAAACCAGCATGGGAAAAGTGTCCTTAATAGAGCGTTAATTTGTAAAGTAGATCATCAATCTGTTGTTTATTGGTAGAAGGCCCATTGATGAACCCCTACAATAGTAAAATTTTTTTCTAGTATTCTGCTTATTCTCCTTTTAGACTTTATGACTTTACACCAATCATGAATTATATTTGTAGTAATTTTTTGATTAGGAAACAGAAGCTTAAATTCATCCACACTTCGCATTACAGCTGCTGAAACCCCTTCTTCGTGCTCGCATTCCTTGCAAACACATTTCTGTCCCTCGACAGAAATTGAAAATGAACTACATTGTAGACAAGTGATTCCTTTTCGTAACTGGTCATAATCATAAGATGGTAATTGCTTATAAGGAGAATCTTTTAAATGAAAATTTTGTTACATATTGCTCTACACGTAAAGCCATGAGAAAAGGACGCGTAGGAACTTGTAATCTGTTTAAAAACACAAAGAAATAGCTACCCTGCCAAAACAAGGTAGCTACTTCTTTTTGTATCTTATTTAAGTCAGTCGCTCTGCACGCGGAACTGAGTTATGTTTATTTAGCAAACACATGGTTTCCAATCGTAACCGTTACAGGTCTTGATGTGATCCAAGAACTCGTTGACTTGCTAGGATTATAGAAGAATAGGGAGCCGTTTCCCGTTCCTCTTAACGAAATGGCTTCTTCTACTGCGCGGATAGATTCAGCATCAGCAGGTTTATTGATTTCTCCGTTTTCAACAGGGGAGAATGCATAAATCTTCCCGTTTTCATAGGTTTCATAAATAACGCCTTTAATCGTATTTGGAAAATCTGGACTGGTTACCCGGTTTAACACAACAATTGCAACCGCCACTTTGCCAGCATACGGTTCTCCCACTGCTTCAGCTCGGACTAAGCGAGCCAATAAATCTTTTTCTGCCGCTGTCACGGTTGGGATTTGAAAGACTTGACCAGGGTAAATACTTGTAGATTTTAAATTATTGAGTTTTGTAAGGTCACTAGGGGCAACGCCATACTTTTGACTAATCAACCAAACAGTATCCCCGTATTTCACCGTATGGGTGGCAGCAGATGTTGCCTGTGGAAGAATGATGAGTAGAATAGAAAAGATTGTTACCAAATTTACTAATACTTTTTTCATAAAAACCTCCTACTAGTTTCATATATTAACAATACCGAATAGAAGGTTGAGATTCATTATTTAAAAGTTACCAATTATGGATAAAAGATAGATAGAATCGTTCCTTGGGTGCCATTCTTTGTCCTCAATCGATATTTGTCGAAAAGTGTTAGAGTAGAAAAATGCGAGATTGTGATAAAATAAACAAGATGAGTCAATCAGTTGTCTATTTTTTCGTGTGGTCAGACATTTTTATGTTGATTCAAACGTTGGATTAATTTGTAAAATCAAAGGAGGCTATTACTAGCTAGTCTTCAATATTAATAGGGAGAACTTGTTATGATATCGAATGTAACGAAGGAAGCTTTTTATCATATAATGAAAGAAGCAGTAGATAAGGGAGAAAATGATCAGAACTTAACTGCCGACGAATTAGTGAAAGAATTGTCGATTCGGCTAAGTGAGATTTTTAAAGAGGATCATTAATGTGAAGTATTATACATATAAGTGCCTTGAAAGATAAATCTAAAAATATTTGGAAGTTACTAGAAATATGATTCGATTAGGATGGATGGGTACCTTATATATTTTTATCTGATGAAAGTGTAGATCAATTAAAATTTTTATATGGGAGAGGAGACATGCCAATGAATGATTTACCTTATTCGTTTCCTTTTCTTCAAATATGTCTTTGTCAACAGCTAAAAACGACCTTCATATTTTGAAGGTCATTTATCTTTTAGCTCTATATTGCGCCTTATTTTAAAAGCTTTTAATCTCACTTGTCAACCGGCTAATTCGTTCCTGTTTTTTAGAGTTATAGGCTTGTTGGTATTCCTGAGCTTCATTTAAGCTGTGCCCATTTTTTTTAAAATCATATTGAAGTTGTTGATAGATGAAGTTGAAGTTTTGGTCAGCCTTTGCCTCTAGCTGTTCTGATACGGGCTGATATTTAGATATAATTTCTGCTTTTGTGCTTTTTTTACTAACGTATTCTGCTTTGGCTTCTACCAACAGCTGATCTACCTTGCTTGTTTCCTGAGCTTCTAATTCACGAAAGAGAGCATTATATTCTTTTTTGATTTGAGCTACTGATTTCTTCTTGTTTTCAGCCTCATCTTTAGTAGAGGATGTTGAATTCGTATTTTTGGCTGCTGCAGAATTAGATGATGAATCATTCTGATGTTCTGTTTTTGTAGAATTAGACGATGAATCATTCTGATGTTCTGTTTTTGTAGAATTAGACGATGAATCATTCTGATGTTCTGTTTTTGCAGAATTAGACGATGAATCATTCTGATGTTCTGTTTTTGCAGAATTAGATGATGAATCATTCTGATGTTCTGTTTTTGCAGAATTAGACGATGAATCATTCTGATGTTCTGTTTTTGCAGAATTGGATGATGAATCATTCTGATGTTCTGTTTTTGCAGAATTGGATGATGTAGCATCAGATTTAGAATCAGTACTTTTTGAATTCGTACTTGAACTAGATTTTTCCTCTGAACCGTTCGATTTGTTGGAGTCCTTAGAACCTGTAGAACCTTGTGATTCAGTAACTTCCTTAGTAGAGGGATTGGAAATACTTTGCTCTAATGATTGCTTGGCTTTTTGGGCGGTGGCATCTATTTTCTGATTCCAATAGATATTACCTCCGAGTAGTGTTCCAATCGCTATGATAAAAATGACAACTAAGCTTATACGTTTCATGTTTTTTCACTCCAAATGTATAGCATTCTTCAGTTAATGGTACCACAAAATCTAGTAATATGTTATAAGTGTATAAAATTAGATTCCCTATAGAAATCTAGGTGAAAATGACTACTTTTGTCATAAATTATTGCAAATAATGTACAATTTTCGAAAAAAGTTGTTTGTAATTTCCTACAATGGTATTATTTATTTATAAAAAGTAAGTGTAGATTAATAGAATTATATTAGGAGGCCTATTAATGAAGAAAAAAAGTGTACTAACTGTGTTAGCCGCAACTACAGCATTTTCAGGTGTGGCAGTAGTTAGTCAGCCAGCGGATGCTGATGCTGCAACAAGTGCAAAGAGCCAAGTTTCCAAAGCGGAGAAGCTTGCTAGTAAATTAGCATCAGAGATTAATTATGATAAACGGAAAAAGATGTATCCTAAATCACCACTTGGTTTACCAAATTCAAAGCTACATAAAGAAACAAAGGATGCGTATAATCAAGCGTTGAAGGCTGTGAAAAAAACAAAAGGAAATGAAAGAAAAGTCCTTCAAGCACGGTTGGATAAAAATGTGAAAACAACGCTTAATCGTACGGTGCGATATATAAATGCTGTAAATACTGGGAAAAAGCTACTTGCTCAAAGTAAAGCGTTGGATAGTAGACTACAAGCATATAAATTGGATAGTACAACTCAAAAAAATTATAAATCATTAAGTGCAAACTTAAATGAATTAAATAAACAAATTAAATATGTGTACGGTGCTTCAACACGAAATGCGTTAACAAAAACGTATGTGACTCCAAGTACAACTACATATAATAAAGCAAAATTTGCCTTCGGCGTGAAAAGCAACATCGATAAGCTTGCGAAAGCCCTTAAGGAAGATGATGATACGAAAGCACGCTACTATAAGGATAATATCGATAAATGGGTTGCTACGAATATCAAAAATAAAAATAAGAAAGATAAATATGTACGTGTAACATCTACGCTTTATAAGAAGTTAATGGCCGCTTATAAACCGTTAGCGGCTCAATTAGAAAATAAGGCTACTACTTATACAGCTGTTTCTACGGATGCTTCAAATCCTACTCAATTTGGAGGTACTGAATCTAAGCCATTAACGATTAATCAAGATGTTATTATTGTAGCTGGTGAAGGCAAATATATTACACTTCAAAATGTGGTCGTAAATGGAGATATTATTATCAAAGGTGATGAAACAGGTGCAGGAACGGTAACCCTTGATAATGTCAAAGTAAATGAAACAGGATTCAAAAGGCGGACAAATCATTGTTGATGATGTCGCAGAACACAGTTTATACCTAAATGGAGTACAAGCCAATGATGTAGTCGTAAATGACGCAAATGGTTCAAATATTGTGGCTCAAACTGGAACAAAAGTAGCTAATTTAATTGTTTCAGAAACAGCTGGTGCTACGGGTACGGTTACATTAGAATCAGCTGGCAGGGAATGCTTTTACTAATGTAACGGTATCATCAAAAGGATCTGAAGCATCGAATGGAATTAATCTTAAAGGTGACTATTCTAATTCAAAATTGACTGTAGCATGGTGAAGGGCAAAAAGTGAACGTTGCGGCAGATACGAAAGTGAAGGAATTAGAAGTAAATGCAAAGGCGGTCTATCTCTGCTGAAGAAGGAGCAGAAGTGACGACTGTAACGATTGCAGCAAGCAATAAAGATGAAGAAATCGTTCTATCTGGATCCATAGACAAAGTAGTAATAACAGGTGAAGGTGGAAAAGTGACCGTTGCAGCAGGCGCTACCATCAAAGAATTAGAGATTAAGTCTAATGCAACAATCGCTGCTGCACAAGGTTCAAATGTAGGGGCTGTTACGATCGCGGCAGAGAAGAAAGATGCGGCAATTACTCTATCTGGTGCCTTAGAAAAGGCAGTTGTAACGGTGCAAAATGCTAATGCGGCAATATTACGGTTCCAAAAGGGACGGTAATTGGTGAAATTAAAAAAGACCCGTCTGTGACAGGGGAAGTTAACAGTTGAAAACCAAGGGGATATTAAAAAAGCTGAAGGTGGTAAATTAGAGGAAATACACCGGTGGAACGCCGCCTGTGAATCGCCGGTAACGCCGCCATGTGACACCACCGGATGATAATGTACCAGCTCCAAACATGCCTATCTCAAGTGTAACGCTGGATGGTTTAGGTAAATCCTCATCGAATGTATCGAACGTCTGTAGTAGATTTAAGCGCAGAAACTGATAGACAAAAAAATTTACTGGTATCACCGTAGTGGGTGCACCTACTGGTTCTAAGTTAACTATTAACTCTGTTAAAGTAAAGAATCAGGAACTAATTGACTCAAATATTGAAGTATTAAATCATGACGATGATGATACTATTACTCTTTCTATATCTAATATTCTAGGTGCTTTGGATCAGGGTGGCGATGGAGTAAGTCTAGGCAACCTTAAAAAATATTTAAATGGTGATATAATAATTACTGGTAAAGTGACTAAAGATAATTTTGCTGATTATCCTGTCAAAGTTACTCTTCAATTAGGTAGCCATGCGATAGCACCTGAAGATAATGAATATTTTAAAATTGAAAAATTAGGGCTACAGGATGACGCTGGGAAGCAGAAGCGCCTAGTTAGAGTAACCTTTAACACAAAAGAAGATGTTACTTTTGGTACACTAAGTAATGAAGCAATTAACTTTCCGGATGTACTTGCCTCCGTTTTAAATGCCTCTCTAAGTGAGGGAGATGTTGAGGGTGGAAACGCAGTTACAGCTGCAGCGATTAAAATTCAGCTTCAATCAGTGATAACTGGAAATACACTAGAGTTAACTAAACTTTCTAATATGGATAATAAATCAATAAATGTAGGAAATGATTACAAAGTTGAATTTGTAGCTGGAAATTGGTGATATTTAAAATAATAAGTTATCACGGATTTGTTGATTACAGGGGAAATCTTGATACTATTGGGAATAAGGAAGGAATCAGGTTACTATGCTCTGATTCCTTTTTTAGTGAGTAGAAAGTAAAGGTCACAGTTACTTTTTGAAATGTGGATATACTGTGGATAATTTATTCATAGGCGCATGGAATTTATCTATTTGAAAAAGAAGGAATCTAAGCATAATGCTTGGGTTCCTTTTTATATTTTGTTTCATGTATAAAATGGAAGTTGAGGAATGCGATTGAATCATAGTAAAGTAGAAATAGGAACAGATATTAGGTTAGGTCGACTTTCTAGAAACTTTGTGCAAATGAAAAGGAGCATATAATGAAAAGAAGAAATATACATTTTGATGGGTATTGGACTTTTACTAGTAGGTATGATTGCGTTTATTGTAGTAAATCAACAGGCTATTCCAGATACGGAAAGTACAGTTTCTAGTAATGATTCTCAACAGGATGCTGAGGGTAAGGAATTGGCAAAGGAAACTGAGAGTCAAGATGATGTATCGAGTATCAAGTGAAGATAAACATACAACGACTTCTCAAAATGGAGTAACCAATGAGGAGGTTGTTCAAACAGAAACAACTAAGGGGGACCGGATTCAAAAAGAAGCAACTGAGGAGCCTGTTCAGGAGAAACAGCCAATGAGGCGGTTGCTGAGACAGAAGCAACTAATGAGGAACTTGTTCAAACAGAAGAACAAACGAGTACTGAATCAGCTACCTCGACAGAAAAACAAACTCCATCTGAAGGATTACACTTTTCTTCAAGAGAAGAGGCGATTCAATTTGCATTAAGTCGATTCACAGAAGAAGAAATAGCCATCTACAATGAAGCTGCTAAGGATGGGCTAACACCTGAACAGCAAGAAATGGCCATTCAACTAGCATACGGACGCTTTACTTCGGAAGAAATAGCGGCCTTGGAAGCAGCATTGAAGTAGCAGCTACTTTTTAAATTGTGGATATTCTGTGGATAATTTATTTAGTAGATAGAGAGGCTTCAATAAGTTTGGTATTTGGAGTTTGTACAAAAAAACAGGAAGCCGTTTTGAGCTTCCTGTTTGATAAAGCTTATATTCCCGCATCTTCACTTACCGCTTCATCCATTTCTAGCATAGGTAGTTTTTCTAAGGGTGAGAAGTCTACAATCGGGTTTTCATCGACTGAAAGACGACGTAAGTTAGTTAATGGTAGGAGTGGATGAAGATCAGTAATCTTATTACGCCAGAGCATGAGTGATTCCAGATTAGTTAAACGAGAAATGGGCCTCAGGTCTTCAATTTCATTATCAGACGCGTATAGTTCTCTTAGTTTGTTTAGATTCGAAAGAGCATCCAGGTTTGTAATCCTATTACTTGAAATATCTAAGTATTCTAAGTTTGTTAAATCAGCTAGGCCAGAAATGTCATCAATATTAGAGTAGTGCAAATCGAGATATTCAAGTGATTGAAGATTTTTTAAATCATTCAATGAGATACTCGAGTAATAGGCATGTAAGGATTTTAGGTTGGTTAGGGAATTCAAAAATTGGTAATCCTCAAAACGAACACGGATTATATACAAGTTTTCTAGTTCCTTCAGGTTTTTTAAAGGACTGCCGTCAATCCGATCATCTGACCCGTAAAACGTATTATCGATATTTAGTGTTTTTAAATTCGTTAAATTTGCTAACGCCGAAAAAGAAGAAACGGAAACACTGTCCATCCATAAGATTTCAAGATTCTTTAAATTTTTAAGCGGACTAATGTTTTTTACATCTGTCCTACTCAGATCGAGATCCTTCAAGTTATATAATCCAGCGATTGGCTTTAAATTTGAAACAAGCGTGCCATATATGTACAGCTTCTCTAGGTCCGTTTTATCAGCCAGCGGTTCAATGCTTTCAATAGGGTTGTTGCCGATATCTAAAGTGGTTATATCGCCTGGTACTTCTAGCATAAAATCGATATTGGTGACATGGTTGTTGCTGAATTCTAATCTCGTTAGTTTTGTAAGTCCTTTTAAAGGCCACATAGTCTTTTCATCTATGCCATTATAATTAATAATGAGTGTTTTTAAATTGCGTGCATACTCGAGTCCACTTAAATCCACTATTCCTCGATATTCAGCCTTAAGCGTTTTTAGTTGATCAAGGTCTTTTAAATAAATAGTTCCTGTAGGTTTTTTCAATGTTTCACGAATGGCCTCTTCTAGATATTTGTCTTTAAAGGTAATTTTATTGGTGAAAGAAAAGACAGGGATGTTTTCGACGATGCCATCAACAGTCTTCCACTTCATCGATGTGACGACTAATTTTTTTGAAGCAAGCTGCAGCTGCCAGTTAGTTTCTACAGTGCCGATATTTTTATGGGATATGATGGTTGTATAGACATTTGGCTTTGGATTCTTGAACGTTGTCGGATTGATAAAGTTGAAATTATCACTATCTGCAGTGACTTTAAGCTTGTGTAGCTTGTTTTTCTCTACATAATACATGTCATCGAACGTTAATAATTCTGAAGAAGGTGAATATACGATTCCCGTACCCACTAGGCTCGGTTGCCCTTTTTTGTTTGGAAAGATCCTTACCATGCCGGTGCCGGTCACTAGTTTTCCTGCAGATACGGCTTCAATATTAGTTTTAATTTCAGCTAGCTTCTTTTTGTTCGCTTTGTCTAAGAGAGCTAATTTATATGTTCCTCGATAGATTTTCTGCTTATTTTCATATGGGTCATAACCTACTTTTTCTTTGTCCGCATAGAGATACAGCTTATAAGTTGTACCATTTTTGTCTTTCACAGTAAACGACATTCGGCTTTGCCGGATAATCCTTTCAGCCGCCGTTTCTTTCGCCTTGGTCTTACTCGCGGCAACAGCATAATCTACCTGCCAAATGAGAAACATAGCAAAGACAAACGCAAAGGCTAATACTACCCTTTCTACTTTCATTATCTAACTCCTCCTAAGTAGCAGCTACTTTTTGATTTGTGGATATACTGTGTATAACTTTGTGGATAAGTGATGCTGTAGGATCGTTCTCTATAGAGCCTTTTTAAATAAGGAAACTTTCTAATTCCACTGTAACCGTAACCTTTTTTCAGTTATTTAGGTTTTCGGGCATAAAATTGCTCCATGGTCCCTGATTATAGAAAAACGATCACCTAATCATAGATGATCGTTAGCCTGTTTAAGCAAGCCTTTTCTGATATTTCCTTTTACTTAATACGTATATTCCTCTTCTTCGGAATAAGAGCCATCTTCAGAAGATCCATCATCTGCTGGATCTTCAGTACCTTCACTATCTTCAATGTCCTCGGTATCTTCAGTATCATCTAGTTCTTCTTCATAATTGTATAAACTGTTGAAAATATCTTGTGTATCAGAATATAAATTAGATTCTAGAGTAATGCCAGATTCTAACACATCAATGAGTTGGCTATAAGCTTTTATTTCATTATTTCTAACTTTAAGAGCCTCTTCATATTTTTTTGATTTTGATAAGCGCTTATAATTGGTTTCGTAGCTTTTAATTTTTGATTTTAATGTATTAATTTTTTTATTGGTAGCTTGTATATCATACATATAGTCGGAAATAACATCGATCTCTTCTTGATAAAAGTACTCTTCTAAATCATCTTCACGATCAACGAATTTACTGACTAGATCAATGTAATAAGCTAATACTTCGTCATCAGATAGACCTAACGTTTCATCTTCAAAAAGAGAGGCAAAGTTTTCAGCATTGTATGTTCTTTCCTCGCTTAGTTGCTGCATTAAATCGTTTTCCTCAGATTTATAGCTTTGAATCTTTTTGGAAAGTGAGGCAGCCTGCTTGTTAAAGGTTTTTTGTGTCATTTTTTTCTTCACTGCATAGGCATGGTCGGTATCTAAACTATCAAATCCTACAACATTTCCAATCGGTATAAAAACAAAGGTTAACAAAACAAGAGAAATAAAAAACTTCTTCATTCTCAAACATCCTTTCGAGATAGTATTATAATCCTGATTATATTTTACTAGACTTCAACAGAAAGTAACAGCTACTTTTGAAAATGTGGATGTTCTGTGGATAAGTGGAAAAGAGCGGATGGTGGCCCAAGTTATAGTGCAGAAGCTAATCTGTGATTTACATAAGGGGTATAGGTATAAATATCTACTTAATTGAAAGGGGAAGATTTTTATGTGCTAAAATAATTATCTGTAAAAAAATATATTAATATAGTATTTTTCAGGGGATGATTTGAAAAAATAATACGTAGTTCAATAATTATAAGAAAATAGATTTATGGAAAAAGAACTTAGGGGTGTTGGTGCTATCCTTTTTATATCAATGTGTCTATAGTTTTGTTTTTGTGAATAAAAATATGGAAAATCGATAGAACTAAACTACCTTTGTAAAAAAATTTACAGTTTTATATTTATATTAATATAGAATTGATGTATGATGATTTTGGGTGGCGGAGATGGTGAACGCACCCTGGAATTACAATATTAAATTAGATTTTTTTGGAATTATTGTAGTTCTTTTTATGTACATAAAAGGAATTGCATCGTGTTTCTAAAAAGAGATGCTATATACAACTCTTGTTCTTTAAGACGAGAGTAATTTGAAGGGAGACTTTTATTATGGAAAAAAAGAAAGTAATTAAAATCGTAACGGCAACTGCAATCGCTGCATCAGCATTTACTGCTGTAGCACCAGCACAATCAGAGGCAGCATCTAGCTTAGACAGCCAAATTAAAGCTGCTAAAGCTAAAATGATTAAGCCTTATAACAAATATACTAAATCTACTACACTAGCTTCTGTTAAAACAGTGAAAGTTTACGTTGATCAAGCAAAAAAAGCACAAAAAGACATTAATGCAAAAATCAATAAATCAAAATTATCAAAATCAGCAAAAGCTAAAAAATTAGCTGAAGTGAAAGCATATGCAAAATACATCACTCGTTCAGAAGGCTATTTAAAAGGGTACAGTCAAGCTGTAGCTGCACAAAAACAATTAAATACTCTTTATGCAGCACTTGAAACAGCTGTTGAAGCTAAAGACGTAGCTGAAGCTCAAAAACAATACGATGCACTTCAAGCTGCTATTACAAAAGCGAAAAAAGACATTACAAAAACTGTTTACGGTGCAAAAGTTGAAACACTTCTTTTCAAACAATTTATAAATCCAACAGAAGCTAAAGTAGCTGCTGGCGTTGAAAAAGTAATTGCAGCACTAGAGGAAGTTAAAAAAGTTGAAGCATATGTGGCTTTAGCTAACGGAGATCTTAAAGATGAAGCTGCTATTAAAGCTGCAAAAGATGCAAAAGCTAAAATCGACGTAACAAAACTTAGCGATGCGGATAAAGCAAACGTTGAAGCTGCAGATAAAAAAGTAGCGGCTGCTGAAGAAGCTTTACAAGTACCTGCAGTAGTAATTGTGGAAGCAATGAATGCTAAAGAACTTGCTGTTACGTTTAACAAAGCAGTGGATGCAACGGATGCTGCAATTGCAGGTAAATACGCAGTAGAAGGCGAAACAATTGCCAAAGCAGAAGTTTCTGAAGATGGAAAAACTGTTATTTTAACAACTGTTAATGAGTTAAAGGTTACGAATGCAAAAGTGACAGTTGCACCAATTAAAACAAAAGCTGATGCAAAAGTACTTACTGCTGAGTATAATGTATTATTTACATTCGCTGATAAAACACCTGTATCTGTTCAATCTGTGGAAGCAAAAGGAACAGAAGCTGTTATTACGTTTAACGAACCAGTTCAAAATGCAGGTACAGTAAGCCTTAACGGTGTTGCACTTACTTCTGGATATACGCTTAGATGGTAAAACATTAACGATTTCAGGTTTAACGGCTGAAAAATCATATAAGGTTGATATTGTAGGAGCAACTGATTTTGCTAATAATATCGCTAATCCAATGGCGGTTAACTTCACAGTTGCTAAGGCTGATGTAGATAGCTCAAAACCTACTGTATCTACTACAGTAAATGGAACAGAAATTACGTTGGATTTCTCTGAAGAATTATCTAAACAAAATTTAGATGGCACTACAGGAAATGATGAGTACGCAAAAGTAACGGTTGGATCTGACGTTTTCTATCTAACTGATGCTCAAATCAAAGATACTGAAGATAAAACGAAATTTACTTTAGATGTAAAAAGTGCATTAGGCTCTAATAACTTCATTAATGAAACTGTTAAAGTGGAAGGCTTCAAAGACAAAGCAGATAATGCAGGAGATACATTTGAATTTGCTGCAACTCTAACAAAAGATACAACTGCTGCTACTCTAGTATCTGCTTCTACTAAATTATTAGTTGAAGATGATGCAGCTGTAACGACTGATAAAGATGCTTTATATCTTACTTTTAACGAGCCTGTAAATGTTAAAGGAAATTTAACACTTAAAACGAAAAACGGTGTTGTTTATACTAGCAATGTAACAGCTGTTGATGCGACTGCTGGTGTGGATCTTGATGGTAATGGTAAAAAAGAAGGTTCAGAACTAAACACTGTTGAGGTTTCTATTGACTTAGATAAAAATTCAACATACACATTCGAATTAGCAAAAGATGCAGTAGCTGATTTAAATGGCAATAAAAATGCTGAAGCTCTTACGTTTAATGTAACATCTGGTACGTTCCAACCTGCGCCAGGAGAAGTGAACGCAACTCTAGTATTTGGTGCAACTCCAGTTGTAGTAGATGCAAATAATAATAGAGTATTCACAGTTGAATATGCTGCTGACGTTACTGCTTCAGCAACAACAGCTGCTAACTATACGTTAGGTGGAAAAGCATTACCAGCTGGAACTCAACTTCAATTTGTAGATGGTACGAAAAAAGTAAGAGTGACTTTACCAGAAAGCTCTATCGCAGCGAATGGTAACTATGTTCTTGAAGCTACAAATGTTGTAGATACAAAAGGTAATACGCTTAAAGACGCTAAAGCAACAACTACAGTTGCACTAAAAGAAAACGTGGCTCCAGTTGCTTCTAAAGTAACGGTAGTAAACAGCAAAACATTCACAGTAGATTTCTCTGAAACGATTGCTAATCAAGCAGCTGCGACTGGCTTAACAGTTAAAATTGCAGGTCAAGCAGTAACTCCAGCTTCTGCAGTAGCGGCTAACGGAAAACTAACAATCACAACAACAAACGACTTTAACCTAACAGACGCAATTAACGTTGAATTCAAATCAACGAACCTAAAAGACGCAAACGGCAACGTAGTACAAGACGGATTTATCAACTAAGTCACAGTTACTTTTGAGTTTGTGGATATAGTGTGGATAAAATTGTGCATAAATACGCTGTAGAGTAAAACTCTACAGCGTATTTTTTTGTGATTAGGCGGGTATATTTACCGATGAATAAAAATTGTGTATTCTAGTTCATGGTAGTGAAAATTACGAGAATGCTAGTTTGTTAATTAATGAATAGGGGAAGGAGAATGATGGATGGAGAAAAAGACAATAAAGGGAAATGGCGCATGGCTGGTTGGTCTGCTTGTTTCTTTAGTGCTATTTTTAGTGATGATGGCGGGAGTGAAGAATGGTTCTATTCTTCGCTTTGACGATTCTGTTCAAGGCTTTTTTCAGGGAATAGAGAGTACCGCGGGATTGAAATTTTTTGAATCGATTTCAACGCTAGGAACAACTCTTGTTATTGGCGGCGGAAGCCTACTTTTCCTATTATGGCTCTGGTTTAAGCAAAGAAACTACTGGGCGATGGCGATTTTTGCAATTGGAGTAGGAGGAGGAAATGTACTCAATAAATTTGTGAAGAACAGTATGGCACGGGAACGTCCGGCAGGTAGTCTTGAAGCAGAGGCAGCGAGTTATAGCTTTCCAAGTGGGCATACTATGGTCGGCTTGGTTTTCTATGTGCTGCTGGTCTATTTTATAACAAAAGAACTAAAGTCGAAATCGGTTAAATGGGTGTTAGGTATTGTTGTAAGCGTGCTACTGCTCATAATGGGGATAAGCCGTGTTGGTCTGTACGCCCACTACGCATCGGACGTCATTGCTGGCTACGCACTCGGGGCGGTATGGACTTTGATATGTGTGTATGTATATAAGAAAAAGTCGCTGTGACTTTTTGGATTGTGGATATGATGTGTATAACTCTTGTGGATAAGTGGTGGTGTAGAGTGGGTGCTCTACACCGTTATTTTATCGAGCTTCTATCTTTTCTTCAGTGTCTTCAAGTTTTTCTAGTCGTTCTAATACTCTTCTCTTTTTATAGAGCATGGTAGCGACTTCTCCTACATCTTTAATTGCTGCTTTGTTCATGTATGCTCCGAAGATCATGCCAGCGATGGGAATCATTTGAAAGAGTTTTTTCCATCCGAAGTTGTCACGATAGGTCATAAATACTTCTCGCCATCCTTGGAGTTGAGCGAAGCCTTGACCTCTTTGTGGATTTGTCATCTCTTCTAAAATGGCCTTTTTTCCTACGATATCAGAAGAAGTAAATTGCATACATTTGATCATAAAGATCCGTTCGTCTTGATCAGTGGGGTCATAGCCGTGTGCAACTGCTACTTCTTGAATCGTTTTCAATGTAAGTCCTAGAATAAGTGGAATATCGATAGCTAGAGTAAATATCCCACCAATCCCCGTAGTCGCCCCTTGAATTTGAGCATTTTTGGCTCTAGTAGAGATAAAGGATTCAGCCACTTTCTCCATATCTGAAAGAGGTAATTTTTTGACTTCCTCAAAAGTAAGTTCAGTGGAGGATAAAACTTTTGCTGCTTTATTCAGTGTGGCATCATTATTCACTAAATATTGACCACCGTTATCGATGTAAATCGCAATTTCATCTAAGAGACTGTTGATTTTATCCTGAAGGAACTTAGGCGTTACTTTATCCAACAACGCAAACGGGAGCCGCCCAAGCTTTTCCCAAAAAAACAATCCCTTCTGATCCTTCTCCCACTTCTCAATCTCCTTTAACTCATTACGCAAATCTTCTCTATTTTCCATTAACATCACCTCTAAATAAAGTAACAGCTACTTTTTAAATTGTTAATAACATGTGGGTAATTTTGTGGATAAATTATTTCTTATCGCTTTTTTATTTTGTTTCAAATTAAATTCTACTTTAGTATTTGTATATTTTCAAAAAAGAAGTCTATTATGTAAGTTTTATTAAGATGTTTAACTTAATTCCAAATAATATTAAATATGTTATTATAATATAGTACATTTTAACTATTTAAGAGTAAGGAGTGGAATAATGGTAAAACAGAGTCAAAAAATTCTTTTAGGTCTTGTGTTTTTTATGAGTATGCTGGGATTGTATTTACTTCCAAGTTCAGCATCTGCGAACACGGACATATGGTTACATGATTTAGAACCATCGGATACAAGTTACTACTTTTATGAAAATCGTTGGTCTAGTGATTCTAATTTCACAGATGTGCAGGGGAACTTATTAGCAAATGGAATAGGAATGTATACCTATAGTGGAGGAGGAGCGCACGCTACATACAATATTGATAGCATGGGTTATACAAATTTCCAAGCGAAGATTACACTTGATTCTAAGTGGATTGTTGGTGATTATGGAAAATCAGCTATTGGTATTTTTGCAGATGATTTACTATTGTATGAGCAACAGCTGTCTAAGAATAAGGTGCTAGATGTTAATCTGAAGTTACCAAAAACTACAAAGAATCTTCGTATTATTGTTAAGCAGCTTAAAGGGGCAAAGGGAACACAAGGAGTTGTGATCAATGATGGGAAATTTTCTTCATCAGGTAGTTATTTGAGTGTTTCTGATATAACAACGTCTTTAAGCACGATTGGTGCTAAAGAAACTAGTTATTATTATTATACCGGAAATTGGAGTGAGTTCTGGTTTTCAAGATATAGAGGGAAATGTTATTCCTTATGGATTAGCCATGTATACCTCTGGTGGCGGAAGAGCCTATGCCACTTTTAATATTGATCAGATGGGCTATAACGTCTTCGAAACAAAGATTACATTGGATTCAAGATGGATATCTGGTGATTATGGAAAGACAGCTGTCGGTATATATGCGGATGATGTGTTATTATACGAAAAACAATTAAATGCCAAAACAGCTGTTCAGAAGGTCAAACTTTACATTCCAAAAGGTACAAAAAACCTTAAATTAGTTACGCAGCAAAATGAAGGGGCAAGAGGGACACAAAAAGTTGTTTTTATTGATCCAGTTGTCAAACAAACGAATGACAAGTTGAAAACTGTTGATAAGACGGTATCAGTGAATACAGTTGGTGCAACTAGTACCTCTTATTATTTCTATTCAAATACCTATGGCAGTAGTTCTTTTCAGAATATTAAGGGCGATCTTGTAACGTCTGGAATAGGTTTGTATACCTATGGTGGTGGAGAGGCCTATGCGAATTACGATATTCAAAATATGGATTTTAATAGTTTTAAGGCAAAGCTTTCACTAGATTCGAAATATGTTCAAGGGGACTATGGAAAATCAACTATTTATATATATGGGGATAACAAACTTCTGTACTCTAGGAATCTAACAAAATCTAGTGCTGTAGCAAACCTAACATTGCGCATACCAAGCAAAACGAAAACCTTTAAGGTAGTAGTTAAACAAACAGGTGGTGCAAAAGGAACCCATGCTGTCATATTAGATCATGCAGTCTTTACAAAAATGAAGGTTTCTTCGACATTAAAGACCAGTCAAATTAAAGTTGTTAACTATAAGAACAAAAGTGATGTAGTTACCGTTTCATCCCTTAAAGCTGGAGATTATATTAAAGTCTATAACTCAAGAGGAACACTACTAGCTACATCTAAAAAAGCAACAAAATCATCGATCTCAGTTAGCATTAAACAACTCGGCAAAACAAAAGGCACAATCTATGTAACCAAAACAAGTACATCATCACTAGAAAGCAGTAAACAAAAGCAAAGCTACAGAGCAGAATAGCTTAAGTCACAGTTACTTTTTAAACTGTGGATAAAATGTTTATAAATTTGTGGATAAGTCATCAGAATTCGTTTCTGATGGCTTTTTTCGTCTTTTTAAAGGGAGGGTTTCCGTTCATAAAATTGAATTTTCTCTAGGGGACTTTTGAATTTTGTCGTTTTGCTAAATGAGTAGAAAAATAGTATGGTAGAACAAAAAAGGAGGGATAAACATGCCGTATAAGCCTAGAATATGGTTGCCGGATCAATTCTATCATATTGGTAGTCGAGGTAATCGGAAAGAACCGCTATTTTTAAGCGGGGAGGATTACTCCAAGTTCCTGCAATTGATGACAGAGCTTCATGAGACATACCCATTTAGTATTGCCGCTTATTGCTTAATGACCAATCATTATCATCTCCAAATTTGTTCCTCAGAAGTTCCTCTTTCAAAGGTGATGGCTCTATTAAATAAGCGTTACGCCCATTATTTCAACAAAAAATACGATAAAACAGGTCATTTGTTTGAAAAGCGCTTTTTCTCAAAGCCTGTTTTAGGTGCTGCAGGAATGACCAAAGTCAGTCACTATATTCATTATAATCCGGTAAATGCGTCCATCGTTCCACAACCTCAACTATACCAATGGAGTAGCTACCCTTCCTACTACTACTCCTACACATCCTATCCATTTCTAAACAAAGAACCCATTTTAGCTTACTTTAATAGTTGCTCTCAAACCTATCATAACTGGTGTGAGAAGTCACAGTTACTTTTTTGATTGTGGAAAACATGTGGATAGTTTTGTTGATAAGTTGTAGTTATTTGTGCTTATTTTTGAGGCTTGTTTTATTATTCGCTTCCAATTTTGTGGGTAAGAGCCGATATTAGTAGTATAGGAAGATGCGAGAATTATAGAATAGCGTAAAATAGAAGAGTAGTGATGTTAATAGGAGGGAAAGTATATGAGGAGAGTAAAGTATTTATTCATTGCGTTTGTGTTGCTTCTTTCTATGTTGCCAGCATATGAGGCGACAGCTGCGACGCAGGATTCACTAATGACGGTGAAGCTGAAAAATTATCTTAAAGACCAGACAAGTATTACTGTGACGTCTAATGGTACGTATCAGCTGGAGGATGGCACGACGTTTATACAAAGTGGTGAGGAAATCCAGGTGAAGGTGGAGTCGGGTCAACTTGTCGTGTATAAAGATTCGAAGCAAATGGGGGAATATGATACATTTTCGATTTCACCAGTAGATTCAGAGTCGCTTTTATACATAAACGCTCGATCGTACCAAGGGGCTTTTCAATTTACAGTTGAAAGCGGAAAGTATGTTCGTCCGATTAATACTGTCTCAATTGAGAATTATTTAAAGGGCGTTGTTCCAAATGAGATGCCTGCACTTTGGCATATAGAGGCTGTAAAATCCCAAACGATAGCAGCGAGAACGTATGCGCTTCGTAATCAAAGTAGAGTCATTGATGATACCGTTTCTTATCAAGTATACGGTGGGGCAGCAGGACATGCTAATTCGAACAAAGCTATTTCAGAAACAACAGGTATAGTATTGAAATACAATAATAGTTTAGTAGATGCTGTGTTTTCATCTAGCAATGGTGGAGTGACGGAGCTGAATTCAAATGCTTGGTCTGGTCAGAAGCTTCCTTATTTTGAGATTCAAGAGGATCCGTTTGATCCAAAAACGAAATGGGAGATTAACATTGATAAACAGCAAATAGACCTAGCAGGCAAGGATTTATCGGAGCCAAATGCTTGGTGGGCAAATGTGAGCGAAAAAGACAGCACAATCGTTCCGAATATCAAAACCTGGCTGAAAAATAACGGGTATTCAAACAAGGATATTAAAATTACGGAAATTCCCACTTTATCAGTAGGGGAGAAAACATCTGGTGGACGAGTGACAAAAGGTTCAATTCAGGTTAATTTTTACGTCAAAGATGTAGTAGATGAACAAGGTAAGTTGAAGCCACAAACCTTCCAACTTACTAATGTAACTGCATCAAAGATTCGTGCAATAGTTGGCACAAATAAGATGAAGAGTTATTTAGTTGATGAATCTACTGCTACGGCTGGAAAAATCTCGATAACAGGTCGAGGTTATGGTCATGGGGTTGGTCTGAGTCAATATGGTGCGAAATATCGTGCCGAAGCTGGACAAACCTATGAAGAGATTTTGCAATTTTATTATCCAGGTGCAACATTAGTCAAAGAATACAGTGAAGTCGTGGAAGATACAACTGCTCCAAACATTACGGCTGTTACAGTAGCTGCTGATTATAGTGCGAACAAGTGAAGGTCGCGTACACTCTTGATGAAGCATCAGCGGTTTCAGTAGACATTAAAGATCGGGATGACAACATGGTTGCAACACTAGTAAATGAATCAGCAGTGACGAGCGGTAGTCAAAGTGCAACTTGGGATATCAAGGATATAAGCGATGGTACATACACCGTCTTCGATAACGGCAAAGGATTCTAGTCAAAATATAAGTACGGTCACTAGCACGGTGACGATTAAAAAAGCGGTACTATCAGCAATGAATATTTCAAATGTAGCGGTAACAGCCGATTACAGCACAGAAAAAGCGAAAATTGCCTATAAATTAAGCGAAAAAGCGATAGTGACGGTTACAGTCAAAGATAGCAAGGGCAAAGTGATTGCTACGCCAGTCAAACAAAAGTCGCTCAAAAAAGGAAGTCGTGCTCAGTCTTGGAACTTTGGTAAAAATAGCAATGGCACGTATAAAGTGACTATTACCGCTACCAATAGCAAGCAACAAGCAAAAACAACGGCTAAAACGCTTCAAATTAAGCGAACGACAGGAAAAGTAACAGCCACTGTCCTAAACGTACGTGACAACAAATCAACATCATCCAACATTATCGCTAAACTCAAAAAGAACCAAACTATTACCATCCTAGCCAAAGAAAGCAGCTGGTACAAAATCAAAACCAACAACAAAACTGGATATGTCTCCACGAAATATATAAAGTAACAGCTACTTTTTAGATTGTTAACATGTGGACAATGTGGATAAACAAGAGGGGGAACGATTGATTTCGTTCTCTTTTTTTTGGCATTATTGCGTTATGGTTCTAGAGAATATTACAAATGTGTGACGAGCGGTAGTAGGAAGGATGGATTAATAAGTTTTATAGAAAATATTAGTATAAGAGGAATATAATGTTTGCTAGAATGAGAGTAGAAAGGGAGGGAATCCATTGAGTTCAATTAAAAAAAGAGTCATAGCTTTAGGGGTAAGTTGTGCGTTGGCGATTTCACCCTTTGCTAGTTTACAAGCAGAGGCTAGCAGTGGGGCTGTATCGGCCAAGCTGTCGTCTTTAAACAATTGGGGACAACAAGATGGGAATGAAAAAGAGGCAAATTATAGTGATGACACGATTATTGTCAAGTATTCTCGTCCACTCAGCGTAAGTGATCATAAACGGGCTGGTGGTACGGTTATTCAACAAGTAAGCGGGTTGAAGTATGTGGCGGTAAAGGTTAAAAATAAGAACAAGCTGCAGCAAACAATCCAAAATTACCAGAAAAATAGTAAAGTAGTTTCTGTTCAACTGAGTCCGATTTATAAGCAGACAGGAATCACAGATCCTAAAATCAGTCAACAATATGTTCATAGTCTGCTAAAAACGGCAGATGCCCAAAAACTTGCAGGGAAGAATGGAGTGAAAGTCGCTGTCATTGATACGGGGATTGATAAGAATCATCCAGAATTAAAAGGCTCCATCCTTTCAAGCTCAAACATCATCAACCCGATGAATACAACGACGGCTGACATACATGGAACTCATGTGGCCGGCATCATTGCGGCAAAAAAGGATAATGGCATCGGAGGCTACGGAATCAATCCAAACGCAAAGCTTCTATCGTATGATGTGTTTGATGGAATATGTGGACGTTCGACTACACCGTTGCCAACGCAATCCTAGAAGCGGTCGACGAAGGGGCAGACGTCATTAATATGAGCCTAGCCGTTGCTATGCCATCAACGGTTTTAAAGGAAGCAGTAGAAACGGCGATTAATAAAGGGGTTGTTGTCGTCGCGGCAGCAGGAAACACAGGCAACGATATGTCCAATTTATCCAGCAAGCTATGAAGGCGTCATTAGTGTAGGATCTGTCAATAGCTCCAAGAAACTAAGTACGTTTTCTACATACGGTGCTTCTGTAGATGTGGTAGCTCCAGGAGAGAGTATCTACGCCCCATATTATGACACGAAAAGAGGATCCGCCTTCCAACGTTTAAGCGGCACATCGATGGCTTCACCGGCTGTGGCTGGAGCTGCGGCATTACTCTTAACGAAGTATCCAAAGCTAACGCCGGCTCAAGTAGAATATATTTTAGAAAAAACAGCCTCTGACCTAGGAGCAACAGGTTTTGATCAAAAATATGGAAATGGCCTAATTAATCCGGTTGCAGCAATGAAATTTGACGTTAAAAAAATTCCTTCGCTCGTTACTGAAAAGTGGGACAAACAGGAAATTATCAATAAGGCACAGGCCATTACTTTGCCTGGGGAGGTCAAGCATTCGTTTACGAAGCCTTCCGAACAGAAGTGGGTGAAATTCTCGGTGGAAGAAGGAGAATATATCCAAGCTTCTTTAGTTAGCTCCTCTCAGTATGATTATAAAATGAGTATTCATTTTTATGGTGACAATGGGGAAGAACTGATCGGATGTGAATGATGTAAAAGAAGGAAAAACGGAAGCCAAGCTGATTAAGGCGCCATTTGGCGGAACGGTAGCGATCGGCATAAAAGATGTGAATGGCAGCTATGACGATTCCATCAACAAGCAATCTTCCTTTACATTAAACGTTGAAAAAGTAAATCCATTACCAGAAGATGAATCATCTCTTGAATCACCAATAAAAATCAAAAGTTTGCCGTTTAATCAAGAGAACTTGTATATAACGGGCGAAAAAGGGGATTCGGATTACTTCCACTTTACATCAAAAGAAGCGCAATTCATCAAGTTTGATGTTACAGGAATCCCTGGAGTTGATATTAGTGCTGGTGTGTATGACAAAGATCAGCTTTTTCCTCCGATAGCTGAGGGCGAAGAAACGCAGCTTCCAATTGAACTACCAGAAGGTGAAGAAATACCGAAGCCTAATCCTGATGAAATGCCAACGTTATACTCGGCAAATAGTGGAGGAATCGGAGAAGGAGAAACGTTATCTTTCCAAACAGAACCAGAGAAAGAGTATTATGTAAAAGTAACGAATAAAATCTCAATCTATGATTATAAATTAGAAGATATATTGTCTAATCCTACGGGAATTCTAGAGGAGAAAGAACCTGCTCAATCAGCTCTTCCGTATCGTGTGAGTCTTGTCGGAAAAGTCATTCCAGCTGATGAAGATAACTATTCGGGCATGATGCCAACCACGGAAGAAGAGAATATCATTCGTGCGCTGCAAGAACAGAATGAAGAAGAGCGGATTGCCTTATTGGAAAGCATGGCGCTCCCGTATGAAATAGGCGGGACCGTAAAAGGGTATCTTCAAAACAATATGGATCAGGATTGGTATATCCTAAAGCCAACGAATGCGGGGATTTATCAATTTGATGTACCAACGCCAGCAACGAACATGCCGATTGTAGAATTGTACGAGATTGTTGAAGGAGAAGACGCAGACGGAAAGCCTTACAAATACTTAGCTCCTGTTTCTAATAACATAGATTGGAACGGGTACGAGGCAAAAAATGGGTTCCTTACCGGTTTAAAAGCAAATAAAACGTATTTCTTAGCGGTGAATCCAAACTATATGACGGGCCAAATTCCATACGATGGCTATGAAATCACGTCGAAGCTATTGATTCAAAATGCTGGAGATGCCTATGAGGACAATGAATTGCCAGAACAGGCTAAAGATCTCCCAGCTGCAGGTGCCAAAGCAAACTTTGCTGTATCCAATGATGTAGACACGTACTATTTTACTGCAAAGGA
The DNA here is from genome assembly GCA_963790055.1 of uncultured Bacillaceae bacterium. Classification (GTDB taxonomy): domain Bacteria; phylum Bacillota; class Bacilli; order Bacillales; family DSM-1321; genus Peribacillus. The sequence continues at coordinate 34,505 of CAWBND010000013.1, forward strand.
GACCACCACATATGGAGTGAAATTCGCACGCACCCCACTTACGGCGGCTTTGAAAAATAAATACAGCGAAGAGTTATTGAGCCCATTTTATGGCTATGTCATGATTACAGAAGATGTGAATAAAAATCGTAAAGCAGAAGAGACGGAGTATGAGCGTACAAGGTATATGTTGAACATAACGGAAAATGGGACAACGACAGGTTCCTTTAAGGCGAAAAAAGGTCAATCCTACTTCGTTACAGTCAATGGAATTATCGAGTCTAGCGCAAGAGTAACACTATGGCCATATCAATTCAATATTCAAAGTGTGTCTAATAAGGATGAAAACCCAACTTCAAAGGTGAAAAATCATACACCAACGAAACCACTTGCGATGAAGAAGATCAATAGCAAGTCGTATACCGGAACAGCTTCCTTTAACACTGGATTTGAAAATGGAGATGAAGATTGGTTCGTCTATAAAGCTGCCAAAACAGAGCAAGCTACGTTAACGCTTGATGGGGGAACGGGCATTGATGGGGTGATTGAGGTATACCGTAATGGAAAAAGAATCGCCGCATCTGATTATTATGGAACAGATGACAACGAGGTTCTATCGTTAACATTTACGAAGGGCACCTACTATATAAAAGTCCGTGATCGCCAAGGTCATGCTTCCTTTGCACCGTACACATTGTCAGTAAAACTGAAGTAAATGATGAGAGCTCCTTCGCTTGATGAAGGGGCTCTTTTTGGCTAGATTCGTAGGTTGAAAGGGCCTTTTTTAGATGCTTAGTAAAGGAATCTGTCCAATTAGCTCATTATTCTGTCTAATTCATGTGAAAATCGAGCCAATTTTTAAGAAAATCTGTCCAATTCAGCTCATAATCATGCCAATTCAAAACAGTGCTTCATTTGTAACGAAATGTCTCATAACAGCTATTTCACTAACAAAAACTCGATTTCTTATATTTTTTTAGTAATGTTAATATCTGTTAATTAACCAATAGAAAAGATATCTATGATATAATTTGATTTGTATGTACTATGAAATAATAGGAGAGAAGGCCCCTATGTTAACTAGTGTGAAAAAGTTATTTAATGATAGTTCAAAAGATTTAAAGCGTATTAATAAGATTGTCGATACAGTTAATAGTTTAGAAAACAAATATGCAGCTTATTCAGATGCTGAATTACGCGGTATGAAAGACCATTTTAAAGAGATGCTGGCAGCTGGGAAAACGCTCATTGATATTCAAGCGGATGCGTTTGCTGTTGTTCGAGAAGCGGCCAAGCGTGTGATGGGGTTGAGACATTATGATGTCCAATTAATTGGTGGTTTTGTGTTACATGAAGGCTCGATCGCACAGATGAATACTGGGGAAGGGAAAACGCTTGTTTCAACTTTGCCGAGTTATTTGCATGCACTTGAGGGAAAAGGCGTTCATATTATTACGGCGAATGAATATTTGGCAAGCCGTGATAAAGAGACAATGGGGCAGGTTCATGAATTTCTTGGGATGACCGTTGGCTTGAATATTTCCCAAATGGGCTCGCAGGAGAAAAAAGTAGCGTATGCAGCGGATATTACCTATGGTACAGGTACGGAGTTTGGCTTCGATTATTTGCGTGATAATATGGTCGTCCGTAAAGAAGACAAAGTGCAACGCGATCATCATTTTGCGATTGTCGATGAAATTGATAGTATCCTGATTGATGAAGCGAGAACACCATTAATTATCGCTGGAAAATCAAGTGAGGGACAAGAACTTTTTCACATTACGGCACAAATGATGAAGACATTCCGTGAAAAGGAAGAATATGAGATATTCCCAGAAACGAGACATACGTTCTTAACAGATGAAGGGGCAACGAAAATTGAAAAAGCATTCGGTATCGCTAACTTATACGACCCCGAGCATGCAGAGCTGCTTCATCATGTCAATCAATCGTTGAAAGCACATGCTGCGTTGAAACGAGACGTAGATTATATCGTAAAAGAAGGAAAAATTGAGTTAATTGATAAATTTACAGGACGTGTGATGGAAGGGCGTACTTTTAGTGAAGGCTTGCACCAAGCGATTGAGGCGAAGGAAGGCTTAAACATTACCGAAGAAAATGAAACACAGGCGACGATTACAATTCAAAATTATTTCCGCCTGTATAGCTCATTATCAGGGATGACCGGAAGTGCAACACCGTCTAAATCGGAATTCTGGGATACATATGGTCTTCCAGTCGTGACGATTCCAACGAATAAACCGGTTATTCGCAATGATTTACCTGATTTAATCTATAAAGATCAGGAAAGTAAAATGAAGAAAATTGTTGCTGAAGTCAAGCGAATTCACAGCCTAGAGCGTCCAATTTTAATTGGGACAACATCGATTGAACAGTCAGAAGCATTGTCCACCCAACTGACGAAGGAAAAGATTAAGCATCATGTTCTTAATGCGAAAACAGAAGCAGATGAGGCTGAGATTATTGCGAATGCAGGGCAAAAAGGACAAGTCATGATTGCTACAAATATGGCTGGACGTGGAACAGATATTTTACTAGATGAAGAAGTGAAAGACTTAGGCGGACTCTATATCGTTGGCACCGAACGTCATGAAAGCGGACGAATTGATATGCAGCTTCGCGGTCGTGCTGGACGCCAAGGCGACCCAGGTACATCACAATTCATTATTTCATTAGAAGATGATTTGTTTACGTATTACGATAAAGAGGAACATGAACGTTATTTGAAAAAAATAAAATCGGATGATGAAGGGCTTGTAACCGCACCAGCACCTGATAAATATATGAAAAAAGTGCAAGAAACGGTTGAATATATGCATCAAGCTGCTCGAAACCACTTATTAAAGCTGGAAAATCCATTAAATGAACAAAGTAAAATCATTTATACGATGCGCGATCGACTGTTAGATTTAGAAACAAAGGAAATGTTCCCGATCTTATTAGAGTATATCGAAAAATATATTCGTCAGCTCGTTTCAGCTTATTTTCCAGAGGAAGTCCCTGAAGAAGGTCAGGAACGTAAGCTAGACAAGTTTATTCAGGAGCTATCCTTAATCTTCACATCTTTAGACTGGCAGGAAGAAGATGTAGCCAAGCTAGACCAAGCAGCTGTAGAGGAAAAGGTGCTTGCTGCACGTGAAGAGCTTACATCCTTTATTTTAAGTCTTCAAGAAAATGCAGAACTTGGTCAACAGCTAAGAAGCTTTATGTTGAATCAGATTGATATGAACTGGATGGATCATTTAGATCGCTTAAGCAATATTAAAGAGGGAATTAACTTGAGCGGGTATGGACAACAAGATCCATATCAATTATTTGAAAAAGAAGCACTAGCTGAATTTCACATCTTAATGAACGAAATAGAGGCTAGCATTAGTACTCAATTTATGGAGTTTATGATGGATGAGTCAGAAGACGACGAGTTTGTAGCGGTTGCAGAAGAGATGGAGGATGAAGAATAATGGCTTTTTTTAAGAAAAAGGAAAAAGCAGTAGCTGCAGTAGCTGAAGAAAAAATTGAAACAGCTACGGCGGAAGAAGCTGTTTCAACAACAGATGATGCTGTATTTACGACATTAGTGTTTCATGAAGAGGACGAGTATCCAAAGGCTGAAACCTATGTGTTGAGATTTCATCATCAACAGCTGCCACCGCTTAAGCCAAATCAAATTTCCATTTCAGGTATTCGCCTAACAAGATTTGAGGAAGACGTCATTGTTGATGCTTTTATCCGTAATACTCTGGAAAAAGCGGTACGTTTTGAAATGGTTGATTTATTATTAATTGATGAAAAAAAACAACCGTTAGCTAAAAAAACATTCGATTTATCAGAAATGGGCGAAATCCCAGCATTATCATGCATGCCTTGGAAGTTTTTCTTCGAGGATGAGGATTTGATCGTGGACCATATTCCTGATGAAGGCTGGCAAATTGCTTTTGAATTGAAACGGCAAGCAACAGAGCACAAGTTAGATTTAGCACCTAGCTGGGATGAGCAGCTTTCAGCAAAACAGCGTGAGCACTTAGAAAAAGTGATTGCTGGTCTGCCAAAGCTGAAGGAAGGTGAAGTTAATTTTATGGGGCTTGAAGCTGCCTTGCGAGAAGATGGGGCGCTTGCTGTTACTGTACTAATCCGTAATGGTAGTAAAAGCAAATCTATTAATATTGAACAGCTGCCATTAGTGATTGAAGATGCGGATGAGTGACCTAGTATGTCAAGGTGGCTTTTCTTTAGAGGATTTTGAAGTGAAGGCCAATACAACAAAACCTTGGACATTTATTTTTCCAGAACCATTAGTCGTGAAGAAAAATCCTAATTTAACACGCTGGAAGGTACATCCACCTGCTTCTGAGTGATGCGTCACATTTTCTGAGGATGAATAAAAAGAGGCTACCCAAAAGAATTATTTTTGGGTAGCCTTTTTCATTAACAATTAAGGTATGTAAGGGAAGGTTGTGCTCATGTTTATATGTAACATCATATATGATACGTAGGGATTAAGAAAAGTCGGGCCAGTTTACTTGAATTTGATCTTCATTGATTTTTTCTAGGGTACGATATTTAAAGGGAATAAGTTCGTTTTCAGATTTGTTTGTGAAGGGGGCAGCCACTTCATATGGGATTAACTCAAATTGTTCCTCCTGCTCAGAAATGAGATAGGCACCAACGATTTGCCCGCTATTTTCCAAGCTTAATGTCAAAAAAGCAGGATAGTACGTTTCGTCATTGGCTTTTAGAACAGCTTTTGCGGTTACAAGGTGGTCATCTTCCTTTTCTACAGCAGGATTGCTGATTTTATCTAATGCTTTAACAGCCCATCCTTGCTTCTTATAACCTCCGATAATTTTAGGAGGGTTCTCCTGTAATTGTTCTAAAAGGTTATTCGTTTGTTCCTGAATATTCATTTATTTCTTATTCCCTCCAATAACATTACTTATTGATCTCATTCGTCCGATATATGTTTTCTTATTATACACTGACTATACCATATAATACACTTTCTTAGTTATATACATAAAATATCTCATACTTTTTTTGTAAGAACTTAATATTTGTAACATAGATGTTATTAATCAAACGTTTAATTAATAAACATCTATGCAAGATTAGTCAATTTCTAGGTGCTGTTTTAACTGGTTTTGCGCATTCGTTCGTTCTTCTTCAGAAACGATTAAATACCATGCACCATTAATTTTTTGACCTTGACCTTCTAGTGTTAATTGATCGATTGAACCTAGAGCGCTTTTATAGTGACGCTGAATATCCATCATTTCGTCGAAGCTTAAATTGGTTTCAACGTTCTTTCCGAGTGCTTCTAAAATGCCTTGATATTTTGTTAAGGAGGATAAGCTAGCTCCTTTTTTGATAACGGCTTCAATGACCTGACGTTGACGCATTTGACGTCCATAATCGCCACGTGGGTCTTCTTTACGAATTCTGGAATACATAAGAGCTTCTTCACCGTTTAATGTAAGAGTGCCTTTAGGAAAGTCAAAGCCCTTATAGGAAAGGTCAAGATCATTTTCCACGGTTACCCCACCAACAGCATCTACAATCTCCTGAAAGCCTTCCATGTTCATTTTAACATAATAATCAATCGGCATATCAAGATAGGTTTCCACGGTATTGATGGTCATTGGAATTCCACCATATGCATACGCATGATTCATTTTTTCCGTCGTCCCATGCCCGACAATTTCTGCCCTTGTGTCACGCGGCAAACTGAGCATTTTTATCGATTTTTTCGTTGAATTGACGGTCATGACAATCATCGTATCAGAGCGGCCAATATCAGCTTTTCTTTCATCTACACCTAAAATCAGAATGGAAAAAGGGTCTTGTTCTTGAAAGGTAATATCTTCTATACGTTTTTCACTTTTATGCTCGGTTCCTTGCATTTGATGAACCGCACCCTTTAGAGACTGATACACCATACCGGCATATACTCCACCGCTAATCAATAGGATGAAAAAAATGATGATAATACTCTTTAAGACGGTGCGCTTTTTCTTCTTCTTTTTTCTTGATTCACTTCTCATTCATCTTTTCCTCCTAAATGTTAACGATGGAACATATGGGCCATGGTGAAGTTAAGCAGCGGTTTGTTCCTCTGGTGTCTTAGGTTCTTCGTCCTCGCTTGATGGTGTATCAGGTTGTACTTCTTCTTCCGGTTCTTCAACAGAAGAGGCTGCTACAAGTTCTTCTTTCCATTGTTGTAAGAATTGCTCTGCTAGTTTAAATAGTTGATTCGTTGATGCTGCTTGTTCCAATTTTTCAAGCTCAGCCCACTCTTCGGATGTAACGGGCTGTTCGTTTTTCGTTATTTTTTCATCAATCTGAGTTAATAGCGTATAACGTGAAAGGATGTTCTCGATTGCTAGTGCATCTTTTTGTACTGGATTTATATACTTTTCAGTAGCTAGTGTACGCACTCTAGTGGTTGCCATATTCTTTATTTTAGCTTTCGTCGTTGTGATTTCTTTTTCCAATTGATTATAGGCTTGAATAGTAGACTCACTTAACTTGCCTGATTTGACCGATTGGACTAATGCCTTATGTGATTTAGAAAGATGTTCACCTACTGTGACTGCCGCTCGATAATTTGCAAAGCGATCGCGATAGGTTTTCGTAATCTGTAGGGCTGCATTGGCTGATTTTTGATATTTAGCTGGCAGCTTAGCAATGGCTTTTTCCTGCTTTTTAATTTCTTGAACGGTTTCGTTGTACAACTTCATTTGTGCATCTGTAACCTTTAGGTCGCTTGTTTTCTTAATTCGGGTATCATAGTTCGTTTGCAGTGATTTTGCTTTGGAATTAAATGTTTTAATTTTCTTCACTAATGCGTTGCTTTCAGCAAGTTTTTGCTTATCATATAATTTTGCGCCTTCTTGGGCAACATATAAACCAATTGTTTCATTTTCGTTCCAGATTTTTTTGAAATATTTCAATGGCACATGTGTTTCGCCTACATATGGTGACACTTCAAGGGTGTAAGCAGGTTTTTTGAGAGCGGTAGAAAACCAGTCACTAAACCCGCCACCACCTGTATAGGAGCTTGGTGAAATTAATCGATAGCCTGTGATTTGATTTAATTTCTTCGCGTACGTGCGGTCTCTCGTGTATTGGCTACCCGTTTGTCCATACTTCCAGAACATGATTTGACCGCTGGAGTGATAAGAAATCGCCATTTCAGGATCAATATCTTTTACAAAGCTAAGGACGGCTTTTGTTTCTTTTGCTGACTCAGGGCTTTTTCCTTTATAATTTTTAAATTTCGGAACATTGCCACCGCCTAAGTACTTCCATCTAGCATCGTATTGACGGTTTAAGTCGACTCCTTTGCCGTTTGCTTTCCAGCGTTTGAAATTTGTGCTGCCATTATTCATTTTAATAATCTTAGCGTGGTCTGCTTTTGGGAAAGACTTCAGACCTGTTTGTTGTAAGGTTACGCCATCCGGATTCACCATAGGAATAAACCAAATCGTTGTATTATCCAGAACTTTTCTAACGTCATATCCATCAATTTTTTGATTTTTAATATAGGCATTGGCATATTTGTCAATCATGTTAATATTCACGTTTGTTGTAATCCACTCACGTGCATGGTGCGATCCATTAATGAAAACGGTAGAATCTCCCTTTCCAAGAGAAACCGCGTAAATCGTACGACCATATTCAGATTTACCAATGCTTTGAAAGGTGACTAAGCCAGGATATGCTTGTTTTAATTTCTTCATGTCGTTGACCATCTTCGAATAGGAATACGTTTGATTCGGATTGACTACATAGTTTTGAGCGAAGGCTCCTTTTGAGAAAAACAGGGACCCTCCAAGAAAAAGAAGAATCGATAATAAAAGTCTTAATTTGTTCATTTTGTTCCACCTTACTTTATAAAATAGTATTCTAGCATGCATTTATTGATAGAAAGGGGGCCAGGCTTTGTCTACATAGCTTTTCCCTAAAAAAAACCGGCTTGTTGATAAGCACGGTTAGTTAAAACGATTTCTTATAGCCTACTAATCTCTCTTTGTAATAAGTGCTAGTAACGGAATTAATTTGTACACCTTTACTAGAACTCGAATGGATAAATTGATTATTTCCTAAGTAAATGCCCATGTGATTGATGTTGGATCTATTAGAGCCCGTTGCAAAAAAGACAAGATCACCAGCTTCTGGTGAAGATGTATATGTTCCGTTTTGATAATAGGAAGCAGCTGTTTGTCTAGAAATATCATAGCCTGCTTGTGTAAAGGCATAGTAGACAAAACCACTGCAATCAAAGCCTGATGGTGTTGTGCCACCCCATTTATAAGGCGTGCCCATCACTTCTTTTGCTTCTGAAATGACTTTATTAATATCTAAGGTAGAAGTTGATGAAGATTCAGTATTTAAAGAAGTGGTCGTAACTATGCCACTGACGGAATTTTCAACCTTTAACTTTTGACCGACTTTAATTGTGTTCGATGTTAGGTTATTTATCGCTTTTAATTCAGTAACAGTCATACCAGTTTGTCTAGAAACTTTGAATAGAGTATCACCATTTACTACAGTATATGTATTAGTAGTTACTTTTGTTGCAGATGTCGTTGTTTCTGTTTTCTCAGTCGTGACAGAGGCTTGTACAGTTGCTGTTTTGCTTGAGGTAGATACGACTAATTTTTGCTTCACTTTTATCGTATTTGATGTTAGTTCATTAATCTTTTTTAATGTGGTAACGGTTGTGTTATATTTCTTTGCAATTTTTGTAAGAGTATCACCTTGTTTTACAATATAAGTAGTGCTTGATGCTGAAGCAGGTGCTACAAAAGCAGTCGAAAAAAGTGCGGCTGCTGTCGAAAGAGCAATGATTTTTTTATGCACAGATTTTCACCCCAAAATTCTATCATTTGTCCTCATTTTACCAAAGAATATGTTGAGGGTTATATTACATTTGTATTACAAAGGAGTTTAATAGGGATAATTGACTGTTTTTGGAGGGGGTTTTATGACTACATTTCGACAAAACTAAGAAGCTTTCCACCATTTGGGAAAGCTTCTAGTAGAATTATAGTCTTTATTTTTTGACAGTAATTGTCATGGTTTGCAGTTTACCTATGCGGTTAGCAGCGTCAGATATGGCAAACTTAAGTGTATATGTTCCTGGATTCGCTTGCTGTTTACTGCTATCTTTTCCGTCCCATGTTAAGGTTTGGCTGCCACCGTTGATCGATTTCTTTGTAGCAAGTGTTTGTATTTTCTTGCCTGCTTCATCATAGAGAACGGCTGTAATCTGTGCTTTTTTATTAGCATGAAAAGGAATGTTTAGTTTTTGTTTTGTTGTTGTAGAAAAGGTCATACTTTTCTTCGTTAAAGCAATAGCTGGCGGTACTTTGTCTGTGATTGTAACATCGGTACCGCTGTACCTCGTATGCGTGCCATTTGTTATTTTGGCCATAATTCTTATTTTTCCTTGAGGTGCATAAGCCTGATTATCCATCTTTCCGTTCCATTTTATTGAATACGTACCACCGTTCCATGCTTTGTTTGTGACAAGTGTACGGACGATTTTATTATTCGCATCTTTCATATATAAAGAGATTTTCGTGCCTTTTTGTGCTGAAAAGGATACGGATAATTGGTTTTTTCCGTTATTGGTAAATGTTTTACTAGACGTTTTAATATTGGATAGTGGGGCAGGTGTTTCTGCTAGTGCTTGATAGGCATCCACGCGTCCATAGCCAAAATATCTATCCCATCCCTTTGTGCCAAGATCAACACTTGAATTTTGCAAGATAGTTGTTACCTCTGCCGGTGAAAGATAAGGATTTTTCGATAAAATTAACGCCGAAACGCCGCTCACAATTGGCGTGGCCATCGAAGTTCCACTTTCTGTTCGATAAGAATTTGTTGGTGCCGTCGAGTAAATATCGACGCCGGGTGCAGATAAATTAATGTAAGAACCATAGTTAGAAAAATTGGCTCTTGTATCTGATTTTGTTGTCGCACTTACGGCAATAACATTTTCATAGGCTGCAGGATATTGTTCTCGGCTTGTCTGGTCATTTCCGACAGCCGCTACTACGACAACTCCCTTTTTTACCGCTGATTGAATCGAATAATTGAGAATGTCCGTGTAATCCTCTGTTGTTAAACTTAAGTTAATTACATTAGCGCCGGCTTCAACGGCATAATCAATACCTTCTGCCACGGTATAAATGTCGGCTTCTTCTCCTTCGAACACATTGACCGGTATGATTTTGACATTCGGAGCAATGCCGGTAATTCCCATCTTGTTTTTGGCTGCGGCAATGATTCCAGCAACATGAGTTCCATGGATACTGGGTGGTAATGATGTTCCACTTGTGACCGCATTATAGGGCTTGGTTGTTTGACCCTTTAAGTCAGGGTGTGTCACTTGAAGTCCAGCATCAATCACAGCCACTTTGATATCCGATTTTCCAAGTGTCATATTCCAAGCAGATGGCATATTAATTTTTGGTGCGTACCATTGCTTTGAGTAGCTTTGGTCTGAAGGTGTGTAGCTTGCTTCTACAGTATAGTTCGGTTCAACAAGCTCTACTTCAGGATGGCGTAAAAGCTGCTCCAATACATCATGTATATCGTTTCCAGAAGGTATCGATATCAGTGAAAAGGTTCCATTACCAAGCTCGGAAAGCTGTTTGACTCCATTTTTTTGAAAAAAGGTTTCTTTTTGATTAGCTGTTATGGAATCTTTAAATTTAACAATGAGTTGATCAGCTTGATAGTTTTCAAGTTCAGTAGCTGTTGGTGCCTGTACTTGAGATGAAACCGCTCGTTCTTCAGCCGAAACTGAGGACAAATTGAATACAGAAAGCGCAGAAATGATGAACATAGAAAGGAATATTTTCATCGTTGTCCTCCTTAGTATGAACTAAAATAAATAACTATATTAATACTATTATTCTATCACGCTAATTCAGAGAATCCTATTGTGAAAGTGGTATTTCCATAGATTTTACATTTTTGATACACAAATCTTTGGCGAGATACGTTATTATATAAATATATGAATTTAGGAGAGGTGAGTTTTTGAAAAGGACAAAATGGTTGATTGGAAGTGTGCTAGCAGTATTGCTTCTTTTAGTTGCTAGTAGTGGCGTTGCTCCTTCTAAAGCAGAAGCGAGTAGTAGTCAATGGGACATCGCCTATTATTCAAAATTGAATTTTGGTGGATCTAAGGTGCAAACAAAGGCAAGTGGTATCAATTTTTCTTGGGGAACGAAAGCACCGATTAAGGGCATACCGGCAAATAAATTTTCGGCAAAAATGACAAGAACCTATGCCCTGTCCAGTGGAGGGAAATACCGTCTATCAGGTAAGGCGAATGACGGAGTGAAAATCTACATAGATGGGAAGAAAGTGATCGATTATTGGAAGGGTGGATCACATACATTTAGCAAAGATGTGATGCTATCAAAAGGGAACCACAAAGTCGAAGTTCAATACTATGATTCAACAAGTACAGCACACCTGACTGTAGGATTGAAAAAGGTAACCACACTTTCTACTACTAAGTGGACTGGCTTGTTTTTTCCAAGTAAAAACTTCACAGGAACGCCTGTAAGTGTGTCAGCTAATACGGTAAACTACTATTGGGGTTCTAAAGCTCCTCATACAAGTATTCCTGCAGGTAACTACTCCGCCATTTTTGAAAAGAAAGTCGTCGTAACTAAAGATACGAAGTATAAAATCATGGGTAAAGCGAATGATGGAGTTAGAGTGTATGTAGATGGTAAACGACAAGTTAGCTATTGGACACCAGGCACACGCAATATTGAAAAAAATATTACCTTGAAAAAGGGTACCCATACGATTAAAGTGGAATATTTCAATGAGAAGAGCACGGCAAAATTAACGGTGGATTTGAAAGAGTCTGCCAAGGTTACGCCGTTAGAGAAATGGGATGTATCGTTTTATAATAAGAAAGATTTAACGGGCACGAAGGTGAAGCAAATAGCTAGTGAGCTCGAGTATAAATGGGGAGCAGAAGCGCCTGCTTCAGGTATTCCAAGCAACAATTTCTCTGCTCGATTTATCAAGCGTACAAATCTTTCAAGTGGTGGAACGTACGTGTTGTCAGGTGGGGCAAATGATGGCATTCGCATCTATGTGAATGGAACGAAAAAGGTAGACCTATGGAAAAATGGGACGCATACCTTTAATGAAGAAATTGAATTAGATAAGGGAATCACGATTATTCAAGTCGATTACTTTGATAGTTCAGGGGATGCACGCATTCAGGTAGACTTAACGAAGAAGTCGAAGAAGAAATCCGTTGCCCATCGTGACTATGAGATTACGCTATCCTCGGCATTACAGAAACAAATGGCGTCTTCTACACAGCCACAGACGGATAAGAAGTATGGGGGCTATATCCCGCAAAGTACCGTTAAATTAGCGTCTACGGGCAAGACAGGTACAGTCACAAAGCTAGTACCGATTATTACAACATCTTCTCGAGAACTAGGTAAGCTTAAAACGAATTCAAAAGTAACGATTAAAGGTGAAAAGATGATTGATGACATCGAGCATTATGAAATTGCAACAGGATGGGTCAATGCTTCTTCAGCAGATACGAAACATTATTTGAATCCGGACACGTTTAACGACCAAACGGGGCAAGAGTATTTCCAATATGCGAAGCTATCTAGCTTTTCTGCTTTGAATGAGGATGAAATTAACGAGAAAATTCTTGCTAGTAAAGGAATTTTAAAAAATAAAGCTTTCTCTTATTTGCAAGCAGCCTTTAAGTATGATGTAAATGAAATTTACTTAATTTCCCATTCTACACTTGAAACAGGAAATGGGACATCGAAATTGGCGAATGGAATTAAAGTGAAGGCCAAAACCGATGAAGAGGGTAATTTTATTTATAAAGATGGTGAAAAGGAAATTATCGTCTTAGATGATGATGCCACTGATTATGATGCCAAGGTGTATAATGTGTATGGAATCGGTGCGTATGATAGTGATGCCATTTATTATGGTGCTAGACGCGCATACAATGAAGGCTGGACATCGGTTAGTAAAGCCATCATTGAGGGAGCGCAATTTGTTGCTGAAAATTATATTGATGTAGGACAAGATACGCTGTATAAAATGCGTTGGAATCCGGACTCACTTGTTGAGTTAGAACGTCCAAGTCATCAATACGCAACTGACATTGGCTGGGCTGTCAAGCAAACGAAATATTTTGAACAATTATATTCGCTGTTAGACAGCTACAAGATTGAATATGATGTGCCACGTTATGAATAACGTGTAGTAAAAAAGGCGTCTAACTCTATTTTGTGAAGTTAGGCGCCTTTTTATACGATAAGCAAGTATAAAATATTCGATATGTACGGGTGTCTTACACTTTTCTGGCTACATTAAAATCCAGATTTGTGAGGTTGCTACCGTTCTTCTATTGGAGAATGAAATGTCAAGTGAAATGAAACAATAATAAAGAAATTTACAATAGAAGAGGAATTGTTACTAAATTTTAATGGAATATTTTATAGCGCTTTTCTGGGAAAACGAGTATACTTTGTAGAGAATGAAAAAATGCGTGCGCTATAAACGTTTTGTACGATAAAAAAGAGGTGTCATATGCTAATAGTGCTAATAGGGGCCTTGCTATTTTCTTTTCTAGTATCCATCTTTTTGACCCCGTATGTTGGGAAATTGGCATTTAAATTAGGCGCGACAGATCGACCGAATCATCGAAAAGTACACAATAAAATCATGCCGCGTATGGGCGGATTAGCGATATTTTTGAGTTTTATGATAACGTATTTTGTATTTAGCAAAGATTTTATGGAACAGCTGCCATTTGTAATTGGTGCCTGTATCATTATTGTGATTGGCATTCTAGATGATATCTTTGAATTAAAAGCAGCTCCTAAATTTTTGGGACAAATTTTTACCGCGTTAATTATTGTGTATGGGAGTGACCTACAAGTAGAGTTCATTAACCTCCCGTTCGGCGGTCGGATAGAATTTGGGATGTTTAGTGTTCCTTTTACTGTTTTATGGATTGTAGGGATCATTAACGCGATTAATTTAATTGACGGATTAGACGGACTAGCTGGTGGCGTGTCTACGATTGCTTTAACGACGATTGCTGTTATGGCGGTGTTAAATAAGGATTTATTCGTTGCACTGACTGCAGTAGCGGTAATTGGGGCAACACTGGGCTTTTTGAAATACAATTTTCACCCAGCGAAAATTTTTATGGGTGATACCGGTGCGATGTTTTTAGGATATATCATTGCCATCATATCGTTGCAAGGGCTATTTAAAAACGTTACGATGATTTCGTTTATTGTTCCGGTTATTATTTTAGGTGTACCGATTTCAGATACATTCTTTGCGATTATTCGCAGGTTAGTCAATAAAACTCCCATTTCTGCGCCAGATAAATCTCACTTGCATCATTGCTTATTAAACATCGGCTTTACGCATAAGCAGACCGTTATTTTAATCTATGCGATGTCTGCATCCTTTGGTTTAGCTGCTATTATTTTCTCGTTTGCAACGTTGTGGGGAGCCTTGCTCATTGTCGCCATTCTGTTGATTTCCATTGAAATTATCGTTGAAAAAATTGGACTGGTTAGCTCGGACTATCAACCATTATTGAAAATGTTTAATTTAAGAAATGTGAAGGATAAATCATAAAGACCTGTCGCTATCGACGGTCTTTTACTATATTGACAGACTGCTAGGAGACTTCGTAGGGAGTCTTTTTTTGTTGAGTTAAGGCCTTTTGTAGATTGTAGGCTGAGGCATTAATTGTCTAATTTGCATGCATGGACTCTAGTTATGACTATTAATTAGAGAAATCATGCGAATTCATGTTGAATCATGCGGTTTTATGAAAAAATCGTCCGGATTTCATCATGAATCATGCGAATTAGCTGCAAAATCATGCAAATTCAGAAATGACGACGAATAGTAATGGAGCTCCGGCTAGCTTCGGATCCTGCTGTAGCCAATAAAAAAACGCCTCGAGGGCGTTTTTTTATTGTTCAGTTATTGGTGTTTGAGCGGCTTCCGTTGTGTCAGTTGCGGGTGCGAGATTTAAATGAGATTGTAGGACGTATGTGACTTCTTCAACGGATGTTTCGTCTAGTTGGTAGTAGTATGTGCCGTTTATATATGAATCGCTACCGTTTAATTTTACTGATTCAAGATTCATACCGTTATCTGAAGTCATATAGTTAACGAATCCTTTCAATTGTGAGAATTGAAGATTTGTTGTCATATTGTCGCCGACTGCTTCCATAACATCTGTGTACTTCGTGACTGCACCTGCTGTAGTCGCCTTTTTCAAAATGGCTTTCATAATTTCTTGTTGGCGTTCTCCGCGTTGAATATCACTATCTTGTTTTCGAGTACGAGCAAGAGCTAAAGCTTCCTCACCATTTAACGTTTGAATTCCTGGTTCTAAATGAATGGCATCTCTCTTGTCGCCTGAATCACTTTCCGTAATCGCATATGGAACATTTGCTTCAATTCCGCCAAGTGCATCGACCACTTCCGTAAACGCATCAAAATTCATGCGAACGTAGTAATCAACTGGAATATCTAATAATTCCTCAATGGTATCCATTGTTGCTTTAGGACCGCCTGCTGCGTGAGCGGCGTTAATTTTCGTCGATGTTCCTTTAGCTGGAATATATACGTATGAATCCCGAGGGATACTTAACAGTTTGATAGATTGTTGATCCTTATTAAATGTAGCTAAAATAAGTGCATCCGAACGAGAATGTCCTTGTTGATTACGATGCTCACTATCGTCGACTCCAATGAAGAGCATAGAAAAATTGTCCTCCAGCGGATTCACCGCTGCTTCTCGTTTAGCCGACGCATCGACAGGGTGAAATGAATTTTGAAAAACATCCTGAGCCTTCAAATACAAGTTAGCCCCATAGGCTGTTGTTCCTAACATCAGTACAAAAAAAGGAACTAGTAAAAGTCGTAAGTTTACTGCGTTTCTTTTTCCTTTTCTTAACTCTGTAAACACGTCTAGTAGTAGACATCCATGTTTCTCCTTTTTGGCAAAATAGTGTATGATTTGCTATTTTTCGAGTGTGTTTGCTATATTATAAGATAATTCAACTTTAATTTTACAACGATTTTCCTTATTCGTAAAATAAAAGTTTCTTTTTTTTAGGTGAACGTTACGCTTTTGGAACTACTTTCTGTTCTAAATACAGCAAATCTCCTTCGCTACTGTCTGCTTGGCCGTTTGTTAGCTCAGTCATCCAGGCAATATACTCTTGCTTTTTTTCCTCTTCAGCAAAAATATGAATCATGACTTGGTCCAGGTATTCTATTTCTTTGATTTGATAAATAGAAGATCGTAATTCATTTTCAAGCTTACCGAGCCAAGTGTAGTCAATTTTTGTTGAAATAACACGCATTAATTTTCGTTCGACAATGCCCGTTGCCTCGACACCTTCTGAAGTGGCTTTGCTATAAGCACGAATAAGTCCGCCGGCGCCAAGCTTAATACCGCCAAAATATCGTGTTACGACAACAGTAGTATCTTTCAGCTTCTTCTTTTTAAGAACTTCAAGAATAGGGACGCCAGCAGTGCCACTAGGTTCGCCATCATCTAAAGCTTTTTGGATTTGATCGTTCTCACCGATTAAATAGGCGGAACAATTATGAGTAGCATCTTTATGTTGTTTTTTTATTTCACTAATAAAGGTTTGAGCTTCTGCCTCAGTTTCGGTTCGTGCCACATGGGCAATAAAGCGAGATTTTTCAATTACAATTTCATTTTCACCACGATGTTGTACAGTTAAGTAATAGGGTAACATGCGTATCTCCTTCCGTTCGAAATGAATCGATGCTTTATTATAAGGCTTTTGGCTTAATCGTGGCAATGGTATTCATGTTATACTAATACCGTTGATTTCCTTCCTTTGTAGGAGAATGATGAAAGTCAATCCTTGAATTAGTGAACTTTTTGTGACAATTTGATAATTATCGGCTTTTATTATAATTTTGAAGATTGTGTGACAAATTTCAACGTATTTTTGTTCGTTTTTTTGGTACAATATGTTCATAATGTTGTCCCTTATACTAGTTCTCTTCTCTTAAATGAGGTGGAAATCGGAGAACAGGTTCATGTAATGGAGGCAGTTGGGATGTCCATAAAAAATTTTGATGTGAAAGCTTTGGACAACATCTTAGAAAAGATGATTAAAACAGTAGATGAAAGCAAAGACTCAATCTTTGAAATTGAGGAGCAATGCCGCCGAGATTTTGAATCCTTAACAAAAGAGCTTGAGGACATTAAAGTGAGAGTTTCATTTGTTATTGATGAAAGTGATGCGCTTGAAGTAAAAAGTCGGTTTGCTCGAAAACGATTATCAGAGGTAAGCAAACATTTTAATAAATTTTCGGAAGAGCAAGTGCGTGATGCCTACGAAAGTGCTCATAAGCTTCAAGTAGATTTGCAAGTAAATCGTGAGCTAGAGAAACAACTGCGTAAACGACGGGATGAACTGGAGATTCAATTAAAGGGTTTGCAAAAAACGATTGACAGAGCTACTCATCTTGCTTCGCAAACAAATGTTGTGTTGAATTATTTAACACAGGACCTTAAGCAAGTTGGAGAGGTGCTTGAACAGGCAAAAATGAAGCAGGAATTTGGGTTGAAGATTATTCAAGCTCAAGAGGAGGAGCGTAAAAAGCTCTCTCGAGAAATTCATGATGGCCCTGCGCAAATGATGGCCAATGTGATGATGCGTTCCGATTTAATTGAACGTGTTCAACGCGAAAGTGGACCAGAGGAAGCACTTAAGGAGATTCGCAGCTTAAAAGGTATGGTTCGTAATGCCTTGTATGAGGTGCGCAGAATTATTTATGATCTGCGTCCGATGGCACTTGATGATTTAGGTTTAATCCCTACCCTCAAAAAATACCTGCAAACAACCGAAGACTATAATAAAGGTATACAATTAGAATTTTTCAATCTTGGACAAGTCATACGACTTCCGACTCAAATGGAGGTTGCGCTATTTCGACTCGTTCAGGAAGCCGTGCAAAATGCCCTAAAGCATGCAGAGGCTAAACGGATTCAAGTCAAAATGTCTATTGCAAAAGAAATGGTTACTGTCGTTGTAAAAGATGATGGTAAAGGTTTTGATATGTCCGTTCAAAAGGAAGGTTCATTTGGTTTAATGGGTATGCGAGAAAGAGTAGACTTGCTTGAAGGTGCGTTTAGTATAAATTCTGCTCCTGATGCGGGAACGCTTGTTTTAATTCAAATACCTTTTCATCATGAATATTAGAGAGTAAATCATTATTATATAAAATAGGATATAGGAGGATGGAACCATTGAAGACTAGTATCGTCATTATTGATGACCATCAGCTGTTTCGAGAAGGGGTAAAACGTATTTTGGATTTTGAGGCATCGTTTGATGTTGTCGCGGAAGGCGATGATGGCACCGAAGCGATGGATCTTGTAGAACAATATCACCCAGATGTAGTGATCATGGATATTAATATGCCACATCTGAATGGGATAGAGGCGACGCAAATGTTAGTCAATCGCTATCCCGATACAAAAGTAATCATCTTGTCGATTCACGATGATGAAAACTATGTACAGCATGCTCTTAAAACAGGGGCTCAAGGTTATTTATTAAAAGAAATGGACGCAGATGCGCTGATTGAAGCGGTGCGTGTTGTGGCAGAAGGAGGCTCTTATCTGCATCCAAAAGTCACGCATAATCTGGTGAAGGAATATCGCCGTTTAGCTGCTGAGGAAAATGCAGGTGGGGATTTTGCGCAAGCGCCTGAAATTAGAAGACCGCTTCACTTATTAACAAGACGTGAATGCGAAGTCCTTCAGCTGTTAGCAGATGGACAAAGTAACCGAACAATCGGTGAAACCTTATACATCAGTGAAAAAACAGTCAAAAACCATGTAAGTAATATTTTACAAAAAATGAATGTGAACGATCGTACCCAAGCCGTTGTCCTTGCGATTAAAAACGGTTGGGTGGAAGTGAAGTAAGTTGATTAGGCCTGGCTCTAGTGGGAGTCAGGTTTTTTTAATGCAAACAGGCGCCATATCATATAGAATATGAAGAAAGAAAATGATTAAAGGATGATTTTACTATGAAAACGGCAGTCGTAACCGACAGTACAGCCTATATTCCTAAGGAAATTCGAGAACATTTACATATACATATGATTCCGCTGCAGGTTATTTTCGGAGAGGAAGTCTATGAGGAAGAAGTAGATTTGACAGCGGATGAGTTTTACGAAAAAATTAAGCAAACAGAGAAATTACCGACTACTTCACAGCCGCCAATTGGAAAGTTTGTCGAGCTGTTTCAGCAATTAGCAAAAGAGTATGATGCAGTCATTTCCATTCACTTATCAAGTGGGATTAGCGGGACGTATCAGGGTGCTTTGGCAGCTGCTGAAATGGTTGATGGGATTGAGGTGTATGCCTTTGATTCCGAAATAAGCTGCCGAGTTCAGGGCTTTTACGTCCTAGAAGCAGCGCAAATGGCGCTTGAAGGAAAAGGTCCGCAAGACATTCTTGCTAGGTTAGAAGAGATTAAAAAATCAGCTATTGCCTATTTTATGGCGGATGACTTAGCGCATCTGCAGCGCGGCGGTCGCCTAAGTAGTGCGCAAGCCTTGATTGGTAGCTTGCTTCAGGTTAAGCCGGTGCTTCATTTTGAGAATAAGGTTATTGTTCCTTTTGAAAAAATTCGTACCCGGAAAAAAGCGCTGAAACGAGTATCCGATTTATTAGCGGCAGACGCTGCGAGCGGCGAACCTTATAAGGCTGTCATTCTTCAGGCGAATCGCGAGGAAGAAGCGAAGGAATGGAAAGCCGAGCTCCAAGCACGGCTGCCTAATGTGGAATTTGATATTACGTACTTCGGCCCTGTCATTGGCACGCATATCGGTGAAGGTGCGATGGGCATGGGATGGTATAAGGTGTAGAAAGAGCCTGAGGGGGCTCTTTTTTGTATTTGCATGATTTTGTGCCGAAATTGGCATGATTAATGATGAAATCCGCATGATTTTTTCGTAAAAGCGACAGATTCTGACTTGAATTCGCATGATTCTTCCAAATGCGAGTCATGGCAACAAAACATTTACAATCTATCAGCAGGATTTCTGACGATAAAAGTTGAATGGTTAAGCAAACAAATAAAAGGAGTGATTCTTTGATTGTCAAGTCATGTAGTATACCAATAAAAGTAATGCAAATCGAAGCAGCTTTTACCACGATTAGCGCTCAATCACCCGAAGCGGCCAGCATTAGAGTCAGAGCTTGGCAGGAAAACAGCAGGCTACTGGGGAGAACAGAGTGTTTGTTCTATTTTAGAGGTTCTTCCTAAAAATGAGTATTTTATTTTCCACGATTTGCGACTGCCAGGCAAGCCGTACCCCTTTCAAATTGATCTTCTCGTTCTATCTTCTTTCTTTTTTCTCATTCTCGAAGTGAAAAATATGGCTGGTGAGCTGTATTTTGATGATTCTTTCAAGCAAATCATTCGTACTATCAATAATCAAAATGAAGCGTTTGATGATCCCGTTTTACAAGTCAATCTCCAACGAAAACAACTGCAGGCATGGCTCTCCGCAAAGAAGCTTCCTCCTATTCCTATTGAAACTTTAGTAGTTAGTGCGAATTCAAAGGCTGTATTGAGAGCAGAAGACAAGCGTCTAGCTAATATCGTTGTGCGGAAAAAAAGTTTACTTCTTAAAATAGAGGAGCTAGCGAATAAGCATCAACAAGAGATTATCTCGAAAAAAGAACTGAAAAAACTAGCTAATTCTTTAGTAAAAGCACATACGCCTCATATTCCGAATGTATTAGAAAACTACAAGATTCCAGTTGATGATCTTGCTACGGGTGTGCATTGTCCGAATTGTGGAGTACTCCCGATGACGAGAAAATGGAGCATGTGGGGGTGTGGTAGTTGCTCGTGTACATCTCGTGATGCGCATCTTATGGCACTTGCGAGATTATGCATTGCTTAATTAAGCCAACTATTACGAATCGCGAAATGACGGAAATTTCTGCAGCTTGAATCGGCATCTGTTGCAGCAAGAATTCTAAGTGGTTTGAACTTGCCTTATACAGGATCGACAAAAGATCGGGTCTATCATTTGAATTTGCAAGATTTTGTGAGGAATTCGCATGATTAATGATGAAATTCGCACGATTATTTTATAGAATCGCATGATTTTAGAGTTAAAACCGCATGATTAAGCTATCATTCATAGTGTTAAAAAGGAGGTTATTTCATTGCAAACCACTTATTCCACAGAGCTCCAACATCATTTATCCGGTCGCCAATTACTAGCTACCGAAATTCCTTTTCCAGAAGACATACTCCATGCACATGTACAACAAGGCTATGTTACCCAAACTCCTGGTATTCAAAACAATACGTGTCTGCGCTGCGGCAATCAAAACAAGCATTTATTTTATACATTTCCATGCACTATTTGTGGACAAGCGTGCACCTACTGCCGTTCGTGCATCATGATGGGGCGGGTGAGCGAGTGTACGCCGCTTTATACGTGGGCTGGTCCGCCAGCCAACCTCACAATTCCTGAACAGGTAATGGCCTGGTCCGGCACACTTTCTACAGGGCAACAAACCGCTTCCGACAGAGTGAAACAAGCCATTCTTGAAAATGAAGAAGTGTTAGTCTGGGCTGTGTGCGGTGCAGGAAAAACAGAGGTGCTTTTTGCTGGCATTGAAGCCGGACTGCTCGCAAATAAACGGATTTGTATCGCCACGCCAAGAACGGATGTGGTTCTTGAATTAGCGCCTCGACTGAAACGAGCATTTCCCGAAATCGAAGTCGCTGCTCTATACGGCGGCAGTGAGGACCGTCACAAGCTTGCCCCACTCACGGTTTCCACTACACATCAGCTGTTTCGCTTTCAACAGGCTTTCGATACGATCATCATTGATGAAGTCGATGCCTTCCCATACTCGGCAGATGCTTCCCTTCACTACGCTGTCAATAAAGCGAAAAAACAAACCTCCGCTACCATTTATCTAACTGCCACACCATCGAAAAGGATGAAAGCTCAATACCGCAGCGGCAAACTCCAAGCTGTTACGATCCCAGCACGTTATCATCGCAAACCGATTCCTGTACCAATCATGAAATGGTGCGGCAACTGGAAAAAACAATTTCAGAAAAAACAAATCCCACGACCTATTAAAGAGTGGGTCGATGAGCGAATTCAACGACAAACACCAATCTTATTATTTTTCCCCAGCATTACAATCATGGAACAGGTTCAACCTTTATTTCCAACTCTCGGGGCGGTTCACTCGCAACATCCAGAGCGAAAGGAAAGGGTACAGGCACTACGAAATGGTGACATCCAAGGCTTGCTTACGACCACTATTTTAGAAAGAGGCGTCACGATTGAACGATTAGAGGTGGCGGTCATCGGTGCTGAGCATGACGTATTTACAGAAAGTGCTCTTGTCCAAATTGCTGGTCGAGTAGGACGCAGTTTTTCACATCCTACAGGCAATGTTACTTTTTTTCATTACGGAAAAAGCAAGGCGATGGTCGAAGCAATCCAGCATATCAAGATGATGAATCAAGAGGCAAAGAAGCGAGGTCTGCTAGATGAATTGTTATCTATGTAATGAAGAAATCAAGAGGCCGCTGACATGGACAAGCCTGTTCCTGAACAAAAAAGAAAGCCCGATTTGCGACGATTGTGAGGGGAAATTAGCTTGGATTGGGGGAGAAACGTGCGGCATCTGTTCACGCGAGCTTCATGAAACATTTCGTCAAGGTACGCTTTGCTTGGATTGTGTCAGATGGGAAAATGATCCGGAATGGGCAGGCTATTTAACAAAAAATAGCTCGTTGTTTCATTATAATGATTTTATGAAAGAGACGATTGCGAAGTATAAGTATCGCGGCGATTATGCTTTGGCTGAAGTGTTTGCTTTTTATGTAAAAGAGCATCTAGAAAAATTGGAGTATGATCTCATTACGGTGATTCCATTGAGTGAGGAACGTTTAAAGGAGCGTGGTTTTAATCAAGCACAAGCCTTGCTTGATGTTTCCGAAGTAGAATGTACACCGCTACTAACACGAATTCATACAGAAAAGCAATCGAAAAAGTCACGCCAGGAACGAATTTCGTTAGCACAAGTATTTCAAATAACGGATTCTTCGATTATACAAGGAAAAAGTATAGTAATTGTCGATGATATCTATACAACAGGCTCAACCCTTAGGCATGCCGCTAAAGCTCTTAAGCTAGCGGGAGCGGAAAAAATCCAATCCATCACGATTGCACGATAATTTTTTACTAAATATCTAAAGTATTCGCTGAATTTTTTCGATATAATTAGTACAAAAGGTCTAATTAAAGGGGAAATTAACATGAATCATTTAGAAAATTGCCCGAACTGTGGAGCTTTATTTGTTAGAACGAAATTCCGAGATGTGTGCGATGCGTGTCATAAAGAAGAAGAAGTCGAATTTGAGAAGGTTTATCAATTTATTCGAAAAACAAAAACCGAACGGCGACCATTGCGGAGATTGTTGAGGAAACAGGGGTCGAAGAGGATTTAGTTTTAAAATTTATTAAAACAGGGAGACTAAGAACGGCACAACTATCCTAATTTAGGTTATCCATGTGAGAAATGTGGAACAATTATAAAAACAGGAAGACTATGTGAGAAGTGCTCTCATTCCATTCGTTCTGATTTAAATGACTTTGAAAAAGAAACACAGCGTCAGCAGGAATTAAGAGGATAAGAAGAACTACGTATTTTACAAAGGATTTATAGAAAAACTGCAGGGAGACTTGCAGTTTTTTTATACTAACTAGAAGTTATTTTATTCTCGATGAGTATAGATGTCTAGCTCCAGGCGCCAACGACTAAGAGACTTCCCGCTCCTCCTTACGATAAGTCAACATCGAATCGCTATTGCTCTTCGTGTTTCCTTTATCTCTCGGGTTAATGAACACAGACTAAGAGCGCCACATCCTGTGGTAACGTCTGTGTGACCACATCTGTCAGTCCCTACGTCGCTGAACGGGCGCCTTCCGCTTTTCTATATTCGACACTAATAAACGAAAGATGTCGAGCGAAATATATAGTCAAAGGATAAAAAAATCAAAATCATGGTCGATAATAGAAGTAGAGACGAATCAAAAGCAGCTATGAGTGATACACATAGTTGAAACGGATTTGAAAAAAACGACCAAAGGAGGTTTTAAAATGAAAATTAATGGCATCGGTTCAATGGGAGGAGTTAATCCTTATAATCTCCAAGCAAATAAACTAGAAAATGTAAAATCTCCATATAAAGCAGGTCGAGATAAATTAGAAATTTCTTCTGAGGCTAAAGAAATGCAACAGGGTTCAACGATTCCTGCAGAAAGACAGAAAAAAGTCGAGGAACTTAAACTTCAAGTGGAGAATGGCACATATGCCCTTAATCCAAAAGCGACTGCAAAAGGAATCATAGACTTCTACTTAAAAAATTAATCAAACGTTTGATTAAATTCAGCGGACGGATTCATTTCTTATCCGTCCGTCATTTGTATGCAGAGGAGGAAATAAAAGTGTCCGCACAAACCATCATCACCGTACTTGAAAAATTAATTAAACTACACAAAAGCTTAAATCAGCTTGCCGAAAAGAAAACAACCATCATCAAAGAAGGAAACACGGACGCCCTCACTGCTCTCTTGATTGATGAACAAAAGCATGTAAAAGCGATTACGCAAATGGAAAAAGAACGGGAACAAGCGGTTCTTGCCTTTATGTCAGGTAAGAAAGCTACAATAGATGAAGTGATTGAAGTAGCTGATCCAACAGAGGCAGACGTATTACGACGTTTAAAAGAAGAACTCCTCGACTGAAATAATGAAATTAAAAGAACAAAACGAATTAAATCAGCAATTACTGATTACTTCCTTGCAATTTGTGAATCTATCACTAGATTTATTGCGACCACAGGATCGTAACTATAATTATGATAAAACGAATCAAGAACCACCAAAGAAAATGAAAAGTATGTTTGATTCGAAAGCGTAAAGACAGGAGGTACTACATAGATGATTTCAACTTTTATGGGCTTGGAAACATCCAAACGAGGCTTAACTACGGCCCAATCAGCTCTTATATACAACAGGTCATAACGTGGCCAATGCCAATACACCAGGCTATACACGACAACGATTAAATTTAAATCCAACGACTGCCTTTCCTAGTCCAGGACTGAATAGTCCGAAGGTACCTGGTCAGCTTGGAACAGGGGTTGAAGCAGGTTCTGTACAGCGAATTCGTGATAGCTTTTTAGATACACAATATCGTACGCAAAATAGTAAACTAGGTTATTATAGTCTCAAAGTGAGTCATTAACGAAAATGGAAGAAATTATGAATGATCCAACTGAGAGTGGTTTGCTAACTACGATGAATTCATTTTGGAACGCTTTAGAAGATTTAACGACTAATTCTAATAGTACTTCGGCACGATCTGTTGTAGCTTCAGCTGGTGAAATGGTAGCAGATACACTGAATTACTATTATAGTTCCTTAACGAATGTTCAAGAGGATCTGCAATATCAAATTGGAGTTAAAGAACAAGAAATTAATTCAATTATTTCTAATATTAATGATCTAAATAAGAGTATAAGTAAAATTGAGCCTAATGGCTTTATTCCTAATGATTTATATGATCAGCGAGATGTACTAGTCGATCAATTATCGAAGCTTGTTAATGTAAAAGTTGAATCTGTTATTCCAACTCAATATGGAATTGCCAATCGAGCAGTAGCGGAGGGATTATATAAAATAGACTTAATCCTAGAAGATGGTACTTCCGTTAACTTAATAAATGTAGATAACACAGGGATTAAAGGAATAGTCAAAAGTGGAAGTCGTAAAGGATGCAACGACGGGAGCAGTTGGTGGTATTACAGTTGGAGACGCACCATTACCAAACTATAACATTTTCTGGTGAATTTGCTGCGTTAATTGAGAGTGCTGGGTATGTAAAAGTAGATGCTGATGGAAATCTATAGATGCTACTGGAAATCCTGCAAATGGATGCATCCTAAAGTAGTCAAAGGAACATATCCAGATATGCTACAAAAGCTAAATAATATGACAGAAGCTTTTGTGAATGAGTTTAATTATATTCATAAGCAAGGTTATGCGTTAGGATCTTCCACACAATCAACGGATAAGATTTTTTTGAAATTGATTCATGATCCGCCAAAAAATGCAGCTCAAGAGATTAAAGTAAATTCTGAGATTCTTGCAGATGCATCTAAAATTGCTGCTGCCGGTCAACCAGGTGGTGCTGCAGGGGACAATGAAAATGCTCATAAGTTAGCAATTATTAAATCAAAGAATTTTATGGATTACGAATATAACTGACAATCACTCACTAGCAGTTTACCTAGTGGTTTAACAGGATCATTCGATGATTATTACGCAGGAATTATCGGAGAACTTGGTGTCGAGTCTGCAAGTGCACAAAAAAATCAAGGAAATACACAAATTTTAGTAGATTCCGTTGATCAAAATCGTCAATCTGTTAGTGCGGTTTCTTTAGATGAAGAAATGACAGATATGATTAAGTTTCAACAAGCCTATAATGCATCGGCAAGAATGATTACAGTCATAGATGAACTGTTGGATAAACTGATTAATGGTATGTGAACAGTTGGTAGATAATAAATGAGGTGAAGAATCATGCGGGTAACGCAATCGATGCTTTCTAATAATATGCTTACGTAATATTAGCAACAGCTATGAAAGATTAGCTAAGTTACAAGAACAAATTACATCACAAAAGAAGTTTTCTAAACCATCGGATGATCCTGCAGCAGCCATGATGGGGATGACCTATCGTACAAATTTAAATCAAGTTGAGCAATATTCAAGCAATATTAGTGAAGCGACAAGCTGGACAGAAAGTACTGATTCAGCATTGAATCAAGCAATTTCAGCTTTACAAAGAATTCGAGAACTAGCTGTTCAAGCTAGTAATGGGACATATGAGGAAAATCAACGTGCGAGTATCGCAGAAGAAATTAAAGAATTGAAAGCACATTTAATTGATATTGGTGATACACAATTTGGTGGACAAGTATATTTTTAATGGATATAAAACAGATGTACAAGACCATCGGATACCATCACAATCGTGAATGGTGCACCGACATATGCTACAGGTGAAATCCAAGTAGAAGTATTTGATGGTATTAAGATTACGGTTAATACAAGTGGAGAAGTATTTGGAAAGGCACTTAGCGATACGGGCTCAATTAATAAGCTATATACAGCATTAACTGATCCAACTACTGATGAATCGACGATTACCAATATAATTGGAGATTTAGATGAGACCATTGATGAATTTCTTAATGTTCAAGCGCAAGTAGGAGCCAAACAAAATCGAATTGATCTCATGGCAGATCGACTTAGTGAGCAAGAAGTTATTGCTCAGAAAATCTTGTCTAATAATGAAGATGTCGATATGGAAAAAGTCATTATTGAATTTCACCACTCAAGAAAGCGTTCATAATGCTGCTCTAAGTGTCGGTTCGAAAATTATTCAGACCAGTTTACTTGATTTTCTAAGATAAAGCTATTCTTTATGGATAGCTTTTTTTAATAAGAGGTGAGATGCAAATGCAGCTACCACAAATTAGAATGCAGTCTACATTTATTCAAACGAGTATCCAAATAGACAGATCCTGTTCAACGAATCGAGCAGCCGAAAGCTATCCAATCGATTGAACAGCCGCAAGCGATTGTCAATATGAAATCGGCCCCTGGTCAACTAACGATTGATCAATCGGAAGCATGGGCACAGATGGATATTAAGCCGATTTCTCAGCGTACCGCAGAATATGCACAGGAAGGCTAAGCAAAAAGCATTAGAAGGTCTAGCACGACGAGCACGACAAGGTGATGACCTCATGCATATTGAAAGAGGCGGCAATCCGATAGCGGCTCATGCAAAAGAAAATAGCGCACGTTCCACAAAAGCAGACTGGACTTGGCTGGATTCCATCACCTTTCAGTGTCAAAATGCATTATGAACAAGCAAAGGTTCAGTTTGATGTTCAAACACAAAAGCCAATTATTGATGTTCAAGTTAACAAGCCAATCCATGACTACACACCAGGTGATGTGAGTGTCAGCGTAAGTCAAAAGAATTCGTTACAAATAGATGTTATTAATGAATAAGGGTAGTGATAAAAATGAAGATTTCAGACAAAATTTCATGGTGAAATAGAGATTAATGATACAGATATTTTTACATTTGAAAGCGGGATTCCAGGATTTTTAGACGAAAAAAAATTCACGTTACTTACCATTAGATGAAACACCATTTTTCGTGCTGCAATCAGTAACAACAAAAGAAGTAGCCTTTATTATGATGAATCCATTTGACATGTTTCCGAACATATGAAGTTGATCTTTCACAAGACGTACTCGATGAACTACATATTCAATCTGAACAAGATGTTGCTGTATTCGTTATTTTAACCGTCCGAGAACCATTCGAACGATAGCACAGCTAATCTACAAGCACCTGTTATTCTAAATATGAATAACAAACTAGGCAAACAATACATCATGAAGACGGATCAATACACAACTCGTCATTCCTTTATCCAACCTCCAGTCCAAGAAAAACAGGAGGTCAAATAAATGCTCGTTCTCACTAGAAAACTCAACGAATCCATCATGATTGGCAACGACATTGAAATCACCATACTTAGCTGTTGAAGGAGAACAAATCAAACTCGGAATCAATGCACCAAAACATATCGACATCCACCGAAAAGAAGTCTATCTCTCGATTCAGCAGGAAAATAACCAAGCGCTTAACACAGAAGTCAAAACTTTGACAAATTTCAGTGAATTTTTTCGAAAAAAATAAATTTTTTTACTAAATAGTTAGTAAAAAGAGTCGATATTAAATATGTAACGTTGAATAGTGATATAGGCGGCCGACTTATTCACTATTCAACTACATAAACCACATGGATGTGGGAACTTACAAACACTCAAGGAGGAAAATAAAATGAGAATTAATCACAATATCGCAGCACTTAACACGTATCGTCAGTTGGGTACATGCAAATGCATGCACAAGCTAAATCAATGGAGAAATTATCTTCAGGTCTTCGTATTAACCGTGCTGGAGATGACGCAGCAGGTCTTGCAATCTCTGAAAAAATGCGTGGACAAATTCGTGGTTTAGACCAAGCTTCTACGTAACTGCTCAAGATGGTATTTCTTTGATTCAAACAGCTGAAGGTGCATTAAATGAAACACACTCTATTCTTCAACGTATGCGTGAATTAGCAGTTCAATCAGCAAATGATACAAATACAGTTCAGATGACCGTAAAGAAATTCAAAAAGAAATTAATCAATTAACTTCTGAAATTGACCGTATTGGTAATACAACTGAATTCAATACAAAAAAATTATTAAATGGTAATCTGGGTGTTCTGAAGTTCAGTTCAAAGGTACAGACTACTGTCAATGTATTAACTAATGGTCAATGAACTGCTGCAAATGCTGATGCAACTACGCTAACTGCACTAGTTGATATTGCAGTAATAACCTTCAGTACTGCTAGATGGTGATGCATGACAGCACTTGGTACTGTTGATGGAACAGCAAGATAACAGCATGCATTTTACATATTAGCTGACTATTACAAGTAATGCATGTAATGATATTACGAACTTTAGCATGCAGTAGTCAGTAACTGACATGGTAGTAGCTTCTGTAGCTACAACGGCAGCTGCAATAGGTTGATAACTGCTGGAGCTTAACAGTGATACTGCACGCGTCAAGCTAACGGTTATCATTAGAAGTGAACAGTGCAGATGAGTTCGAAAGAGGAGCATCAAATGCTACTAATATTGCAAGTACTACAGAAGCTCAACATACAGTGCTGGTGGACAGTGCTGACTTCCAAATTGGTGCAAATGCAAGGTCAAACGTATGAATGTATACATTTGAAGATATGAGAGCTAGTACACTTAGGTGTAGATGAATATTGACATGTAGATACTAAATCTTAAGCAGGAACAGCTATACAATACAATTAGACGAAGCTATTAAAACAGTTTCAGCTGAACGTTCTAAACTTAGGTGCAATTCAAAACCGTTTAGAGCACACAATTAACAACTTAGGATACATCTTCTGAAAACTTAACTGCTGCGGAATCTCGTATCCGTGACGTAGATTATGCTTTAGCTGCTTAAGCAGTGACAAGCACAGTCGTCCTAGCTGGTAACGGCTAGTGATTATTATCGGGTGAATTGCTGGAAAACCCTTAGAGCTTTTCTTACCACAACGTAGTTGGAAACGACAAGCGTGATGGTTTGAAAAAAGAAAAGATTGGGCAATCAGCAGCCAAGCTCCTGTCTCGAAAGAGTGGAGAAGGTTCAACGACTAGGATAGACCATCTAAGGCGAAAGCTATGATGATGAAATCCATAGGTGAAACAATGACCATCAGCATTGTGAATCCGAAGTGCCCGACCCCTACTAGATTGCTAGAGGGTGAAGATATAGTCTAGTCATTTATGAAAGTAAATGTTCGCACGATGGCGAAAGAAATGATGGAACAAACTAAGAATTCTATTCTTTCTCAAGCAGCACAAGCAATGTTGGCTCAATCAAATCAAATGCCTCAAGGAGTATTACAACTCTTGAGATAATTGATTAGAAGGGCGTCTAGCTTGGTAACGAGCTAGAGTATAACTGGGTGAATTGCTGGAACTTCCTAAAGCTTCATCAACCACAACGTAACTGGAAACGGTCAGCGTGAAGGTGTGAAAATGATGAGGATGAAACAATGGATAATCAGCAGCCAAGCTCCTGTGAGGAAACTCTGGAGAAGGTTCAACGACTAGAGAATACGGTCTAAGGCGAAAGCTATGACTATGAATCTCGTAGGGCAGCAAAAGCTGTTCGAAGTGCCCAGCTCCATGAAAAACATGGATGAAGATATAGTCTATTCTGTAATCGAAAGATACAGTCGCAAAGCAAGCGAACCAACAACCACAAGGAGTTCTACAACTTCTTCGTTAATTTTAGATATGAAAGAGACTCTAGTTTTGCTAGGGTCTCTTTTCATATATAAAAGCTGTTTGATAGGAGGAACGAATGGATAAAGAAGAGCAGGAACATAAACAGTTTCTTGAACAACAGCTTGAATGGTGTAAAGAACAAGATCGTATTTTAGAAGAGATAGAAATGAAGCTTTATGAAATGAAAAAGATAGCTCAATACGCTCTCGATCATGAACTTACTCCGATAGAAATTGAACAGTTGAATGGTCAATTGAACGAATTGAAAAGTGAAGTTCATTTTTTAGAAAAGCAGTTACATTCTGTTGTCCATTAGAAAGGAGAAAGGTGGTGATTTTCGTGGATATTGCATTAATGTCAATGGCATTAAGTCAAGGCAAGTCCAGCAACAAGCTTCGATGTCAGTTATGAAGATGGCAATGGGAAATGCAGAACAACAAGGTGAAGCTTTTCAGAAGTTGATGAGTACAGAGTGATGTAGCTGGCCATTCAATACGCTGCTCAGCCATATTTGGGTGGGAATATTGATTTAAATTGTAAATGGAATTTTCAGAAGCAGTCTAGTATTGAACTGCACTCCAAGTGCTAGACAAAACTAACAATTAAAAGTGCAGTTTTTTATGATGAGATAATGAGTAGGATATAAAGTTGTTATCACCTTCTTCATTAAATGAGAAATCACATGAAAAACTCCTGTACTTCGCGAGATATTTGATTATGAATTCTTAATATCCCTCCATTTGTTGGTCACTGACCAATAGCTTCTTTGTAAAGATTCCGCAATTTTTTGATTGGTCCATCCTTGTTCTTTTAAAGCTACTAATTTTGAAATTTCAGCTTCAGAATAAGGCTTCCATCGTTCGGAACTGCTAGATATTACTTGATATTTTGGAAATTTAGTGTTCCACTTTTGCTTTTCTTCAATAAACCGATATTCCCAAGATGTTTTATAAGACATAGAATCACATGAAGTTGCTACGGGTAATATGATATCTAGGAATCGATAAGTTTCTTTTACAGAATTTGTTTTTAGAATAAAGCCTTGCCCATCATTTCTAGCACTTATGTGAAAGGTGATGTCAAATGTTTCTTTAATATGTTGGTTAAGTGTTATTAATTCATCCAGTGAATAGCATTGCAAGTATAAAAAAATATGGGGTAAAAGGTAGATGAGTTTTTTTTGATGGTTGACACGATGTGAAATACTTAGGGATCCATCATCCATAAAAAGGATTGCTAGGAAATGCGGTAAGTTGCAAGATTTTAATAGTGATAAAGGAATTTGTTTTGTCCCATCTTCCATATAGAAATATGGATACAATGTAGTAAATAAGGGCAGTGAGGAGGAGCGAACGGAACAGCTTTTAGGAGTTAAATACAGTAAACCATTGAAAAAAGAGATTTTCCACTTTCGATAATCCTCTTGAGAAATCCCGTAATGTTCACGATAACTATGATTTCGTCTACGGCTATTTTTATAGATCTTTGTAATTTCACCATCGCCTATAATACTGGCTATGAGAACATTGAATTGTACATCTGTTAGAGAATACAAAATACTCACCCCTTTATAGGAATATCTTTTCTTTATTTTATCATAATTAGTATAAAATAGGAACGTTTATTCCTATACATTACTTTTTACATGCTGGGTTGTTCTCTATCTAGTCAATTTTCGAAATTTTTTAGATTTTGTCTAGTGATTAGTAGAAAAAGCGAGTCGCTAAATCATTAGGTATGTTGGATCTTCCTTGTAGTAAAACAGGAGAAGTACTTAGTAAATTCCGGCTCATTCTCCATAGACAGCAGGTTAACAAAGGTATTGCTTTATCCCTCTGGTGAGGGTTTACGTTACTGTGACATTTCGCATTCACACATCTTTAATTATTCAATCATTTCCTCTCCATTCCCACTATTTCCCCATGAAAATTCCTCATTTCCTGCCGATACAAAAGGTAGGTTAATCAGAACGGGGAGCGTTTAAGATGCAAATTCAAAATAATCATAGAATGACATCAAATATAACAGCGAATTCTTCTCAACCAAATGTGGGCGATGTACTTCAGGTGACTGTAAAAGAAAGAGTGAATAATCAGGATGCTGTTGTGTCTATGAAAGGAACTACTTCAACCGTTACATTTGAAGGGAAGGTTCCAGAACAGGAAAAGGTTTTCGTTGAAATTACAGGTAAAACGCCTGAAGGAAACTATACGGTGAAAGTTTCTGATAGAAGTGTAGCGACTCCTTCATCACAACAAAGCTATTCCTTCAAATACAGATTCTCAGGTAAGTGAGGCTATTAAGGCTTTTACATCACGAGGGATGACTGTTACGAAGGAAAATATAAGTGCTGTTAAAGAGTTTTTAACAAATGGAAAGGGAACAACTGAACAAAAAATGGATACGCTGCGGATGATGGCACAGAAACAAATTGCTATTTCCGATATTACCTTAAAATCGGTGCATGAAGCATTAAATGGTAAGCCGTTATCTCAGTCTTTATTATCTGTTTTAGATGAACTTGGAGTTGAGTATCAACCAAGTCGTTCTTCATCAACTACTTCTGAAAAAAGTCTTACGACTGTTCGAACAGAAGTTCAACGTGAACCAGATGTAGCGAAGGCGATTAAGATTGTTGAAGATTTCTTGAAAAATACAAATCTAAATGAGACGAGTAAAAAAACGTTGGAAAATAGTGTTTCACAGGCAAAACGATTATCTCAAGCTGGTCAATCTGTGAATGCTAAAGTACAGCTTATTCAAAATTTAGTGATGGTTGAGAAGCAAAACGCAAGTTCAAATGTAACTACAAGTGAAGCTACAGCAAATAGCGGAAGTTCAAAAAGTTCTGTTGAGGTTGTACGAAATGTCCAAGAAAAAGTGACACAAGAACCAAATCTAACGAAAGCAATTGAACAAACGAAAGAAGCAATGAAAACACCTGGACTCCCACAGCAAGCTATTGAAAAATTACAGCAAGCGGTTCAAGAAGCGACAAAGCTTCAGGGAATTGGTCTAGTAGCACAAGCGAGGATTCAATTAACATGGTCATATTAATCAGCTTGTACAATCATTAGCTGCAACAGAAGAACCGGCAGTTACTTCAGCGAATGCTATGAAAGCCGAACAAGCAAGCTTCTTCTGCAGTCAGCTATGAATGCTACTAAAGACAAAAATTTTGAAGATGCTGTACGAAATTTAATCAAAGATGTACAAAAAGAACCATCATTAGCAAAGGTGTTAGATAAAACAGCAGCAATACTTGCGGAACATCCTACAAATGAACATACGGAAGAACTAAAGCAAGCACATCATAAAGCGCAGCAATTAGAGGAACAAGGTCGAGAATTAGCTGCAAGACGAGAAATTTCTAATGCATTGTCTAAAATCGAACAAAATACAATGAGTCAGCAGCCTAGTACAAATGACAATACGTTATCACAAGCAGAGCAATATGCGATTAATGAAGCGATTCAAACATTAAAAATGGATTCGCAAAATGTGATGGTAACGGAAATTTCAAAAAAATTATCACAAATGGCGATTGATTTTAAACAGCTGAAACGAGAGATTACTAAAAATCTTGATAATGTTTCAAAAATGCTGGAAAATCGAAATATATGCCGCAAGCAAATGTGAAGCAAATCTTAGAATCTACGATTCATAAACTCGATAATGCGATTTTAAAAAGTGATTTTCTTCTATATACCGATATGTCGACAGAAAAGAAATTGCTTTCAGCGAGCTCTCAGCTAGCAGAAGCTAAGAAGCTACTCGCAAAAGGGGAAATTGCTGAGGCAAACAAATTGGTGAAAGAAGTAAAAACGAACATTGAAAATATTATGTTCAAGCCTTCTGATGTAAAAGTGAAGCATTTTGTGTCGGATAAGCTTGGTTTAGAGAATTTTTCTTCAACGAAGCAAATTGCTAATACACTTGAACAAGCTGTTCAACCTTTTTCTAACGGTGAATCGTCATCACGTCAAATGTATGAAGCGCTTCGCAAGCTTGGATTAACACATGAAAATGAAGCAGGTTTTTCACTTGTATCCAAGTCAGGTGCTCCAGTTGATCAGCAACAAAATGAAAATGTAAAAGCAGCTCTAATGAAAATGATGCAGAATGATGATTTGAAGCCACAGCAAATGCAACAAGTAGAGCAAGCTGTCAATAATATTACAGGTCAGCAGCTTCTAAATAAACAAGATTCTTCAGGTATGCAAAATTTATTTTTCCAGCTTCCTTATTTAATGGAAAAGCAAGTGGAAAATATCAAAATTTATGTGAATTCTCGCAAAGATGGCGACAAAGTAGATTGGGAGAACTGTAGTATTTACTTTGTTCTAGAAACGAAAAAATTAGGGGATATTGGTGTTCATCTATCTTCTTCTGAGAAAAATGTGAGCCTTATCGTTTAGAAGCAATAAAGACAAAATAGATGAAAAAGTAGCAGGTTTAACAGAAATCACGCAAGAACGTTTTAAAGAGATTGGTTACAATCTTAATGCTATGAGTGTAAAGCCTTTACATGAACAAAAAGAAAAGACGAGCACAATTGAGGAAGAAAAAAATGCGGTTGAATTAACTCCTACTTTTACTGAAAAGGGATATGATTTTTCAATATGATGAATTCACTGTATGTTAATCAAAAAAATAAAAAAAAGATGAGTGGTCCCACTGCGGCGGTCATTCGTTATGATGATAAGCAAGGTGCTGTACCAACAGTTGTGGCACATGGTACGGGACATGTTGCTCAAAAAATTATGGAACTTGCTAAACAAAATAATATTCAAATGCAAGAAGATGAATCTTTAGTAAGTACGTTATTGAATATTGATCTTGGTGAATCG
This sequence comes from uncultured Bacillaceae bacterium, assembly GCA_963790055.1. Classification (GTDB taxonomy): domain Bacteria; phylum Bacillota; class Bacilli; order Bacillales; family DSM-1321; genus Peribacillus. The sequence goes on from CAWBND010000013.1 coordinate 70,490, forward strand.
ATTCCGCCACAGCTATATGCAGTGATTGCGGAAATTTTAATATTATTGGAAGAACTTGATCGAAGCTATTAAAACTTATTATCATAATCCGATAATTATAATAGCGAAGTAAAAAGGTGGAGATATAAAAGTGGAATTTCTAACAGAAGAAATTATTTATAACAAAACACCACAAGAATTAACAGCCCTTTTGTATGAAGGATTAATGGAAAACTTAGAATCAGCCATCGTTTTCATCGATGAGCAAAATTATATAGAAGCAAACAAAAAACTACAAAAAGCAAATGATATTCTCCATCGACTAGGTGTCGGTTTAAAATACGAGGCAGGTCCGATTGCTGAACAATTAGATACTTTATATAACTTTATGGCAAGTGAATTAATAGAAGCAAACCTAAAAAAAGATAAACAAAAAATTCAAGGTGTACTTAAAATTATTGGTGAAATAGCAGGGGCTTGGAATATAGCGATGAAAAAGACGCCAAATCCAGTACAAAAAATCAATAAAAAAGTAGCAGCTTATGAATCTAGCATTATGAGAATAAATCAATAAATGATATAGAGGAGCGTAATAAATGAAAATTAATCATAATATTTCAGCATTAAATGCCTATAGAAATTTAGCAGTAAACAATTCTAACACAGCAAAAAGTCTTAGAAAAGCTTTCATCTGGACTTCGTATTAATCGTGCTTCAGATGATGCAGCAGGTCTAGCTATTTCTGAAAAAATGCGTTCACAAATTCGTGGTCTTGATATGGCAGAGCGAAATGCATTAGATGCTGTTTCCTTTGTTCAAACAGCAGAAGGTGCGTTATCTTCTACACATGATATTTTACAACGTATGCGTGAATTAGCTGTTCAAGCAGCAAATGATTCGAATACAGAAGTAGATCGAGATGCTATTCAACAAGAAATTAATCAATTAACGAATGAAATTAATCGAATTGCTAATACAACTGAATTTAATACGAAGAAGTTATTGAATGGTGATTTAGCAGGTAGTAGTGCTGCTGTGATGCAAATTGGTGCAAATCAAGGGCAAACTGTGTCATTAGAAATAAAAGATATGAAGGCCACAGCTCTTAATATTAGTTTTGATGGTACTCCTACTACTACTGGTGCAAACGGAGGTACGGAAATTACATTGTCAGATGGTGTAACTACTTCAGAAGTATGGTATACGTCAGTAGCACAAGCAAACGATGGTATTTCAAATACTCCAGTACAACGTACAATAGATGTATCTACTCACGAACATGCAGCAGCAGCTATTACTGCCTTTGATAATGCGATTCAACGTGTTTCAGCTGAACGTTCTCGTATGGGGGCGATTCAAAATCGTTTAGAGCATACAGTTGATAACTTAAAATATATGTCGGAAAATACAACAGCCTCTGAATCACGTATTCGTGATTTAGATATGGCATTAGAAATGACAACTTATACGAAAAATAATATTCTTGTTCAATCTGCTCAAGCGATGCTTGCACAAGCGAATCAAATGCCTCAAGGCGTGTTACAATTATTAAAATAATCGATTACAATAAATATACTAAGAAAAGGAGAGGGAGGTTCGAGGTTCCTCTCCTTTTTCAATCTATTACTATATAGGTGATGATAAATGGACGTTCAACGTATTAATAAAGCAACACTAGGACAAGTACAATCAAAAGAAGAAGTAGCCAAGGATTCAATTCAATTTCAATCGATTATGGGTCAGAAGCGAAATGAGACAACGTATGATCGATTAACGAAAAAAGTAGCGGAAATTGAAACGCAAGGAAAAAAGCTTGCGGAAAATCAATCTGTTGAAAATTTACGTAAATATAAAAAAATGGTCAAAGATTTTATGGAAGATGCGATTAAAAATGGTCTTGAGCTAACGGAACATCGTGGTTTTAATCAACGTGGTTCTACAAAAGTATATAAGCTTGTTAAAGAAGTCGATAAAAAATTGATTGATCTAACGAATGAAGTGTTAGATAAAGAGAAAAAAGGTCTTGATATCCTAGGTCTTGTTGGTGAAATTAAAGGAATGTTAATTAATCTATATACTTAATGGATTTACTAATTACTTAACACAGTTCAATTTTTACCGATATAAAAAGTAATTAAACAGATATCGGAGGCGAGTGTGATGCTAGAACGTACTTTCTACACATATTATTTCCCCACAGCTTAGAACGGCTATCTCAGAGGGAATAAATCATATATAATCAAAATGGAACAGAATCAAGCTGAATCTATGACAAAAATGGAGCAGACTCAAAATAGATCAACAAACAGTTAGTAAAGAAAAGGTACAAGAGATGGTAGAAGGTTTAAATCAATTTTTACAACCAACACATACTTCTATTCATTTTGAGTATCATGAAAAGTTAGATGAGTATTATGTCAAAGTAGTGGATGATCAAACAGATGAAACAATTAGAGAGATTCCTTCTAAAAAACTACTGGATTTTTATGCAACAATGACTTGAATTTGTCGGTATTATGGTAGATAAAAAAATATAAGAGGGTGATTGTATGGTAATGCGAATTAGTGGTTTAGCCAGTGGAATGGACATTGATGACAATTGTTACAAAATTAATGAAAGCAGAACGAGTTCCATTAGATAAGCTTTATCAAAAGAAAACCTATACCGAATGGCAACGTGATGATTATCGGACGATGAATACGGCCTTATCAGAATTAGATACGCTATATTTGAGATGGAATTGGTAAACAAGCTTCCTTTAATAAAAAGACAGTAACAGTATCAGATTCAGATGCAGTTTCTGTTAAAAATGTTAATTCAACGAGTGATTTTTCAGGGACGATTAAGGATGTAACTCAGCTTGCAAGTGCGGCAACGATGATTAGTACATGGATCAACATCGGTAATAAGTGATTCAACAAAAACATTATCAGGATATTAGATGCAGGTTGTCGGTACAAACAATTACAATTAAGAGCAATTAATAAAGATGGTGGATTTGACAAGTAAAATACAGATGGTACCGTGATAAATGGTTACATATTATACAATTACAGAACAGATACATTAGAAAGTGTTATTAATAAAATTAATGCAAACTCTGGGGTTACTGTTTTTTTTGATGAACAACATAAAAATTTTCCATTACAGCTAAGAATACAGGTGATATAACAGATGGAGATTCTGAAATTCAATTGAGCAGGATCTGGGTACAGCATTATTTACAACTATTATTGAAGATGGACTGCAGATAGATAATACTAATGTACAATGCTGTTAGCTGGTGAATCAGCAGGGATAAATGCTAACTTTGAACTATAATGGTCTAACTATTGAACAGATCTTCCAACACTTTCACAATCAATGGTGCAGAAATTACGCTTAAAAAAAAACAGCTACAGATCCAGTTACTTTTTCTTCAACACCAGATGTAGATGCGATTTATGACACAATTAAGAAATTTGTCGATAGCTATAATGGCTTAATTGCTAATATTTCAGACAAAATTTCTGAAAAGAAAAATACTGATTTTCCTCCATTAACAGATGCTCAAAAGAAAGATATGAAGGAAGATGAAATTAAGCTTTGGGAAGAAAAAGCAAAAAAAGGAACTTTACGAAATGATTCGACATTAAGTAGTCTGCTTACAAAAATGAGAACATCGATTTATACGGCTGTTAATAATACATCTTTTGGTAATTTAGCTAAAATTGGAATTGCAACGACTAATGTTTATCAAGATGGTGGGAAGCTGGAAATTGATGAAGACAAAGCTTCGAGCAGCTATTGCTGAAGATCCTAATGGAATTTATGAATCTATTTATGGCTGATGGTCAGAAGGATGATAATGGAAAGTATACTAGTCTAGGTGAACAAGGAGTTGCTAGAAGATTAAGAGCAGATCTTGAAATCAGCAATGACAGATATAGGTGAAAAAGCTGGTAAAACAGCATCATCTGTAAATAATACCTTTACGTTAGGTACGTTTATTAGATAATTATGAAGATAAAATTTCAGTCTTTTGAACAACGAATGACTGCATCTTGAAAATCGTTATTATAAACAATTTACAGCCATGGAAAAAGCGATTAAAAAGGCAAATAGTCAAAGTGCATCTTTATGTCTTATTTTTCTAGCTAAGGAATATTAGAAAGGATGATTAAATCATGGCAATGAATAATCCATATCAATCTTATCAAACAAAACTCAGTGAATACAGCATCACCAGGAGAATTAACATTAATGCTTTATAATGGTTGCTTAAAGTTCATTACGCTTGCTAAAAAAGCAATTAATGATGGAAATGTAGAAGCAAAAAATACAAACTTAATTAAAGCTCAAAATATCATTCATGAATTTATGGTGACGTTAAATATGGATATTAAAGTTTCAAAGGAATTAATGGTGATGTATGATTACTTACATCGTCGATTAGTAGAAGCAAATGTAAAAAGTGATCTTGCTATTTTAGAAGAGGTAGAAGGCTTTGTAACAGAGCTTCGTGATACGTGGAAGGAAGCTATTCAATTGAATCGACAACAGCAATTTTCTAATAGTGGGCAAGCTTAATGGAAGCCATTCAAGCACTTCTATGAAACAACGAATCAATTGATTGCACTTTTGAAACAAGACAAACTGGATCGTGATGTTCAAATTGAAAAGATTCAAAACTTACTTGATCAGCGAGAAGAACTATTAAAGTCGATTCAACCACCATTTTCCCAACAAGAACAAGAGCTAGGTAAGCAGTTAGTAGAACTTAATCAACAGGTGGAGCACCTACTCCAAAAACAAAAACTGGAAATCATGACAAGATATCAAACAGCTTCATATTCAAAAAAAATCAAATCAAAAATATACGAATCCTTATGAATCTCTAGCTATTGATGGAATATTTTATGATAAACGAAAATAGGAGAGCAATCGATTTATTACAAGCTCTCCAATCTATGACAATCCTGTGACCGCTTTCATTTTAAGCGGTCTTTTTTTCATCCTTTTATTTTCATTTGTCAGAAAAGTCTGATATACTAGCATTAGAGAAGGAAATTATTCCTTTCTCTCCAATTCCAGTAAGTTCTTCATAAATTCGACATATTTGTTTAGCGGATTTAAGAGGAATTTGGAAGTGGTTTGTAGAATATTGTTGTATAGTCTTAACCAAAGGAGGACTTTCTTATGAACTACAACGTACGTGGTGAAAACATCGAGGTAACTCCAGCAATTCGTGAATACGTAGAGAAAAAACTTAGGTAAGCTTGAACGTTATTTTAGTAACACTCCAGATGCAAATGCATCCGTGAACTTGAAAGTACGTACTACTAATACATCTAAGGTAGAAGTGACAATTCCAATGCCGAATTTGGTTCTTCGCGCCGAAGAAGAAAACGCTGACATGTATGCAGCGATTGATTTAATTGTTGATAAACTAGAGCGCCAAATTCGTAAACATAAAACGAAAATTAATCGTAAGTCACGCTTTAATGGAGCAACTGGTGAAGTATTTGCTATAGCTCAAGATGCAGCTACTCAAGAAGTAGAAGAAGACGAACTTGAAGTGGTTCGTAATAAACGCTTCGACTTAAAACCAATGGATAGTGAAGAAGCGATTCTACAAATGAACATGCTAGGTCACAGTTTCTTCGTTTATACAAACGCTGATACAAATACAACAAATGTTGTGTATCGTCGTAAAGATGGTCGTTACGGATTAATTGAACCAAACTGAATAAAGAACGAAAAGAAGAGAGTTACTGATGAATAATCAGTAGCTCTTTTTGTGCTGTTTCTAAACTATTTTCACTGCATGCTAGATTTAATTAAAAAATTCAGAAAAATAAGAATATAAGAGTAAACTGTTGAATAAAAACGAAAAGTCACTATTTTTCTCATAAAATGATAGTTGTTATTATTTCCAAATTTATGAAAATAAACTTATACTTAGTGTAATGCTCATTATTAAGAACTTTACATCGGATGAATTGATCATAGAATAAGTGAAAGGTGGCTGAGTCGATTGTATCAAAAGATTTGCTATAGATGTCATAGGTCTTCGTATAGTAGTTGCAATCAGGGAAGTTGGGTATGTCCGTATTGCAGCGAAGATTTAACAGGGCAGCGGGCATTTAATGCCATTGTACAACAACAGATTTATCAGTCCACTGTATTATAAAAGACAAGCTGTAGCTGCTTATGAAAGAATGGATGGTTTGCGAAGTTTGTCGAAAAATTTTTAGAAAATTTCGTTAATAAGCGACAGAAAAATGTAAAATATTAGTGTATTATTTAGTATAAAGAATTACTTCAGATGAGTTTGTTTTAGCATTTTTCTAGAAAAATAGATAGAAAAGGCACAGGTCTTAGGTAGCCTCTAACTAATGACTCTGAAATATTAGGTAGTGCTTTAGGGGGGGAAGATGTGGAGAAAGAGGAGTTAGATCAAGAGTGGGTACAATTAATTATGGAGGCACGAAATATGGGCATTCAAAAAGAAGCGATTAGTCTCTTTTTGAATGAAGCGGTCACTACGAACGAATTAGTTGAGACAACTGTAGAGAGAAAGATAGATGAATAACCGGACCAGAAAAAATCAAGAGATGATTTCTTTTCTGGTCTTTTTTGTCTCTCAAGCAGGCTAAGATAAACTACTCTTCTTTGCTAATTTTCCATTTATTAAATTCAATAAATTCTCTAAATTGCTGTTTAGATACGCCTGATTTCATCGCTTCTTCTACAATTTTGACCCATTCTGAATCAAGAGTGTCTCGTTTCAGTTCATCAAAAAGGAGCACATCAACGGGAACGCCGAGGACAATAGCTATTTTTTCGAGAAATTGGATGGAAGGGTTTGTTTGTAAATTTCGTTCGAGTGAGCTTAAATAGGATTTTGCGACTCCAGCTCTCTCAGCTAATTCGGTCATTGACATTTTCTTTTCTTCACGAAGCTTTTTAACGCGCTCGCCGATCATAAGTTAACCACATCCTAAAACATTTTCTGGGAACGGACTCAGATGTAAGGGGTTTGTTCCTCATCTATAAACATCTAGAGTATCGAAAAAAGTAATGAGTAGTCTAGATATGAATTGATTTGTGGGGCACAGACCGTTCACAAGTTAGCCCCAACACTTGAATTAGCATACTGTATCAAAAAAACGTTCATTATTTATATTACAGCTTATTTCCTATTTTATCAATATTCAACAGGAGTCTCCATTGGAAATGTATGAAATATTTGAGTCGTTTCGCCATTGATTTTACAGTTACATGAAGTTGTACGTGTAGAATAGAAGTGGTAAGATTAATAGTAGTTTAGTTTTTGTAAAAGGTTGGTTTTCTGCTTACTTTATTTTAAAAAGAGGAGCGTTTTTGAATGCTTAATATATTGAACAAAGTGTTTGATCCGAATAAGCGTGAGATTAAGCGTTTGGAGAAAACGGCTGATCAAATTGAAGCTTTGGCATCGCAGATGGAAGCTTTAACGGATGAGCAATTGCGCGAGAAAACAGCAGAGTTTAAAGAGCGCTATCAAAATGGGGAAACAGTGGATGATTTGCTTGTAGAAGCATTTGCGGCTGTACGTGAGGGTGCTAAGCGGGCACTTGGGATGTTTCCGTTCCGCGTTCAATTAATGGGGGGAGCGGCCCTTCATGATGGGAATATTGCGGAGATGAAGACGGGGGAAGGGAAAACCTTAACTTCTACGCTACCGGTTTATTTAAATGCATTGACAGGCAAGGGCGTTCATGTCGTGACCGTCAATGAATATTTGGCACATCGTGATGCGACAGAAATGGGTAAGCTCTATGAATTTATGGGCTTAACAGTCGGTTTGAATTTGAATAGTATGTCAAAAGAAGAGAAACAAGCTGCGTATCATGCAGATATTACATATAGCACAAATAATGAGCTTGGATTTGACTATTTACGTGACAATATGGTTCTGTATAAAGAACAAATGGTGCAGCGACCACTGCATTACGCCGTAATCGATGAGGTCGACTCGATTTTAATTGATGAAGCGAGAACGCCATTGATTATTTCGGGTTCTGCGCAAAAATCTGCGCAATTATACATTCAAGCTAATGCCTTTGTTCGTACGTTACAAAAAGATACTCATTATACGTATGATGAAAAGACAAAAGGTGTACAGCTAACGGAAGAAGGAATCAATTTAGCGGAACGAGGATTTAATATCGATAATCTATTTGATCTTACTCATGTATCGCTTAATCATCATATTAATCAAGCGCTAAAGGCACATGCTACGATGCATAAGGATGTCGATTACGTTGTGCAAGATGGTGAAATTGTGATTGTTGACCAATTCACTGGCCGTTTGATGAAGGGACGTCGTTATAGTGATGGACTTCATCAGGCGATTGAAGCAAAAGAAGGCGTCGATATTCAAAATGAAAGTATGACGCTAGCAACGGTTACGTTCCAAAACTACTTCCGGATGTATGAGAAATTGTCTGGGATGACTGGTACCGCGAAAACGGAGGAAGAGGAATTCCGCAATATTTATAATATGAATGTTATTGTCATTCCAACGAATCGCGACATTATTCGGGATGACCGTGCGGATTTAATTTATGCGTCGATGGATGGAAAGTTCCGTGCGGTTGTAGAAGAAATTGCACGAGCGTCAATAAAAAGGGACAACCGGTTCTTGTTGGTACGGTGGCGATTGAAACGTCGGAAATTATTTCGAAGTATTTATCTAAAAAAGGAATTCGTCATGACGTATTGAATGCGAAAAATCACGAGCGAGAAGCAGAAATTATTGCGAATGCCGGTAATCAAGGTGCGGTTACCATCGCGACGAACATGGCAGGGCGTGGTACCGATATTAAGCTTGGTGAAGGTGTGAGAGAGGTTGGTGGTCTTGCGGTGCTTGGTACGGAGCGTCATGAGAGCCGTCGAATCGATAATCAGCTTCGCGGACGTTCTGGTCGTCAAGGAGATCCGGGGATTACACAATTTTATCTTTCGATGGAAGATGAGCTCATGCGTCGTTTCGGTTCAGATAATATGAAGGCGATGATGGCTAAGCTCGGCATGGATGATACACAGCCAATCCAAAGTAAAATGGTTTCCAAAGCGGTTGAATCTGCGCAAAAACGAGTGGAAGGTAATAACTTTGATGCGCGTAAACAATTGTTGCAATACGATGATGTGTTACGTCAGCAACGGGAAATTATTTATAAACAGCGTTTTGATGTGTTAGAAAGTGAAAATCTTCGTGAAATTGTTGAGAAAATGATGTCTTCTTCTATTGAACGAAGTATTGCTGGATTTGCTCCAGTAGGTGATGAAACGGAGTGGAATATACAAGGTCTACTTGACTATGTGAATGGCAATCTACTGGCTGAGGGTGTATTGACTGCGGAGGAATTGGCTGACAAAAATGCACAGGAATTGTTTGATTTTATTTATGCAAAAGTGGTACAGCGCTATGATGAAAGAGAAACGGAATTATCTCCTGAGCAAATGCGTGAGTTTGAAAAAGTAATCGTGCTTCGTGCAGTGGATAGTAAGTGGATGGATCATATCGATGCGATGGATCAATTGCGTCAAGGGATTCACCTTCGCGCATATGGTCAAATCGATCCGCTTCGTGAATATCAGCAAGAAGGATTTGCGATGTTCGAAGAGATGGTTGCTGCGATGGAGGATGATGTGACTCGTTATATGATGAAAGCGGAAATCCGTCAAAATTTAGAGCGTCAAGAAGTGATGAAAGGCCAAGCCGTTAACCCAAAAGAGGAAGAAGGCGGCAAGGTGAAAAAGCAACCTGCTCGTAAGCAAGAGGATGTGGGACGAAATGCTCTTTGTCCATGCGGAAGCGGTAAGAAATATAAAAACTGTCATGGGAATTTAGTATAAGTGTAGACAGAAAAGAGGACCTAGCGTGGTGCCTCTTTTCATTTTTTATTTGCGTATCTTGTGTTTTTTTCATATAGTTTTATGAGGAACATCTATACGTTTGACAAATCATATGAGGTGAAGAAAATGGATTTAGCGGAAATTAGACATAGTCTTGAGAATACAGCTAAGCGATTAGCGGACTTTAGGGGGTCTCTTTGACTTAGAAGAAAAAGAGGCACGAATTGCACAGCTTGAAAATGATATGACACATCCAGACTTTTGGAATGATCAGCAAAAAGCGCAAACGGTTATTAATGAGGCGAATGCGTTAAAGGAATCGGTCAATCAATTAGCTGAAATGACAGAAGCATATGAAAATCTGGATGTCACATATGAGCTCGTTAAAGAAGAAAGCGATGAGGAATTACAGGCGGAGCTGGAAGAAGAAATTACAGCTCTTGTGCAGAAAATGAATGACTTTGAGCTTCAGCTTTTATTAAGTGAAGAATATGATAAAAATAATGCCATCTTAGAATTACATCCTGGTGCGGGTGGAACAGAGTCACAAGACTGGGGCTCTATGCTGCTTCGTATGTACACAAGATGGGGCGAGAAAAAAGGATTTAAAGTGGAAACGCTCGATTATTTACCAGGTGATGAAGCTGGAATCAAAAGTGTGACACTGCTTTTTAAAGGACATAATGCATACGGCTATTTGAAGGCGGAAAAAGGCGTGCACCGTTTAGTGCGTATTTCACCTTTCGATTCATCAGGTCGTCGCCACACGTCTTTCGTTTCTTGTGAAGTTATGCCAGAATTCGATGATACGATTGAAGTTGATATTCGAACGGAAGATTTAAAAATTGATACGTATCGTGCAACGGGTGCTGGTGGTCAGCATATTAATACGACGGACTCAGCGGTACGGATTACTCATATTCCAACAGGGGTTGTTGTAACGTGTCAATCCGAGCGTTCACAAATTAAAAACCGTGCAGCAGCGATGAGCATGTTGAAATCGAAATTATATCAACGTGAATTAGAGCAACAACAAGCAGAATTAGATGAAATTCGCGGTGAACAAAAGGAAATTGGCTGGGGAAGCCAAATCCGTTCTTACGTGTTCCATCCATATTCCATGGTGAAAGATCATCGTACGTCAACGGAAACAGGTAACGTTCAAGCCGTAATGGACGGGGATCTTGATATGTTTATCGACGCTTACTTGCGTTCCAAATTATAAGTTTTTGAAGCTGATTTTAAAAGGTGTATGCCTTTTGGAATCAGCTTTTTTTGTTTTGGGAGAATGCGTTTTCCCGTCAATTGGCCTCCCGATCGCCGCCTTATTTATAAAATCTGTCGAATTCAGTCCGGAATCTGTCCAATTTCATTAAATAATCATGCCAATTTGCTTGTTAATCTGTCCAATTCATATAAAAATCTTGCCAATTCAAAATCAAGCTTGCTCTTTACCACGTTATCAAGCTGTCATTTACGGATGCTATACTACTTTCGGTTAAATACTAATTCATAAAGTGAAATCAACATTTTTCAACAACCGAGGGGGAACTAGCATGAGAAAGCGAAAGCATAAACCAAAGCATCCACTCATTGCAAAATTAATCGAATATAGTTTTGTTTTAATTGGCTCGGCTTTAGTGGCCATTGCTTTTAATGTATTTTTATTGCCGAATCAAATTGCTTCAGGTGGGGTGAGCGGAATTAGTACGATTTTGTCACAAACGCTTGGACTAGAACCAGCGTATGTGCAATGGGCCTTTAACATTCCGTTGTTTATTGCAGGTTTATTAGTGTTAGGGATGCAGTTTGGTGTGAAGACCCTTGTTGGAACGATATTTTTGCCGTTTGTCGTTTTTTTAACGCGAAATTGGGAGCCTTGGACAAATGATGCCTTGCTTGGAGCGCTTTGTGGTGGAATTATGGTTGGAATTGCGCTTGGTATTGTGTTTCGAGGTAAAGCATCAACGGGAGGAACGGATTTAGCGGCGCAAATTATTCATAAATATACGCATTGGTCGTTAGGGACCTGTGTGGCATTGATTGATGGACTTATTGTGTTAAGTGCTGCACTTGTATTTGATATAGAAAAAGGGTTATACGCATTAATTAGTTTGTATGCGACAAGTAAAACGATTGATCTTGTGCAGATTGGCTTTCATCATTCGAAGTTGGCTCTCATTATTACGAATAAGGAGGCTGAGGTGAGGCATGCTATCCTACATGAGCTGGACCGCGGCGTTACGAGACTATCAGGGGTAGGTGGTTATACAGATGATATTCGCCCAATTTTACTGTGTGTGGTGCAGCAATCTGAATTCACTAAATTAAAACAATTAGTGAAGCTTGTTGATTCAAAGGCATTTGTGATTGTAACAGATGCTACCGAAGTGCTTGGAGAGGGTTTCAAACTACAATAAACTTGTTATAATGGAAAGAGAGGTAAAATTTTCTTACTTAGGGGGACTATGATGAAAAAGAAATTACTAGCATTATTAATGGGAACTTCACTAGTATTAGCTGCATGTGGCGGAGCGGATGATAGCGCTGAACAAAGATACTTCTTCAAACAGTGAAAATGAAACGACGACAGTAGATGCTGGAGATGCTGCGAAATTATATGAGAATAAATGTTCTGCTTGTCATGGACAAGATTTAGCAGGTGGCGGTGCTCCTGATTTAACAAAAGTTGGTACAAGATTATCTGAGGATGAAATTGCAACAATTTTAAAAGAGGGTAAAGGCGGTATGCCTGGTGGATTATTAGATGAAAGTGAAACCGCTCAAATGTCTGAATGGCTCGCTACTAAAAAATAAAGGAAATGCCTGACTCTTTTGAAAAGAGGTCAGGTATTTTTATGTCTTTTTATATACATTAGTTAAATGCTAGATTAGGATATGTCTTCACAGGCATATCCTTTTTGTATGCGTATTAAAAATCTTAACATTTGCATCTGTATTGAAATCAAACTGTAATATATTCTTGATTAATTTGTCAAGGTTTGATGATATAATGTGTGAGTAATCAAAAGAGTTACGTATACACGTTGTTTTTTTGTCGAAAATTGGCATAATTTATTAGAATTTAAAAGGTGATTGGGTGGTTAATTTTTATGATTGAAATGATCGATGTGTCTAAGACATATCCGAATGGTGTAATTGCGTTAAATAACATAAATGTAAAAATTAAGCCCGGCGAATTTGTTTATGTTGTAGGGCCGAGTGGTGCAGGTAAATCAACATTTATTAAGATGATGTATCGTGAAGAAAAGCCCTCTAAAGGAAACATTATTGTTAATGGTATTAGCCTTCCTAGCATTCGCAATTCGAAAGTACCTCTGTTCCGCCGCAATATTGGTATGGTATTCCAAGATTTTAAATTACTAGATAAATATACAGTGTTTGAAAATGTAGCTTATGCGATGGAAGTGATCGAGAAGCATCCTTCTGAAATTAAACAGCGGGTTATGGAAGTGTTGGATCTTGTAGGGATTAAGAGTAAAGCACGGATGCTACCAACCGAACTTTCTGGTGGAGAGCAGCAGCGTGTGGCGATTGCCCGCTCGATTGTTAATGACGCCAAAAGTGGTGATTGCCGATGAGCCAACAGGGAATCTTGATCCGGAAACGTCATGGGATATTATGAACATCTTTGAAGAGATTAATCGACGAGGAACGACACTCCTGATGGCAACGCATAACAGAGACATCGTGAACAATATGAAGCATCGTGTCATTGCGATTGAAGGCGGCAGAATTGTTCGTGATGAGCAGCGAGGGGAGTACGGGTATGAAAATTAATACGCTACGACGTCATTTCCGTGAGAGCTTTAAAAGCATTGCCCGAAATGGTTGGATGACGTTTGCCTCGATTAGTGCGGTAACTGTCACGTTATTGTTGGTCGGTGTATTTTTAGTTATTATGATGAATTTAAATCATATTGCTGATAATGTGCAGAATGATGTCGAAATGAAAGTATATGTAGACAACGCGGCTGATTCTAAGACGAAAACAGCCATTGGTCATAAAATTGAAGCTATTTCTGAAGTGGATACAGTCGTATTTTCAAACAAAGAGAATGAGCTTGATAATTTAATTGATGATTTAGGTGAAAATGGTGAGGTTTTTGAACCATTTGAACAAGATAATCCACTGCGTGATGCATTTGTGATTAAAACAAAGACGCCAGAGGATGTTATAAAAGTTGCTAAAAAAATTGAAAAAATAGAATACGTTCAAAGTGTTAAATATGGACAAGGTTATGTTGAAACATTATTTAATTTTGTAAAAGTATCTCGAAACATAGGGATTGTGTTAATTGTAGGTCTTCTTTTTACAGCGATGTTCTTAATCTCTAATACGATTAAAATAACGATTGTTGCGAGACGTAGAGAAATTGAAATTATGAGATTAGTAGGGGCGACGAATTCTTTTATTCGCTGGCCGTTTTTCCTAGAAGGATTATGGTTAGGTATTTTAGGTTCTATCATTCCTATTGCGCTCATTGCTTCGCTGTATTCGAAGTTATATGACTATGCAGCACCGCAAATTACGGTGAAGTTTGTTGAATTGCTACCAGCAGGTACATTTATTTTCCAAGTATCTTTAATTATGCTCTTGATTGGAGCGGTCATTGGTATGTGGGGAAGTTTAACGTCTGTTAGAAAGTTTTTGAAAGTATAGGGCTTGTTAAATCTTCTTTTTTCAGCCGAATAGATAGAGAAGCCTGACCTAAATCAGGTGTCGGGAAAAGAAAGGGGAATGCAGTAGATGAAGAAGAAACTCATCGCGCTCCATGCTGTGCTTGCTCTTGGGATTAGTAGTGTAATGACGATTCCGACAGCATATGCGGAAAGTCTTGATCAGTTGAATCAAGAGAAAGAAAAAGTTCAAGAACAGCAATCTGATGTGAAAGTGGATTTAAATGAAACAGAGGAAAAAATTAATAAATTGCAAGAAAAGCAGTTAACAGTAGAAGAACAATTAGTAGAAATCTCTGAAAAATTGCAAACAACGACAGAGAAAATCCAGCAAAAAAATAAAGAAATCAAAGAAACAAATGAAGAAATCAAAGCATTACAAGTAGAAATTGATCTATTAAAAGAGCGAATTGCTGCACGAGATGAAATTTTAAAAGAGCGTGCCGTTTCCTTCCAGGAATCAGGGGGAAGCATTAATTATTTAGAAGTGTTATTTGGTTCGGCAGATTTTACTGATTTGTTTAATCGTTTGGCTGCAGTTGCGACGATTGCTGAGGCAGACCGTGAAATTTTAGAGCAGCATGAACAAGATAAAAAAGAGCTTGAAGTGAAGCAAGCAGCCGTTAAGGAAAAACTAGCAAACTTAGAAAATATGAAAGCTGAGTTGGAAGAAATGGAAGCTCAGCAAACTCAGCAAAAGCAACAAAAAGCAGCTTTAATGGAAAAGATTAAAGAGCAAAAAGAACATGCAGAAGAGTATAAAGTAAGTCTTGAAGAGGAACAAGCGAATTTAGCTGCTCAAGAAAAGGCTATTCAAGAGGCTATTACATTAGAAGAAAATCGTCTAGCAGAATTAGAAGCTGCACGTAAAAGAGCAGCCGAAGAGGCGAAGCGTAGAGAAGCTGAAGCTAAAGCAGCCGAAGCTAAAGCTGCAGCAGAACGTAGCAGCTCATCTTCGTCATCATCATCATCATCATCTGCTTCTGCTTCCTCTGTACAGACTGTTCCTGTTTCATCAGGTACCTTTACACGTCCGTCAGCAGGAGTGGTGACTTCTCAAATGGGACCACGTTGGAACAAGCAACATGCAGGGATTGATATTGCTGCAGGCGGAACAGTACCAATTGTTGCTGCTGCAGATGGTGTAGTGAGCCGTTCCTATTACTCTGATTCATATGGTAACGTTGTTTTCATCTCGCATTCTATTGATGGTCAATTATATACGACTGTCTATGCGCATATGAGCTCTCGACAAGCTAGCTCGGGACAAGTAGTCGCAAAAGGTGAACAAATTGGCTACATGGGTAACACAGGTCGTTCTTATGGTCAGCATTTACATTTTGAAGTACATAAAGGGCCTTGGAATGTATCTAAATCAAATGCTGTGAATCCATTAAACTATGTATCTTATTAATATTGGTTAGGTAAAGGAGCTGTCCTACTTGGGACAGCTCTCTTTGTGCTCTGAAGCACATCTCTATTTGTCGAATAATCGATAAATGAATAAATTCGAAGATAAATGACCCATTTTCATAGATAGAATGAAACTTTTGAAAATAATTGTTCATTTTAGAAAGCAACGTATGCTTTCATCATAATTTTCCGTAGCATCTCATATAGTGAACTACATACGAGGGCAGAAAAGGGGAATACGATGGAGAAAAAATGGACATTTTCACTCGCGATTGTCGTTTCCATTATGATTGGACTTGTTGCTGGTGTGTACGGGACAAGTCTAAAGGATGCTGATGCAGGACAGGAAGAGCGTAGTAAAAACGAGGCAGTCGAATGGGAAAAAGTTGAACAAGCTTATTCGTTAATTATTAATCAATATGTGGAAAAGGTGGATGGAGATCAGCTTATTGAAGGTGCGATCCAAGGGATGGTTGCCACTTTAAAGGATCCGTATTCTGTTTATATGAACAAGGAGACGGCAAAGCAATTCAGCGAAACACTTGATTCATCATTCGAAGGAATTGGTACGGAAATTGGCATGGAGAATGGGAAGGTGATTATTGTGTCTCCGTATAAAGATTCTCCAGCTGAAAAGGCCGGCTTAAAACCTAAGGATCAGATTATAAAGGTGGATGGAGAAAGTGTAGAAGGATTGGATTTGTATGACACTCGTTTAAAAATCCGCGGTGAAAAGGGAACAAAAGTAAAACTGGAAGTCAAACGAGCGGGAGTTAGCAACCCGATTACCTTTACGATTGTTCGCTCAGAAATTCCGCTGGATACCGTTTTTTCATCCATCAAAAAAGAAGCCGGGAAAAGCATTGGCTATATGGAGTTGACGTCTTTTTCAGAAAATACGGCTAAGGATTTTATTGAACAATTAAATAAACTGGAGTCAGAAGGAATTGAGGGGCTTGTCATTGATGTACGAGGCAATCCAGGTGGCTTGCTTTCGAGCGTTCAAGGCATACTGGGTGAATTGGTTACAAAGGATGAGCCGTTCATGAAGATTGCCCAACGGAATGGCGACACACAGGCTTTTTATACAGATTTGAAGGAAGCAAAACAGTATCCGATTGCCGTATTAACGGATGGAGGGAGTGCTTCGGCTTCGGAAATTTTAGCAGGTGCTCTTCAGGAGGCTGGTCAGTATCCGTTGATTGGTGAGACAACCTTTGGCAAGGGGACTGTTCAGCAGGCTGTGGAAATGGGGGATGGTAGTAATATTAAGCTGACGCTTTATAAATGGTTGACACCGAAGGGGAATTGGATTCATCAAAAGGGAATTCAACCAACACTCCAGGTGCAGCAGCCTGCTTTCTTTAATGTTCATCCATTAACGGTTGAAAAAACACTGGAACGGGATATGAATGATGAACAAATCCAATATGCGCAGACGATGCTGAAAGGATTAGGCTTTGAAACAGGAAGAGAAGATGGCTATTATGATGACAGAACTGAGCTGGCGATTAAAGCCTTTCAGCGGGTAGAAGGCCTAGAAGTAACGGGAAAATTAGATCGTAAAACAGCCCAACAGTTAGAAATGCGTATTCTCGAAGAAATTAAAGATGACAAAAACGATGTTCAGTTGCTAACGGCGGTTAAATATGTAGCACGATTATCCCTAAGTCAATAATTTTGCCATTGAAGATGAAGAGACTGAGCACTGCGAATCAAGGAAACGGAAGTAACTGCCCTAGGGAGGGCGGTTGCTTCTTTTTTAAAAAGATAAGAAAGTATAAAATCTTTGATATCTCCCACCGACTACCTAATTTCCAACATCTTTGGTAAAATAGAAGGAGCGCGTTGACCGAAAGAAATTTAAAGGTGGTGGGATTCTTTGATTATAGAATGGCTAATAGCGTGTTTAGCAGGAGTAGGGAACCTTTTTTTACATCCGTTGTTTTACATCTCTTTTTTTCTTTGCTGGATGATTGGATTTTATCGTGTAAAGCGTGAAAGACGGGATTTTACGACAAAAGTATTTGATAGTTTGACTGAGATGAGACTGTTACTGCCACAAGGGCTTTTATGGGGCTTGATTCTTTCTGTTATTACAATTGGGACGGGACTAGTTATTCCAACAGCGTCGATTACAGTGATGGCAGTCATGATGATTCTTTTAGCTTTGACAACGAATGTCCGTCTATTGGCACCGGCGTATACGATTTCATTGACATGTTTTATTTTGTTTTTTCTAGTTGAACAACGACTTGAAGTGCCTTTATTCCATCATTATTTTGAGCAGTTAGACCAATCCATCTATCCTACGTTAGTCATTTTGTTAGGTATTTTGTTGATTGCGGAAGGGTTTATGATTCGAAGTAATGGCGCGAAAATCGCTTCACCTCAATTAATGTTATCAAAGCGAGGACAGCCGATTGGGCAGTATGTTTTGCAAAGAATTTGGTTGCTACCGATGTTTGTTTTACTGCCAAGCAGTGAACTACCATCACCGTTTAGCTGGTATCCGATCTTTTCGATTGGCGAGACGCATATAGCACCGATTGTTTTGCCATTTCTAATTGGTTTTACACAGAAGGTTCAAGGTATAATGCCAGAACAAGCTGTGAAGACTCACGGCAAGCAGGTTATATACTTTGGATTTTTCATTACAGCCTTGGCTGTTGCGAGTTTCTGGTATCCATTGCTGGCTATAGTGACAGCAGTTATTGCTTTGCTAGGCAGAGAATTGATTTATTATGTGCAAAAAAGTGCAGATGCCAAACGTCCATTTTATTTTGCTGAAAGTAAGCAAGGTGTTAAAATTCTTGGCGTCATTCCATATTCTCCTGCTGACAAAATGGGGTTAGTAAAAGGGGAAATTATTTCAAAAATAAATGGTGTGGTCGTTCATAGAGAAGCAGAGCTGTACGAAGCATTACAGAAAAATCGAGCTTTTTGTAAGCTTGAGGTCATTGGGAATAATGGTGAAATGCGTTTCGTTCAACGAGCATTATTTGAAGGAGAGCATTATGAGTTAGGGCTATTATTTGTGGCTGATCAGTTAAAGCATAGTCAAGTAATTTAAATGAGTATATGAAAATAGCAGGCGAATTACTCGCCTGCTATTTTTCTTATAGTGATTCAAAGTATGCTTCTAGTCCGTTGACGATACCAGTCGCTGCTTTATTTTGGAAAGAACTTGTTTCGATAATTTTTTCTTCATTTGGATTAGAGATAAAGCCCAACTCTACTAAAATAGCTTGTGTATCATTCGTACGTATAACGTGGAAGCTTCCTGTTTTCACTTTACGGTCTTCTTAAACCAGTACTTTCAATGACTTCTCTTTGAACATGAGTAGCTAATGCTTTTTCATTTTCATGGGTTGTCCAATAGTAGGTTTCAATTCCGTTAGCTGAACTTGAGCCAGCGTTGTAGTGAATGCTAATAAAGACGTCGGCTTTATTCTTTTTACTGAATGCTACTCGTTCGGACAAGGATGGATACGTATCACCTGTTCTTGTCATGAGAACTTTTGCTCCAGCAGCTTCAAGTTTTGTTTTTAACTTTTGCGCTGTGGACAGTGTTAAATCTTTTTCTTTATTATCGTCTCCGAGAGCACCAGGGTCGGTTCCGCCATGACCAGGATCAAGGACGATGACTTTGCCTGCTAGCCCATTAGTTGGAGGCGAGTCAGATAGATAAGAAAGATTTACCCAGCCTGTTAGTCCATCCTCTGTTACGACTTCACCCCAGCCATTGCTACCTGTTTCAGTAACAGTCAGTGCATCTCCTCGTTTTGCAGCACCTAATGGCGTTGCACTGGCACTTCCTGATTTACGGATATTTAATGTGTCTGATGTGACGTATTGAATCTTATCATTCGAAACGGTTTCAACTGGATCTGCTGGTTTTGTGGTAGATAAATCTCGATTAGCAACCCAGCCAGTAATGCCAGAAGCTGTTTTAATTTTGCCCCAGCTCGTCTTTTTAGATAAATAAGTGACAGCATCGCCTTTTTTAATTGTTGTAAGGACTTTATCTTTCCTGCTACTAGATGCCATTACAGTAAGAGAGTTCACCTTGACGTATTGAATGTTATCATTCGAAACGGTTTGAACTGTACCTGCTGGTTTTGTAGTAGATAAATCTCGATTAGCAACCCAGCCGGTAATGCCAGAAGCCGTTTTAATTTTGCCCCAGCTCGTCTTTTTAGATAAATAAGTGACAGGAGCGCCTTTTTTAATTGTTGTAAGGACTCTAGCGTTTCTGCTGCTAGAGGCCATTACAGTAAGAGAATCCACCTTGACATAATACTTTGTCGTTGATGCAGAAGCTGTTGTAGCGGTTGCCGCATTCTTAACCGATATATACTTTTTATCGACATAGCCTGATCTTTTCTTCGACGAAACATAGACTTTCATCCAGTTACCTTTAGTTTCTTTAATACTTACCTTAGTTCCCTTTGGTAAGAGAGCTAAAGTCTTACTGTTTGTACTGCTAAATTGACGCAAATGCAGAGATGTAGCAGTAACAGTCCCTTCTTGACTCGCCGCTGCAACGTTTTCAGTTCCCAAAGAAAGAGAGAAGACTGAAAAGAACAACACGGTAGAGAGGAGCCAAGTGATGATTTTATTTTTCATGAAGCGTTCCTCCAGTATCATATGTATTGTTTGTACTATCAGAATTTATATCTAATGGACGATAGTATAAGAAAAGACATCGACTTTCGCCATTGGGGCGATAAGTCGTGTTTTTAATAAGGAAAAGGGGTGGAGTTACGATTCAACCACATGTAAAATAGAGTACAACTACTAAATCATGCTATTAAGTTTTCTTTCACTCACACCGCCTAATTGTGCTAAACTTGACATCTCCCTTCATAGTAAACTTTGAAAATCTTATAAAATACGACATGAAAAGACATACAAATCCTCAAAATCACTGGTATTAGGAGGACCCATAGTAAATATGTAGATAAATAAGAAAGGTTATCCTATAAATATAGTACATTATACCAATTATAAATAATAGTTTTTTTACGAGTTTGTAAGAGAATTGTAATGAATTATTAATATTTAATCGCTTGCTTTTCATAATAATGAAAAGGTATAATATTTTGCTCTTGAATTTAAATAAAAGGAAAGTATTGAAAAATTGTAAAGTATACTATTTTTCTTTAAACTAGTTAGTAATAGATTCTCTAGAAAGGAGGTGGAAAGTGGTGATAAAATTTCTTGCTGCGTTATTTTTGCCGTGTCTTCTGGTGCTGCTTTTTACTAGAGTTACCTATAATCATGTCATAGGATTGATTTTAACGGTCGCGCTAATTGCCGCTTCTGCATATAAAGGGTATACCCACACATGGCCACTCATTATTATTGATGCCTTTTCCTTAACATTAGGCTTTTATTTATCGACAAAAATGATGAAGCAACATTCTAAGAAAGCATAGTGAGAAAGAGGTGAGCTAGCTTAAAGCGTTTTTCTGCCGGGCTGTGTTTACAATGTCTTTGGGCTAAGGAATCAAGCCAATTACTCCATTAATCTGTCCAATTTATATAAAAATCGATCCAATTTTACGATAATCTGTCCAATTTACTCGAAAATCTTGCCAAATGATTCTGACCTCGTGTAATGGAATCCCACTAAAATCCTCATTTATCCTACTACCTGATGAAAAAATCCCGTCATTCATATAATAAAAAAATAGAATAAATGTTCGCTTTTGTTAGTTTATTTACAGACGTTTGTGGTAAAATGTGTACATATTAATATGGAGCTAGGAGGCATGCTCGGTGAAGGATGTTTTTGAGTTAGTTTCTAAATACTCCCCTCAAGGAGATCAGCCTAAAGCGATTACGACGCTTGTTGACGGAATTAATGCGGGCAAGAGATATCAAACCTTACTTGGAGCGACTGGAACGGGAAAGACGTTTACGGTTTCAAATGTTATTAAAGAGGTCAATAAACCAACGCTTGTGATTGCTCATAATAAAACGTTGGCAGGGCAGCTTGTATAGTGAGTTTAAAGAGTTTTTTCCGAATAATGCTGTAGAGTATTTTGTCAGCTATTACGATTATTATCAACCAGAGGCGTATGTACCTTCAACAGATACCTTTATTGAAAAAGATGCGAGTATTAATGATGAAATCGATAAGCTGCGACATTCAGCCACTTCGTCGTTGTTTGAACGTCAAGATGTCATTATTATTGCCAGTGTTTCGTGTATTTATGGTTTAGGTTCTCCAGAAGAATATCGTGAAATGGTCGTTTCACTGCGAACGGGGATGGAAATTGACCGAAATACGTTACTTCATAGGCTTGTCGATATTCAATATGAACGGAATGATATTGCCTTCACACGTGGAACGTTTCGTGTTCGTGGAGATGTAGTGGAAATTTTCCCGGCTTCGCGTGATGAACAGTGTGTACGGGTGGAGTTTTTTGGTGATGAAATTGATCGCATTCGCGAAGTGGACGCGTTGACGGGAGAAATTACGGGTGAGCGTGATCATATTGCCATTTTCCCGGCTTCCCACTTCGTTACTCGCGAAGAAAAGATGCGTGATGGCAATCCAAAATATTGAACAAGAATTAGAAGAACGGTTAAAAGAATTACGTGATGATGAGAAGCTATTAGAAGCGCAACGACTAGAGCAACGGACACGCTATGATTTAGAAATGATGCGGGAAATGGGCTTTTGTTCAGGGATTGAGAATTATTCGCGTCATTTAACGCTCCGTCCAGCAGGCTCGACACCGTATACATTGATTGATTATTTTCCAGAGGATTTTCTGCTCGTTGTTGATGAATCACATGTGACGCTTCCGCAAATTCGCGGAATGTACAATGGCGACCAGGCGCGCAAACAAGTATTGGTGGATCATGGTTTCCGTTTGCCTTCTGCAAAAGATAATCGTCCGTTACGGTTTGAGGAATTTGAAGAAAAGGTGCATCAAGCGATATTTGTTTCAGCAACTCCTGGACCATTTGAGTTGGAGCATACGCCAGACATGGTTCAACAAATTATTCGACCAACTGGATTGCTTGATCCATTAATTGAAGTGCGTCCAATTGAGGGTCAAATTGATGATTTAATCGATGAAATTCAAGAACGTGTGGGGAAGAACGAGCGGGTCTTAATCACTACCTTAACGAAAAAAATGTCAGAGGATTTAACGGATTACTTAAAGGAAATTGGGATTAAAGTACAATATTTGCATTCAGAAGTGAAAACATTAGATCGTATTGAAATTATCCGTGAGCTGCGGATGGGGAAATATGATGTGCTAGTCGGAATCAATCTACTAAGAGAAGGGTTAGATATTCCAGAGGTGTCGTTAGTGGCGATTTTGGATGCCGATAAAGAAGGCTTTCTTCGTTCAGAACGTTCGCTTATTCAAACGATTGGGCGAGCAGCGCGAAATGCGAATGGTCAGGTGATTATGTACGCGGATCGTATGACACATTCTATGGATATGGCGATTAGCGAAACAAAGCGACGTCGTGAAATTCAAGAGCGCTATAATGAAGAACATGGCATTGTGCCACAAACGATTCAAAAGGAAATTCGAGATGCAATTCGCGCTACACATGTAGCGGAAGAGACCGAAACGTATCAGGAGAATACTGCTTCCCATTATGCAAAACTACCAAAGAAAGAACGTCAGAAAGTGATACAGCAAATGGAGAAAGAAATGAAAGAAGCAGCGAAGGCACTCGACTTCGAACGAGCAGCCGAGCTTCGTGATTTATTATTTGAGTTAAAAGCGGAAGGATGACGAATACATGGCAATGGATAAAATTATCGTAAAAGGCGCCAGAGCCAATAATTTAAAAAATATTGATGTGACGATTCCAAGAGATCAACTCGTCGTGTTGACTGGATTATCAGGGTCTGGAAAGTCGTCCTTGGCTTTCGATACGATTTATGCGGAAGGACAAAGACGCTATGTCGAGTCGCTATCTGCGTATGCACGTCAATTTTTAGGACAAATGGATAAGCCGGATGTAGATTCGATTGAAGGATTATCACCGGCCATTTCCATTGATCAAAAAACAACGAGTCGAAATCCTCGTTCGACAGTGGGGACGGTGACGGAAATTTATGATTATTTGCGATTACTGTATGCCCGCGTTGGACGTCCAACTTGTCCAATCCATCATATTGAGATTTCTTCACAGACGATTGAGCAAATGGTCGATCGAATTTTAGAATATCCAGAGCGAACGAAGCTTCAAGTATTAGCTCCGATTGTATCTGGGCGAAAAGGTATGCACACGAAGCTTTTAGAAGATGTGAAAAAGCAAGGCTATGTTCGTGTTCGGATTGATGGGGACATGCATGACCTAGGTGAAGACATTAGTCTTGAGAAAAATAAAAAACATTCGATTGAAGTGATTATTGACCGAATTGTTGTGAAAGAAGGAGTGGCTGCAAGACTAGCCGATTCTCTTGAAAGTGCCCTGAAACTGGGTGAAGGCAAAGTGATGATTGACATCATTGATGGCGAAGAGCTGCTATTTAGTGAGCATCATGCCTGTCCTCATTGTGGGTTTTCGATTGAAGAACTAGAGCCGCGCATATTTTCCTTTAACAGTCCATTTGGTGCTTGTCCTGATTGTGATGGTTTAGGCTCAAAGCTCGAGGTTGATCCGGATTTAGTCATTCCAAATCGTGATTTAACGTTGCATCAGCATGCGATTGCTCCTTGGGAGCCAACGAGTTCGCAGTATTATCCGCAATTGCTAGCGGCGGTGGCGAAGCATTATAACATTGATATGGATACACCTGTGAAAGATTTACCTCAAGAGCAAATCGATAAAATTTTACATGGCTCTGATACGGATCAAATCTTTTTCCACTATGAAAACGACTTTGGTCGCGTTCATGAAGGCTACATTGTATTTAAGGGAGTGTTAGAAAACGTTGCTCGTCGCTATAAAGAGACGACGTCAGATTATATTCGCGAGCAAATGAGTAAGTACATGACCGAGCATCACTGCCGAAGCTGTAAAGGAAATCGATTGAAGAAAGAGAGCTTAGCAGTCCTTATTCAAGGCAGGCACATTAGTGAAGTGACGTCGTTATCGATTGAAGAAGCGCTTCTCTTTTTCAAGGATTTACAGCTAACAGAAAAGGAAGCGGCGATTGCTAAATTAATATTACGAGAAATCCATGAGCGTCTCGGTTTTCTCACCAATGTCGGTTTAGAATATTTAACATTAAGTCGAGCAGCTGGGACGTTATCCGGTGGAGAGGCACAGCGGATTCGCTTGGCGACACAAATTGGTTCGCGGTTGACGGGGGTTCTTTATATATTAGATGAGCCTTCGATTGGTTTGCATCAACGGGATAATGAGCGACTTATCGGGGCGTTGCGCAACATGAGAGATATCGGTAATACCTTAATTGTTGTGGAGCATGATGAAGATACGATGCTTGCGGCCGATTATTTAATTGATGTAGGTCCTGGTGCAGGTGCTCACGGTGGTCAAATTATGTCAGCAGGTACGCCTGAGGAAGTGATGAAGGATCCTCATTCATTGACAGGTCAGTATTTATCAGGCAAGAAATTTATTCCACTCCCTCTAGAGCGTCGTCAAAGTGATGGTCGGTTTGTTGAAATTAAAGGAGCAAAGGAAAATAATTTGAAAAACGTCAATGTCAAAATTCCACTTGGGATGTTCGTAGCGGTAACGGGCGTATCCGGTTCAGGAAAAAGTACATTAGTGAATGAAATCCTTCATAAGGCATTAGCACAAAAGTTAAATCGAGCAAAGACGAAACCAGGTGCTTTCCGTGAATTAAAAGGGATTGAGAACCTCGATAAGGTTATTGATATCGATCAATCTCCAATTGGTCGGACGCCACGATCGAATCCTGCCACCTATACGGGTGTTTTCGATGATGTTCGCGATCTGTTTGCGACGACAAATGAGGCGAAAATTCGCGGTTATAAAAAGGGACGCTTTAGCTTTAACGTAAAGGGCGGCCGTTGCGAGGCATGTCGCGGCGATGGAATTATTAAGATTGAAATGCATTTTTTACCTGACGTATATGTACCTTGTGAAGTATGTCATGGCAAGCGTTATAATCGTGAAACGCTTGAGGTACGATATAAAGGGAAAAATATTTCTGATGTTTTAGATATGACGGTGGAGGAAGCCCTTGTTTTCTTTGAAAATGTCCCGAAAATTAAGCGCAAGATACAGACGATTTCTGATGTTGGATTAGGCTATATTAAGCTTGGGCAACCAGCGACGACCTTATCTGGTGGAGAAGCGCAGCGGGTGAAATTAGCTTCTGAACTCCATCGCAGGTCAACGGGACGTTCCTTCTATATCCTAGATGAGCCAACGACAGGGCTTCATGTCGATGATATTGCGCGATTGCTCCTTGTGCTGCAACGTCTAGTTGAAAATGGTGACACGGTGTTAGTCATTGAGCATAATTTAGATATCATTAAAGCGGCCGATTATCTTATTGATTTAGGGCCTGAAGGTGGGGACAAAGGCGGAACGATTATTGGCTATGGCACACCTGAAGAAATCGCCCAAATTCCTGAATCCTATACAGGAAAATATCTAAAGCCTATTTTAGAAAGAGACCGAAGCCGAATGGAAAAACGAATCGAGGAAAAAGAGCAGTTGGTGTAAAAGCAAGCCGAATAGGCTTGTTTTTTTGTTTAAAGTAAGAAGGTTTAAAATTTCCGATGTGTACGGGTGTCTAGCTCCAGGCACCCAGCGCCTATCGGACTTCCCGCTCCTCCTTACGATAAGTCAACATCGAATCGTGCTAGCGCACTCTTCGTGTTTCCTTTATCTCATACGGAGCGGTCCAGTCCGTACGTCGCTGAACGGGCGCCTTCCGCTTTTCTTGTGAGGAAATGGTCAAATGTGGGAAACGATGAAACTTTTATGAAAATTGGGCGTATGTATAGGGAGAAGAAGAGAGGGAGGCGTGAGCTGTGCAAGAAGAAAAAAAGAAGATTTTACAAAGTGTTCAGGATGGGAAAATGACGGCAGAAGAAGCATTGGCTATATTAGAGGAATTAGAAAAAGCAAAACAAGAAAGTGAAAAGAAAGAGCAAATATTGAAAAATGAGCTTTCGACAGAAGTGATTCAAGGACAGAAAAAAGCGGAAGAAGAGAATCATGATCATGATTATTTTAAAAAGAATTTTCAAGCATCGAAAGAGATGATTCTTGATTTCGTTGAAAGTGCGTTTCAGAAGATTAAAGATACCGATTTGGATTTTAATTTTGGAAGATCAGTGTCTGTCTCCCATATTTATCATCACGATGAGACACCTCTCCATGAAATTGATGTTGAGATTGCGAACGGAAAAACGAAAATGGTTGCTTGGGATTCTTCCCATATACGGGTGGAATGTCAAGCGAAGGTGTATCATGTAGAAGGTCAGGATGCAGCGAAAGAGATGTTTTTAAAGAATGTACTGTTTGCGATTAAGGACGGAAAACTTAAATTCTATGTTGAGGACAAAGCGATTAAAGTGGATGTAATGATATATGTTCCTAAAAAAGAATATGAGGATGTACGAATAAGGATGTTCAATGGAGGTATTACAGCAGCAGCACTTACGACCCAACATATGAAAATGAAGTGTGCAAACGGTGCGTTGACACTATCAGGGGTGAACGGAGAAAGCTGTGAATTAGAAACAGGTAATGGAGCAATTACAATTCAAACGTCTGATCTTAATAAAGTAGAGGCTGAAACATTGAACGGAGCTATTCAAGCACGTGGACATTTTAATAAGGTGGATTTACAAACCTTTAGTGGGCAAATTATTTGTCAAAATGAAAAGCCAGATAGTGAGTCGTTCTATGCGAAGTCAGTGACCGGAAAAATTGCCTTATCCCTAGCGGCAGGAACGGCAGTATCAGGGGAGTTAAAATCGAATTTAGGTAATTTTAACGTAAGTTTAGCAGGTATTAATATTGTTGAGGAAAAAAACGATGTGATTCTAAAAGTATTGAAATTTAAGACAGTACAGGAGCAGCCATCTCTTACGAATATTGTGGCTGAGTCAAAGACAGGTGCTATTTCTGTTTCATAATTGTTTTATGTTTGAATGTAGATGCGGAAAGTGAAGGGAATCCCATAGACCGGCTTATGGGATTCCTTTTATTTTTTTAAGATAAAATTTTCGATGTGTACTGGTGTCTCCGCTTTTCAGAACTCATTGTTTGGATATTGAGGGAAAAATGCTAAAATGGAGGAAGAATTGGTTACATTACTCCTAGGGGGCAAAAAATACATGGCGAAGGTTCGTATAAAAGATTTAATTGACAGGTTTAACCTAGAGCTAGTTAGTGGAGAGGAAGGGGTCAATCGACCGATTTTGACGAGTGATTTGTCTCGACCAGGTCTAGAGATTGCTGGCTTCTTTGATTATTATCCAGCTGAACGTCTGCAAATATTAGGGCGAACGGAAATGTCCTTTTTTACAAGACTGAATGATGCGGAGCGTCAGCAACGAATGGTGGGACTTTGTCGCGATGCTACACCAGGAATTATTATTACGCGTGGACAAGTTGTACCAGAGGAATTAATTGAGGCTTCAGAACGGGAGTCTGTTCCAGTGATGAAGTCGAATATGAAGACCACTCGTTTGTATAGCCGCTTGACAAATTTTCTTGAAAGCCGGTTGGCACCAACGACGGCTGTGCATGGGGTTTTGGTGGATATATATGGAGTAGGTGTGCTCATTACCGGAAAAAGCGGTGTTGGTAAAAGTGAAACCGCGCTTGAACTCGTGAAGCGGGGACATCGACTTGTAGCAGATGATTGTGTGGAAATTCGCCAGGAAGATCAAGATACACTTGTCGGTGAGGCACCAGAGCTCATTGAACATTTATTGGAAATACGTGGTTTAGGCATTATTAATGTGATGACTTTATTTGGTGCTGGGGCAGTTCGGCCTTATAAACGAATTTCGATGGTTGTTCATTTAGAACTTTGGGAAAAAAATAAACAATATGACCGGGTCGGTCTTGATGAAGAAAAAATGAAAATCATGGATACAGAAATCACCAAAATGACGGTTCCAGTCCGACCAGGGCGAAATTTATCGGTTATTATTGAAGTAGCCGCTATGAATTACCGCTTGAAGCGAATGGGTGTCAATGCAGCGGAACAGTTTTCAGATCGTTTGAATCATGCCATTGCAGAAGGGGATCAGGATGAGTTTTAAGAGAAGAGGGGAATCTAGGTGGAACAAAATATTCAGCCGTTAAATCCTATCGCACTTGATTTGGGAGGGCTCCAAATCCATTGGTATGGGATTATTATTGGTGTTGGTGTGTTATTGGGACTTTTGCTTGCGATAAGAGAAACGGAGCGCAGAGGACTACATAAAGAATTATTTGTGGATTTAATTTTATTTGCGGTACCGATTGCGATTATTTGTGCGCGTATTTATTATGTGGCGTTTCAATGGGGATACTATTCGCAGTATCCAGGTGAAATCATAAAAATCTGGAATGGTGGGATTGCTATTCATGGAGCCTTAATCGGTGCCGTGTTAACAGCGATTGTATTTGCTAAGGTAAGAAAAGTTTCGTTTTGGAAGATTGCGGATATTGCAGCACCAAGTTTATTGCTTGGTCAAGCGATTGGACGTTGGGGGAATTTTATTAATCAAGAAGCCCATGGTGGTGAAGTGACAAGAGCTTTTTTAGAAAACTTGTATTTGCCGGAATTCATTATTAATCAAATGTATATTAATGGCGCATACTATCATCCGACATTTCTGTATGAATCCTTATGGAATCTACTCGGTGTTGTCGTACTCTTGCTGCTAAGAAGAGTGAATTTGCGTCGCGGTGAAATTTTCTTATCTTATATCATTTGGTATTCTATCGGTCGCTTTTTTATCGAAGGGGTACGAACAGATAGCTTAATGTTAACGGAGACACTACGAATTGCACAGGTTCTTTCGTTAACGTTAATTGTTGTTGCGGTTGCTCTACTTGTGTATCGAAGATTTAGCGGACAGGCTAAACAAAGATATTTAGATAATTAATTGTCGGATATTTTTGGAATCGTCATGAAGAAAGTGTAAAAAGAAAGGAAGCTATTATATATGAACAGTGAGATTACAACTTTACTATTTGATTTAGATGGTACGTTAATAAATACAAATGAATTAATCATTGCTTCTTTTTCACATACGTTAGAGCATTATTATCCTGGACAGTATGCACGAGAAGATATTCTTCCATTTATGGGGCCCACATTAGATGAAACCTTTGGTTCGATTGATCCGGATCGCATGGACGAAATGATTGCCCATTATCGTAAGCATAATTGGGAGCATCATGATTTACTGGTGACCCAGTTTGATGGAGTCTATGAAACGATTGAGAGCTTGGCTCAAAGCAATTATCGACTCGGTATTGTTACGACAAAGAGACGTGACATGGCGGAAAGAGGCTTAAAGCTAACGAATCTAGAGAAGTTTTTTGAAGTGGTTGTGACGTTAGAGGATGCTGCTACAACGAAGCCAGATCCTGAGCCGATATTGAAAGCATTGAGCTGTTTTAATGCAGAAGCTACTGAGGCGATCATGATTGGCGATAATCATCATGATATTATGGGTGGAAAAAATGCAGGAACGCTAACAGCCGGTGTTGCTTGGTCGCTAAAAGGAAGAGAAGTTTTACAATCGTATAAACCAGATTATATGCTGGAACGTATGTCCGATTTGATTGACATCCTACAAGGGAAACAAGGATGAGGCGAACGGTCCGTTATCGTGTCGAAGGAGCAAATTCACTTTGGCAAGTATATAAGACCGTATCCTTTTGGAAAGTCGTTAAGTGCTTCATCGTCATTCAAATTGCTCGCGTTACTCCGTTTATGTCGGTGAAAAATTGGCTGTATCGCACGTTTTTGCATATGAAAATTGGTAAACAGACATCATTCGCTTTAATGGTAATGCCGGATACGATGTTTCCTGAAAAAATAACGGTTGGGAATAATTCAATCATTGGTTATAACACGACGATTCTAGCTCATGAATATTTAATTGATGAATATCGACTAGGAGACGTTATCATTGGTGATGAAGTCATGATTGGTGCGAATTCCACAATTCTTCCAGGAGTGGTAATTGGGGATGGTGCAATTGTGTCTGCAGCAACACTCGTTCATAAAGATGTACCCGCAGGCGCACTTGTTGGCGGAAATCCAATGCGTGTGATTTATACGAAAGAAGAAATGGAAGAAAGAAAACAATCAGCTTTGTAAAAAAACGGCCTGCTCATTGGTGGAGAGCAGGCCGTTTTTTGCAGTGATTAGCCGATAAATCATGCGGATTTTTTCAGGAATCATGCGGTTTCAAGTGAAAATCGTGCGAATTTGCAAGAAAATCATGCGATTTCAATAGATAATCATGCAAATGAATAAAAGCCACTTTTGAAAGTGAAAAAAGTGAGTTTTCGCTTGACTGTAGATAAGGCGAGGAGTAAACTACAAATAACTTCACTTTATTAGCATATTAGCGAACTAAAGTGTTTTAGGTGTTTTGTAGGATTTTGTCTAATTTTTTGTTAGTATTTATATATAGTGAATAAACGGAATGATTCAATATGAAAAAAGGATGTGCAGTTGTGACAAAGCCATTTATGTTTGAAAAACCGTTAGGGATGAGAGATACGCTGCCTGTGCTATATGAGACAAAAGCGGCAGTTCGAAATAAAATGAGTGCTGAAATTAAGAAGTGGGGCTATCAATTTATCGAAACGCCTGCTTTAGAATATTATGAAACAATTGGTGAGGAGTCAGCGATTTTAGATCAAAAGCTGTTTAAATTGCTGGATAAACAAGGACATACGCTTGTACTTCGTCCAGATATGACGACACCGATTGCACGGGTTGCGGCATCGAAGTTGTTACATAAACGAATTCCGCTTCGATTAGCGTATTGTGCGAATGTGTATCGAGCACAGCAGCGTGAAGGCGGACGTCCAGCTGAATTTGAACAAATGGGAATTGAATGTATCGGCAATAAATCTGTGAGTGCGGATGCAGAAATGATTGCCATCCTTGCTGATGTATTAAAAGCAGCGGGGCTACAAGAGTTTAAGATTTCCATTGGACATATCGGATTTTTACAAGAGCTATTTTTAAGTATTTTAGGAAATGAAGAAAGAGCTGCGGTATTACGGAAGTTTTTATATGAAAAAAATTACGTAGGTTATCGTGAGCATGTGAAATCATTAACACTTTCTTCTATTGATAAGCAAAGATTGATTGCATTCAGTGCGTTAAGAGGTGGAGAAGTTACCTTAACGAAAGCATTGGAGTTATTAGAAGGAGACGCTGGTCGTGAGACGCTTATGGAGTTGCAGGAATTAGCGACTCTATTAAAGGAATTTGGCGTTGAGCACTATGTTAGCTTTGATTTAACGCTTGTAAGTCATATGAGCTATTATACAGGTATGCTATTTGAAGTGTACGCAGGTCAGGTTGGTTCACCAATTGGCAGTGGCGGTCGCTATGATAATTTACTGAAGAAATTTGGCTGGGATGCCTCAGCAACTGGATTTGGTGTTCGAATGGATCGACTTGTCCAAGCGATTGGTGAACCGGAGCAAGAAATGACATCAGAGCTTGTTTTATTCAGTCCAGAACGTCGAAAAGAAGCAATAGATTTTGCTAAGGAAAAGCGTGCTGAAGGGAAAAACCTAACCATTCAAGATTTGAATGCCGTACAAGATGTCGATGCCTTTACACGAACTTTTTCTGATGTGCATTTTTTTGTGGGAAATGGGGGAAGTAAGCAATGAGTAGCTTTTTAACGATTGCAATGCCAAAAGGGAGAATTTTCGAAGAGGCTGCGGAGTTGCTGCGTAAAGCTGGCTTTCGTCTTCCTCCAGAATTCGATGATTCTCGTAAATTAATTATTGAAGTCGAAGAAGAAAATTTACGTTTTATGCTAGCGAAGCCGATGGATGTGGTAACCTATGTGGAGCATGGGGTAGCCGATATCGGAATTGCAGGTAAAGATGTGATGCTTGAGGAAGAACGTGATGTATATGAGTTGCTGGATTTAAAAATCAGTGCTTGTTATTTAGCGGTAGCGGGGCTTCCAAACACGAAACTTAGCGATATTGCACCAAAGATTGCGAGTAAATATCCAAATGTAGCCTCTAGTTACTTCCGTGAACAAGGGGAGCAGGTTGAGATTATTAAATTAAATGGATCCATTGAATTGGCTCCGTTAATTGGTCTAGCAGAACGTATTGTAGATATTGTGTCAACTGGACAAACGTTGAAGGAAAATGGTTTAGTTGAATATGCAAAAATTG
The DNA here is from genome assembly GCA_963790055.1 of uncultured Bacillaceae bacterium. Lineage (GTDB taxonomy): Bacteria > Bacillota > Bacilli > Bacillales > DSM-1321 > Peribacillus. The sequence continues at coordinate 103,800 of CAWBND010000013.1, forward strand.
CCGAAGTAACATCAAGATTAATCGCAAACCCAGTTAGCTATCGAATGAAAGAAGAGAGAATTACAGAAATTGTAGATCGATTAGCAGAAATTATTGAGTAAGCGATGGGATTCTTAGAATGAGGTGGAAGTAATGAAAATTGAACGATTTACAGAAGGTCTTTCTTTGAAACGTTCTGTTGACTCTGGTACGGCTGAGCAACGAAAAGCGGTTCAAGAAATTATTGAAAATGTAAGACAAAACGGGGATTCCGCTTTGTATGAATATACAGAAAAATTTGATGGCGTTAGGCTGGATGGACTTGTTGTGTCTCAAGAAGAAGTAGACGCTGCTGTTGCGACCTTATCCCAGGAGCAACTAGCGATTATCCAAGAAGCAGCCGACAATATTCGCATGTTTCACGAGAAACAATTACGAAATTCATGGATGACAACGGATGAAACAGGCACGATGCTTGGTCAAAAAGTGACGCCACTCGATGCAGTGGGTGTGTATGTTCCTGGAGGTACGGCTGCCTATCCTTCATCTGTATTAATGAACGTAATGCCTGCTAAAGCGGCTGGTGTAAAACGGATTGTAATGGTATCTCCACCGGGAAAAGACGGGAACTTTACAGCGCCTGTGTTAGCAGCTGCTAAAATTGCTGGTGTGACAGAGATTTATAAAGTGGGTGGTGCTCAAGCAGTCGCAGCACTTGCTTATGGGACAGCAACTATTGAAAAGGTTGATAAAATTGTCGGCCCAGGTAATATTTATGTCGCGCTTGCTAAGCGAGAAGTATTTGGCGATGTATCGATTGATATGATTGCAGGTCCAAGTGAAATTGCTGTTTTGGCAGACGATACAGCGGTCGCGGCAGAGGTCGCAGCAGATTTATTATCACAAGCAGAGCATGATGCTCGTGCTTGCAGTGTATTAGTGACAACGTCAGAAGCATTAGCGGAGCAAGTGCTGGTTGAAGTAGAAAAGCAATTAGCTGTTTTACCGCGTCGTGATATTGCAGAGCCTTCAATTGTAGATTATGGAAGAATTATTGTCTGCGATACGATGGACCAAGCGATTGCAGCCGTGAATGAAGTGGCGCCAGAGCATTTAGAAATTGTTACGAAAGATGCAATGGAAGTGATGGCAAAAATTCGCCATGCGGGAGCTATTTTTATTGGTCGTTTCAGTTCAGAGCCAGTTGGGGACTATTTTGCCGGCCCTAATCACGTATTACCAACAAACGGAACAGCACGCTTTTCAAGTCCATTGAATGTAGATGATTTTCAAAAGAAATCAAGCATCATTATGTATAGTGAAACAGCTTTCCGTCAAAATGCTGAAAAAATTGCTGCTTTTGCCAGAATGGAAGGCCTTGAAGCACACGCACGTGCGATTGAAGCTCGTGGAAAAAAATAAAATGATCAATGCGTATTGGTGTCTAGCTATACCGGCGTGAACGAGCCGGTTCCGCTTTTCGGCGTGTCTAGCTATCGGGCACCTTACGCTTTTCTAATAAGGAGGATGTTACTGTGGAGCGTTTTGCAAGTATTGAGCGAAAAACGAATGAAACGAATATTAAGCTAGACTTTGCAATTGATGGTGAAGGGAAGGCCTCGATTGAAACGGCTGTTCCGTTTATGTCCCATATGCTAGATTTGTTCACGAAGCATGGCAAATTTGATATGACGGTGGATGCGAAGGGCGATGTAGATATCGACGATCATCATACAACAGAGGATATTGGGATTTGCTTAGGACAAGCTCTTGCTGAGGCTCTAGGAGACAAGCGTGGAATTAAGCGTTACGGAAATGCCTTTGTACCAATGGATGAGGCACTTGCACAAGTTGTGATTGATTTAAGCAATCGACCAGCCTTTGAATTCCGTGCCGAGTTTCCTTCGCAAAAGGTAGGGACATTTGATACAGAACTTGTTTATGAATTTTTATGGAAGTTTGCTCTTGAGGCGCGAATGAATTTACATGTTATCGTTCACTATGGTCAAAATACACACCATATCATTGAAGCGATTTTTAAAGCATTAGGACGCGCTTTAGATGAAGCGACGTCGATCGATCCGCGTGAAAAAGGAATTCCGTCGACGAAAGGGATGTTGTAAATGATCGGAATCATTGATTATGGGATGGGGAATTTATTTTCCGTAAGCAAAGGACTCGAACGTCTTGGGGCCGAGTCATTTATTTCTGATAATCCTGAAGAGTTAGCAAAAGCAGATGGGATTATTCTTCCGGGTGTTGGTTCATTCCGTGATGCGATGGCACTTTTAGAGGAAAAAGGTTTAGACCAATTCGTAAAACAGTATGTGGCAGATGGCGGTTATTTATTAGGCATTTGCCTTGGCATGCAGCTATTGTTTGATGAAAGTGAAGAAAACGGTCCGACTCATGGATTATCGTTGATTCCGGGAAAAGTTGTTCGTTTTGCAGGTAGGGATGAGAACGGATTCGCCTATAAAGTGCCGCATATGGGCTGGAATCGTCTTGTCGTTTCACCAAGCTTCGCCGTTGCTCCAAGGCTTAGAAGAAGAGTATGTGTATTTTGTTCATTCCTATTATGCCGATACAGATGCAAGCTTTGTGACGGCATCAGCCGATTATCATCAGGCTGTTCCAGCGATTGTTGGAAGTGGCAATGTCTTTGGCATGCAATTTCATCCAGAAAAAAGCGGCCAAATGGGCATGTCACTGTTAAAAAATTATTTGTCATTAGTAGAGAAAAAGGGGGTCCCTGAAGCATGAGTGAATTCAAGATTTATCCGGCCATTGATATGCGCGGTGGAAAATGCGTTCGATTAATTCAAGGAGATTATAATCAAGAAACGGTTTATGGTGATTCTCCTTTTGACATGGCCAAAAGCTTTGCCGACCAAGGGGCTGAATGGATTCATATGGTAGACCTTGATGGTGCTAAAGAAGGTAGTCGTGTCAATGATGCTTTCGTGATTAAAGCGGCTAAAGAGTTAGGTGCGAACATCCAAATTGGTGGCGGCATTCGTACGGAAGCAGATATAGCTAACTATTTGGAGAATGGTGTGGAACGCGTCATTCTTGGAAGCGCAGCGGTATCGGATCCTGCTTTTACAAAAGAAATGATTCGTAAATATGGGAAGCAGATTGCCATCGGGATTGATGCGAAGGATGGTAGAGTGGCAACGCACGGCTGGCTGCAAACATCTGAAACGTTAGCCATTGAATTAGGAAAGGCACTTGCAGATGCTGGTGCCGAAACGTTTATCGTGACGGATATTGCAACAGATGGTATGCTGTCAGGTCCTAATGTGCAAGGTGTCGTGGCGATGGCTGAGGCAACTGGCAAGGGTGTGATTGCTTCCGGTGGCATTAGTTCATTAGACGACGTAGTGACCTTACAAAACTACGCAAAGAGCGGAATTATTGGTGCGATTATTGGAAAAGCCATTTATACCAATCGCTTTACTGTTAAAGAGGCACTAGAAAAGGTGCGTGGTTAAATGCTAACAAAACGTATTATTCCATGCTTAGATGTGAAAGATGGACGTGTCGTGAAAGGCATTCAATTTGTGTCGTTACGAGATGCTGGAGATCCTGTTGAATTAGCTTCCTTCTACGATCAAGAAGGTGCCGATGAGCTTGTATTTCTTGATATTTCTGCTTCGCATGAAGGGCGAGAAACGATGGTTGATGTGGTGCGCTCTGTAGCTTCTCGCCTAGCGATTCCGTTTACTGTTGGCGGTGGGATTAACTCTCTCGCGGATATGAAAAAAATTCTTCGTGCTGGTGCGGATAAGGTATCACTGAATACGGCAGCTGTGACACGTCCTGGTTTAATTACCGAGGGTTCGGATTATTTCGGGGTTCAATGTATTGTGGTGGCCATTGACGCTCGTTATGATGAAGAGCTTGGTTCATGGCGCGTCTATACTCACGGTGGTCGAACACCAACGGAATGGGAAGTGGTTGCTTGGGCGAAGGAAGCCGTTCGTCGTGGTGCTGGGGAAATTTTATTAACAAGCATGGATTGTGATGGCGAAAAGAAAGGCTTTAATCTTGCACTTACGAAAGCGGTGAGTGAAGCGGTGTCTGTTCCTGTCATTGCTTCCGGTGGGGCAGGGAACGCTGAGCATTTCCAAGAGGCATTTGAGGAAGGAAAAGCAGATGCGGCTCTTGCGGCTTCTATTTTTCACTATAAAGAAACATCGGTCAAAGAAGTAAAGGCATTTTTGAAGCAACAAGGAGTGGTGGTACGATGAGCATTGAATCGATTAAATTTGATGAAAAAGGACTTGTACCAGCGATTGTTCAAGATGCCAATACCGGTGAAGTGCTGACACTCGCTTATATGAACAAAGAGTCATTGAAGCTTTCAATCGAAACAGGTGAAACGGTATTTTTTAGTCGTTCCCGCCAAGAGCTTTGGCATAAAGGGGCAACGAGCGGAAATACTCAAACTATTACGGAAATTAAATTTGATTGTGACCGAGACGCATTAGTCGTTCGTGTCATTCCAAAAGGGCCAGCCTGCCATAACGGTACGGTTAGTTGCTTTATGGAAACAATTTATAAAAAATAAAGGGGCGATATACATGGCTAATCAAGACGCAGCTTTCTTATTTGAATTAGAAGAAATTATCGGAAAACGAAAAGAGGAAATGCCTGAAGGTTCATACACAACGTATTTATTTACGGAAGGTGTCGATAAAATTTTGAAAAAAGTCGGTGAAGAAGCAGCTGAAGTGATTATCGCTGCAAAAAACCGCGATGCAGAAGAATTAAAATGGGAAAGTGCTGATTTACTGTATCATTTATTAGTGCTACTTCAAGAACAAGAACTTCCATTACAAGAAGTGTTAACGGTGTTAAAAGAAAGACATGCATCAAAAGAGGAAAAAAAATAATCGGTCTTTAATTGAAAGGAGCTGTTTCGTAAGTCTGGTTTGCTGACTTACGGAACAGCTCTTTTTTATACTACTAGAATGATTGGCAAAATAAGAAGAGAAAATTTTCGATATGTACAGGTGTCTAGCTCCAGTCCCTACGTCGCTAACCGGGCGCTTTCCGCTTTTCTTTTAATCAAACGTTTGATTAAGAATAATACGGTTGTATTATTTTCACGAAAATGACAAGGAATATATCGTTTACTTTTTCACAAGCATGTTACTATAAGTGTATCCGCTTGCATGGAAAAACTATTCTCCTAATTGCGCTATAGTGTTCGGAAAATAACCAGTAATATGGTATACTACTGTAGTTAATCAACTTTTGGACGGAGGATTACATGAGTAAAGACTCTAAATTGGGACAAGCTAAGATATTGTCCTTTCACCCAACGGGCGAATATTACTTTACTAAAGGTTTAAAAGCATATCATAAACGCGAATTATATAAAGCAAAAAAATATTTAGTACGCGCACTTGAGCTTGAGCCAAGCGAGCCAATGATTGCTTGCCAATTAGCAATCACATGTACGGAAATTGGCGAATACGACTACTCAAATAATTTACTTGAAAATATTCTAAACGTATTAGATCCATATATGACGGAATGTCATTATTTTTTAGCGAATAACTATGCGCATCTAGGGATGTTTGAAGAGGCGTATCGCCATGCGAATGCGTATCTTGATAAAGATGAAGGTGGCGAATTTAGCGAAGATGCTGAAGATTTGCTTGACTTAATTACGTTTGAGACAGATGAAACGGAAGAAAGCTTATTCAGGCAAGATGGATTGATTATTAAACAGGAAAAGGCACGTGAATATTTAGAAGCGGGTAATTTTCAAAAAGCGATTGAAGTGTTGAAGGAAATGATTGAAGAATATCAAGATTACTGGTCTGCTTATAATAATTTGGCACTTGCCCATTTTTATTTAGGTCAAATTGATGAGGCATATGCCACATTAGAAGACGTATTAGAGAAAAGTCCAGGAAATTTACATGCGCTTTGCAATTTAGTGGTGTTTCATTATTATCAACAAAATGAAGAAAAATTAGAAGAACTCGTAGAAACATTAGCTAAAATTCGTCCGATGTTCATGGAGCATCGTTTTAAACTAGGTGCGACATTTGCGTTAATTGGAAAGTATTCTTTAGCGTATAAATGGATGAAGCAGCTACAGAAGCAAGGGTTTGAAGGAGATAGCGCCTATTATTTTTGGTTAGCGACTTCTGCCTACCATCTAGGTCATGAACATACGGCACAGAAGGCATGGAAGAAAGTTGTGGAAATCAATCCTGAAAAAGAAGGTATGGAACCATGGAATGAAATGCATACATCTGTTTCAAGCTTTGAGCACCATATGCCTTCTATTTTAAAAAGGCTAGAAAGTGGGTTTATTGAAGAAAGATTGTTTGCCATTTTCCTTATCAAGCACTCTAAACATAAGCAAAGTCTTTTGAAACATAAGCTAGTTACCGATAATTCAACTTTTACTTTATTGGAAAAACAATATGTCAATGTCTTGAAAAATCAATATGAAGAACGAGAACCTTCAGCTATTGACTTTGCTGATCGCACAGCAGATTTGCTATATCAAGATTTCAAGCCGATTAAGGTAACGGAAGCTGGGATTTATTTAATGTGGTTTTCTGTATTTGTTGAAGCCACGAAAGCTCATTTGAAATTGAATAATCCTGCTGGTTGGGCTGCAGCGCTGGAATATGTTTGGTATCAGCTTCGTGATGAGAAAAAAAGTCAAGCGGTACTTGCAGAAAAACACTTTATTTCTGTTTCCACGATTTCCAAGTATATTAAGCTTGTCCAAAACTTCCTTCATTGAGCAAATATTTGGACTCGCGCTCGTTTGTTATATAGGATAATAGGTAGGAAATATTAGTAGTATTCAATTGCTTGAAGGAGTGATGAAAGTGGCAGAAGAAAAAATTTATGACGTGATTATCATTGGTGCAGGTCCTGCTGGGATGACAGCGGCTGTCTATACATCTCGTGCGAATCTTTCAACATTAATGATCGAACGCGGTATGCCAGGTGGACAAATGGCGAATACAGAGGAAGTAGAAAACTATCCTGGCTTTGAGACCATTCTTGGACCAGAACTTTCTACGAAAATGTTTGACCATGCAAAGAAATTTGGTGCCGAGTATGCATACGGTGATGTAAAAGAAGTCATTGATGGTGAAGAATATAAAACAATCATTGCTGGTTCAAAAGAATATAAAGCTCGTTCTATTATTATTTCTTCTGGGGCGGAGTACAAAAAAATTGGTGTTCCGGGTGAGAAAGAATTAGGAGGACGCGGCGTTTCTTATTGTGCAGTATGTGATGGTGCGTTCTTTAAAAACAAAGAACTATTTGTTATTGGTGGAGGGGATTCTGCTGTTGAAGAAGGTGTATATTTAACTCGCTTTGCTTCTAAAGTAACCATTGTTCATCGCCGTGATCGAGCTTCGTGCTCAAAAAATTCTTCAAGATCGTGCGTTTGCACATGAGAAAGTTGATTTTATTTGGAATGCAACGTTGAAACAAATTAATGAAAAAGATGGAAAAGTAGGCAGTGTTACACTTGTATCGACGATTGATGGTACAGAAACAGAACATACAGCTGATGGTGTGTTTGTTTATATTGGTATGCTACCATTAACGAAACCGTTCGAAAGCTTAGGGATTACAAATGAAGCAGGCTATATTGTAACGAATGAAACAATGGAAACAAAAGTAGAAGGGATCTTTGCGGCTGGAGATGTTCGTGAAAAAACATTGCGTCAAATCGTAACGGCTACAGGAGACGGAAGTATTGCTGCTCAATCCGTTCAACATTATGTAGAAGAATTAAAAGAAAAATTGCAAATTAAAGCATAAGGTTGAAGTAATAAAAGATGTAGGTCTTTTTCGATTAGTATAGGTGTCTAGCTCCAGGCGCCTTCCGCTTTTCTATAAAAAGTTATTCTGTTTTAATGATGGTGTAATAGAATTGAAATAATATTGGGGTATAGTAGGGGAAGAAATTGACCCCCTTCAATATGTAGTTGACACAGATATATTGTCTGTGTCTTTTTTTGCCTGAAAATCCCGATTGTTGTTCATTGTGGGCTAATATTAAAAATAGTATAATAGAAAGTAATATACTCTTTTGTTAAAAAGATAAGGAAATTTTCGATACGTACGGATGTCTAGCTCTAGGCGCCCAGCGACTAATGGACTGGATCGCTAAAGAAAGGGGGTACCTTCCGCTTTTCTAAGTGCATATAAATTAGCCTGTGTAAGTGAAGGGCGCAATTGAGGTGAGGAACGTGCAACGTGTCACAAATTGTGTGTTAGTAAAGAATGATCAGGTGCTACTTTTGAAAAAACCTAGACGAGGTTGGTGGGTGGCGCCAGGAGGAAAGATGGAGCCAGGAGAGTCGATCCGCGATGCTTGTATTCGCGAGTATCGAGAGGAAACAGGTATATACTTAAAAAACCCAGCTATTAAAGGAATTTTTACGTTCATTATGAAAGATGGAGAAAAGGTATTAACAGAGTGGATGATGTTTACGTTCTATGCAACAGAATCAGATGGAGTAAATGTAGATGTCTGTGAAGAAGGGGAATTGAGTTGGCATCCCATCACAGACGTAGCTCAGCTAAATATGGCTGTTGGTGATCATCATATTTTAGAATATATGATCCAAGGAAGTGGCATTATTTATGGAACATTTACGTATACACCTGAATTCGAGCTGCTTTCTTATCGACTTGATCCAGGCTGAAATATAGAATGATATAAGCGGGGGACGAGGGGAATGAATATGGAAGTGAAGAATGAAACGCAATTAGTGATTATTACGGGAATGTCTGGAGCTGGAAAGACGGTGGCTATTCAGAGTTTTGAGGATTTAGGTTTTTTCTGTGTGGATAATTTACCGCCTGCTTTACTACCGAAGTTTTTAGAACTCATGAAAGACTCGGGGAGTAAAATGAATAAAGTAGCTCTTGTGATGGACTTACGTGGAAGGGAATTCTTTGATTCTTTATTTGTTGCTTTAGATGATTTGGCGCAAACTCTCTGGGTGTTTCCACAAATTCTTTTTCTTGATGCAGATGACTCCGTATTGGTTAGAAGATATAAAGAGTCAAGAAGAACACATCCACTCGCTCCACTAGACCGTCCCTTAGAAGGAATTAAGCTAGAGCGAAGCCTTTTAGAACAATTAAAGGGAAGAGCTCAGCATATTTATAATACCTCTCAATTGAAACCTCGAGAATTAAGAGAGAAAATTGCAACGGAATTTTCGTCATCCCACAGACCAGTGTTCACAGTGAATGTGATGTCCTTTGGGTTTAAACATGGTATTCCTATTGATGCGGATCTTGTGTTTGACGTACGTTTCTTACCTAATCCTTACTATATTGAACATATGCGACCTCAAACGGGGCTAGATGAAGAGGTATACGGCTATGTTCTGAAATGGAATGAAACGAAGCGGTTTTTGGAGAAATTAACAGATTTACTTACTTTCATGCTTCCAAGCTATAAACGTGAGGGCAAGGCACAACTTGTTATCGCTATTGGTTGTACAGGTGGGCAGCATCGTTCTGTAGCATTAGCTGAATATCTTGCAGATTTTTATAAAGCAGATTATACGGCGCAAATTTCTCATCGTGATATCGAAAAAAGTAAGGGGAAAATGGATGCCAAATAATCAGAAACCGTTTAAAGTAGTAATTATCGGGGGTGGAACAGGGCTACCGGTATTATTACGTGGGCTAAAGAAACACCCGGTTGATATCACTGCTATCGTTACAGTTGCTGATGATGGTGGAAGTTCGGGTCGACTTCGGGAAGAAATGGATATTCCTGCTCCAGGTGATATCCGTAATGTGTTAGCAGCGATGTCTGATGTAGAGCCGTTTATTGAGAAGATGTTTCAACATCGATTCACTGAGAAAAATGAGTTGTCCGGTCATTCACTCGGAAACTTAATTCTAGCGGCCATGACTTCTTTAACTGGTGATTTTGTTCATGCTATTCAAGAAATGAGCAAATTTTTGAATGTAAGGGGGAAGGTGCTGCCAGCTGCCAATCAAAGTGTGGTTCTACATGCCGAAATGGAAGATGGGATGATTGTTAGCGGTGAATCTAAAATCCCCTTTTCTGGTAAAAAAATAAAAAGAGTGTTCCTAACACCGACAGATATACGACCACCTAGTGCAACATTGACAGAAATTAAGCAAGCCGATTTGATTGTCATTGGACCTGGAAGTCTATATACGAGTATTCTCCCAAATTTACTTGTGCCTGGAATTGGAGAAGCGGTGGCCGGGGCAAAGGCTAGAAAAGTGTATGTTTGTAATTTAATGACTCAAGCTGGTGAAACATTGGATTATACAGCGAGTGATCACGTAAAAGTAATCTATGAACATATTGGCAGTTCTTGTATAGATAGTATTTTAGTTAATAATCAAGAAATACCTTTGGAAATTCAAAATCGTTATCAAGCTGAATATGCAAAACCTGTCGTGTATGATGTAGAGAGTCTAAAAAATCTTGGTCTAGAGATCATTCAAGGTGAAATTTTCTGCTATGAAGATGGAGCTTTGCGTCATGATACTAAAAAAGTAGCTGCTCTATTGTATAGCATGATTGAAAAGGGGTAACGATTGGATTTAAATGAGTACAGACATTCCGCTTTTCTTATTGGAGGTGAATGGGTTGTCTTTTGCTTCAGAGACGAAAAAAGAACTGACGACTTTAGACAGCAAAGATTGCTGTAGTAAATCGGAATTGTGTGCGCTTATTCGTATGAATGGATCCCTTTCATTTTCTAATCGTAAACTTGTTGTCGATATTCAAACAGAAAATGCAGCGATTGCCAGAAGAATTTACACATTGCTTAAAAAGAGTTATGATGTTCAAGTTGAATTGCTTGTTCGAAAAAAAATGAAGCTTAAAAAGAACAATGTGTATATTGTAAGGATTTCAGCTGGTGGGCAAAATGTGTTATCCGACTTAGAGATAGTAGGCGAAGGTTTTGAAATACATCATCATTTATCTGATAAGATAGTAGGGAAGAAATGTTGCAAACGAGCTTATTTAAGAGGGGCCTTTTTAGCCGGGGGTTCAGTAAATAATCCAGAAACGTCAGCGTATCACTTAGAAATTTCTTCACTTTATAAAGAGCATAATGATGCACTTTGTGAATTAATGAATAAATTCAATCTAAAAGCAAAAACGTTAGAACGGAAAAAAGGGTATATCACATATTTAAAAGAAGCGGAAAAAATTGCTGAATTCCTAAGTGTAGTAGGTGCACATTCAGCTTTGCTGAGGTTTGAAGATGTACGAATTGTTCGGGATATGCGCAATTCTGTCAATCGACTTGTTAATTGTGAAACGGCCAATTTAAATAAAACAATTGGAGCTTCATTGAGGCAGGTTGAAAATATCCGCTATATTGATCAAACTGTTGGATTAAGTGTTTTACCAGATAAGCTTAGAGAAATTGCTGAGCTGCGAGTAGCCTATCAAGAGGTTACGCTGAAGGAATTAGGTGAGATGGTATCTGCTGGGCATATAAGTAAATCCGGTATTAATCACAGGCTAAGAAAAATTGATGAAATTGCAGATAAACTCCGTGGGGGGGAAGCATTGTCTGCGAAGAAATAAAGTGAAATTGGGAGGGAAATCTGATGGTGGAAAAGGAGATTGAAGTACTGTTGAAAACAGGATTACAAGCTCGTCCTGCTGCTCTTTTTGTTCAAGAAGCAAATCGCTTTCAATCTGAGGTATATCTTGAGAAGGATGGCAGAAAAGTGAACGCAAAAAGCATTATGGGTTTAATGAGTCTAGCTATTAGCTCAGGGTCGTCCGTAAAAATTATTACAAATGGACGAGATGAAGTGGAAGCACTAGCAGCATTAGAACAGTTTATTCAACAAGAAGGATAATAAGTATAAATAATAGGCTTTCTCATAGGGAATCTTCCTCCTTTTTGAGAAGGCCTTTTCCTTTAGGGATAAAGAAAAACCTCCATTGATGGAAGTTTCACTTTATTAGAAAAACACGACTTATCGCCCCAATGGCGAAAGTCGATGTACCTAAAGACCCTCGCATCTTTACTATCCGTCCATTAGATATAAATTCTGATGGTATAAAAAAGGCGCCATATTTGACGCCTCTCTCATTCATTTGTTATTTTTCTTTTTTGTTGTCAAGGTCGTTACGGCTAATGACTTTGTCGATTAAGCCATATTCTAGTGCTCTGTCAGCAGTCATGAAGTTATCACGTTCTGTATCTCTTTGTAGTGTTTCTAGAGATTGACCAGTACGTTCTGCAAGGATTTTATTTAGCTTGTCTTTTAAGAAAAGAATGCGACGAGCAGCAATTTCAATTTCAGTTGCTTGACCTTGTGCGCCACCAAGTGGTTGGTGAATCATAACTTCACTGTTTGGAAGAGCAAAGCGTTTTCCTTTTTCCCCGGCTGCAAGTAAGAAAGCACCCATTGAAGCAGCCATACCAATACATACGGTTGAAACATGTGGTCTAATGTATTGCATTGTATCGTAAATGGCCATACCAGATGTAATGCTTCCACCTGGGCTATTAATGTACAATGTAATATCCTTTTCAGGGTTTTCTGCTTCTAAAAATAATAGCTGCGCAACAATTGAATTTGAAACATTATCATCAATTCCGCTACCAAGCATAATGATTCGATCTTTTAATAGACGAGAATAAATATCATAGGCACGTTCTCCGCGACTTGTTTGTTCAATCACTGTAGGAATTAAGTTCATCTTTATTTCCTCCTTTATTCGGTTAAAAGTGGTGAAATTATTTATATATGTATGATACACTTTTTGGTCAATAAAGGTCAAACGAAACAAACTTTATTGACTAATATATTTGTTCGACATGTTATTGTATTTTCCTTCTTTTCATTTCCAATAATATTGTGAATCGAAGTTCTTTATTCATCTTATCCAGATGAATGTACTTTAAACCCAAAATTTACTTGCAAATGTGTTCGAATTATCTTATAATGAAATTTGTTCAAAAATTAACGAACGCAATTTTATACTTTGCCCTCGTGGTGCAACGGATAGCACGCAACCCTCCGAAGGTTGAAATGTAGGTTCGATTCCTGTCGAGGGCGTACCAAAAGTCTATTATTTCTGTTTATGAAATAATAGACTTTTTTTATACGATTAAGACAGTATAAAATTTTCGGAGTGTACTAGTGTCTAGCTCCAGGCGCCATCCGCTTTTCTTAGGAGAGAAAAGATGTTCGGTGAAAGTCGTTCAGCATTTCGAGTTATTTGGGAAACCTTTAAAATAATTATTCATAAATGTGTAGTAAAAGTAATTTTTTCACATATAGTTTTTTAAAAAAAAGTAAGCGTTTTCTGTTTTTGGGTATATAGAATTCAATTCTAATATTGTAAAATAAAGTAAAGTGAGGAGGAGTTGCAGGTGAACATGAAAGCGGGGCTTTTTCAACAGCAAACATTAAAAATGGCGATGACACAAGAACTCACTCAATCAATAGCACTTTTGCAATATTCAACACAGGAGCTTTCTACCTTTTTAGAAAATAAAATGTTAGAAAATCCTTTATTGTTAGTAGATGAATCGCAGTCTGTTATCTTTCGACCAAAGCTTAATCGAAGTAAAAGAGAACGAACAAGAAAGAATTATGATGCTAAAAATTGGATTGAACAAGTAAGTGAAGAAGATTCTTCACTGGAGGCATATCTTGTTTCACAAGTGAATTTTCAGCGGCTGTCGAAAAAAGAACAAACAAGTCTAATTTCGCTTATTCGTAATTTAGATGAAAACGGTTATTTACGTGTTGAACTGGAAGAGTTAGTCACACCATGTATCGCTATAGACATTCTCCAAAGCAGTTTAGATATCCTTCAGCAGCTTGAGCCACATGGAGTTGGGGCAAGAAACCTACAAGAATGTTTGTGGATACAAGCATATGGGGATGCCAGTAACCCTTTGGCAGAAACGCTTTTGCAAAATCATTTTTTAAACTTTGTTAATAAACGGTGGAAAGAGCTTAGCAAACAATTAGGAGTTTCTTTACAGGAAATTCAAAGTGCTTTTGATTATATTCAAACGTTAAACCCAAGACCCGCTTCAAGCTTTCAACAAGAAAAGCCTGCGTATATTGTGCCTGATGTTGTTGTTGAGGAGCAGGATGGGAAATTTATTGTAGGTGAGGTGGATGGGAATTCCCCTAAACTACATGTTGATAAACAATATTTTAATCAATTAAAACAGTATCAAGATCAACAGGTTAAAAAATTTGTTCAAGAAAAATGGCAGGAATACCAATGGATTTCTCGTGGGATTCAGCAGCGTAAGGAAACGATTTTCAGGGTAATGCGTTGTATCATCGCCAAACAGCCGAAATGCTTTTATCATGGGTTAGAATATGTAAAGCCAATGACGATGAAGGAAGTAGCAGATGAATTAAATATTCATGAATCGACGGTAAGCCGTGCGGTGAAAGGAAAGTATGTGCAAACACCATTTGGAACGATTGAAATGCGTGTGTTTTTCTCTACAGCGCTTTCGTCAATGGATTACGAGCAAGATATTTCAGGTGTTCAAGCAAGAAATTTCTTAGCGGCTGCTATCAAGAGCGAAAATAAGCAAAAGCCACTTTCTGATCAAGAGCTGGTTGAATTCTTAAAACAAGAACATGGCCTAGTGTTAGCACGTCGTACGGTTGCGAAGTACAGAGAGCAATTGGGAATTCCCTCTTCATCAAAACGCAAAAGATATGATCAAAAAACAAATTAGCTACAAAATTTCCCCAAAAGGATGATTACATTTGTCAAGGAAACTACGTTTATATAGTCGTGAAGCATGTCCTTTATGTGATAAAGCAAAGCTTATACTAGCAGATATTAAGAGAGAATTAGGCATTCAGTATGAGGAAATTGATATAAATAGTCGTGATGAATTAACGGAATTGTACGGATTGATGATTCCTGTTGTTGAATGGCAGGGAGAAGTTATTCAATATGGTCAAGTGGATAAGGAAAAATTGTGTCGGTGTATAATAAAAAAATAATTTCTTAATCATAATACTCTTGAAGAACATTTGAATTCCTGCTAGAATACTTATGTAGCAGGGGAATTTTTTTACAATAGGTGGGACATAAAAAGAAACAACGGGACGTAAAATGACCTACGCTACTTTTATAAGGAGTTTGTTAACATGCAAACATTATTAGAAGTACAAAGAAAATTATTACCTGATTTCTTGGAAGCTATGCAAAAGCGTTACAATATTCTTCGTTACATAAAGACAATGGAACCTGTAGGACGAAGAACATTGGCAAGCAATCTTCATTTGACTGAGCGAATACTTCGAAGTGAAGTTGATTTTTTAAAAGAACAAAATTTACTAGAAGTGCATAAGTCAGGAATGAGGCTGTCCAGTGAAGGTCGAGATGTTGTCGAGAAATTAGATGAAATCATGCGAGAAGTTATGGGTATTGATGCAATAGAAAAAAAGTTGCAAAAACTTCTTGAGGTTGATGAAGTCATTGTTGTCCCAGGAGATTGTGATGTTTCACCATGGGTTCAGCGAGAGTTAGGGAAAGCTTGTGCATTTCGAATGAAAGAGGAATGGGCGCAACGAAAAACAATCGCTTGCACAGGAGGTACAACAATGGCAGCGGTTGGAGACGCATTAATCCCTGATGAACATAGTAAACATATTCTTTTCGTCCCAGCTCGAGGTGGAATAGGCAGAACAGCACAAAATCAGGCAAATACCATTGTCGAAAAGATGGCAAAAAAAATTCAAGCTTCATACAAAGTCCTTTATGTTCCTGATCAATTGAGTAATGAAGCATATGCTTCTATCATGAAAGAGCCATCCTTACAGGAGGTCATTTCTTCGATAAAATCTGCAGATATGGTGATTCACGGAATCGGTGAAGCCTTAGTTATGGCAGAAAGAAGAAACGAAAATTCAGAAGTGATAAAGCAGTTAACTGAAAAACATGCAGTAGGCGAAGCTTTAGGGTCTTACTTTAACGAAGCTGGAGAGATTGTCGAAAAAGTATCAACAGTTGGTATTCAATTGGAGGATCTTTCACCAGATAAGCGAGTAATAGCAGTAGCTGGAGGGAAACATAAGGCGAAGGCTATTCAAAGCTACATGAAAAGGGCTCACTCATCTACGGTATTAATAACAGATGAGGCAGTTGCACAAGAGTTAATCCAGGGATTTTAAATCTCTGTTAAATAAATTTGTAAAGTATTACGGATAATAAATCCTGACATCTAGCAAGAGATATTCTTTTTCCCCCATAGCTAGATTAGGGTATTTCCGTTTTCTAAATAAAAGGAGGAAATTATCATGACAGTAAAAGTTGGTATTAATGGATTTGGACGTATTGGACGTATTGCATTCCGCGCAGCATTATCAAACCCTAACATCGAGGTTGTAGCAATTAATGATTTAACAGATGCTAATATGCTTGCACATCTTCTTAAATATGATACAGTTCACGGAACATTAGCTCAAGAAGTTTCAGTTGATGGTGAGTACCTAGTTGTTGAAGGACATAAAGTTAAAGTAATCGCAGAACGCGACCCAGCTGTATTACCTTGGGGAGAATTGGGCGTTGAGGTTGTTATTGAATCAACTGGTCGCTTCACAAAACGTGACGATGCAGCCAAACATTTAGAAGCAGGAGCGAAAAAAGTTGTTATCTCTGCACCTGGTACAAATGAAGATATTACCATCGTTATGGGTGTAAATCATGACAAATACGATCCAGCAAATCACCACGTCATTTCAAATGCATCTTGTACAACAAACTGTTTAGCTCCTTTTGCTAAAGTATTACAAGAAAATTTTGGTATCAAACGTGGAATGATGACTACTATTCACTCATACACAAATGACCAACAAATTCTTGATTTACCACATAAAGACTATCGCCGTGCTCGTGCAGCTGCAGAAAATATGATTCCAACAACAACAGGAGCTGCTAAAGCTGTTGCATTAGTTTTACCAGAATTAAAAGGTAAATTAAATGGTATGGCAATCCGTGTACCAACTCCAAACGTATCTGTTGTTGACCTTGTAGCTGAGCTTGAAAAAGACGTTACAGCTGAAGAAGTAAATGCAGCACTTAAAGCAGCAGCAGAAGGAGAATTGAAAGGTATTCTTGCTTACACTGAACTTCCATTAGTTTCTCGTGATTACAATGGAGCTACTGTTTCTTCAACAATCGATGCCCTTTCAACAATGATTTTAGAAGGAAACATGGTAAAAGTTCTTTCATGGTATGATAATGAAACAGGATATTCAAACCGAGTTATTGATTTAATTGACTATATTGCATCTAAAGGCTTGTAATAAAATCGTAAAAAAATCTCATTAAATTGAGATTTTTTTACGATTCATACTAAAAAAGTGATTTCGAAAGTGATATCATATAAAAGGTCAATAAATGTGAGGATAAATATTCTATTTTAGGATAATTTATTAAATAGAGCTTATAATGCAAGGTAAAAGGGGAGTTGGGATATTTGCCCTCTCCCCTTTTAACTGAAAAAATATTTTATATATGTTGATGTCTAGCGCTTGCGCTTTTCCAATAAGGAGGTCTTTGGATTATGAATAAAAAGTCGATTAAAGATATTCAAGTACAAGGTAAACGAGTATTTTGCCGTGTAGATTTCAACGTACCAATGCAAGATGGTCAAGTGACTGATGATACGAGAATTAAAGCTGCAATACCTACCATTTCTTATTTAGTTGAACAAGGTGCAAAAGTTATTTTAGCTAGTCACCTTGGTCGTCCAAAAGGTCAAGTTGTTGAAGAATTACGTTTAAATCCTGTTGCAAAGAGATTAAGTGAGCTAGTAGGCAAAGATGTACATAAAGTCGATGAAGCAAAAGGTGAAGCAGTACTTGCTGAAGTGAATAAATTAGCTGATGGAGATATTCTGTTGCTTGAAAATGTTCGTTTTTACCCTGGTGAAGAAAAGAACGATCCAGAACTTGCAAAAGCATTTGCGGAGCTCGCAGATATCTATGTAAACGATGCATTTGGAGCGGCTCATCGCGCACACGCATCAACAGAAGGAATTGCACACTATTTACCAGCTGTATCTGGCTTCTTGATGCAAAAAGAATTAGATGTTTTAGGCAAAGCGTTATCAAATCCAGAACGTCCATTTACTGCGATTATCGGTGGTGCGAAGGTTAAAGATAAAATAGATGTTATTGAAAACTTGCTAGAAAAGGTAGATAACCTTATTATAGGTGGAGGATTAGCATATACATTTATTAAAGCACAAGGCTATGAAATTGGTACTTCACTTCTTGAAGAAGATAAAATTGAACTAGCAAAATCTTTCATTTCTGCAGCTGAAACAAAAGGCGTAAAGCTTTATATGCCTATTGATGCAGTTATTACACCGGAATTTGATGCAAATGCAGAAGGAACAGTCGTCGATATCGACAAGATCCCTGCAGACCAAATGTCACTTGATATTGGTCCGAAAACAGGTGAACTTTATGCAAATGTCATAAAAGATTCGAAACTTGTTATTTGGAATGGACCAATGGGTGTATTTGAATTTGATAATTTTGCGAATGGGACAAAAGCAGTAGCACAGGCATTGGCGGATTCCACTGATACATATAGTGTTATTGGCGGTGGTGATTCGGCAGCTGCAGCTGAAAAATTTGGTTTGGCAGATAAAATGTCACACGTTTCTACCGGTGGCGGTGCATCCCTTGAGTTCATGGAAGGTAAACAATTACCTGGTGTTGTTGCTTTAAACGATAAGTAACTTAAGCATAATCTAGAGGGGAAGAGAACATGCGAAAACCGATAATTGTAGCAAATTGGAAAATGTATAAAACACTTTCAGAGGCTGTTTCTTTTATAGAAGAAATTCGTCAGCAAATACCAAAGGCAGATCAAATTGATACTGTTGTTTGCCCACCAGCAATTTTTCTGGATCATCTCGTTAAAGCATCTCAGGGATCAGACGTGAAAATTGGTGCGCAAAATATGTATTGTGAAGACTGCGGGGCGTTTACGGGGGAAATTAGTCCTGTTGCCTTGGCAGATTTGAAGGTGGATTATGTCATTTTAGGTCATTCAGAGCGTCGCCATCTATTTAATGAAACAGACGAGGCAGTACAAAAAAAGGTGCATGCTGCGTTTAAGTATGGCTTAACACCAATCGTTTGCTGTGGGGAAACACTAGAGCAACGTGAAGCAGGTCTAACCCATGAAATTATTCAAGGGCAAATTGAAAAAGCACTTCAAGGATTAACGGAAGCGCAAATGGAACAGACTGTTGTTGCTTATGAGCCTATTTGGGCGATTGGAACGGGAAAATCTTCGTCACCAGAGCACGCAAATGAAGTATGTCATTTTATTCGTTCAGGAATTGCAAAGCTATTTTCAAACGAAATAGCGGAAAAAGTTCGAATTCAATATGGTGGAAGTGTAAAGCCAGAAAACATTGGAACATTTATGGCACAGCCTGATATTGACGGCGCATTAGTCGGTGGAGCAAGTTTAGAAGCGGCTTCTTTCCTAAAATTATTGGAGGCGGGACGTAATGAGTAAGGCACCAGTTGCGTTAATCATCTTGGACGGCTTTGGTTGTCGTTCTGAACAAAAAGGAAACGCAGTGTATCATGCGAAAAAACCTAATTTCGATCGTTATTGGGCAGAATTTCCACATTCTCATTTGACTGCTAGTGGTGAAGCAGTAGGCTTACCGGAAGGCCAAATGGGGAATTCTGAAGTTGGTCATTTAAATATTGGTGCAGGTCGTATCGTGTATCAAAGCTTGACGAGAGTGAATCTTGCTATACGTGAGGGAGAATTTGCTCAGAATCAAACATTTATTGATGCGATTAATCATGTGAAGGAAAAAGGGACAAACCTTCATTTAATGGGATTACTTTCAGATGGTGGAATTCATAGTCATATTGAACATATGTACGCTTTATTGAAGCTTGCAGCAAAAGAAGGCGTGAAAAATGTATATCTTCACGGTTTTTTAGATGGTCGTGATGTTGGTCCTCAAACTGCGCAAAGCTATATTGAAGCAACGGAAGCAAAAATGAAAGAATTCGGCGTAGGAAAGTTCGCTACAATTTCTGGGCGTTACTATTCAATGGACCGTGACAAACGTTGGGAACGTGTTGAAAAATCATATCGTGCAATGGTATACGGCGAAGGTCCTGCTTATACATCAGCTGAAGAGTTGGTGAAGGATTCTTATGAAAATGGAATCTTTGATGAATTCGTTCTTCCATCGGTTATAACAAATGAAGACGGAACACCAGTAGCAACGATTGAAAATGACGATGCAGTTATTTTCTATAATTTCCGTCCAGACCGTGCAATTCAGCTTTCAAGCGTGTTTACGAATGAAGACTATCGCTCATTTGATCGTGGTGAAAAGTATCCGAAGAATCTACATTTCGTTTGTTTGACACATTTTTCAGAAACAGTTAATGGTTATGTTGCGTTTAAGCCAACAAACCTTGATAATACATTAGGGGAAGTTCTTTCACAAAATGGATTAACACAGCTGCGTATTGCTGAAACTGAAAAATACCCACACGTAACCTTCTTTATGAGTGGTGGACGTGAAGCAGAGTTTCCAGGTGAAGAACGAATTCTTATTAATTCTCCAAAAGTAGCTACATATGATTTACAACCAGAAATGAGCGCCTATGAAGTGACGGATGCACTCGTCGATCAAATTGAAAATGATCGTTTCGATGCGATTATTTTAAACTTTGCAAATCCGGATATGGTAGGTCATTCTGGAATGTTGGAACCAACTGTTAAAGCGATTGAAGCTGTGGATGAATGTCTTGGTAGAGTAGTTGATTTAATCCTTTCTAAAGGTGGAACAGCTATCATCACAGCCGATCATGGTAACGCGGATGAAGTCGTGACGTTAGAAGGAAATCCAATGACAGCACATACGACAAATCCAGTTCCAATTATAGTAACCAAAGATCAGGTAACACTAAGAAATGATGGTATTTTAGGTGATTTAGCTCCAACTATGCTTGATTTGCTTGGCGTTGACCAACCTGTTGAAATGACAGGGAAATCCCTAATCACTAAATAATTTTTTATAAAAAAAGGAGAGATTTATTATGCCATTTATTCAATATGTATACGCACGTGAAGTATTAGATTCTCGCGGAAACCCAACAGTAGAAGTTGAAGTACAAACAGAATCAGGATTTTTTGGACGTGCCATCGTACCATCAGGTGCTTCAACAGGTGAATACGAAGCAGTAGAACTTCGTGATGGAGATAAATCTCGTTATCTTGGTAAAGGTGTTCAAAAAGCGGTTGATAATGTAAATGAAATCATCTCTGAAGCTATCCTTGGTATGGATGTTACAGACCAAGTTGGTATTGACCGTACTATGATTCAACTAGATGGAACAGAAAACAAAGGTAAATTAGGTGCTAACGCAATCCTAGGTGTATCTATGGCGTGTGCGCACGCAGCTAGTGAATCTGTAGGTTTACCGTTATACCGTTACCTTGGTGGATTCAATGCGAAACAACTTCCAACTCCAATGATGAACATCATTAACGGTGGATCACATGCAGATAACAATGTAGATTTCCAAGAATTTATGATTCTTCCAGTAGGAGCTTCTACTTTTAAAGAAGCAATCCGTATGGGTGCAGAAGTATTCCATGCTTTAAAAGCTGTTCTTCATGCTAAAGGATTAAATACAGCAGTAGGTGACGAAGGTGGTTTCGCTCCAAACCTTGGATCTAACCGTGAAGCACTTGAAGTTATCATTGAAGCAATTCAAAAAGCAGGCTATAAACCAGGTGAAGATATTTACCTTGGAATGGACGTTGCTTCTTCTGAGTTCTATAACAAAGAAACTGGTAAATATGATCTTGCTGGTGAAGGTCGTACAGGCTTAACTTCTGAAGAATTAGTTGCATTCTATGAAGAGCTAGTAAACGAATTCCCAATCATCTCAATCGAAGACGGTTTAGATGAAAACGACTGGGAAGGTCATAAATTATTAACAGATCGCATTGGTGATCGTGTTCAATTAGTAGGCGATGATTTATTCGTAACAAATACGAAAAAATTAGCTGAAGGTATCGAAAAAGGGATTGCTAACTCAATTCTTATTAAAGTGAACCAAATCGGTACATTAACTGAAACATTTGACGCAATTGAAATGGCAAAACGCGCTGGTTATACAGCAGTTATTTCTCACCGTTCTGGTGAAACAGAAGATGCTACAATTGCAGACATCGCTGTTGCAACCAATGCAGGTCAAATCAAAACAGGTTCTATGTCTCGTACAGACCGTATCGCTAAATACAACCAACTTCTTCGCATCGAAGACGAGCTTGGCGAATTAGCTGTATACGATGGAATTAAATCTTTCTATAACTTGAAAAAATAAGATTCAGGTGAAAGATGTAAGACTGAATCAAGTCATACAAGGCTAATTGAAAACCTCCTATTTATATGTGGTCATCCACAATAAATAGGGGGTTTTTTGTATGTTGATATATGTTGAGCATAGTTTAAAAAATACTTTAAAATAAAAAACAGTAGGAAACATTGCTTCCCACTGTTTTTTACGTTATTTAGCTAGTGTTTTCATTAATCGTTTTGAGAATTTGATTGATTTATTTTCGCTAACAAATGTTGAGCCTAAAAGCAATGCACCACCAAGCATTTGAACAAATGTCATTTGTTCTTGCAGGATAACAGCAGAAATCACTAATGATGTGATTGGGTCTGCATAACTTAATGCAGCGATGCTCTGTCCTTTTAATTTCTGCATACCTGAGAAGAACAACAAGAATCCAATACCCGTGTGTACAATCCCTAAGATTAATATAAATGGAATTGAAGAACTTGATACTTCCAAAATACCGAATCCTTCAGTAAAGGATACATATGGTATGAGAAGCAATGTCGCTATTCCAAGCTGAATTAATGTAGTTTCTAGCCCATCCATGTTTGTGATAAACTTATTTAATAGCATTAATAAAGCGTAAAATGCAGCAGCCATTAATCCATAGCCAATGCCAAGTAAATTATCTAATCCTGATGTACTTACACCACTATTACCAACAATGAACAACATACCTAGCATGGCTACACCAATGCAGATTATTTTCTTTGCTGATAATTTTTCCTTAAGTACAAGTGGCGAAAGAATCAGGACAAACACAGGTGCAAAATAATAACTTAGCACTGCGTTAGAAATGGTCGTATGCTTGTACGCTTGGAAAAGGAAAATCCAATTTCCACCCAATGCAATACTCGAAAGTAATAAAACTAAAGCATTTACTTTCACATGCGCCCATGAAATTTTTTTCTTCATCATCAACATGACTGTTATTAAAAATAAACTGCCAATTAAACCACGTAATAAAGCTATTTCACTCGAAGATAAATCAATGTATCTTACAAATACGCCAATCGTACCAAAGATTATCATTGATAATAGGAACTGAATTTTAGATTTCATCGTCTACTCCTTCGAATCTGCGAAACAACTTATATTTCGCAGATTCTTAATCTGTTTTTAATAAAAGTTTATTCAGAGCTGACGGGGCAGCTGGAGTAAACGGTGGTGGCGGTGATGTGGAAAATGGCTTCCAAATGTATAGATTTGTATTTGATAATGGCATAATAATCCCCCTATTTCTAATAGCGTATTATTAATTATACTAAATAAAATCTTATTGAACTAACATCGCACCTATATCGAGAAAATCGCTCATAAATGTTTATGTTATAATGTCAAATAAAAAAAGCACTCAACTCTTTAAAAGAGTTGAGCACTCTAGCCCTACTTTCCTGCCGTCATTTTATCTACAGGTACGGCATTGTAATATTCCTCTAACGTTAAGTTGCTTTCAACTAGCTCTGTTGCGATATCGACCCCAACATATCGTAAATGCCAAGGTTCGTATTTATAGCCAGTGATGCTTTCTTTTCCTTCTGGATAGCGGATAATGAAGCCATATTCATAGCTGTGTTCCGCAAGCCATTTTGCTTCTGCAGTATCTCCAAAACAATCTTGTGCCGCACAAGCTCCATCAGCGGTAGTAACATCAATGGATAGTCCTGTTTCATGCTCGCTTGTCCCAGGCAGCGCGCTGTATGTTTTTGCATGTTCTAACCCATCCCGATTTACATAATTATTGAAAAGCGATTGTTGAGCTTCGTGAGAACGGTAGGCAGAAACACCAGCTAAATGCAGATCTTGTGTCTCAGCTGCTGCAAACATTTCTTGTAGTGCTTGAGCTGCTTCAGAACGCATCATTCTTTTTTCTATTTTTTCTTCAAAAATGAAGTCAACCTCAGGATATACGAGATCATCGGGCTGATAATCTTCAGGCAAACTATATTGCTTATTCACAAGAACAGTAATATTTTCAGGATCCGCTAATGTTTGTAAGCCTTCTTGCGCGGGTTTAGCAGAAGCATCGACCGCGACCTGGCGTATTTTTTCTTGTTTGACTTCCATATTTTCAGTTGTTGTACTATTTTTGGCGGAAATCGTTTGTTCATCTTGCTGCACGATAGAGCATCCCGTTAATACAAGGAATGAAGAGAGTGCAGTTGCTGTTATGACAGATTTTAACATAAAAAGGCTCCTTGTTTAAAAAGATGAGAAAGTAAATAGTCTTTAGTGGACAGAACAGCACTGCCCCTCGAATCAATTCTGTTTTACCAGTAGGGTGAGGGGCTAATTTTCTAATTGTCTAGCTCCAGTCACCCAGCGCCTATTGGACTTCCCGCTCCTCCTTTCGATAAGTCAACATCGAATCACTATCGTTCTTCGTGTTTCCTTTATCTTAATACGGAGGAAAGGAACACAGACTAAGACCGCCACGTCCTGTGGCATCGTCTGTGTGACCCACATCGTGTGGGCCTCAGTCCATACGTCGCTGAACGGGTGACTTCCGCTTTCTGTCTAGCTCCACCGGCTAGCCCCTCGAGTCGTTTCGGTCCAGCCGGCGAAGTCAAAGAGCGACTTCACCTTCTGGCCCTCCAACGCTTGTCGGGGCTGACCAAGCCGGTTCGCTTTCTATTAACGTGATAGGTATTCGCGTTGTAATTCGCGTTGATATTTATCAAGAAAGAGACCAATCCAAATGACCATGAGTAGAATCGGATAATCATCACGAATGACAGCATCTATAATGGGTGCTGACCAAAAATGTTGAAAAAACTGATTCGTTGGAAATTGGGTGAGTGTTTCATACAGCACAATGCCCTGAAGCGATAGCCAAAGAATCGTTAACGTATTCGTTCCAAATCCAATTATTGCGGCAACAAAGCTTATGACAATAGCGACCAATCCCAACAGTAATACACTAAAATGTGATTGAAAAAAATCCGTTGGACTATTGGACAATCCATTATACACGATGGCTGTGAAATAAATCGTTGTTGTTACATACGCAATAAAGAGTAGGATTCGATTGCCTTGATATTTAGCCGTTAAAAGTAAGATTGGTGAAAGGACGATTAATAGCGTACTTACTATAGTATTACCACCAATCCACAAAGCGTAACCTGCTAATACTGATAATATAATAGCTAGTATATCGAGAAATCGCAATATATTTTGAAACATCGCGCCACCTTCTTTTCTTGGTCTTGTAGAAATTATCTCAAAGTTTGCCTAGAAAAGAAATGAAGTTCAAATTTTTTTGTTAAAAGTTTGTACATTTTTAGGAAAGTTGCTTTCGCTTGTCTTTGTAAATATGGTAAAGTAAAAGTAATGTTTTGGAGGTGTAATAGCATGCATGCTTTATTAGTGACGCTTTTAGTCATTGTTTGTATTGCATTGATCGTTTGCGTATTGTTGCAGTCAGGAAAAAGTGCTGGATTATCAGGTGCAATTTCTGGTGGAGCTGAGCAATTATTCGGTAAACAAAAAGCACGTGGCTTAGATTTAGTTCTTCAAAGAGCGACGATTGTGCTATCTGTTTTACTTTTTGCTCTAACTTTGCTAATTGCATATTTTGAATAATGAAAAGAAGGTAAGTCTAGCCAGTACGCTAGGCTTTTTTCTTTGCGTTTTTTTTGCTTTAATGAGTATAGTACAAATGATATATAGATGATTAACGCTTTATTCAAAAGGAGAATACAATAATATGAGAATTAAGTTGCCACAACCATTTACTTTTGAAGGTGGGAAACGCGCTGTTTTATTATTACATGGATTTACAGGAAATTCAGCTGATGTACGGATGCTTGGTCGTTTTTTAGAAACAAAGGGGTATACATGTCATGCCCCACATTATAAAGGTCATGGTGTGCCGCCAGAGCAATTAGTGACAACGGGCCCAGCTGATTGGTGGAAAGATGTTATGATGGGCTATGATTTTTTAAAAAGTAAGGGTCATGATGAAATTGCTGTTGCTGGACTTTCACTAGGAGGCGTATTTTCTTTAAAATTAGGATACACTGTACCTATTAAGGGTATTGTACCGATGTGTGCACCAATGTATATAAAAAGTGAAGAGGTCATGTATGAAGGCGTATTAGAATATGCACGCGAATATAAAAAATATGAAGGAAAAACGCCAGAAGAAATCGAAATGGAAATGAAGAAGTTTGCGGAAACTCCGATGAATACATTAAAGGAATTACAAGAGTTGATTGCAAATGTTCGCGATCATGTCGATTTGATTTATGCACCGACCTTTGTCGTCCAAGCACGTCATGATAAGATGATTAATACGGATAGTGCGAATATTATTTATAATTCGATAGAGTCTCCGGTAAAGGAGATAAAGTGGTATGAAGAATCAGGGCACGTCATTACCCTTGATAAGGAACGTAACCAATTACATGAAGATGTGTTTCACTTTTTAGAAAGCTTAGATTGGAATGATTAAAGCGAACATGCAGTTGAGCTAGACATCAGTACAATAACAATATAAAGGAGGTTTTAGTATGGAAGAGCTAATCGAGCAGCATATCGAGCAACTTCTTTCTTATATGAAGGAAGAAGCGTATAAGCCGCTAACGGTTCAGGAATTGGAAGAGGCGTTAGGCATTGAAGATTCAGCAGATTTTAAGAATTTTGTGAAGGCGCTTGTGAAAATGGAAGAAAAGGGGCTTGTCGTTCGAACAAGAAGCAATCGCTATGGCTTACCACAGAAGATGAATTTGATTCGTGGAAAACTAACTGGACATGCGAAAGGATTTGCCTTTGTCACGCCAGAAGATGAGCCTGGTGCCGATGATATTTTCATTCCGCCAAACGAAACGAAAAGTGCGATGCATGGCGATACGGTCATGGTGCGGATTTCTTCGGAAACAAGTGGCTCAAGACGTGAAGGTACCGTTATTCGTATTCTTGAGCGTGGGGTGACAGAGGTTGTTGGGACTTATTCGGAAAGCAAACATTTCGGCTTTGTGATTCCGGATGATAAAAAGATTGCTAGTGATATTTTTATCCCAAAACAATTATCTGGTGGAGCAATTGAAGGCCATAAAGTGGTTGTAAGGTTGACGTCTTATCCAGAGGGGCGTACAAGTGCAGAAGGGGAAGTCATTCAAATACTTGGACATAAGAACGATCCAGGTGTGGATATTCTTTCGATTATTCACAAGCATGGCTTGCCTTTAGAATTTCCTGAAGAGGTTATGGAACAAGCGAATTCCGTTCCAGATACAATTGATGAAAAAGATATCGGCAACCGTCGCGACCTACGTAATGAAACGTTAGTAACGATTGACGGGGCTGATGCGAAGGATTTGGATGATGCCGTTACCGTTTCAAAGCTTGAAAACGGAAATTATAAACTTGGTGTTCATATTGCCGATGTAAGTCATTATGCAACAGAAGGTTCACCGATTGATCGGGAAGCATTAGAAAGAGGGACAAGTGTTTACTTAGTCGATCGTGTGATTCCGATGATTCCCCATCGATTATCGAATGGGATTTGTTCATTGAATCCAAAAGTAGATCGTTTTACACTTTCTTGTGAAATGGAAATTACGTCAGAGGGAGAAGTCGTTGGACACGAAATTTTTGAAAGTGTCATCAAAACAACGGAACGAATGACCTATGGTGACGTGAACAAAATTTTAGTGGACAAGGATGAAGAGTTACTTGCTCGTTATGAGCCGCTTGTGCCGATGTTTCAAGAAATGGAGCAGTTAGCTGCCATTCTTCGTAATAAGCGAATGAACCGTGGTGCCATTGACTTTGATTTTAAAGAGGCGAGAGTGCTTGTTGATGAAGACGGACATCCACAGGACGTGGTCTTGCGTGAACGGTCTGTTGCGGAGAAGTTAATTGAGGAATTTATGCTAGCGGCTAATGAAACGGTGGCAGAGCATTTCCATTGGTTAGATGTACCGTTTATTTATCGAATTCATGAAGATCCAAAGCCGGAAAAATTACAGCGATTCTTTGAGTTTATTACGAATTTCGGTTATCTCGTTCGTGGATCTGCAAATGAAGTGCACCCACGCGCCTTGCAGGAAATTATTGAGGCAGTAGCAGGCAAGCCAGAAGAAATGGTGATTTCTACGGTGATGCTTCGTTCGATGCAACAGGCGAAATATGATCCAGAAAGCTTAGGTCACTTTGGCTTATCAACGGAATTCTATACGCATTTTACATCGCCAATTCGTCGTTATCCAGATTTAATTGTTCATCGTCTGATTCGGACTTATCTAATTGAAGGAAAAATTGATCCAGCTACGCAAGAAAAATGGGATTCCTTACTGCCTGATATTGCCGATCATACTTCAAAACGTGAGCGTCGTGCCGTCGATGCAGAGCGGGAAACAGATGATTTGAAAAAAGCAGAATACATGCTTGATAAAATTGGTGAAGAGTATGATGGTATTATTAGTTCAGTAACCAACTTTGGTATGTTTGTCGAGCTGCCAAATACGATTGAAGGACTTGTTCATGTTAGCTACATGACGGATGATTATTATCGATTTGATGAGCGGCAGCTAGCGATGATTGGTGAAAGAACGGCTAAGGTATTCCGAATCGGTGATGAAATTTCAATTCGCGTATCGAATGTAAATAAAGAGGAGCGCTCTGTTGATTTTGAAATCATTGGGATGAAAGTGAGTCGTCCACGCCCAGCGTCAGGAGAGAAGACGATTTTCAAAGCGAATTCCGGTAACAGGAAGCGTCGTCGAAATGATGAACGTGGTAGCAATGGAAATGGACGTCGTGGTCAGAGTTCTGATTCTTCAACATCTTCAACAGGACGAAAGTCGAAAAAGAAGAAAAAGTTTTATGAAAATGCACCAAATGCGAAACGTAAAAAGAAAAAGAGATAGTCGTTGAGAGGATGAGTTCATCATCCTCTTTGTAGAAGGGGAGAGTAAGATGCCAAAAGGTGTAGGCAAGCAACTAGCACAAAATAAAAAAGCGTATCATGATTATTTTATTGAAGAGACATTTGAAGCCGGCATTGTTTTAAACGGAACAGAGATAAAATCAATCCGTAAAGGCAAAGCCAACTTAAAGGATTCGTTTGCGAAAATTGAACGTGGTGAATTATATTTGCACAATATGCATGTTAGTCCATATGAGCAAGGAAATCGTTATAATCACGATCCACTGCGTACAAGAAAGCTACTCTTGCATCGCAAGGAAATTAATAAATTAATTGGTGAAACAAAGGAAGTTGGTTATACGATTGTTCCGCTAAAGTTATATTTGAAAAATGGTTATTGTAAAGTGTTAATTGGTCTTGGTAGAGGGAAAAAGCAATATGATAAACGTGAAGACTTGAAAAAGAAAGAAGCAAAGCGTGATATCGAGCGAGCGTTCCGAGATCGTCAAAAAATATAGCTGATTTACAAAAACTTACAATTGCTTTTCTGAGGAAACCTGATATAATAATTCTTGTACCGATGACAACTGAATAACAGCAAGCGAGCCTTGCTATCAGTTCTCGTACGCTCCATTTCTTATTATGGGGACGTTACGGATTCGACAGGGATAGTTCGAGCTTAGGTTGCGAGTCGAGGGGATCGGCCTCGTTAAAACGTCAAAGCCTATAACTGGCAAACAAAACAACAACTTAGCTTTCGCTGCTTAATAACAGTCGATAGCTGTTCCTCCCTCCATGGCCCACGTGGTAGGGTAAGGGACTCACTCTAAGTGGGATACGCCGGAATCCACCGTCTGAGGATGAAGGAAGAGACCAATCAGACTAGCTGCTCCAACGCCTGTCGACAGGCATAGGTACCAGCGAACTAACAATATGTCGACTACACTCGTAGAAGCTTAAGTGCCGTTATGTCTGGACGTGGGTTCGACTCCCACCGTCTCCACCAAATACATAGTTTGGTGGTTTTTATTTTGTCCAAAAATACAACGATAAAAAAATAAAATACTTATTTAAAAAAGTAGGATAATAGAAAGAGGGCTGGCTTATTTAGAGGTGAGTCAGAGGGGTAGAGATATGATCTACCCCCTTTTAAGTTTAATACAACTTTCCTTGACGGTATAAGATGGTGCATAATTTCATAACCGCGTGAATATAGCAGTTTTGTCTTAAAGGAAGTGAACCATTAAAGAAATGAGGAAAAACAGCATCCAGCGTGGCTTGCATTTTGTCAAAAAGCAACTTAAATACTTCTTCCTCCGTGTAAAATTGAGTTTCACGACCTTGTATCCATTCAAAATAGGAGACAATTACTCCTCCTGCATTTGCGAGGATATCTGGAATAAGAATGATGCCTTTGTTACTCAGGAATTGATCAGCGTCCCCGGTCACAGGTGCATTTGCTCCTTCTACTATCAATTTAGCTTTTATTCGTTCCATATTGTTTTGATGAATTTGATCTTGTAAGGCAGCTAACATTAATACATCAACATCTAGATAGAGAATGTCTTCACGACCATGGATATCCGCTTTTACATTGCATAACGTTAATTGTTCCTCTGTATGAGGTAGGTCGCCTTTGTTGTTTGCTGTAAATGCAATAAGGGCAGGGATATCTAGTCCATCTGGGTTGTATAACGTCACGTTTCGGTCACTTACAGCAATGACTTTATTTTGTAAATGAGTACAATGGTAGGCCTCAAGAGCGGCAACAGAGCCTACGTTTCCAAAGCCTTGAACAGCGATTTTTAATGGACGATTTGCAAGGGCTAACGCTGTTTTTACAAAGGGATTATTGTTCTCAGAAGGCAATTGTCCTTGTTCTTTTAAGAAATCAAGCATATAGCGAAAGGTAAAATAAACCCCTTTACCTGTAGATTCTCTTCTTCCTAATGAACCCCCATTTACAACGCTTTTGCCTGTAAAGCTTCCCTTATATGGTTTACCTGGACGAATGCTTTTGTATTCAGCCATCATCCAGTCCATTTCACGCTCACCTGAACCAACGTCAGGCGCCGGAATATCTTTGTCGGGACCTAAAATATCACTGAAATACTGTACATATTTTCTACATATCAAATGTAGCTCTTTTTCAGAGAATTCCCGAGGATTAATGACAATTCCACCTTTTCCTCCACCAAAAGGAACATCATGGAGTGCATTTTTCAATGTCATTAAAGCGGCAAGATTGATGACTTCTTCTTCATTCACTGATTCGTGAAAACGAATTCCTCCTTTGTAAGGTCCCAATGTGTCATTATGCTGAACACGAAAGGCGGGAATACGCACGACTTTTCCTGATTCTAATGGAATTCGTAAAAAGGATTGATGAATATGATTTGGTGTAGAGAGAATAGCCGCTAAAGATGTGAATGCTTGTTTTCTTGCTTGGTCATGCAGGTTGGGTAAAAAGGATAAATCCTCTAGCAGGGCATCCAATGAATATTGGATGATAGCTCCTGTTTGACTTGCCATTTGAAAAACCTCCAGTTCTATTTAAAAAATATGAAAATTAAGCATAATCAATTGCATCATAAAAAAGAATGGGACCATTTAATTTCCAATAGTCTTTACTAACATAATGAAATGACTCCTTTATTTATAACCTTCATTTGTTCATATCTTTATTTTGTACAGAACTATAGTAATTACACATGGCTTGACTGCTTATCTTGTATTGTATGTCATGGTGATGTAAGAAAAAGAAAATGAACTTGCCAAATTTATGGTAAGTTCATTTTTTTATACAGATTTTCTCATACGGAGGAAATGGACACAGACTAAGACCGCTACATCATCGTGTGGGACTCAGTCCATACGTTGCTAAACGGCGCCTTCCGCCTTTCTTAGGGCAATGTTGACCGCTTCATAGGCCGCTAATGTACTTGGAAATGCAGGTTGAATGAGCAGCAAACGTTCAATATAGGTTTGTATACTTGGTGGGAGCTGCAATTCTTCCTGCCAGCACCGTTCTTTTTTTCTCGTAGGTGTATAATTGGAGTAGAGTAAATACAGAAGAAAATGACCGATGCAGTACAAGTCACTAATATAGTTTTCTATTTTCTTTGGATTACGGATTGAATCGAGATCGACTTGATCTTTCATGTAGCATGCTAAACCAAAATCAATAATATACAGTTTATCATGACGAAGGAGGATGTTTGGAATACGTAGGTCACGATGAACAATGCCATGACTGTGAATTGTCATCACAATCTCCAATAACTGTTTGACGATTGTTAATGATTCTTCTATAGAAAAGGTCATCCCCATTTTGAAAATAAGGTGTTCAAAGGTGTGTCCATCAATATAATCCATAATATAGTAGGGAAGACCGTTAACAGAACCAACCTCTTTAATCGTCGGCAAGTTCGTGTGCATGTTCTTCTTAAGAAAAGCAATTTCCTGTTGAAAATTGCTTTGAGTGTTTGCATTCTTTTTATGCTTGATTCGCAAACGCTTTAGCACATAGTTCTCTTTCGTCTGCCTCTGTTGAATGAAATAAGTAACTCCATAGGAACCGATTCCCAACGCTTCTAGCCCTTCATACTCGCTGAGGGTGCTGACATGTTTTTTAAATAATGTGTCATATTTGTTTTCGCGAAGATGTTGGATGATCATGATTAACTACTGAAAAAGCTACGAGAACTGAAGCTTGATTTCCGGCTTTTTTTATAATGCTGATGTCCGTGGTGGCGGTCTCTGTTTGAATAACGTTTTCGACTAGAGCTCGAATAATGTCTCTTACGCTTAGAGCTTTCACTGCCTAAAATGGATTTTAAGATTTTTCGTAACATGATCATCTCTCCCTTTACCGTATTTATACAAGTATAAGGAAGCTAGTTTTACATTGTCAATTATAATCACCCGTATTTTCCGTAGCCTTTATTTTATAAGAGAAGCCGTATCGGATGTTTTTCTCTTTTTTGCAACATACTAAAAAGAGAAAAAAGGAGGGAAATATAATGAAAAAAGAAGGATTATTTGGTGCAGAAGCGGCTGAAGCTAACCTAGAGTTGGATGAAAAAATGAATGAGGGCTACAGTCTACATGGAAAGGCACATTCGACAACAGAAGCTAATCTTAAAATTCAAGAAGCGTTTTATGGTGAAGATCATTATGATGAGGCTGCACCAACCTATATCAACAATGAAACCCCTGCGATAAAAGTTACTGGAAACAACAAATAAAGAGTATTTAAACATATGAAAAACCGGTCTAGCATGACGGTTTTTCATATTAAACATCATCGTTTTATCTCGTTGATCTTTATTCCGTTTAATTCCTTTACTATTGTCACCACTACAGAAAGTTTTCCGTGTAATTGCGGTGCGCTTTGATTCTGACTACCTTTATTAAATTTTTTTGTCATGGTGTAGGCTCCTTTCTTCTTCATACAGTTTGCCCTTTTTCCTGAACTTATGTTTTGGCAATAAAAAGAAAAGAATGACCTCTGTCCTGTTTTGTAGCCAGTGTTCTGGTAGATTCTACTTAGTAAAATATTCTCTTTCTAAATTCCTACTCCTATATTAGGATAAAATAGGAATATCGTTGGTAGTGAAGAATAGGATATTTTTTATAAAAATATGAAACAAAGTTGTACCGTCAATCGTACATATTGAGTGAAAAGACACAAAAGGGAGAGGGATATGAAATTTCAATCTGCTATGTTGGAATATCGGCTGCAAAAGGGGAAGGATCAATTTATTCCGATTTATCATTATTCGAATATTGATCTAGAGCAAATTTTAGCGAGACGTGAATGCGAGTTTTTTGTTAAAGAAGGGATTACGTATAAACAGCTTTCTTCGGCAATCGAAGGGCAGAGATTTGTCATCTATCTGGAAGTGTACGAGGAAGGGCCTATAGAAGATGAGGATCGTTCTGAACCTGGTGTTAAGTTAGAAATTCGTGAACTAAATGCATTACGAGGGTATCCATTGATTACGTCCGAATATTTGACGAATCATTTCGATGTACTGAGTATGATTGGAAGTGTGTATACATATGATCACGGAAAAGAATGGGAGCGGGATTCAGCCGAGATAGATGAAGATCGAAAAGTGTATGTCCTGTATGTAACATCAACAGGCTATACGGTTTGAACATGGGGAGAGGGGGAAGTTACCTTGAAGAAGACAAAGAAAATGATGGCAGGTGTATTAGCTACTGCACTTGCTGCTTCGCTAACGGCCTGCGGGCAGGATCGTCCGCCTAAGCCAACTGGAACGGATTGTGATGATTGGGAGTGGGATAAGGATACGGGAACCTATTATTGCGATGATTACGATTCATCCCACTCAGGTGGGTACTATCACGGTGGAAGATCTTATTCTAGCAAACAAGCACTTCAAAGCAGTTCTACCTATAAATCCTATGCTACTCAGTACAAGTCCGGAATCGGAAGTGGGACAAAAGGTGGGTTTGGAGGGTAAATGAGTCAATTTCATGAGGAAAGGCAGCGATTCTACGGACAAATTGAAGGGTTTTGGCATGATTTATATGCCATGGAATATGCCTTATGGGATGTGAAACAAGAAATCTCTGAAAGTATCAAATGTATCCGGCAAGCAACAGAACGCATCGGACACCTTTTTTATAAGACAGCCTCGTTGCTGCGCCAATTGGATGATGAGACATTGCTTCAGCTGGGATTTCCGTCTGAAGCACTTTCCTATATTCGTCTTCAGACCATTCCTTATGAAAGTGTCATCGCTCGCCTTGATTTAGCAGTGATCGATGAGAATGTGAAATTGCTTGAAGTGAATGCGGACACACCTACCTTTATTAAAGAAACCTTTTATGTAAATGGGAAAGTGTGTGTGGCCTTCGGTTTACAAGATCCAAACGGTGGATGTGAGGAAGAATTGCGAAAGGCCATTCAGGCTGCAGTTTCATCATCCTTTCGCTCACTTGGAAAAAAAGGCATGCCCAATGTTGTGTTTGCTGCTCACGGGGAGCATGATGAAGATCGTCTGACAACGATGTATTTACAGGAGTTATATGGATTGCCTAGCCAATATATGAGCCTTAATCAACTGAGACTTGTATCTGAACCTATTATGGAAAATGGAAAGGTAGTCGTCGAGCGTGGCCTATATGATGATAAGGGTGAAAAAATTGATGTCTTGTATCGTCAAACCTATCCAATTGAACATCTCATATTAGATGAAGATCCAGTTTCAAAGGAAAGAGTAGGGCAATTAGTAATGAAGCTTGTAAAGGAAAAGGAACTGGCCATTATCAATCCGCCATCTGCTTTTTTGCTGCAATCAAAGGCAATTATGGCGCTGATATGGGGGTTACATGAAGAAGAGCATCCTTTTTATACCGAGGAAGAGCATCATTGGATCCATACCTATTTTTTACCAACGTATCTTGATGAGGATGCGTTTCAGCAACAGGGAATGGCCTATGTGAAAAAGCCGTCTTTTGGTCGTGAAGGAGATACGGTTGAAATTTATAAAGGGACCGGTGAAAAAATGGAGGAGGATCTTCATAAAACATATGAGGATTCATTGCCCATCTACCAGCAATTTATTGAGCTTCCCAAAATGGTTGTTAGGACAGAGCAAGGGGAAAAACATGTTCATTATATGTACGGCTGCTTTTATGTAAATGGTCAAGGAAGTGCTATTGGCATTCGTGCTGGTAGACAAATTACCGATAATGAATCATATTTCTTGCCAGTAGGCTTGAAGAAAGAAGAGGGGGAACAGTAATGGAGTTTATTTCTTCAGATAGTTTTTTAAGTTTTTTAGCGCATGTAGGAACGGGGCTAGTACTTCTTATACTTGGATTAATTGCGTTTGCATTTACGACTAAGTTTTCAGAATGGCAATTAATAAAAGAAGGGAATATCGCTGTAGCGTATAAGCTATGGGGGAAAGTCATTGGGTTAGCTATTACTTTATATACGGTGTGGGCAGGCAGTGTCAACTTGCTTGATGCGTTTATTTGGGGCTTGATTGGTATTGTAACGCAAGTGGTTGTCTATTTGATTATTGAATATATTTTAACTCCAAAAACAAATTTAGCGAAAAAGGTGGAGGAGGGCAATACAGCAGTCGGTTTTAGTTTATTTGCAGTCGGTATTGCTGTTGGTTTCGTCGTAGCAGGAAGCTTAACGTATTAATAGAAAAGTAATATCAAATGGCTCAAAAGAGGAAATCCTGCTTTTGAGCTTTTTTTGAAAACGTTAAAATAGAAATAGCTAACAAATGGATAGCAGGTAGTGAAGAAAATGGAAGAAAATTATTATAATAGTGTATTTTGTGGGGAGAAAGTGTTCTAAAGCTATTATTATTGTGCTATACCATATGAACGAATACTAGTATAATTAATCGTAATTAAATTAATGTGTTATACTCTTCTGGAATAATCTTTACACAATGAACATAATTCATGGTATTATGTTGAATGATAAATAATATTTACAATATAATTAAGGTAAAATCATTGTGATTATTTTCACAAAAAGAAATTTGTGTTAATATAAATGTGTCATTCATCACATGTAAAGGAATACTTATATCTAAGAAGAAAAAAAGTGTAGTTCATCACCCATCAGTATTTTGATTTTAAGGACTATTTTGGCAAATTTTTGTTTTCATTAATGCTATGGGGGACTATAATAAAAGTATCATTGGTATTGGATTGTTAAAAAATAATGAAGTTTCTTTGTTTTGGGATACTTTGTGTAAAGGTTTACAAAGTTTCTTGGGGGTTGGGAAATTTAAATTTAAGCAGAATAGCTTACTGTAAAGGAGAAATTGAATATGGCAGAAACAATCGCTCAATCAAAGTCTGAAGAACTGATTGCGACTCAAGAAAAACTTGATGTGTTGGATCAGTTATTAAAACCTGAGGTTCAGGAATCCCTGACTACATTAGTGGAGCAATTACCAAAATTGACTGAGTTAGTGAACCTTTTAACGAAGTCCTATGATGTTGCTCAATCATTGGCTACTGATGAAGTGTTAAAAAGTGATACGGTTGGTGCGATTACAGAAATTGCAACTCCAGTAGTTGATTCAGTAAAAGGTCTCGCAGCTACGGCAATTGAAGCGAAAGATCGTGCAGATGCTAATCAGGACGTGATTGGATTATTTGGTCTATTGAGAATGTTGAAAGACCCACAAGCACAAAAGCTTTTCCGTTTTGCTAATGCATTTCTTCAAATCTCTGCAGAGCGTAATAGTCAAAAATAGTTCTTGATACATGGAATAAATAAGGACGGGGGATAAATTATGTCAAAACATATTGTCATTTTAGGCGCAGGTTATGGCGGATTACTATCAGCTTTAACTGTTCGTAAATATTTAAATAAAGATCAGGCGCAAGTAACAGTGGTAAACCAATACCCAACGCATCAAATTATTACAGAACTACATCGTCTTGCAGGTGGAAGTATCTCTGAACAAGCTGTTGCTATGCCTTTAGAAAAACTTTTCAAAGGAAAAGACGTAGATCTTGTTATTTCAAAAGTGGAGTCTTTCTCAGTAGATAAAAAAGAAGTGAAACTAGCGAATGGTTCTTATTTAAATTATGATGCTCTCGTTGTTGCTTTAGGAAGTCAAACAGGATTCTTCGGTATTCCGGGACTTGAAGAAAACAGCATGGTATTAAAATCTGTTAATGATGCAAATAAAATTTACGCTCATATTGAAGGCCGTATTAAAGAATATGCACAAACAAAAAATGAAGCAGATGCAACGATTGTAATCGGAGGCGGGGGCTTAACTGGCGTTGAGTTAGTTGGAGAAATCGTAGATCATTTCCCTAAAGTAGCTAAACAATATGGTGTAGACTTTAAAGACTTGAAAATCAAGCTTGTAGAAGCTGGTCCAAAAATTCTTCCAGTATTACCTGACAATTTAATTCAACGTGCAACAGAAAGTTTAGCAAAACGTGGTGTTGAATTCTTAACAGGTCTTCCTGTAACAGGTGTTGAAGGAAATAAAATTAGCCTAAAAGACGGTTCAAGTATTGTAGCGAACACTTTTGTTTGGACAGGTGGCGTTGCTGCACTTCCTATCGTTGGTGAATCAGGTCTTGAAGTAGATCGCGGTAAAGCAACAGTGAATGAACACCTTCAATCTAAATCTCATAATGATGTATTTGTTGTTGGTGACAGTGCTGTAGCCTTCCCTGAAGAAGGTGGTCGTCCGTATGCACCAACTGCACAAAATGCTTGGCAAATGGGTGAACTAGTTGGTTACAATCTATATGCAGCATTAGAAGGTAAAAAACTTGAAAAATTTGCGCCTGTAAATTCAGGTACACTTGCTAGCCTTGGACGTAAAGATGGTGTTGCTATCGTTGGAGGTAACGAAACTCCACTTAAAGGATTACCAGCAACATTAATGAAAGAAGCAAGTAATATTCGTTACTTATCACATATCAAAGCATTATTTGCTTTAGCTTACTAATCTTTGCTAGATAAATGCTAGTATGCTATGTTTCCATGCTCTCCGTTTTATGTACATAAAATAGAGGGCATTTTTCTATGGATTAATGTTGGAATAGAGCTAGATAGCATGCAGATTCGGCCCTTTATTGGTGTATAATCAAACGTTTGCATAGAACTTTTATTGAAAATGTTAAAAGTCTTCCTCTATGAATTCTTATGTTACCTGCCTATTTACTAAAATGCAATAAAAATGCTGTGAACACTTTTATAAATTATAAAAGTGTTCATACTATTGTATGAAATATGATATTTGTCATGTATGCTATTTGACATTTATGACTATAGTTATTCAAGAGCTTTGTGTATACTAGAGTATAGCGAGAAGTTGCTTTTAGGAGGCAGACATGAGTAAACAAAATCAAATCAATCTTAAAAAACAAATTGCTCCTTATGAAAAGTCTAATATAAAAACAAGTGTGAAGCAATTATGTAATACGATACCCCCATTTATTTTATTATGGGCCGTTGCTTACGGTAGTTTACAGATTTCTTACTGGCTTAGTTTGGGATTTGCGATTATAGCATCAGGATTTGTCATTCGTACTTTTATCATTTTTCATGATTGTTGTCATCAGTCTTTTTTCAAAAGTCGAAAAGCAAATGATATTCTGGGGACGATTAGTGGTGTTATTACGCTATTTCCATATGAAAAGTGGAAGCGCAGTCACTCTATTCACCATGCTACGAGTAGTAATTTAAATAAGCGTGGTACCGGTGACATTTGGATTTTAACGGTTGAGGAATATGTTGCGGCCTCTCTTTGGCTTCGTTTGCAATATCGTATATACCGAAATCCACTTGTGATGTTTGGGTTAGGTCCTATTTATTTGTTTTTGGTATCCAATCGTTTTAATCGAAAAGGGGCACATAAGAAAGAACGAATCAATACGTATGTGACAAATGCTTCGATTATCCTGTTATATACGTTGCTATGTTTCATCATTGGTTGGCAGGCATTTCTGTTGATTCAGCTTCCTATTTTGTTTGTATCAGGAATGCTTGGTATTTGGCTGTTTTATGTGCAGCATCAGTTTGAGGATTCTTATTTTGAGGATGAAAAAAATTGGGATTATGTGAAAGCAGCCATTGATGGGAGCTCTTACTATAAGCTTCCAAAGCTGTTGCAATGGGTGACGGGCAATATAGGTTTCCATCATGTGCATCATCTTAGTCCAAAAGTGCCCAATTATCATTTAGAAAGCGTACATGATCACGTACCCCCTTTGCAACAAGCAACAACGATTACCATTCGGTCTAGCTTTAAAGCTCTTCGTTTTCGATTATGGGATGAGTCGAGTAAAACCTTTATCAGCTTTCGAGGAGGCTAAGCCTCTTTTGAAGAAAGCAAGATTACAAAAAAATCAATCAAGTATTTTGGGAAAGTAAAAAGTAAACCATTCGTTTCTTGAATGGTTTTTTAGTATGTATATCCATTAAAATAAAAGGTAAGGAGGCGATTCCATTCTGATGAAAAACTGGTTTCATATTTTTCCGAAAAGTACAGGGCTTAGCCCCTATGTTTGGATGATTTTTTGTATTTTACCGTTTTATTTTATTTTTAAATCAACATCATCGAAGCTTGAAATGATATTAGGAATTGTCATGATCGTCTTGTTTTTTGTTGCTTACGGATTATCCTTCGCATCAAAAGGGTGGCGTATCTATTTTTGGTCGGCTATCCAAATTCTCATTTCAATTGCCATGACTAATTTTTTTGGCTTTATTTACTTTTCTTTATTTCTAGCTTTCTTTATTGGATATATCAAAAGCAAAGCTGGTTTTTACACATTGTATACCATTCATATAGTTACTACCGTGCTCGCCGTGAATTTAGGCTTCTTTTTTCAGTACAAAATACTGGTCACACAAATTCCGTTCATTCTTATTTGCGTAATTGGTGTCATTTTGCTGCCGTTTAACACATTTAATCGAAAAAAAAGAGAAGAGCTTGAAGAACAATTGGAGGATGCCAATAAAAAGATTTCCGAACTGATAAAAGTGGAGGAGCGACAACGAATTGCACGCGATCTTCATGATACATTAGGGCAGAAACTATCGTTGATTGGGTTAAAAAGTGATTTAGCAAGCAAATTAGTGTTGATTAAACCAGAGCAGGCTCAAAATGAGATTAAGGACATTCAACAAACAGCGAGAATGGCGTTGAAGGAAGTTCGTGAACTGGTTTCTGACATGCGTGGTACGAAGCTTGAAGAGGAAATAGTTCGTATTAAGCAAATCTTGAAGGCGGCAGAAATTGAGTTTGAATTAGATGGGACGGCTAAGCTGACGAATACACCGCTGCTTATCGAAAATGTGTTAAGCATGTGCCTGAAAGAGGCGGTTAACAATATCGTCAAACATAGCCATTCGACTTCTTGCAAGTTAGTCATTAAACAGTTGCCAACAGAGTGGTATATTAAGATAGAAGATAATGGGATTGGTGATGGAGAGCACGGCAGCTTTTTTATAGGAAACGGCCTTCAAGGAATGAGAGAGAGATTAGAATTTGTGAACGGCTCTTTAGATATTGAATCATCAGGAGGCACGACACTCGTCATTAAAATACCAAATGTGATTAAACAAATGGAAAGGGAGGAGTTAGTGTGATTCGAATTGTGCTTGCCGAAGATCAGAGACTATTACTCGGGGCATTAGGTGCTCTTTTGGACTTAGAGGAAGATATGGAAGTGGTTGGTAAAGCAAGCGATGGAGAAGAAGCGTTGGCTTTAGTAAATCGTCTGCAACCAGATATTTGCATTATGGATATTGAGATGCCGGTAAAAAGCGGATTAGATGTGGCGGAAGAAATAAAAGAAAAAGAGTGTAAGGTGATTATTTTAACAACGTTTGCTCGAACGGGCTATTTTGAGCGAGCAAGAAAAGCGGGGGTAAATGGCTATCTATTGAAGGATAGTCCGAGTGAAGAATTAGCGAATTCGATTCGGAGTATTATGAAAGGGCATCGTATTTATGCACCAGAATTAGTGGATATGGCCTATGAAGAAGAAAATCCATTAACAGAGCGAGAGAACCAAGTGTTAGGTTTGATTGCAGATGGAAAAAATACGAAGGAAATTGCAAAAGAATTATATTTGACTACAGGAACCGTTCGCAATTACATTTCAACGATTTTTGACAAATTGGATGTAAGCAACCGAGTGGAAGCCATTGTTCGTTTTAAAGAGAAGGGCTGGTTTAAATAATGGGTAAAAAACGAGTTCGTTTACGGAGATGAACTCGTTTTTTATATACATACAGGGTGCCTTCCGCTTTTTTGAAATTAAGAAGTTTAAAGTTTTCGATGTGTACTGGTGTCTAGCTCCAGGCACCCAGCGCCTATCGGACTTCCCGCTCCTCCTTACGATAAGTCAACATCGAATCACTATCGTTCTTCGTGTTTCCTTTATCTCATACGGAGCGGTCCAGTCCGTACGTCGCTGAACGGGTGCCTTCCGCTTTTTTGTGGTATAGTATATTTTTGAAAAATAGTACTTGTAGGAGTTGAAATGCTATGCAAAAAGCGACATTTGCAGGAGGCTGCTTTTGGTGTATGGTTACGCCCTTTGATGAATTGCCAGGGATTGAAGGAATTGTGTCTGGTTATACAGGAGGACATCTTGAAAATCCAACATACGCTGATGTGAAAACAGGAACGACGGGGCATTATGAAGCTGTTCAAATTACATATGATCCTACTGTTTTTCCATATGAGAAACTATTAGAATTATACTGGCAACAGATTGATCCAACAGATGAAGGCGGTCAGTTTCATGACCGGGGGAGTCAATATCGAACAGCGATTTTCTTTCATACTGAAGAACAGCAAAGACTTGCATTAGCATCAAAAGAGAAAGTAGCGTTAAGTGGGATTTTTCAAAAGCCGATTGTTACCGGAATTCTTCCGGCTCAACCCTTTTACCCTGCTGAAGACTATCATCAAGATTATCATAAGAAAAATAAAGCGCATTATAAAGAAGATCGACAAAGATCAGGACGAGATGAATTTATCGAGGAGTTATTGGAATAAATAGTAATATTACTCATTTATTTACTTATTTTCCAAACTTTTTCATGATTTTCAGTGTTATAATGAATGAGAGAACGTGTCGTTGAGAGCGAGGGTTAGGTATTGTGAAAATTTTGAAGTTTGCTTTACTTTTCTTCACTTTATGTTGTATCTTGCCTGTCGCGACTCAAGCAGCATCAGTGCAAGATACAATTGAAAGGGCTTTACCGGGTGAAACGATTGAAATACCCGAAGGAGTGTATGAGGAGAATCTTGTTCTGAACAAGCCAATTACGTTGAAGGGTCAAGGAGAGGTCATCATTCGCTCCGATGAAGAAAAGCCAGCGATTACGATTATAGGAAAGAATGTTTCTTTACAAAATATGAAAGTCGAATATGCAGGAGAAGACGAGGAAGCTACTGCCATTTACATATCAGGCTCAAAGCATCAATTATCCGATATTGAAATTGATACGACACGTTATGGAATTAGGCTGGAAAAGGCAAGTGACGTTACGATTCAGGATGGGCTTATTCTTGGAAAATGGAAAGGGAATGGTGTGGATTTATGGGAATCTAACCAAAATACCATTCAAAATATGAAAATTGGAAATGTGGCAGATGGAATTTACTTGGAGCAAAGTCATCAGAATACGTTATCTCAAAATCATATTGAAATTTCGCGTTATGGTATGCATTTAATGTATGCGGACGATAATGTACTAAAGGATAATATCTCTCGCTATAATATGGCAGGAATGTTCCTGATGGAAGTAGATCGAGTACAGGTGATTGGGAATGATTTATCCTATAATAGTAGTAATGTAAACTCTCAAGGTTTGCTAATTTATTATACGAAAGATAGTCTGATTGCCGAAAATACGTTAACAGCGAATCGATTAGGGATTTATATGGAAACATCCGGAAATAATAGAATGCGAATACAATACAGTAATGAATAATTTTATCGGTGTTCAATTTAAGCAAGCAAATGATAATCGAGTTAACGCGAAATACGTTTATTGGCAATGTCAATGAAGCACAGGCGATTGAAAGTGCGAATAATAGGATTCATCATAACTATTGGGACGCATCGGCAAAGCTTGATATGAAGGGCGATGGAGAGAGTACGATTCCATTTACAGCTGATCCTTATTTTTTGACATTAACGGAAGATGTGCCGGAATTTCAATTGTTTTTTCAGGCTCCGGGTGTAATACTTTTGCAAAAGATGTTAAAAAGCCCCGCTGATCAAGTATTGACGGATGAAACACCATTGATGGAAACGACAATGGATGTTGAAAAAGAACAATCGTCAAAAGTGGCTTTGTGGCTTATGAGTATGATCATGATTGTAGTAAGTATAAGTTTATATATTATAGTAGGGAGGAAGCGAGTATGAAACAAAAGGTATTAGGTTTACTATTTTTAATTGGTGTAATGTCTATTCTTGGTGCATGCGGTAATAAAGAAGTTAAACCAGTCGCTATTAATGAAAAAACAGATACTTGTGCTACATGTAATATGCAGGTTGTGGATAATCAGTTTGCTACTCAAATTATTTTAGAAAATGGTAAGTCAC
Organism: uncultured Bacillaceae bacterium; assembly: GCA_963790055.1. Taxonomy (GTDB): domain Bacteria; phylum Bacillota; class Bacilli; order Bacillales; family DSM-1321; genus Peribacillus. The sequence goes on from CAWBND010000013.1 coordinate 148,207, forward strand.
TTATATTTGACGATATTGGCTGTATGTATGCATGGGTTAATGAGAATGAGGATCAAAAAATCGATACTCAATTTGTTCGTGATTACGATGATAAAGAATGGGTGCTGCTCGATGACGCAACATATGTATATAACCAATCGATTAAAACACCGATGGCTTATAATGTGATTTCATTTACAGATAAAGCAGACGCAGAAAAATTTGTAGCAGATAATGAAGGAAGTACGTTACTGACAGCTAGCGAATTGGGTCAACATGGCTGGGCTACCAATCAGGATATGATGATGAAAAACGGTACAGATGATCATTCTCATTCTGAAGATAACATGCATAAATAACAGAAGTTTAATCATGTGGTAAATTGTAAGCAAAGAGGAGGGCCGGCACAGTTTGTTGCGCCGCCCTTTTTTATAGTGAGAGAAGTTTTGTTTTTGACAGGAGAGGGGGAATATCAATGTGGAATATTTGGCGTTCTGAGTTGCAAATGACGGTACGACAACGATCTTATTATTCTTTTTTAATTCTTTGGGTAGCTGTGCTATCACTGCTTTTTTTATTGCAAAGCAGCGCCCCATCCTTAACAGGCTATACGAATACTACAGGAACAGTTGTAAATGTTGCTTTGTATATTATTCCATTGTTTATGCTCATCAATGGCTCATTTACAATTGCGAATGAAATGGAAAATGGCCAATTTCGATTATTAAGTACATATCCGCTATTTACGCTTTCATATATTATTGGAAAAATTGGTGGGCAATTTACGGCACAGTGGATTGTGTTTAACTATAGTTATGGCATTAGTATGGCAATAAGTTTGTTAGCAGGTGGCGGATTTTCAACAGGTTGGATATGGGCCATTTATTTCTTTTCCATCACGTTAATGTTCTATTTTCTAGTCATAGGAATTGCGATTGGTACATTTGTTAAAACGAGATGGCAGGCTTTATCAATTTCAGTTATTTTATGGTTTTTTCTCATTATGATTTGGCCGACTGCTTTGATTGCAGTGCTTGGCTTAGTACCTTATACGTGGATTGCTCCATTGATGAAGGTATTCATGTATTTGAACCCTGCAGAATTTATTAGGATAAGCTTTGTGGTGAATCTCGAAGCGGGTTCTGTGTTTGGACAAGCGTATGATTCACTAATCTCTTATATGGAAACCACTCTGTTCGTCCTAATGGATATTCTTTATTTTATCGTGTTTATGGTTATCATACTTTTATTCTCGATGGGAATGCTTGAATGGAGGAAGAGACGATGACGGTATTGAAAGTAGATGGGGTTTCTAAGCAATATAAGGATAAAACGGCATTACATCCTTGCTCCTTCGAGGTGGACGCTGGTACTTGCGTCGTATTATGTGGTGGAAATGGGGCGGGTAAAAGCACATTACTGCAAATTTTGACTGGAATTAGCGCACCGACGACAGGTACAACATTCATTAATGGTCACGATATTAAGACGGCCCGTGAGAGCTATTTAAAAGAAATTGGCTTTATGCCGGATGATTTCCATGCTCAAGAGATGATGACCGTAGAGGAATTTTTAAGCTTCTATGGGGCTTTTCGTAAAGTAAAAAAGGAACGAATCGATGAAGTCATTGAGTTGATTGGTCTAGGAGAGAAACGTCGTGATTTAGTAAAAAGTCTTTCAAAAGGCATGCGTCAAAGACTTTTATTTGGTCAATCGATTCTTGCCGAACCGACTGTCTTGTTTATGGATGAACCAACAAATGGACTTGACCCAAATTGGGTTAATCGGTTTGTGGACATGTTTAATGACATTAAGAAAAGTGGCACGATTATTGTGTACTCTACGCATATGATGGATGTAGCAGCAGAAACAGGGGATCTCATTTTGTTTATGAAGCAAGGAGAAGTCATTGAAACGATTGTCAATGACGGCAATGTTGAGGGAACAACGCTAAGCTTAATGAAGTTGCATCGTCAATAAGGGAGCGACAAGAAGAACCTACTGATTAACGGTAGGTTCTTTATTTTTATACTATCAGAATTTATATCTGATGGATGATAGTAAAGATGCGACATCGACTTTCGCCATTAGGGCGACAAGTCGTGTTTTTCTAATGAAAAAAATTTCTAGTCCCAAGAGGAAACTAGATAATTCTCGAAGGTTCACAACTAATTCTCGAAACTCATTCCAAATTTTTTTCGATAATGACTTAACGCAAGGAGCGAATAAATATAGCGATAACTATGATAGTGACTATAGAAGTAACCAGCTAACCCCTGACCAACAGGATACGTATTCGTCCAGTTGTCTGTTTGTCCTTCGCGAATGAGAAAGGCTATTCCTTGGTTAATCTCGTTTGTTGGTTTGTCGCTCACAGCAATAAGTGCATCTACAGCCCAAGCGGTATGGGTTAACGTGCTTACCTTTAGCGGTACATAGGTCTGGTGGATATCGCTATAACAGGATTCCCCCCAGCCACCATCTTGATTTTGAATGCTTCCTAACCAAGCGACTGCTTTTTGAATGGAGCTATGCGCAGTTGCCAGGCCTACTGCGGCTAATCCTGTTAATGCTGCCCATGTCCCGTAAATATAGCAAACACCCCAGCGTCCATACCAGGAGCCATTTCTTTCTTGGTTGCTAACAAGCCATTTTACTCCTTGCTGACAGGCTTTGTCCCGTAGTTTCATATGGGCATAGTTCCCGAGAAATTCTAATGTGCGCCCTGTTAAGTCGGCTGTGGATGGATCGGTGAGAATGTATTTGGCATCTTCGACTGGGATGTACGAGACCCAATGTTTATCTACATTTCTTTCAAAAGCGGGAAAGCCGCCATCATCATTTTGCATCGAAAGAGTAAAGGCAAGCCCACGTTTCCAGTTATTCTCGGTATCTGATTGATGAGCGAGCGCTCGTAGCGAGGCTGTTGTGTCATCTACATCTGGGTTAAGTGAATTAGCATCAGAAAATCCCCAGCCACCTGGCACAGCCTTCGGGTTGTGAATGATCCAATCTCCATAGCGATTATGTTGTCGTGAAAGTAAATAGCGGTTCGCTCGTTGGATATGTTGATTTTGAACCGGAACTCCAGCTTCTTGAAGGGCATAGCTGATCAAGGCAGTATCCCATATTGTAGACGTTGTAAATTGGATATGAATCTCTCCATTTATAGGATAGGTCATTCCTTTGAGTCCCATAACTGCTTTTGTAATAGTAGGATCATTTTTAGGATATCCAAGGGCGATAAGTGCAAAAATCATAAAAAAAGTGGAGCTAAAGTAGTTGTAGAAGGTGCCGTCACTTTCAATTCGATCAAGCATATAGCGCTTTATCGATTCTAGTGCCAGGGCATGAAGGTAACTAGGAAGTCCAATTAATGAGCTAACTCCTTTTTGAATAGTTGAAAATAATGAGCGATATTCAGCGGTACGAAACTCCTCCCATTCCAAGGGCTCCCGTTCTGCTTTTGTTAGATACAGGTTTTTTAGATTGGGAGTATGGGCAACCCTCATTCGAAATTTTTGATGACTAAGAAGAAGAACGGGGATAAAGTGAGCTCGCCCATAGATGGAAAAATCATAGATATTGATGAAAAAGGTCGGCGGCAGTAATACGGATTCTAATGGGATGGGGGAAATGAGCGGCCATTTTATTTGTCCTGTAACGGCAAGCATAAGTTTTGTCAGTAGCTTCGCCTTTTTTATTCCACCATTTGACAAGATAAATTGCTGAGCTTTTTGCATAGGAGGGTCTGATTTTTTTCGATGCCCGCTGTAGAGAAGGGCGTAATAAGCTTGAATAGTGATAGAGAGATTTCCATCTCGCTCATCCTGAAAAAGTTTCCAGGATCCATTTGCTTCTTGTTTACTTTCAATTCTTCTAACTAATGAAGCAATTAAAGGCTCATCCTCTATTTCAAGAACTTTAAGCAAAATAATCATATAGGCGTCGGTTGTGACGCCTGCTTCAAAGGCATATGTCCATGTTCCTTCTGGGGTTTGTGCCATCTTCAATTGTTGTACAAGTCGGTCTATTTCATGTTGAATAGGTTGAAGCAAGATAGGATTCCTCCTTTGTCACTGCGTCCATACATGTATATGTCTAATTTTTGGAGTCATTCGAGTTGAACGTCAATGAGCTCTAATTTGAGATTTTACATGTTGTAATAGATCATTCATATGACTAGCTTCTATATAATGTCCATTAATCAGAGCATAGGGTGACTTTTGACAAGAGGTGCATTTACTTAAGCATTGATATTCCTTATATTCAATTTGAGGTTGTTGCAGGAATTCACTGAAAGCAAGGGTCATTTCTTGGTCGAGATGACGGTCAAGATTTTTTTGGCAAAATGCGATTTGAATCTTTTTTTTAGATGGAAGTAGCTTTTGGAATAATGATTTCATCGAAATTGCCCCCTTTTATTAAAGCGTGTTTAATCTCTATTTTATCATGGAAGATAATGGATAAGGAATAGAACAATTACAAGGAAGGAAACTTATATATAATCATTAACCCCGAATATTGCAAATTCCCTGTTGACAGCACAAAAATAGCTGTTACAATTACTATTGTAAGCACAAATGATAATGAATATCATTTGCATGATGTGTTGAAGGTAAATCGTATACATCTTTATCTTTGATTACATGTGTTACATAAGTTACTGCGGATTTAAAAATCAAAATAAAGTAGGAAAATGATATGAAAGTAAGATATTTAGTAATTATTTTAATTCTTTTATCACTGACTTCATTATTCATTGGGGTGAAAGATATTACGCCATTGGATTTACTGAATGTAAGTGATGATAAAGTTCAAATTATGCTGCAAAGTCGCTTTCCTAGAATGGTAACTATTATCATTGCTGGTGTGGTCATGAGCATTGGCGGGTTAATTATGCAACAATTAAGTCATAATAAATTTGTCTCACCCACAACCGCAGGTACAATGGATTCTGCAAGGCTAGGCCTTTTAGTAGCGATGATTCTCTTTCCAACGGCCGCTTTAATGGAGCAAATGCTAATCGCTTTCATCTTTGCTTTAGTGGGTACATTTTTATTTATGAAAATTTTGGAAAAGGTAAAGTACAAGGATGCTATTTTTATTCCATTAGTAGGGTTAATGTTTGGGAATATCATCGGATCCATTTCAACCTTTTATGCTTATCAGTATGACTTAATCCAAAGTTTAAATACATGGCTGCATGGAGACTTTTCGATGATTATGTCGGGAAGATATGAACTCATTTATCTGAGTATTCCATTAGTTATTCTTTCTTACCTTTATGCAAATAAGTTTACAGTTGCCGGAATGGGAGAGGAATTTTCGGTTAACTTGGGACTTAATTATAAATTTGTTGTCAATTTAGGATTAATTATTGTAGCACTCTCGACAACAGTTGTTTTGCTTATTGTTGGTACGATTCCATTTGTAGGTTTAATCATTCCAAACATTGTTTCGCTGTATTTAGGAGACAATTTGAAAAAAACCCTTTCTCACACGGCTTTATTAGGGGCAATCTTCCTGTTATTCTGCGATATTTTAGGCCGAATTATTATTTATCCATTTGAGATTCCTATCGGTTTAATCGTTGGAGTGATTGGTAGTGCTGTATTTATCTATTTACTTGTGAGGAGAAGGGCTTATGAATAATACATTAAAAATAGTCTCACTCGCTATTATAGCTAGTTTGCTAACGATTCTATATGTTTTCTGGGATCTTGGTTCCAATTGGGATTATGCACTACCAAGAAGGATCATTAAAATCGTAACGATTATTGTCGTTGGCTGTGCGATTGCTTTTTCCACTGTTATTTTTCAAACAGTAACGAATAATAAAATATTAACTCCAAGTATTATTGGTTTAGATTCCATGTATTTGCTGATTCAAACCGTTATCATCTTCGTTCTTGGATCGACAAATATCTTCATTGTAAATAAATATTTAAATTTTATTCTTACGTTAGTCATCATGTTAGTATTCGCAAATCTGTTATTCAAAGTGATGTTAAAGCCAGGAAGAAATATTTTCTTTCTATTATTAGTCGGAATCATTTTAGGAACATTATTTTCGAGCTTGTCATCCTTCATGCAAGTGTTGATTGATCCAAATGAATTTCAGATTGTTCAAAATAAAATGTTTGCCAGCTTTAATAATGTGAATTCAGATATTGTGTTTCTTGCTATTCTCCTAATGCTGGCAGGGGCCGCTTATTTTGTGCGATTTATGAAGTATTTAGATGTCATGGCGCTCGGGCGTGAACAGGCAGTGAACTTAGGCGTCGATTATGACCATGTGACGAAGCATGTACTAATCGTGGTGACGATTCTCATTTCTGTATCAACAGCACTGGTTGGTCCAATTACCTTTTTAGGCCTGTTAGTGGCGAATGTTGCATATCAATTTATCCATTCCTATAAGCATAAAGTCATTATTCCAAGCGCAATGCTTATTAGCGTCATAGCTTTAGTAGGTGGACAATTCCTTGTGGAACGGATCTTTACCTTTTCAACAACGATAAGCGTCATTATTAATTTTATTGGTGGAGTATATTTCATCTATCTTCTATTAAAGGAGAATAAATCATGGTAGTAGTGAAGAATTTATTTAAAAAATATCATAATAAAAATGTTGTAGAAGATGTCTCTCTTTCCATTGAAAAAGGGAAAATTACTTCCTTTATCGGTCCGAATGGTGCAGGAAAAAGTACTGTGCTATCAATGATTAGTCGTCTTATTGCAAAGGATTCTGGAGACGTGCTTATTGATGGCAAGGATATGAATTCATTTAAAAGCAATGAGTTGGCGAAGAAAATTGCGATTTTAAAGCAGTCGAATTCGATTAATATTCGTTTAACAATTAGAGAGCTTGTCGCATTTGGGCGCTTTCCTTACTCACAAGGAAAGCTAACGAAGGAAGATTGGCTTTTTGTCGATGAAGCAATTGAATATATGGAGCTCACAGAGATGCAGCATAAGTATCTCGATCAACTCAGTGGTGGACAGCAGCAACGGGCCTATATTGCGATGGTCATTGCTCAAGATACCGAATATATCTTACTTGATGAACCTTTAAATAACTTAGACATGAAACATTCTGTTCAAATTATGAAGGTCTTACGCAGACTAACAGAGGAGCTAGGAAAAACAGTAGTCATTGTTATTCATGACATCAACTTCGCTTCCTGTTATTCCGATTATATTGTGGCATTAAAGGATGGCAGAGTCATTCACTCTGGTTCGACAGACGAAGTGATTAATTCTGCAAAATTAAAGGAAATTTATGATATGGATATTGATATTCAAAATATCAATGATAATAGGATTTGTGTTTACTTCACGTAATAGGTTTTATAATTACCGCTAGATTTGAAAAAGGTGTCGGTCCTGCCAAGAAATCAACTTCTTCCCTTTCCGTTTGACAAGGTGACAGGGCCCGTTGTCCTTGCAAGAAATGAATAGGAAAATAGGGGATAGGGCGCAGTTTCGATTCCGTTTCATCAAAAAGGTAATTTTAAATAAAAAATAAAATCAAAAAAATATTTGGGGTGAAAGAAATGAAGAAAAAATTATTATTATTTCTTTTAGTTATGGTTGTCTCAATTGTAGCTGCTGCTTGTGGCGCAAGTGATAATAAAGACACAACTAGCAATGAGAATGAAAATCAAAATCAACCAAAAGAAGAAGCAGCTAGCAAAGAAATGACAATTACTCATGAATTAGGAGAAACAACGATTACAACAAATCCAGAAACAGTTGTTGTATTTGACATGGGTGCTTTAGATACATTGGATAAATTAGGCGTTAAAGTAGCGGCTGTTCCTCATGATGGTCTTCCTAGCTATCTTTCTAAATATGAAGGGACAACGGAAAATGCAGGCGGGTTAAAAGAGCCTGACTTTGAAGCAATTAGTGAATTAGCACCAGACTTAATTCTTATTTCTGCCCGTCAAGCAGAGGTGTATGATCAATTAAGTGAAATTGCTCCTACTGTATATGTAGGTGCGGATACAAGCAAAATATATTGAGTCTGTGAAACACAATTTAACATTAATCGGTGAAATTTTTGGTAAGGAAAAAGAAGTAGAAGCTGAACTTGCGGCAATTGATGAAAAAATTAACAGCCTAAAGGCTTCTGTTCCAGCAGATAAAAAAGGATTAGTTGTTCTTGTATCAGGTGGAAAAATCAGTGCATTTGGTCCGGCATCACGTTTTGGTTTCATTCATGATGTATTCGGTGTACCAGCTGTCGATGAGAAATTAGAAGTATCACAACACGGACAAAGTATTTCTCCAGAATATATTGCTGAAAAAAATCCGGATTACTTGTTTGTAGTTGATCGCGATGCGGTGGTTGAGGGCAGTGGAGGAGCAGCGAAAAAAGTAGTAGAAAATGATATTGTAAAAAATACAACTGCTTTTAAAGAAGGAAATATTATTTACCTTGATCCTAACTACTGGTATCTTTCTGGTGGAGGCTTAGAATCATTAGTAAAATCGATTGAAGATGTTCAAGCCGCTGTAAAATAAGCTAAAAAACAAAAAAACTGCTTGGTATTCTCTATTTTAGGATACCAAGCAGTTTTTTATTTTTTCCAATTTTATGAACTATATAGCATTTTCCTTGTAAGTCGTTTATAATGATTATCAGTCGAAAAAATGAGATATTACGTTTAGAAGTAATATTTATTGGATAGTTCACGAATGATTGTATATAGTAAAAGAGGAAACAAAGGAAAATATGTTTGTTGTAAAGAGCGTTCATTTTTTTGTAGGTTGTTTATAACATAGTGAGGTACTTCATTTATATAGCTAGATAATAGAGGAAGTTCATCATTGTTGATTAATGAAAGAGTAAATACCACTATAGATTTCATGTTTTTTTTATTTTTTTAATGTATCAGTAGGTAAACATATTACCACTAGATTAATAGAGGTGAAACCATGAATAATTTGATTAAAAAAAGCCAGCAGTTATTGTCTAATAAACTAATGGGCTTTTTCTTTATGGCGGTTATTATGTTTTGGATTAAAACATATATTGGATACCGTGTGGAATTCAGTTTAGGTATTGAAAATGGAATACAGAAATTTTTATTGTTTGTAAATCCATTAAGTTCGGCTGTTTTGTTTTTTGCTTTAGCTTTTTTAGCAAAAGAGAAGAAAACATTTAAATGGACCATTCGATTGAATTTGCTTGCTTCTATATGGTTATTTTTCAATATTGTGTATTATCGTTCGTTCACGGACTTTATTACGTTGCCAACATTGACACAAGTGCAAAATGCCAGCGACTTAGGACCGAGTGTGTTAGCTTTATTTAAAGCTTATGATATTTTATATTTTTTAGATACCATAATTTTGTATACTTTATATAAAGTTAATGTAAAGAAAATGGAAATTGTTAAGCCGAAACGTCGTGCAGTTGCCATGGTATTTCTAGCGGGAATTGCCATTTTCTCAGCGAACTTAGCAATTGCGGAAGCTGATCGTCCGCAATTGTTAGAGAGAACGTTTGACCGAAACTATATTGTAAAGTATTTAGGGCTTTATAATTATACAATATATGATGCGATTCAAAATACAAAAACATATGCTCAACGTGCAACAGCTAGCAGTTCGGATATTACAGATGTGGTCAACTTTACAAAAGCAACAAATGCTGAGCCAAATCCAAAGTACTTTGGGGTTGCAGAAGGGAAGAATGTAATCTACCTTCACTTAGAGTCTATGCAAGAATTCTTAATTGACTATGAATTGAATGGGGAAGAAGTAACACCGTTTTTAAATTCATTAGCAGCGAGTTCTGATTTTATGTACTTTGATAACTTTTTTCACGAAGTTGGACAAGGGAAAACATCAGATGCTGAATTTATGTTAGAAAACTCTTTATTTGGATTACCGCAGGGAGCAGCGTTTACAACGCAGTCGCAAAATACGTATCATGCGGCTCCAGCTATTTTAAAACAACAGGGATATACGTCTGCAGTGTTCCACGGAAATTATAAGTCCTTCTGGAATCGTGACAAAATGTATAAAGTATTAGGTTATGATAAGTTCTTCGATGCTGAATACTATGATATGAATGAAGAAGACACAGTAAGTTATGGTTTAATGGACAAACCTTTTTATGAGCAAACTATTCCTAAATTAGAAACGCTGCCACAGCCTTTCTATTCAAAAATCATTCCGGTTTCGCATCATTTTCCATATGAAATTGATCAAGAGCTAACAACGATTGAGAAGGCTACAACGGGTGATGCTTCTGTTGATAACTATTTCCAAACAGCCCGCTACGCAGATGAAGCGTTGAAAGAATTGTTTGCATACTTTAAGGAATCCGGTTTATATGACAATTCAGTGATTGTCATGTATGGAGACCATTATGGTATATCTGATAATCATATGAGAACTATGTCAGAGGTTTTAGGAAAAGATGTAGGTGTGTTTGAAAATGGTCAATTGCAACGTGTGCCGTTATTGATTCACGTTCCTGGTGTTGAAGGCGGTACAATGCATCAGTATGGTGGACAAATTGATTTACAACCAACCTTGCTTCATTTGTTAGGTATTGATACAAGTGATTATGTTCAATTCGGAACGGATTTATTGTCAAAAGATCATAGTGAAGTTGTTCCTTTCCGAAATGGCGATTTTGTGACACCGACTGTTTCGTATTTCAAAGGTAGATACTATGATACGGAAACAGGGGAAATTCTTGAAGAAACGCAAGAGTTAACGAATACTAAAAAATTGGTTGAAATGAAATTAAACCTTTCTGATAAGGTAGTCAACGGGGACTTGCTTCGTTTTTACAAACCGGACGGATTTGTTCCAATTAATCCGGATGATTACGACTATACGTATAAAGAAGATGAGGAAACAACTACATCTACCATTTCAGAAGAAAAATAAGAAAAGCAAAAGGAGCTCAGGGATTTTCCTCGAGCTCCTTTTGCTTTTCTATAATGTCTAGCTCCAGGCACCCAGCGCCTACTAGACTTCCGCTCCGGTCCAGCTCGATAAGGCAACATCGAATCGCTTTCGCTCTTCGTGTTTCCTTTATCTCCCTGCGGAGCGCTCCAGTCCGTACGTCGCTGAACGGGTGCCTTCCGCTTTTCTATTTCACTATTTGATCGATGTATTTTCTAATTTCGTCAGGTTTACCAGAAATCGTATCTTCTCGAATTTGGTCTTTCGCTATTTTTTCCTTTGCTTTAGTGAGGATTTCTTGGGCATGATTTTGTGGAACGACAACAACACCATCAGCATCTCCAACAATGATGTCACCAGGATAGACAGCAACACCACCGCATGAAATGGGAATATTAATAGCACCTACTCCTGCTTTACCACTAGAAGCAACAGTAGTTCCTCTTGAAAAGACGGGGAAATTTAATGCTTTAATTGCCACAATATCACGAATGACACCATCTACGACTAGCGCTTGAATACCCATAGTTTGCATTAAACCAACAACAAAATCACCAGCGATTGCCCGGTAAGTATCTCCCTTGCTATCAGCAATTAGCACATCACCCGGCTTGGCCTCTCTAATGGCTTTTAAAACAGCACTATTATCATTAATCGGCAGTTGGACGGTTAGAGCAGGACCTGCAAATCGATATTCTTCTTTTAATGGTTTAATAGCGGAATTTACATTATTTAAGCCATTGAGTACATCGGAAATAGCGGTAGTAGGGATTTGTTTAAATTCTGTTATTAAATTTTTCATATTATGATTCCTCCTAGCGAACTGTTATATAACAATTATACTGTTTTGAGGTGTTGCGGTAAATATTTCTTTTTCATGAGCAGCATTGTATAACAAAGTTAAGAGATAAATGGCTAATAAACAATAATCCCATATCTTCTTAGTAATTGACTAAGTCAGCAGAAAAAAAGATCTGATGGTAAGGCATTTACTGACTTTTTATCTTTAACTTTACAGATTTTCAAATAAATCTATAGTCAGTGATGATTATAATAAAGAATAGTTTACATAGTCCGTACAGATAATAAAAGTAAATTTGTAAGGGGTGAATATGTTGAAATATAAAATCGTAGCAAGTGTAGCGCTGGCATTATTAGTTACTGGTTGTAATGCTAATGATAATGCTAGTGATAATCATAATAATCGTGGCGAAAACGTGGGCTTAAATGCACCACCTACAACCGAAACGCCGAATTCGCCATTAAACGTAAACAAGGTAAATTACGGAAGAAATAATGATTTTAATACAGATAACGCAAGAAACAACAATGGAATGCAGACAAATAATGTAAGAAATGTTGGGAACAGAACCTTCGATGACAATGCTTTTGAATTATCAGATGATATGGCGAATCGGGTTGCTCGCTTGAAGGAAGTTAGAAGTGCAAATGTACTATTAACTGGTAATACTGTATATGTAGCTGCTGTCCTCAACGATGATGAGGGCGGACGTGTGTCCAGAAAAGTTGAAAATAAAATTGCTGATACAGTACGGAGTGTAGACAAATCGGTTGATCGTGTGTATGTGTCAACAAATCCGGATTTTGTAGATAGAATCAATCGTTATTCCAATGATGTTGCGAATGGAAGACCTGTCAATGGATTTGGTCAAGAATTTGGCGAACTTGTTAACCGAGTTTTCCCGAATGCCCGATAAAGAATAACAAAAAGGAACTTACCTATTTGATGGTAAGTCCCTTTTTCTCTTTTTTATTCCAGTTCACATTTTTCTAGTGGAATCATTTTTGTTTTATATTTTCTTTTATATACTAACCAAACGATAAGGAAGAGTGCTAGGCCAATATAGGAGACAGTCATAGACTTCCAGTCAATTCCGTTCGATGAAAAGGCACTGTAGCCTTGTCCGATAATAATAATTAAGCAAAGGATTAGAGCTAATATTGGACCAAATGGGAACCATAGAGCACGATATGGTAGGGCATTTAAGTCTCTCCCTTGAGCGATATAGGCTTTGCGAAAGCGATAATGAGCAATTGCAATGCCGACCCAGGTGATAAAACCAGCCATACCTGAAGCGTTTAATAACCAGATATATACGACACCGTCACCGAATAGTGAAGATAAAAAAGCGATTGTACCGACTAAAGTAGTGACGATTAGAGCATTGACTGGAACGCCTCGTTTATCTAATTTGCCTAAAAACTTAGGTGCTTTCCCACTTCTTGCTAAATCCCACAGCATACGTGTTGAAGCATACATACCGGAGTTTCCTGCCGATAAGACAGACGTCAAAATAATGGCATTCATTACCGAGGCGGCAAAGGCTAGACCAGCTCTCTCAAATACTAATGTAAATGGACTAATAGCTACATCTTGGCTTAAGAGACGTTCATCAGTGAAAGGGATAATCAAACTAATGATAAGAATGGCTAAAATATAAAATAAAAGGATGCGCCAGAACACGGATTTAATTGCTTTTGGAATACTTTTCTCAGGGGTCTTCACTTTCTCCAGCTGTAATACCAAGTAATTCAGTACCTTGAAAGGAGAAGCCTGCCACCATAAATACGCCAAGAATTGTGAAGAAACCACCGTGAAATGGACCGTCACTCACCATGAAATTAGAAAAGCCAATTGGGTCATTGCCGCCCATTATCCCAAGAACGATTAAAAGTCCAGTAATAATAAAGATGATGACGGTAATCACTTTAATTAATGCGAACCAGAATTCAGCTTCTCCAAACCCCTTAACGGATAAATAATTAAATAAGAACATAATGACTAAAGCAAGAGCACTCCACATAATAGAAGGACTAGTTGGAAACCAAAATTTCATGATTAACACAACAGCTGCTAGTTCTGCTGCAATAGTAATTGCCCAGTTGTACCAGTAATTCCAACCGATGGCAAAACCAAAGGAAGGATCGACAAATTTTGAAGCATAGACACCAAATGAGCCGGAAACAGGCATGAAGGCCGCCATTTCGGCTAGACTTGTCATTAAGAAATAGACCATAATTCCGATTGCTGCATAAGCAACAAGTGCTCCACCAGGTCCTGCTTGGTGAATCGCACCTCCACTAGCAAGAAATAAACCAGTTCCAATTGTTCCACCTAAAGAAATCATCGATAAGTGACGAGTTTTTAGGCTTCTTTTTAATTGGGATACATTTGAACTTTCCATAGTTAAACTCTCCTTTTAGGATAAGGGTCGGAACTTCGCACTGCGTTCACAACGCCTTTCGCTTTTCTAAACAAAAAAAACAACCATCGAAGAAAGATCGACGGTTGTTTTTGATATAAACCCGTATAATCCTTCCGAAGATAGCTCCCCACGTTTAGTATAAACGTGACAGTGATATTTCTATTCGACAATATCACCAGCTTGAATATTCAAGGAAAATAGTCAAGCTTCGGCAACTTATCCTTTTGAACGGAGTCATAAATAATCCTTGTATCTCGTTCGCTCTACTAATATAAGCTGCGCCTCTACCCCATCGGTTAATGAGGACATATTTAATTTGTAATAGCAGAATTATAGTTTATTATATATATTTAATCAATGGAAATGAATGGTGATATCTCATAGTTGTGATTTTCTTTGTATAAAGTATAATGAGTAAGTGTATGTTCGAATATCGGTAAGACCTTTAAGGGAGAGTTAATATGCAGGAGCAAAACAATTTTTCATCACGTATAGATTTTGGATTAGTGACGATTTTGTTGTTATTATGTGTAACGAGCCTTGGGGCCATTTTTAGTGCACAATCCACAGGTCAATATACAGAAAACTTTTTAATAAAACAAATAATTTGGTATATGGTAGGTATTGGAATTGTTTTTGGGGTTATTACATTAGATTCAGATCAGTTAAAAAAAATCTCTTGGTATGCATATGGATTTGGAATATTTTTGCTACTATCACTTGTTATTTTGCCAACGAGTATTGTTCCTGAAATAAATGGTGCAAGAAGCTGGTTCAAAATCCCAGGTGTTGGATCTATACAGCCTTCGGAGTTTATGAAGGTGTTTTTAATTTTGGCATTAGCCAATGTCATCGCTACCCATCATGTGAAAAATCCTGTTAAAACGATTGAAACAGATTTATGGTTGCTTGGTAAACTAGGGTTTGTTACAGCAGTGCCCTTGTTATTAATTATGCAACAGCCTGATTTAGGTACATCGCTTGTTTTATGTGCAATTTTAGTTGGAATGATATTTATTTCGGGGATATCCTGGAAAATTCTATTATCCATATTTTCTGGAGTCACTTTAGTGATTTCTACTATTTTTTACTTTATCTTATTTCAGCCGGAGTTACTTAAAAAGTATTTAGGAGTAAAAGAATACCAATTTGGGAGAATCTATTCATGGATCGACCCTTATAATTACTCTACTGCTGAAGGTTTTCACTTGATTAAGTCATTATTAGCGATTGGTTCTGGACAAACGACCGGGAAAGGGATTGGAGAACGAGAGGTATATTTACCTGAAAGCCAGACGGATTTTATTTTTAGTGTAATTGGCGAAGAATTTGGTTTTATTGGATCAAGTATTGTTATTAGTTTATTTTTCCTTTTGATTTACCATATTACGAAAGCGGGTATGGAAACAAAGAATAATTTTTACACCTATATTTGTGTGGGCGTTATTAGTATGATTACCTTTCATGTATTTCAAAATATTGGGATGACCATTGGCGTGATGCCTATTACCGGAATTCCACTTCCTTTCATTAGTTATGGAGGAAGCTCATTAATGGGGAATATGATGGCAATGGGCCTAATCTTCAGCATTCGCTACCATTATAAAAAATTTATGTTTTAACAGGAAAAGCGGAAGTCCATTAGTCGCTGCTCCTTGCGCTAGACACCAAAACGCATCGAAAATTTTATATATTCTTATTTCTTAAAAAAGCTGACTCTGCAATCTGAGTCAGCTTTTTTTCGCTTTTCCTACCGTCTAGCTCCACTGGCTAGCCCCTCGAGTCGCGGTCTGCCCAGCTGATGAAGTCAAAGAGCAACTTCATCTTCTGGCCCTCAAGCGCTTGTCGGGGCTAAACAAGCCAGTTCCGCATTTCTTATTGAATTGTTCCTGTTCCGTAAGGGAGTTGTGATTTGTAGCCAGAGAATTGTTGATAGGTTTGGGTTAAGGCTTGAGCTGGAGCTTGTTCTAGTGCATACCAGCCTTTTTGGAACATGAGATTATAAATTTCACGTTGCATCAGTTGTGTTTCATTAGCAATGTTAGAAATATCCTGAAATAGAGATTGGTGACTCATTTCGTTTAGTGCCACACCGTAGGAGCTACTAAAATATTTTTCCGTTGTGAGAATGTCATTGATAAAATCTCGTTCATTCATTTGTGGCGTTTTTGGAACAGGAGAGCTAGGGTTTTGAATCTTTTGGTTTGTCATGCTGTTTTCCTCCTATTGATATTGTGGATTTTGACCTTGACTTTGATTTAAGTGGGCTAAGATTGCATCATAATGACGTTGATGCATTTGACCGCTACGGTTGATAAGGTCTACCACCTGTGGATCCTGACATTGAGTAGCAAAAAAATGTGCTTTTTTTGATGCTAATAAGTTCCAAGAGAGCATATCAGTTAAATAGAGCTGATCTTTAACAGATATCACTTGTGGCGGTTGTTGAAATGGTTGTGTTGTACCGAATGTATTTTGCTGTTGCACAGTGATCCCTCCAAAATATTTATTTACGATAAAAGGCATGTGAGTGTTTAGCGCTTTTCCAACTATAAAATTCGCTCATGATTTGCAAGCTATTAGATGAAATTTGTCTACATGAATCATTCTTATTTTTTAAATTGGTTGTTTTGGCTGTTTACTTTATTTTTTCGATGCTGTTTTTCGTCACCAGGCCCTGCATTGCCTTGAACACTTGCAGCACTAACTGCTCTTTGAGAAGGGTTATCTTTGTACTTCATAATCCATTACCTCCATTTATCCTAGTTTAACAGGCTGTAACGATTGCTAACGTTTTGCTTTATTAAGTTAGGCTTAACAGCTTACAGCCTATTATAGGTTTTTCTAACTTGATTAAATTTAATCTCAACATCTCTTGTTTAATCATTACTCAATTTGAAGAAATATCCTATTCTCTATAAAAATGAATGATGATTTATTCAATATATGAGTATAAGGGGGAAATACATTTGATTCAAAAAATACAAAAGGCTGCAGTGTTAGGGTCAGGCGTTATGGGATCGGGGATTGCAGCACATCTCGCTAATGTTGGCATTCCAATCTTATTATTAGACATCGTTCCATCAAAACTTAGTGAAGTTGAAAAAAAACAAGGGCTAACATTGGAAGATCAATCTGTTCGCAATCGCATGGGTCAAACAGCGCTATTGCAGCTATTAAAACAAAAGCCAGCTCCACTCACATCAAGAAAAAATCTTGAGCTGATTGAAGTAGGAAATTTGGAAGATGACTTAGAACGGTTGAAAGAGGTTGATTGGATTATTGAAGTAGTTGTAGAAAATCTAATGGTGAAAAGAAGTGTTTTGGAAAAAGTAGATCAATTCCGCAAGCCAGGTAGTATTATCTCCTCGAATACGTCAGGAATTTCAATTGAAGCCATGGTGCTCGGGCGCTCAGAGGATTTTCAAAAACACTTCTTAGGTACACACTTTTTTAATCCCCCACGATATTTGAAATTACTTGAAATTATCCCCACAAAAGCAACAAGTCCAGAGGTACTCGCATTTATGAGGAGCTTTGGTGAAAATGTGCTTGGAAAAGGGGTTGTTATTGCAAAGGATACGCCAAACTTTATTGCAAATCGTATTGGTACGTATGGTTTATTAGTGACCGTTCGTGAAATGTTAAAAGGTGGTTATACTGTTGGAGAGGTAGATTCTTTAACAGGTCCGCTTATTGGAAGACCGAAAAGTGCCACATTTCGTACCCTTGATGTGGTAGGATTGGACACCTTTATTCATGTGGCAAAAAACGTTTTTGACCAGAGTGGAAGGTGAAGAACAAAAAAGATTTATCATTCCTGATTTTATGAATAAAATGCTGGAGAAGGGGTGGCTAGGTAGTAAGTCAGGACAAGGTTTTTTTATGAAGAAGGGAAAAGACATTTTAGAATTGAATCCGACAACCCTTCAATATGAAGAAAGAAGAAAACTATCGGCACCATCTATTGACAAAGCTAAACAGACAAAAGGATTTGCTAACAAAATGAAAGTACTTCTTTATAGTGATGATCGAGCAGGGCATTTTTTATGGAATACATTAAGTCCTGTTCTCGTTTACGCTGCAGAATTATTGAGCCATATTGCAGATGATATTGTAGAAATCGATCGAGCAATGAAATGGGGGTTTGGTTGGTCGGTAGGGCCATTTGAATTATGGGATATCATTGGGGTAGAAAAATCTGTTGTACGTATGGAACAAGAGGGGATTCATATTCCAGCTGTGGGTAAAGGATTTCATAGCTGAGGGAAATACGACTTTTTATATCGAGGAAAATAAGGTTACATTTTATTATGATCAAGGAAGATATAAAAGGCTGTTGGAAAGTCCTAAAATCATTCATATAAACGCCATCAAAAAACAAAAAGGAGAAATTAAGAAAAATAATGGTGCCAGCTTAATAGATATAGGTGATGGGGTAGCACTGCTGGAATTTACATCACCAAATAACGCGATTGGTCTTGATATTTTGCAGATGATTCATGCTGCAGTTGATGAAGTAGAAGCAAATTATAAAGGTCTTGTAATTGGTAATAATGGGAAAAACTTTTGTGTCGGCGCTAATCTTGCCATGATGCTAATGGAAGCCCAAGATGATAATGTCTTTGAATTAGATTTTATTATTAGGCAGTTTCAACGTGCCATGCTGAAAATCAAATATAGTGCCGCTCCAGTTGTTGTTGCACCATATAATATGACGCTTGGTGGAGGGGCAGAGGTTGCGTTAGCAGCTGCTCGAATTCAAGCGACAACAGAAACGTATATGGGGCTTGTTGAAACGGGAGTAGGACTCATTCCAGGTGGTGGGGGAGCAAAAGAATTGTATGCAAAAATATTGAACAGTTTACCAAAGGGGGTTCCGTATGACTTACAACAAATCGCTAACCATGTATTTGAAACAGTAGCATTAGCAAAAGTCTCCACATCGGCAGTAGAAGCTCGCGAATATCACTTTTTAAATAATTTAGACAGGATTAGTGTAAATCAAGACCATCAATTATATGATGCAAAACAAACCGTTTTATCTTTGCACGAACAGGGGTATATCGCTCCCATTCCTGCAAAAATTCCAGTAGTAGGGGAAAGTGGTTATGCGACGCTACTAATAGGAGCAGAAGGAATGCGCCTCTCGGGGTATTTATCCGAGCACGATATGATGATTGCCAAAGAATTAGCATACGTTCTTGCTGGTGGTGCTGTTCCATTCGGGACAGAAGTAGATGAGCAGTATTTGTTAAATCTTGAAAGAGAGGCATTCTTGCGATTAATTTCAACGCCAAAATCTCAACAGAGAATGCAGTATATGCTTATGAATCGAAAACCACTACGCAACTAATATAGGAGGGGGATTGAAATGAGAGAAGCAGTCATTGTAACGGGAGCTAGAACACCAGTAGGAAAAGCCAAAAAAGGTTCACTGGCTAGTGTACGCCCGGATGATTTAGGGGCTCTTGTTGTGAAGGAAACGTTAAAGCGTGCTGGTAACTATGAAGGAAATATCGATGACTTGATTATTGGTTGTGCAATACCGGAAGCAGAACAAGGATTAAATGTGGCAAGAAATATCGGGGCACTAGCAGGGCTGGATTATACTGTTCCTGCTATTACGATTAATCGTTATTGTTCAAGTGGACTGCAAAGTATCGCCTACGGAGCGGAAAGAATTATGCTGGGGTACGGTGATACCATTCTTGCTGGTGGGGTTGAGTCCATGACAATGGTACCGATGACAGGACATGTGACGCGGCTAAATCCAAAGCTTGTTCAAATGGCACCCGAGTATTATATGAGCATGGGACATACAGCTGAGGAGGTAGCGAAGACCTATCATATTTCCCGAGCAGACCAAGATGAATTTGCTGTACGTAGTCACCAAAAGGCAACTAAAGCGATTGTGGGGGGGAAATTTGTTGACGAAATCGTGCCTGTTGATGTAACGCTTCGCACGGTAGGACCGGATTTAAAATTAAAAGAGAGATTCTTTCAATTTTCACAAGATGAAGGAGTTCGTCCGGATACTTCAACTGCAGTCCTTTCAACTCTTCGCCCATCGTTTTCCCTTACTGGTACGGTGACAGCAGGGAATGCTTCACAAACAAGTGACGGAGCAGCAGCGGTATTAGTCATGGAGCGTGAGAAAGCAAATTCTTTAGGGTTAAAGCCTATTGGCAAACTTCGATCCTTTGCTGTTGCAGGTGTACCGCCAGAAGTGATGGGAATTGGGCCAATCGAAGCTATTCCTAAAGCATTAAAGCTTGCAGGTCTTGAACTCTCTGATATTGGATTAATTGAGTTAAATGAGGCGTTTGCTTCGCAATCCATCCAAATTATTCGTGAGCTAGGATTAAATGAAGATATTGTAAATGTCAATGGTGGAGCCATTGCGCTAGGTCATCCACTTGGCTGTACAGGAACCAAGCTGACCTTATCCCTGCTTCATGAAATGAAACGGCGGAATCAACAATTTGGGATGGTGACGATGTGCATTGGCGGTGGAATGGGTGCCGCAGGAATCTTTGAATTAGTACCGTAATGGCTTTGACGTCTGTGTATGTAGCCATATGAAACGATGAAGAGCGATAGGGGGAAGCGTATGTCGAATGGAACAGAAAGCTTCATTAAAGGTGGAAGTTTTTTACTTGAGGATCTAGTGTATGAACAAATATTCGTTCCTGAAGACTTCACAGACGAGCAAGTCATGATTGCGAAAACAACAGAGGACTTTCTAACTAAAGAAGTATTACCACAAGTGGAACATTTGGAGAATCATGAATTTATTCGTTCAGTCAAATTGTTGAAGCAAGCAGGTGAATTGGGGTTACTTGGAGCAGATGTCCCAGAAGAGTATGGCGGGCTCGGGTTAGATAAAGTAAGTTCCGCTTTAATTGCAGAAAAGTTAGCACCAGCTGGAGCCTTCGGTATTTCACATGGAGCCCATGTGGGGATTGGTTCGCTGCCAATTGTTCTTTTTGGGAATGAGGAACAAAAGAAGAAATATCTTCCCTTACTAGCATCAGGAGAAAAACTAGCTGCCTATGCACTTACAGAGCCAGGTTCAGGATCGGATGCGCTCGGTGCGAAAACGACTGCGAGGCTAAATGCAGCAGGTACTCATTATATTTTAAATGGCGAGAAGCAATGGATTACGAATTCTGCTTTTGCTGATGTATTCATTGTTTATGCAAAGATTAACGGCGCGAAATTTACTGCATTTATTGTAGAACGTGAATATTCAGGTGTTACGACTGGTGCAGAAGAGAAGAAAATGGGGATAAAAGGTTCATCTACGCGTACTTTGATTTTACAGGATGCTCAAGTTCCTGTTGAAAATCTATTAGGTGAAGTGGGAAGAGGACATGTCATTGCTTTTAATATTTTAAATATTGGTCGGTATAAATTAGGAGTAGGAGTTGTCGGTGGAGCAAAGTCAGCGCTTGAAACAACCATTAAATATACGAATGAGCGCCAGCAATTCAAAACATTTATATCTTCCTTTAACCTAACAAAAGAAAAGCTTGCTACTATGGCTTCGAAAATTTATGCTGCGGAAAGCTCTGTTTATCGAACGGTTGGTTTGTTTGATAGAAGGATGGGGCAGCTTTCTAATGAAGAAAGTAAGAATCGAAACATTGTGGCGAAGGCGATAGAAGAATATGCAATCGAGTGTTCTATAAATAAATTCTTTGCATCAGAAGTATTAGATTATGTAGTAGATGAGGGTGTGCAGCTTCATGGTGGCTATGGATTTATGCAGGAATATTCAATTGAAAGAGCGTATCGAGATTCTCGGATTAATAGAATCTTTGAAGGAACCAATGAAATTAACCGTCTACTTGTACCAGGTACGTTCCTAAAAAAAGCTGTAAAAGGCGAGCTGCCCTTGTTTCAAAAAGCGCTTGTCTTGCAAAAAGAGCTCATGATGCTTATTCCAGAAGAAATAGGGGATGCCCCATTAGCTCAAGAAAAGATGTTAGTGAAAAACGCAAAGAAAATAGGAATCCTTGTTGCTGGACTGGTTGCTCAAAAATTTGGTGAAGGACTCCAAGAAGAACAAGAAATCCTTGTGAATATTGCCGATATTGTCTCTCTTGCTTATGCGGCTGAGTCTGTCGTTCTGCGTACAGAAAAAGCAATAGCAACGTCTGGTTTACAAAAGAATGGGCAAAAACTATTATATACTGAAATATTTGTTCAAGAGGCATTTAATGAAATTGAACAGCATGCAAAAGAAACATTAATTGCGGTTGAATCAGGAGACATGCTACGAATGCTGCTATCCTCCCTTCGTAAACTAACTCGTCATACCCCTATCAATGTAATCGAGAAAAAGCGGGAGGCATCCGTAAAATTAATTGAAGCGGAGAAATATATCGTGTAAGGGCTAGTACGTTTGTTATTAACCATCCGTTGAGGCTGAAGGAATTGAAACGGATGGTTATTTTTATACTTTAAGAAAGTTTAACTTCTTTAAAGGATTAAAGTATAAGAAAAGACATCGACTTTCGCCATAAGGGCGATAAGTCGTGTTTTTCTAATTAGATTCTCTATCCGAGCGTCTTCCGCTTTTTTGTTTGAATCCCCTGATAAAAACGGGTATTCTAACTCTAAGAGGCGAGGTGAAATCATGGGTGTAACATTTTATTGGTATCCGAAATGTGGTACATGCCGTAATGCAAAAAAGTGGTTAGACAATCATCAGCTTCAATATGAAGCGATTAATATTGTTGAAGCCCCTCCTTCTAGGGCTGAAATTGAAGCATTATACAAACAGAGCACTTTGGAGTTGAAGAAGTTTTTTAACACAAGTGGTCAAAAGTATCGTGCACTTGGCTTAAAGGATAAGCTTAAAGACGCTACGGAAGAAGAAATGCTTGATATTTTAGCAACAGATGGTATGTTATTGAAAAGACCTATCCTAACAGATGGTGTTAAAGTAACAGTTGGGTTTAAAGAAGACCAATTTGAACAAACATGGAAATAATGTGATAGGAAAAATTTTGTATTGTAGTTAACATATTGTATAATCTATTCTATAGGTACAATATATTACATAATTGGAGGGACTTATTATGACAACACCAAAAGAGTTGCGTTATTCTGAAGAACATGAGTGGGTAAAAGTAGAAGATGGAAAGGTTCGCGTAGGGATTACACATTTCGCGCAACATGAGCTAGGAGATATCGTTTTTGTTGAGCTTCCTGAAGTGGGAGCTGAATTTAAAGCGGATGAGCCATTCGGTAGTGTTGAATCAGTAAAAACAGTTTCAGAATTGTATGCACCAATCAGTGGTAAAGTTGTAGAGGTTAATGAAGACCTTAGCGATAACCCTGAATATGTGAATGAATCTCCATATGAAAAAGCATGGATGATTGTAGTAGAACCATCTGATAGCAGCGAAATTGACCAATTAATGACTGCTGAAGAATACGATGCAATGACAAACGAAGGGTAATGAGAGAGAGAGAAGGCATCATACTGCCTGCTCTCTTTTTAGTACTATCAGAAGTTTAATGGATGACAAGTCGTGTTTTGCTAATCATAAATGATTTTACAAAATTTCAATGAGTTTTGGTGTCTTCCGCTTTTCGAACTGTCTAGCTCCACCGGCTATCTGCTTCACAAGCTGACCGAGCCGGTTACGCTTTTCTAATAAGGTAGGTGATTGCGATGGATTGGGAGCCATCAGATAAAGTAATCATTGTTGAAGGAGTATCTGATAAGAAAAGAGTTCGGCTTGTATTAAATCAAGACGTTGAAATTATTTGTACGAATGGAACGATTTCACAAAATAAATTAGACCACCTAGTAGAAGAATTGGAAGAACGTGAGGTGTATATTTTCTTTGACGCTGACGATTCAGGTGAGAAGATGAGAAAGCAGTTTAAACGTGAACTGCCAAATGCCAAACATATCTATATTAACAGAATGTATAGAGAGGTTGCGAGTGCACCGTTTAATCATCTTGCTTCGGTCTTACTAGCTGCCAATATCGATGTGAAACTACAATTTTTGCAACAAAGGGTGAATGAGTAACATATGCAGAATTGCACAGATGAAGAAGTGAAGCTTGCTGTTGAACAAGGTAATACGTTTTGTTTATATGTATATACTCCAATGTGTGGAACTTGTCAGGTTGCTTCAAAAATATTAATGGTGTCATTAGAATTGGTCCCACAACTAATGGCTAGGGAAATGAATATAAATTTTTTTCCAAATTTAGCCAGACAGTATGAAATTGAAAGCGTACCATGTTTATTACTCTTTAAAAATGGACAATTGCAGGATAAGATTTATGCCTTTCAATCTGTTCCGTATATATATAGTTTATTAAAGGGTTTACTGAATGATTGAAAATGGTCTATCAATCTATTGACGGACTATTTTGAAAAGTGTTATACTCCCTATAGAAAAATTAGACGATAAATAAGTACTTATCAAGAGAGGCGGAGGGACTGGCCCGACGAAGCCCGGCAACCGGTATATCAATACACGGTGCTAATTCCAGCAGAGTATTGGCTCTGGAAGATAAGGAGAGTATATAAACCTCTTCTTAATGAAGGGGTTTTTTAAGTTTTAAATATCCTTCAAATGAAAGTAACAGAGCCTGGTTATTAACAAATTGAATGAAGAAGGAGTCGAAAAAAGATGACAGAAAAAAATTATCGCTTTGAAACATTAAGTATCCATGGAGGTTTACAAGTAGACGAAACAGGGGCACGAGCTTTACCAATTTATCAAAGTAATGCTTATCTTTTTAAAAATACAGAACATGCCGCCAATCTATTTGGACTAAAAGAAAATGGATATATCTATACAAGACTTCATAATCCAACGACAACCGTATTTGAAGAAAGAGTGGCTTTATTAGAAGGGGGTATTGGTGCATTAGCTGTATCAAGTGGTATGGCGGCTATTTCACTGGCCATTTTAAATATTGCTGGTGCTGGAGATGAAATTGTCTCTTCATCAACGATTTATGGTGGAACATATAATTTATTTGCTAATACATTGCCT
Source organism: uncultured Bacillaceae bacterium (assembly GCA_963790055.1). Taxonomy (GTDB): domain Bacteria; phylum Bacillota; class Bacilli; order Bacillales; family DSM-1321; genus Peribacillus. The sequence goes on from CAWBND010000013.1 coordinate 173,383, forward strand.
AAGTATGGTATTAAAACTAAATTTGTTAAACCTAATGATCTTGAGGGCTTTAAAAAAGCGATCACGCCTAGAACAAAGGCGATTTTTGGTGAAACAATTGGAAACCCTAGCTTAAATGTGCTTGATTTAGAAGCATTAGCCCAGATTGCACATGAAGCAGGTATTCCACTGATTGTTGATAATACATTTGCGACACCATATCTATGCCGCCCAATTGATTTTGGTGCAGATATTGTTGTTCATTCTGCGACAAAATGGCTGCTAGGAAATGGTACAACTATGGGTGGTATTATTGTTGATAGTGGTAAGTTTGATTGGAATTCTCCTAACTTCCCTGGATTTACAGAGCCAGATCCAAGCTATGATCATTTGGTTTTTGCGGAAGTGGGGGCACCTGCTTATATTGTGAAAGCACGCGTTCAATTACTTCGTGATTTTGGTCCAGCCTTGAGTGCCCAAGCCGCATTTCAATTCACACTTGGTTTAGAGACTTTACATGTACGAATGAAAGAGCATATTGCTAATACGAAAGTCATTATTAATTACTTAGAGCAGCATCCAAGTGTGTCTTGGGTTTCATATCCAGGAAATGAAAATCATCCTGATAAAGCATTAGCTGATAAGTATTTACCAAAAGGTGCGGGTTCAGTCGTTACATTTGGGATTCAAGGTGGTAGAGCTGCTGGAGCAGAGCTGATTAATTCAGTGGAACTGTGGTCTCATGTTGCCAACGTTGGTGATGCAAAAAGCTTAATCATTCATCCGGCTAGCACGACTCATCAACAATTAAATGATGAAGAATTAATTACGGCTGGTGTAAGTGCTGACTTAGTTCGTTTATCTGTTGGGATTGAGAACGTGGAAGACTTAATTGAGGATTTAAACCAAGCATTAGAAAAAGCTTCCGCTGTTACTGAAAATTAAGGAGAATAAATGAGAAAAGTCTGAAAATATAAACAATTTCCAGATCATTGCACGCCTTATGTAACTGTGATAAAATCACAAACATAATTATACGTAAATTTTTCATATACGATTGAATTTTATATGATTGCTCTTATCAAGAGAGGTGGAGGGATGTGCCCAATGAAGCCCGGCAACCGGCAAAGTGTTTCTTTGAAAAGGTGCCAATTCACACAAAGTTTAATTCTTTGGGAGATGAGAGGAAGGATTTGTTTTCCTGCCTTTCTGCCTATGTAGAAAGGTTTTTTAATACTTAAAATGCTAACCAACGGTCAATAAAACATACTTCATAGAGTGGATGTAGAGGTGAGTGCAGTGATTTCTTTGAATAAAGTAAGTAAACTTTTTCGCTCTGGAAATGCAGAAATTAAAGCGGTAAATGATGTCAATCAGATAATAAATCAAAGTGAAATTTTCGGAATTATCGGATATAGTGGAGCAGGTAAAAGTACATTAATTCGCATGCTGAATGGGTTAGAAACACCGACGGAAGGTTCGGTTGTTGTAGCTGGAAAGGAAATTTCCAAAATTAAAGGTGCAGAGCTTCGCAAAGCACGTCAAGAAATTAGTATGATTTTTCAGCATTTTAATTTATTGTGGTCAAGGACGGTGCAAGATAATATTGCCTTCCCACTTGAAATTGCTGGTGTGCCAGCTAAAGAACGGGAGCAACGCGTGAATGAGCTTATCAAATTGGTTGGTTTAGAAGGGCGTGAAAAAGCCTATCCTGCGCAACTAAGTGGTGGACAAAAACAAAGGGTGGGCATTGCTCGTGCACTAGCTAATAATCCAAAAGTGCTATTATGTGATGAGGCAACTTCAGCGCTTGATCCACAAACGACAGACTCCATTTTGGACTTGCTTGTTGACATTAATCAACGTTTAGGGCTAACGATTGTGCTAATTACTCATGAAATGCATGTCATCCGCAAAATATGTCATCGTGTTGCTGTGATGGAAGGTGGACAAATTGTTGAACAAGGACCAGTACTAGATGTGTTTAAAAATCCAACAGCTCAAATAACGAAACGTTTTGTTCAGCAAGTAACGGAACCTGACGAATCAAGAGAAACGATGGAACATTTATTAGAACGCTACCCAGAAGGGAAGATCATTCAACTTACCTTTGTGGGTGATGATGCGGAAAGTCCATTAATTGCTAAGTTAATTCGCAACTTTACATTAGAGGTCAATATTGTTCAAGGAAAAATTTCACAAACACGCAACGGTTCATATGGAACGCTATTGATTCATGTGAATGGAAGCAATGAAGAAGTCTCTCGCGCAATTGAATTCATCAAAGAACAGCAAGTTGGCGTGGAGGTGATGGATCATGCTTGAAAGTATGTTTCCTAATATTAAATGGGACAATATAATGGAAGCCACTATTGAAACTTTGTATATGACGGCTATTTCAGTAGTAGCTACATTTTTCCTAGGCGTTATGTTAGGTTTAATTTTGTTTTTAACAAGTAAAGGGAATCTATGGGAAAATAAAATCGTTAATGGAATCATTAGTGCCGTTGTTAATATTTTTCGTTCTATTCCATTCATCATCTTAATTGTATTGCTCATTCCATTCACAAAAGCGCTTGTAGGTTCGATGATTGGAGAAAACGCAGCATTGCCAGCATTAATTATTGGATCGGCACCGTTTTATGCGAGGATGGTGGAAATTGGTCTTCGTGAAATTGATAAAGGCGTCATTGAGGCAGCAAAATCAATGGGGGCAAAAACGAGTACAATTATTTGGAAAGTGTTGATTCCTGAGTCAACACCAGCCCTAGTTTCGGGTATTACCGTTACGTCAATTGCCTTAGTTGGTTATACAGCGATGGCTGGTGTCATTGGAGCAGGCGGACTGGGAAATCTAGCCTATTTAGAGGGATTTCAACGCAGTCAGCATGATGTTACATTCGTAGCCACCATTATTATTTTAATAATCGTCTTCATTATTCAAATGATTGGAGACTTTATTACAGCAAAATTAGATAAAAGATAATAGGAGATGAACAGAATGAAGAAATTTTTAGGACTTGCATTTATTTTAGTTTTATCATTTGCTCTTGCTGCTTGTGGTACTAGTAGCAAAGATACGAGTGAAGAAAAAAGCACTACTGATACTACAGAAACAAAAACAACAGCGTTAAAAGTGGGTGCTTCTAACACGCCGCATGCTGTTATTCTAGAACAAGCAAAACCACTTCTAAAAGAAAAAGGAATTGAACTAGAAATCGTTCCATTCCAAGATTATGTTTTACCGAATAAAGCGTTAGCTGATGAAGAATTAGATGCAAACTATTTCCAACACATTCCATATTTGGAAGCGCAAATTAAAGAAAATGGTTATGATTTTGTAAATGCTGGTGGAATTCATATTGAACCAATCGGAATCTATTCTCAAAAATATAAAAGCCTAGATAAACTTCCAGATGGAGCAACAGTCATTATGAGTAGCTCAGTAGCTGACCATGGACGTGCCCTTTCTTTACTTGAAGCAAATGGGTTAATTACATTAAAAGAAGGCATTGATAAAACAACAGCAACAGTGGATGATATTGTTGAAAATAAACGTAATATTAAGTTTGAAGCAAAATATGAAGCAGCCCTTCTTCCTGAAATCTACAAAAATGGCGAAGGAGATGCCGTATTAATTAATTCAAATTATGCGATTGATGCTGGCTTAAATCCACTTGAGGATTCTATCGCAATCGAGGATTCTAACTCACCTTACGTAAATGTTATCGCTGTAAACAAAAAAGATGAAAACAATGAAGCAATCAAAACGTTAGTAGAAGTACTTCGCACAAAGGAAATTCAAGATTTCATTCTTAAAGAATTCAAAGGTGCAGTCGTACCTGTAAGTGAATAATAAATATAAAAGCGAAGCGATCTGTCTATAGTGACAGGTCGCTTTTTTATCTAATAAAAAAGTATATGATTTTAGATGAGTACAGAGGTCTAGATCCAGATACCCAGCGACTACGGGCGCCTTACGCTTTTAAGTTAACAATATTGTCAAAAACAAAGGCATATAATCCTGTTTTTTAAAATGTTCAACGGTGTATATAGGAGATGATGGTAGAATAGTAGTATACATATAAAAGGAGTAGTTCGTATGAGACTAACAATTGGTAATAAACTTCTCGGTGGATTTTTGCTTATTCTTATTTTATTAGTAATTGGAAGCGTTATATCGAATAATAAGATAAGCTTTACAGATGAATCCTATAAACAGCTCATCTATGAAAATGTAGAAAATGCAATGTTAGCGAAAGATTTAGAAAACCTTTACTTAAATCAATCTAATGCTGTTCGGAATTATTTATTAACGGGTGATGATGCATATATTTCTCAGTATGAAGAGATTTCACAAAAGGCAAATGGTACGATTGGTCTGATGATGGAAGCATATAAAACGGATGAGGATCGAGAAATCGTTACACAATTGGCAGCCTTTCAAGTGCGCTTTGACGAGATTGTCAGGAAAGAAGTTGCTTTTAAAAAAGCTGGAAATGAAGTTGGATATACGAATCTACTGAATACTTCAGGAAAAACGATTTCAAATGTTTTTCAAGCAAAAATAGAAGCTTTAGATAAAGGACAAGAACAGTTAGTAATGGAAGGTAGTAAGGATGTATCAAATTCGGTAGCTAGCACAAAGGGATTTGTTATTTATTTAGGTATTTTTAGTGTTTTAATAGGTGTGACTTTAGCCATTATCATTAGTCGTTCTATTTCTAAACCAGTAAGGCTTGCAGCAGGTGCGATTCAGAAAGTAGCTCAAGGAGATTTACGGATAGAACCGCTGAAAGTAAAAAATAAGGATGAAGTTGGGGATCTTGTCCACTCCTTTAATACGATGGTTCAAGACTTACGAGAGGTAGTCGGAAAGATTCATGAATCATCTTTTAGTGTTGCCGCAAGCAGTGGTGAATTAGCGGCAAGTGCAGAAGAAAGCACAGCTGCATCAGAACAAGTATCGAAAATGACCCAAAGTAGTGCTGAAGGTAATGAACAACAGATGAAACAATATAAAGAACTAACGGATTCGGTTAGTGAAATGAATATAGGGATGCATCAAATTGCTGGGAATAGCGAAATCATGCTTAAATTAACTGAAAATACAGGCTCACTGACGAAAAAAGGGGCACAGTTTATTGAACATGTTGTTGGACAAATGAATCTTATTCAGAGTTCTGTGTCAAAAGCAAGTCAGTCTATTCATTCTTTAAGTGAGCGTTCTAATGAAATTAGTGAAATTATTGAGATTATTACAGGTGTTGCAGAGCAAACGAATTTACTTGCGTTAAATGCTGCTATTGAAGCGGCAAGAGCAGGAGAACATGGGAAAGGATTTGCGGTTGTAGCAGATGAGGTAAAGAAACTGGCAGAAGAATCGAAACGATCTGCTGGTCAGATTACTGAAATGATTAATCATATTCAAACGGAAACGAAAGAGTCTGTCCAAATGATGGCTGAAGAGAGTCGTCAAGTCGTTCAAGGACTGAAAGAAACAGAAGAGGCCAATCAAGCGTTTAGATTGATTTCTCAGTCCATGAAAGAAGTTTCTGATAAAGTAGTGGAAGTTTCTGCTTCTGTCGAGCAAATGATGGCAGCAAGTAATCAAATTTTAGACAATGTTAAAAAAATGAGAACCATATCTGAAAAAAATGCTGAAAATAGTCAGGAAAGTGCTGCAGCAACACAGGAGCAATATGCAGCATTGGAAGAGGTTGCCGCTTCTGCACAGTTTTTATCCCAAATGGCAGAAGACCTTGAAGTCATTGTTTCGAAGTTTAAAATGTAAAGCGGGGAAAATCATTCATTTTAACGTATGAAAGGTGGTGTGAGCATTCGTTCCGCCGCCTTTTTACAGAAAAAGAGGGAGCATTCTATGAAAAGACATAACTATTTTTTTACGTTCATGATGTTAATGCTAGTCATTGTTTTGGCTGCTTGTTCTGAAACAACTCCTACAGAAGAAGCGACTGTAAGCGAGAAAGATACATATGTGATTAAAGTAGGCCATTCAGCGGCCAAGGAGCATTTTGCGCAAGATTCATTTGAGAAATTCAAAGAATTAGTTGAAGCAAATAGTAATGGAAAAATTAAGGTGGAAATCTATCCGAATAGTGAACTTGGCGGAGAAAGAGAAATGCTTGAAATGCTTCTGCTTGGTGATTTAACGATGATGGCTCCAGCTTCTGCCCCGTTAGAGGCGGTTTCTAAAGGAATTGCCCTTTGGGATCTTCCATATTTATTTAAAAATCGTGAAACAGCGTATAGAGTTCTAGATGGAGAAGTAGGGCAGGAGGTACTTGATTCTTTTTCAGATAAAGGAATTATTGGACTTGCCTATTGGGAAAATGGATTCCGTCATTTAACCAATAATAACAAACCGATAGAAAGCGTTAGAGATATGAAGGGATTAAAAATGCGTACATTAGAAAACCCGACGCAAATTAAAACGTGGTCTGAAACAGGAGCGCAAGCAACGCCAATCGCATTTAATAAATTATATAGCGCATTGCAAAATAAAACAGTCGATGCTCAAGAAACACCACTTTCTCTTATGTATTCAATGAAATTTTATGAAGTACAGAAATATTTATCGTTGACTGGTCATACGTATTCCCCATGGCCTGTCGTTATTAACAAACAATTTTTTGATGGACTTCCTGAGGATTTACAGAAGGTTGTTAAGGATGCAGTGATTGAAACACGTGATTTTAATAGAAAGCTATCTCAAGAAGATGAAGCAAAAGCATTAGAGGCTTTAAAGCAAGCAGGAATGGAAGTAACAACAATATCTGATGAACAGAAAGCCGAATTTAAAGCAGCGATGAGTGAAATTTATTCAGATGTTAAAGCTGATGTGGGAGAAGAATTATTTAATAAGTTAATGAAAGAAGTTTCAATGTAACGGAATGACTTTTAAGAAATAAACAAACGCTAGGGTTGTAAAAAATCCTAGCGTTTGTTTGTTTTACTCCCCAAAATGATTTGCTTCATTTTACAGACTTGGTCTTGAAGAGTAAAATAAGAGTGTTGATTATTATTATCATCATCCATTGTACAGTATTTCTGCACCTATCATTCTCAATGTTCAGTAGATTTTCTTGTATAATAATATGTTGTAGACAAACAATAGTGTAAGTTACCAAATATGTATAAGTTACTCAATTCATTGAATTAAGCTAAGTTACATAATCTCTCCTTTCTTAATGGTTGCTTCTTAATTAAATTTGTTATAAACTTGTAATGAGAATAGATTGAGAATATATTTTAGAAAAATTAAATTAAGGAAGTATATTACTTTCCATTAAAATAGTGATTAGCTTACGGAGGTATATTTATGTCAGGTTCTACTTTAACAATCAAAGATCTTCATGTATCAATTGAGGGTAAGGAAATTTTAAAAGGTGTTAATCTTGAAGTAAAAGGTGGAGAAATCCATGCAATCATGGGACCAAATGGTACTGGTAAATCTACTCTATCTTCAGCAATTATGGGACATCCCAAATACGAAGTAACAAGCGGAAGTATTACTTTCGATGGTCAAGACGTATTGGAAATGGAAGTAGATGAACGTGCACGTGCTGGTCTTTTCCTAGCCATGCAATATCCAAGTGAAATCAATGGCGTAACAAACGCGGACTTCTTACGTTCAGCTATTAATGCACGTCGCGAAGAGGGCAATGAAATTTCATTGATGAAATTTATTCGTCAAATGGATAAGAAAATGGAATTCCTTGAAATGGATGAAGATATGGCACAACGTTATTTAAATGAAGGCTTCTCGGGCGGAGAGAAAAAACGTAACGAAATTCTTCAATTAATGATGATTGAACCGAAAATTGCGATCTTAGATGAAATCGACTCAGGTCTTGATATTGATGCACTTAAAGTTGTTTCAAAAGGGTATCAATGAAATGCGCGGTGAAGATTTTGGCTGCATCATGATTACTCACTACCAACGTTTATTGAACTATATCACTCCAGATTTCGTTCATGTTATGATGCAAGGTCGTGTTGTTAAATCTGGTGGCCCAGAGCTTGCACAACGCTTAGAAGCAGAAGGCTATGACTGGATTAAACAAGAACTAGGTATTGAAGACGAAACTGTTGGCGAAGAAGCGTAAGTAGGAGGATTTGTCATGACTACAGAAACGAAATTACCGTTTGAAAAAGAGGATATCCGTTCTTTTTCAACTCAAAATAATGAACCAGCTTGGCTTACAGAGCTTCGGGTTCAAGCGTTTTCTGATTTAGAAAACCTTCCGATGCCAAAGCCGGACAAAACAAAAATTGATAAGTGGAATTTTTCTTCTTTCCGCAAGCATTCAGTAGAGAGTGAAGCTTTTACCTCTTTAGATGAACTGCCAGAAGCAGTAAGAGCCATTGTTGCTCTCGAAGATAAGCGAAATTTATATATTCAACGTAATAATACGCCAGCTTATACTAGCCTTTCTGCTGAATTGAAAGAGCAAGGTGTTATTTTTACCGATCTTGTAACAGCGGCTCGTGAACATGGGGAGCTAGTACAAAAGTACTTCATGAAAGATGGCGTAAACGTTAATGAACATCGTTTAACGGCACTTCATGCGGCATTACTTAATGGTGGAGCATTTTTATATGTTCCGAAAAATGTAGAAGTAAAAGAACCAATCCAAGCGATTTTCTTAATCGATCATGCGGATGCTTCTCTTTTCAATCATGTATTAATCGTTGCTGAAGATAATAGCTCGGTGACATATGTTGAGAATTATTTCTCAGCCGTAGAAACAACAGATGCTGTGGCAAATATTGTAACAGAAGTGTTTGCCAATGCTAATGCAAAAGTAACGTATGGTGCAGTGGATACGTTAGATAAAGGATATACAACGTATGTAAACCGTCGTGGCGTGACTGGACGCGATGCTCGTATTGAGTGGGCGCTTGGCTTAATGAATGATGGTGATACGATTTCAGATAATACGACGTACTTATTCGGTGATGGTTCTTCTGGAGATACAAAAACGGTTGTGATTGGTCGTGGAGAACAAAAACAAAACTTCACAACGCAAGTGATTCAACATGGTTTACGTTCAGATGGTCAAATTCTTATCCATGGCGTAGTGAAGGATAGTGCTTCTATTATCTTTAATGGAATCGGAAAAATTGAACACGGAGCAACGAAGGCAAATGCTGAGCAAGAATCACGCGTGTTGATGTTAAGTGAAAAAGCTCGTGGAGATGCGAACCCAATTCTTCTTATCGATGAAGATGATGTAACAGCTGGGCATGCAGCGTCAGTAGGTCGCGTTGATCCCATACAACTGTATTATTTAATGAGTCGTGGTATTCCTCAAGTTGAGGCAGAACGATTAGTGATTCACGGATTCTTGGCCCCTGTTGTCAATGCACTTCCAATTGAAGGAGTTAAAAAGCAACTAGTAGAGGTCATTGAAAGGAAAGTTCGATAATGATGAACCCATACGAAATTCGTAAGCTTTTTCCTATATTAGATCAAGAAGTGAATGGCGAGCCATTAGTTTATTTAGATAGTGCAGCCACCTCGCAAAAACCGGCTGTAGTTATAGAAGCGATTGAGAAATACTATCGTGAGTATAATTCAAATGTACACCGCGGCGTGCATACACTTGGAACAAAAGCTACGGATGCGTATGAAGGAGCTCGTGAAAAGGTACGGAAATTTATTAATGCTACGTCTACAGAAGAGGTTATCTTCACTAAAGGGACAACAGCTTCATTAAATATAGTAGCAAGAAGCTATGGTTTAGCTAATTTACAACAAGGTGATGAAATTGCAATCACATATATGGAGCACCATAGTAATATCATTCCTTGGCAACAAGTAGCTAAACAAACAGGAGCTATACTGAAGTATATTCCTCTTCAAGAAGATGGTACGATTTCCTTGGATGATGTAAGAGCGACCGTTACAAATGCGACGAAGATTGTCTCAGTTATGCAAGTGTCTAACGTGCTTGGGTCCATTAATCCAGTTAAGGATATCGCTAAGATTGCTCATGAGCATGGAGCGATTATGGTCGTTGATGGAGCACAAAGTACACCGCACATGAAAGTAGATGTTCAGGATTTAGATTGTGATTTCTTTGCCTTTTCTGGTCATAAGATGGTTGGACCAACGGGAATTGGTGTACTTTATGGAAAAAAAGAACTTCTTGAAAAGATGGAGCCTGTTGAATTTGGTGGCGAAATGATTGACTTTGTAGGTCTATATGAATCTACTTGGAAAGAACTACCGTGGAAATTCGAAGGTGGTACACCTATTATTGCTGGAGCGGTTGGTCTTGGTGCTGCTATTGATTTCTTAGAGGAAGTTGGCTTGGATCACATTGAACGTCATGAGCACAACCTTGCTGCATATGCAATGGAAAAAATGTCAACGGTTGAGGGGATTACGATTTACGGTCCTAAGGATGCGGAGAAACGTGCAGGTGTCATTACCTTTAATCTTGATGATGTTCATCCACATGATGTGGCGACTGTGCTTGATGCAGATGGGATTGCTGTACGTGCAGGGCATCATTGTGCTCAACCATTAATGAAATGGTTACATGTTTCGGCAACAGCACGAGCAAGTTTTTATGTATATAACACAGAAGAAGACATTGATAAGCTCGTTTCATCGCTTGTCAAAACAAAGGAGTATTTCAGTAATGTCTTTTAATAACTTAGATACACTTTATCGACAAGTCATAATGGACCATTATAAGAAACCGCGTAACAAAGGCATGCTAGAAGATAGCAGCTTAACAATAGATATGAATAATCCAACCTGTGGTGATCGAATTCGTTTGACACTGAAGGTTGAGGGTGGAGTAGTAGCTGATGTGAAATTTGAAGGTGAAGGATGCTCGATTTCCATGAGCTCAGCTTCGATGATGACAGAGGCAATTAAAGGGAAAGATATTGAAACAGCAATTAAGCTTTCTCATATTTTTTCTGAAATGATACAAGGTAAGGAATACGATGAGGAAGATCTTGATTTAGGTGATATTGAGGCGCTGCAAGGTGTCGCAAAATTCCCAGCTCGAATTAAATGTGCAACATTAGCTTGGAAAGCAATGGAGAAGGGTTTAAAAGAACAAGATTAATAATGAGCTGTTAATAATATCAGCCATTTGAAAGGGAGGAATACGAGCTATGGCAAAGAAAATGCCTGAGATCGGTGATTATAAATATGGCTTTGCGGATAAAGATGTCTCGATTTTCCGTTCAAAGCGTGGCCTAACAAAAGAAATCGTAGAAGAGATTTCTCGTATGAAAGACGAGCCGCAATGGATGCTCGACTTTCGTTTGAAATCATTAGAATATTTCTACAATATGCCAATGCCTCAATGGGGCGGAGATTTAAACAGCTTGAATTTTGATGAAATCACATACTATGTCAAACCATCAGAGAAATCAGAGAAATCTTGGGATGAAGTGCCAGATGAAATTAAACAAACGTTTGATAAACTGGGGATTCCTGAAGCTGAGCAAAAATATTTAGCTGGTGTTTCCGCTCAGTATGAATCAGAGGTTGTCTATCACAACATGAAAGAAGATCTTGAAGAATTAGGAATTGTCTTCAAAGATACAGATTCTGCTATGAAAGAAAACGAAGATATTTTCCGTGAGCATTTCGGAAAAACCATTCCGCCTACAGACAATAAATTTGCAGCCCTTAACTCTGCTGTATGGTCTGGTGGATCGTTCATCTACGTACCAAAAGGTGTAAAAGTTGATACACCACTACAAGCCTACTTCCGAATTAACTCCGAAAATATGGGACAATTCGAACGTACGTTGATTATTGTCGATGAAGGAGCTTCTGTACATTATGTAGAAGGATGTACAGCTCCTGTTTATACAACGAACTCGCTTCACAGTGCGGTTGTTGAAATTATCGTTAAACGTGATGCGTATTGCCGGTACACAACGATTCAAAACTGGGCGAATAATGTATTTAACTTAGTGACAAAACGTGCGGTTTGTGATGCTAACGCAACGATGGAATGGATTGATGGTAACATCGGTTCTAAATTGACCATGAAATACCCTGCGGTCATCTTAAAAGGTGAAGGGGCACGCGGTCTGACATTATCGATTGCGATTGCTGGTAAAGGTCAACATCAAGATGCTGGAGCAAAAATGATTCACCTTGCACCAAACACGTCTTCCACAATCGTTTCTAAATCAATCGCTAAGCATGGCGGAAAAGTTACGTATCGTGGAATGGTTCAATTTGGACGTAAAGCAGAAGGTGCCCGTGCGAACATCGAATGTGATACATTAATTATGGATAATCAGTCTACTTCTGATACGATTCCTTATAATGAAATTCTAAATGACAATATTTCTCTTGAACATGAAGCAAAAGTGTCAAAAGTATCAGAAGAACAATTATTCTATTTAATGAGCCGCGGAATTTCTGAACAAGAAGCAACAGAAATGATCGTAATGGGCTTCATTGAACCGTTCACTAAAGAACTTCCAATGGAATATGCCGTTGAAATGAACCGTCTTATTAAGTTCGAAATGGAAGGTTCAATCGGTTAATTCTTCATTTTTATCATGGATGTGTCCGAGAAATCGGGCACATTATTTTTTTATGAAATAAGAAAGTATATGATTTTCGACGCGTACTGGTGTCTAACTCAAGAAGCCTTGTGCTTTTCTTAATGGTATAACATGAAAAATTTGGTTGACAATATAGATGAATGTTATAAAATAAAAATGTAATCTTGTATACAAGGTATGTGGGATTATATCGAACAATAATTATGTGAATGTTTTCACATGGCAAAAAATGTGTGCTTCCTTACATATTTAAGATAAATTTTTCAGATTGTGTAAAAGAAAAATTCACTTATTTTTGGATCGTAGTGTAAACGATTGCGCAAGATTTATATCTGAGAGAATCGCATAATTGGTCATAAAGTGTTCAATAATATTCACTGTATGATTATTGATTTTTTTTCTATTCAAACATATAATTGAATTAAATTTCAATATATGAAATCGAGTTTCATAATACGAAACAGAAGAGGTGCTATGATGTTACAAAAATTTCAAATTCTTAATGAAATGCATGAAGGCTATTTAGTTGCTGTTATTCGCGGAAAAAATAAAGAAGAAGGTAAGGAAATCGCGATTCAAACATATAAAGGCGGTATTAAAGCCTTAGAAATTACATTTTCTACTCCTGGAGCAGAGGATATCATTGCAGAGCTAGCTAATTCAGAATATAGCGATATGATTGTTGGGGCAGGAACAGTTTTAGATAAAGAAACAGCAAGAATCGCGATTATGAAAGGGGCTCGCTATATTGTAAGTCCTCATTTCAGTGCAGAGATTGCTACGATGTGTAATCGTTATGCTATTCCTTATTTACCAGGCTGTGGTTCAGTGACTGAAGTTATGAGTGCTCTTGAAGCAGGCGTAGATGTTGTTAAGCTTTTCCCAGGTGGTTTATTAGGTCAATCATTCATCAAAGATGTAAAAGGTCCGATTCCACATGCAGAAATGATGCCTTCTGGTGGAGTGAACTTAGACAATATCGAAGGTTGGGTTAACAGTGGAGCATTTGCCATTGGAGTAGGAAGTGCGTTAACAAAAGGCGTTTCTAATGGAGATTATAGCTCTGTTCAACAAGTTGCTCGTTCTTTTAGAGATAAGGTTGATTCCATTAAGGGGAATGCGTAATGAAAAAGGTCGTTACGCTGGGGGAAATTATGCTTCGCTTAACAACCCCAGGCTTTGATAAAATTGAGCAAGCTAGATTTTTTGCAGCTACCTATGGTGGAGGAGAAGCGAACGTCGCTATCTCCTTAGCCCAATTAGGATTAGATGCTTCATATGTTACAAAATTACCAAAAAATCCTCTTGGTCATACTGTGAATCAGTTTTTAACAGGGCTTGGAGTGGGTATCGAACATATTATTTATGGCGGCGAACGATTAGGGACTTACTTTTATGAAAAAGGGCATTCCGTCCGAGCTTCAAAAGTGATTTACGATCGAAAGTATTCCTCCTTTGCGATGTCTAAAGTTAGTGAATATGACTTTGATGCGATTTTTGAAGGAGCAGATTGGTTTCACCTTAGCGGTATTACGCCAGCATTAAATGAAGGAATGTTTGAACTTTCAAAGAAAGCGCTACAAGTGGCGAAAGAAAAGGGCATTACCACTAGCTGCGACTTGAATTATAGAAGTGCGCTATGGACATTTGAAGACGCTCGACGAAAAATGGCGGAATTAGCAGAGTACGTCGATCTCTGCATTGGGGTTGAGCCATTACAATTACTAGGTGAAGATGGACAAGATGTAAAAGATAGCTATTCTAAACCGATTAGTAAAGAAAATTATAAAGAGATTATGCAACGCTTAAAGCAGCATTTTAATTTTCAACATATCGCTATGACATTCAGGGAACAATTGGCAGCAAATAGAAATCGCTTGCATGCTCTTCTTTTAGCTAACGATAACTTTTATGAATCCGCTCAAGTTGAAGTTGAGATTGTTGACCGAGTAGGATCAGGTGATGCATTCTCAGCTGGAATGATTTACTCGTTAATTAATGAATTTGAACCTCAACGTGCCGTTGACTTTGCAACAGCATGCTTTGCGCTAAAACATACAATCGAAGGCGATGCTAATTTGCTGCTTTTACCGGATGTAGAACAATTTTTAGAGCAAAAAGGGTCTATGGATATTAAACGCTAAAACATGTTAGTTGATTGATAAAAACTTCAGTTCAAGGAGATGCTAAGAAAAAAACTGAAGGGAAGAACTAACTATGGCGAGTACAACTGAGAACAACGATCGTTTGTCGTTAAAAGAAAAACTAGCCTACGGTGCAGGAGATCTCGGGAATGGCTTTATGTTTGACCTTGGGCAGATTTATCTATTGAAATTTTATACAGATGTATTAGGTATCTCAGCCTATTATGGTGGTTTAGTTTTCTTAGTATCTAAATTGTTTGATGCTTTTGTCGATTCGGGAGTAGGAACTTTTGTTGATTCAAGAACGAATATTGGGAAAAGAGGAAAGTTTCGTCCGTTTATTTTATTCGGTACGCTACCATTAGCGATTACAACCTTTATCTCGTTCTTAACACCGGATTTAAGTCAAAATGGAAAAATTATATGGGCATTTGTAACGTATATGTTATTTAATGCAACCTATTCGATTGTTAATATTCCGTATGGATCTTTAGCAGCTTCGATGACAAAAAATCCAGTTGATCGTGCGGCACTTGCTTCCTTCCGTTCTTTAGGTTCACAGGGAGCCCTTTTCCTGACAGGGATTGCGGTCATTCCTATTGTATCGCAATTTGAAGATCATTCTGTTGGGTATCCAGTTGCAATTGCAATTATGGGGATTATCGGTGTGATCTTTCATTTACTTTGTTACGCGGGTGTTAAAGAAAAAGCAGTGGTCATTAAACCAAAGGAAGAAAAAATTCCAATCGGAAAAGCATTTGGGTATTTGTTTAAAAACCGCCCATTCCTTATTCTGATTACGTTAACGTTGTTTATGATTTTGGCCAACTTCTTGAAATTAAGTGTACAGCTTTTCTATGTTCAATATAACTTAGGAAAGGAAGGCTTAATTGGTGCGATTAGTACAATAAATATGGTAATGGCCTTGCTAGCCATTGCGGTAACAACTCCTTTAGTGAAAAAGTTCGGGAAGAAAATGGCTGCTGTTATTGGTTTAACAGGTTCTGTTATCTTTGAAGTGCTGAATTTCTTTATTTTTGGTGACACAGTAACAGGTTTTTTAACGATTCATGCGATTGGTTACTTTTTCTTTACGATTCCGAATACCATCATTTGGGCGCTGATTGCCGATATTGTGGAATATGGTGAATGGATGTCAGGAGAAAGAACGGAAGGGATTATTTATTCCACTTATAGTTTTATGAGAAAAGTATCACAAGCGTTAGCTGGTTTCCTTCCAGGTGTTATTCTGACTACTATAGGTTATGTTCCCAATGCGATACAAACGGCAGGTGCTTTAACAGGTATTAAAATGATGCAATTCGTTATTCCAGCTATATGTAGCTTAATCGCATTGCTTGCATTTGGATTCTTTTATAATTTAACCGATAAACGTCATAAAGAAATCGTCGAAGAAATTGCTGCGAGAAAAGGGACAACATAAATAAGTAGATTATTTTCAGAAAGAATGCGGTTGCATATCTGGGGACTGTTCGTTATGGCGGATGTGCAACTGGTATTAAGAAAAGCAAGATACATAGGAGGGAAATAGACATGAAACCATTTATTCATGATGATTTTATTTTACAAACTCAAATAGCTCGTGATTTATATCATAATTATGCTGAAAAAATGCCAATATATGATTATCACTGCCATCTATCTCCACAAGAAATTGCTGAAAATAAAAAGTTCAAAAATATTACAGAACTTTGGCTTGCAGGTGATCACTATAAATGGAGAGCTTTAAGAGCGAATGGAGTCGATGAGAAGTATATCACTGGTGATGCAGAGGATAAAGAAAAATTCCTAAAATGGGCAGAAACAGTTCCAAATACAATTGGTAATGCTCTTTATCATTGGACACATCTTGAATTAAAACGCTTCTTTGGCATTGAAGAATTGTTAAACAAAGATACAGCAGAAGATATTTGGAATCGATGCAATGAGTTATTAGCACAAGAAGACTTTTCTTGTCAAAACTTAATTACACGTTCAAACGTAAAAGTAATCTGTACAACTGATGATCCAGTAGATGATTTACGTTTCCATGAGCAAATTAAAAATCAAGCGGATTTCGATGTGAAAGTTCTACCTACATTCCGCCCAGATAAAGGGTTAGAAATTAACAAAGCACCATTTGTTGGATTTGTTAATCAATTAGAACAAGTAACAAATAAAAAGTTTACTACTTTTAAAGAGTATTTAGCTGCTTTAGAAGAACGAGTACAATTCTTCCATGAAGTGGGCTGCCGTATTTCTGATCATGGATTAGGTGAAGTTCCATTTGCTACATATGAAGAAAGTGAATTAGACGCAATCTTCCAATCAGGTCGTAATGGCGATACTGTTTCAATTGAAGATGAAATGAAATTCAAAACAGCGATTATGGTATTCCTTTCTCGTTGCTACAAAGAAAGAGGTTGGGCAATGCAACTTCACTTTGGAGCAATTCGTAACAATAACCAAAGATTGTTTGAAAAATTAGGTCCAGATGCTGGATTAGATTCAATCGGTGATATTGGTGAAGTGGCTAAACCATTGAATGGCTTATTAAATGCTATGGAATTAAACGATAGCCTACCAAGAACAATTGTGTATAACTTGAATCCGGCTATTAATGATTTAATTGGAAGTACAATTCAAAACTTCCAAGCAGGATCTGGTATGAAAGGGAAAATCCAATTTGGATCAGGCTGGTGGTTTAATGATACAAAACCAGGTATGATTCGCCAAATGACTGCTCTTATGGATCAAGGATTAATTATGCATTTCGTAGGGATGTTAACTGATTCACGCAGCTTTATCTCATATTGCCGACATGAATATTTCCGCCGCATTCTATGTGATTTAGTTGGATCATTAGTAAAAGATGGAGAAATCCCAAATGACCCCCAATTATTGCAAACATTAATTGAAAATGTTTGTTTCAATAATGCAAAAGAATATTTCTCAATTGAATTATAAGAAAATAAGAAAAGCGGAAGGCACCCGTTTAGCGACGTATGACCTGGAGCTAGACAGTAGTACTCATTGAGAATATAAATTTTACTATCGAAGGAGAAAATGCACATGGAAATGAGTTTTCGTTGGTATGGCAAAACGGACTCCATCCCACTGGAATATATTCGTCAAATTCCAGGCATGAAGGGTATCGTAACAGCTATTTATGATATTCCGGTTGGAGAAGCGTGGCCATTAGACAAAATCATGGAATTAAAGCAAACGGTTGAATCACATGGAATGGTTATTTCGGTTATTGAGAGTATCCCAGTACATGAGGATATCAAAATCGGGTTACCAACTCGTGACAAATATATCGAGAATTATAAAGAAACAATCCGTAATCTTGGAAAGGCTGGTATCCCAGTTGTATGTTACAACTTCATGCCAATCTTTGACTGGACTCGTTCTTCACTAGACCATGAGTTAGAAGATGGATCAACAGCGTTAATTTTTGAAGAAGAAGTCGTAGCAAAAATGGATCCTCTAACAGGTGAATTATCTCTACCTGGTTGGGATAGCAGCTATGAAAAAGAAGAGCTTCACCAATTATTTGATCACTACAAAAATGTAGATGAAGAAAAACTATGGGAAAACCTAGAATATTTCATTAAAGAAATTATTCCGGTTGCAGAAGAGTCTGATGTTAAAATGGCAATCCACCCGGATGATCCACCATGGAATATCTTTGGATTACCACGTATCATCACAAACCAAGAAAACTTAGAGCGCTTTGTAAACCTATATGATAGCCCATATAACGGTTTAACAATGTGCAGTGGTTCACTTGGTTGTAATCCAGAGAATAACTTCCCAGAAATGCTACGTTATTTCGGACAAAAAGAGCGCGTAAACTTTGTTCATGCTCGTAACGTAAAACATACAGGTCCTCGTTCTTTCGAAGAATCTGCACACGTATCAAGCTATGGTTCAATTGATATGTACGAAGTAATTCGTGCGATGGCTGATTTCAATTACACAGGTCCAATCCGTCCTGACCACGGTCGTATGATTTGGGGCGAAACAGGAAAACCTGGCTACGGCTTATATGACCGTGCAGTAGGTTCTACTTACTTAACTGGACTTTGGGAAGCAGAACAAAAAAATCGTAAATAAGAAAAGAAAAGCTCCAGGTGCCCGTCCAGTTCCTACGTCGCTGGGCACCTGGAGCTAGACTTCTGAAAAGTGCAAGGCGCTAGACTTCTTGGGCTAGACAGTAGTCTTATTTTTACATGCTAGTCAGTGGGGAGACGTTATCCCTACTAATTAGTTGTGTGTAAATATATGTTACATAAGAGTAAGAACATTTTAGGAGGAGTTTAATATGGCAGTTCCATTGAACGTAGATTTAACAGGAAAAGTAGCCGTTGTAACAGGCGGAGGCGGAGTATTAGGATCTTATTTCGCAAAAGCATTAGCAGAAGCTGGAGCAAAAGTAGCGATTCTCGATCTTAACCAAGAACCAGCTGACGCAGTGGCAAAAGAAATTAACGAAGCAGGCGGAACAGCAATCGGAGTGGCAGCAAACGTTCTTGACCGAGAAGCACTTGAGAGCGCAAGAGAAATCGTAGAAAAAGAACTTGGTACATGTGATATTCTTCTAAACGGTGCAGGTGGAAACAATCCTCGCGGAACAACAGATGATGAATTCTTTAATGCAGAAGAAGTAAAAAATAATCCAGAAATGAAAACATTCTTTGAATTAGATCCTAAAGGTGTAGGTTTTGTATTTGACTTAAACTTCTTAGGAACATTACTTCCATCTCAAGTATTTGCGAAAGCAATGACGGAGAAAAAAGGAAGCTGTATTATCAACGTATCATCAATGAATGCTTACACACCATTAACAAAAATTCCAGCATACAGTGGAGCAAAAGCAGCGATCAGTAACTTCACACAATGGTTGGCTGTATACTTTGCGAAAGCAGGCATTCGTGTAAATGCGATCGCACCTGGCTTCTTAGTAACAAAACAAAATGAAAAATTACTATTCAATGAAGATGGAACTCCAACAGCAAGAACAGGAAAAATCCTAAACAGCACACCAATGGAACGGTTCGGTGAACCAGAAGAATTGGTTGGCGGCCTATTATTCTTAGCTAGCGAACAAGCAGCAAGCTTTGTAACAGGTGTAGTACTTCCAATTGATGGTGGATTCTCTTCTTATACTGGTGTTTAATCTATTCAATCTTTAAAAAAGGTGGTTCATAGCAACCACCTTTTTTGTATAGGGAAGAGACTATAAAATTTTTGATACGTACTGGTGTCTTCCGCTTTTTCTACAAAAATCCGTCTTCCTGGAATTTAGTATACACTTCATCAAAGTTAAAGCTTAGCATTGGAACATCGAGAAAGGTTCTAATCGCTAGTGCGTATGCACCCATTACACAAGCTTTTTCTCCTAGCTTTGAAACGGCTAATTTACGATAATGACTGATGGTTGAGGAGAGATTGTCCTGAACCTGTTCAAAAAAATGTGGATTCATTTTTAGTAGCCTACTATTTAAAATAACGACTTCTGGATTGTACAAATTAATCATGTTATTTAAACCAATTGTTAAATAGCAAATGAATTGTTCCATCATGTTATACGTATCTTCATCTTTGTTTGCAAGTAACTGTTGAACATCTTCATATGACAAATCCTTCGTTTGTTTTTTGTGAGCTAATTCTTTGAAAAATGTTGATTCAGAAGCATATTGCTCCCAACAGCCTTGATTTCCACATGTACATGGTTTTCCTCCAGGAACGATAATCATATGACCTGCTTCACCTGCGTATCCATCATAGCCTTTAAAAAGATCTTTATCCATCATGATCCCAAGACCAATGCCTGTAGAAAGACTGGCAGACAATACATTTTTCGCTTTATGATAGTGAAAGACTCTTTCGGCAAATGAACATAAATTTGTATTATTTTCAATATGTACGATGTTTCCAATTGCTTGTTCAAGATCTTGTTTTAAATTTGTATCATGCCAGTTGAAGCGTGGAATGAAGTGGATAATCTCCTCATTCGTAACAAGGCCATGAATTCCAATCACGACACCGACAACTCCGTAACGGCTGTCTTTGTATGCCGTTCGATATTGGTTAATTTGAGTGATAAGAACCTCCAATATCTCCTGATAATTTGCAGTGTGGACCGTAATCGTTTTACTTGAAACGGGACAACCGACCAGATTTGCTAACGTAAAGGTAATCGAACTGTAATCAAGATCAATACCTAATGCATAGCCAGCCTTTGTCATTTAAGGAGAGACTAATTGGTTTTCTTCCAACAGCATGGTGTTCTTCCTGTGTCTCTATAATAAGCTCATCCTCTAATAAATCTGCAACTTGAGCGGATATAGTAGCTCTCGTTAAAAGGGTTAGTTTAGACAAGTCTGCTCGAGAAATCTTTCCATGTTCAATAATTCTTTGGATAATTAACGATCGATTTATTTTTTTTATATAAGCGGCGTCTCCTGTAGCCATATGTATAATATTCCCCCTTACTTTTATCCTATGTTCTTATTAGATTCTTCCATTATACAGTTTTCTAATAATGTTTGAGTTTAACTTGAAATATGTTTGCTTTTTTTATTTTAATCTCAATGTCAGGAATGAATCCATTTAATAAGATAAAACTTCTAGTAAAAGAAAATTGCAACTAATTTGATATGTAATTTATAGGTATTATATTAAGATGTTACATGTTTTTGTCGAATAAAAATATGTGTTGACGAAGTAAAGAGTGGATGATATTCTATTGGTACATAATTAGTTTGTTTAGTAGACGAACTAATTATAAGTACTAGTAAGGTATTTTTGCAAGCGAATTCTTTTACATAAGAAAACGTGAAATTCCTAAGGAGTATGCATCGTTATTTGAATAATTATGATGACAATGCAGAAAACTATTTTAGGACTGAAGTAAAAATAAAGGAGGAAATGCACATGCAAATGAGTTTTCGTTGGTACGGCAAAACGGATTCCATCCCACTGGAATATATTCGTCAAATTCCAAGCATGAAGGGTATCGTTACAGCAATTTATGATATCCCGGTTGGAGAAGCGTGGCCTTTAGAAAAAATCATGGAATTAAAAAATACGGTGGAAGCACAGGGAATGGTTATTTCGGTAATCGAAAGTATTCCAGTTCATGAAGATATTAAAATTGGCTTACCCACTCGTGATAAATATATTGAGAACTATAAAGAAACGATCCGTAATCTTGGAAAAGCGGGCATTCCGGTTGTATGCTACAACTTTATGCCGATCTTTGACTGGACGCGTTCTTCTTTAGATCATGAATTAGAAGATGGATCAACTGCATTGATTTTTGAAGAAGAAGTCGTTGCAAAAATGGATCCACTAACTGGTGAATTATCTTTACCAGGTTGGGATAGCAGCTATGAAAAAGAAGAGCTTCATACCCTATTTAATCACTACAAAAATGTAGATGAAGAAAAATTATGGGAAAACCTAGAATATTTCATTAAAGAAATCATTCCGGTTGCTGAAGAGTCTGACGTCAAAATGGCAATTCACCCGGATGATCCACCATGGAATATCTTTGGATTACCACGTATCATTACA
Source organism: uncultured Bacillaceae bacterium (assembly GCA_963790055.1). Lineage (GTDB taxonomy): Bacteria > Bacillota > Bacilli > Bacillales > DSM-1321 > Peribacillus. Next base: position 195,669 of record CAWBND010000013.1, read on the forward strand.
AATAAAGAAAATCTAGACAGATTTATTAATTTATATGATAGCCCAGCGAACGGTTTAACAATGTGTAGCGGTTCTCTTGGAGCAAATCCAAACAATGACTTCCCTGAAATGCTACGTTACTTCGGTCAAAAAGACCGCGTAAACTTTGTGCATGCACGTAACGTAAAACTTACAGGTCCTCGTTCATTCGAAGAATCTGCCCATGTTTCAAGCTATGGTTCAATCGATATGTATGAAGTGATTCGTGCGATGAAAGACTTCAATTACACTGGTCCAATTCGTCCGGACCACGGTCGTATGATTTGGGGAGAAACAGGCAAACCAGGTTACGGTTTATATGACCGCGCATTAGGTGCAACATATTTAACTGGACTTTGGGAAGCAGAAGAAAAGAATCGTAAATCAAAATAAGTATATGGAAAGGGGTTTGAATCCCACAAAATGATTTGTATCTAGGTTACTCATAACTCTATTGAGACTAGACATTGTATTGTGGGGTTCAACCCCTTTATTGAGAAATACTATTTCATTTTAGGAGGAATTTATGATGACAGTACCATTTAAAGTAGATTTAACAGGTAAAGTAGCCGTTGTAACAGGCGGTGGCGGTGTATTAGGATCTTATTTTGCAAAAGCTTTAGCAGAATGTGGAGCAAAAGTAGCGATTCTTGATCTTAACCAAGAACCAGCTGACGCAGTGGCAAAAGAAATTAACGAAGCAGGCGGAACAGCAATCGGAGTGGCAGCAAACGTTCTTGACCGAGAAGCACTTGAGAGTGCAAGAGAAATCGTAGAAAAAGAACTTGGTACATGTGATATTCTTCTAAACGGTGCAGGTGGAAACAATCCTCGCGGAACAACAGATGATGAATTCTTTAATGCAGAAGAAGTAAAAAATAATCCAGAAATGAAAACATTCTTTGAATTAGATCCTAAAGGTGTAGGCTTTGTATTTGACTTAAACTTCTTAGGAACATTACTTCCATCTCAAGTATTTGCGAAAGCAATGACGGAGAAAAAAGGAAGCTGTATTATCAACGTATCATCAATGAATGCTTACACACCATTAACAAAAATTCCAGCATACAGTGGAGCAAAAGCAGCCATCAGTAATTTCACACAATGGTTGGCTGTATACTTTGCGAAAGCAGGTATTCGTGTAAATGCAATCGCACCTGGCTTCTTAGTAACAAAACAAAATGAAAAATTACTATTCAATGAAGATGGAACTCCAACAGCAAGAACAGGTAAAATCCTGGGCAGCACACCAATGGAACGATTCGGTGAGGCTGAAGAACTTGTTGGCGGCCTATTATTCTTAGCTAGTGAACAAGCAGCAAGCTTTGTAACAGGTGTTGTGCTTCCAATCGATGGTGGATTCTCTTCTTATACAGGTGTGTAAGAAGCATTAAAAGGTCTAGGGGATGTTCCCCTAGACCTTTTAAAAAAGACTTAATAGATTAGTTTCTTCTATAAATTAAGGGAGAAACGCTTGTATTTTGCAGCATCATCTCCAACCCCAGCGTCTAAAATAATGTGTTTGAAAGTTCCACTAAAACCAACGATGAAAACAACCATCGATATTCCTTCCATTCTTCCTAAGAAAGAGCCCATAATTTCTGTCATATTATGTCCGACATACATTCGAAAACATACATAGCTACTAAAATAGATAGTAGCAAGCTAATTTTAGAACTACCGAAAAAAGTTAATAATTTGATGAAATGTTATATGAATTGTCACACAGTGTAAGTGATTTGATTTTTATAAACGTAGATTTGAGTAATAATATTTCGTATATTATTATTATGCTAAAATAAAACTGGTATGGTAAAAAATTGTTTCTGAAAGGAATAGAACATTATGGCAGAGAAGGAAATCGTACAATCTGTTGACCGTGCCCTTACTCTTTTAGATATTGTGGCAGAACACGGTGCTATTAGCTTAACGGAGTTAAGTGGCTTAGCTAAATTGAATAAAGCAACGGTTCATCGATTGTTAGCAACTTTAATATATAAGGGATATATAGAGCAAAATTCTAAGAATGGATATTATGAATTGACCTTTAAATTATTTCAATTAGGGAATAAAAAAATAGAGAAAATGAATTCCATGGGTGTGGTTCGAAGTTTAATAAGTGAATTATCTAACAAGGTAGAGGAAACCGTGCATTTAGTTGTTGAGGATAATAAAGAAGTGGTGTATATTGATAAATTTGAGCCTAGTAAGCAAACGTTTACGACACATTCAAGAGTGGGAAGTCGAGCTCCAATGTATTGTACAGCAGTCGGTAAAGCTTTACTAGCAGATTATCCAGATGAAGTAGTAAAAGAGGTTTGGGATAGTAGCAATATTCAGCAGCTTACCCCTCATACGATTACAAATTTTACAGCATTTATGGAGGAAATAATGAAAGTTCGCGAGCTGGGGTATGGAATTGATAACGAAGAAAACGAGTTAGGCGTATTTTGTATCGCGTCTGTTTTTTATAATTATAAAAGTGAAGTAGCAGGAGCATTTAGCATTTCTATTCCGTCAACTCGATTTACGAATACACCTCATCAGTATATAGAAAGAGTTTTAGAATATAGCAAGAGAATTTCTCAGCTGTTGGGATGTGAATCTAACTAGGTTATATGTAAAGGTTCGGAACTCCGCAAGATATTTTGGGGGATAAAAACAGTATAAATAAATCTAATTAAAGCTATTTATATCTATTCAAAAAACCTAATCAGTTCTGATTAGGTTTAATTTTTTAGAAAAGTTACATGTAATGATCCATTAGAGTTGTAAAGTGTTCAATTATTTGGTAATATTAACCATGTTGAGAACGGATGTTCTGGTTAGGGGGTGAAAAGATGAGTCTACTATATAATAAGAAAATTCAAGTTACCTTTACAAAAGAAGACGAATGGGTCCTAGATGGGCAAAGTAGAATTTGTAATTGGTTATACAATCATTTATTGGATGCCTGTATAAAAGATTACAAAGAAAATCATAATTCCAAGAAGCTATTATCAGATAGGAACTTGCGTGATTACGGAGTTTCATTGAAGGAACAGCATCCTTTTTTAAAGACTGTTTTTTCTTCTGTTTTAAAAGAACCAGCGAATCGATTGTCCAATGCTTATCAAAAATTCTTTGATAGAAAAGGTGGGTACCCTAAGTTTAGAAGTTGGAAGAAAAAATGGTTCAGTTTGGTATTCGATGAACCAAATAAAGGGTGGGAACTTCTTAATGACGGTACAGGTATCTCCGTTTCGTTGGGAAATATCCCAGGGATGAAGAAGGAAAAAGGAAAAAGAAATCCTTCTGTACTTGGTAAATTGAATGAAAAGTTCAAGTTACAAGAAAATGAAATCATCAAAACATTTATGCTGACTAAACAACAAGGAAACACGTTTTATGGCATCTTTACAGTGGAAAGGTGTACGCCAAAAGAGCTGAAGTTTAAACAGGATATGTCCGTCTATCGAAAAGAAGTAAATGTAGCAAAAAAGGAAAAGAAAGAACTGCCAATAAAACCTACACTTGAATTGGAAGAGAAAGCAATCCCCAAAAACGTAAAATGGATTTCATTAGACCCCAATCATAAGAACTTTTTTGTTGGAGTAGATCACAAAGGAAACTCCGTAGAGCTTCAAAAACTTCGCATGATTCCATACTGGGATAAAAAGATAGACGAGCTAAAATCTCTTCGGGATGTTTGTCAGAAAACATATCGTAAGAGAAAAACGAAACATGGAAACACCTATACGGTACATAGCCCGCGATGGAATAGAATCAACCATGCTTTGGATAAAGCGTATCATACACGTCGAGAACAGATAAAGACGTGCTTGTATTCCATTGCACATGAACTATATAGAAACTATGATTTGGTCATGATTGGCGATTATACACCTACGAATGGAACAGCTCCTTTTAAGAATATGAAAAGAAGCATGTTGAACCAAGAAAAAATCGGTGAATTTCGAAGAATCGTAAAATGGGTGGCTGAAAAACTCGGCAAGCATTTTTTAGTGGTGAGATGAAAGGAACACAACCAAAGAATGTTGTGTCTGTGGTCACAAAGAAAAGAAAGAACCCAACATTCGAACATTCACGTGTATTTTTTGTAACACGACCATGATGAGAGATAGCAATGCAGCTGTCAATATTGCCAAAAAAGTGGGTTACTTTTTGGATGTAAACAAATACAAAGAAAAACTAAAAAACTTCACCTATAAGGGAGAAGCACGATTCAACCAAAAGGTAACGTTGACTATAAAAGAATATTAATTTGCCTCGCTCAGGCTAGTTAGGAGCATAGGATGTGCGTTTGGACTAACTAAACTTTGTGAATAACAGACTTTCCCATTCGAGAGTATGAGGGTGCTCATTTGTATCTGAAAACATGTTATTTCTGCCGACAGGATCGTCACACTGATTCATGGTCTTGAACGGAGAGAAGATTTTTCAAGGTGTGGACAAATTTGATTAATCCAACTAATGTAGATAGATTTAATTAGGTTTGGACAGAAAAATCAGAGCGGAGTTCTTAGGTTTGAAATTGTATCAATTTGTATATTGAAGCATGCTAAATTTCTATGAATCTAATCACATATGATAAAATGGAATGGAATATGTTTTTTAACGTTTATGAAGCATAAAATGGTTGATTATAAAGCTGGACTTATTTTCTTCATTGGGAGCGCGCCGGGAGGTATAATTGGTGCTTATGTTAATAAAATTCTTGATATAGATTCTTTTTCACTATACTTTATATCCTAGGTATTCAACTCGTTTATCAAGGAATGACAGACAATAAGAAGGGGGAGAAATGATGTCCGAAATCGTTCACTTTTATCATACTAATGATTTTCATAGTCATTTTGAAAATTGGCCCCGAATCGTAGAATTCTTAAAGGAAAGACGCTTGCTTCATCAAGAAACAGGGGATGAAGCAATTATTCTCGATATTGGTGATTATGTCGATCGTTGGCATCCTTATTCGGAGGGGACATTAGGAAAAGGAAATGTTGCATTATTAAACGAAGCGGGCTATCAATATGTAACAATCGGTAATAATGAAGGAATTACTTTACCTCATGATGCTTTAGAGTGCTTATATGAACAGGCTGAATTTAAGGTTCTTGTAGCTAATCTCTATGATGAAAATCATGTAAGGCCAAAGTGGGTTATCCCCTATTCCATTCATACAACTGAGCATGGGACAAGAATAGCTTTCATTGGTGTAACTGCCTTTTTTCAAAAGTTTTATGCAGCTCTTGGCTGGGAAGTAAGCGAGCCGTTTGCTGAATTAAAAGCACAGTTTCAAGAGATTAAAGGGAAATCTGATATCATTGTAGTCCTTTCTCATCTTGGGATTCATGATGATGAGAGGCTTGCGGAAGATTTTCCTGAAATTGATATTGTACTTGGAGCACACACACATCATATATTGCATCATGGAAAATTAGTCAATAATACTCTTCTTTGTTGTGCAGGAAAATTTGGGTTTTTCATTGGGCAAGTAGAGGTACATGTGGATGAGCAAAAAAGGATTACCAAAAAAAGTGCATGGCTATATGATACGAATGAATTGCCAGAACTTGTAGGAGAACAAGAATGGATTGAGGGGATGTACCTTTCTGGAGGAGAGACACTTCAAGAAGTAGTGTGTCATCTACCGGAGCATCTAGCTAATGATTGGTTCAAAGAGGAAAGACTGTCGGCGATTCTCTGTGAGGCTTTACGAGAATGGAGCGGAGCTGATTGTGCATTTCTTAATGCTGGTTTATTGCTTGAAGGTTTATCGAAAGGGGCTGTGACCAGGGGCGATCTTCATCGTATATGCCCTCATCCCATTAATCCTTGTGTAATTCAATTAAATGGAACAGAGTTAAAAGAAATTTTACTGCAGTCAAGAAATAAGGAATGGCCTCATATTCAAGTGAAAGGTTTTGGCTTCAGAGGAAAGATTATGGGGATGATGGTCTATAATCAAATTGAGTTTATTGAAACAAGTCAAGGAATTGTAAAACAAATCAATGTGAATGGAACTGAATTACAACCAGAGAGGACCTATAAACTTGTCATTCCTGATATGTTTACGTTTGGTTACTTTTTTCCACAAATTCAACGTTCTAAAAATAAAGAATACTTAATGCCAGAATTTTTACGCGACATCTTATTATGGAAATTAGAAAAAATGTACACTAAATAGGATAAGGATATTTCACTGTTTCGACCCCTTTTTCATAAAGTAAGAAGAGAAGGGGGCGAAGCAAATTGATTAGCATGAAGCCAATTATGCTTGAAGATTATCCTTTTTTAGCCATTTCAGTTGAATTACCCAAAACAACACTGCTTGTTGTTACTTCAGATTACGGATATATCATGTGCGGCGCGTTAGATGTTGCCCTTTTAAATGAAAAATTAAAGGATCGGGGAATAATAGCAGGCAGAGCCACTGGCGTTAAGACGATTGAACAGCTTTTGCAAGCACCGCTAGAATCTGTAACACATGAAGCCGCTGCACGAGGCATTTATCCTGGAATGATTGGAAAAGATGCTTTATTAAAAATGGTGTAGAGGATAATGGACAGAGTAAAGCTGTTTTTTCAAAAAGGCGATTTTTTTAATTTCTATAGAAAAATTCGCCTTTTTTATGTAAAATTTTAATTAAAATGCTATTAGTTCTATGAAATTACCTTAAAGGTATTTATTTTGTTGTATGATTCAACGATAATTATTTTGTACTACACGAGTATAACCGACCTTGTGCAGTATATTTTCAAGTTAGAAACGGAGAACGATCATGAGGCTTTTAACAACAAAATCATTGAGTCCAGGGGCTGTACTCGGAAAAGCTATTTATAATGAAAGAGGTACAATTTTAGTCAGCGAAGGGGCAACGTTGACAGAGACAATCATTAAACGGTTACTTTCTCTTAATATTCAATATGTTTATATTAAAGATGAAAGAACAAAAGGGATTGTTCCAGTCAGTTCTATTTCAGATGCAGTAAGAGTAGAGGCTGTTCAAACAATTGAATCAACGTTTGCTCAAATACATATAAATGACAAAGTTCAAAATGCCATTGTAGTGGAAAAAGCAGCTATTAAATTTACGCAACTCATTCGGAACATTATGGACGATTTGAAGAGTAGTGAGGACCTTCTCACTTTATTAGCAGATGTGTATGTATATGATAATTATATTTTTAGTCATTCCTTAAATGTAGCGTTATACTCATTGGCCTTAGGAATGGAGTTAAAGTTAAATGAAAAGCAATTGGAAATACTTGGAATGGGTGCTATTTTGCATGATGTGGGTAAGATGGTTATTCCTTTTGAAATTCTGGGGAAAGCTGGAAAGTTGACTGAAGAAGAATATGAAATTGTGAAAAAACATCCAGAACATGGTTTTAAGTTGCTCAAGGATATTCATACGGTTTCCCTACATGTTGCTCATTGTGCTTATCAGCATCATGAACGATTAGATGGATCGGGGTATCCTAGAGGATTAGTTGGAAGTGAAATTCATGACCTAGGGAAAATTATTGCGGTAGCGGATGTTTTTGATGCTGTAACGTCTAATCGAGTATATCGAAGTGCGATGCTGCCACATGAAGGGCTTGAAATTCTGTATGCGGGTGCGGGGACACAGTTTGAGGTTTCTATTGTTGAAGCTTTTCGAAGGGCAGTTGCCATGTATCCAAACGGACTTTCGGTTATATTGAATGATGGACGTAAAGGAGTGGTCTCTAGCCAGAATATCGGTATAGGTGACCGACCTGTTATTCGCATTATTGAAGAAGTCGATCAACCTTTACAAGAACCCTATGAAATTGATTTAAAAAGTCAACCTCAACTTATGGTTATAAAGTGTATGGAAGCTTAAACAGGTATCGTTTAAGCTTCTTTTTTCTACAGAGCAAATGAATACAGACTAAAACCGCCACGTCCTTATGTCTTCGTCTGTGTGACCCACATCGTGTGGACCTCAGTCCCTACGTCGCTGAACGGGTGCCTTCCGCTTTTCTATTCAGGTTTCATGATGGCAGGGGGGAGTGCACTTGTACCATTACTATAATAACTTGGTACGTTGCCCTTGATTAAGATGCCTCCTACATTGATTTCTTGTTGGACGAGTGTTTCTTCTGAAAAAGAAGGAATGACAATTTGCATTTTTACTTTAAAAAGAACGGTTAGCTCGAGAAATGTAGTATTAATGCCTGAGTTCGTTAATTCTGTTTTAAAGTCTGATTCAACGTGACCGACCGTAGCCATTTTAACAGGAATTTTTGGACCATAGTTTGCGAGAAGGGCATTTCCAGTAACAACACCTAAAGGGATATTATAAATGACTTGATTAAATTGTTCATCTGCTTCTACAGACGAATCAAAGGGATTTGTTTGTTTAAAGCCTAATTTATTCTGAATTTCTTTTGTAATATCTGTACGAAAGTTTATAGCTGTTTTTGGATTGATGACATAGGTAGGAGAGGCAGAATCAGGATTTGTTATTGTAAGAAAATCTTCCATATTTATTTTCCCCATATATTCATCCACGGATTCGTAGATAGCTTCTGTTGCAATTCGATTTATTTCAGTTTTGGCAATATTCATGATCATAGGTTCCACAGTTTGATTGACAAAAGAAACAGAAAAAGTACTGGTTATTAAAAATAATAAAAAGGTAATGAGAACTACTTTTCGAGTGGAAAGAGGTTTTTTTGGACGAAACAATCTGGGTTTAAATCTTTTTCGGAACATGCGAGGCTCCCCCTTTAGTAAAGGGTATGCAACGTATGTAAAGAATTATGTTAATACCATTCATCAGTGGAGAATTGTTGTATTTATTATCTAGATTTTTATTCTCAATGCGTTTAGATGTCTGGCTCCACCGGCGTGAACGAGCCGGTGGAGCTTTTCGATTTCCACTGATGAAAGGGTATTACTTGTTTTTCTTTTTGGCAATTCTGTCGTTTCGTTCCCATAGCTTTAAGTAAGGGTAGGGATCGAAGCTCCATTCCGTCTGACCATTGTCTTTATATAAGCCGAAGTGTAAATGAGGTGGGAATTTTCCCGATGTTCCAGGAGGTCCATATCCTGTGCTTCCAACGCTACCTATCGGCTGCCCTGGTTTGACAACTTGACCTACTTTTATTCCATTAGAAAATCCGCTGAGATGAGCGAAATAGTGATAATTATTATTTAAATCACGAATCCCGATTCTCCAACCTCCGTATTTATTCCAGCCTTTCATTTCAATGATGCCAAAACAAGTTGAGCGAACGGGTACACTATAATTGGCAAAAATATCTGTTCCTTCATGAATCCGTTTTCCACCCCAGCCGCGAGCATAGCCCCATGTATTATGGTAAGTGAAGTTATATCCAATAGGTAGTGGAAAAGCGTTTTCTTTTAAATCTACTCTACCAAATGTACGGTAAATTTTTGCGTTTCCCATAATGATACTAACAGCTTTATCTCGTTTGTAATAATCCCATAATCCAATACGTAAATTTTCTTCATCGGTTCCATATTTAAGTAAGTGATTGGAAAAAGTGTATAAGCGATCAACATCGTTATTTATGTCAGCACGGTTATCACCATCCCCGTCAAGCCCTATTCCGCCAAAAAGGCTAATTGAAAGTGGGTGAACGTCAACTGAATCTGGATTCAAGGCTCCTACCCATTTTGATGGTTCTATGTGTATTCCAATTACCCCTTTGGCTTTTTCGAGATCTTTACGAGCTGAGCGTAAGTTATGTTCATATTGATCTGCTGCGGCAATATAGTACCAAGGGACTTGCGTAATTGCCTCCATATTTTTATAAAGGTCCAATCTCTTTGCAAGCTTTTCTGATTCTGACGGTGATGTTGACGCAGCAACAATTATTTCGCTACTATTCATTATGAAAAGCATAATTATCAGAGAAAGGAATGCTTTTTTCAACATAACGGGCTCCTTTCGGTAAGAAATTAGGGCGCTTGCGTTTTTCTTAAAGATAAGAAAGTATCAAATTTTTGAAGTGTACGGATTCTAGCCACAAGAACCAATTCCACTTCTTAAAGTATTTAGTTTCAGGCGCCTATCCACTAATGCTTTTATTATTGTTGTCTATCGCTAAAAATTCATGAAAGCAAAATAGTGGTAATCACCAAAGAGGAGGGACCGACTACTTTGAAATCGGCCCCACTATTTTTTCAATTATGCTGTTCGTTAGTGTTTGCATCCTTTTCTTCACTTTGGACCTTAGATCCTTGGGGAGATTTAAGCATTTGTTTAATGGTCTTTTGGATGGAATAATGGATTCCTGGACTATCTGACTCTAACGGTGCATAGTTTTCTATATTCTGTGCTAATGTGGGATTGTCGCTAACGTATACGTGATAATAACGGGGAACAGCAGACATGGCAGTTCGTTTTACTTGATTGGCTATTTTTTCACGGTTATCAGAATCTGTATCATAGTAGTGGGCAGGAGAACGAACGCCGATGGGATCAACGGCATTAGATTTCGAAGTAGTATGATCATTTTCATTATTAGAGCAGCCACTTATGACAAATAATGAGGTTAACCCGATAGCTAAAATGTGTTTCTTCAATTATGACACCCCCTATTTAGTAGGATAAGCAGCTTACAATAAATTTCGCTTAGTAATTGCTGGTGAATCAGTTATAATTTAATTAGCACGATGTATTTTGAGAGGTGAAAAATATGATTACCATCAATAATATAGCCTATGAAGTAATTGATGAGCGGAGTAACGGCTATAATGAAGATGCTTTTAAAGCACGTTATAGTGAGATTTTAACAAAATATGATTATATCGTTGGTGATTGGGGATATGGACAGTTAAGGCTTCGGGGGTTTTTCGATGATCAAAATCATAAGGCAACCTTTGACACAAAAATAAGTACACTCACTGAATATTTGTATGAATACTGTAATTTTGGCTGCCCTTATTTTGTTGTGAGGAAGATTAAGAAATAGTATTCGTAAAGTAAAAAAGCACTCGGTTGAGTGCTTTTTTACATACGAAATTATGACATCTTATATAGAGTGTTCCATTCCATACGTCGCTAACCGGGTACCTTCCGCTTTTCTTTGTCTAGCTCCAGGTACCCAGCGACTATTGGACTTCCCCCTCCTCCACTCGATAAGTCAACATCGAATCGCTCTCGCTCTTCGTGTTTCCTTTATCTCATACGGAGCGGTCCAGTCCATACGTCGCTAACCGGGTACCTTCCGCTTTTCTAGTCGTCATGGGTTGGGTGGGCGCCGGGATATTGTCTAGGCAAATCCTCATGTAAGGTTTTATTCTCATAGTTAAACGCGCTATATGGTCGCTGTTCTTCTTGCCAGGGAGTGCTTTTGTTTTCTACTGGAGTGTCTGCACCTTTAGGAGCTCCGTACGGTCCCTCAGGTAAATCTTCAGGAATAATAAAATTCCGTCCAGCTTCAACGTTGGCAAAGTCATCATATTTTTCTTCCTTATTCAAAAAAATCTCCTCCTATAGATTGTCATAGCTATAGGATATCCATTTCATTGAGACGTATGAAGAGATTAAATGACTTCCATTAAAAAACTACTTAGTTCAGCAGCTTCTGCTTCCGTGAGTTGAAAGGCATGCTCGAGATAGCCTTCCTCTTCTAAATCATCCTGCCCAATAATAGCGAAACGGTTACTTTGTAAGTTGAGAACTAATTTTTTCCCATAGAAGCGGTCCGTCATGATAATGGCTAAATCGAAACGTGCTTCTTCTCCCATAAAGCTGACGAACCGAGTTTTTGTATCGATTAAGTCATTGTATAAGTAAAAACGTTCTTCCACAGAAATTCTCCCTTCAGTGTTGCTTTTCTTAGTTTTATCATAACAAAATGTTCAATATTGTAAACTATATTATGAATAGTAAATGTAACTATTTTACAAAACCGCTAGGATGAATTTGTGTAAAAAAAACGACATTTACTGATGAATTTCTCCAAATATTATTATGTGATTAAAAATATGCTAGAATGTAGATATACTTACCCGGTTAGAAGGGATGAATGCCATGTTGTTAAGTGGTGTAAAAGGTCCACATATACTAAAATGGCTAAAACTTTTAATGCCATTGTCAAAACTTCGCTTTTATCCGCCTCAATTCATGATTAGAAATCCAATCATTCGAGCTGTCCAAAGCTCGTTTGTACAAGGGCATGAAGTAGCAGTCATGGTGTTTAATATAGCCGATATTCTTGAAATCAAAAAAAACATGGAGCAGCAACAATACAATTCCTTTATTGCACATGTGAAAAAAACATTTAAGGAAGTTATTATTGAGTTAATCCCTGAAGAGCGCATCGTTATTTTGCATGATTATAATAGTGATGGAATTACCTTTCTAATGCAGATGGAAGGGATGAAAAAAAGGCCAAGCCTATTAGATGCTACGATTTATGAAATTGTCATGTATGTTAAAGATATACTGCAGGGTACCTATCCATCTATAAAGATGTCCTTTACAACAGGATACATGTTTATTGATCAGCAATATGATGTACTTGAAGATGCAGTAAGTAAAGCGCATTATCAAGCTTTTTCTATTGCTGAAAAGAAAAAAGAATATGAAGAACATGGTTTAATGGAAACCATTAATGAAATTATTTCAGAACGAAATATTCGTCTTTTGGCGCAGCCTATTTTTGAAGTAGCTACAAATCGAATTAAGGCCTATGAAGTGCTAACTAGAGGACCTGCTGGAACAGATTTAGAAAGTCCATTAGTTCTTTTTTCAGTAGCGAGGCAAACAGGAAAATTGTTTGATTTGGAGAAAATTGTTTTAGAAAAAACGTTTAAGCAAATTTCGGAAAATGAATCATCACAACATGTATTTATTAATGTCACGCCTGTGACACTTGGACATCCACTTTTTATAGAAGAAATACAAACGATACTGAAGAAGTATAAAGGTGTATCAGCTAAGCAAGTAGTATTTGAAGTGACGGAGCAAGATTCCATCATTCAGCAAGCAGACTTTACTAAAAATATTCAATTATTAAGACAATTAGGTTTCCGGTTAGCTGTGGATGATACAGGTATTGGGTATTCAACCTTAAGTTCGATTATTGAAATTATGCCGGAAATTATTAAAGTTGATCGTTCTGTTATTCAAGATATTGATAACAATTCGATTAAAGAGTCCATGTTAAAGGGATTATTATTAATAGCCAAAGAATCAGGGTCTGTTGTTGTAGCAGAAGGGATTGAGAACAAGGGAGAGGCTATGGTATTATCAAGAAATAACGTTGACTTGGCACAGGGGTTTTTCTATGGGAGACCTGCAAGTGTAGAGCGAATGTCGATGTCATCTTAAGAATAGAAAGGATCTGGAAAGAATGTACTTTGTAGACCGAACTAAGATTGAACAAATTCTTCACTTTCTTGAGGGACAATTAACAAGATTTGAGAAGAAGCAAGATTGGAAGGATGAATTTTCTCAGCTTGCCTTGGAAAGAATGATTCACACTTCAATTGATAGTGTTTTGGATGTAGGAAATGCGATGATCGATGGCTTTATTATGCGTGATCCTGGAAGCTATGAGGATATTATTGATATTTTACTAGATGAGAAAGTCATTACGGAAGAGGTTGCGGGACAATTTAAAAATGTGCTGCCACTTCGTAAAATGTTAGTTCAAGATTATATAGAAGTGTCACATGAACAATTACAATCTGTGTTTCGGGCAAATCTATCGGCATTTATTCAATATCCAGAATTAATTAGAAGCTATTTAACCAATGAGCTAGGTCCAGTTTCGGCGTTCAAAAATTAGTCATAGGAGCTTTTTATGAAACAGTATAAAGGATATTTAATTGATTTGGATGGTACGATGTACCGTGGGTCAGAGGAGATTGCTGAGGCAGCCGGGTTTATCAATCAATTGAGAGAGAAGAATATTCCTTACTTATTTGTAACGAATAATTCTTCACGTACACCACACCAAGTAGCAGATAAACTACGTGAGTTTGGGATTCATGCCGAAGATGAACAAGTATTTACAACGAGTATGGCAACGGCAAACTTTATTGCTGAGAGAAAAGCTGATGCAACCGTTTATGTCATTGGTGAAGAAGGGCTTGTAACAGCTTTAACAGAAAAAGGGTTAGAGCTTGTAGAGGAAAAACCAGATTTTGTTGTAGTGGGGATTGACCGTTCTATTGATTATGAAAAGTTAACGAGAGCATGCTTAGCTGTAAGAAATGGAGCTACGTTTATTTCAACAAATGCCGATATTGCTCTTCCAACCGAGCGTGGTTTGCAGCCCGGCAACGGTGCAATAACATCCGTTGTGACGGTGTCTACGCAAGTGCAACCTATTTTTATCGGAAAGCCAGAATCAATCATTATTGAGCAAGCATTAAAAGTGCTAGGTGTACCAAAAGAAGAAGTAATTATGGTTGGCGACAATTATGATACCGATATTTTAGCAGGTATGAATGCTAGTATGGACACATTACTTGTTCATACGGGGGTAACAACAAAAGAACTGTTAAGGAAGTATGAAAAGCAGCCTACCTATGTAGTCGATACGCTTAATGATTGGCGTTTTGAATAACAGTAATAGAGGTAACTGAAAAGGACCTATCCTCAACACTTCGTTTGAGGGTAGGTCCTTTTTCTTATTCTTTTCGATGTGCCAATCTGCTCGAAGCAGCTGCAGCAATTGCTCCTACAATATCGTCTAAAAAAGTATTTACTTTGCCTGTACTTTTATCGTTTAAATATTGCAGGATTCCGGGTTTTTTCTTATCCACATACCCATAATTGGTAAATCCGATTGAACCATATACATTTACAATGGATAAAGCAAGGGTTTCATCCACCCCATACAGTCCTTCATCCTTTTCAATAATGGATTGAAGTGGCTCCTCTAATAATTTTTTTTCAGCCAATATGTCAAATTGAATGCCGGTTAAAATGGCATTTTGGACTTCGCGTTTTGATAATACGCGTTCGACATTGTAGACACATTCCTCCATTTGTAGGTTTTCATGATAATCGTTTTGTAAATACATGACTAGTTCGGCGATATCTTCTATTTTTACCCCACGTTCTGATAGCCATTTACGTGCTGTTTGTTCAGTTAGCGACTTTTTTTGGTTCGTCATAATAGAATCACACTCATTTCCAAATTATTAGAACTAAATAGATAGAATTTTTTATTCAAAAATCATATTTCTAGTCATATATATACTTTTATAATGCCCAAACTTGATAAAAGGTGGCGGAGGATATGATAGAGGAAATGATTTATAAAAATTATGGCATTCAAGTTGAACGAGAAGAAAAGAATAACCGTTATCCATCCTTTCGTTCTGGGAATGTTATTTACAGTATAATCCCACTTGGAAAATTAGAGCAAGAAGAGTTAGCGGAAAGACAGAAAATGTCTGAACATTTATGGCTACAAGGAGATCATTCTGTAGCGACTTTTGTTTTAGCGAATCATGGAAGCTATGTGTCTGAAATCGATGAGAAATTATTTGTACTTATCGCCAATGAAGTGTTACAGCCTGTAAGAAATCTAAAAATAGGATTTGAATTAGGGGTTTTTCATGCCCGTGGAAGAAGCATAGATACAACCATTACAAAATGTTCTAGAATTGGTCAATGGAAAGTGCTCTGGGAGTCAAGGATTGATCAATTGGAGCGAATATGGAGCAATAAGTTACAAGTCCATCCAAATAATGAGTTTGAGCGACTATTTATAGAAACCTTTCCATATTATATGGTGTTAGGTGAAAATGCGATCCAATATTTAGTCGACACAGAAATGGATGATACTCCAGGTGAAATTGATAGTGGAACAGTTTGTTATGAGCGCTTTCAACAGAATACATGGAGCGATGAGGAGAAAATGAAAAACCCATTTGATTGGGTATTTGATCACGCGACAAGGGATTTAGCAGAATGGGTAAGAGATCATTATATCCATCATATCCATACGTATCAACGTGGTGTGATGCAATTTTTCCGAGAATATCAAAGTATTGAATATTTGTCTAGCTTTTCAGCTCGTTTGTTATATGCGCGAATGTTGTTTCCGATTCATTATTATGAAACCGTTGAAGAGTATTTTTCAGACCCCAAGGAGTCACGTTCTCATGAGTTAGAGGAGTCCCTTTCAACCATTACAAAAACCTCAGAGAATTATGAAACCTTTTTGAAGAACTTCTTTGAACTGGCACAGCTACCCGCAAAACAGATGCAGTTACCCGAAATAGATTGGCTTTAAAAATCATATGGGGAAATCACTTATTAAACGCTACCTATGGTATCATAGAAAGTGTGATTTTTCAGAATAGTATTTCTAAGTAAATACAGAAAAGTGATTATAGAAAAGGAAGTGAATCCATGGGAAAAATAGTAGCAGCTTTTTTATTAGGATTCTTCATGCTACATATTATGCTGACTCCTGCTAAAGCAGCTTCTACAACTAAAACAAGTTGTACAAAACCACAATTTTCAATTGTAGTAAAGCATGCTTCTGAGTTGAAATCAAAGGCAGACCAGGATAGTAAAACAGTACAGACCTATGCGAAAAACAAAAAGATTTCTGTCATCAAGCGTAGTGGAGATTGGTATCAAATTTGTTATGCTAAAAAATACGCTTATTTGCCAATTGAAGATGCAAAAGAGGTATTCAATGCTGAAGAAGAAGCTGTTCTGGCAAAAGCAGAAAAAAAGAAAAATGTGAATCAAGTTGTATCAGCTATAGGCAAGAAGTTGACATCTACAAAGGTGACCATTCGAACATTTGAAAAAAGAAAAGGCGAATGGCGAAGGGTTTTCGGTGAAATGCAGGGAATTGTAGGGAAAAAGGGTTTTGCAAAAAGTAAAAAAGAAGGAGATGGGAAGTCACCGATTGGTATGTATGCGTTCGGAACAGCATTTGGTAGCCAGTCAGAGCCATCTAATGTAAAATTGTCCTACAAAAAAACGACAAAATACGATTATTGGATTGATGATGTAAAATCCAAAGATTACAACAAATGGGTCACCTATAAATGGAATCCGACAAAGAAGTGGAAATCATTTGAAAGAATGAATAACAAGTTGTATAAGTATGGAGTCGTTATTAATTACAATTCAAATCCAATTATTAAAGGAAAAGGCAGTGCTATTTTTCTACATGTTTGGAGAAGTGAAAACGGAGTAACGGCAGGTTGTGTAGCAACCTCTGAACAAAATGTCCTTCGGTTATTGCGCTGGATTGACCCTAAGAAAAATGCACACATTATTATGGGAACTACTGATACGATCTAAGCTATTCATTGATTTTTCTAAAGCGGTAGAGAATTTTGAAAATTTCGATTCATATGGATATCTTACATTTTTTCAATAAAAATATGCGGTCTAACTATTGAAAATAATGAATAAACAGCATATAATGTCTACTATACAAATACAAATGTTTTTTACAGATAAACAGTAGTTAGGGGGAACCGAAATGAAGGCAATCTCAATCGGTTTATTAGGATTAGGTACGGTTGGAACAGGAGTCGTCCAAATTATCGAAAGTCATCAAGATAAGTTGATGCATCAAATTGGTTGTCCAATTCAAATAAAAAAGATTTTAGTCAGTGATGTAAACAAAAAACGTTCGATTGAGATTGATAGCAGCAAGTTAACGCTTCAAGCTGATGATATTCTTTTTGACCCAGAAATTGATGTGGTTATTGAAGTAATCGGTGGTGTTGAGCAAACTCGCGGCTATTTATTACAAGCACTTAAGAATAAAAAGCATGTTGTTACGGCAAATAAAGATTTAATGGCCTTGTACGGTCCAGAATTACTGCAAGTTGCAACAGAAAATGGCTGTGATTTATTCTATGAAGCAAGTGTTGCAGGCGGTATTCCAATTCTTCGTGGACTTACGGACGGTTTATCATCAGATCGCATTACGAAGATGATGGGAATTGTGAATGGTACCACAAACTTTATTTTAACGAAAATGAGCAAAGATGGTAGAGCTTATGAAGACGTTTTGAAAGAAGCGCAAGCGCTTGGATTTGCCGAAGCGGATCCTACGGCAGACGTAGGAGGATTAGATGCTGCACGTAAAATGGCAATTTTGGCTTCATTAGGCTTTTCGATGAATATCGGTTTAGATGATGTATCTGTACAGGGCATTACAAATATTTCAGAAGAAGATTTAGCTTATAGCAAGAAGCTAGGCTATACAATGAAATTAATTGGGGTTGCTTCAAGAACAGATGATGACAAAGTAGAAGTAAGTGTACAACCATCATTGTTACCAGATACACATCCTTTAGCTTCCGTTAATAATGAATATAATGCGGTTTATGTATACGGAGAAGCCATCGGAGAAACAATGTTCTATGGTCCAGGAGCAGGAAGCCTGCCAACAGCGACTGCAGTTGTATCTGACCTAGTTGCGGTTGTGAAAAATATAGGATTAGGTGTAAATGGTCGTAGTGCGATTGCCCCTCAATTTAAGAAAGCTCTTAAAAGTCCTTCTGAAGTTTTTGCGAAGTTCTTTTTGCGTCTAACTGTTAAGGATGAAGTAGGTGTTTTAGCGAAGATTACGAATATATTTGCAGATCATGGAGTTGGATTTGATAAAATTCTTCAACTTCCTCTCGACAAAAAGGATTCTTCCGAAATTGTTTTAGTAACACATACAGCATCTATAGAAGCTTTTGAAAAAATCAATCAAGACTTAAATGATTATAATATGGTAAAAGAAATAAAAAGTACCTATCGTGTTGAAGGAGAGAATAATAAATGAGTTGGCAAGGCCTCATTAAAGAATACAGAGAATTTCTACCAGTAACTGAAAATACACCTGAATTAACACTATTAGAGGGAAATACACCACTCATTAAATGCTCTAATTTGTCTGAACAACTTGGAGTTGAACTGTCTGTGAAATATGAAGGGTTAAACCCAACTGGATCATTTAAGGATCGTGGAATGGTATTTGCTGTAGCTAAAGCGATTGAAGATGGTGCAGACACGATTATTTGTGCATCAACAGGGAATACTTCTGCTGCTGCTGCTGCCTATGCAGCCCGTGCAAAACTACGTTGTATCGTCGTTATCCCTAATGGGAAAATTGCAATGGGTAAGCTTGCTCAAGCGGTTATGTACGGTGCCGAAATTGTTGCAATTGATGGGAACTTTGATAATGCACTTGAAATTGTTCGCAGTATTAGCGAGAAATCACCAATTGCTCTTGTAAACTCGGTGAATCCATACCGCATTGAAGGTCAAAAAACATCTGCATTTGAAATCTGTGATACGTTAGGAGCCGCACCAGATATTTTAGCTCTTCCAGTAGGAAATGCAGGAAATATTACAGCGTATTGGAAAGGTTTTAAGGAATACAATGAAAGCAAGCAAACAGGTCTTCCAGAAATGAGAGGATTTGAAGCAGAAGGTTCAGCTGCTATTGCTCATGACCGTGTATTCGAAAATCCAGAAACAATCGCAACAGCCATTCGAATCGGAAATCCAGCAAGCTGGAAAACAGCTGTTGAAGCAGCAAAAGAATCAAACGGAAAAATTGATGAAGTATCAGATGAAGAAATTTTAGAAGCATATCACCTATTAGCAAGTCAAGAAGGCGTGTTTGCTGAGCCTGCTTCTTGTGCAAGTATTGCTGGTGTGATGAAACAACTAAAAACGGGTGAAATTAGAAAAGGCAGTAAAATTGTAGCGGTATTAACAGGAAACGGCTTAAAAGATCCAACTACAGCTGTTGATACTAGCTCCATCACACCAACCTTGCTTCCGATGGATGAAAAGGTAATCATCGAACATCTTCAAGGTGTGAAACTAGCATGAGTGAAGGGGCAATGTTTCTAATCCGTGTGCCAGCAAGTACAGCTAATTTGGGGCCTGGCTTTGATTCTGTAGGTCTAGCCTTAGGTCTTTATTTAGAAATATACGGATCTACATCAGACAGTTGGGAAGTTAATCCATTAACTGAAGAAATGGCAGCATTCCCGAAAGATGATCAAAATTATATTGTTCAAATTGCTAAAAAAACGGCTGCCTATTATGGTAAAGAGATAGCACCATGTAAATTATTCGTTTCAAGTGAAATCCCGTTAGCCCGTGGATTAGGCAGCAGTGCCTCAGCTATTGTCGCAGGTATTGAATTAGCGAGTTTGGTAGCGGAGTTACACTTAACAAACGAACAAAAAAGCAGACATGCCTCACTATTTGAAGGTCATCCTGATAATGCAGGTGCTGCTGTTTGTGGTGGATTAGTTGTAGGTAGACATACGGACGAGAAAACAGATGTTTTATCGTTCCCAATTGATGGCGTAAAAGTGATTGTCGTCATTCCAAACTTTGAACTTCTGACCGAAGACTCTCGCAATGTGTTGCCAGCAACACTTGCTTATAAGGAAGCGATTGAAGGAAGTGCATCCGCCAATATGTTACTGGCTGGTGTGATGACAAAGAATTGGCGACTTGTTGGGGAAATGATGCAAAATGATCGCTTTCACCAACCATATCGAGCCCCTTTAGTGCCTCATTTAGCGCGGATTCAGGAATTGGTATCCGGTCAAGGAGGGTATGGGACAGCACTAAGTGGAGCAGGACCAACTGTGCTTTGTCTTGTACCAGATGAAAGAGCGGAACGAATAAAAGAAAGCTTAACTACACAATTTCCAGCGTTTATGGTTAAAGAACTTCAGATTGATAATGAAGGAAGCAAAACAATCATTTTGTCTGAAAATGAGAAAAAAGAATTGACTTTCTTATAATGAAAAACGAGCAGGATATATATCCTGCTCGTTTTTATATAGTGGTTTGAAGAAGCTTTATGTTTTCGATGTGTACTGATGATACTAGTCAAACAGGTATCTTCCGCTTTTCTATTAAAATACTTGTTCGACTTCTACGATACCGGGAACTTCTTCAAGAAGTGCACGTTCAATACCTGCTTTTAGCGTAATCGTTGAACTTGGACAGCTTCCGCATGCACCAAGTAAACGTAATTTAACAATTCCGTCTTCTACATCGACAAGTTCACAGTCTCCACCATCGCGAAGAAGAAATGGACGTAATTTATCTAAGACTTCTTGAACTTGAGCTTCCGTTGTTTGTTCAGTCATTGCATTCGACTCCTTTCCTTATTCATATTATAATGCGAAGGTAGTGAAAAATCCAACCTGAACTTAGCGGAAAAATAATCTATCTGTAATTATGTGAAAATGGAGGAACTAATATGGAACGTAAAAAAATTAATATTCAAGTATACGGTGCAGAACAAATTTGTGCAAGTTGTGTGAATGTACCTTCATCAAAAGATACCTATGAGTGGCTAGAGGCAGCGCTAAAGCGAAAATTTCCTAATCAGCCATTTTCGATTAGCTATATTGATATTTATAATCCGCCTTCTTCAGAGAAGGAACGTGAATTTGCTTTAAAAATGATTGAAGAGGATTTATTCTATCCACTAGTCCGTATTGAAAAGGAAATTGTCGCTGAAGGATATGTGCGATTAAAAGCAATCGTGGATAAAATGGAGCAGTTTGGATATACTTCATAATAGCTTCGTAACTAAAAAAGTTTTGAAGCAAATGCTTCAAAACTTTTCTATGGGTGTCTAGCTACAGACACCCAGCGACTAATGGACTTCCCGCTCCTCCTTACGATAAGTCAACATCGAATCGCTTAACGCTCTTCGTGTTTCCTTTATCTCATACGGAGCGATCCAGTCCCTACGTCGCTGAACGGGTGTCTTCCGCTTTTCTTATCATCCATTATGATATTTGTATACCCAAAGAATTCCGGATTTAATTAATCGTGCAAATCTTCCGGTTATTGGACGGTTTGCTACTAAGCCAAATCCTTGCTTTTTCCCTAATGAACCTAACGTTCCTTTTAATTTCATGGGTGGGAAGCTTTCTGGAAGTGGTTCATTTGCCCATTTTTTAAGAAGTACTTCGACAATTTGTTCTCCTTGTGCTTCAGCTAATTGAGCACTTGGAGCATATGGTAGACTTGCACAGTCACCTACAACAAACACACTATTCTGATTTGGCAAGAAATGTTGAGGTGTTAATACAACTCTGCCTTGTCCATCTTTCTCGACATCCATATCTCTAATAACCTTACTAGGCTGGACACCGGCAGTCCAAACGATTACATCACTGTGAACAGCTTCATCCCCGTTGTACAGGATATTTTGTTCGACCTTTGTAATATTTGAATGATGAATAGTTTCAATAGTATGCTTGTCAAACCAGGATTCAACAAACAGACTTAATCGTTCTGGAAATGCGGATAAAATATGTGGTCCGCGGTCAAACAATTTAATACGTAGGTCAGGTCGGCTTTCAATTAATTCACTGGCTAGTTCAATTCCGCTTAGCCCTCCACCTACTATAGAAACAGTAGCTCCTGCACCTAGATTATTTAGGGCTTGATAGGTTTGGCGAGACTTATCAATCGTTTGAATACTATAAGTGTACAAGTCTGCTCCAGGAATATTATGATATTTATCTTCACAACCAAGTCCAATTACTAAATCATCATAATTGACCGGTTCTTGATTTTCAATTATGATTTGTTTTTTTTCTATATCGACGGAAACGACTTCTCCATACACGTTTTTTAGACGTGGATGCTCAGGAAAAGCGACCCGAATATGCTGATCAGAAATTGTTCCTGCCGCTAAGGCATAGTATTCTGTTTTAATAGAGTGATATGGATTACGGTCAATTAGCGTAATGCTCACATTCTCAGGAAGCTGATTTGGCAGCAACCTCTGAAGGATACGCATTCCACCATAACCTCCCCCAAGTATGACTAAATGTTTCATAAAAAAACCCCCTTTGTCGACTTTTTAAGCAGTAATTAGTTCATTTACGTCAAAGTTTCTAAAAAAACCCCTTATTTCTTAAAAAAATAGTTGTATATCCTCACAAAAGTATAACGAATCTGGCTATAAATCACAACTGTATTGTAACAATCTGTTTTTTTGACAAATATATTGACTGATTATAGGAAAAAAGATAGGATGTTTTTTTAGAGGGTGAAATGATGAAGCCAATTATTGAATTTTGTGTTAGCAATGTTGCAAGTGGTTCGTATCCAGCCATGGAGCAACTGGAAAAGGATTCAAATTTAGATGTTATGGAATATGATTGTTTAAGATATTGTGGAATATGTTCTAGCCATTTTTTTGCATTGGTAAATGGAGAAGTGGTTAAGGCTGATTCTCCTGAGCAGCTTGTTGAAAGGATTTATGTCTATTTAGAAGAAAACCCAATGTTTTGAGCGAACCTAACCCTACAAATGTCGAAATCGTTTGTAGGGTCTTTTTCATATGCTACAGAGTATAATCGCTCTATGTAGTTCTTTCTGTTGTGTATCAACTAGGCATCATTGACAGCAGCCATTTCTTCTTTTATCTCTGCCCAACGATCACGAGCCATTTGAATGATAGATGTTTCAATGGCAGACTTTTGTTTTTCCAGAACGCTTGAAAAATATTTAATGGCTATTTGTTGATCGCCAATACGTCTTGAAAGTTCTCCTACTAAATATAAAATGCGAATGTCCGATACTTGTGTTCCGCTATAATCGCCGATAGAATATGATTCTTCATATTCGTGACGAGCTAATTTCATAAACCGTATTTCCTGTTCTTTATCTTGTTTAAATCGATATAACCAAGAGATTCTCATATAAATACCTGCAATGGTGATATGCTTTTCTTTTTTTAAGCTAGCACTATAACTCGCTAGTTTATACGTTTGGATGGCATCTTCAATTGTTCGTTCTTCTGAGAAGGAATGTGGTACCCAGTTAGAACAGATTTTTTCGATAATCATTTCTTTTGTACCAGGTGCAAAGTATTTTGAAAAATCCTTGGAATAAGAAAATCCACAATGTGGACAAACAAATATATTATAATAGAGGGCATTTACGGAACCTTCTGTGTATATTGGGCAAAAATCTGTATCGTATTCTTGTACTTTGATAAAGCGAGAACGAATTTTTTTCGTTGTGGAGGATTGTTTACAAAGCATACACTCCATTTTTCGATCAAATAGTGGTTGTAATTGTTCCATGATTTTCACCCCTTAGTTAGTTCGTAGGATCTAGGTTGTTTTGTAGTTTAGTGGGTTTATATACCTATTTCTATTATAGCTAAATTTAGTTAAAAAGGCGATAAGACCTAATCCTTTCGTTGTGTTTTTCTTTCTCTTTGTGATTCATTTTTATTGGTTTTAAGCAGGAAAATTGAGAAAACTAAATGATTTAGTCTATACTAGAAAGTAATAGTTACATTATTTAATTTAGGAGGAGAGTATTATGAGTGATGTAATAACGATTACGGAAGCGGCAGCTTTTCAAATAAAAGAAATGATGAAACATAATGAAGAAGAAGGTTCCTTCTTACGAGTGGCAGTAAAAGGTGGAGGGTGCAGTGGTTTATCCTATGGCATGGGATTTGAACAGGAAGCAGGAGAGAACGATCAACAATTAGAACAGTTTGATATAAAAGTTTTGGTCGCTAAAGAGGATGCTCCGATTTTAAAGGGGACAGTTATTGATTATAAACAATCCATGATGGGCGGAGGCTTTACCATCGATAATCCAAATGCGATTGCGTCTTGTGGGTGTGGCTCATCGTTTAGAACGGCTACGGAGACAGGTACACCAGAGAATTGCTAAGGTTTTTTGATCGTTCATTGAACGGTCAGCTAAGCGAAGGAGATTACTCGATAAGAGGTTACGTTGTTAACCTGTCGTAAAAGCTAAATCAACTCATATATAAAGCGCTTCTTGACGTATGTAACGATACGTTAGGAGGCGCTTTTTCTATGCCGGAAGGAAGAACGATTAGGCAAGGAATGACCTCCTATTTTTGCGGGTGAGTTGCTTTAGATGGCGACTGCTTGTAACTTTTTTTAACGAATTTTAAACGAAATTTAAACAAAAGGAATGGGTTTATCACGGTACAATGTAATAGAAGCTAGCCACAACGCAATAGCTACCTTTCAGGCGTTTCAAGTCTATACACGAAAAGCAATACGATAGAAACGTTCAAGTTTAATTTAAACGAAAGGAAACTGATACTATGAGCAAATCATTAAAAGAAAGCCGACTAGCAAGGAGCCGTAGATTTAACGAATTTACAAATCGAATCCTCAAATATGAAGGTGCATATCCTAAGATAATTATTCGAGAATTAGAAAACTATAGGCGATTATTCACAGCACTGTTAGGTGACGATGAGTTGCACGAAGTAGCAAGCCATGACTTGCGGTGGCTTACGATAATTGAGTTACATGTTGAAGTAAGAAATGCGGAGTCTGCTTAACGGCTTGGCGTCGTAATTTTTTGTGCCTGCAAGTGTTTGAGATTTGCATTCTGACACAATTAAGTTCGACTTGATAGAGAATATTAAAGCTAAAACGTGAATTTATAGAATAAATGTAAAATACAAAACCTCCAATCCTTTTTAGGTAAAGGTTAGAGGTTTTGTATTTTCATTTTTACGGGCTGCTTTACCGATGGCATTCCGATTTTTTTATAAAAGCATACTATAATGTAAGGAGGTTAAATGATGAATGAATCACTTAAACAACTACGTCTGGAACGGTCGAGCAAGTTTAACGAGTTCTGCGAAAAGATACTAGCACACCAAGGAACATATCCGAAGTCTGTTGGTAGACAACTAGCTAACTACCGCTGGTTATTCACGGCAATTCTAAACGACAGGGAGTTGCGCGAATTGGCTGCCGATGATTTACGAAGATTAACGGAAATAGAGCAACATATCAAGGAAAGAAACGCGGCACAGGCTTAAACGACTTGGAGGCAGCTTTTCTGTTTAAAACATAGAAGAGCTATGGACATGTGATATTTTTGCCGTTGGATCAGCGAAAAGTTTGGCTTGGCTAACGGCAATCGGTGCTTCACCAAAGCCAGTTGCAATTAGTTTGACCTTACCCTCATAAGTAGCAATATCTCCGGCTGCATAAATGCCAGGAATGTTTGTTTCCATTTTGGAGTTTACAACAATGCTATTTTTTTTGATTTCAAGTCCCCAATCTTTAATGGGACCAAGTGAGGAAACAAATCCATAGTTAACAATGACAGCATCCACGTCAATAGATTGTGTTTCTTCACCATTAGCATCCTTAATAACAACCGTGCTAATTTTTTCATCTGTTTCAACAAATTGGGCTGGGACAAATGGAGTTTTAATGTCTACCTTAGAATTTTTTAAGTTTTCCACACTATGCTCATGGGCACGGAATTTGTCACGTCTGTGAACAATCGTTACTTGTTCAGCGATTGGTTCAAGCATAAGTGCCCAGTCAACAGCTGAATCTCCACCTCCGAAGACAACCACTTTTTTGCCTTCAAACTGATTTAAATGATCAATAAAGTAGTGAAGATTTTTTCTTTCATATTTTTCTGCACCTTCAATTTCGATTCGACGAGGTTGGAATGCACCATTACCAGCTGTAATAATAATCGCTTTAGAGTAATGAACTTCTTTGTCTGTTGTTAATTTGAATGTATCATTTTCAAGTTTTTCAATCGTTTGGACAGCTTGTTCTAAAGCAATAGTTTGCTCAAATTTAGACATTTGCTCTCTTAAATTATTAATTAGTTCCTGCGCTCGAACTTTTGGAAATCCTGCAATGTCATAAATGAATTTTTCAGGATAAAGTGCTGACAATTGACCACCTAATTGCGGTAAACTTTCAATGATTTTTACAGAAGCTTGCCTCATCCCGCCGTAGAAAGCAGCAAACAATCCTACTGGTCCACCACCAATAATGGTAATGTCGAATACTTTTTCATTTACTTCCATATCTGATCCCTCCATATTATCATTTTGTTATAAATTTTTAATATGAATAGCTTTTATGTTACGTAACAAAATGATTGCTTCCTAGCTGTAAAATTATATGTAATAGATTGGTGATTATATATGTAAAAAAAGGAGAATGATGAATTAAGCTTGAAATACATGCATAAAACGACTAATATTTATGTAGTTGAATATTAATTTTTCGTGTTTTTTTTATTTATTTTTTGTAATAATTCTAAGAAATGTATAAAAAAGAGATGAGAATATGTAAAGGGTGAAGTGCTTTTGAAGAGGCCTAAAATTGTTGTTCTAGGAGCAGGATATGGTGGTTTAATGACAGTTACTCGCTTGCAAAAAGCTCTAGATCAAAATGAGGCGGAAATCATTTTAGTCAATCAAAACGCTTATCATTATGAAACAACATGGCTACATGAAGCTTCTGCAGGAACTGTCCATCATGATCGTGTTCGTTATTTAGTAGCTAGTGTAATTAATAAGCATAAAGTCAACTTTATTCAAGATTCTGTTATTAAAATTAATAAAGAAGATAAAATAGTGATTCTTAATAATGGCGAAGTATCTTATGATTATTTAGTCATTGGACTTGGGCCTGAATCAGAAACGTTTGGCATAGAGGGATTGAAGGAGTATGCGTTCTCCATTTCAAACTTGGATTCAGCACAAAGGATTCGTAAACATATTGATGATCAATTTGCCACGTATCATGCACAAAAAGCAAAAAAGGATTCACATTTAACCATTGTTGTAGGTGGTGCAGGTTTTACTGGTATCGAATTTCTTGGTGAATTAACAAATCGTATCCCTAAGCTTTGTAATGAATATGGTATTAGTTTTGAAAAAGTGCGTATCTATTGTGTGGAGGCAGCACCGGTGGTACTTCCTGGATTGGATCCTGAATTATCGGATTATGCAGTCGCTTTTCTTAAGAAGAGAGGCGTAGAATTTAAAGTTAATACAGCAATTATAGGAGTTACCGAAAAAGGAATTATCGTATCAACAGGTCAAGATGACGTAGAGGAAATTAGAGCTAGTACGATTATATGGGCTGCCGGTATTAGGGGAAATACTGTTATTGAAGCTTCCGGGTTTGACGTAATTCGTGGACGAGTAAAAGTAAATCCTGATATGCGTGTTCCTGGCTTTGAAGAAATCTTTATTGTCGGTGATTGTGCATTTATGATAAATGAAGAAACAAATTATCCATATCCACCAACTGCGCAGATTGCTATGCAGCAGGGACAGTTAATTGCTAAAAATCTAGTGAAATTAGTTCGTAATAGAATAGAGTTAGAGACATTTGTATTTGATAACAAGGGTACGATATGTTCTCTTGGTCATGATGATGCTGTTGGGATGATTTGCGGTAAAAAAGTAAAGGGTAAGAAAGCTTCATTTATGAAAAAACTGGTCGATAATAGAGCATTGTTTATGATAGGTGGTCCTACTCTAGTTGCCAAAAAAGGAAAGTTTAATATTTTTTGATTAAAAAAGTCGCTTAGAAAATCTGAAAGAAGCGGCTTTTTTATATGTAAAGGAATAGAATTAATACTTTAAATTTTTTCCATTTTTTAATAAAATATACATAATGGAGTTTTTTGGTCTATAAAGGGGGGCTCGAGCAGGATGACATTGCCGGTTTTAATAATATCAATTATCTTATTTTTCGTATTATTCTTCGGGATTGGATTTTTACTCAATATGTTATTTAGGGCTTCATGGATTATGGTACTTTTATTTCCCATTGTAGCGATTTTAATTGTTAATGAGTCAAAGTTGATTGAATATGTTAGACAGCCCCTTGAATCCTTGAATCAATTGGGGGTGAATTTTGCCTCTTTACATTCAGCAGATATTATCATTTTATCAAGTGGACTTCTAGGTGGGGTATTAGCTGGAGTTGTCATTAAAATTTTAAGGAAAAAGGGCTATCAAATGTTTTAAGAGAGCAATTTTCTAATCTCTCTCCACCTTTATGAATAATTTCCTTTTTCAAAGGAAAAGAATAAGGGATGTGAGAGGAGTGGAGTCTTGCTTTGAGGACAGGAATATGGCTAATAAAGAGGTTTGTAATGGTTGTCGTGTTTCTATTAGCTATTCAAACAACCATTGAGCACGTAACAGGAGTGCCATTGCAAATGCTTTATAGTAGTGAAGATCACACGTCAATGGTGGCAGCAACGGAAGCGATTGAGGTGACTCAAACATTAGAGAATTCACTAGATTTGTCTAAATATCCAAAACATCAAGTTATAGCAACAGGATATACAGCAGGAGTTGAATCAACAGGGAAAAATCCAAGTAGCCCAGCATATGGAGTGACTTATTCAGGTGTGAAAGTGAAACGAGACTTGTATTCTACAATTGCAGCTGATTTGAATGTCTTTCCACTAGGAACGATTCTTTTCGTTCCGGGATATGGTTATGGGGTTGTAGCAGATACAGGAAGCGCGATTAAAGGAAATCGGCTGGACCTCTACTATGAAACTGTACAAGATGTCTATAATCAATGGGGCAAGAAAACGGTCAATGTCTATATCGTGCAAAAAGGAACAGGTACATTGTCAGAAGCTCAATTAAATCATTTAAATGAAGCCGAACATATGCAAGTATTCCGAGAACAAATTCTTGGAAAAATACCTAAATAATAAACAGCCTGTGAAAGCATTTCACAGGCTGTTTATATATGACTAGCATTTATATTTTCGTCGCTGACACGAGCCGGTTCCGCTTTTCCTGGTGTCTAGCTCCAGGTGCCCAGCGACTAATGGACTTCCCGCTCCTCCTTACGATAAGTCAACATCGAATCGCTACTCGCTCTTCGTGTTTCCTTTATCTCATACGGAGCGGTCCAGTCCCTACGTCGCTAACCGGGCACCTTCCGCTTTTCCTATTCAAAAGAAAATTTTTCAGGATGAAGAATTTTTGCGAGTTTTGCAAGACCTTCCAATAATCGTGGAGAAGGTCTGCAGTATAATGGTTCTTCCATAATTAAAATTTGATTGCTTTGTAGTGCTTTGATGTCTGACCATTTTTCTCGTTTATGAACGAGTTTAGGGTTGATTTTTTTTAGGGGGACACCGACCCAAGCTAAACAAATATAATCTGGATTACGTTTTATGACCTCTTCAGGTGACACCTTAACGCTTGCAAGTTCTACATCTTCAAATACATTATAGCCGCCAGCGAGTTGACTAATTTCTGTTAACCAATTAACTCCGCCAGGAGTAAAGAGTGGATTGGGCCACCATTCCCAATAGAGTGACGGTTTGTGTTCAATGCAATCAGCAATGGTCTTGTATTGTTGAATCGTCGCTCTAAATTGAGCAGCCTGTTTTGCCGCTTCTTCTGGTAACCCAATTGCGTTCCCAAGTATGAGTAAATCCTTTGCAATATCTTCAAGTGATTGTGGATGAAAGGTGAGATGTGGAATGCCACGTGCTTTTAGCCCCTCAATATTTTTTTCCATACCAGGTACACTGAGCGAAGCAAGCACTAGATCGGGCTCTAGTGACTGAACAAGATCTAGATTGATTGATAAATCTGGTCCAACTCTAGGTAAGGTTTGAATAGAATCAGGCCAGTCTGAATAATCATCAATAGCAATCAACTGATCTTCAATTCCAAGATAGGCACAAAGTTCTGTATTACTTGGGCATAGAGATATAATTTTCACATGATTCACCTACCCTTGAAAAACTGAATAATAAAGAATCCAAGCAATAAGCGCCCCTGTTACGGCACCGAAAAAGACTTCAATTGGTTTATGTCCAAGTAATTCCTTTAATTGGCTTTGTTTTTGTTCTGGTTTTTGCCAATTTTTCACTTGATCCACTAATAAATTAAAATCAGTAACAAGTTGATTTAAGACAACAGCTTGTTTCCCAGCTTGCCATCTCACTCCAGTTGCATCAAACATGGTAATAACAGCAAACATGGTCGCTACTGCGAAAACCGGAGAATCCACTCCCGTTTCAATGCCGATTCCCACTACAAGTGCTACGACTGCAGCTGAGTGTGAACTGGGCATGCCGCCAGTGGAAGTGAGCAGGGTCCAATCCACTTTTCGAAAAACTATGTAATGAATAGGAACTTTAATGAATTGGGCAATTAAGACAGCCATGATAGCAGCTACGAGCGGAAAATTGAAAAATATGTCCATTGTTAACTCCTTTCTTAATAACGTAAATCGGATATATTATTTTACTTCCATATAAACATGTCGATTCCTGCTTATTATACCTATTAGTATGTCGATTGTGAAAAATTAGCTATAATGAAATAGAAGGTTGAGGAGGTATTTTTATGCTTACAGTTCAGAAAACGATTAATTTAATGGAAAGCGCTGAGTGTCTGTTCATTGGCGTATTTGATGCACCGATTAAACTAAGAGGAATCGGCCAATTAGCAGATGAGAAAATGGGAGGACAGTTAACAGAGTTAGTCAAAGCAGGCGAAATTTCAGCAAAGAAAAAGTCAATTTCAATCGTACATACATTAGGTATGTTAGGAGTGAAGAAATTACTTTTTATCGGTCTAGGCAAGGAAAAAGAATTAACGTTTGATTTACTTCGTGAAGCATTTGGAAAAGCGAGTAAAACGCTCCGAACTTCGCGTATAACCTCTTTGTCCATTGCACTAGATACATTTACGACAGAGAAAGTGGATGTGGTTGATGCAGCACACGCTTTTGCTGAAGCGTTTGAACTAGCGACCTATAAATTTGCAGGTTATAAGCAAAAAGGAAATATTGTTGAAAAGAAAATTACATCCTTTGCTATTTTTAGTGAAGAAGATCAAGAAGAAATTGTGGCATCCTTACATGTGGGACGTGTATTTGGAAAAGCCACTAATTCAGCACGAACACTTGTGAATACACCAGGAAATTTGCTTACGTCAACAGATTTAGCGAATTATGCGGCAGATTTAGCTGATCGTTATAATTTTGAAGTTGAAATTCTTGAAAAGGAAGAGATGCTCAAACTTGGTATGGGGGCTCTTCTTGCGGTGAATCAAGGCTCAACAGAACCACCAAAAATGATTACCCTGAAATATCAAGGGAAGAAAGAATGGAAAGATGTCATTGGTTTAGTTGGTAAAGGGATTACCTTCGATACAGGTGGTTATTCATTAAAATCAAAAGCAGGCATCGTCGGTATGAAAACGGATATGGGGGGAGCAGCAGCCGTTTTAGGAGCAATGGAAATTATCGGTGAACTCGGTCCAGAACAAAATGTCGTGGCAGTGATTCCTTCTACAGATAATATGATTAGTGGGCAAGCATTTAAACCAGATGACGTCATTACGTCGATGAATGGCAAAACGATTGAAGTATTAAATACAGATGCAGAAGGACGTTTAGTGTTAGCAGATGCTGTGACGTATGCAAAGCATCATGGGGCCAATTATTTAGTCGATGTGGCTACACTTACAGGTGGCGTTATTACGGCATTGGGTAATGATATGACAGGTGCCATGACGAATAATGAAGCCTTTTTTGAACAGGTGCTACATGCTTCTTTTGAAGCGGGAGAGCCTATGTGGCGGCTACCGATTACAGAAAAAGATAAAGAGCGAGTACGTAATAGTAAGATTGCCGATTTAAATAACTCGCCAGGAGGCGCAGGTCATGCGATTATGGGGGGAGCATTTATTGGTGAGTTTGCAGAAGAAACGCCATGGGTTCATCTTGATATTGCTGGAACAGCAACAACAACAAGCGCAAGTGACTTAGGGGATTCAGGAGCGACAGGAGTCATGACTCGCACGTTAGCCTTACTTGTGGAACGGTTTGGTAAGGATGATTCTAAATAGTAATTAAAAGCAACCGAAGCCGGTTTTTCGGCTTTGGTTTTTTAAAAAAGCGGAAAACTCGATAAATTTTTCTACTTCGTATACAATATTCTAAATGGAAAATTAAAGATTCCTCCATTTTAAGCTAATAATTACGTGACCAAGATCTTCACCAGTTTTGGAATAAAAGTCAAGTCGAATGCCGTCTGGGTTATAATGAATATCGGGAACTGTGCTTATTCCTATTTTACGAATCATTGTGGTTACAACAGATTTATTTGATGCTTGAGCAGCCGTCATAAGACTTTTAGCAAAGGGCTGAGAATTGGCGAATGTATCAACTACCTTTTTTGCATCATGTAATAAAAGCTGTGAAAGTTTGGCGGATTTTATGAATACATCTGGATTTGGATTTGGATTGGGTAATGGACGTTCGTTTGGGGAAATAGATGTTCGGTATAGATGCTCATAAGTTACAGGTAGTGAATTACAATCATTAAATTGTGGAAGCTTCTCCAATAAGTTTTTCTCCTTTCTTCTTCATTCTTCTTTAAACTATGTATAGAGGTAGGCGATAATGACTGAAAGATGTTCATTCTGAATAGGGGGATTCTACACTTTTCGTATATAAAACTACAAAATAGGGGATTGGCTATGAAAATAACAAAACAAGTAAAAGACCTTTTAATAGATAAAATGCAAATCATCCAAACACCTGAAAAAGCTGATTTATGTCTTGTTGGTCCTGTGAAATTGCCAGTACAACAAGAGAATTTTTCAGCGACTTTTCAGTGGTATACATGGCATCAATTAGATAGTGGTGTGAATACAAAATCAAAGGTCCTAGAATCGCTTGCGACGGCTAATTTAGCCTTCGGACAGCAGTCTTCAGTGTTGGTCTATGGAGATTTTGCTAATTTTGATGATGCACTTATTCGCATGCATAGTATTTGTCATACGGGAGATATTTTTGGTAGTAGACGTTGTGATTGTGGTTATCAGCTCCATGAATCTATGAAAATGATCATTGAACATGGATGTGGGGCAATTTTTTATCTAGCGGATCATGAAGGGCGAGGAATTGGTCTATTTTCTAAGTCATTAGCTTATCTTTTGCAACAAGAAGGGTATGATACAGTTGAGGCGAATCATGCGCTTGGATTTGAAGATGATACGCGTAATTATGATGGGGCAATTCGTGTTTTAGAATCATTAAGAACGAAGCCGGTTACATTAATTACGAATAATCCGAAAAAACTTGATGCATTGAGAGCTAAAGGATTAACAGCAAATAAACATATTCCACTTTGGGGTGGTTTGACAGAAGAAAATCGTTCTTATTTAAATACGAAGGTTCAGAAATCGGGGCATATCCGACAGGAGAATCCTACTTTAACGGTATAAGGGTGGGGGACATATGATGAATACAGATGAGTATTATATGCAGTTAGCGCTTGATTTAGCGGAGAGTGCAAGAGGGAAAACCAATCCAAATCCACTTGTTGGAGCCATTATTGTAAAAGATGGTATTATTGCTGGAACAGGGATTCATCGAAAAGCGGGTGAGCCACATGCGGAGGTTCATGCATTTCGAATGGCGGGTGAATACGCAAAAGGTGCAACATTATATGTTACGTTAGAGCCCTGTTCCCACTACGGCAAAACACCGCCTTGCGCAAATCTTGTTAAAGAATCTGGTGTAGCTCGTGTAGTCGTAGCCATGCAAGATCCAAATCCAGAAGTGGCAGGGCGGGGTATAGAACTAATCCGAAATGCGGGAATTGAAGTAGCTGTGGGTGTATTAGAGGAGAAAGCGAAGCGCTTAAATGAGCGGTTTATCCACAATATGCTGACAAATCGTCCATTTGTTATATCGAAGTTTGCGATGACCTTAGATGGAAAACTTGCTACTCATACAGGGCATTCAAAATGGATTACAGGTGAACAATCACGCTATACCGTTCATCAGCTTCGTAATGAAGTGGATGCTATTTTAGTAGGCATCGGGACAGTGTTAGCGGATAATCCATCTTTAACGACACGTCTCCCTGAAGGTAGCGGTAAGAACCCGATTCGCATTATTTTAGATAGCGAACTGCGTATACCATTAGATGCCAATGTGGTCAATACAGCTGAAGCGAAAACAATCATTGTGACGACCGAGCATGCCGATGAAGGAAAGCTGACAGCTTTACGCGAAAAGGGTGTCGAGTGTATGTTTGTACCTAAAAAAGAAGCAGGACTTGATTTAGACGCCATGCTCGCAGCATTATATCAAAATGGTATTACAGATGTATTAGTAGAAGGCGGCGGTGAAATTAATGCTTCGTTTTTGCGTACCGGTCTCATTGATAAATATTTCATTTATATAGCACCTAAGCTGTTGGGTGGACGAAATTCGTTAACGCCATTTACTGGACGTGATGTCGATCGAATGGATGAGGCGTTGAATGTGGTGTTTGAAAAAGTAGATAAGATTGGTGAAGATTTATGCATTACCGCTTATCCGAAACAAGGTGAGGACGTATGATATATAAAGCAGATGTGTGTATCGTAGGAGCGGGGCCAGGGGGTGCGCTCCTTGCCTATTTGTTAGCGAAAAAGAATGTTTCTGTTATTCTCCTTGAACGTCATGCAGCGATGGCTAGAGAATTTCGCGGGGAGCATTTAAATGAGGAAGGCGAAACCATTTTAAAGAAACATGGATTATTTTCTGCTGTCGAGGAATTAGGTTTGTTACGAATGGAACAAATTGAATATTGGAATGATGGAAAACTCGAAAGGAAGGTATTGCCAGATCCGAAAGTTGGGCATTTAGGGATTCATGTACCTCAAGCCCATTTATTGACCGTTTTATTAAAAGAAGCGGAGGCCTATAGTCATTTCACATTATTGCTGAATACAAAAGTAAAAGAGTTGTTAGAAGATGAGACTGGTCGAGTTTTTGGTGTGAAAGCGTTGAAGGATGGACAGGAGATTATCGTCGAAAGTCAGTTAGTTATTGGAGCAGATGGCAGATATTCAACTGTTCGAAAACAAGCTGATATTGATGTAACCATTAGAAAGCATGGCTATGATTTGCTGTGGGCAAAAATCCCAGCACCTAAAGGGTGGGAGCCGGCTATTAAAATGGCACTGGTTGATGGCTATCAGCTTTCTTTATTTACGCAAGCGCTAGGTTTTATTCAAATTGGCTGGAATATTCCGGAGGGTTCATACCCCGAATTGCGTAAACAACCGTTTAAACCATTTATTGATAAACTTATTAGAGCTTTTCCTTCACTCGAGCAGTCAGTATCAGAGAATATCCAATCTTGGCAGGATTTCGTGTTATTAGATGTGTATAGCAGTGAGAGTGAGCTTTGGGGGAAAGAGGGTGTCGCTCTAATCGGTGATGCAGCTCATACGATGACTCCAACGGGGGCCTTCGGGTTAAATAGTGCGCTTAAGGATGCAGATGCTCTAGCCCAATTTATTAATCGAGATAAAATTGAAGAGCTAGATTTAATGACTTGTGCGACAATGCGCAAAAAAGAGGTAGAAAAATTACAAGCGATACAAGTGGAGAAAGAGAAAGCTTTTGCTTCACAGTTTGTCGTGTTAGGGGGATTATCTTGAGATTTGGTTTTGACATTGATGATACACTCATTGATTTACGTGGCTATGCCTTTCAATTATATAATAAAAAATTAAATCAAAATATCGGTTTAGATGTATTTCAAGCAATAAAAACGATACAAATTCATGAAGCATTTGGTTTGGATGCTAAAGCAGGTGGAGAGCTTTGGAGTAACTTGAGGGATGAAATCTATTACTCAGACTGCCAATTGTTTGAAGGGGCTTTAGACATGTTGCAAGAGCTTGACCGTGAAGGCCACGACATTTTTTATATTACGGCACGTCCACCAGAACATTGTGAGCGCACAAGAGAATGGTTGAAGCAACGTGGATTTCCTGTTCGTGATGATCATTTTTATTGTGGCATGAAAGACGAGGAAAAAATTGAAACGATCCTAAAATTAAAATTAGATTACTATTTTGACGACAAACCAGCTGTACTAGAAACGTTACTTAACGTACCAACTAAAGTGTATGCTTTCCATAACTCTTATAACCAAGAACTCAAAACACCTAGAATCAAACATTGGTCAGAATTAAAAGAGATTTTGGTAAAGTAACAGTGACTTTTACATGAAGAACACATATTTTATTGGTTATTTTCCCTTTATTTCAATTGTTTTGTTTAGTTTCTCTTTTGCTATTTATTGTGAGGTACAGGTTCTAGATTTATTTGTACGTTTAGGATTATATCAAGGAATGCTAGAATTCTTTTCTGAAGCAGGTATTAAAATGGCTTTGTTCGTAGTTCTAGTACTTTTATTTTTTATGCTCTTTTCCGCTTTAAAATTGATTTCTGATACCATTATTGAAGTATCGCTGCTCCTTTTCTCAAAAGATTCAGAGGGAACAGGATTAATAAGCGTTCGAACAGGTGCAATCCTTTATGTAATAGGGGCCTTGGTTTCTTTAGTCAGTATTCAATCTTTGATGGGATTACTCACCATTTTTTTAGTTACCAATTTGATTGCATTTATTTACTTTGTGTATAAAATTGTGCCAACTCTCAGTATGGGTGGTTTAGTTGGTCTCATTTTTTTTCACATATTCATCTGGTCCATGTTTATTTTGATTGTTGGGTACTCGGTTTTAAAGTTGTATAACAGTATTATGGATAGCTTGCCAATCTAAGTGGTCACATAGTAAGAGGGCATAGATGTTTCGAATGGAAAAGCCAATGCCAAGTAATCGTTCATCTTTAAGTAAGAAAAGCGGAAGGCGCGTCGCTGGTGCCTGGCGCTAGACACCAGTACACATCGAAAGTTTTATACTTTCTTATTTTCAAAAAAGCCCCATCGGCGTTAGCCGTGGGGGTAGCCAAGTTTATTCTTCCATAAAAAGACGGGCATAATACAATGATTCTTCATCTAATTGTCCCTCTTTTTTTACTTTTTGTAAGGTCTCTTGTCGGTTAGTGTTCACAACCTGATATGAACCAGATACATTAGGTACCTTTTTTTCTGTTTTATCATTCATAGAAATGAAATCCCTCCGTTTTTTGAATGTATTATGATTATAAAATTATTTTGTGAATATGAGCCTGTTACTATTCGAGTCAAAATAATCCTTGACGTTCCCATAATTAGGAACCTAATTGGTTTCTGTTTGTTGGCTAATAGTACGCCATATTCTAACTTGTGGAGAGCCTTTTGATAGGTACTGGATGTTAGCAGGGGTATCTTTGCCAAGCCAAACGCCTGTTGTATAATCATCGGTTAAACCTATAAACCAAAGATCTTTATAATCATTTGTAGTCCCTGTTTTTCCACCAATATAACCTGTTGGAAAATAGGCGCCTTTCGCTGTTCCGCGTACCGTCACTTCATGTAATAGTTGCCTCATTTTTGTGACTGTGGATTGGCTCCAAACTCTTTTGGATTTCTCCTTCCATTTATAAAGCATTTTGCCATCGTGGTCTGTAACATTGATAATCGCACGTGCAGGCTGATAGCTTCCATCATTAAATGAGGTGAATGCTCTTGTTAGTTCAAGTGGGCTCATGCCATAAGTAAAGCCGCCAATCGCTGCTGTTAAATTTTGGTCTTGCTTCATTACTTTTTTAAACTGAAATGTATCTAAATACTTGAAACTTGTGCTAATGCCAGTAGCGTCAAGGAGACGGATTGCGGGCGTATTATAAGAACGGGCAAAAGCTCTTTGTAAGGAAACCATACCGTAGCTTGCTCCGCCATAGTTTTCTGGGCAATAGCCATTTTTACAGTAGCTGGCACCACTAACTTGTGAGGATATCCCTGCATCTGTTTCTTCAATATAAGGTGCGTAAACAAGCAAGGGCTTAATCGTAGAACCTGGCTGTCGGTAGCTTTGATAGGCTCGGTTAAAAGAATTCTTTTTATAATTCTTTCCCCCAATCAAAGAGACAAGCTCATGCGTATGATGTTGTATAACGACGGAAGCCCCTTCTATATCGGTAGAGGCAATCTCCCTATTCAGCGCTTTTTGGGAAGCTACTTGCAACTCAGGATTGA
This sequence comes from uncultured Bacillaceae bacterium, assembly GCA_963790055.1. Lineage (GTDB taxonomy): Bacteria > Bacillota > Bacilli > Bacillales > DSM-1321 > Peribacillus. The sequence continues at coordinate 234,454 of CAWBND010000013.1, forward strand.
GCGCTGTATGGATGGTAACTCCCGAATTTAGGAGATGTGTTATTTTTTGATTCAATTGTTGTTCAGCCTTTTCTCGTGTTGCTTCATTATTGCTTTCAAGCTTTGGCTTCAATCCTTCATTCGTAGCAACTAATTCCTTCAGTTCCCGATGCACATACGTCACATAATCAGGGTATAAGTCGATGGATGAGCGAATGTTTAGTGTGATTTTTTCTTGAACAAGCTCTTCATATTCCTTCTTTTGTAGCTTCTTTTCTTGAACCATTTGTTGTAAAATTCGTTCCTGCCGCTTTTTCGTAGCATCAAAATGCTTTAGTGGATTATATTTTTCTGGATTATTCGGAATGGCTGCTAAAAAAGCTAATTGGGCCTTAGAAAGTTTTGTTGCAGATGTATTAAAGTAAAATCGAGAGGCTGCCTCTATTCCATAAACTCCATTGTTAAAGTAAATCGCATTAATGTACAAGTCTAAGATGTCTTGTTTGGATAAAATTCGTTCTAATTGATAGGCGTACAATAATTCCGTGATTTTTCGATTGTATGTTTTTTCTTGAGTTAAATATAAATTTCGAGCAAGCTGTTGCGTAATCGTGCTTGCGCCTTGTTCGATTGAATCGCTTTTACTATTGATGAGCAAGGCACGACTTATCGCTGCAGCATCAATCCCAGCATGTTGATAAAATTGTCGATCTTCTATGACGACAAACAGCTCTTTTAAAAAAGAGGGAATCTCATCATCACGTAGATTTATTCGTTTCTTATTCAGTGATATTTCACTAATAATCTTTTCTTTAGAATCTGTCATATAGCTTGTCTGTTCTAAATGAATAGTATCAACTGAAATCTTGTCATCAAGAACTTTGTGAATTCCTTCAGCTTTTGCCCATTCCTGATAGGTTAGAAAAATAAGGGCTATTATCATTGGGACAATGGATATGATTAACAGATAACCGAGAAACTTGCGCATAGTCCAACTTCCTAACTAATATAGTTTTAATAAGTATATCGGCAAAAAGCAATAAAAGATTAAGGTGATTAATGATTTGTTAGAAAATTATGTATAAATAGGGAAAACAGCCTGAATGTTAACAATTTTTCTGCTATAATACTTGATAAAGATTCAAGTCGGAGTTTAATAGAAAAAGGAGGGAAATTTGTGGAAGAGCAACAGCAGTATTTATTTATTGATTTTGAGTTTACAATGCCTCAAGGAAGAGGTAACCCAGCTGGATTTTATCCAGAAATTATTGAAGTTGGTTTTGTGTCTGTTATCGGAGATTCCATTCAGGAGCAGTTCTCATCATTTGTGATTCCAAAAAGGTTTCCAAAATTAACGGAGCGCTGTAAGAAATTTTTAAATATTGGTCAAAGTCAAATTGAAAGTGGTATGTCATTTGAAGAATTAGTGACTGTATTAAAAAAAGTAGATACAGATTATCCGACTACTGTTGTAACTTGGGGCAATATGGATATGAAGGTATTAAAGCAAAACTGTAATAAAATCAATGCTCAGTTTCCTTTTACCGGCAAGCAAATGGATCTTTGCATGGAGTACAAGCGTTTCTTCGGAGATCAAAATCAAACGGGTCTTTGGAAGGCGGTCCAAGCTTATGGAAAAGAAGGGACAGGCAATCATCATCGCGCATTAGATGATGCGTTAACGACATATAATATCTTTAAATTAGTCGAAAAAGATAAAAGTTATATGAGAAGGCATGAGCCAACAACGATTGGAGATCGCATTGACTTGTCAAAAGTATTAAATCATTTAGCCTTATAAAAGCCAAATCAACTACTATTGATTTGGCTTTTATGTATTACTTGAAGTAATCTATTTCTAATTGTTCTAGGTGCTTTAAACTGAGACTGTTAAAGTCGTTATCCGTCTCGGATAGAGTTTCTTTCATTGTTATTACGGCTTCTTTGAGCGATGATTGATAATCTGGGATTTCTCCTTCATATGGTTTAACCATATTTTTCGGAACGTTTGTTTGTTCGCGATAAGCGAGTGCACGACGTTGATGAAACATCGCTACATCTGTTTGTTTTGGATTATGCAAATCACCTTGCATTGGATGTTTCAATACCGCTAATATTCTTACTAAATAGGCATTGTTACGGTCTTCCGTCACTTCTCCGATATATTTGCCCGTTTTATTAATCGCTGTTACAATATCACCGATTTTCACTTCTGCTACTGGCATAGCTTTTCCACCTTTCTGTTTTGATCTATTCTTATGATACATAAATCGTTCGTTTATTAGTATTGGAATGCTTTGTATCTCCTTGCGCTTTTCCTATTGTCTAGCTCCAGGCACCCAGCGACTACTGGACTTCCCTCTCCTCCATTCGATAAGTCAACATCGAATCGCTACCGCTCTTCGTGTTTCCTTTATCTCAGGGGATGAACACAGATAAGGTCGCCACGTCCTGTGGCAACGTCTGTGTGACCCACATCGTGTGGGCCTCAGTCCATACGTCGCTAAACGGATGCCTTGCGCTTTTCCTATAAAATCGTGTAAAGTGAACAATTGAAGGTTCATTTGGATCTGATTCATTAAAAATAATGGAAAGAGGGTACATACATATGACAGATTTCCCACAGTTAACAACTGATGTGCGTGAAAATGAGAAAGCGGTTCTTATGCAAACAACACTTGGAGATATTAAAATCAAATTATTTCCAGAGGTTGCACCAAAAACAGTGGAGAACTTTTTAACACATGCAGAAAACGGCTATTACGAAGGAATTATTTTTCACCGCGTTATTAAAGATTTCATGATTCAAGGTGGAGATCCAACTGGAACTGGTATGGGTGGAGAAAGTATTTGGGGTGCGCCATTTGCTGATGAGTTTTCAATGAATGCTTTCAATCTACGTGGTGCGCTTTCAATGGCGAATGCTGGACCTGGAACGAATGGCAGCCAATTCTTTATTGTACAAGCTCCAAAGGTAGATGAACGTATGGGTGAGCAAATGAAGCAAGCGGGTTACCCAGAGGAAATCATTAAGGCATACTTAGAAAACGGTGGTACACCATGGCTTGATCATAAACATACTGTTTTTGGACAAGTCATTGAAGGTATGGATGTTGTCGATGCTATTACTAATGTTGAAGTAGCACCTGGTGATAAACCAGTGGTTGATGTTGTGATTAATAAAATTACGTAAGGGAATATTACGGACCGGAAAGAGGATGAAGAATTAATTCATAAGCAGATAGGCTTCTCAGGGAGTTTCAAAGCAACAAATTTATTATTGACCATACCAGATTATGAAAAAGCCATTGAACGTACTTTGTCTATGCTAGGTCATATGGTAGATGCGGATCGAGTTTACATTTTTGAAAATAAAAAGGGTGCAGAGGATGATTTAGTCATTAGTCTACAGTTTGAGTGGGTTAATGAATTAGTTGAAGCACAGCTAAACAATCCGCTTTTACAAAATTTCTCTTATCAAAAGCAGGGGTTTAGAAGATGGTATGATGAATTATCTCGTGGTGGCATGATTAATGATACGGTAAAGGATTGCCCGGATAGGGAGAGAGCCATTCTTGAAACACATGATACACAGGCAGTACTTGCTGTGCCTATTTTGATGCATGGTATGTACTGGGGATTTATCGGCTTTGATAATTGTATGAAAGGTGACATTTTATAATTAGAAATTTTAATATGTAACAGTGGATCCTTCAGGGGGATCCACTATTTTTTTTGTATTCGATATATATGGTAGTGTAACAGTAATTGGAGGGGTTTCTTTTTGGATTATATTGGTAGTTTATTCTAGGAATTGTTATAATGACCTAAATACCTGTAACTTAGAAAGGAAGTAGACGATGAGTAAAGCAATACTCGGTAGTATGTTTCTTTATTTTCCAGAAGATAAATCAGAATATATACCGGCTGCCATTACTTGTATCATTTTTTTAGTTGCTGCTGTCCTTACGATGCGTTTCATCATTCGATATTCGAAAAAGGAAGAGTTAAAAACGAAGCACCTAGAAGAACAATTGATAAATCCTAAGAATAAGAATGAATCGTTATAAAACGAATTGACTGGTCGTTTTTTAGCCATCTTTCCAAAATGCTTATTCATTTGTCTGCGGAAGAAACTACCTTAGTGGAATTACCCCTAGTTAGTCATACTAATGACAGAATGACAGGAAAGGGTGTTTGAGGATGGTATCGAATGAGCAACTGGATAAGTTTAAACACCAATTGCAACAATTGAAAAGAGAAGCGGAGCATGTTGTACACGATCATTTTGATTTGTTAAGAAGCCATGCTCATGATTCTATGGGGGAATTATCTAGCTATGATAATCATCCTGCTGATGATGCGACAGAGCTGTACGAGCGTGAAAAGGACTTGGCACTACATGAACATACACAACAGGAGTTAAAGGAAATTAATCATGCATTAAAAGCGATAGAGCTTGGTCAGTATGGAACATGCGAAGTGTGTGGAAAAGAAATTCCTGTTGAACGTCTACAAGCCATTCCGACAACGACGTTTTGTGTTGAACATTCTCCGTCACAGCACACTTCACATAATCGGCCGATTGAAGAAGAAGTATCCATGCCTCCGTTTGGAAAGTTTGATTTTGATGATCGAAAAGAGTCGGTTGCCTATGATTCCGAAGATACTTGGCAGGAGGTAGCAAGCTATGGAACCTCTGAATCGCCGTCTGACTTTGTGCGACCACCAGCAGATTATGAAGATATGTATGTCGAATCGGAAGAGAATATTGGGTATGTTGAGGATTATGAAAACTTTGCAGCTGTAGATATTACGGGGGAGCATCCAGTAAGGGTTTACCCAAATACTCAGCATGAACAATTAGAGGATGCGCTAGATGAAGAGGGAATTATGACATCATTTGGAGACTTGCCAGCGTATGAGAAGGATCCTTATGTTGAAGAATGAACGGGTAACAAAAAGATTTGTTTAACTATTTTATTCATAAAGCACCTGCCATTTTCCTAAAAAGATATGAAAGTTTGAGTAAAAACTTTTATATCTTTTTGTTTTTTGGATATGATATCATGTTCAAAAAGTAAATGTGCAGGTGATAAGGAAATGAATATACAACAAATGAATTTGGCTCTTGTTCATGTATTGCAAGAGTGGGACCCATTTAATATGGGGCGAGAAAATTACGAGCCTGAAATTGCAGATGCCATTTTTGCCGTATCAGAAGCAGAGAATCATGTTGAACTAGCAAATAGGTTAAAAGCTATCTATGAATTTTCTTTTGAAGAAAAACTGGATATAAATCAATATTTGCAGGTAGCTGAAAAACTAATAATCATTAGAAATAACGCCAGCTGCTCTGGTCTCAAAAATCTATATAAATCTAAGGATAAACCTATAAATATCTAGATATTCGAGTAATTCGCTCCTTTCTTGAGCGGAAAGGTCTTGGTTGTGCCAGTTGGCTGCTGTACAGTCCAAAAACACGACTGTCATTTCCGCGTATCCCACAACCGTTTGATGTAATAATCAAAAGTAAAACAGGAGGTAATCTTCACCTTCCCGAAGGATAAAAGGTTCCTTTCCTGCGAAAGCGTCCGGTTCCTTTACGATGAACATCTCAGATCATATTTATGAGAAAGCAACTTTTGTTGCTTTTCTTTGTCATCTTTTTTATTTTGCGTTGAAACTCTAGCGTATCCAATCGCTATTTTTTCTATTGTTTTATTTTTCTTTTCTTTTATATAAGCCAACACTTGGTCCAAATCGTAGCGACGATGACCACCCGTAGTTCGTTCGGAAGTAATTTTTCCTTCTTTCTCCCAACGACGAAGTGTGTCTAGTGTTACGCCTATTTCCTTAGCTATTTTTCCAATAGGTAGCTTAACAGGAAAATCCATCCAAATTTTAACTAAAATAAGCATAATAAAAATCTACTGAAATAGTCAATAGATTTAATTAGTAATAATTATATTTTTGTTAGCTGTTAATGTCCTCTTTAAACATTAGCTGAGACAAAGGGTTTCGGTCCCTTTGCCTCAGCTTTTTTTACTATCAGAATTTATATCTGATGGATGATAGTAAAGATGCAACATCGACTTTCGCCATTAGGGAGACAAGTCGTGTTTTTCTAAGAAAAAGTCCTGAATTAATTGAGATACTGTTTCTGGTCTTTCCTCTGGCAATAGATGCCCTGCCTTGTCTAAAACGACGAGTTCTGAGCGAGGTAAGTCTGAAGCAAGGCGTTCACCGATATTGAGCGGAACAACCTGGTCCTCACGTCCCCAAATGAGCAGACAGGGCTTGTGAATCGTTTTTAGCTCGTCCTCTACTAAGTCGTCCTGTTTATCACGCACCATCCTCCCTAATGCCCGAAAGATTTGCCAGCCTGTTGTAAACGGCTGTAAATACCCATGTCGCATGGCATCATCGATTAATTTTTTATTATAAACGACATTTTCAAGGTTTTTTTCGAGACCAGATTTAGCAAGATGATAGCGAACGCCTAATGAGAAAAAGGGCATATAACTGAGCGCTTTCATTTTTCTTGAGTAGCCAGGTAAGTATCCAGAGCTACACAAAAGGATAGCCCGCTCAATGAGGTCAGGGTGATTTTTTGTTAATTGTAAGGCGATTTGTCCACCCATGGAATGACCAATAATTGTGAATGATGTCAGTCCTTTTTTTCTCAAAAAATGGACGATGGACTGAGCGATATTTTCAAATGAATATGTATAGCGATAGATTTTTCCACTCTGTCCAAATGGAGGTAGGTCTAGCGCAATCACGTTAAAGTGGTTTGTTAAATAAGGAATTAGCTTACGATAGCTAAAGGTAGAAGACAAAAATCCATGTAGCAACACAAGCGTCGGACGTGACTCATCCGTTTGATACTGTTCAAAATAAATATCTATTTGTCCAACTTTTTCTATTCCTTTTATTGTCATATGTATCCTTCCTTAATGAAAATTTTAAAAATAATCTGTTACAGAACAGAAGTGGAAAATTTGAATCGTAAAAACAAAATTTGTATAACAGATTAAGCTTGAAGTTTGGTATAATATGAAGAGTTTATTCTGACAGATCAACCTCATGAAAAATGAATTGAGGATGAAAAGCAAAACCATTCTTTATGGATACTTCTATTGTCATATAAGAAACGATTTACGTTTAGTATGAGAAAAGAACGGGAATGGTATTCTGCCAGCTAAATCATCATTGTAGATGTCAAAGGAGCTTGAAACAGTTAACTTTATTTCGTATAAAATTGTAAAAAATCATATAAAATCGAGAGGTGTCGGTTTTATAGGATCTGTTTCATGCTTTCAGGCCTCAGTGAGTGTAGTCTTTTGAAAAGAAGATAGCACGATGAACTACGTTGTCAGGGAGCGGTAAAGTTGTACCCTTGGATGTTTTTCCAGTCTAAGGCTCTATGAGTGCTAAGTAAGACCGTTTCCTACCTCTTGGAAACTAACAGCGAACGCACATATCCCGTCTGATGACTTCGGCAAGGAGAACAATACCCTTTAGGGGAGGTTGGCCAGAAATGGTTTCATATTGCTTTGTGCTAGATGTTTGTGGGAAAAAGCTTTCTCCTACAAATGAAAACAAAGGATGGTATCTCATTCGAAAGAGAAAAGCGAAATTGATTCAAAAGTTTCCAATGGTTATTAGACTGTTTAAAGAAGTGCCAGAAGAAGAAATCTATCAAACACCGATCCATTTTAATATAGACGATGGTTCGAAATGTACAGGTGTTGCGCTTGTTCAAGAATGTAAAACGAAAAACAAGCCCGTATTTAAAGGAACCATCGAGCATCGTATGGATGTAAAAGATAAAATGGATGTAAGAAGAGGATATAGAAAATATAAACGATCTCATAAAAAATATCGTCCAAAACGTTTTTCTAACCGTTCTACTTCTAAAAGGAAAAGGAGAATCGCTCCTAGTATCAAACAGAAAAAAGAGACCACGCTTCGGGTATTGAATCAATTGAAAAAATGGATTCGAGTGGATTCCATTCATTTGGAAAATGTTTCAATCGATATTCGAAAGTTAGAAAAAGGGAGCCAGCCTTATCGCTTTGAATATCAACAATCCAATCGTTTGGATGAAAACCTAAGAAAAGCTACTTTGATGCGAGATGATTTTACTTGTCAAGAGTGTGGGAAAAAGGATGGGAGACTCGAAGCTCATCATATTATTCCTAAAAGAGTAAAGGGTTCGGACTCCATTCACAACCTAATTACCTTATGCCCTTCCTGCCATGAACAAGTAACAGGGGAAGAAATGACACATGCGGATCGATTTTTTAAAAAAATCAATGGGAAACCGATTCATTTTCAAGATGCAATGCATGTTATGCAAGGGAAAGCCTATTTACAACAGGAATTACAGAAAATGGCAACTGTTACCCTTACTTCAGGGGGGGACACGGCGAATAGACGAATCGATTGGTGCATTGAAAAATCACACTCCAATGATGCGATTGTCCTTTCCCAGTTAAAGGTTTCACCTGAACAATGTCACATAAAAGATTGGTTGATTAAACCGATGAGAAGACGTTCAAAGAAGAAAACAGAAGAAGTGTATGGCTTCCGACACAGAGATTTGATTCGCTATGTCAAAAGAAATGGAGAAACATATGAAGGATACATTACCGCTCTTTATCCGAAAAAGAAACAATGTAACCTCACAACAAAAGAAGGCAAGATATTAAAACGTTATGGGGTAAATAGAATGAAATTACTTTGGCGGTTTACCCACATCTATTTTTTTGAAAACAAATTAACTGAAAAGGAGGTGAATCCTGGTTTCAATCAATTTGAAATATAAAATCAATATTTTATATGTTTATACGGAATATTACTGTTTCGTATAGTTGATTTTAACCAGGATCTCCAATGCACTTGAATGAACAAGAATTGGAAGTACTACGTATTGTTGAAAATAATAGTCGGATTGACTTAAATGACCTGGCTAAAATGACGGAATTGTCAGCAGAGGAAATCGAAACCACGTTAAAAAAATTAGAAGAACTGCGTGTAATTGTGCGGTATTCTACGATCATTAACTGGGCAAAAGTAGATGAATATGCAGGCGTCATGGCGATGATTGAAGTGAAAGTAACACCAAAGCGTGGTGTAGGCTTTGATGAAGTGGCAAAAAGAATTTACCTCTTTGAAGAAGTAGAATCGTTGTACTTAATGTCTGGTGCTTATGATTTATCAGTAATTATTAAAGCACGCTCTATGAATGATGTAGCTAAATTTGTATTTGAAAAACTAGCTACATTAGAATCGGTTGTTTCGACAGCTACTCATTTTATTTTGAAAAAGTATAAACATGATGGCACAATTTTTGAAAAAACTGATGATGATAAACGGATTGTGGTGTCTCCATGATTAAAACGAGTTATGTGTCAAATCTAGTTCAAGACCTAAAACCATCTGGGATTCGTAAATTTTTTGATTTAGCGGCAAATATAGAAGGTGTCGTTTCACTAGGGGTGGGGGAGCCAGATTTTGTTACGTCTTGGACGGTTCGTGAAGCGGCAATTAGTTCGTTAGAAGAAGGGTATACTTCGTATACAGCTAATGCTGGTTTAATCGAGTTAAGAGAAGAAATTGCGAACTATATGAATAAACAGTTTCATGTTTCTTATGACCCTAAAGATGAAATTATTGTAACGGTTGGTGCGAGCGAGGGAATCGATCTTGCTATGCGGGCGATTTTAAATCCAGGTGAAGAAGTCATTGTGGTTGAACCATGCTTTGTGGCGTATGCCCCGTTAGTGACAATGGCTGGTGGGATTCCAGTAACGGTTCAAGCATTGCCAGAAAATGATTTTAAAATAAAGGCTGAACAAATTGAAGCTGTGGTTACCCCTAAAACAAAAGCTATTTTAATCTGTTCACCGAATAATCCAACTGGGACTCAGTTAGGTAAGCAAGACTTAGAAGCGATTGCTAACGTTGTAAAGAAGCATGATTTAGTGGTCATTTCCGATGAAATTTACGCGGAACTTGCCTATGACGAGGAGTATACTTCATTTGCAGCTCTTGATGGACTTCATGAACGAACGATTTTATTAAACGGATTTTCAAAAGCATTTGCGATGACAGGTTGGCGCTTAGGATTTGTTTGTGCACCAAAAGAAATTTCAGAGGGTATGCTAAAAATTCATCAATATGCGCTTATGTGTGCATCAACTATGGCGCAATATGCGGGACTTGAAGCATTGCGGCATGGCATGAACGATGTGGAAGAAATGAGACGAAGCTATCGGAGAAGACGCAATTATATTGTGAAGGCTTTTAATGAGATTGGGTTAGACTGTCACAAGCCTGGTGGAGCTTTTTATGCTTTTCCGTCTATTCGGAAAACAGGCTTATCTTCACAAGAGTTTGCTGAGAAGCTGTTAGTCGAAGAAAAAGTAGCCGTTGTTCCTGGTGATGTATTTGGTGAAAGTGGAGAGGGTCATATTCGCTGCTCCTATGCTTCATCAATGGAACAACTTCAAGAAGCCATTCGCCGCATCGAACGATTTATGAAAAAATATCAATAGCGAAGACTAATGAAACAGGGACCGGATTTACAATGAATCCGGTCCCTGTGCGTATTAGATAAGAAAGTATATGATTTTCGATGAGTCAAATCTACATTATAGCGAATACTGAGAATGAGAGAAAGTTTCTGGAAAAGTATTTTTTGATTTATCAGCCAAAGTATGATATAATTTTTTATTGCGTGAATGGCGAAAAAATATATATTAAAATAGGAGTGTTTTTATGACACAAAAATTCGAAATCGGCTCAGTAGTTACGGGTAAAGTTACAGGAATTCAACCATATGGTGCGTTTGTTGCACTTGATGAATCAACACAAGGATTAGTTCACATATCTGAAGTAACTCACGGATTTGTTAAAGAGATCAACGACCACTTAAAAGTTGGAGATGAAGTACAAGTTAAAGTTCTTTCAGTTGATGAAAATGCTGGGAAAATTGGTTTATCAATTCGTGCTACGGAAGAAGCTCCTGAGCGTACAGAAGCTCCTGCTAAAAAAGCTCCGAAGAAACACCGTACAGCTTCTGCTATCAAAACAACTACAAATGACTCATCTGAAGGCTTCAATACGTTAAAAGATAAACTTCAAGAGTGGATTGAACAATCTCAACGTGAAGATTTAATTAAAAAATAATGAAAAAAGGCTGTTCTCTTCAGAGGGCAGCTTTTTTCATAAATAAAAATAACAGTGAAGTAAGAACAAGTGCTATAACATAAAAAAACCAGGATTGATATAGTCCTGGGGAAATATAAAAAGAAACCGATTTTATAAGCGCTTGTTTTATTTATTTGAAGTTCGTGTGGGCCTCAGTCCCTACGTCGCTAAACGGGCGCCTTACGTTTTTCTTATCGAGTTGGTCGTGTTTGAGAGGCTCTTGAAACTTCAGCACTTGGTTTAAAGAGAAGACCAAGGTTAATGAGGCCAGCAATACCAACAATGCCATAAATGATACGGGATAATGCAGCATCTTGTCCGCCGAATATAGCAGCTACTAAATCGAATTGGAAAAAGCCAATTAATCCCCAATTGATTGCACCAATAATAGTAAAAATAAGAGCTAATCTTTGAATACCGCTCATTATGCTACCTCCTTTTTCTGAAATATTTGTTTCTCCTGTTATTTTGATTCATTGAGATTAACATTTATGCATGAAATTTTTAGGTGAATATTTTGTATTTAATGGATTATTTTGAGGATAATGAAGAAAAGGAGATGATCCGTTTTGGAGAACTTTATTTTTAAGAATCCTACTAAATTAATCTTTGGTAGAGATCAATTACAGGCATTGAAAAATGAAATTCCTGTTGGTCAAAAGGTTTTACTTGTTTATGGTGGGGGAAGTATAAAAAGGAATGGCTTGTACGATCGAGTTCTTAGCGAATTGGCACAAATTGATGCAGAAGTGTTTGAACTTGGTGGAGTTGAGCCAAATCCTCGTATTTCAACGGTTCGAAAAGGGGTGGCAATCTGTAAGGAAGAGAACATTGATTTTGCCCTTGCGGTTGGAGGCGGCAGCGTAATTGATTGTACAAAAGCGATTGTCGCAGGAGCGAAATATGATGGAGATCCATGGGATATTATGAGCAAGAAAACCACCGTTCAAGAAGCCTTGCCATTTGGAACGGTATTAACACTAGCTGCAACAGGTTCAGAGATGAACTCAGGTTCTGTTATTACAAATTGGGAAACAAATGAAAAGCTAGGTTGGGGTAGTCCACATACATTCCCACAGTTTTCAATTTTGGACCCTGTACATACATTTTCAGTTCCAAAAAATCAAACGGTTTATGGTATTGTAGATATGATGAGTCATGTATTTGAACAATATTTTCATCCAACTACGCATGCTCCACTTCAAGATCGTTTTTGTGAGTCGTTATTACTAACGGTAATGGAAACGGCACCTAAGCTATTAGAGGATCTTGAAAATTACGAGCACCGGGCAACCATTCTATATGCAGGAACGATTGCATTAAATGGAACGCTTCAGGTTGGATATCAAGGAGATTGGGCAAGCCATAATATTGAACATGCGGTTTCAGCAGTGTATGATATACCTCATGGCGGTGGACTAGCTATTCTATTCCCAAATTGGATGAAGCATGTATTGCCAGAAAATGTGGAACGCTTTAAGCAGCTGGCTGTAAGAGTGTTTGCTGTTGATCCCCAAGGGAAAACAGCTGAAGAGACAGCACTTGAAGGTATTGAAGCGTTACGTACATTTTGGAGCAGTATAGGGGCACCATCAAGTTTAGCTGATTATAATATTGATGATACTCAGTTAGAAGTGATGGCAGATAAAACGATGTTTAATGGTGATTTTGGTCGTTTTAAAGTGCTGAATCGTGAAGATGTATTAGCTATTTTACGAGCTTCATTATAAGCTCAGCTAGAAATTTTGGGATGAGGACATTTTTCTGATGAATGATGCAAGCAGGATAGCTGAAGTTATATGCTATACATAAGGGATAGACAGTGAGTCTATAGGGATACAGAGTAATCTAAGCTAACATGCTTGGTTTTTCTAAACAAGGGGTAACAGAAAAAAGGGAGGAACTAATAACATGGTTCATGTACGTTTCGATTATTCAAAAGCATTATCATTTTTTGGAGAACACGAAATGACCTATTTACAGGATGCCGTTAAGGTGGCACATCATTCTTTGCATGAAAAAACAGGACAAGGAAACGACTTTTTAGGATGGGTGGACTTACCTACTGACTATAATCAAGAGGAATTTTCACGCATAAAAAAAGCAGCAGCTAAAATTCAAGGGCATTCTGATGTATTAGTAGTCATTGGAATTGGTGGTTCATATTTAGGGACACGTGCGGCAATTGATATGTTGCAGCATAGTTTCTATAACTTGTTATCTTCTGAGCAAAGAAAGACACCTCAAATTTTGTATGTCGGCAATAATATTAGTTCTACATATATTGGGGATGTCATGGATGTTTTAGCAGATAAGGATTTCTCAATCAATGTGATTTCTAAATCAGGAACAACGACTGAACCAGCGCTTGCCTTTCGTATTTTCCGCAAGCTATTAGAAGAAAAATATGGCATAGAAGAAGCAAAGGACAGAATCTTTGTAACAACCGACGCAGCAAAAGGCGCATTGAAAAACTTGGCAACGGAAGAAGGTCTTGAAACATTTGTCATTCCGGATGATGTTGGAGGTCGTTATTCTGTATTAACAGCAGTAGGCTTGCTTCCAATTGCGGTTAGTGGAGCGGATATTGATCAAATGATGCAAGGAGCTCAGGCGGCCAAAGCTGATTTAAGTTCTTCTGAGCTTAGTGAAAATCAGGCCTATCAATATGCAGTGGCCCGCCATGTTCTTTACAATAAAGGAAAAACAATTGAAATGCTTGTCAATTATGAACCTGGTTTGCAGTATTTTTCTGAATGGTGGAAGCAGTTATTTGGAGAAAGTGAAGGGAAGGATGGAAAAGGAATTTTCCCGGCTTCGGCTAATTTTTCAACTGATCTTCATTCATTAGGGCAATATATTCAAGAGGGACGCCGTGATTTATTTGAAACGGTGATTAAGGTCGAGAAAGCACGTCGTGAACTTACGATTGAAGAGGCTGAAAATGATTTGGACGGTTTAAACTATTTAGCAGGTGAAACGGTTGCTTTTGTGAATAACAAAGCATTTGAAGGAACATTGCTTGCTCATACGGATGGTGGAGTTCCGAACTTAATTGTGTCTATCCCGGAAATGGATGCTTACACATTTGGTTATCTTGTGTACTTTTTTGAAAAAGCATGTGCGATGAGTGGGTACCTTCTTGGAGTGAATCCGTTTGACCAACCAGGTGTTGAAGCCTATAAAGTAAATATGTTTGCGCTTCTTGGTAAACCTGGATATGAAGCAAAGAAAGAAGAATTAGAAAAACGATTGAAATAATGACAAAGCAACTAGATGCAGGTAATAAAGGCAATTCTTCATCAGGATGAATTGCCTTTTGTTATTGGATAAGAAGGTATACCATTTTGAACGCGAACGGGTATATTAAGCTTTTCTAACATCATTAGTGGTCACCTGTCGTTTTTTTTAATAAGACTCTTAACAAATAGGAATTTGAGGTATAATATTATCTAGTGTAGATTCAAAGTTGAGAAAGTGAGTGTTCATAATGGGTCGTAAGTGGAATAATATTAAAGAAAAGAAAGCGTCAAAGGATGCAAATACGAGTCGTATTTATGCTAAGTTTGGACGCGAAATCTATGTAGCAGCTAAACAAGGTGAACCAGATCCAGAATCAAATGGTGCGTTAAAAGTGGTTCTTGAGCGTGCTAAAACATATAATGTACCGAAAACGATTATTGAACGTGCGATAGAAAAAGCCAAAGGTGGTTCAGACGAAAACTATGACGAACTTCGTTATGAAGGTTTTGGACCAAACGGATCAATGGTTATTGTAGATGCATTAACAAATAACGTAAACCGTACAGCATCAGATGTGCGGGCTGCTTTTGGTAAAAACGGCGGTAACATGGGAGTAAGTGGATCTGTAGCTTATATGTTTGATGCCACAGCTGTTTTCGGGATTGAAGGAAAAACAGCAGATGAAGTGCTTGAACTGTTAATGGAAGCAGATGTCGATGTACGTGACATTGTTGAAGAAGATGAAGCGGTTATTATCTATGCTGAACCTGACCAATTCCATGCTGTGCAAGAAGCATTTAAAACTGCAGGTATTACTGAATTTACAGTTGCTGAATTAACAATGCTTGCACAAAATGATGTAACCCTTGAAGCGGATGCACAAGCACAATTTGAAAAAATGATTGATGCATTAGAAGATTTAGAAGATGTTCAACAAGTGCACCATAATGTTGATTTAGGTGAGTAATAGACAAAACGAGAACAGACCTTTTATAGGTCTGTTTTTTTATGAGCGGAGTGACGAATAAAACAATCTTTATTCATGAAGTGAAAATTATCTATGTATGTTCTAAATAATGTATACTCAAATCAAACAGTATGTACAATTACTTAAAAACTTTCTGCAATAATAAGTAATGAGTCGTTAGCCTGTAGTTGTGTATTTGCAGGTGGTTTGAATCGTTTTTCTCCTTCCCTAATAATCCCAACTAAAAGAATCTCTTGTCCTAATAAAATGCTACTTAATTGTTGAAAAGTACACTTTGTCCACTCGTGTTTCATCGCAAGTTTAGCAATATGAAAATCTGCCTCTTCTCCTTGAAATTCTACAGTTTGACCAGAAAATAAGAAATGCAGCATATATTCACTTGCAAATTTGTTCGTTTCCACCAAGCCATCAGCACCAGCTCTTCTTGCATTTTCTTTTTGTTCATTTGTTAAAATTTCAACAAGACAGTATACATTCGGATTCAGTCCTTTAACAGCAAGTAAGGTTAAAATCGAGAACATATCTGTTTGAAATTCATTTTGACGATAATCGGTCGTGATTAACACAAGTGATGCCTCTTTTACATTCGCTTTTAGTAAAACAGAGTCTACAGTAGCTCGTCCCTGAACAAAATGAATGTTTGTTCGCGGCAGGGGATGCTCTTTTAATGTACTATCGATTAAGACAATATTGAGTTCGTGTTTTCTTTCATGAAGTTCTTGAATAATTCCTTTTGATCGTTCGTTCCATCCGATAATGATGTAGTGTCCTGTTCCATGAAATGCTTTTGTTCCTTTTAGTAATTGCTGTTCGTTTGTAACGGTTGCTTTTGAGATAGAGGCAAAATAAGAGGTAACAACGCCCGCTCCCGTTAAAATGAGCACACTCCCAATGAACCTTCCAAGCACGGTTGAAGGAGAGTAATCACCATACCCAACGGTAGAAATCGTGACAACAGCCCACCAAACCCCTTCGTGGATAGTAGGGAACGTTTTTGGTTCAATAAAGTGAATGAGTGAACCAAACAGAAGTAAAAAAGCAATAATCATGGATAATAATTTCATAATCCGCGGAATTCGCGAGTAGTTGCCGTTACTAAGAATGACGCGAAGCATAATTCTCCACCTTTCAAAAATCATTATCTAGTATAGTCAAAAGCAATCTAGTTCATAATGGAGAATGATATTTAGTTGCTTGGCATTCATTCAAAAAAAGATCGTCATAGGATCAATGGGACCCATGACGATCTTTTTTAAAGGATAAGGGTTTAAAGTTTTCGATGTATACCGGTGTCTAGCTCCAGGTGCCCAGCGTCTATCGGACTTCCCGCTCCTCCTTACGATAAGTCAACATCGAATCGTGCTAGCGCACTCTTCGTGTTTCCTTTATCCCGGTTTAACAGGCTGTAATATCCCCCTACAATTTTAATAAAAATAAAAAGTATAGCTTTGGGGGATAAACAGCCTCTAAAACCCCGAATGGTTCAACTAACCATCAGTGGAAAATTGCCACTGATGGAAGTTTCACTTTTTCCCATACGGAGCGGTCCAGTCCGTACGCCGCTGAACGGGCACCTTCCGCTTTTCTTGATGTCCAGCTCCACCGGCTAGCCCCTCGAGATGCTTCGGTCCAGCTGATGAAGTCAAAGAGCGACTTCATCTTCTGGCCCTCCAGCACTTGTCGGGGCTGACCAAGCCGGTTCCGCTTTTCCAAGTTAAACACGTTTTCTTACGTTGAAATACTCACTAATGAGGAGCCAATTTTGCGGAAAGGAAATGCCTAGTTTCCAATAGCTCATCCCGCGCAGTTTCAATTCTTTTAATAGTTCAAACTTTGCCGCAATGGAACGGGCATCTTCAAACCATACTTCATGTTCTTTTCCTGCTTTGTCTCTGTAAGAGAAATGAGGAGCTTGTGCTTTTTTGTCATATTCAATAGCGGCATTGTTTGTTACAGCTAATTGAATCGCTTGTTGAGGACTAACGGCTTTTGCGATTGTGCCTTGCACGAATGGCAGTGTCCAATCGTAGCCATATAGATTTTGACCCATAAGAATTTTATTGGAAGGCATTTCAGTAATTGCATATTCTAACACTTGGCGAACTGAATTAATGGGAGATACAGCCATTGCCGGTCCTCCACTGTAGCCCCATTCATAGGTCATGATGACAACAAAGTCTACAATCTCGCCGTGTGCTTTGTAGTCATGTGCTTCATACCAACGTCCTTTTTGCTCGGCACTTGTTTTGGGTGCCAAGGCTGTCGAAATAAACCAGCCTTCCCTTTTAAAGCGTGCTTTTGCTTTTCGCAAAAATTGATTGTACGCTTCGCGGTCAGCAGGTCGTAAAAATTCAAAATCAAAATGAATATCTCTAAAACCGTATTTTTTAGCTGTGGCAACGATATTATTTAGAAATTTATTTTGCACAGACGTATTGTTTAAAATAATTTGACCAAGTTCATCACTAAATTGGTCATTTTCTTGGTTGGTAATGACCATAACTAAGACGTTACGATTCCTTCTTGCAATGTCTGGAAAGTTATTTAAAAGTGGTTCTTTTAATGAACCATCTCGTAATGCTTGAAAGCTAAAAGGGGCAAGATAGGTTAAATAGGGGGCAGTTTCTCTGGCTGATGTTTCGAGCGTTTCTGCAACGGTTTCACCTCGTGGCTCCACGTATCCATTAAATTCAGCAGTGGTTTTTCTTCGAGCTGGAATATAAATACGGGTTCCTACCTTTAATGGAGCTGTCGTGGAGATTCCGTTTGCTTGTGCAATTTGCTCATAAGGCACCCCAACTTTCTGTGCAATCGAATAGAGACTGTCTCCTTGTTGTACAAAATAATAACTCCCAATAATGGGGATGACAATAGCTTGCCCGATGACTAGACGATTCGGATTGGGGAGTTTATTTGTTTCGATAATTCTGTCTACACTGACGCTATATGTTTGAGCGATACCAAATAAGGATTGGCCCGGCTGAACGACATGAATTTGCAATGTACTTCCCTCCTAAAATTACTACAGTATAACTAATTGTATGAGGTCAAATAGCCATTCATGATGTAAAAATTGGCAATAATAATTTGCGGATAATGAAAGATAATAGTACTAGGAGGTGATAAACATGGCAAATAACAATAGTAGCAATCAATTATTAGTACCTGGAGTAGAACAAGCTCTTGAACAAATGAAGTATGAAATTGCTAGTGAATTTGGCGTGAATTTAGGGCCTGACACTACTTCCCGTGCAAATGGGTCAGTTGGTGGCGAAATTACAAAACGTTTAGTACAAATGGCTGAGCAACAATTAGGCGGATCATCGTTTCGTTAATCAAATTTCATAAATATGGCTTGAAGAAGGCTGTCCCAAAGGGACAGCCTTCTTAGTGAATATATACATGATTTTTCTTGTGGACGACATTCGATTGACAATTCAGTTAGTTGTCTGTTAATGATGATTCAGGCTCTTTCCTTAACAACTTTACTGCTTTTTCGGGACAGTCGGTTATAATGGCATCGACACCAAGGTTGGCCAGCAACAAAATGTTCTTTCTTTTATTAGCAATCCAGGGGCGGACTTTATAGCCAAGCTTATGAGCAGATTTTACAAGTTTTTTCGTAACCGTTTTTCTTTTTGGATGAAACCCAGATTCACCTTTCTGGGCTAAGATGCTTTCAATATCGTCTGGTAATTCTTTGAAAAGAAGCGCACGTTCAATCTCGGGTGCAATGTCTTTAGCGATTTCGAGAGAACGATGATTAAAAGAGGAAAGAATCGTCCGATCTTCAAAGTGAAATTCGCGAATTAATGAAATGACTTTTTGTTCAATGCCTTTATATGCAAATCGATCTGTTTTTAATTCGATATTCATGATTAACTGATTTTCTTTGGCCCACTGGAATACTTCGCTTAAAAAGGGGATTCGTTCGCCGCTGAACTGTTCTGAAAAGAAGAGACCAGCATCTGCTTGTTTTAATTCGTCAGCCTTATAATTCTTTACATACCCTGTCATGGTCGTTGTCCGATCCAACGTTTCATCATGAATAACGACAATTTCTCCATCTGAGCTAAGCTGGACATCTAATTCAATCCCATCAGCTCCGACTCGTTCCGCCTCGATAAATGCTATCATTGTATTTTCTGGATGAGTTTTCTTGGAGCCGCGATGAGCAAATATTTGAATTTCCTTCATGTTAATCCCCCTGCCTTTGGTAAAAAAATACTTTACACCCTTAATATTACTAGGTGTTGTCGATTATTTCAGCTAAAATAAATAGACTTTATTTTGAAGTAGCGATAGAATTTATGTTGTACTGTTAGAAAAAATGATGAGGTGGCAAGATGAGTTTGTGGGAATTTTTTGTAGCCGTAATTTTGGGGCTTGTTGAAGGTTTGACAGAATTTGCTCCTGTTTCGTCTACTGGGCATATGATTATTGTGGACGATTTATGGCTGAAATCAAAGGAGCTTTTCGGTAGTGAGGTTTCTAATGCATTCTTAGTCGTTGTTCAGCTTGGTTCAATTTTAGCTGTAGTTGTGCTATTTTGGAATCGATTTATGAATTTATTAGGTTTAAAGAAGAGAGAAAGCAAGTCGGGTCCTAGGTTAAAATTAACCCAAGTCATTATAGGACTTTTGCCAGCGGCCGTTATTGGTTTATTATTTGAAGACTATATTGATGAACATTTATTTTCGATTAACACGGTCGTGATTGGCTTATTTTTTGGTGCCTTTTTAATGATTGCAGCGGATAAGTTTCGTCCGAAGCTAACAGCGCAAACAGTGGACCAGATTACATATAAACAGGCCTTTTTAGTTGGATTGTTCCAATGTATTGCTTTGTGGCCAGGTTTCTCGCGTTCCGGGTCAACGATTTCCGGTGGAGTACTTCTTGGAATGAGCTATCGAGCTGCATCTGATTTTACCTTTATTATGGCAGTGCCAGTTATGGCTGGTGCAAGTTTATTAAAAGTGGTCAAGTATTGGGAGTATTTTACTCCTGATGTGATGCCATTTTTCATTGTTGGTTTTATTAGTGCCTTTATTTTTGCACTTGTTTTTATCCGTTTCTTCTTAAAGCTAATCAATCGCATTAAATTAACGCCATTTGCGATTTATCGCATTGTACTAGCTGTTATTTTAATGTTTATTATTTGGTAATCAAACCATTAGAATCCCTTTACTCCTTATAAGTGAAGGGATTTTTTTGTAGGCGAACGATATTAGATAGAAACAAAAAGCATCGCTCTTCTTGTTAAGAGTGATGTTTTTTTATAAAAGTTAATATTTTGTGAACTTGGCACATAAAATTAGAAAAATATGAACCTAGTTATATATAATTAACGTATAGGCCTATACATAAACATTTTACGGTACGAAGCTTTTCTCATTCCAACTTCATTGAAGTTTCGCTTTCTACACCCCTTATGGAAAGGGGGTGTTCACAGAAAATTGTCGAAATCATAAATGATAATGGGATTCAATTAATAATAATTATAATTAAGTATTGATTTTAAAATTAGATTTGTTATTATAAATATAAATAATAATTATTTTAAGAAATTTATTTTAGTAATGATAATATTATTATCTATTTTATAAGTTTCGTACGACTAGAGGCATAATTATTTGCTACATAATTTACACATAAGGGGGAAACAAATATGGAAACTAAAGACACTGCTAACATTGGAAAGTGCCCGGTACATCACGGTGGCGCTACTAGTCCCAAATCTACTGGTACGTCCAATAGAGACTGGTGGCCAAACCAGTTGAACTTGAACATTCTACATCAGCATGACAGAAAATCTAACCCTATGGGAGAAGACTTTGATTATGCAGAAGAATTTAAAAAGTTAGACTACTATGCTCTTAAACAGGATCTTCGCGATTTAATGACGAACAGTCAAGATTGGTGGCCTGCTGACTATGGACATTATGGTCCATTCTTTATCCGTATGGCTTGGCACTCCGCAGGTACATATCGTATAGGTGACGGCCGTGGTGGTGGTGGAACTGGCACACAGCGTTTTGCTCCACTTAACAGCTGGCCTGACAACGGCAACCTCGATAAAGCCCGTCGATTACTATGGCCGATTAAGCAAAAGTATGGCAACAAGATCTCTTGGGCTGACTTATTTATTCTAACAGGTAATGTTGCTATTGAATCAATGGGCGGAAAGACATTTGGTTTTGGAGGAGGACGCGCAGATGTTTGGCATCCAGAAGAAGACATCTACTGGGGGACTGAAACGGACTGGCTAGGTGATAAGCGTTACACAGGCGATCGTGAGCTTGAGAATCCGCTTGCAGCCGTTCAGATGGGTCTTATTTATGTTAACCCAGAAGGTCCAAACGGTAATCCAGATCCGCTTGCAAGTGGTCGCGACATACGCGAAACCTTTGCACGTATGGGAATGAACGATGAAGAAACGGTTGCACTAATCGCCGGCGGCCATACTTTTGGTAAGACACACGGTGCAGGAGATGCTGCTCATGTTGGTCCAGAGCCAGAAGGTGCTCCTATTGAAGCACAAGGCTTAGGGTGGCTAAGTACACATGGCACCGGCAAAGGGCGTGACACCATCACCAGTGGTATTGAAGGTGCTTGGACTGCTAATCCAACACAATGGGATAATGGTTATTTTGATCTATTGTTTGGATATCAATGGTGGCTTACAAAGAGTCCTGCAGGTGCATATCAGTGGCTTGCTGTAAATCCTGATGAGAAGGATCTTGCCCCAGATGCAGAAGATCCATCCGTTCGTGTTCCGACTATGATGACTACTGCCGATATGGCATTGCGTTATGATCCAGAATACGAAAAGATATCTCGTCGTTTCCATGAGAATCCAGAAGAGTTTGCAGATGTATTTGCTCGTGCATGGTTTAAACTAACGCATCGTGACATGGGTCCTCGTGCAAGATATCTAGGCCCAGAGGTTCCAGAAGAAGTTCTTATCTGGCAAGATCCTGTACCTGCTGTTGATTATGAATTAACAGATGCAGAGGTAGAAAAGATTAAAGTCATGATCCTAGACTCAGGACTTACAATCAACGAGCTAGTAACAACTGCTTGGGCTTCAGCAAGTACCTTCCGTGGCTCAGATATGCGTGGCGGTGCTAATGGTGCTCGCATCCGTCTTGCTCCACAGAAGGATTGGGAAGTGAATCAGCCTGAACAACTTACAAAAGTACTTACTGTACTAGAAAGCATTCAAAATCATCTAGATAAGAAAGTCAGCATGGCCGACTTGATTGTACTTGGTGGTAGTGCTGCAGTAGAAAAAGCTGCACGAGATGCAGGCTTTGATGTAACCGTTCCTTTTGCTCCAGGACGTGGCGATGCAACACAAGAGCAAACTGATTTAGAAAGCTTTGCAGTGCTTGAGCCTATCGCTGATGGTTTCCGCAACTATCAGAAGAAGCAGTATAGTGTAAGTCCAGAAGAACTACTACTAGACAAGGCACAACTGCTAAACCTTACTGCACCAGAAATGACTGTACTTGTTGGCGGTATACGTGTTCTAGGTACTAACTACGGTGGAACACAACACGGAGCTTTCACTGATCGTGTAGGCACACTTACTAACGACTTCTTTATTAACTTGCTTGACATGGGAGTAGCGTGGAAGCCTGTAGACGGAGGCGTATATGAAGGACGTGATCGCAAGACAGGTGAAGTAGTACGTACAGCAACTAGAGTTGACCTAGTGTTCGGTTCAAACTCAGTTCTACGTGCCATTGTAGAAGTTTATGCTCAAGACGATAACAAAGAGAAGTTTGTGCGTGACTTTATAGCTGCTTGGGTAAAGGTAATGAATGCAGATCGTTTCGACCTTAATTAAGGGCTACTACGACTATCAACAATAACAAAGCCCTACATGAAAGAAGCTATCACTGCTTACAAGTAAGGTTGGTAGCTTCTTTATTAACTTAAATATTGCACTATGTAGTGAAAGAATGAAGTGACTTTAAGCATTTTATACAGTAATCTTTACACAAGGTTAGAAATCGATTAATAGATGACAAGGGAATAAAAAATACAGTGTAATCAGCGAACTAACTAGCAGGGACGATTGTCGATACTTGTTAGTTGAAGTCCACAGGACGTGCGATGAGGTTTGTCCGAATGTGACGTTCTTTTGGTAAAAATTGGGAGAACTCGATATGAATAAACTGCGCTAGTGCTAGAAAAGTTACAACCTCATAAGTAGAGTTTAGTGTTTTGCAATGCACTTTTCGCCGCAATGGAGGAGTAGAGATGGAAGTATTAATGAGAAAATTCTTTCAGTCTTTAGCGAAAAACAAGCGGATGAATGAATGGGCGAAGAAATACGGTTGGCATTTAGGGGCACAAAGATTTGTGGCGGGGGAATCCATTGAACAAGCAATTGTGAAGATCAAGCAACTAAATGAAGATGGACGTGTTGTAACATTGGATCATTTAGGAGAGTTTGTGACGAGCGAAGGGGAAGCAAGACAATTCACTTATATGTGTCTGAAAGCGTTAGATGCTATCGTAGCAGCTCAGGTTTCTTCTCATTTGTCAGTAAAACTGACGTCACTTGGTCTTGATATAAGCCCTGATTTATGTTTACGCAATATGGAGAAGATTGTGTTTAAGGCTCAGGAACATCGGATTTTTGTCAGAATCGATATGGAGGATTATGCTCACTGTCAAGCAGCTATCGACATATTTACGCATTTACGAAAAACATATGACAATGTTGGAATTGTACTGCAAGCTTATTTGTATCGGACGGAAAGGGATTTGGAACAGCTATTCGAAATTGCTTCGAATGTCCGCTTTGTTAAGGGGGCTTACAAAGAGTCGACTGAAGTGGCTTTTCCAAACAAAGTCGACGTCGATGAGAATTATCTGAAAATAGTAAAACAGCATCTAGTAGATGGTCGGTACGCAGCTATTGCTACTCATGACGAAAAAATCATTCATAACGTAAAGAAGTTTGTAGTAGAAAAACAGATTAAGAGAGAGCGATTTGAGTTTCAAATGCTTTATGGAATTCGTGAAGATTTACAGAAAAAATTAGTGGGCGAAGGCTATACTGTTCGAGTTTATGTGCCGTTTGGAACCGATTGGTTTGGCTACTATATGCGGCGGTTGTCTGAGAGACCTGCAAATGTGTGGTTTATTGTGAAAAATGTTTTTAAATAAGCAACAGGAATCAGAGTAAAATGCTTTGGTTCCTTTTTTGTTGTAGAGTCAAAATAGGGTTGCTTGCAATATGAAGAAATAAACAATCATTAGATGATTTTATGCCGATTATCACAACGAAGTGCTAACAGCAGTTGTCTAATAGGGAATTATTATTTTATAATAATTTGGTTAGGACAACATGAATAGTGGAGGAATTAAGATGATTATTGATAAATTATCGAATGCTAAATTGTACGATGGTGTTCATCCAAGGTTAAAAAAAGGTTTAGACTTTTTGCTTGAAAATGATTTAGATTCGCTTGCTGTTGGTACATATCAAGTTGAAGAAGATAAAGTATTTGTTATGATTCAGGAGTATGAAACAAAACTGGCTGAACAATGTCGCTTTGAAGCTCATTACCGATATGCCGATATTCAATATGTGATTCAAGGTGCAGAGAAAATGGGTTATACAAATATTGCAGAAACGAAAGTAGAAGAAGCGGATAAGGATAAAGATTTAATGTTTTTAGAGGCAACGGGAGATGATCTTGTTGTAAAAGAAGGGTACTTTGCTGTATTCACACCGCAGGATGCTCATAGACCAGGGATGTGTGTAAAGACACCACAATTTATTAGAAAAGCTGTTGTGAAGGTATTGTGGGATTAATGACAAAGTCTCTTTGACTCCTTTAGAAAAATGAAACTTTCTTACAGTGTGAGAAATAGAGGTTTATCCAGTAGTGAGTATACTGCTGGATAAACCTCTTTTTTATACTATCGGAATTTATATTTAATGGACGATAGTATAAGAAAAGACATCGACTTTCGCCATTGGGGCGATAAGTCGTGTTTTTCTAATGGAAAAGGGCGGAACCTCAATAAACTTCTCTATAAATCTCTGAATAAAACATAACTCAAGTATATCGATAATAGACTAGTATTGAATGAAAAAGGGGGTCAATCATGGAAAATTATCCTCAGCAAATACCAGGTCATGTGAGTTCAGAAGAATTCAATCAGATGTTACTTCCACCTGAATCTTTTGCAGCCCAGCCTGAGTCATTAACTGAACAACTATTTATTGAGCGTTCTCTAACAGAAAATAGATTTTGGCTTAGAATTATGAAAGAACATGCCAAATTTATAGGCGATGGTTTTAACTATAAGGAGACCCAGTTTATCCAACAAACCCAGCGTTTTTATCACTACTTTGAGCAACAGGAAAAGCGTGCCTATGAAGTACCAAACAATGTCACTTTGGTGAGAAAGTTAAATGAAGAAAGTATCGAATTAGTAAGGGGATTTCGTAATTTTAAGAGGAATCTGCTGATCTTGATTATTAACTGTAAAGTAAGCGGGTTTAATTTTCCGTTGCTCATAGACCATACTGCCCGAGAAGCAGAATACTTTATGCGAACATTGAAGAAGTTTAATAAAGGGATTTTAGATCCAATTCAAGATGCGATTATTAATGAGAATATATTTTGGTTAAAAATCATGATGGAGCATTCTCGATTTATAGCTTCCTTATTAGACCAGTCTGAAAGAAATCTAGTACACACAGCCCTAAAATTTGGTGATGATTTCGAAATACTGCTTAATCAAGCAAGGGATGTAGAGTCGATGCTTTATCATAAACAACCAACCTATCCTATTATTGGAAAATTGAATAAAGATAGTGAAAATGCAGCGGCTGAAATTCGAGATTTTAAAAAGGCAGGATTAGATTTTATTAAGAATTGTCAAATTCGGAACGTCATTGATCCACTTTTGGCTGACCATGTTTTACGTGAAGCTAATCATTTCTTGTATATGATTCATGTTTTAGAGGACCGATTAAACCAGAAAATGATGAGTGAACAATCATAATACAGTTTATAGGAGGATGAGGAAATGAATCGCGTAGGTAAGGATGATTTTGTACCAGGGTTTGTACCAAACCATAATCATGGTTCGGTTGACTATACTTCGGTGAATGATGGGCATGTTCATCAATGTTTAGATGTAACCTCTCCTCCGATCCAAACTCAGGATGATAACCATATCCATTACACGGAAGGCTATGTGGTTTTTGAGGATGGACATACCCATTATTATCAGGCGCATTCAGGTCCTGCGATACCAGTAGGAAATGGAATGCATGTCCATTATTATGACTTTTATACGACTGAAAATGATGGACATCGACATCGGGTCAGGGGTGTTGATCAGCCATCACCAGGGAATAAATAAAAATGCTACCTGTTCTCTCAATTCGCTAGAGGACAGGTAGCATTTTTTTCTTTTTATTTTCGCCATTAGGGGCGATAAGTCGTGTTTTTCTAATGTATTAATGCTCCCAATTAGGGTGTTGTCCCCCGTGTGGTCGGTGTGGTAGTTGAAATCCATTTTGTTCGACCATTTTAAAATGCTCTTCAAATTTTTGAATCATTTGATCGCCTCTTTCCTTTGGGATGACTCCGAACTCCACATACTTTTGAACGAGTTCCTTCTTTTCCTCTAAAAGATCTCGATAAATGTCTGCTAATTCCGTTTTTTGATCTTCTGTAAGTTGAACTTGCTTGTCGCCTTCAGCTGGAGTATTTTGCTCTGCGTAGACAGGGAAGTTAAATAACCCCAATAATAAAACGGCAAAGGTGAAGCCTGTCAAAAATTTTCTATTCATAGATATGCTCCTTTCGAATTTTCTTTATTTTTTGTAACAATTCCCATAATTATGTACAGTTAAGAAATATTTAATTGTTTGTGTAAAAATAGGGAGTATTTAAAGTTGTAATGTTACATAAAATTTAATAATATATAGTTAAGTAACATTGTATAGTGGGTAGGAGGAAGTATAGTGGAGTATGTCGATCCGATAAAAGACATTGAAAGTATCAATGCAATGAAAGAAATTTTAAAGCAGCACTCCCAAAGAGACCTTTTGCTTTTTGTATTTGGCATTAATACGGGATTAAGAGTGAGTGAATTACTTTCCTTGAAGGTGGAGGATGTATCGGATGGCATGATAGTGAAAGAATTCCTATACATTAGTGATGAGAAAAATGACGAAAGGAAAGCGTACTATATTAACAATAGTGTGAAAAATGTATTGGAAAAGTATTTAGAGGATTTAGATTTAAAGGGGAGCGACTATCTTTTTAAATCTAAAAAGAATGCTCAACCCATTACACGACAGCAAGCCTATCGAATCATCAACCATGCGGCAAAAGAAGTTGGGATTCCAGGGAGAATTGGTACGCATACGCTTAGAAAAACATTTGGTTATCATGCGTATCGAAAAGGAATTGCGATTTCGATCTTAATGTCGATCTATCATCATCATTCTCCTGCCGAAACTTTGCGTTATGTAGGAATTGATAAAAATGAGCAACAGTTAATAAGAGTAGATGTTAATTTGTAGATTGATGCTAAGAAGGGGAAATGGAGAGGGAATGTTAACACAAAAAAACCTCCGGATTAGTATATGGAGGTTTGAGAGCGTTTTTTAAGCCGTCTTATTGTTCATCGTTATAGGTTTCAATGGTCGCATTCATATCAACATTTGTTAAGTCTTTAACGTAATCCTCAACTACATGCACTTGTAAGGTTTCTTTGTTTCTCATAAATTTAAAAATACCATTATTAAAATCCGTACCAAGTTCCTTGAAGAAAATTCCTTCAAATTCAATATCTTTTGTATGATTGAAAATTAACCGATATTGGCCTTCTTCTTTAATGAGGTATGCACGGACCCCTTTTTCGAAATGTCCTTCCTCGCCTTTAAGAGAACGGGAAACGGAAACAATATGAAGATCTATAAATGGAATTTCACGTAATAACGAGTTGATAATCGATCCCTTTGCAATTTGTTCCCAGCGGCTTTGAGCCGTCTGCCCGAGAATGATTTGTGTAACATGTTTTTCCCTAGCTACTTCAGCAATCACTTTTGCTACAGATCTTTTTTCATTATCTTTAATAATAAACTCTTTTGCGTTATGCTGCTCGGCTAGCTGTTTCCAGCGCGTAATATAATAGGACTTTTCTGCATCCAACTCATCGAAGGGGTTTGGATCAATGGTTAGAATATAAAGTGGGCAGTCAAGCATGTTTGCGATGTTACAACCTCGTTGAATGAGACGTTCACCATTTGGTCCGTAATAAACGCAGACGAGGATGCTTTCGTCCATACGTTCTTTCATCTTTTTCATTCTAATCTCACCTCAGTAATAGCTAGATAGTTCGTACTGTTAAACTTATGTATGAATATAGCTTATGCCACGTTAACAGTCAATGATAATTAATAATATGCGTATGTTCATAATAGTTTTTAATAAAACGATTTTTTTCTCATATAAAAGAATCAAAAATCAACAGAATCGTATAATAAAATCAATCCTATAGAAAGTAAGGAGGAGGAATTGTTGTCTTGGTTGCACATAATGATTTTAATTCCATTTATTTTTTCCCTATTTGTTCCACTTATCTATAAAAAATGTACACCACGCATTCATACTGGCTGGTTTGTATTTTTTGTACCGCTTTTGTTATTTCTTTATTTACTAAGATATATTCCTAGTATTGCTAGCGGAAGGACTGTTCACTCCACTGTACCATGGATTCCATCTCTTGGGATTAATTATACTACCTATATAGATGGATTAAGTCTAGTATTTGGATTGCTTATTACTGGTGTAGGGGCATTAGTTGTTCTTTACTCGATTTATTACATGTCAAAACATCGTGAAGCTCTAAATAATTTTTATGTGTATTTACTGTTATTCATGGGAGCGATGCTAGGACTTGTCTTTTCTGATAATATTCTAGTCCTTTATGTATTTTGGGAAGTGACTAGCATATCCTCGTTTTTATTAATTGCGTATTGGTACCAACGAAGAAAATCTCGTTATGGTGCTCAAAAATCCATGCTTATTACAATATTTGGTGGACTTGCGATGCTAGCCGGATTCATCATGCTTTCGATGATGACCGATACCTACAGCATTCGTGAAATGTTTACTAAAGTTGATGTTATTACTTCACATTCTTTATTTCTTCCTGCTATGATTTGCATTCTGCTGGGAGCTTTTACAAAGTCAGCTCAATTTCCATTTAGTATTTGGTTGCCGGATGCGATGGAAGCACCTACACCGGTTAGTGCTTATTTACATTCTGCTACGATGGTAAAAGCAGGTATTTATTTAGTGGCTCGATTTACTCCCATGTGTTCGGAGGCAGTGCGGAATGGTTTTGGATTGTCTCAGGAGTAGGGATCATTACGTTATTATATGGCTCATTAAATGCAGTCAAACAAACCGATTTAAAAGCGTTATTAGCTTATTCGACAATCAGTCAACTAGGGTTAATTATGAGTCTTCTTGGTTTAGGCTCAGCCTCTATGTATTTCGGAGCTGGAAGACGAGTCAACCATATACGCAGTAGCTATTTTAGCGGCCATTTTTCACTTAATTAATCATTCTACCTTTAAAGGAAGTTTGTTTATGGTCGTTGGTATTATTGACCATGAAACGGGAACACGTGATATTCGTAAATTAGGTGGTTTAATGACGCTTATGCCGGTGTCGTTTACGCTCACGATTATTGGAAGCTTTGCGATGGCAGGTTTGCCTCCATTTAATGGGTTTTTAAGCAAAGAATTGTTTTTTACAGCTGTGTTACATGCTTCACAATTGAACGTGTTTAATATGGAGACATTGGGAATCCTATTTCCTATTTTTGCGTGGGTTGCTAGTGTGTTCACTTTTATTTACTGTATGATTCTTGTCTTTAAAACATTTACAGGTCGCCATAAACCAGAAAAGTTGGAAAAGAAAGCACATGAAGCTCCAATTGGAATGCTTATTTCCCCTACTATATTAGCTTCCCTTGTTATTGGCATTTTCTTTTTCCCGAATGTTCTTTCTAAATATCTGTTGCAGCCCGCTTTAGTGTCAATCTTGCCTATGTTTGCTCCAAGTGGTGGCATTGATGTGAAAATTAGTGCCTGGCATGGCTGGAACACCGAATTATTTATGACCATTGGAGTGGTCGTTCTTGGTAGTCTTCTGTATGTTGGCTTGAAAAAATGGATTAGGATCTATGGGATTATCCCTCATGCGTTAACGCTGAACAACCTATATAATCTAGGGCTCGAGAAGACAGAGAAGTTTTCATTAGCGATTACTAATCGTTATATGACAGGCTCACTTCGCCACTATTTAGTCTATATTTTCGCCTTTTTTATATGTATTCTTGGTGGCGCACTGTGGCTGTTGGGAGGAATATCCTTTGATGTTTCGAATGATGCCCCAATCAGTCTATATGAGATTGGGTTAGTAGTTGGGATGGTCATTGTCGTAGTAGCCGTTCTATTTTCAAAATCAAGGATGACATCTCTCGTTGCTGTTGGGGCACTCGGTTACTTAGTTGCTATGTTTTTTGTGATTTTTCGTGCTCCAGACTTAGCTCTTACTCAACTTGTTGTTGAAACAGTAACGACCGCTTTATTTTTATTATGTTTTTATCATTTACCAGAGTTGCGTAAAAATATTGGACGATTGCCATTTAAAGCAACGAATGCAATTATCTCAATCGGAGTCGGTATGCTTGTCACCATCCTTGCTTTAGCAGCAAATGGGAATCGCCTTTTTGTCCCTATTGGTAGCTATTTTGAGAACTCCTATGAGCTTGCCGGTGCTAAAAACATCGTCAACGCGATTCTTGTTGATTTCAGAGGATTCGATACACTACTTGAAATTTCCGTTTTATGTATGGCTGGTCTAGGTGTTTATCTATTAATTAAACTGCGATTAACAGGGAGGGATAAAGATGAAACCGAATGATGTGATTTTGCATTCCGTTACAAAAATAGCTGTTGTCATTATTTTAACGTTCTCCATTGATCTATTTTTAGCTGGTCATCATCACCCTGGTGGAGGATTTATCGGAGGACTTGGGGTTGCTTCGGCTTTGACTCTATTATTTCTTGCTTTTGATATTGAATCTGTACGTGAAAACATGCCGATTGACTTTAAGGTACTTGCTGCAGTAGGTGTGTTGATTGCGATCCTGACTGGGATGGGTGGGGTGTTTTTCTCCCAACCATTTTTAAGTCAGACATTTGGGTATTTTGATCTCCCTATTTTTGGGGAGACAGAGCTTGCCACCGCCGTTCTTTTTGACCTCGGAGTAGCAATGGCTGTTATTGGGACAGCTGTGACCATTATTTTGAGCATAAGTGAGGATCAATAAAATGGAAACGTTAATGTCGATTGTGGTTGGATTGTTTTTTGCGATTGGAATTTATTTAATTCTAACAAAGGATTTATTAAGAGTGATATTAGGGTCCTCGATTATCAGCCATGGTGTCAATCTGCTCATTTTAACAATGGGTGGACTAAAAACAGGCGGGGTTCCACTATTAGGTGAAAAAAACGTAACGTATACAGATGCTCTACCCCAAGCATTAATTTTAACGGCGATTGTTATTAATTTTGCCGTAACGGCTCTTTTTCTAGTGCTCATGTATCGCGCTTATAAAGTGAACGGGACGGATGAGAGGGGGCGTGAAGATGAATAATGTGGTTGTATTACCAATTCTTATCCCATTAATCGTTGGAATGATCTTAATTATCTTTCGCAAACAGATTGTGCTGCAAAGATTTCTAAGTGTTCTAGCCATTTTATCCATGGGTGTTGTAGCGATTGTATTAATGGGGCAAATCAGAGCCGATGGCATACAGGTCCTTCATCTAGGCGGATGGAAGGCTCCTTTTGGAATCAGTATGGTAGCGGATATGTTTTCTGCTTTGTTGCTTTTGACAACGAGTATTGTGGCCTGCTGTTGTTTACTATATGCTTTTCGTTCGATCGGTAAAGAGAGAGAATTACATTATTTTTACCCGATGTTTTTATTTTTGATTACAGGGGTTGTAGGTTCATTTTTAACAGGAGATTTGTTTAACTTATATGTTTGCTTTGAAGTGATGTTAATTTCCTCTTATGTCCTCATTTCCCTAGGAGGGACGAAGATTCAACTCCGCGAGTCTATTACCTATGTGCTTGTCAATATTATTTCGTCGTTTCTCTTTCTCGTTGCGATTGCTTATTTATATGCGATGACAGGTACCTTAAATTTAGCTCATCTTTCTGTACGTGTTGCGGAGGCAGGGCAAGGCGGTTTGATGACGATAGTAGCCATTTTGTTTTTAATTGTGTTTAGTTTAAAGGCAGCTCTTTTCTTGTTTTTCTGGCTACCTGGTCCTTATAGTGCACCACCAACTGCCATTTCTGCTATTTTTGCCGCTTTATTAACAAAGGTAGGGATTTATGCAATCTTTCGTTTGTTCACGCTTGTGTTCTATCATGAGCCACAAACTACTCATTTATTTATTGGGATTTTAGCTGCCTTGACGATGACGCTAGGAGCGATTGGAGCTGTCGCGTATTCTGATATAAAAAAAATAGTAGCCTATAACGTGATTGTAGGAGTAGGGTTTATCCTAGCTGGCTTTGCTTCCTTTACATTAGATGGGATAGCTGGTTCCATCTATTATCTGATTCACGATATTCTTATTAAAGGTCTTATTTTCTTAATTGCAGGAACAATCATTAGCCTTACAGGTACAAGTAAGCTATCCGATATGAGTGGATTGATTCGAACTCATCCCTATTTAGGGTGGATGTTTTTTGTTACTGCTCTATCTATATCAGGAATCCCTCCTTTGAGCGGTTTTCTCGGTAAAGTATTTATTACGCAAGGAACATTTGAGGTAGGTTATTTTTGGTTAGGAGCCATTGGTTTAATTACGAGTTTAATGGTTTTATATTCAGTTATGAAAATCTTTATGAACGTTTTTTGGGGAGAAACGTATGTAAGCAAGGACATGGAAAAAGGGACAACAAAAGGATTGATGTTCCCCATTGGATGTCTAACGGCTATTACGATCATACTTGGCTTAGGAGTAGAAGGAATTGGAGCCTACGTAAGTCTGGCATCAGAAGGTTTACTGGATCCAACCCTTTATATAGAAGCGGTATTAGGAGAAAATCCAATGCCTTAGAAAAAATAGATAGAGAAAGAGGTGGTGCAATTGCCTATTCAAGTATTGATCAATTTATTTATCGCCTTTTTATGGATGTTTCTTCAAGATGAATGGAGTTTTTTGAGCTTTTTTAGTGGGTATTTAGTTGGGCTGGTTGTTCTCTTTATGCTGCGTCGCTTTATGCCAACATCCTTCTATTTTATGAAATTTATAGCGATTATTAAATTGTTCTTTGTATTTATCGAAGAATTGATTACATCAAGCCTTCTTGTCATTCGGCAAGTGTTGCGGCCAAAGATTAATATAACTCCTGGAATTATTACATTGAAAACAGATTTAGAAGGAGATTTGGAAGTGACGTTGCTTGCTTTACTCCTTACATTAACCCCAGGTTCTGTTGTAATGGAAGTTTCTCCGAACGGACAAGTGTTTTATATTCATGCGATGGATATTCCAGAATCGAGTGATTCCGTGTATAAGGCACAAGAAAAATTTGAGAAAGCGATTAAGGGAGTGACGCGTACATGATTGACTTTATTTTAAAGATTTCTTTATTTTTCCTGAGCATTTCTATCATTGTAGCCCTGTATCGAGTCGTGAAAGGACCTTCGATGCCTGACCGAGTTCAAGCATTAGATATGGTCGGAATCAATTTAATTGCGGGAGTTGCGATTGTTTCTGTTTTGCTTAGAACGTATGCCTTTTTTGAAGTGATTCTTTTAATTGGGATTCTTTCTTTCGTTGGTACGATTGCCCTTGCAAGATTTATGGAAAGAGGTGTCGCTATTGAACGTAAACGTATTCGGTGAAACCATTGCGGTTATTTTGATTTTGATCGGATCCATTTTTAGTTTTCTAAGTGCAATTGGCTTAATTCGATTACCGGATGTGTACACACGGTCACATGCGGCATCCAAAAGCTCTACTCTTGGCGTGCTTTGTACGTTAGTTGGCACATTGCTTTTTTTCTGGATTACAGAGGGGATTTTTAGTATACGCTTAATTCTTGGGATTTTCTTTGTTTTTTTAACTGCTCCAGTTGTAGCACATGTTATTTGTCGTGCGGCCTATCGTTCAAATGTAGAATTGGCGAAGGAAAGTGTACAAGATGATTTGAAAAACATATTGAAAAGAGAAGAATGAGTGCGGATAAATAACCCTCTTCTACTAGTAGTAAAGAACACACTATTTTATTAGGCGCTGTTACAAAGTGCTGTAGGACAGAGCCATTTATTAAGTAGTGTGTTTTTTATTTACATTCTTTTACGATTTCTTAACGTGAAAACAAGATTAAGTAAAGCTTTTTTTAATAAAATGAAGTAGAGCATACTCTACCTGCTGGAGGGATTGGATGAATATTACTGTTGCTGGAACAGGATATGTCGGGTTAGTAACAGGTGTTTGTTTAGCTGAAATGGGTCATCAGGTGACAGGCATAGACATTCAAGCAGACAAGATTGAGATGCTACAATCAGGTCATTCTCCGATTTATGAGCCTGAATTACAACCATTACTTGAAAAAAATGTATGTAATGGGAGATTACATTTTACAACAAATCCACAACATGCTTACGAAAATGCTGAGATTATTTTTATTGCAGTCGGAACACCGGAGCAAGAGGATGGTACAGCAAATTTAGAGTTTGTTCATGAGGTTACTAAAACAATCGCCCGATATATGAAACATGATGTGATTGTCTGTACGAAAAGCACCGTTCCAGTGGGGTCTAATGATGGAATAAGGAAGATACTTCAAAGCCATAAGCCTCCCTCGCTTCAAGCTGAAGTCGTCTCTAATCCTGAATTTTTGCGAGAAGGCTCAGCGATTATCGATTTTTTCTATGGAGATCGGATTGTCATTGGTGCAGAGAATAGTGACACTGCAGCGATAATTGAACAACTCTATCTTCCGTTGAATATTCCTATTATTAAAACAGATACGAAAAGTGCAGAAATGATCAAGTACGCCTCTAATGCATTTTTGGCTACAAAAATTAGTTTTATTAATGAAATTGCCAGTATTTGCGAAAAAGTAGGGGCCAATATTGAAGAGGTAACAAACGGAGTAGGAAAAGATGGACGGATTGGTCCCCATTTTTTACAAGCTGGAATTGGCTATGGCGGTTCCTGTTTTCCAAAGGATACAAAGGCACTCGTTCAACTTGCGGGCAATGTTCAGCATCCATTTGAGTTGTTAAAGGCTGTGATTGAAGTAAATAATCGTCAAGCTTCTCTTCCTGTCATAAAGGCAAAAGAAATAATCGGATCATTAAAGGGAAAGAAGGTGGCTTTGCTCGGTTTAGCATTTAAGCCCCAAACAGACGATGTGCGTGAAGCAGCGGCTTTAACAATTGCAAGGGAACTAGTAGAAGAAGGGGCTGAGGTCGTAGCGTTTGATCCCATTGCCATACCTAATGCTCGACGCATTTTAGGAAATAGCATTACGTATACAAAGGATATTCATCTCGCTCTAAAGCATGCTGACTTGGCGATTATTGCAACGGAATGGGAAGAAATCAAGCAACTTCCATTGGAAGCGTATGATTTATACATGAAGGAACCTATTGTCATAGATGGTCGAAACTGCTACTCCCTTCAAGAGATTCAACAATACCCGATAACCTATTTATCAATTGGAAGACCTACTATTAGTACTAAATATAAGAGAAGTAAGATCTACTGATGGGAGAAAATGATGATGAGACTGTTACTTACTTTTTATGCCTTCGAATGTCGATTATTTGAGAAAGTGAATCGTCATTTTGAAAAAAAACTGTTAAATTTCTTTTTTAGACACATTACTCATCTTGGAGGAGCTACCTTTACGATTACAACGGTGCTGCTTCTCATGATTCTGTCATCTGGTGAGGTAAGAGCAACGGCTATGTCAAGCGCATTGGCCTTAGGACTAAGTCATATCCCCGTGCACATTGTAAAGAAAATGTTTCCTAGAAAACGACCTTATATGACGTTAGAGAAAACAAATGTTCATGCTAATCCGTTACAAGATCATTCTTTTCCATCAGGTCATACAACGGCTATTTGTTCAGTTATTATTCCATTCATTATCTTTATACCAACAATTTCATTTATTCTAATTCCTTTAGGGGTTTGTGTAGGAATATCAAGGATCTATTTAGGTCTTCATTACCCTTCAGATGTACTTGCAGGAGCCATCTTGGGCTCATGTATGGGATGTTTTTGTTATTACGTACTGGTGGGGATCTAATTAATGTCTAACTCCGGGTGCCTTACGCTTTTCATTGTCTAGCTCCAGGTGCCCAGCGCCTAATGGACTTCCCGCTCCTCCATTCGATAAGTCAACATCGAATCACTCTCGTTCTTCGTGTTTTCTTTATCTCATACGGAGCGGTCCATTCCATACGTCGCTAAACGGGCACCTTACGCTTTTCTAACAAGGAGGATTTCTATGAAGGTTGCATTTTTCACAGATACCTTTGATCCAGATATAAATGGAGTGGCTCGAACCCTGAAGCGATTTACGGACTATTTAGATGACCAACATATTTCTTTTAAAGTCTTTGCACCTATGTCACATAGCAATGATTATGTGTCTAGTCATATTCACCGCTTTAAAAGTCTTTCCTTTTTTTTATATCCGGAGTGTCGACTTGCTTTTCCAAATTATTTTCAAATTAAGGCGGAATTGCAGGAGTTTTCACCTGATTTAATTCATGTGGCAACACCTTTTAACATCGGACTGTGTGGTGCTTATTATGCGAAAAAGTTAAATATTCCAATAGTAGGCTCTTATCATACTGATTTTGATCAGTACTTAAAATTTTATAATCTAGAATTTCTCTCAAAGTTCCTTTGGAGATATATGAATTGGTTTCATAGGCCTTTTAAAAAAATCTTTGTACCATCTAATGATACATTAGAGGGATTAAAACGTCATGGTTTTACGAATTTAGAGCTATGGGGAAGAGGCGTCGATTGCAATCTGTATCATCCTCATTATGATAAAAAAACAATCAGGGACCAGTATGGCATTCACAAAAAATATCTTCTAACCTATGTAGGCCGATTAGCACCTGAGAAGGATGTACACACACTTCTTACTGTTGCCAAATCGATTCCTGCTTCTATAAATGAGCAGATTCAGTGGTTAATAGTTGGAGATGGACCAATGCGTGAGGAACTTGAACAGGAAGCACCTGAAAACATGATGTTTACAGGGTATGTAAGGGGGGAACAATTAGCAGCGGTCTATTCCGCGTCAGATCTATTTGTGTTTCCTTCACCGACCGAAACATTTGGAAATGTTGTTCTTGAGGCACTAGCCAGTGGTACGCCTGCGGTTGCTGCAAATTCAGGCGGAGTGAAAACGATTATTCAAGATGGAGTAACAGGCTCTTTATGCCAACCAGGAAATGTGGATTCATTTCTACATTCAATCCTTCGACTCATTGAAAATGACCGTTTACGAAATGAGATGGGCATTGAAGGGAGAAACTATGCGTTAACTCAGAAATGGGATAAAATCTTTGATCAGTTACTTTGGCATTATTGTCACGTTATTGAGGAACCAAATAGACAAAAGTTTGCTTGAAAATGGATGGAAAAAATCAGCTTTATCAAGCAAAGAAGGTTATTAACTATGATGTATAGCTGATAACCTTCTTTATTTCTATAAGTGAAAAAAGTCTACTCATTTAGGTTAAAAATGAACAAAATGTTAACGTTTACATTTTTGCTGGTATTTTTGGTTTCAGTATGCTAGTATACTAGTATAGACAGAAAGGAGAAAGCATATGTAAATGTTAACGCCTACGAAAAGCTGAGGATTCAATTATTTATAAGGTCTTTGCAATTATAGTTTTTTAACTATCTAATGTGAAATTATTCACAAACTCTTTGTCATTGAAAACCAACACAAATAATTTATTAATAGTGTTGTAGAAATCAATCCTAATGATTTTTTGTGTCAATGGTGTAGCTTGAAATACAAGAATCTTAGCATAAGAAAGCTGAACACATTTATGTATGCGATTTCAAGGTTCTGATTATTCTGTAAAATGGAAACGCTGTTATTGGGAAATTGTCAATGAGATTAAATTATTAACATTTTGGAGGGGAAAACAATGCATGGAAATACAGCACGTCCTTTAATTGTGAATGAGCAAAATGAGCAAATCCACGAAAAAGCAGTACGTCCTTTCGGTATAAGAGATAAATTTGGTTATTTGTTTGGCGACTTTGGGAATGATTTCTTTTTTACTCTAGTAAGTGCTTTCTTGATGGTTTTTTATACAGATGTTTTCGGAATTAGTGCAGCCACTGTAGGGACGCTCTTCTTAGTTGCCCGTTTATGGGATGCCGTTGCCGATGTGACATGGGGTCGTTTTATTGATACAAGAAAAGCTACGAAAAATGGAAAATTTAAACCTTGGATTTTTAGAATGTCGTTTCCACTCGTTATTTCCGGTGTGTTAATGTTTGTGCATATTCCAGGGATGTCAGATGGTTTTTATCTAGCTTACGCTTTCGTCACATACATTTTATGGGGAACTTTATATAGTACGGTTAATATTCCTTATGGATCAATGGCTTCTGTTATTACAGCAGATCCGGTTGAACGTACGACTCTATCTACTTGGAGAACAATGGGTGCGATGTTAGCTGGTTTAATAATTAACGTAGGTGGACCATTACTTATCTTTGTAGATAATAAGATTGATCCAAATCGTATGTTGATGGCAGCCATTGTATTTGGTATTCTTGCAATCTCTTGTTATATGGCTTGTGTAAAATTATCAACGGAACGTGTTGTAGCACCTGAACACTTCAGGAAACAAAGGCGGTATGAGTAAAACAATTAAAGGTCTTGGAAAAAATAAACCACTTATGACGATTCTTTTTGCATCACTATTATTCATGATGTGTATGATGATGATTGGTGCGGTTAACGTGTATCTGTTTAAAGATTATTTTGGTAACGCAGCAGCATTAAGTATTGTCGGATTGATTCAAACAGCAGCGGTATTCGTTGCGATTCCATTAGTAAAACCACTTGTGGGGAAATTCGGTAAAAAAGAAACAGCAGCTATTGGAATGTTAATTTCCTCCCTTGCATATGGAGTTTTATACTTCTTACCAGATGCTGGTT
The DNA here is from genome assembly GCA_963790055.1 of uncultured Bacillaceae bacterium. GTDB lineage: Bacteria > Bacillota > Bacilli > Bacillales > DSM-1321 > Peribacillus. The sequence goes on from CAWBND010000013.1 coordinate 274,205, forward strand.
TAACAGTATTCTTAGTTGGTTCAGCTATCGGTATGTTTGGCTTTGGCTTCTTTAACTTAGTTGTTTGGGCATTCGTAACAGATGTTATCGATTATCATGAGTATATAACAGGCTTACGTGAAGATGGAACCGTGTACTCAATCTATTCATTTGCTCGTAAAGTAGGTCAAGCGTTAGCTGGTGGTGTTGGTGGTTTTGCGATTGCCGCAGTTGGCTATAATGCCACTCTTGAAAAACAAACAGACGCAGCACTTAGTGGCATTCACACGCTAGCTACTTTATTACCAGCCGTTATCTATCTTATCGTTTTCTTACTGTTAGTATTCGTTTATCCATTGAATAAAGCACGCTTAGCTAAACTTACAACAGATTTAGAAGAAAAAAGAGCGTCAAATAGTGCAGAATAATAGAACGCAGCTAGCTAAGCTCATTTTAGTTAGCTAAAATGAAAAGGCTCTCATATCCTCACTACAAATCTTTTGAAGCTTTGTAGTGGGGATTCATCATATTATCTTGCCTAGATTTCTAGGATCTTAAATCGTAATAAGTAGGAAGTGTAGCATTCATGTTCAAAGGAAAAAAAAGGTTACCTGGTGAAAATAATAAAGATTTTTCCTATCGAGTCATTAGAGAAGGGATTATGTCGTTAGAGTTACACCCAGGTCAAGAAATTAGTGAAATCGAGCTAGCGCAAAGCTTACAAGTTTCCCGTACGCCTATAAGAGAGGTGATGGCAAAGCTAAGAGAAGAAAACTTAGTGAACGTAATCCCCCAAGTAGGAACGTATGTGTCAAAAATTAAGTTGAAACTAATTGAAGAAGCGGCCTTTATGCGCTTCACGTTAGAAAAAGAACTTCTAAAAGTATCGTGTAATTCCTTTCCTCAAGAAAAGCTACTAGAGTTAAAAAAGAATATAGCACTTCAAGAATTATTGTTAGAGCAAGAAGGCATGGAAATGGCCTTTCATCAATTAGATACAGAGTTTCATTACATCATCTTTGAGGGAAATAGAAAAGAGAATGTGTTTGCAGCCGTTAGAAGATTAGGCACACATTACAACCGAATAAGAGTCCTTTCTGAAATGGAAAATCGGTTTGATGATGCGGTGGAGCAGCATAAAGAAATCATTGCTATTATTGAAAATAAACAAGTAGATCAAGTGGAAAACATTCTTCGAGAACACATCATGGAACCAATAAAAAATTGGGGGAACCTATATCGTATAGACAGTCCATACATAAACTATTTTGATTTTACCTAAAAAGCCAGTATTCTAGTGAATTCTTAGAATACTGGCTTTTCTATATGTGGAGTGTTAAAAAATAGGTTATTCCATCATATATTTTTGCATTATTGTAACCTTATTCAAGAAATAAATGTATAAAAATCCATGTGCCGAAAAGAGTCGAATATTGTACCATGCGTTCATTCGAATTTCTATAAGTGGGAAAAAAAATCGATTTTTTTTCACTAAAAAATGAACAAAATGTTACCGTTTACATTTTTGCTAGCATACCATCTATTCGCATGCTAGTATACTAGTATCAACAGAGAAGAGAAATCATATGTGAATGTTGATACTCATAAAAAATAAGAATCTAATGATTTCTGAAGTATTTGCACTAGTAATTTTTTTAGTTATGTATGTGAATTATTTCACAAATATTTATGAGGCTAGAAAAGGAGAGGATCTTTAGCAAATATTGGTATTATTCAATAAAATGAAAACGCTATAACATGTAAAAATGAAGAAATAGTTAAAGTGAAAAATACCTATTCTTTTAAAAAATAGTACTGAAGGGAAGTAGCAGATATGGCTAAAAAAGAAGATCGCTTGTCGTTAAAAGAAAAACTAGCCTACGGCGCCGGAGATTTAGGAAATGGCTTCATGTTTGACCTTGGGCAAATTTATTTATTGAAATTTTATACGGATGTATTAGGCATTTCAGCTGTGTATGCAGGTTTAGTGTTCTTAGTATCTAAATTATTTGATGCGTTTGTCGATGCCGGAGTTGGAACATATGTTGACTCTAGGACGAAGATTGGTAAAAGAGGAAAGTTTCGTCCGTTTATCTTGTTTGGTACACTTCCGTTAGCAATTACAACTTTTATAACCTTCTTGACACCAGAATTAAGTCAGGGTGGAAAAGTTTTTTGGGCATTTGCAACGTATATGTTATTTAATGCAACTTATTCTGTTGTAAATATTCCTTACGGATCATTGGCAGCTTCGATGACAAAAAATCCAGTTGATCGTGCAGGTCTTGCTTCATTCCGTTCTTTAGGTTCACAAGCGGCATTATTTATCACAGGTATTGTAGTTATTCCGATTGTTATGAAATTTGAAAGTCCACAAGTTGGGTATCCAGTAGCGATTGGACTTATGGCTGTTGTTGGTATCATCTTCCACTTGATTTGTTATGCTGGTGTTAAAGAAAATGAAGTAGTTGTAAAGAAAGAAGAAGCAAAGCAACCAATTGGAAAAGCATTTGGTGCTTTATTGAAAAACCGTCCATTTATTGTTTTAATTACGTTAACTTTATTTATGATCTTAGCAAACTTCTTAAAGTTAAGTGTACAGCTGTTCTATGTTCAATATAATTTAGGAAATGCAAACTTAATTGGTTCGATTAGTACGGTAAACCTTGTGATGGCATTAGCGGGTATCGCTGTTACAACTCCAATCGTTGCGAAGTTTGGAAAGAAAAACGCAGTTATCATCGGTTTAACAGGTAGTATTATTTTCGAAACATTGAACTTCTTTATCTTTAGTGATGCAGTAGGCACGTTCTTAACATTCCATGCAATTGGTTACTTCTTCTTTATGATTCCGAATACGATCATTTGGGCACTTATTGCCGATATCGTGGAATATGGAGAATGGATGACAGGGGAAAGAACAGAAGGAGTTATTTATTCTTCATACAGTTTTGTAAGAAAAGTTTCTCAAGCTTTAGCTGGCTTCCTTCCTGGTATGATTCTTACGGCTATCGGTTATGTTCCAAATGCAGTACAAAGTGAAGGTGCATTAATGGGAATTAAAATGATGGAGTTCGTCATCCCGGCGGGTTGTAGTTTAATCGCATTGCTTGTATTTGGATTCTTCTATACATTAACAGATAAACGTCACAAAGAAATCGTCGAAGAAATTGCGGCTAGAAAAGCAGGAACAACTAATTAACTTCTCTTCTATAAAAAAAAGCCAGTATTCTAGTGAATAAATAGAATACTGGCTTTTCTATTTTGGGCTGGCTTGTTTGATGTTGAAATGAAAGAAGCATTCTACTTTTAACTAAATTGGAAAGGGATTTTATCATACAATAATTACAATTTCTATAGTTGGAAAAAAGTATTCTGTTTTTCAGGAGATAAAAACGAACAAATTGTTACCGTTTACAATATATACTAGCGTATATGACTTTTGTATGCTAGTATACAAGTATCAAAGGATAGTCAAATGAATATGTGAAACCTTTCACAAAGATTCATTGAGTACTTTCCAAAGATCTAGTTATTCACTTTTTTAAAATTTTGTGAAATATTTCACAAACAATACTTTTTAGAATTAGAAAAAGTATGTTTATACCTTACAGCGTTATAGTAATGGATACGTTTTTATGCAAACGATACCATTAGGGAAGGAGAGGATCTCTAGTAAAAGAGCAGATACTAAAAATAGTAGTATCGTTCAATAAAATGCAAGTGCTATAAACATAGAAAAAGTTAAACTAAAAAAATACCTATTCAGGTAAAGAATAGTACGGAAGGGAAGTAGTAGATATGGCAAAAAAAGAAGGGCGTTTGTCATTAAAAGAAAAATTAGCCTATGGAGCTGGAGATTTAGGTAATGGCTTCATGTTTGACCTTGGTCAAGTGTATTTATTGAAATTTTATACGGATGTATTAGGGATCTCAGCTTATTATGCTGGTTTAGTTTTCTTAGTTTCGAAATTATTTGATGCTTTCATTGATACAGGGGTTGGAACTCTTGTAGACTCTAGATCTAAAATTGGTAAAAGAGGAAAGTTCCGTCCGTTCATTTTATTCGGGACTCTTCCGTTAGCAATTACAACCGTTATATCCTTCTTGTCACCAGATTTAAGTCAGACTGGTAAAATTATTTGGGCGTTTGCAACGTATATGATATTTAATGCAGCGTATTCATTTGTAAATATTCCTTATGGATCATTAGCTGCTTCCATGACAAAAGATCCGGTTGATCGTTCAGCACTTGCATCATTCCGTTCTTTAGGTTCACAAGCTGCGCTTTTCCTTACAGGTATTGCCGTTATTCCTGTTGTATCAAAATTTGAAAATCCAGCTGTTGGATATCCAGTATCTATCGGAATTATGGCTATTGTTGGGATTATCTGTCATTTACTTTGTTATGCTGGTGTTAAAGAAAAAGAAGTGGTTGTTAAGCCAAAAGAAGAAAAAATTTCAGCTGCAAAAGCATTTGGTTATTTGTTTAAAAACAAACCATTCCTTATTCTGATTACGTTAACGTTGTTTATGATTTTAGCGAACTTCTTGAAACTAAGTGTTCAACTTTTCTATGTTCAATATAATTTAGGAAATGCAAACTTAATCGGTGCTATTAGTACGGTAAACATGGTAATGGCCTTACTAGCGATTGCAGCAACAACTCCACTCGTTGCAAAGTTCGGGAAGAAAAATGCAGTAATTATGGGTTTAATAGGTAGTATTGCTTTTGAAGTGTTAAATTTCTTTATCTTTGGAGATTCAGTAGGCACATTCTTAACATTCCATGCAATCGGTTACTTCTTCTTTACAATCCCTATGACAGTCATTTGGGCTCTTATTGCGGATATTGTGGAATACGGTGAATGGATGTCAGGTGAGAGAACAGAAGGAATTATTTATTCAACGTATAGCTTTATGAGAAAAGTATCACAAGCTTTAGCTGGTTTCCTTCCAGGTGTCATTCTAACTGCTATTGGTTATGTTCCAAATGCGGTACAATCTGAAGGTGCATTAGCAGGAATTAAAATGATGGAATTCGTCATTCCAGCGGGTTGTAGCTTAATCGCATTGCTTGTATTTGGCTTCTTCTATACATTAACGGATAAACGTCACAAAGAAATCGTAGAAGAAATCGCGGCTAGAAAAGCAGGAACAACTAATTAATTTCTCTCAAATAAAAAAAGCCAGTATTCTAGTAAATTATTAGAATACTGGCTTTTTTATTAAGTGAAAATCAAATGGGAAAAAATATTTTTGGTATCGCTTACATTTTTGGTTGCCAACCTTATAATTAGTGTGCTAGTATACTAGTATAAACAGAGAGGGGAAACGCTTATGTGAACTCTGATTAAGAAAATAAGTGAGATATCATTGATGAATCTATTTTGTTTTATCCGTTAGTTATCTATTATTCTTTGGTGAAGTCATAAAAGGATTATATCTTTTCAACTGAATGAAAGCGTTATCAAAGAGCGATAGTTGATCAGTTATATCATAATGATTAAGATTCAGGAGGCGAAAATAATGAAGGAAAATACAGCACGTCCTTTGAATGAGCAAATCGAGGGAAAAACGGCACGTCCATTTGGAATGAAAGATAAACTTGGGTACTTATTCGGTGATTTTGGAAACGATTTCTTTTTTATTCTCGTAGCAGCATTTTTAATGGTATTCTACACAGATGTTTTCCATATCAATCCTGCTCAAGTTGGCTTACTATTTATGGTTGCGCGTCTTTGGGATGCATTTGCTGATATGACATGGGGCCGCTTCATTGATACAAGAAAAGCAACGAAGAATGGCAAGTTTAGACCATGGATTTTCAGAATGTCCTTCCCACTTGTTATTTCAGGCGTATTAATGTTCGTAACAATCCCTGGAATGTCTGACGGATTTTATCTTGCGTATGCTTATGTAACATACATCATTTGGGGAACATTATATTCTACTGTTAATATTCCTTATGGTTCAATGGCTTCTGTTATTACAGCGGACTCAGTAGAACGTACTTCTTTATCTTCTTGGAGAACATTAGGAGCTAACCTAGCAGGCTTAATTATAAACGTGGTTGGTCCAATGATTTTGTTTGTTGATAATAAAGCAGATGCGAATCGATTCCTATTAGGTGCATTAATTTTCGGTGGTCTAGCAATTGCTTGTTATATGGCTTGCTATAAATTATCTGTTGAACGTATTGTAATGGATGAGACAACAAAACAAAAAGTAAACTTAGGTAAAACAATGAAAGGTCTTGTAAAAAACAAACCATTAATCACATTCCTTGTTGCTTCTTTAACATTCATGATTGTGTTCATGTTAATCAGCACAGTAAACGTGTATATGTTTAAAGATTACTTTGGAAATGCAAAAGCGTTAAGTATGGTTGGTCTTCTTCAGTCTGTAGCTGTATTTGTAGCAATGCCATTTATCAATCCATTGGTTAAAAAATTTGGTAAAAAGGAAGTAGCTTCAGGCGGTTTATTACTTGCAACTGTTGTATACGCTGTTTTATATTTCCTACCAAGCATCACAGCAACACAATTTATCGCAATCTTAACAGTTGCTATGATTGGTTATGGGATCTTCAACCTAGTTGTTTGGGCATTCGTTACAGATGTAATTGATTATCATGAGTATTTAACTGGTTTACGTGAAGATGGAACCGTTTACGCGATCTACTCAATGGCTCGTAAAATTGGACAAGCTGTTGCTGGTGGTGTCGGTGGTATCGCAATCGCAGCAGTAGGGTACAATTCGAACCTTCAAGCGCAAACCGCTGAAACTCTTCAAGGAATTCATTCACTTGGAACATTAGTACCAGCAATTGCACTTGGAGTTGTATTCCTAATTATTTTATTCGTATACCCATTAAACAAAAAACGCACAGAACAACTTGCAGTCGATTTAGCTGAAAGAAGAAATGCAGCAGAATAATAGCAAGTCAAAGAATCCCCACTTTAAATCTTTTGAAAATTAGGAAGATTTAGTGGGGAATTCATAGTATAATATTAGTAGATTTCTAAAATTGTAAATTGTTAAGAATTAGGAAGTGTAGCATTCATGTTTAAGGGGAAAACAAGATTACCTGGTGAAAATAATAAAGAATTTTCCTATCGAGTGATTAGAGAAGCGATTATGTCATTAGAGTTGCGACCAGGTCAAGAAATTAGTGAAATTGAGCTAGCTCAAAGCTTACAAATCTCTCGTACACCTATAAGAGAAGTCATGGCGAAGCTAAGAGAAGAAAATTTAGTGGAGGTCATTCCTCAAGTAGGAACATATGTGTCGAAAATTCAATTAAAATTAATTGAAGAAGCGGCGTTTATGCGCTTTACGATAGAAAAAGAAGTGTTAAAATTATCATGTGAATCATTTCCTAAAGACCAAATACTTGAGTTAAAAAAGAATGTAGCGATACAAGAAGTGTTGTTACAGCAAGAAGGAATGGAAACGGAAATGGATTTTCATAAATTAGATACAGAGTTTCACTATAGGATCTTTAAAGGAAACAATAAAGAGAATGTATGGGCGGCCATTACTCGCTTAGGTACACATTATAATCGAATGCGAGTCCTTTCTGAGATTGAAAATCGATTTGATCGTGCGGTTGATCAGCATAAAGAAATCATTACCATGATTGAAAATAAAGAAGCAGATCAAGTGGAATATCTTCTAAATGAACATATTATGGAACCAATAAAACTTTGGAAAAAACTCTATCAGACAGATAGTCCATATATAAACTATTTTGATTTTAGCTAAAAAGCCAGTATTCTAGTAAATTATTAGAATACTGGCTTTTTACATTTGATAAAAGTGAACATTTTGTGAACATTTATTGATATACTAGTATACAAGGTAGGGAGTGTGCTATTATACGAGTGCAGAAAAAACAATATTATGTAAGCGTTGTATGATAAACAAATGAAATTTAATAATGTATGTAGTATTTAGAGATTTAATTTGTATATATTAGAATAACTTACATGATAATTTTTTTACAATTTTGCATACGTTTGCATATTCTCTTTTCTAAACGGGAAAGTAGGATATACGTTTGTGCAAACGCTTTTACTAATTCCTTTGTTCAGCAAAATGAAAACGCTATATAAAGGAAGAAAATGATTTTATTAAGATTTAGGAGGAAAAACAATGGAGGAAAAAACAGTACGTCCATTTGGCATAAAAGATAAATTGGGCTATATGTTTGGCGATTTTGGAAACGATTTCTTTTTTATGCTAGTAATGGCATATTTAATGGTGTTCTACACTGATATTTATGGAATTAGTCCTGCATTTATAGGTGGACTTTTCTTAATTGCTCGTTTATGGGATGCTCTTGCCGATATTACATGGGGTCGTTTCATTGATACGAGAAAAACGGGTAAGAATGGTAAATTTAAACCATGGATTTTCAGAATGTCTTTCCCTCTTGTCATCTCAGGGATACTAATGTTCGTACCCATTCCGGGAATGTCCGATGGATTTTATGAAGCTTATGCTTTTGTAACATATATTTTATGGGGAACTTTATATAGTACAGTTAATATTCCTTACGGCTCAATGGCTTCTGTTATTACGAGTGATCCTATTGAACGTTCAACTTTATCCACTTTCCGTGTGGTAGGTGCGATGTTAGCAAGTTTAATCATTAACGGAATTGGACCACTGATTGTGTTTGTGGACAATGAGATTAATGCGAACCGCATGTTCATGGCAGCTGTTCTTTTCGGAGTTCTCTCCATCTCTTGTTACATGGCATGTGTTAAATTAACGACTGAGCGTATTGTAATACCTGAAAAAGTAGGTGAAAAGTCTAATCTAGGTCAATCATTAAAAGGTCTTATCAAAAACAAACCACTGATTACGATTGTTTGTGCGTCACTATTGTTAATGATGTGTACAATGCTTATCGGTACGGTAAATGTCTATTTGTTTAAAGATTATTTCCAAAATACAGCAGCATTAAGTATAGCAGGGATTCTTCTTCCAATCGCTACATTTATTGTGGCTCCAGCAGTTAAACCGTTAACTGTTAAATTTGGTAAAAAGGAAGCGTCAGCGGTAGGGATGATTGTTGCAGCAGCTGCGTATGTCCTTTTATACTTCTTACCAGACTTAGAAGTAACAGCATTTCTTGTGCTTTCTGGTATCGGTATTTTAGGAAGTGCTTTCTTCCAAACAACGATTTATGCTTTTGTAACAGATGTTATCGATTATCATGAATTAATGACAGGTCTTCGTGAAGACGCTACAGTATATTCCATCTATTCATTTGCACGTAAAGTAGGACAAGCAATTGCTGGTGGTATCGGTGGATTTGCGATTGCAGCCGTTGGATATAATTCAGCTCTTAAAGTGCAAGCAGAAAATACATTGAATGGTATTTATACACTAGCCACTCTAGTACCTGCTGTCACTTATGGATTGATCTTCTTAATCTTGTTTTTCATCTATCCGATGTCTAAGAAACGTTTAACTCAAATGGCAATTGATCTAGCTGGAAAAAGAAACAAGTGAATCTTCTGATTAAAAAGAAGAATAATAGAATAATAAAAAAAACAGACATCTTCTAGTACTCTTTGGAAGATGTCTGTTTTTTATTATACTATCAGAATTTATATCTAATGAATACTCTAGTGTTCCTTATTGTAGATTGATATAATGAAATGATGGAAATAAAGAGCATCTAGGGAGGAAAACATGCGTATTAAGACAAGATTATTCATTGTTATTATTTTATTAGTGTTGTCTAATATAGCCGTTGGGACTATAGCTACTTTTTCTTTAAAAACTACTGTAGCCGACAATGAATATATGGACAAGCTTTCAGATATGCAGTACATCTCGAAACACATTGAGTTTCGTATGGCTGGGCAATCTAATGATGAGCGGGCGTTGCTGCTTACAGGTGATGAACAGTATGCAAAGCAGATGAAAGAAAAAGCGAGCGAGGTAAAAGCCCAGCTACAAGAATTACGTAAATTAGCGAGGCCTACGGATCAAAACATGATTGATGAAATTAGTCAAAATTATGAGCTGTATTGGTCGAAAAGCCAACAGGTTATTGATAATGTAGGTACGAATCTTGAAAAAGCCAAACAGATTCACTTTTTAGAAGGGCGAGAAATAAGAAAAGAGAAGTTAGATCCATCCTTTGAAGAATTTATTGTTCAATTGGATAAAGAGGCGGGGCAAGTTCAAACAGATGTAACGTCTGAATCAAATTTTAGAGAGAAGCTTTTACTAGTAATAGCAGTACTTTCAACTGCACTTGGTATCATCTTAGGCGTAAACTTACTTAAATCGATCCTACGTCCTTTACATCAGCTTAAAGGACAGATGAACCATATTTCCGAAGGTGATGGTGACTTGACGAAGTCTATTACGGTAAAGAATCATGATGAGTTTGGTGAAGTGGCCACTTCATTTAATAGATTTATTGGATCTTTAAGAACAATGGTGATGCATATAAGCCATTCTTCTGAACAAGCAGCGGCAACCTCAGAAGAATTTTTAGCTAGTTCGGAACAGACCAAAGTAACTTCGGATCAAATAGCTGCCTCTATGCAAGAAATTTCGGTTAATATGAATCATCAAACGAAACTTTTAGATGAGAGTTCACAGGCTGTTAAGGAATCGTTAAAAGGGATTCTTAACATTGCCACAAGTACTTCTAGTGTTGGAAGTAACGTGGAAGTGGTGACTGTGAAGGCCGGAAACGGAGAGAAAAGTGTTGAAAAGATTGTTGATTCAATGGAGTTTATTCATAAATCAGTTGATGTAGCTGATTCTAGTATAAAAAGTTTAGCTGACGATGTGTTAAAAATTGACCGAATCACAGAAATGATTAATGATATTGCAAGTCAAACGAATTTATTAGCTTTAAATGCTGCTATAGAAGCAGCAAGGGCTGGAGAACAAGGGAAGGGTTTTTCAGTTGTCGCAGAAGAAGTTCGCCTGCTAGCTGATCAATCTAGTCAATCGGCTAATCAAATTAGAGAACTTATCAATCATATCCAAGTAGAAGCAAAAAATACAGTGAATACAATTGTGGTTGTAAAGGATAGTGTCAATGATGGGAACTCATTAATTAAAGAAACCGCTATTCAATTTAAGGAGATTATAGACTCGATATCTAGTGTGTCAGCACAAATTCAAGAAATTGCAGCGACCACAGAACATCTAGGGTCAGAGTTTAGCCTAGTTTCCAAAAGAGTAGAAGAGGTTTTAATATTATCAGAAGAAATTTCAGACAATACTTCTGAAATAACAGGTATAACGGAAGAACAGCTAGCTACAATGGAAGAAATTCAAACAGCTGCTCATTCTTTAACTGCTGTTTCAGAATCATTACATGAAATGGTTGGACGATTTAAAGTATAAAAGCCAGGGGATTCCTGGCTTTTTTTAGATAATGAAGTATAAAGTTTTCGATGCGTACTGGTTGTCTAGCTCTAGTCACCGCAAATGGGCACCTTCCGCTTTTCTTATTGTGGGTTAGTCGTCCAAATGCCAGTTGTTTTGATGAAAACACGTTGTGGGAGCTGAAGTACAGAAAGAATAAGTTGGGCCACATCTTCAGGTTGTAGCATGCGGTCTTCATCACCGACTTTCAAGCCTGCGTTGATAGCAAGCGGCGTGTTAACTGTACTAGGAGTAAGGGCTGTAACACGAATATTAGATTTACGTACTTCTTGCATTAATGATTCAGTTAAGCCCATAACGCCAAACTTAGATGCCGCATAGGCACTGCCTGTTGCGAAGCCTTTTTCACCAGCAGTTGACGAGACATTAATAATGCTGCCTTCTTTTTGCTCCAGAATAGCAGGAAGGACTTTGCGAGTTATATAGTAGGTACCTAGTAAGTTTACTCCAATCATTTTTTCCCAATCCTCTGGATCCATTTCGAGCAATGTACCAAACTTAGCAATTCCTGCATTGTTAATTAGAATATCTACTTTGCCAAGCCGTTCAATAACCGAATCAGCAGCGGCTTCTGCTTCGGAACGAATGGAAATATCCCCAATTGCATATACCGCTTGAATGCCATATGTATTTGTTAGCTCCCCGCAAAGTGTAGATAATTCTGCGTCACTCCTTGAGATTAATCCTAGATGAACACCTTGTTTTGCTAGCTCAATGGCAGTTGCACGACCAATTCCTTTTCCTGCTCCTGTAATAATGGCAGATTTATTCTTAAGTGATTGCATATGTATATACCTCCCATGCTTATTCAGTGTTATATCAATATTAGAAACATTTTAGTATAAACTAGAATAGGCACTTTTATCCCGATTTACTGGGCTGTTCTTCTTGTGGAGGACAGAACTTAGCGTTAAGATGAGGGTATATGTATACTTCATTTATAAGGAGTGAAAAAGTGGCTAATCATGTAGAGGAGCAAGAAGTCATAGAACAAATGCAGAAATCAGAAAAGTATTATTCCGATGAGAAATTTTGGGACAAGCTAAAGAAATTCGCAAAAAAAGCGGGTTCTTCCGTTGTGTACGCTGTTTTACTTCTGTACTATACGCTTCAAAAACCGGAAGTTCCAAAGAAAACAAAAGCGATCATTATTGGAGCATTAGGTTATTTTATTCTCCCAGTGGATTTGCTGCCAGATATGCTAATGGGAATCGGCTTTACAGATGACTTAGGTGCTTTAGGCATTGCTTTATTTCAAGTAGCCATGTACATTGATGATGATGTGAAAATGAAAGCAAAAGTCAAATTGGAAGACTGGTTTGGCGATGGTGTGGATACATCAGAAATCGATAAGAAAATAGGAAGATGAATAAAGCCAGGTATGTTCTAGATGTGTAGAATGTGCCTGTTTTTTTTATCTAACAAAAAATAGCATAAAATCCATTACGTTTAGAAAAAATATAATGACTACTAATAGGGAGGTCATGGAAATGGATGCACAGCGAATTAAACAGATTGTCTCTTCTTCAGCGGATATTGAAGTAACATATAATGGGGTTTCAGTATGGATTGATAAGTTGCATGAAGATGAAAAAGTGGCAACTGTCCATTTAAGAAACACAAAGGATGAGCCATCACAAGTAGATATTACTGAGCTTCGGGAAATGTGAGGCCGAACTAAATCCACCACTTGATATTAGAGTGGTGGATTTGTGTAAAAAGGTAGTTGAGGTTAGTTATTTTATGTGGAATGTAGGGTCATCTTTTGTTAGGCCAATTCTCATTCGTTCAAGTTCAAGTTTCATTTTTTCGGTTTCAACTAAATAATTTTGATGTTTCAGTTTCTCTAGTTCTATTTCATCTTTGAGCATATCTCTTTTGATTTTAGATTGTTTTTGAAAATGACTTGTTAAGATTGCAATGATTGGTATGGAAAAGATCATAATTAGGGTAATGGTACTCGTCATAATTGCACCCCTTTTTTAAAAATTTTCTGACTATATTAAGTATACAACAATTTTATCAGAGCGTCTTATGTATAAAAAAGTGACGAGAAATAATAGATTCTCGTCACTTTTTTATACATATTATAATTTCACAATATTTCTTCCTCTTGCTTCACCTTTAAGGAGAGTAGGGAGAACATCTGGAAGCTGTTGAAGTGTTACTTCCTGTTGAATGAATTCTTCTAGATTTACTGGTTTGAAGTCTGATGCTAGACGATTCCATACTTTCAATCGTGTTTCCATTGGACAATAGACAGAGTCAATACCTAGTAAGTTTACACCTCTTAAAATAAAGGGGAAGACGCTTGTTGGTAATTTTGTCCCTGCTGTTAATCCACTTGCAGCGACTGAACCGCCGTATTCAATTTGGCTTAATAGGGATGCTAATGGCTCGCCGCCAACTGGGTCGACAGCAGCTGCCCATTTTTGTTTACCTAATGCTCTAATTTTTCCATCAAATACTTCTTCACGTGAAACAATCGAAGTTGCTCCAAGCTTTTTCAAATACTCTTGTTCGGATGCTTTACCTGTACTTGCTTCGACTTCATAGCCGAGAGTAGAAAGGATAGAGACAGCAAAGCTACCTACACCACCAGTTGCACCGGTAACAAGCACTTTTCCCTTTTCAGGAGAAGTATGATTTTCTAGTAGTCTTTGAACGGATAGTGCAGCCGTAAAACCAGCTGTTCCAATAATCATCGCTTCTTTTAGTGTAAGGCCTTTTGGTAATGGCACAATCCACTCAGCGGGGATACGAGCATATTCACTATAGCCACCAAAATGAGAAACACCAATCTCATAGCTAGTTGCAATGACTTCGTCGCCTTCTTTAAAACGGGAATCACTGGATGAAACGACGACCCCTGCTAAATCAATTCCAGGTACAAATGGATAGGTATTGACGATATTTCCATTAGGAATAGAGGCAAGACTGTCTTTATAATTGACACCTGAATAGTGAACGCGAATTAATACGTCTCCTTCTGGTAAGTCTTGAAGTGAGAGCTGTTGAATATCAACAGAAAATTTCTCTTCTGTATTATTAACGACTAGTGCATGAAATGTTTGTGTCATTATAACTACTTCCTTTCAAATTTGAATGAAGCTCATAAATCTCATTATAAGGAAGGGCTAATAAATTGTATATATTTTTCCAGACGAAAGGGTAAAAAGTCACTTAGTAATCAAGGTTTTTCACTTTGTTAAGGTGATATTAAAGATATATGTTTTATAAAAAAATCTATTTACAAGATTTCACTGCAGGAGTATGATAAGCATCAGTTTCATATTTCTAAATCGCTTAATCCATTTTGGAGCGGGGGAACCATTTTGTGGTGTATGACCACTTGGGGTGAATCCATTGATTGGTAGGGCTACTTTTCAGGCCCGAATCCGACAGCTAACCTCGTAAGCGTTACGAAGAGAGGAAGGTGGAGCTTGTGAGACATATATCTACATCTACATGTCCCCTGGCTATTAATCTATGCCTTGTGGGCTTTTTTGTCGTTTACCAAAAATTAATTGAATAACAACTGCTTTTGTTTTCGGCATTTAGGCAAAGAATAAAAACTAGGAAATTTTGAAAACAGAGGTGTAAGTTGATGACGTTATCAGCTGTAAAACGATTTTTAATCGGTAAACCTTTAAAGTCAACGGAATTAGGGGAGCAAACATTTACTAAAAAGAAAGCATTGGCGATTCTGTCATCAGATGCTTTATCTTCAGTAGCTTATGGTCCAGAACAAATTTTACTTGTTCTGATTACGATTAGTTCTGTGGCACTATGGTACTCGATGCCTATTGCCTTAGGGGTGCTATTTCTATTAACAGCTCTTATTTTGTCCTATCGACAAATCATTTTTGCCTATCCACATGGTGGCGGGGCATACGTGGTAGCAAAGGAAAATTTGGGAGTGAATCCAGGGTTAATCGCAGGCGGATCGCTTTTAGTCGATTATATTTTAACGGTTGCAGTAAGTGTGTCGGCTGGTGCAGATGCCATAACGTCTGCTTTTCCGGGTTTACACACGCATAATGTGCTGATCTCCTGTATTTTGGTTGTGCTCATAACCATTATTAATTTGCGAGGCATAACGGAATCTGCGAATCTGTTATCTTATCCGGTATATTTGTTTATTTTAGCTTTATTTATTTTAATCGGAGTAGGAATCTATAAAATTGTAACGGGTGATATTTCGTCGGATTTGCATACTCCTATCGGTACACCGGTTGCGGGCATTTCTTTATTTTTGCTGCTTCGAGCCTTTGCGTCAGGGAGCTCAGCTTTAACTGGGGTGGAAGCTATTTCTAATGCTATTCCAAATTTTAAAGACCCTGCCCCTCGTAATGCAGCCAAAACCTTAATGGCAATGGGAATATTGTTAGCCATTTTATTCACAGGAATCATTTTTTTAGCGTATTACTATGGAATCCACCCAAGTGGAGGAGAAACGGTTGTCTCTCAAATTGCAGCGCAAACGTTTGGAAGAAACTTTATGTATTATTTTATTCAAGTGACAACGGCGCTCATTCTTGTTCTTGCCGCTAATACAGGATATTCTGCTTTTCCTTTACTGGCATTTAGTCTGGCAAAGGATAAATATATTGCCCGAATGTTTGCGATGAGAGGAGATAGATTGGCCTATTCAAATGGTATTTTGACTCTAGGGGCCACTTCTATTATCTTAATCATTGCCTTTAAAGGTCAAACTGAACAACTCATTCCGCTCTATGCGGTAGGAGTTTTTATTCCATTTACCTTATCTCAGACAGGGATGCTTGTGAAATGGTTCCGTGAAAGACCTAAAGGGTGGATGGTGAAACTGTCTATTAACTTTGTGGGTGCCTTAATTAGTTTCATGGTTATGATGATTTTCTTTATTACTAAATTTACGCAAGTATGGCCGGTTCTTATTTTCTTGCCGCTTATCGTGATTGGGTTTCATCGAATTAATAAACATTATGAAGCTGTTGGTCCACAATTAAGAACAACAGAGAGTGATCCTGTTATACCAATAGAAGGAAATGTGATAATCGTTCCTGTAGCGGGAATTACGAAGGTAGTAGAGAATTCCTTAAACTATGCGAGGTCTCTTTCTGTCAATCAACTTATTGCCGTTCACGTTGCCTTTAATAAAGAAGAAGAAAAAATATTTGAAGAAAAGTGGAAAAAGTGGCATCCAGATATTCGATTGGTGACACTATATTCTCCATATAGAAGTATTGTTCAACCATTATCGAAATTTGTTAACATTATCGAGCGTAAGGCTAGTGCATCAAACTATAGTGTAGCAGTACTCATCCCACAATTTATTCCGAAAAAAAGTTGGCACAATATTCTTCATAACCAATCAAGCTTATCGATTCGTAACGTTTTGCTTTATCGAAAAAATGTCATTGTCATAACGGTGCCTTATCAACTGAAGGAATAAGAAATATGGCTTATTAGAAAAGGGAGAGGGTGTTCAGCATGTTGAACACTCTTTATTTTATGCATCTGTTAAAGTGTGAATATCATGATAGGTATGGATGCGCTTCTGATAAGTCTATCGTAAATATTATAGTGATATTGTTTGTAATTTCTGGTAATGGGCAAGAAGACGGAGGAATTGTACATAATTTGTAAAACTTAATAGTAAGAAGCTATGTAGGTATATCTGGAAATTGGAGGTGTGGGGATATGAAAAATATCTTGTTACTAGCAACGGGAGGAACGATTGCATCAGTAGAAGGAAAGGATGGGCTCGCTCCTGGGTTAGCAGCTGAAGACTTAATAAAGCATTTTCAAGATTCGACTATAAATGCTACGATCACGTCTAAAACCATCTTGAATATGGATAGTACGAATATGCAGCCTGAGCATTGGGGACAGATTGCTGAGGAAATCTCCTCTCATTACGAGCAATATGATGGCTTTGTTATTACACATGGAACGGATACATTAGCTTATACATCTGCAGCGCTTTCGTATATGCTGCAGCATTTGAAAAAGCCCGTAGTACTAACGGGTTCACAGGTTCCAATCAGCGTTCAAAAGACTGATGCACGGAAAAACTTGACAGATGCCATTCGATTCGCTTGTGAAGATATTGGGGGAGTATTTGTTGTATTTAATGGTCGAGTGATTGTGGGAACTCGCGCTGTAAAAATGAGAACGAAAAGCTATGATGCTTTTGCGAGCATTAATCATCCTTACGTTGCTTATATGGAAGAGGATAGAATTGAATATCAATGGAAACCAGAGGGGTCTTCTCTTCCATTCCAGACAGATACGAGCTTAAATCCAAGTGTGTTTCTTTTGAAATTACATCCAGGTCTTGACCCAGCCATCTTTGATTTTATCAAAACACAATATCAAGGAGTCATCATCGAAAGTTTTGGAAATGGCGGTCTCCCATTTCAAGGACGAAACGTATTGCCGAAGATTGAGGAACTAATCGAGGCGGGTGTGGTAGTAGTGATTACCACTCAATGTCTAGAAGAAGGAGAACATATCCAGCTGTATGAAGTCGGCAGAAAGGTGGCACAATATCGTGTTGTTCTATCTGGAGATATGAACACAGAAGCTATTACTGCAAAGCTCATGTGGACGCTTGGAAAAACACATGAATTGGACGAAATAAAAAAAATAATCGAAACACCTCTTGCAGGAGATATAACGCTTGAACAATAGAAGTAGATCTGCAAACTTTTTACACCATTAGTTGGTAAGATAGATGTCCTTATTGAAGAGTTGGTGAGAAAATAGGCTACTGCAAGTACTGTAAATGGTCCGTTTTTTCATCAACTTATTGAACATTTTTCGAATTTTTATAAAAACTATTCACATACGGTACTGGGGTATACTATAATAAATGTATAAGGAAGGAGGGAGAGCATGTCGTCTGAGTTAGAGGATAACGTACCTGATCATGAAGAGTGCTGTTCGATGTCAAGTGAACGAAAGAGCCACCATTCCGATAAAGTAAAACAAAATCTTGTTTCTCGGTTAAACCGAATAGAAGGTCAGATTAGAGGGATAAAAGGAATGATTGAGAAAGATACTTACTGCGATGATGTCATTACTCAAATTTCGGCAACTCAATCTGCTTTAAATAGCGTCGCTAAACTTCTTCTCGAAGGTCACATGAAAAACTGTGTGGTTGATAGAATCCAAGAAGGCGATTTAGAAGTTTTAGATGAAGTACTTGTCACGATTCAGAAATTAATGAAAAAGTAAAAGGAGACGATTCAAATGGAAAAAGTAACTCTAAACGTACAAGGCATGTCTTGTGGACATTGTGTAAAAGCAGTAGAAGGTAGTGTTGGTGAGCTTGAAGGGGTGTCGAATGTAACAGTACATCTAGAAAACGGCACAGTAGATGTGGAATATAATGCGGAGGCAGTGACATTAGAAACGATTAAAGAAACCATTGATGATCAAGGCTATGATGTCAACTAAAAGAAAAGCGTAAAGCTTCTTGAGCTAGACACCAGTACGCATCGATGATTTTATACTTTATCTTTAAAACGTAAGAATGAACGTGCTCGCCACACGTTCTCTCTTTTTCAAAAAAATATACCCCTTGTGGGTATGGGGTGATAAACGATGAGTGAAAAAATGACTGAAAACCATTTTCAAGTAACGGGTATGACATGTGCAGCCTGTGCCAACAGAATTGAAAAAGGATTAAATAAAATGGATGGTGTGCAAGAGGCAAATGTCAATCTGGCTCTTGAAAAAGCAACGGTGAAATTCGATGCTGCCACAATTTCTTCGACGGATATTGGGCAAAAAGTGAGAGATCTTGGCTATGATGTAGTGACAGAAAAAAAAGAATTGGTTTTAACCGGTATGACATGTGCCGCCTGTGCGACTCGAATTGAAAAGGGACTTAATAAAATGGATGGCGTTATGAACGCAACGGTCAATTTAGCGCTTGAAAAAGCAATGGTCGAATACAATCCAGCGGATGTTTCGTTAAATGATATGATTCATAAAGTTGAAAATTTAGGCTATGGAGCCATCATAAAAAGTGACGAAAATGAACAAGAAGCAGTCGACTATCGTCAGAAAGAGATTGAAAAACAGCAAGGCAAGTTTCTCTTCTCGATGATTTTATCTCTTCCACTTCTTTGGGCAATGGTTGGTCATTTTAACTTTACTTCCTTTTTATATGTTCCGGATGCTTTCACGAATCCGTGGGTACAGATGGCGTTAGCGACACCGGTACAATTTTATATTGGTAAGCAGTTTTATGTAGGAGCATATAAAGCACTAAAAAATAAAAGTGCCAATATGGATGTATTGGTTGCTCTCGGTACGTCAGCAGCTTATTTCTACAGTGTATATTTATCCATTCAAACAATTGGAAATAGCGTCCATTCTGTTGGTCTTTATTTTGAAACGAGTGCGGTTTTAATTACATTAATCCTTCTCGGTAAAGTGTTTGAGGCGAAAGCAAAAGGTAGATCCTCAGAAGCTATTAAAAAGCTGATGGGCTTGCAAGCGAAAACAGCTACCGTTTTGCGTGATGGAGAAGAAATAGAAATCCCATTAGAAGAGGTTGTAGCTGGAGATATGTTATTCGTCAAACCAGGGGAGAAAATTCCTGTTGATGGTGTCGTTCTTGAAGGGAGTTCTGCCCTTGATGAATCAATGATTACAGGAGAAAGTGTTCCAGTTGATAAAACGGTAGGAGATACCGTTATTGGTGCTACGATAAACAAAAATGGATTTATTAAAATGAAAGCAACGAAAGTAGGCAAAGAAACCGCCCTATCACAAATTATTAAAGTGGTAGAAGAAGCTCAAGGCTCAAAAGCGCCGATTCAGCGTTTAGCTGATACAATTTCCGGTATTTTTGTACCGATTGTTGTAGCACTTGCAGTGATTACGTTTTTTATCTGGTATCTATGGGTCGCTCCAGGAAACTTTGCTGAAGCTCTCGAAAAATTAATTGCCGTTCTTGTTATTGCTTGTCCATGTGCTCTAGGTCTTGCTACGCCAACATCAATTATGGCAGGTTCTGGACGTGCTGCAGAATTTGGGATTCTTTTTAAAGGCGGCGAGCATCTAGAAATGACTCACCGAATTAATACAGTTATTTTGGATAAAACAGGTACGATTACTAATGGAGCCCCTGTTCTTACGGATGTTATTACAGATATAGATGAAGCAGAATTTTTATCTCTAGTTGGCGCTGCTGAAAAGCAATCGGAGCACCCACTAGCACAGGCCATTGTTGAAGGAATAAAGGAAAAGTCAATCAATCTAAAGGATGTTTCCAAGTTCGAATCGATTACCGGATATGGAATTAAAGCTGTTGTTGATGGAAGAGAAATCTTAGTCGGCACACGCCGTTTAATGAAAAAGTACAATATTGACATTGAACTTGCATTAGAAACAATGGCAAGTCTTGAAAAGCAAGGAAAAACAGCGATGTTAGCTGCGGTTGATGGAGCTTATGGGGGTCTTGTTGCCGTCGCTGATACGATTAAAGAAACATCCACTCAGGCAGTTAAGCGAATGAAAGAGATGGGACTGGAAGTTATTATGATTACCGGAGACAACGAAGCAACTGCTTGTGCTATTGCAAAGCAAGCTGGAATCGAGCAGGTGATTGCCGAAGTCTTGCCGGAAGGAAAAGCAGAAGAAGTGAAAAAGTTGCAGCAGCAAGGGAAGAAAGTGGCGATGGTTGGAGATGGAATTAATGATGCACCAGCTTTGGCAATCGCTGACATTGGAATGGCGATTGGAACAGGAACAGATGTGGCGATGGAGGCTGCTGATATTACGTTGATTCGTGGCGATTTAAATAGTATTCCTGATTCTATTTCTATGAGTCATAAAACAATGCGAAATATAAAGCAAAATCTTTTCTGGGCTCTTGCTTATAACACAATCGGTATTCCGATTGCCGCTCTTGGCTTTTTAGCTCCATGGCTGGCAGGGGCTGCGATGGCATTTAGCTCTGTATCGGTTGTGTTGAATGCACTGCGGTTGCAACGAGTAAAATTGTAAGGGGATATGTAAAATGAAAAAATGGGTGCTATCCGCGATTATTTATGTCGTGGTTGTTGTCGGTGCGTATTATACGTATACTGCTGTAGCGGAACCTTCTGAAGAAAGCCCTAGTTATGAGCAGCATCAAGGATAAAAAATAGTTTGATCGCAAAAACTCGTAGTAAAGTTCTTTCTTTATTACGAGTTTTTTAGTTTATTTTTGTCTCATTTGCCTGTCATTGAACATCGGCGTCTTTAAATGTATGATAGATACGACATTATTTTTTAATTTTCTATAGTAAAAAAGTAATGCAAGAAACACAGTAGTTGAATTTTCTCTCAATATTTTATATAAATTGAACTATCTAGTTTTCAGTATGAAGGAGGAAGGGATAAAATGTTTGAATGGTTTGCTAGCCTTGCTCCTGTTTATCAGGCACTTATTGGAACTCTATTTACGTGGGGAATGACGGCCCTGGGAGCAGCGCTAGTCTTTACAACGAAGAATGTCAATCAGAAGTTTTTAGATAGTATGTTAGGTTTTGCAGCTGGTGTGATGATTGCTGCGAGCTATTGGTCTCTCCTTGCTCCAGCTATTGAAATGTCTGAAGGCACATCTACTCCAGCTTGGGTACCAGCAGCAGTAGGGTTTTTATTAGGGGGTCTATTTCTATTAAGTATCGATAAAGTCCTTCCACATTTACACCCAAATAAGCCGTTGGAAAGTGCAGAAGGTATTCATCCAATGAATAAAAAACGAAGCACCTTATTGGTCCTTGCGATTACTTTGCACAACATACCAGAAGGATTGGCTGTTGGGGTCGCTTTTGGAGCCGTAGCAGCTGGATTTGAGTCTTCAACATTAACAGGAGCGATTGCATTAGCGATTGGAATCGGGATTCAAAACTTTCCAGAAGGTGTAGCGGTATCTATGCCGCTTAGACGGGATGGAATGTCACGTAGAAGAAGCTTTATGTATGGACAATTTTCAGGAATGGTGGAACCGATTGCCGCGATGATTGGAGCGGCATCCGTTGTGTTTATTGAACCGTTGCTGCCATATGCACTAAGCTTTGCTGCAGGTGCGATGATTTTCGTAGTAGCGGAAGAGGTAATTCCCGGTTCACAGGAAAAAGGAAACACCGATCTCGCTTCACTTAGTTTGATGATTGGGTTTACGGTAATGATGATTTTAGATGTTGCACTTGGATAATTGGTACACTCATTTTAATAATAAGCAGCTCATGTTAAAACTCCTTAGAAGGTTCACAGATACATTGAATCTTCTAAGGAGTTTTTCTTTTTTATTAGATAGATAATTGGATTCTTTAATAATCACCTTTACATACCTTTTTCTACTTTCATTAGTCTACTTAAATGTTTGAAAAAGATTATCTTTTAAGTATAGTTGTTAGTCCCTGGCAAGATAGTTGTATCAAAGGGATTAACATACAAACTGAAAAGAATGTATGAATAACTAGAAACTCTTTAAATATTCTGAATATTTATATACTAGAAACGGAAAAGAAAAAATTTAACAAGCTTGAAGGGAGAATCCTAATGACGTGTTTACGTTCGAAATAGGAATAACCTTTTTTGTTTTCTTAATGACCACCTTAGTTATATTTTGGAGACCAAGAGGTATCAATGAAGCGGTGCCAGCTGCGGTTGGTGCAGGAGTCATTTTACTGACAGGAATTGTATCAGGTGCAGATATTATGGATATCATCGATAAAATTGGTGGTGCCTCCATTACCATTATAGCGACGATTGTGATGGCCGTTATACTAGAAAGCTTTGGTTTCTTCCACTGGGCTGCTGCACGCCTTGCCAATTTGGCTAAAGGATCAGGTTATCGACTCTATTGGTATATCCAGTTGCTATGTTTTTTGATGACGCTTCTATTCAATAACGATGGAAGTATCTTAATTACAACCCCCATTTTAATATTGCTACTGAGAAATCTTCAACTTAAGACTCATCAACAGATTCCATATCTGTTAAGTGGAGCGCTGATTGCCACGGCATCTAGTGCCCCTATAGGGGTCAGTAACATCGTAAACCTGATTGCCTTGGAAATCGTGCATATGACGCTCTATATGCATACAGCGATGATGTTCGTTCCAGCTACTATAGGGTTGGTATTTATGTCTTGGCTAATGTTTATAGTAGTAAAGAAGAGACTACCGAAAGAGTTGCCAAACGTATCCTATGATATAGAAGAAATGTTTTTTACGAAAAATTTCCATCCACTGAAAGGAGGAATTTCTGTTGATACAAAGCGTAAACGTACTCAGTTTATGCTGAAAGTATTACTGTTTGTATTTATCATGCGTTGTCTTCTCTTTGTTGCTTCTTTCCTTTCTATCCCCATTGAAATCGTCGCAGTACTCGGTTCCGCAGCTTTACTTGTATGGAGATGGTATCATTTACGCACAAATCCTGTAGATATCTTGAAGAAAACTCCTTGGCACA
Source organism: uncultured Bacillaceae bacterium (assembly GCA_963790055.1). Lineage (GTDB taxonomy): Bacteria > Bacillota > Bacilli > Bacillales > DSM-1321 > Peribacillus. The sequence goes on from CAWBND010000013.1 coordinate 298,082, forward strand.
TTCTTATTTTTGCCTTCTCTATGTATGTCATCATCTACGGACTCCACAATGCGGGATTAACTGCGATGCTCGTGCAGTTGTTTGAGCCAATTGTTACACAAAGTCTATTGAATGCGAGTCTTGTCATGGGAGGATTAGTTTCTGTTCTCTCTAACCTCTTTAACAACCATCCAGCGTTAATGATTGGAACGATTACTTTAACAGAAATGGGGCTAGACCCTATCACATTAAAGACAATCTATCTAGCGAATATTATCGGTAGTGATATGGGGTCATTATTATTGCCTATCGGTACACTTGCTTCACTTATTTGGCTGCATATCCTACGACAAAATAAAATAAAAGTTCAATGGAAAGATTATTTACGCGTATCGTTGGTTGTCATTCCTTTAACCACTGTTGTTACGTTGTATTTACTATATTATTGGGTTCAAATGGTTTTTGCCTAATTAAACCCTATTATAAGTGGAGGTAGATATTCTTTTGAAGAATGTAGAGTTATTAATAGATCAACAAGTTTCTGTACATTTACCAGGAAAGCTGTTTTTTAACGGTATTCTCATCGACATAGGACAAGATATTCTAGTGGTATTTAATGGTCGAAAGTATATTTATATTCCTTTATTGCATGTGAGTAGAATTCAACTGAATACAGATCCTTCTGAATATGTTCCGAGCCCCACTGTCGCATCAATAGTTGATGAGGTGGAACCTTATGACTACTCGTACCATTTTAAGAAATACAAAAGGTACTTTTGTTGAAATTTTTGTTGCAGGGAAACTACCATTCTACGGATATGTTATGGATATTCTACATGATTACTTTGTCTTTTACTCACCGGTATATAAAACGATGTTTATTTCACTGAGCCATTTAAAATGGTTAATCCCGCACCATTCAAATGTCACTCCTTATACCATCGGTAACGAAAGCTTGCTTAGCAAATTTTCCAGCTTTCCAGTACAGTCATTCTTTGAAAATCAGCTAAAGAAGGAAGAAGGGAAACTTGTTATTTTTGATGGTGGAGACAATGATGCGAAAGTTGGATTGTTAAAAAAGGTAGAGGATAATCTGGCTGAACTATCCATTGCAAATGGAGAATCTGTATATTTGAATCTTACTCATATTAAGTCGGTGCACCTGCCTTGAACACCCTTTTTCAAAAAGGACAAGCTAGCCTAAAAAGTGAAAAGAGTTGGGATTGTCATGAATATAAAAAAAATATTTCGTATAGTTGTTGGTTCGAATGCCCTTGTTATCTTTGTAATAATACTTCTTCCTGCTCTTTTGATTAGTTCAGACTTTTTAGAATTAATCATCCAAAAATAAATAAAGATTAATCTCTCTTCAAGAAGCTAGGATATTGAGATACTATCATTGCAGATTGGGACAAGCATATTACATGGATACAGGATATGAACCAACAGAAACATCGAAGTTTTAATTTTAATAAGGTCAGGGGCCAGTCTCTTTTGTAGACTGGTCCTCAGCTTTTATGGGGAGAATCGATGATTTTTAATTAAAAGAGTATCTTTTTCTAGGGAGTCCTTCTTTTCCAAAGAAGACATGAAAGAAATAGAATCAAGACTATAAATATAATTGCCAGCTGCCATTCGAAAGGTAAGTTTAGCACATGATTGATAGAATAGGCCTCGACCCATAAAGCGGGAATCTTCCCTAAAGTGCTTGCTATGCTAAAAGAGAAAAGCTTCATTTTGCTAAGAGCCGCTGTAAGCGTGACAGCACCAGAAGGGACGAAAGGGATAATTCTTAATAGAATGACAGTCCAAAAGGCAGTCATTCCGCCAGTGCTTTTTAATCTTCCTAAAAACTTGTTTTCAAAAGAGTTGATTTTGGGATAGGTTGATAATTTATGGACGCCCTTTCGATAAAGGATAAAGCTAACAATAGCTCCTGCTGCTTCTCCTATAATCAAAATGATTAGTCCAGCCTTAAAGCCAAAAAATCCAACAGTACCTGCTGTAATAAAAGCACTTGGCAGCACTCCTATAATTGCAATTACGATGTTAAGTCCGATACTTAAAAGAGCTATCAATAACCAATGATTAGGAAACCAATCAAATAGAGAATCCATCATATCTATTTAGAATCCTTTCTAGCCCATTTATATCCGACACTCCATACGGTTTGTAAGAAATCATCAACAGGAAAGCCTTCTTTTATCATGGGCTCATCGTCTACTAATAAAATGGTGTTCATCCTTTTCGACTCCTTTGCAAATAAGCCTGAATTCCCTCTGTGCTCTTAACGGAGATTTCTCCATCATGAGCAAGTACAAGTTCTTTTACGATGGCAAGACCTAAACCTGTTCCGTCTAGATCGTTTTTTCAATAGCGGTCACCTATTTCTTATCTAATACTTGTATTCTACTCTAAAAGTTTGAAAAAATTGTAGATTTTAATGGAATTTTAGACCGTTCTATTAAAAAAATAATAGGGAGATTTTTTCGAATAATGTCTGATCTTCACACTTTTTGTACAATTTTGTAATGTTATTGTTACCTAAATCAAATATGGGCGTTACTTTAGCGTGTTACTATGTAAAAAAGAGATTCTCGGGGGAAACATAAATGAAAAAAATCATCGCATCATTTGTTGTAGCAGGCTTATTATTTTCGAATCCGATTGTTAGTGATGCAGCATTAGGAGATCAAACATTAAAATATAGGATGAAACATACGGATGTAAAACAACTCCAACAGGTATTAAAGGATAAAGGGATATTTCAAAGATGCAAAAACGACTACTTATTTTGGAACAGCTACTAGAAATGCAGTGAAAAAGTTTCAAAAAGCTAAGGGTTTAAAAGCAGATGGCATTGTAGGAACAAGTACATATACAGCATTAGGCGTTAAAAAGCAAAAGGCTAAAACTGCTACGGTAAAAAAAGCATCTACCGCTTCATCGGCTGAATTGGTCAAAGAGGCAAAAAAATATGTAAACGTACCGTATGTATGGGGAGGGAGTACGCCAAAGGGCTTTGATTGTAGCGGATTCCTTAATTACGTATTTAGTAAAAGTTCGGATATTAATCTACCAAGAACAGTCTCCGAAATTTATAAAAAGGGGACGAAGGTTTCTACACCACAAGTTGGTGATGTAGTTTTTTTTGAAACCTATAAACCTGGTGCCTCACATGCAGGTATTTACATAGGAAATGATCAATTTATTCATAGTTCTTCATCAAAAGGTGTGAGTATCAGCTCCATGGATAATAGCTATTGGTCTAAAAGATATATAGGGGCTAAAAGCATCTAATTAAATAAATGATATATTTTAGTACAAAGACTGTCCGTTAAAGGATGGTCTTTTTGTTTCAGATTGAGCGGAAACTTTATCATCTAGAAAAATAGGTTCATGCCTAAACCTAGGGAGATGTCCATTTAGAGAAAAATAAAAATAGAGTGTTTGTTTCATAGTTTTTATACATATAGATGGTATAATATGTAAAAAGGGAGGGATTAATTTACATGTTAAAAAGTAGAATGAAAATGTTCATGATGTTATCGTTACTTGCAGCTCTTTTCTTAGTACTAGGTGCTTGCTCAACTAATGAGGCAAACACTGAAAGTACAGGAAGTACGGGAAGTACAGAAAGCACTGAAAGCATAGATGGTAATGATCAGAGTAATATAGACATGTCTGTTTCAGGTGAAGTTCCTCAAGATTTGAAAGTAGCAGAGAGTCCAACCTATGAAGTTGGAAGTAAAGCTTTTATCAAAGCAAATCACGTGGAAGGCATGCAAGGCGCTAAAGCAACGATTGTAGGTACTTATGATACTACTGTTTATATGATTTCGTATACGCCGAAATCTAGTAAAGAAAGAGTAGAAAATTATAAATGGGTGACTCATGAAGAGCTACAAGACGCAGGGGATGCGCCGTTAGAACCGGGAGCAGAAGTTATTATAAATGCAACCCATATGGAAGGTATGGAAGGTACGACCGCTGTAATTGATTCAGCTGAAGAAACAACTGTGTATATGGTTGACTTTACACCAATGAACGGCGGAGAAGAAGTGAAAAATTATAAATGGGTGACAGAAAGTGAATTGTTGCCAGTAAAATAATCGTGTATAAATCTAGGGTAGCTCCAATAAAAGAGACTATTAAGTAGTAGCCTCTTTTATTGGGGTTGTTTTTTTGCGTATACAAGTAAAACCAGAGAAATTCAGAAAGAGCAACAGGTGCCAGTGTGACCTATGAACAAGGAGTAATTTCACTTAGTAGGAAGGTTTCTTTTTATTTCATGGAAAAAATAGGAATAGTCATAGTGAAGTGAATGAATTAGTATAAAATGAAACAAAATAGGGATTTTATTATTAAGGATATCTATTATTCCATGTTCGGTTGTGATTTTTTATTTTTAATTATTACGAGTTAGTCTAATATAGAGTTATCCTATTAGAATTGTTATTATCTCATTTTCTCTTCAATATCAAAATAATTATCGGAGTCGTTATAATATTTAGAAATAATAAAAATATATTGACGACTTAGTAAAGACAGTGATAATATCATGCTAATCCAATTACATAACTTTGTTTTATTGTTTTTATATCATCTCAAAATAACAAATAAGTTGATAACAATTATGAATATAAGGAAGTAGTTTTAATTATTACATACGCAATCGTTTTCGTATGAAATCAAGAATAAAAATGATCAAATGAACCGATTAGTTTTGCGCAGTATAGAAAAGAAAAAAGGAGCTATTAAAAATGAGTCAATTCTCCAGACCACTTTTTGGAAGACCAACTAAAGAAGATTATTTAAAAGGCGCATTAGGTGCGGAAAAATGGATTAAATCAGTTTCTGTACAGAAAGATGGTTATATCCAATGGCCACAGATGCCGGAAGAACACTTTAATGAAGGAGAAGAGGTGTTTGGTGAAGATTCACTAGACAGAGGAAATGCTAGTATCATTCTCTATTATGTTCAATTATATGAGACTCTTGGTGAGGAAAAATATCTTGATGAAATTAAGGCGGGGGCACAATATTTTCTAGACCATTGGACTCCAGGAACTGAGAAAGATCTTTTCATAAATACACCAGGAAGTCAATGGAGCTTTTTATATGGTGCAGCAGGAATTGCTTATTTATTTATCCGTATTTATGAATTGACAAATGAAGATATTTATCTAGATTTTGCAAAATCTGTAACGGATAAAATTTATCAAGCTGCTGTAAAAACCGATCATGGTGTAGCTTGGTCATATAGTACTTCTCCTTATTTTGATGGCAGCTTAGTCCTATTTTTCCTAAAACTCGGACAACTATGGAATCGTGATGATTATACGGAAATTGGTAAGTTAGCTGCAGATCAAATTTTAACTCAGGCTATTATTCATGAGGATGGCAGTTATGAGTGGCAAGGACTTGATCCGGCCAATATGGGAGATGGGGTAGCTGGTATGGGCGGCGGCGGATTACAAGACTCTACTACTTTCCCAAATTATGAAGCAGGGACAGCTGGAGTCAGCTTTATTTTAGCCACTGCATATGAGTTAACAGGGGATAAACGGTACCTGGATGCTGCAGAAGCGGGAATTCGCTATTTAGAGACAATCGTATATTATGACGCAGAATTTAATGCGGCTTTAATCCCTTATCGATTACCAGATTATAAAGATCTTTTTTATTTAGGATTTTGTAATGGTCCTGTAGGATCGACAAGAGCGTTTTATCAACTTTATAAAGTAACGAAAAATGAGAAATATAAAGAGTGGCTGATTCGATTAGCCAATGGAATTGAAGCGACTGGCGCGCCTGAATTTGAATCGCCGGGATATTGGAATAATGACTCGATTTGTTGTGGAACAGCAGGAATTGGAAAAATGTATATCAGTTTATATCAAAGTTTTAAAGATGAAAAACATCTTGATCTCGCTATTCGCTGCGGCATTAAGATTTTATCAAAAGCGCATGTTTCTGAAGAGGGATATTATTCATGGGCACAAGTATTTACCAGACTTGAGCCATGGAATCTCACTAAGTTCACAACCTATTTCCCGGGAGCAGCAGGGATTGGAAGCTTTTTACTAGAGCTGTATTTAGTTTTAGAAGGAAAAACACCTGAAAAATCTTTTGTCTTTAATCCATTCCCTAGATTTTTCTAAGTTAAAAAAGGGGGGATTGATTTGGATAACATACTGATAGTAGAAAGTGTTAATGATCAAAAAGGCTATATGCACAATGTACGCAAGCATCTCCATGAGTATCCAGAATTATCAGGGCATGAAGAAGAGACATCTGCGCTTTTAATGAAAGAAGCAACTAGTCTCGGTTTAACTGTTGAAAAAGTATCTAAGACAGGCTTTATTGCAATTCTAGATACAGGAAGACCTGGTAAAACCTTAGGATTAAGAACAGATATAGATGCACTTCCTATACAGGAAAACAGTATGAATTTAAAACAAGAGAAAAAAGTGGTTTCTAAAAATAAAAGCGTCAGTCATGCTTGTGGCCATGATGGACATATGGCCATTCTTTTATCAGCTATGCGTATTTTAGTTGCTAATCAAGAACGATTGAACGGGAAAATCATCTTTATTTTTGAAGAGGGTGAAGAAACGGGTAGCGGAATAGATCCAATGATCTCGCATCTTCAAAATAAAGAGATTGATGCTTTTTATGGAAATCATCTTTCCTCACTAGTGGATACAGGGAAGATCTGTTTAGACAGTGGTCCTGTAATGGCTGGATTTGCCCCAATAGAGTTTAAAATCCTTGGAAAAGAAGGCCATGGCTCAAGGCCGGACCAAGCAGTCAATCCTATCAATGCCGGCATCTATGTTTTATCTAATATTTCAGGGGCATGGAATAATCAGCTTGATGTAAACGAAACGGTTACTTTAGGCATCACTCAAATTCATGGTGGAGAAGCTAATAATGTTTTTCCTAATGAATTATATATTGGGGGAACTTTACGCTTCTTTAATCAAAATGAAGGAAGTCATGCTTTAGATGTTTTTTACAATGTTGCAACATTAACTGCGAAGGCACATGGGTGTGAGATTGAAGTGTTAAATAAAATGGGAGCCCATCCTCCAGTTGTTAATGATGAGGAACTTTCTCAATTGGCGATTGATTCTATAAAAGAAATAATGCCTGAATCGATTGTACAGGGCATACGCTGGTATGCTTCCGAGTCTTTTTCTAAATACTCAACTTTAGCACCGTCCCTCTTTGCATTAGTAGGGATAAAAAATGATGAGTTGGGAAGTGGTGCCAATCATCATACGGCCGAGTTTGATATTGATGAAGATGCATTAGAATGTGGATTAATTAGCATGATTAAGTTTACGATCAATTATTTAAAAGGATGAAGCAGGAGGAAATAAAGATGAAAAGGAAAAAATGGGTTTTAGCGAGTTTCTTAGGTTTATCGTTAGCATTGACTGGATGTGCATCTGGTGATAATTCAGCAAACAAAGAATCAGGAAATAACACTTCTCAGCAGCCAGCTACGAATAAAGGTGAATCGAGTGTTAAAGTAAAAGGATATGCTGGTGATAATAATCCAGACGCAAAAGAAGTAATCGTTGCAACGGGTGCGACAAATAAACCAGGTCAATATATTGATGAGGATGGAGAACTTACTGGTTACGATATTGAAGTAGCTAATGAAATTGACAAACGTTTACCAGACTATCAATTTAACTGGGCTAAGACAGAATTCCCAGGCTTGTTTTTAGGATTAGATTCAGGGCGATATGATATGATTGTTAATTCTATTAGTAAAACGAAAGAACGTGAAGAGAAGTATCTATTTAGTACTGAACCATATTTTAAAGACAGACAAGTTATTGTAGCGAAAGAAAATAATAATGAAATTAATACGATTGAAGATTTAGAAGGAAAACATGTAATTGCTTCTACTGGCGGTAGTATTGCACAGTTGCTATTAGAAGAGTTGAACAAAACAATCGATTTTAAATTATCGCATGTAGATATACCAGGTCAAGAACCTGCAATGATGAAAGAAGTATATAATGGACGTTATGATGCTACTGCTACGACTAGAGGAATCGCATCTGTTTATTCAAATACATCTAATACGAAATTTAAATATATAGATATTCCTGAAAAAGTTGCCCCTGGCTTATTAGAGGCAAATTCATATTTTCTTTTTGAAAAAGGCGATACTGAATTAGTCAATGCCGTTCACAAAGCATTTACAGAAATTAAGAGTGACGGTACGTTAGATAAAATTACTGCAAAATATTATGGACCAGATTTTAAACAAGCTGAATAAGGTATATTTACTAAAATTAAGTGGAGCATAATTGGAGGGTACCAACATTGAATGATAAACTCTTTGATATAGAATTTCTCATTAATTCTATACCAGAAATACTGCAGCAACTTCCGGTTACGCTCTTGATTACGCTTGTTGCTATGGTCGCCGGATTATTGATAGGAGCGATTGTAGCACTTATTAGAATTTATCAGGTTCCGGTTTTAAAGCAACTTGCAGGTCTTTATGTTTCTTTTATAAGAGGGACACCTTTACTAATTCAAATTTACTTATCTTACTATGGACTTCCAATCGTTATGCAATATATAAATATCTATTTAGGCACTAATATTAATATAAATGGTATTGCACCGATTATCTTTATATTTATTACCTATTCTCTTAACGAAGGGGCTTATGGCTCAGAAACGATTAGAGGAGCGATTCAAGCTGTAGATAGGGGGCAGTTTGAGGCTGCCCACTCTATAGGGATGACAGGCTTCCAAACTATGAGAAGGATTGTTATACCTGAAGCATTAAAGATAGCATTACCGAATTTAGGGAATAGTTTATTAGGTTTAATCAAAGGTACATCGCTTGCCTTTTCTATTTCGGTCGTCGATATCGTGGCTGCAGCTGACTTAATTGGAGCAAGGTCTTATCGCTTTTTCGAAGTATATATTGTTGTTGCCCTCATTTACTGGATCACATGTTCAATTTTAAGTGCACTTGTGAACTTGCTAGAAAAAAGGTTAAAAGTAAGTGAAAGAGGTGTCGCAAATGATAGAGCTTAAAGGTATTCAAAAATACTTTGGAAATCATCATGTTCTTAAAGGGATTGATCTTGAGGTTCAAAAAGGGGAAGTCGTCGCTATTATTGGTCCAAGTGGATCCGGAAAATCAACGTTTTTAAGATGCATTAATTTTCTAGAAAAACCAACTAAAGGAGAAATTGTGCTGGACGGTCATCATTTTGATGCAAAATCCATTAAAAAGAAAGACATCCTCTATCTTACAAGAAATACGGCTATGGTTTTTCAACAGTATAACCTTTTCAAAAATAAAACGGCTCTTGAGAATGTGATTGAAGGTCTTGTAATCGTTCAGAAAAGGGATAAAAAACAAGCTGCCGAAGAGGCTTTAGCTCAATTGACTCGAGTAGGACTTGCAGATCGAGTGAACTATTATCCAAGTCAACTCTCTGGGGGGCAGCAGCAGAGGGTAGCTATCGCTAGGGCATTGGCACTTAATCCCAAAGTAATGCTATTCGATGAACCTACATCCGCACTTGATCCTGAGATGGTTGGAGAGGTGTTGTCTGTTATCAAGTCCGTGACAGAAGCAGGTCTTACAACGATTATTGTAACTCATGAAATGAGCTTTGCAAGAGAAGTTGCCGATCGGGTAATCTTCATGGATGGAGGCTACATTGTTGAACAAGGTACTCCAGAAGAAGTATTTAATTATCCAAAAAATGAGCGAACAATCAAGTTTCTAGAGAATGTATATCAATCATTTTCCTATACTATTTAAAAAGGAAAGCAAGGGAACGGTTCAAGACCCGTGATAAAGAGAAAAGAAGCTCACATCCTACTTACTATAGGTTGTGAGCTTCTTTGTGTGCGCCCAGCATGGGTGTAATCTCTAGAAGAAGATTGGGAGTTTTATTTTTAAAAATATAAACTATGATAAGTGTATAATCAATATTTCATTTAATAGGGGGAGTTTAGGATGGCAACGAATGAAGCTTTAGTACATGAGATCAATGAAAAGCTAACGAATGGATATGATGATGTTGTTAGCTGGCGCAGATATATGCATCAACATCCAGAATTATCTTTTAAAGAAGAGAAAACCGCCCAGTACATTAAAGAGAAGTTGCTTAGCTTTGGCTTAGAAGTTAAAACAAATATTGGTGGACATGGTGTAATGGGTATTTTAGAAGGAGCACAAGCAGGAAAAACGATTGCTTTACGAGCAGATTTTGATGCCTTGCCAATTCATGATGAAAAAGAGGTGCCCTATAAATCACAAAATCCAGGCATCATGCATGCATGCGGCCATGATGGACATACAGCTGCTTTGCTAGGAACGGCGCAAGCATTAAGTCAGTATCGTCAGCAGCTAAAAGGAACCATTATTTTTATTTTTCAACCGGCAGAAGAAACACCACCTGGTGGAGCACAGTTTATGATTGAGGATGGAGTCCTAGATGGTGTGGATTATGTGTTTGGCGCTCATTTAGATTCGCAAACACCTATAGGAAAAATAGCGGTAGGTGAAGGCTATCGAATGGCTGCAGTAGATAAATTTGCGATCCAGATTCAAGGAAAAGGCGGTCATGGTGCAAGACCTCATGAAGCGATTGATTCCATTGTCATCGGCAGTGATATTGTGAGTAGCCTACAAAAGATTGTCAGTCGCGGCGTCAATCCGTTACAATCTGCTGTTGTCACCATTGGTGTGTTCCAATCAGGAACAGCCTTTAACGTAATTGCCGATAAAGCGACAATAGAGGGAACGGTGCGTACTTTTAATGAAGAGATTCGAAAACAAGTAGAAAAACAAATGAAGAGCATTGTGGAAGGAATCACAACGGCCTTTGGAGCAACGTATACAATCGACTATTTAAATGGTTATCCTGCTCTATATAATCATGAGGAAGAAACAGAAACGGTTCGAACACTTTTTGCCCAACAATTTACTGAAGAAAATATTGTCGAAATGAAAACATCTATGGGGGCGGAGGACTTTTCTTATTTTCTTCTTGAAAAGCCTGGCACTTATTTCAGAGTAGGCTCACAAAATGAGGATGAGGCGACTCACTATGCTCATCATCACCCCAAATTTGATTTTGATGAGAGAGCATTATTACATCTTGAACAAGCATTTGTGAAAATAGCAGCTCATTATGTATTTTAATGAGAGGATAAGCATATAAATAGCAAGTATTAAACCATGTATTTGAATAATAAATCTCATACGAAATGGGACATCAGTTAGGGACCCCTTTTTTGAAAAAGGTTTGCTTGGAAATGAATAGAGGGACTTGTTTTTTTGGCGAATTATAGTAATATCAAAAATATATTAAGTAAATAAATGGTAATGATATTTTTTATTTACTTATAATAGGAGGGGATAGTCAGTTATGAAACCAGTGAAAAAGGCCATTATACCTGCAGCGGGGTTAGGTACTCGATTTCTGCCAGTTACAAAAGCTATGCCAAAAGAAATGCTCCCAATCGTAGATAAGCCGACTATTCAGTATATTGTGGAAGAAGCAATTCAGTCTGGCATTGAAGACATTATTGTGGTGACAGGAAAAGGGAAGCGAGCCATTGAAGATCATTTTGACTATGCCCATGAATTAGAACAAACGCTTTATGAAAAAGGAAAATTTGATCTTCTAGAACGTGTTAGAAATGTTTCAGAAATGGTCAATATTCATTATATAAGACAAAAGGAGCCAAAAGGGCTAGGTCATGCGATTTGGTGTGCACGCAAGTTTATTGGAAATGAGCCATTCGCTGTGTTACTTGGTGATGATATCGTAGAGTCTGAGATTCCATGTATTAAACAGCTTATGAATGTATATGAAAAAACGGGTTCGTCCATTGTTGGTGTTCAACAGGTGCCATATAGTGAAACAAGCCGCTACGGGATTATCAACCCTTTAGAAAAACTAGGGAATATGTATGAAGTAAGAAACTTAGTTGAAAAGCCAAATACGGGTCAAGCGCCATCTGACTTGGCGATTATGGGACGCTATATTTTAACACCAGAAATTTTTCCTATTTTAGAAAACCAAGAATGCGGCATCGGAGGAGAAATTCAGTTAACGGATGGCATAGAAGAATTGAATCAAATTCAAAGGATCTTTGCTTTGAAATTTGAAGGAACAAGACATGATGTAGGGGAAAAACTCGGCTTTATTCAAACAAACATTGAATATGCTTTAAAGAATAGTGAATTAAAAGAGCCGTTATTACATTATTTGTGTCAGGTTTTAAAGAAGGAAAATATAACGCTATAAGAGTAGCAATGTATGTGAGGTAAAAGGATGAATAGAGGGTTGAACTGGAGTCGGGAAAAGAAGCATATTTTTCTAGCTGCTATTCTTTTAGTTTTATTTGTCTCCCCTCTGTATATTTTAGGGGAGAACGCTCATATTAGAATTCATGATAATCTCGATTCAAATATTACTTGGTATAAAACAGTAAAAGATAGCGGACAATTATTTGGTGACGTTAACTCTGTCGTCCCACAGGTGATGAACGGCATTCCCCGTAATACATATGGAACAGAATTCAGTGGGATACAGTGGTTACATCATCTCTTTCCTTCCATGCTTGCTTATGCCATAAGTCAAAGTATTACTAGGATTGTAGCCTTCATAGGGATGTATCTTCTTTTAAAGCAGCATTTTATTAAGGCGAAAGATGGGGATCTAATTCGAGTTTGGGTGTCGCTTGCATTTGCGTTAACTCCATTTTGGCCATCTGGTATGCTAAGCACTCTTGGTATGCCGCTTGCGTTATGGGCCTTTTTAAATATTAGAAGTGGAAAGTACTCCTGGAAGGAATGGATCACGCTTATTTTGTTGCCGTTCTATTCAAGCTTTGTGTTAGGTTTTTTCTTTTTCCTCGTTGCTATGGGATTATTGTGGCTAAGGGATTTGCTTGTTAAAAAGAAATGGAATGGAATTTTCTTTGGCAGTATTGCTCTGATGACGGCTGTTTATCTAGTCATTGAGTACCGGCTTGTGTACTCGTTGGTTTTTCCTGAAGCACCGACTAGTAGAGATGAATTCGTCATGTCTACGTTAGGATTTTGGCGTACCATTCGTTTGATTTTTAAAAATTATTTTCTTGGACATAATCATGTAATGACGCTTCATACACTTGTTATTGTGCCGCTTTCGTTTATTGCGTTATGGGCCATTGAAGGGGAAAATGAAAGGGTACACTTGAAAAACGCTATCTATACTTATTTATTTTGAATGCTATTCTTTCCGTTTGGTACGCATTTTGGTTTTTTAAAGGCTGGGCACCTTTAAAAGAGCAGTTCCAATTATTAAATACGTTTAACTTCGCACGATTTCATTTTTTAAGACCTTTACTTATTTATCTGATGTTTGCAGTCGGATTGTTTATGCTTTGGCGTTTGGGTAAGAATGGGCAGAGGTTTGTTAAGCTTTGTCTGATTGTCCAAATAATCGTCTTATTTGGAGCAAATGAAGAAATTAAATATAGAAGTGCGGGAAAACCATCTTTTAAACAATTTTATGCAACATCTCAATTTAACGAGATTGATCAATATATCGGAGCATCTAAAAGTAGCTATCGTGTAGCAAGCATTGGCATTCATCCTGCCATCGCGCAGTATAATGGATTTTACACCCTTGATACATATAATAACTTTTATCCATTAGAGTATAAGCATCAATTTCGAAAAATCATTGCTGCGGAGTTAGATAAGAATGCGACACTGAAGAAATATTTTGATACTTGGGGTGGCAGATGCTACATTTTCGTCGCTGAATTAGGGAAGAAATATGAGTATCGAAAGAACTCTAAAAAGAAAATCGAGAATTTAGACCTTAATACAGAAGTATTTAAAGAGATGGGTGGGAAATATATTTTTTCGGCTGTCCCAATCGTGAATGCTAAGAGCAATGGACTACTATTTAAGAAAGCTTTTGATGACAAAGATTCTGCCTGGAGAATTTACCTTTACGAAGTACAATAACGGTGATACGAGGAGAGTTTTAGTATGAACAAGCCTATATTAACAGTTGTTGTTCCTTGTTACAACGAGGAAGAGGTGTTGTTGGAAACGACCGCACAGTTATCTGAAACCGTACGTGATTTGATTTGTGATTCTCTCATTTCAAAGGAAAGTAGAATTCTTTTTGTTGATGATGGAAGTAAAGATCGAACATGGAAATTAATTGAACATGAAAGTGAGAAAAACTTTCTTATTACTGGACTAAAATTAGCAAGAAATGTAGGGCATCAAAATGCACTTATGGCTGGACTTCAAACAGCGAATAAACAATCAGACTGTGTAGTATCGATCGATGCAGATTTACAGGATGATATCCAAACGATTCGTACTTTTGTGGAGAAATATTTAGAAGGCTTTGATATCGTGTATGGTGTGAGAGATTGCCGTGATACGGATACGTTTTTCAAACGGACGACTGCTGTGGGATTTTATCGCTGTATGGAGAAGATCGGGATCAAGCTAGTTCCTAATCATGCAGATTTTCGTTTAATGAGCAAAAGGGCTTTAGACGAACTGTTCAGATATAAAGAGACGAATTTATTTCTCCGAGGACTTGTTCCGCAAGTAGGCTTTGCCTCAGCAAAAGTGTATTATGACCGAAAAGAGAGGTTAGCAGGCGAATCGAAATATCCGTTAAAGAAAATGTTATCCTTTGCCTTAGATGGCATTACATCATTTAGCATTACGCCTATTCGACTTGTCACATTATTAGGATTTTTATCGGTCATCTTTAGTATTATTATAGGTGGCTATACCCTCACTCAAAAGTTTTTGGGACAAACTGAATCAGGCTGGAGCTCATTAATGATTTCGATTTGGTTTGTAGGCGGATTGCAACTAGTGGGAATCGGAATGATAGGAGAATATATTGGGAAAATCTATCAAGAGGTAAAAAGACGTCCAAGATTTGCGGTTGAAACAGACACTTTTTCTAGGGAGAACATCGTTAATCAGTCTAAAAAAACCCTCTTGCTTTCAAGGCATAACATTGTTGATCATCCTAAAAAAGCAATCCTAAAGGGGAAATAATGCATTACACATTTGTTCGTTTCATCTTGGTAGGGATGATTAATACGATAGTTGGTTTGTCCGTTATGTATCTTCTTTTACATCTAGGGGGGCTTTCCTATTGGGTGTCTACCTTTATCGGTAATTCTGTGGGAGCGATAGTCAGTTTCTTGTTGAATCGAAGTTTTACTTTTAGGAGTCAAAGCTCTATCTATAAAAGTATGCTTCGATTTGTTGCTGTTATTTTATTTTGTTATGTTGTCTCATATACGTTTGGACGAAATTTA
This sequence comes from uncultured Bacillaceae bacterium, assembly GCA_963790055.1. Taxonomy (GTDB): domain Bacteria; phylum Bacillota; class Bacilli; order Bacillales; family DSM-1321; genus Peribacillus. The sequence goes on from CAWBND010000013.1 coordinate 313,427, forward strand.
GTAGAATTGATGTTACGTAATAGTGAGTTAACAGGGAGTATGAAAACAGATATTGCCGTATTTATCAGTACGGGCTTATATACAGTGTTAAATTATTTTTGTCAAAAGTTCATTGTGTTTAAGCACACAAATCATAAAGAAAGAATGTGAGAATATGAGTATTCTTGTGTTAGGGGGAGCGGGATATATCGGCTCTCATGCGGTGTATCAATTAATCGACAAAGGCTATGATGTTGTTGTTGTTGATAATTTACAAACTGGGCATCCGGAAGCGATCCATCCGAACGCAACATTTTATGAAGGAGATATTCGAAATAAAGAATTTCTGCAAAGTGTGTTTCAAAATGAAGTGATTGAGGCTGTGATTCATTTTGCGGCGAATAGTCTTGTAGGTGAGTCGATGGACAAGCCGTTAGACTATTTTAGTAATAATGTATATGGCACACAAATTGTATTAGAAGTCATGAAGGAATATGACGTTCAGTATATTGTGTTTTCCTCATCTGCGGCTGTATATGGTGAACAGCAAGTCATGCCTATTACGGAAGAAATGACGACGAATCCAACGAATACATATGGCGAAACAAAATTAATGATGGAAAAAATGATGAAATGGTGCGATCAGGCATACGGATTAAAGTATGTGGCGTTACGCTATTTTAATGTAGCAGGGGCAAGAAAGACAGCAGAGATTGGTGAGGACCATACACCAGAGACTCATCTTGTTCCGCTAATTCTTCAAGTAGCGTTGGAGCAACGGGGTCAAATTACCATCTTTGGAGAGGACTATGATACACAGGATGGAACGTGTATAAGAGATTATATTCATGTAGAAGATTTAATTGCTGCTCATATATTGGCTCTTGAGTACTTACGTGGAGGCGGAGATAGCGATATTTTCAATCTTGGTAGTAGCCAGGGCTATTCTGTGAAGGAAATGGTTGAGGCAGCTAGGGAGGTTACGAATCATGGGATTCCAGCAACAATCGGGGAACGAAGAATCGGTGATCCTAGTGCGCTCATTGCTTCTTCGGAGAAAGCCAAGAATCTATTAGGCTGGACTCCAGCTAGAGAAAGTATAATAGAAATCATTGAGGATGCTTGGCATTGGCATAAATCGCATCACAATGGCTATAAAACGAACTGGTGAATCTAGCTTTTTAGCATGTGCGAGCGTATCTGCTTTTCTTTACCTTATCTTTAGTGTTAATATAGGCTTGAATAAAACTTACATAAAAGGAGATGTTTTGTAATGACTAAAACAGGTTACATAGAATTGACTGATGGTAACAAAGTTAGTTTTGAATTATACCCTGAGGAAGCTCCTGGTACAGTAGCTAACTTTGAAAAATTAGCAAATGAAGGCTTTTATGATGGATTGAACTTTCATCGCGTCATCCCAGGCTTTGTGAGCCAAGGTGGCTGCCCTAATAAAAATGGTACAGGTGGTCCTGGTTATACCATTAAATGTGAGACAGAAGGGAATCCACATAAACATGAAGCAGGATCTCTATCTATGGCACATGCAGGTAAAGATACAGGTGGAAGTCAATTCTTTATCGTTCATGAGCCTCAACCACATCTAAATGGCGTGCACACTGTGTTTGGTAAAGTAACAGAAGGCTTAGAGCATGCTCTAAACATGAGACAAGGCCAAGGCATTAATACGATTAAAGTATCTGAATAAGATGTTGAGAAGGAGCAGAAATGTTCCTTCTTTTTTTATGTGTGCCGGGGGAAGTTAGCTACTCATTTTCCAACCATCTTGTGACTGTTATATGACTGAATACATGAAAACATATGACCATTCTTCACTTATGAAGATGACTTTATTTTTTCATAATAGAGATACAAAAAGTGATTTGACAGGGGGAAAGAAAATGATTCGTGCATTAAAGATTGTGGGAGTTAGCTTTGTAAGTCTTATTGTTCTTTTGATGTCCGTTGCTTTTGTTTTTGGGAGCACAAAGCATTCTAATTTAAAAGGGAGCGAAGAAAGTAAGCTCAATGAATATATGAAACAGTTTTCGAAAGAAGAAAAATTCGATGGATCTGTGCTTGTGCTTCATAAGGGTGAGGTGATTTTTAATAAATCATATGGATTAGCGGACAGGGAAAACAAGGTACCTTTTACGAATAATCAATTATTTCCGATAGGATCTATCACAAAGTCGATGACAGCGGTGGCGATTTTACAGCTGGAGGAGCAAGGACAGCTAGCTGTTACCGATTTGTTATCGGAATATATGCCTGAGTTGCCTCATGCCAATGAGATTACACTGCATCAATTATTAAATCATAGCTCAGGATTAACCGATTTCTTGGAAGTGGAGGAAATCAAGAGTAATTATACAAAGCCCCATTCGGAGGAAGAAATCATCAATAGCTTTAAAAATCAACGGCTGAAATCAAAGCCTGGCGAGAAATATGCTTACATTAGCTCAGATTATTATTTGCTTGGAAAAGTGATTGAAAAAGTATCAGGGGAAGACTACAGCACCTATTTACAAAATCATATCTTTAAACCAGCTGGAATGAATGAAACGTTTGTATTAAATGAAGAGAATGTCGATGAGGTAAAAGTAAAGGGATATGAAAGCGGAAAATTTGCGGAAAATCTACATCCTAGCTTGCTGTTTGCATGTGGGAATGTGGCGTCAACGAAGAAAGATTTAGCCAAGTATATGTCCGCTATAGAAAAAGATTTATTACTTTCCGAAAAACAAAAGTCAAAAATGACAACTTCTGGTATTGATATTAAACCTCAGCTTATAGGGTACGGGTATGGATGGTATGTAGCAGATAGCTTCTTGTCATTCAATGAAAAAGAATTTTGGCACGGTGGCTCATTACCTGGATTGAGATCAGGCTTAGTGAATTATCCGGAAAAAGACTTAACGATTATTATTTTTAGTAATAAAGGTTCAGCATGGAATTACGTTAAGCTTGGCAATGAAATAGCTTCGATTGTGTTGGAAAAAAGAATGTGGTTTATTCATAAGGTCCAATAAGAATTTACATTTTTTTAAGTGACAAATTGCAATAGAAGTCATAATATTAAGAAAAATACACTGGATTACTGAACACTCATGATGTAAATCACGAGTGTTCAGTGCTTATTTATATTAGGTGGTGTAAATTGGGGAAATTAAGAGGTGTTGAGAAGCTATCGTTTTTAGTAGAAAGCGTGATGTTTTGTTTCAGATTCTTTTTTTATGTGATTGCCCTGATGGAGTTGTATACGGAAAAGGACACGATTGCTCACTTTGGATTAGTTGTGATATGGTCAATCGCGGCCATGGTCGTGCCTATCTGTTTTTGGATTCCTCATATATTTAAAAGAAGTATGTATTTTTGCTTTGCGGAACTGCTGTTAACTGGATCGTTAACAATTTTTTATGTTATGCAGATGAATGATAGTTATACGTACCTGTTTATTACTTCAATGTTAACGATTGCTTTGCATCTTGAGAAACGGCATTATTGGCTAATAGCAATTATAATCTTTTTCCCTTTTATACAATTTATGGCAAGAGGCATAATGGTGAGCGAGAGTCCGTTTTTTTATATTTTTAATCATTGGTTTTTAATGATGATAGGACTTGGCTTTAATTTAATTATCAAGGCGTATCGAAATACGGAAAATTTAAATAGAATTATAGAAGAACAAAATCAAACACTTGTTCAATATGCTAAGCAAATTGAGGCTGTTACTCTTGTAGAAGAACGAAACCGGATGGCACGAGATTTACACGATACGCTTGGACATTCGTTTATTTCCTATATTTTAGGGTTGGACGCTGTATTGTATTTGATGGATTCGAATACTCCTGAAGCAAAGAAAAAGATTGAGGAGCTCCGCCATTACGCTTCAGTAAACCTAGACCAGATTAGGGAGACAATTCATGAAATCGGAACGGAAACAGATATTTCTCTGATAAGTAATTTTTCTGCCATTATTGATGAGTTTTCTCAATATACCAATACTAAGGTGTCCTTCGAAATAGTGGGCGAGGAATATGTATTACAGCATTCAATAAGAATGGCCCTTCTCCGTTGTCTTCAAGAGGGGTTAACCAATGCAAAAAGGCATGGAAATGCGACAGACATTGCTATTACTCTTTCTTTTTTGGACTATGAAGTCAAATTAATCATGGAAGATAATGGTGTAGGGACAGATAAAGTGAAATATGGATTTGGATTAGCGTCTATGAAAGAACGATTGAATACATTAAATGGTGAATTACATGTCATCTCTATCAAAAATCAAGGAACAAAGGTATCATGTCAAATTCCATTTCGGAGGTTATGAGGTTGAAGGATATCAAAGTATTAATTGTAGATGATCAAGAACTGATTAGGGAAAGTTTAAGCATCGTCTTAAATATGGAAGAACAGTTGACAGTTGTGGGGCTTGCGGAGGATGGGAATGCAGCGGTGAATTTATGTGAAAGCGTAGGACCAGACGTGGTGTTGATGGATATTAATATGCCGAACATGGATGGGGTGACGGCCACGAAAGTAATTAAAGAGAAATGGCCACAAATAAAGGTTATGATTCTTACATCCTATAAAGATGTGGATTATGTAGTATCTGCGTTAGCAAATGGAGCGGAAGGATATTTACTCAAATCGCTGCACCCCCGAAGTCTAGCAAGCAGTATTCGACTAGTCCATTCTGGTGGTACGCTCATCACAAAAGAAATGGCAGCAAGCCTCATTAATAACCAAGTTCACAAGGAAGAAGAAGTACCATCCGTCCATAACGAAGATCGACTACAACATCTTATCCAACTGTATGGTCTAAGCGAACGGGAAGTAGAGGTATTAAAGCTCCTTGCAAAAGGCTTAAGAAATAGCGATATATCTGAGCGCTTATTTTTAAGTGGTGGAACCGTAAAAAACTACATTTCGAATATTTATGCGAAGCTGGAAGTCAAGGGGAGAAGAGAAGCAGCAAATAAAGCAAAAGATGAAGGGTTTGTTTAAAATCAGGAATGAACATAAATAGATAGCTTTTTAACGCCTAGAAAAATTTTTCTAAGCGTTTTTTTATTATCAATTTATATTCTCGATGAGTACAGATGTGTAGCTCCATCCGTCGCTAAACGGGCGCATTAAAAATAATTATGACTTTTCCTTTACCATTGGTCACTATTGGGTATGACTTTTCTGGAATACACTGGGAGTATCGAAGGGATAAAGGAGTGAAGAAAATGGCTGGAGTTGTTGAAATTCAGAATGTTTCAAAGATCATAAAGGGAAGCTCCCGTTTTCTATTATTATGATTATCGTCTATTTTGTGCTTTTTCAAATTCTCGCATTTACTGTATTCAAAAAAAGAGATGTCGCTGCTTAAGGTAATCTCTCTCTAAAACTTTAATGAAGGTAGGAATAATGAATGAAAAAAATATGGATTATACCGATATTGTTATGTGGCTTCTTGTTAACAGGCTGTTCAGTTGACTTAGATCTTTTTCCATCGGATACAGAATCAAAAGCAGAGAAATTTGCTTCAAAAGCAGAAGCGATGGGAAATCAGTTTGACGATACATTAGCTTTCCTTAAGCAACTAGAAATAAAAGAAAAGCTAGCTGTTCAGGATCAAGAAAGGATTGCGACTGAAGTTGATAAATTACTAGCAGTGATAGAGGAGTTTGTAAACGAAGATGCACCTTTATTTCAAGGAGCAAAAGATTTTGCTGTTGATAAACTAAAGGAAAGAGAAGAAATATTATTAGAAATTCAAGAAAGAGCAAAGAATGGAGAAGCTACAATAGAAGATGTAAAAGACATGAAAAATGCCCTTTCTGATGATATTGAAATAAATTTGTTTGGAAAATAGTTTTTTGCAGTAAAATGAAAAAAGGCGAACGGGTTATAATTGAGCTTTCTCGCCTTTTTTCTTGTAAAGTGTTCATTTTTCAGAGGCACATCAAACACCAATTTCGTTTAAAAAGGATTATATTTAAGTCAACTACCCACCACTTAGGCTAACGCCTTGAAGTGGAGGTAGTTCAATTCTTAAGCACACAATAATACAATAGAATTTTACGTAATTTTATACACACTATTGTACGAAGGGTCCGAAAAAAGTGTCTTGCTATACGCAATACGTCCGTTAATGTTCTAAGAGAACGTACACCAGTGCTTCGGTAGAAACTCTTTCTGATAAGGAAAGATAAGGATACCGTTGAGAAGTGTACTAGTACCCTAGAACCCCACTGCTTTAGCGGTGGGAGTTGTCAGAAAGCACTAGTATAGTAGAAAAGAGGTGATTATATCTCGATAACATTTTTATGTTTTATAGAGAAGAAAGGTCGAGTTCCGTCTCGGTGAATGTTTTGCCCAATACTGGTAGAATGCCTCCAATACTTCTTTCGCAAATAAGTCTCCTTTTCCTTTCTGCCTTATAACACCATACTTCAGCCTACTTTGATTAGTTGTATCACTAAGCTGTACATAATTTTCTAAGTCCAACTCAATAAAGAATTGCACTTCAATTCCTTCAACATTTTTTATGGACGAGAGATAATTTCCGAATTCCTCCATAAGAACCTCAGTTATCCATCCCCTTTGCTCACTTTCATGTAAAAATTCTTGATATAATCTGATAAAAGTATTTAAATCCATTTAGTCCCACACATCCTTTACTAATTGTTGAACATTTTTCAATTCCAAAAAATAAATCAACATAAGGCAGCATCCAATTGGAATGAAAATGGTGAAATATTCACTCCGATTTTTGATTCTATACTTAGGACTATATGCAACATCATAAATGAAAAGAAGATTTCTATGAGCAGGGAGCATATTAATATTGTTATTGTGAAGGTTTCTACTTAAACAAACGGGTAGTGTTAGTTGAAGAATTTTTGTTGCGGTAAAACTTTACTGTCGTGGTAGTAAATGAGGTCATATATAGTACAAAAAAGGATAGATAAGGCAAATAGTATCTGCTTATCTATCCTTCTCTTTTACACATATAATGTACAATATTATATACAAATCTTTTAATAACAGTCCAACTTTTTTAGTACATAAGAAATGGTATAATCTTGGTTGCGTTTTGCTTAACGAATCCGTTCTAAAAAGCGTTGTGTTCGTTCTTCTTTTGGATTTGTAAAAATGTCGTCAGGTGTCCCTCGCTCAACAATGACACCTTGGTCAAAAAGAGATGATACAGGACGAAATGTGGTAAAATATAAATAAATAGTAAAAAGCAAGTGCTAAGTATAAAAAAATGGAGGTTCTCTCTCAGTTATTCACAATGCTACACAGTCTGTTTTCAAATAAAAACAATCTTTTATCTTTTTTAGCTTGCCTCACATACGGTATAAAAATACAATTTCCCCAATTCGATCATTCTATTTCAAAGCAAATGAATGTAAGAAGTTTTTAATCATTAAGCTTGTTCTTCATTCATAAAAATGTGAGGATAGGAGAGGGAACGAGCTTTAAAAAGGCATAATAGATAGGCTGATGAGCATGTGGGAATGAGTTTTGCATGTAACTTCTACTATTAATAAGGGGGCGTGTGCATGACAAAGGCAGTTCAACTCAAAAAGGTTTCATTAGCTAACGGAGAAGCGCTAGGATACAGGGAACGAATAGGTGGAGAAGAAAATCTTCTGCTGATTCATGGTAATATGACTTCATCGAAGCATTGGGATCTCCTTATGCAAGAACTGGATCCCAAGTATAAAATATATGCGGTAGATATGAGGGGATTTGGAATGTCATCCTATCATACACCGATTCAGCGTATTAAGGATTTTTCCGACGACATTAAATTATTTGTTGATGAAATTGGTTTGAAAGATTTTGCAATGATTGGGTGGTCAACAGGCGGAGCAGTAGCGATGGAATTTTGTGCTGATTATCCAGGTTATTGTAAGCGCTTAATTTTGCTTTCTTCTGCTTCAACGAGAGGATATCCGTTCTTTGGAACAGATGAGAATGGTCAGCTCGATGTAACAAAGCGACTGCAAACAATTAGCGATATACGAAAAGACCCGCTTAGAACAATGCCTATTCAGGGGGCTTATGATTCGAAAAATAGTGAAGTGTTAAAGGGGATTTGGAATGCTTCAATTTATCGCAATGCACAGCCTACGCCTGAAAAGTATGCTGAATATGTGGAAGACATGATGACGCAGAGAAACTTAGCAGAAGTGTATCATGCTTTAAATACGTTTAATATAAGTAAGAAGCATAACGGATTAACACAAGGTTCAGGTAAAGTGCAGGGGATTACTATACCTGTACTTGTCATAAGAGGAAATGAAGATTTGGTTGTTACAGATAGAATGACAAAGGAAATCGTAGAGGATTTTGAGGGTCAGGCGCGATATGTAGAATTAACAGGATGTGGACATTCACCGTTTATTGATAACCTAAAGTTGCTGACAGCGGAAATTGAAACGTTTCTTGGTGAATAAATTGTGAACTTTCGGTGATTAATCATTTTTTTCTTTAAATACATTGAATTTTTATAGAAAAATCAACATTATTATTAAAAAAAGAAGGTGACCCCAAAAATTTTGGAATCACCTTTTTTAATACAAGAATTTATAAATTTTCGATGCATACTGGTGTCTAGCTTCAGGCAACCAGCGCCTAATGGACTTCCCGCTCCTTCACTCGATAAGTCAACATCGACGCTCGCGCTCGTTCGTGTTTCCTTTATCTCGGTTTAATGAACACAGACTAAGACCGCCACGTCCTTATGTCTTCGTCTGTGTGACCCACATCGTGTGGGCCTCAGTCCATACGTCGCTAAACGGTTGCCTTTCGCTTTTCTTAACTTGGATTCGTCAAAAGCTCATAAGCATTTTTGACACGGTCTTCGCTAGGCGGCTCTACGCCTTCAAGTGGATATTTTAATCCGAGGGTTTCCCATTTGTAAACACCAAGCTTGTGATACGGTAATACTTCGACTTTTTTTACATTTTTCAATTCTGAAATAAACCATCCAAGTTTTTGCAGATCTTCATCAATGTCTGTAATGCCAGGCACAAGCACATGGCGAATCCAAACTGGAATTTGCTTATCTGACAGATATTTAGCAAAGGTTAAAATATGATCATTGTATTTACCAGTCAGTATTTTATGCTTTGCACGATCAATTTGTTTTAAATCAAGCAAAATGAGATCAGTGTATTCGAGCAGCTCATCTAGTTTCTTTAGAAATTCAGGGCTTTCAGAAAAACAGCCACCGGATGAATCAATCGTCGTATGAATCCCTTTTTCTTTACAAGCTTTGAAAAGCTCAAGAAGAAAAGGGATTTGTAAAAGGGGTTCGCCGCCACTAACAGTAATACCACCATTTGATGCTTGGATAAAGGGTAGGTAGCCTTCTAAATCATTCATGATTTCTTCAACAGACATTTGTTTTCCTGTGCCGATTTCCCAAGTATCAGCATTATGACAAAATTGGCAGCGCAGTAGACAGCCTTGTGTGAAAAGGACATATCTAATTCCTGGACCGTCTACTGTTCCACATGTTTCGATTGAATGAATATTTCCTAACATTGTTTTTCCCTCCTGGCTCCACTCCATGAGATTGAATCTGGAGGGAAGCAATGATTACATACTTTCGTGGAAAGTACGGTTAATTACATCAATTTGTTGTTCACGTGTTAACTTAATGAAGTTTACTGCGTATCCAGATACACGAATTGTTAATTGTGGATACTTTTCTGGGTGATCCATAGCATCTAACAATGTTTCACGGTCAAACACGTTAATATTTAAGTGATGACCTTTTTTCTCTGCATACCCATCAAGGATAGCTGCAAGGTTTTTCTCTTGAGAGTCTGAGTCTTTACCAAGAGCTTTAGGAACCATTGAGAATGTGTTAGAGATACCGTCCATTGAATATTTATATGGAAGTTTAGCTACTGAAGATAGAGAAGCTAAAGCACCTTTTGTATCTCTTCCGTGTAATGGGTTTGCACCTGGTGCAAATGGTACACCAGCTTCACGTCCATCAGGAGTTGCACCAGTCTTCTTACCGTAAACAACGTTTGATGTAATTGTTAATACGGATTGAGTTGGTACTGCATCACGATATGTGTGATGTTTGCGAATTTTGTTCATAATTTCTTTAACAAGGTTTACAGCAATTTGGTCTACACGTTCATCGTTGTTACCGTATTTAGGATAGTCTCCTTCAATTTCGTAGTTAACAGCAAGACCATTTTCATCACGGATTACTTTAACTTTTGCATGTTTAATTGCACTAAGTGAGTCAGCCGCAACAGAAAGTCCAGCGATACCACAAGCCATTGTACGAAGGATTTTACGATCATGAAGAGCCATTTCAAGTCTTTCATAGCTGTATTTGTCATGCATATAGTGAATAACATTTAATGAATTTACATATAGTTCACATAACCAATCAAGCATTGCATCGTATTTTTGGACAACTTCATCATAATCTAAATACTCAGAAGTAATTGGTTGGAAAGCTGGTCCAATTTGTTCTTTATATCTTTCGTCAACACCACCATTGATTGCATATAATAATGCTTTAGCAATGTTTACACGAGCGCCAAAGAATTGCATTTGTTTACCGATTCTCATAGCAGATACACAGCAAGCAATACCGTAATCATCACCATAGTCTGCACGCATTAAATCATCGTTTTCGTATTGAATAGCACTTGATTTAATAGACATTTTTGCACAATATTTTTTGAATGCATCTGGAAGATTTGTTGACCAAAGAACAGTTAAGTTTGGTTCTGGAGCTGGTCCTAAGTTATCCAAAGTGTGTAAGAAACGGAATGAGTTCTTAGTTACTAATGGACGACCATCAAGAGCCATACCACCGATTGATTCTGTTACCCAAGTTGGGTCACCACTATATAATTCGTTATATTCAGGCGTTCTTGCGAATTTAACTAAACGTAATTTCATAATAAAATGGTCAACGATTTCTTGCACTTCTTGTTCTGTTAATGTGCCATCTTGCAAGTCTCTTTCTGCATAAATATCTAAGAAAGTAGATGTGCGTCCAAGACTCATAGCTGCACCATTTTGTTCTTTAATAGCACCTAAATAACCAAAGTATAACCATTGAATAGCTTCTTTGAAATTTTTAGCTGGTACAGAAATATCATATCCATAAGAAGCAGCCATTTGTTTTAATTCTTTTAATGCACGATATTGTTCACTATATTCTTCACGTTCGCGAATGACGTCATTTGTCATTGTGCGGTCGCCAATATAATTAAATTCTCTTTGTTTCTCTTTCATTAAGAAGTCGACACCGTAAAGAGCTACACGACGATAGTCACCAATAATACGACCGCGTCCATAAGCATCTGGAAGCCCCGTAATAACACCAGCGTGACGAGCAGCTCTCATTTCTGGTGTGTATACATCGAAAACACCTTGGTTATGAGTTTTACGATAATCTGTAAAAATATGTTCCACTTCTTCGTCTAATTCGAAGCCGTTTGTTCTTAAAGCATCTTTTGCCATACGGATTCCACCAAAAGGCATTAATGCACGTTTAAAAGGTTTGTCCGTTTGGAAACCAACAATTTGTTCAAGATCTTTATTTAAATAGCCAGGGTCATGTGAAGTAAGGGTAGATACAATTTTTGTATCGGCATCTAAAACGCCGCCAGCTTCACGTTCTTTTTCGGATAGTTCCATAACTTGATTCCAAAGTTTTGTTGTTGTTTCTGTAGGACCTTCTAAGAAACTTTCATCACCAGTATAAGGTGTCATATTTTTAAGGATAAAATCACGTACATTAATTTCCTTTTGCCATTCGCCATTTTTAAAATTTTTCCATTGTTCCATAATCATATCTCTCCTCTATTTTACGGAAAATAATTGCAACAGATTGATTTAATTTGATGTAACAGTTCATACATTTAGAATACTCCAATTTTGATGTCTTGGAAGTAGGTAATTATGAACACTTTGTGAAATGTTGAGCATACTTTTTTGTGTTATGTAATTTTCTTTGTTTTGGTAGGGTTTTAAGTCGCTTTGAGTAAAAGATAGGGAAAGAATTTCTATTTAAATTTTCACAAAATTTAATTAATTAATCAAAGTCCAATAATTGGATTTTGATAATCTGTTTTGTTTTTTTAATATATCTGTTATATATAAATTTGCTCCTTTCAATAACTTGCTTTTTCAGTTTTCTCTCTTTAGACAAAAATATATCGTGTATCACAAAAAAGATTATATGTGTTTGATATTTGTCACAGCATTTTGCCCGAAAAGTGTATACAATATTAAAAAAAGAAATTCATGGATACAAAGATGCAGAAGTTTACTTTACATGATTCTCTAACTTCATTCCGTAAAGATTGGAAATCTGAGTTGAAATACTTCTTTGAAAAAAGTTTGGAGCTTTTTTTACAAATAGAGGAGGGATCTTATGTCGTTATTACCACAAAAAAATGATCTTGGATTCTTTGAAATACGACTAGAGTCTATAGGAGGTTTGGGTGCAAATTTAGCAGGGAAAATGCTTGCGGAAGCTGGCGTATTTGGAGTAGGGCTAAATGGATCCAACTTTTCTTCCTATGGTTCGGAAAAAAAAGGATCACCGGTCAAAGGATTTATTCGCTTTAGTGAACCGGATGTTGAAATTAGAGATCATAGTCCAATTGAAGAGCCTAATGTAATTGGTATTTTTCATGAAGCGCTATATAAAACAGTAGATGTGGTTAGTGGGTTAAAGCCTGATGGAATAGTACTGGTTAACTCAACGAGAGATTTTGATAGTATTAAAGCAGATTTGAAGCTAGAATATGGTACGCTTGCGATTGTAGATGCACTAGCTATTGCCGTTGAAGAGAGAACAAAAGTAAACACGGCTATGCTCGGAGCCCTTTTCAAAATTTGTGATTTCTTAAATCCGGATGCAATGCGGACTGTTATTCGGAAAACCTTTGAAAAAAAATACCCTCATTTAGTTGAGCCTAATATTCGTACATTTGATCGCGGGTATAATGAGGTTGTGTTTAAAACATATGAAACACCTGAAGATGCAGTAGGGAAACAGTTTACGATTCCACAACCGTTACTAGGCTTTGAAACGCAAGAGCTTGGCGGCGTTATTACAACTCAAGGGAATAGTATTTTAAAAGATTTAAGTGGATCAAGACAAGGCTTTTTACCTGCATTCGATAGTTCAACTTGCATTCACTGTGCACAATGTGACACAGCATGTCCGGATTATTGTTTTGTATGGGCAGAAGGAGAAGACAAAAAAGGTCGTAAAAATATTTTCTTACAAGGAATTGATTATCAATATTGTAAAGGTTGCTTAAAATGTGTGGAAGCTTGTCCAACAGGTTCACTTACAGAAATGCGCGAAGCAATCGGTTTCGCAGATGAAAATAGAGTAAAACAAAACTTTCCTTATGTTGCAGGAGGTGCAAGATAATGGCGATTCTAGAAAAAGAGTTAAACGAAACAGTTAACGCTGAACAATTGACAACATTTGAATCTGGAAATGAAATGGCAGCTATGGCCGCAGCGCAAATCAATTATCATATCATGGGTTATTTTCCAATTACCCCATCAACAGAGGTTGCACAATATCTTGATCAAATGAAAACAAGAGGCGAGCATGACATACAATTAATTGCAGCCGATGGTGAACATGGCTCTGCAGGTATTTGCTATGGCGCAGCTGCAACAGGTGCTCGCGTATTTAATGCGACAAGTGCTAACGGTTTCATGTATATGCTCGAACAACTTCCTGTTCAATCAGGCACACGTTTTCCTATGGTGATGAATCTCGTTACGAGAGCAATTAGTGGACCACTTGACATTCGTGGGGATCATTCAGATCTTTATTTTGCCTTAAACACAGGTTGGGTCATCTTAACGGCAAGGACACCTCAAGCTGTTTACGATATGAATATTATGGCTTTAAAAATTGCTGAGCATTCAGACGTTAGACTTCCAGTCATTGTTGCTTATGATGGGTTCTTTACTTCTCATCAAAAGAAAAAAGTGAATTACTTTAAAGATCGTAAAATTGTACAGGACTTTGTAGGGGAATGTCCAACAGAATACAATTTTGCTCGTGACCCGAAAGAACCAGTTACGATTGGTGCACATATGAACGGTGAAGATCTTATGAATAACCACTTCCAACAATCAGAAGCGATGTATCGTGCTGGAAAAGTGTTTGAAGAGATTTCAAAGGAATATGAACAACTTTCTGGCCGTCATTATGATGTATTAGATTTATATAGAATGGAAGATGCAGAAGTAGCGTTGTTTTTATTAAATTCGGCTGCTGAAACGTCAAAGGATGTTGTCGATCAACTTCGTGCAAAAGGTATTAAAGCAGGTATTATTAGTCCGAACATGATTCGTCCATTCCCTGCTAAAGAAATTCGTGAAGCATTGAGCAATGTGAAATCTTTATTAGTTGGAGAGAGAGCGGATTCTTACGGTGCACACGGACCAAACTTAACGAATGAAGTAAAAGCTGCACTTCAAGAAGATCCAAACAACCAAACAATCGTTATGAGTCGTGTATTTGGTCTTGGTGGTAAAGATTTTTATCCAAAAGATGCTGAAAACTTCTTTGCGATGGCACTTGAAACACTGGAAAAAGGTTATGCTGAAAAAACATTTGATTATTATGGTATCGTTCCAGGTAATCCTGAAAAAGTCTTGAAACCAGTAATTGAACCTCAACATGGTGAAACATACAATTCAGGATTAATAAAAGTTACTCAAGATGAAGAAACTGGGAAATTAAAAGTAAAAATTCCACCTCTACGTGCACTAACAGCTAAACCAAAACGCTTAGCAAGTGGTCATGGTGCTTGTCCAGGCTGCGGTATTTTTGGTGGACTTGAGCTATTCTTTAAAGGTATTGAAGGAGACGTTGTTGTTTTATATCAAACAGGTTGTGCGTACGTTACGACAACAGCTTATCCATATACTTCTCATAAACAAACAACGATTCATAACTTATTCCAAAATGGTGGAGCGACGTTATCAGGTACTGTAGAAGCATTCTTGGAGCAAAAACGTCGTGGTGAAATTAATGTTCCTGATGATGTTACATTTGTGATGATTACTGGTGACGGTGGAATGGATATCGGTATGGGATCTGCAATTGGAACAGCATTAAGAGGGCATAAACTCATTATGCTTGAGTACGATAATGAAGGATATATGAATACTGGATCACAAATGAGCTATTCTACACCACTTGGACATATGACAAGTACAACTGGTGTTGGTAAATTTGAGCAAGGTAAAACATTCCACCATAAGGATACAGCTCAAATTATGGCTTCAACAAACATTCCATATGTGTTCACTGGCGTAGAAGCATTCCCGCAAGATTTAATTAAAAAAGCGGCTAAAGCACAATGGTATGCCCAAAATGTTGGAACGGTATATGGAAAAATTCTTATTGCATGTCCGTTAAACTGGAAATCGGATGATCGTTACGGAAGTACGATTGTAGAAGCAGCTGTTAATTCTAATTTCTTCCCATTATATGAAGTCGAACAAGGTCAAACGACAATTACGTATGATCCTGAAGCGAAGAAAAAGAAAATTGAAGTGACAGAATGGTTAAAATATATGGGGAAAACAAAACATCTATTAAAACCAGAAAATACAGATATGCTTAAAGAATTTGAATATGAAATTGAACGTAGATGGCAACAACTAAAAGCAAAACATGAAAATCCTTATTTGTAAAAAACTAATAATTTTTTTCTTGAATAATATGTGTTACTATAAAATAAATAGTTGAATTCGGTAGTGAGTTTAACAAACTAAGATTCCTCACTTTTTATAGAAAAGTGGGGAATTCTAAGTTCTTGTTAGGAAACCGGTTGCGCTTTTTGCAGTTCCTTTGTCTTTTGAGGTTATGTAAGGGATGTGACAGATATAACTGCAAACGATTGCACTTACGTGTATTCTTAATACATAGATTTCAACTAATCACTAATAAGTAAAAAATAAAGCTATATCAACTAGAATTTTTTTAAAAGGATATTTTTAAAAAGTAAAGGAAGTGCACAAATGACTGATCAACAAGTAGTTAAACAACAAGGAACTGAGGAAGAAAAAGAGTCAGTACTGAATAAAATTTTAGGAGCTATCAGTGGAAGCTTTGCACCAATATTAGGTGTACTTGCTGGATCTGGATTGATAACAGCTTTATTAGCTGTTTTAAAAATGTTGGGTTGGATATCTCCTGAAAGTGGTACCTATGCCATTTTAGCGGCAGCTGGACATGCTATTTTCTATTTCTTTCCGATTTTTCTAGGGATTACGCTAGCTATTAAACTTGGCGCTAATGCATATGTTGGTGGTGCTATTGGAGCTGCACTATTGGAACCGAACTTTACGAATTTAGTAGCAGAAGGTGCCGAAAATGTGGATTTCTTAGGGCTACCAGTTATATTAACGAGTTATTCTTCAACCGTTTTTCCGATTTTAATTGCCGTTTCTATTTATGCGCTATTAGATAAATTTTTGAAAAAAGTCATTTATAAAGACCTTCAAATGTTTATAAATCCACTTATTTCATTAGTCATTATTGTCCCATTAACGGTGCTTGTATTTGGTCCTTTTGGTACGTATGTCGGGGAATTTCTTGGGCTAATTATTGAATTCTTAAGTTCAAAAAGTGGACTTTTAACAGGAGCTGTACTAGGTGCAGCTTGGACCTTCCTTACGATTCTAGGTCTTCATTGGGCACTTATTCCAATAGCTATTGCTAATATAGCTATTGGTGGTGACTCGATTATCCCGATGGCAGCAGCTGCACCTTTTGCTCAAATCGGGATGGCGATTGGTATATTAATCAAAACCAAAGATAAGAACCTGAAAACTCTTGCTGCATCAGGGATTTTGCCAGGTGCGTTGGCTGGTACAACAGAGCTAATCACGTATGGAATTCTTGTGAAATATAAACGAACAATGGTGATTGTAGCAGTGGCAGGAGCTGTCGGTGGAGCGATTAATGGTATGCTTGGATCAAAAATGATGTCATTTGTTCTGCCAAGTATATTATCGATTCCTGCTTTTTCACCAATGTTACAATATGTAATCGGTATTGGGGTTGCCTTAGTTTTATCAGCTGTTCTAACGTATATATTTGGATATGAAGATAAAAAACAAACAACTGCTTCTAAGGCTGAAGCGGCTAGTGAGAAAAAAGAACCAGCTGTAGGTTCATTGAAATTAGATGTAGAAAAACGTTAAATTATTTTAGAGAGTACTTGCGTTCTATTTGCTTTCTAAATAATATTCAATTGCGCAAACGTTCGAATATACTATTGCGTTTAACAAGAAGCACTGCATTACATGTGGTGCTTCTTTTTTGTATATCCACCATTTTTTTGGTATAGAAGAGTACTTGAGAGAATGAGTTGAATTAGGCGCCCTATTTGAAATTCCTCTACATATTAGGAAATACGCACAAACTTATTAAATACGCTGAACATATAGTATGTAAGAAAGTACAAGCAGTGGAAGTATAAGTATGTTATTGATGAGAAAGCATCAAATTTTCAATACGTACTGGTGTCATATATTAGAAGCAGATTCTAGTATAGCAATTATTTTTTATCTACTAAGAAGGAAGTGTTTGAATGGATTCAAAAGGTCAGCATCTTATTATCGATGCCTATGAATGTCAATTTGATATTCTGAATAGTGCAGAGCAGTTAAAAGAATTGTTAACAAATACAATTAATGATTTAGGAATGGAGATTTTATCAACGCATTTTCATTCTTTTACACCTCAGGGTGTAACAGGAGTCATTGGTATTTCAACTTCACATTTTTCAGATTCATACATGGCCTGAACATGGATATGCCGCTTTAGATTTGTACACATGTGGTGATCAAGAGATAGGGAAGGTCTTAAAGGGAATCCTAGAAAAATTGGAAGCTAAACGTGCTGAAGTGTACGAGCTGTCTCGTGGAGAAGAATCGCAAGGCAAATCTACTATGAAAAAATTAATCCTTGCTTACGATACAGATGATGCCAAAAACGAGACCACACGAGAGTTATTTCAATTAAAAGATGACAAAGGCAACCCTTGGGATATGCTGCTGTTAAAGGAAATAGTCAAAGGGAATCACGATATCCTTTTTGATGGATCCAGTCAATTTCAAGATATCGTATTAGTGAAAGCAAACGATCTTCGCTTGTATTTAGATCAAGAGCTACAGTTTAGTTCATTGGATGAAAGATATTATCACGAAGCATTAATCTACCCAGCGATGGAACTAGCAGCATCCCATGAACGTGTTCTTATTTAGGTGGGGGAGATGGCCTTGGATTACGTGAAGTGTTGAAATATCCAAACGTAAAACATGTGGATCTTGTGGATATTGATCCAGTGATTCTTGAACTTGCTAAAACGGAACCAGCATTGTTAGCTCTAAATAATCGATCTTTCTTAGACAAAAGGGTGCATGTTCATGTTGAGGATGCCAAACAATATATTGCAGGAGAACTGCAACCATATGATGTCATTATCGTTGATTTCCCAGATCCTGTGAATGAAATTCTTAGTTCATTATATACAAAAGAAGTATTTAGTCAGATTACAAGCCATTTATCTAAAGACGGTGTATTAGTTTGTCAATCTAATTCATCAGAGGATGCACCGAAAACATATTGGAGCATTGCACATACGATTCAAAGTGTTGGACTCTATACGAAAGCCTATAATCTCCTTGTTCCTTCTTTTGGTTTATGGGGTTTTCATTTAGCAGCGCATAAAAAATTCACAAAGGAAATACCGGAAATTTCGGTTCCTCACCAAGCCCTCCCTTCAAATATGGAATTTTTATTTGAGATCTCTGCGGACATCATAAAAAACGAAGAGGATGCCATTGTAAATAGTGCAGATTATCTAAAATTACATGAGTTATATAGTGAAGAAATAGAAGCATGGCATTAAGTAGATTTATTCTGGACTTTTAGGACATGTTATCGGGTCAGAACATGATGATTTATGCTGATCTCTTATTAATAACCATAAAGTTTACAAAAGCCTCTTTCAGATGAAAGAGGCCTTTTAAGCATGAATGTATTGTTTTAATTGCATGTTATTTAATTGGATGTGAAATCTGGATCTTCATATGGATGAGCAACCCAGCCTGAAGAATCAATGAACAAGCGAACGGCTACTACTTGATGATTTTCCATTAACGTGAAGAAATGAGGGATATTCACTGGAACAGAAATGACATCTCCGGCAGATAATTCTACATCGAAATAACCAGAATCACCCTTGATCGTAAAAATTCCATTTCCTGCTGTGATAGCACGAACTTCATCTTCAGTATGAACATGGACTTGTTCAAACTTCTTCAAAAGCTCGTCCAGATTAGGCGTTGCATCGGACAATGCCACAATATCCCATTCTTTATACCCACGTCGATTAGCAAGGGATCTAATTTCAGAATCAAAGACAGTAAGAATTTCTTCTTTTTTCTCATCGGAAAGGATAAAGGTATTACGCAGGTCATTCGGTAATTTGTCCATATTCCAATGCTCGTAAAGTACTCCTTGATGCTCCAAAAATCTTTTGACCTCTTGTTCGCCTGTTAATCGTTCGTTCGTGTTACGTATTTTAATCGAAGCCATAACAAACCTCCTTTTATAAATTTAGAAAGAATGCTGAAGCATGAATCACCACTCTTCTAAAAACAACATATGATGAAAAAAACCTTTTAGTGTTAAAACTGAAAAAAACAATTATTTGTCTAAATTGTCATACATACATTTTCCTTCTTTTTTCATACTAAAGACAAGAAGGAGGGATTTTTTCATGGCAAAACGAACGAAGAAAAACGACGCGGATCAAAAGAATAAGCAAGGCTTTGACTCTAGTAAAACGGACTCTGAGTTCTCCCAAGAATTTGGTAGTGCAAATGCTAATCAGGCACATAAAAATAAAGCAAAGAAAGAAAAAGCATCCAAAAATCAAGGTCAGTGGAAGGGTATGCACTGATTTTGCTATTTCATAGTTTTTAGTAAACAAAAAAGAAACGGCAATCGCTGCCGTTTCTTTTTAAGAGATAAGAAAGCGTAAAATTTTCGACGAGTACTGGTGTCTAGCTCCAGGCACCCAACGCCTATCGGACTTCCCGCTCCTCCTTACGATAAGTCAACATCGAATCGTGCTAGCGCACTCTTCGTGTTTCCTTTATCTCATACGGAGCGGTCCAGTCCGTACGTCGCTGAACGGGTACCTTCCGCTTTTCTTATTTTACTTTCGTTTTCGTTACTTTACTTGTGTTTTTTGCTGTATCCTTAGCGGTTACATATACGTTAGTTCCGGACTTTTGCGGTTTAATTGTAATTTTAAAATTTCCATACTTATCTGCTGTGCCCGAATAAGTGGTTTTGGTACCAAATTTCAGTTGAACCTTTGCGTAAGCCTCTGTTTTTCCAGTGACAATTTTAGTAGTCTTTTTAATTGTGCCAATTGTTGGAGACTTAGGCGCTGTTTTATCGATTACTGTTACTGTTTTGGAAGGGCTAGTCGCATTTAGTTGATCCTTAAAAGTGACGGTTAGCTTAGTTCCGGCTTTTTGCTTAGCGATTTTTACTATGAATTTTCCGCTTGAATTAGACGTTGCGCTACCAATCTTCTTTTTCCCATTCATGATTTGAATGGGAACTTCTGCAGGCGCTGTCCCAGATACGATGTGTCATTATCATCTACACTCTTAACGGTAGGAGCATCTAGCTTTTTCGTGATATAGGCAGATGAAATGTAACCTTTTAACTTCGAATCAGTTGTTTTGACCGGGTACCAGACAAATTGGTTGTTATTGTCATACTTAAACGAATCGTTAATAATCAAGGTCATCTTTTTGTAACTTTCTTGCACCTGTAGAAGTAGTGATATGATTGTCTTAAATTGACATCATCCTGTGTGACAACGACTTTATCTCCCTGTTCGAAAAGATGAGTGGAAGTATGCATTTGGTCAGTTAGCGTATATTTCTTCTTTACAAATTCAATATTGTTGCTGCTAGTTGTGTCATATTGAAAGTCAGTCGTTTTAAAAGGATATTCTCCTAAAATAGGATTCTGTAAGAACTCGGAGTTTAAGAAACTGTATTGTTCCATATGACTAAAGACTTTTTCTTGATAGGCAGTCCGTATTTGTCGTTTCCCATTCAGTTGATAGAGCGGACTGTTAATAGGTTTTGTTCCATTGTAAGCCATGACGGGAAAGTACCAATTTTCAATTACCTCACGTCCAGCACCTTTAATTTTAGGAAGATCTGTACGGTTATACATGCTGTTAAGGATTTCGATTCCTGCATTAATATTATAGTAAATATCGTATTTTAATTTCTCTTGATCGTAGTCTTCATCTTTATTCGTAATTTGCATAAGACCGATTCCGCCATCTTCAGAAATGATAGGCTTGCCATTCTCATCAAATTGTTTCCAGCCACTTTCTTGGGTTGCGACAGCTTTGACAATCTCAGGAGGAATATCTGCACTTATGGCAGCATTCGTTAGTAGACAGTTTACTTGTTGAAAAGTAGGATTTTCATAGGGTTTACCCACTTCACATGGGGTGGACCATTCTGGCTCAGCGGAAGCTTCATTAAATGACAAACCAAGTGTCAAGCATGTTAACAATCCGACTGTTAGTACACGTAACTTCATAATTGCATTCTCCAATCTACTTCAGCGTTATTCATATCTATATGTTAACATAGTAAGATAGCAGTTTCATATAATTTAATGTTCATAACTTTGGAAAGCAGTCTTTGTTACGCAAAAAGAAGACGTACACTAAATACGTCTTCTTTTGTTTATGTATTTTAATCTAGCAATTAATGTGAAGAAAGGCTGCTGCTAATGGCAACAGCCTTTCTTTGGAATAAGCAAATTTTTTATAAAGGATGTTCAAGGTCACGATTGGAATAGACAGCAATTAAAACGACCGCTTTTTTATCACCAATATTTTTAACAAAATGGGGAACACATGCATTCCAACTGAAGGAATCTCCTTCTTCGGCAATTACCGAATCTTCTCCTTGTTGAGCGAGAATTTTTCCCTCTAGTACGATATGACATTCTTCGCCTTCATGAGCATGCAGTTCGCCCATAGAGGCTCCTGGTGGAAACTCAACACTCATCATCCTTAATTGACCTTGTGAGGTTAAATGCTCAATCTTTAAGTCATTAAAAGTAGAGAACATTCTCTCGTTTTTACGAACGACACGCATATGTTGTTTCTTTTCTAGCAATAAATAAGGTAAAGGGACCTCTAGAAAGTGGGCAATAGTTTGCAATGTATTAATAGAAGGGGAAGTGTTGTTGTTTTCAACATTGCTAATAAATCCCTTTGAAAGTCCCGTTGCCTCACACATTTGGGCAATGGTAATATTTTTTTTATTTCGGATGGCACGAACTTTTGCTCCAATATCCATGTTGAGTCACCTCTTAATGTTTTCAAAAAAACTTATTCCTATCGTAGCAAAAATGTTGACAATGTACAATGAGAAAAGTTATCTTATAAGAAATAAATATTCATATAAGAAAACAATATTGTGAATAAAAAATATAGCTAAATAGTAATACTCATAGTAGAGCTGAAATAGTAGTTCTTTGAATTTCAAGTATAGGGGATGATTAGATGATGCAAGCACCAATGGTTTATGAACTTCGCAAACCAAATCATATTGAGCCGAATAAAACATATCCAGCTTTGTTTGTGATGCATGGAATAGGAAGTAATGAACAAAATATGCTGTCATTAGTTGATGGGCTAGAGGAATCGTTTTATATTTTTAGTATTCGAGGTCATCTGTCACAACCACCAGGCTTTGCTTTTTTTACAATTGAAGGATACGGTAAGCCACATCGTGCTGTTTTTGATGAAGGTATTAGTAAACTTACACATTTCATTGATTATGCTTGTGAACAGTATCCTGTAGACAAAAGCCAACTATATTTATTAGGTTTTAGCCAAGGAGCCATTCTTTCGATGACGCTAGGTTTAACACTTGGCGACCGGATAAAGGGAATTGTTGCTCTTAGTGGATATATTCCAGGCTTTGTGAAGGAAGAGTATACGATTAAGCCTGTTGATCAAGTATCCTTGTTTATTTCACATGGTGAATTCGATCAGGTACTTCCTTTTGAATGGGGCAAGGTCAATAATGAATATTTTAAAGAGTTAGGTGCCGATGTAACATTTAAGACATATCCTGAAGCTCATACCGTTTCACAACAGAATCACGAAGATTTTACGAAGTGGATACTTGATAGCTTGAAAAAGTAATATCATGGATAAAATAGAAAATAAACAGGAGTGATCAGCATGATTCCATCTTTATTTATTGCTCACGGTGCGCCCTTATTGGCGATTGAGGATAATGAGTATACACAGTTTTTAGAAAACTTAGGTCGTACACTGCCACGACCTAAAGCCATTGTTATGTTTTCAGCACATTGGGTGTCTCCAGTGCAAATGGTCGGTCAAGTGGATGAGTATAGTACCATTTACGACTTCGGTGGCTTTCCTGAAGCTTTATATCGCATTCAATATCCTGCTAAAGGAAACGAGAAGCTTTCGAAGGAAATTGAAGAATTGTTTAGTCAAAATGGAGTATCGTATGAAGTGGATACCAGCCGTGGATTAGACCATGGAGCCTGGGTTGTTCTTCGGAGGCTTTATCCGAATGCTGATATTCCGGTCATTTCGATGTCAGTCAGTCCAAATCTTTCACCAGAGGAACAATATAAAGTAGGCCAATCCCTATCGGCGTTAAGAGAACAAGACATTTTAGTGATTGGCAGCGGTGGAACCGTGCATAATCTTCGCGCTGTAAAATGGGCAGAAGGGGAGGTTGACGACTGGGCACTTGGCTTTGACGAGTGGATCGCACAGCACTTGGATAATTGGGAACTTGATTCTCTATTCAAATACAATGAGTTAGCGCCAGCAGCACAACTAGCTGTACCGCCATACGGAAATGAGCATTTTGTTCCCATTTTCTATGCAATGGGTGCAGCCGACAATGACCCAAAAGCCAAACTACTCCACCGAAGCTATCGCTATGGAAACTTAAGCCATAGCGTATGGCAATTTGGCTGAAAAAAAGGAAAAAAAGTAACAGCTACTTTTTTGCTTGGGGATAAAATGTGGATAATAAAAGACACAGAGAAATGACAATTTGTCCATTTTTCTGTGTTTTTGTTGTAGTAAATAGGATTATTTTTTTAAGCCGTTCATTTTTCTGAAGTTTCTAAAGGGGATTTCTTTTAGTCTAGCCCACCTCTGCTTAATGGTTGATAAAGGATTGTCTTTTTTTTTTCTTCCTCATGTTCTCTTGCGTCATGGGCCATTTCGCATAACTCCAGTTGACTGTTGATTTCTACTTCATCAGGCTTTCTTGCTACATAATGATAATCACCTGAAGAATCTTGTTCACGTGCTTTTACATTGTCCGCTAACATCACGTTAACCCATTTGAAAATTCGTTGCTTTAAATGTCCTTTTAAAATAGGAAATAGAATTTCTACACGATTTTCCATGTTTCGAGTCATCATATCGGCTGACGATAAATAGACTTTTTGTTCTCCATTATGATAGAAGCTATAGATTCGAGTGTGTTCTAAAAAAGTACCAACAATGCTGCGCACTTTAATATTTTCACTGACACCTTTAATACCTGGACGTAAACAGCAAATCCCTCTAATAATTAACTCAATCTTTACGCCAGCATTAGATGCTTCATACAGTTTCATAATCAACTCTTTATCAGAAAGTGAATTCATTTTGGCAATAATGTGACCATTTCCAAATTGTTTATGGAATGCTATTTCCTGATCAATTAACTCAATAAATTTATCTCTTATATCAAATGGAGCGACAATTAAATGATGATACTTAGGTTTTTCCATGTGCCCACTTAAATAATTGAAAAAGTTTGTGGCATCAATGCCTATTTTTTCATTCGCTGTAATTAATCCCATATCCGTATAAAAACGAGCTGTAGCGTCATTATAATTGCCTGTGCCTAAATGAACGAATCGTTCGATTTTATTTTTTTTGCGACGTACCACAAGCGTAATCTTGCTGTGCGTTTTTAAATGGGTCATTCCATAAATCACATGACAGCCTGCTTTTTCTAATTCTTTTGCCCATTGTACATTGTTTTGTTCATCAAACCGGGCTTTTAGTTCTACTAGCACTGTGACTTGCTTTCCATTTTCAGCAGCACGTTTAAGACTTTTAATAATCGGTGAGTTTCCGCTTACTCGATAAAGAGTTTGCTTAATGGCTAAGACGTCAGAATCATCTGCTGCATTTGAAATGAATTGAACAACAGGTTCAAATGACTCATACGGATGATGGAATAGCACATCTTCATTTAGTACAGTGTCGAAAATGTTGGAGCTTCCTACTAAATCTTGTGGGACTTGTGGAATATAGGATTCTTCAACGAGATGTTTATGAGTTGTCTCAATTGTATTGTAAAAAGAAAATAAAAACGTTAAATCTAGAGGAGCTTGGACAAAATAAACATCTTTTGTATGGATTTCCAATTCATCTATTAAATAATCCACTACTTGATTATCAACAACAGGGGATTGAACTTCTAGTCGGACGGTTGCCCCCCACTTACGTTTTTTCAGTTCCTCTTCAATTTCTTCTAACAGGTCATCAGCCTCATCTTCATGTATCGTTAAATCCGCATTACGAGTAATTCGGAAAGCAGTGACAGATTTTACTTCATATCCATTAAATAATTTATGAATAAAGCGAGCGATGACTTCTTCTAATAGGACAAATATTCTTGTCTCATTGTCCTTAGGCAATTCAATGTAACGGGTAAGAACGGAAGGAACTTGTACAATAGCAAGTTTTCCTGAAACTTTCGATAGGTCGACATTCTCAGGATTTTCTCCAATGATAATAGCTAAGTTTAATGACTTATTTGCTAACATTGGAAAAGGGCGATACGCATCAATCGCCATAGGTGTTAAGGTAGGAAAGATATGCTCATCAAATTGTTCCTCTAAAAAAGCTAAATCAGAATCGGACACCTGTGAAATCGGAATGATTTTCACACGTTCCTTTTCTAATAGAGGAGAAAGTTGATGTAAATAGATATGATCTTGTTTTTCAATTAAACGATGTGTAATGGTTGAGATAGCTGCAAGCTGCTCCAACGGTGTTAACCCAGCTTTATTTTCTGGACGATTAAAGCCAGCTCTTACTTGGTCCAATAAACCAGCCACACGTACCATGAAAAATTCATCTAGGTTAGAGCTTGTAATAGCTAAAAATTTACATCTTTCTAATAAAGCATTCCGATCATCCATGGCTTCTTCTAATACTCTCAGATTGAAGTTTAGCCAGCTTAATTCCCGATTATTATAATAGGATGGATCCGCTATATTGATTGTACGTTCTGATACTTCCACGATAGCCAACTCCTTTATTCTATTTATAGCCATATTGTAAAATAATATCAAATAAAGATAAACAAAGTATAGAATGTTTGTAAAAATTTTGTTAATATTTGTCGAAATTTCTGGTATCGAGAGAAATTTGTATCAAAATAACAGGATAAAGTGAATTTTTATTATCAGAAGACTAGAATTGCTTTGCTTTTTCCAAAATCGTGTTAACAACAATATTATTTAACATAGTCTTTAAAATAAACAAATGAATGAGTTCTTTTTTATCGAAATTTTAGGAATAAATGAATTAGTAGAGTTATATACTGTCAACGTTGTGGACCTAATAGATTGAAATGAGGGGGAAATGGTATGAAAAAAATTGTCTCGGTGTTTTTGCTGTGTGCGTTATTAATTGTTGCGGGAATGGCTTCGACTAATGGGGGACATGTAGGTGGAGCAGAAAAAAAGCTTTCAGTGCTTGTGAACGGTGTAGCAGTGAAATCGGATTTAAATCATCTTTATAAGAAGAAGGCATACGTTTCTGTTAGTGCATTTGCTGATTTGTTTGAGAAATCTTACAATGTAGCAAAAAATAAGAAGTCTGTTACGTTGAATGGAAAAACAATTAAGAATATTAGGTTAGTAAATGGTAAACCGACTGCATCGGTTAATGACCTCGGTGCCGCAGTTCATGCACAAAAGGTTAGTTGGGATGCGAAAAAACAAGAAGTTTATGTATTAGTACTTCCAAGAGGAACAATTCAGTTAGATCCTCATGTAGTTCCAGCGATGGGAGAGCATTGGGCGAATCCTGAACAAATGCCGAATGGTCCTATTTATGGAGTATATAAGGGCAAACTTGTTTTTCTAGAGTACATGTTTGCACAGGATGACTTTGTCAAAGGGAAAAGTCATACAAATCTTGATGGGATGAAAGGTCTGCCTTCTCCAGCAGTTGTTCAGACTGATCTCGAATTCCAACCTCATGGTCATCCGGGATTTGACATACCGCATTATGATTTGCATCACTATTTCATTTCTGATGAGGAGCAGCACAAGATTGGTACTACTTTTCTAGAATTGAAGAATGATAAAGGTGTGAAAATAGGCTTTGCGGCATTCGCTCGATTAGGTGATCAGATTATGCTTAAAGTCAGCGCCTCAGGTCTGACTCCAGGTAAACATGGAGTACACATTCATGAAAAAGCGATTGTAAGGAATGATTTTCAAACAGCAGGTGGTCATTTTAATCTAGGGAACAAGAAGCATGGGGCACAGAACCCTGATGGAGCCCATCTTGGCGATCTTCCTAATTTAGTTGTAGATAAAAATGGAAAGGTTGATCAAACCATCATCCTTAGCGGTGTATCACTCCAAAAAGGAAAGAGCAACAGTGTGTTAGGAAAATCGCTCATTATCCACGCTAAGGAAGATGACGGTGTAACAGACCCTTCTGGAAACTCTGGCGATCGAGTTGCTGGTGGGAATATTCCGAACTAACATGTTGAATAGTTTCTGTATGAAAAAACAAGACCGGACTTTTGATAAGCAAAGTCCAGTCTTGTTTTTTATATATAATAGATTACCTTTTTAATTCTGCAATATGCTTCATGCCATCGTAGGTGTACGAAATTTTCGCATATGTACTACTATTGAATTGCGTTAATTTGTTTTTAGGGGAGAACGTAAACGTTTTTGATCCGTTTCCTTTTACAATCCAATTCTTAGGGCTAGAGGAATAAATGCCCTTTTTTTCATTGTACAGTTGAATTTTATTTACTGTTAATGCATATTTTCCATTGTTATGCACCGTTAGTTTTCCAGAATTATTAGACAGGTAGTAGCTTAAAGAGATTCGGTAGGCCGGTGGTTCTTTGATGCTCATTGTAATGGTTTTTGTTTTTACGTTGCTTGTACCTTTTTGGCGGACATCAACAGCTACTTTGTATACTCCTCTATAGTAGGGTTGAGCGTAATAATTTTTACTAGTAGAATAATTTTTTGCTGTATACCATTTCCCGTTTTCATATACACGGAAACGATATTCTAAATGGTTTCCTTTTGCTTGAACACTATAGGTAATTTTAGCCCCTCTTGTTTGCGGTGAATTTTTATTTGCTTTAAATGATGTGATTGAAAAATCAGATGGCTTGAAAATCGTGTAATTGCTTTCTTTTGACACTGTTTTACCAGAAACGGTATTGCGCACATGTACTCTTACTTTATATGTCCCAGCGTTCTTCGGTAGCCAGTTGAATGTGTTGTTAGTGGAGTACTTTTGTACGGTAGCCCATTTTTTATTAGAATAGACGCTGTATTGATACTGGAGGTCGGATCCCTTTGCTGTGGTTGTCCATTTAATGGCTTTGTTCGTAGGCTGCGGTGAAGTACTGCTAGGTTTTAAGGATGTAATGCTGACGGATCCGTCATTGAATTCTTGTACTAGAAGATAAGGTTCGCTAACAATATTACTATTTTGATTGGTTACATGGATTTTAATATAATATGTAGCTTTATCTAGAGATGCTTCAATTGTTTGGTAATAAAATTTGTCATCCAGATAATTTGACTGGGAAGCGGTACTTGTTTTAATTATTTTTCCATTCGCATTATAAAGAGTAACTTTGTATGAGTTAGCATACTGTTTATTTCGTTCAAATTCATCTCCTAGAATCGTATGTAATTTGTACGTGCCTTTAGCAGATAAATCCACTCGATACATATCTACATCATGAACATTGGTGAGTGTTCCTTCAACTTCATCTAGCTGCCCAATCTTAGTGGCCTTTGCTATCGTATTATTCGGTTCAGCTTCTGTTTTAGCTGCCTCTGCTGTAGTAGCTAAAACATAACTAAACACAAATAATAAACTTAATAAACCTATTACGACCTTTACTTGCCTCATGCTCAGCCTCCTCCAAAGTATTATCACTATAATTCTATCACTTAATATCCCTTTATTAGAAATATATTCTAAAAAATAGTAATAAATGACTAGTTTTCTATTTTTATATTATAAAGACTCTCTTGGAACGAAATATAAATAAGTAGAGAGCCATATACCTGGAGACATGTACGTACGGTTCGGGGGAGAGTTCTTGGAAACCTACCGTAGAGATACGGCAAGGCGCTCGGTTCTTATCCTATTAACAGCATGTCCAACCTAACCCCTCATGCGTGAATCATATACTAAAGGCATAGTAGATCAACTACTACATAGTTTCTCTATTAACTCTATTTTATAAAAAAATACTTTTTCATCAGGTAAAACATCCAGACAAAAAAGACAACCTTGAATAATGTAGAATTGTAAGTCAAAAATATTTAAGGAGTTGAAACTTTATATGACTTTTCCTAATACCCCTCCAGAGGGTATTAATCCAATCGAGGGTTTAGATTCTAATCAGGTAGCGCTTTTGCTTCTTGTGAGCATCGCATTTGAAGAACTTGGACTAGCCCATCTAATTAATGCTGAAGCAGAAAAGATTCAAGGAGCTATTGGTACGCTTGTGGATCAAAATGGACAACCAGTAAATCCAGACATTAAAGCTAAAAGTTTAGCTGAGTTATTAGCAGCTAACCGTGAAGTGGAAAAAGTGTTGCGTACAATTATCAAAAAAGAAATGTTACTCGAATTTAAATTTGAAAATATTCTCGAATTTCTTTCAACGACAACTAGTACAACAACAACTATCTACAACAACTTCAACATCGACCACAACAACTTCTACATCTACTACAACAACTTCTACATCTACTACAACAACTTCTACATCTACTACAACAACTTCTACATCTACTACAACAACTTCTACATCTACTACAACAACTTCTACATCTACTACAACAACTTCAACATCGACCACAACAACTTCAACATCGACTACAACAACTTCTACATCTACTACAACAACTTCAACATCGACCACAACAACTTCTACATCTACTACAACAACTTCAACATCGACCACAACAACTTCAACATCGACTACAACAACTTCAACATCTACTACAACAACTAACATCAACTCAACATCGACCACAACAACTTCTACATCTACTACAACAACTTCAACATCGACCACAACAACTTCAACATCTACTACAACAACTTCAACATCGACCACAACAACTTCTACATCTACTACAACAACTTCAACATCTACTACAACAACTTCAACATCTACTACAACAACTTCTACATCTACTACTACTACTACTTCTACTACCACTTCTACTACATCTACAACTGCAACCACAACTCAATTGCCAGGGAGCGGATGTGCTTGTGGCGTTTGGACTTGCCCAACAACAACAGCATGTACTGCTTCATTAACAGGACTAGGCGGAGCTATTACCGCTACGGCAACAGCAACTATTAATGCTGATGGTTCATGTATTACATTTACGCTAACAAATACTTCGCCACTTAATCCAGATAGCTCTAGCAGGTTAATTGACCAATTTTTCTTTGAATTGGCTGGTGCTTTTATTCCTAATATTACGGGATCTTCAGACGTAGGGTGGACTTTCGTCGATAATAATGGGAATAATGTTCAGCCAGTGGATTGTGGTCAATTCAGATATAAATTTGAACGTGGAGCGCCTACCACTAGACTAGAAACTGGCGAAACTGGTACTTTTACTATTTGCTCAGACAGCAGGTACTTTTTCGGCAGCTAGTATAGCAAACCAACCAGTTTGTGCACGTGTTCAGAATATAGTAGGTTAAGGGGTGCAAGGAACTAGCGGATGTGCTTGTGGCACTTGGAATTGCCCATAACAACAGCACCTTAGTTTCTTTTTCTTAAAAGTATAATTTTTTTGAAAGTGGGGCTGTCCGAAAAGTCGGTGAAAACCGATTTTTGATGACAGCCCTCTCTTCTATTTATTTTAGAATATAAAAACTTGGTGGACCGAACGATAAATATCTACTTTTAAGTTCATAGTCTAACAAAGATCATCCATTTACAAATAGCCCATGGATCTTCACATTCTTAATTATGTAAAAACGACACTCCGATATTGTTTTTATCGGAGTGTCGTTTTTTCTTCAATGTAGATATAATCATTTTCACATGACATACAACTATAACTCCATCTTATAAAAGTGCTTTTTCATCAGGTGAAACACCTAAACAAAAAAGACAACCCTAGAATAAGGTAGGATTGTGAGTCAAAAATATTCAAGGAGTTGAAACTTTATATGTCTTTTCCTAATACCCCTCCAGAGGGGATAAATCCAATTGAAGGTTTAGATTCTAATCAGGTAGCCCTTTTGCTTCTTGTGAGCATTGCGTTTGAAGAACTTGGACTAGCCCATTTAATTAATACAGAAGCAGAAAAGCTTCAAGGAGCTATTGGTACGCTTGTGGATGAAAATGGTGACCCAGTAAATCCACGCATTCAAGCAACAAGTTTGGCTGAGCTATTAGCAGCTAACCGTGAAGTGGAAAAAGTGTTGCGTACAATTATCAAAAAAGAAATGTTACTCGAATTTAAATTTGAAAATATTCTCGAATTTCTTTCAACGACAACTAGTACAACAACAACAACATCCACTACAACTACTTCAACATCCACTACAACTATCAACATCGACTACACATCAACATCAACATCAACTACTACCACTACTACTACTACTACTTCTACTACCTCAACTTCAACAACAACAACAAGAAGAGACGACGACAGCCTGTTCTGATTGTAATGTAGTAGTTAGTTTTAGTGAGACAGAATTGGTGGGCGGAAGCACAGTTGAAACACTAACTCCTCCTAGAGTAATACTTGGTGGACCGAACGATAAATATCTACTTTTAGGTTCATAGTCTAACAAAGATCATCCATTTACAAATAGCCCATGGATCTTCACATTCTTAATTATGTAACAATGACACTCCGATATTGTTTTTATAGGAGTGTCGTTTTTTCTTCAATGTAGATATAATCATTTTCACATGACATACAACTATAACTCCATTTTATAAAAGTGCTTTTTCATCAGGTGAAACACCTAAACAAAAAAGACAACCCTTGAATAATGTATCATTGTAAGCCAAAAATATTCAAGGAGTTGAAACTTTATATGTCTTTTCCTAATACCCCTCCAGAGGGTATAAATCCAATTCAGGGTTTAGATTCTAATCAGGTAGCCCTTTTGCTTCTTGTGAGCATTGCGTTTGAAGAACTTGGACTAGCCCATTTAATTAATGCTGAAGCAGAAAAGCTTCAAGGAGCTATTGGTACGCTTGTGGATCAAAATGGACAACCAGTAAATCCAGACATTAAAGCTAAAAGTTTAGCTGAGTTATTAGCAGCTAACCGTGAAGTGGAAAAAGTGTTGCGTACAATTATCAAAAAAGAAATGTTACTCGAATTTAAATTTGAAAATATTCTCGAATTTCTTTCAACTACAACTACTTCTACATCCACTACAACAACTTCAACATCCACCACAACAACTACAACCAACAACAACCACAACAACTTCTACTACTTCAACATCTACAACAACAACAAGTCCATGTGGTTGTAGCTTAACTCCTGTTGTGAATACTAGAATTTCAGGTATGAATATTGTACAACCAACTGTTCCGTCTTCAATCCCTCCTATTAATACGGAACCAACTGGGGCAAGTATATTAGATATTGTAATCGATATTTGCTCTGAATGTACTCCAGACAATGCATTCACTTGGGACTATCAAAGAACTCCTGGTAGTCAATTCCGTCAACAATTCGTGGCAAATTCATTCAATGTTACATGTCTTGTAAATGAAGATGGAATTTTCGTTGGAATGATAATTTCTGGAACAGGAGTTGCTACCGGTGAACAAGGTGGATTTACTACACCTGCTGGTAGTCAAACAAACTATCTCCTAGTGCTTGATGATAATTTGAACACTGCTACACTTACACTTTTAAACGGCCTTGTGCCTGTTTTTGTACATGGACCTCAAACTATAAACGTTGAATTTGATGTTACATCTTGTCCTTAACGTGTATATGTTTTAGGTAGATGGCTTTTCTTAAGGAAGGTGTCCCAAAAGTAACAACTTTTGGGGCATTTTTTATGCATAAAAAACAAGTCGTCAAATACAACACATTCGATAAAGAACAGACAAAGGCACACTCATTCATTAGTACAAAAAGAAAAAAGTTGACTTCAAAAAGTCGTTAATCACGACCTTTTGAGTCAGCCTCTTCATTTTTTCTTCAATTGTTGGTGACACAATTATTATCACAAGAAATGAATTCGAGTATATATTATACTGTCTAATATTACTTTTCAACCAGGGAGGGTTTTACTGAATGAAAATTGCTTTGCTTACCATGTTTAACGGCCTTACTAGCACGTACTCTTTAGTGAATGTAGTAGCTGAACAGCTCCGTATGATGTTAGATTCCGGAATTGAACCGAAAGTACTCGTGAGCGAAACCTGTCCACTTGAGGATCGATATGGAATTTTTTTAGATGAACGGATTGAATGGGTAAAAATTGTAAACCACGTAGATGGAAAACAAATACATTGGCGAGATTATTCCCAACCAAACGAAAAAGTTCACGACACTTTTTTTAATGAAGCAGACATCATCGCAGAAGACTTTGTTAAACACCTTGAAGACGTCGATGTCTGTATTATGCATGACATTCATTATCAAGGTTGGCATTTAGTCCATAATGTAGCCATTAGAAAAGCACAAGAACAATTACCTAAAGTTAAATTTATTGCCTTTACGCATTCTGCCCCTGTAAATCGTCCACCTCATTCAAAATGGCCATTGTCAGCACGTTTTTCTTCTATGCCAAATACCTTGTATGTGTACCCAACTCAATCCGGCCTTTCTGCTCTCGCTAAACAATACAATGTCCCAGAAGGAAGATGTAGAGCTGTAAATAACAGTCTAGATCTTTTAAACTTTGCAAGTGATGAAATCAAGATTCTTGAAAAAGAAACGGATTTACTTAGCCCTGATCTATTAATTGTTTACCCTGGACGTTTAACCACTGGTAAAAAATTCGAAAAGGTAGCTATGTTAGCTGGGGCCATAAAAAAACATTCAGAACTGAGTGTCAAAGTCATATTTTGTGATTTTCCAAGCATGGATATTGCTCCTAATACTTATAAAGCTCTTATTCGATTACAAGGTGCAGCCTATGGTTTAAGTAATGAGGATGTATTTTTCACTTCAGATATAGAGGAATTTAAAAGGGGATTTCCAAGAAAAGGTGTCATGGAGTTATTTAGTTTATCTAATCTATTTATCTGCCCATCCTTTTCAGAGTCGTTTGGTTTAACCGTATTAGAAGCTGCCAGCAAGGGGAATTTTCTCGTTTTGAATGAAAGAGTGCCTGCACTAGAGGAATTAGGGAAGAATTTGGATGCCTATTTCATGAAGTGGGATGCTAGAAACTTTGGTTTTGATACGAAGGAATCCTATAACCCCTCAGAAGAAGCATACCTTGCAGAACACGCTAAGATCATAGTGAATAAGATGAGGGAGAATCCGATACTGAAAGCTAAAACAATGGCCAGACAGCGTTACAGTCCTAAATGGGTCTGGGAAAACCAGTTAGAACCAATGATCCAATTTTTCTAAATACAAAGCTGGTGTTGCAAAATTATTTTTTGTCACCAGCTTTATTTTTTTCCAATTATCAAACAAAGCATTAGATGTTTCTTCATACAACTAATTTTTCATAAAGCGTCCAAACAATATAGGTAAAACCGAATATTGTATTGTTGTAATAAAAAAAGGAGATGAATGTCTATGACTTTTCCAAATATTCCGGAAGATATTAATCCAATAGAAGGTCTTGATGCTGAACAGGTAGCTCTTTTGCTCCTTGCTTCTATTGCTTTTGAAGAGCTTGGCTTAGCTCATTTAATTAATGCAGAAGCAGAAAAGCTTCAAGGAGCTATAGGAACTCTTGTTGATGATGATGATCATTTAGTAAACAAAGATATAAAGGCAGACAGTCTACATGAGTTATTAAAAGCAAACAAATCCGTTGAAAGAATGCTGCAATCGATTATCAAAAAAGAAATGTTACTTCAATTTAAATTTGAAAATGTTCTTGATTTTCTGAAAACAATTGATTAGGAGAATGCTGATGGCACTACAACAGCAAGTTTATTCGGTGAATGACTACTCAGAAAGTCCGCATTATGGCGGACTTTCCATAGTTAAACATGGGACATTTATGTTCGAAATCCGAGTATACTTAAAAAAAATAACCCTAGTCTAAAGACTAGAGCTTTTAGCGAAGATAGTAATTCTGTCGACTTTATCATTCAAGGGATTGCATGATTATTGAATCTCTAACGATGCATTCGCTAATAAATATTTGAAATACCTATTAACATAGTCATCTTCTACCGCCAGGAAAACATCATACTTACTGAAAAATTTTAATAAATCAATAGGAGGGACTTCGTCAAAAAGATAGTGTATACAAAAAGTATTTTTATCTAAAATTTTCTCCACTTCATTTACAATTTCTTCATATAGAAAATAAGTTTTAGGGATCCAAAGATATAGAAGATTGTTTCCATCTACAGGAAGTTTACCGTTTAAGTTCAGTAGCCTATTTCTCCATTGGGAACGATCATTCGACCAGTCCGCTACAATAATCATCTTTCTCTTATTGACATTTGGATCATTCATATTTGAAGGAGCTATTTCGTTAAAATCATCAATTTTACAAGGGAAATAGTGTTCCTGCCTTGAATATCTAGTATGTTTAATGATACCCTTTCTATTCCCCGCCGGATCAAATCCACTTTTGAGCCATTTTCTTGTAAATTTAGGGTAATTTGCATGGAAAGCAGATGCTAGAGTATCAGACTGTTGATGGAATGTGACTGTTCCAATGTGATGTACAAAAGAAGCACCAGTTATAACTGATTTATATCCCGCAATACCAGCACGCAAAGACCAGTCATCATCATCATAAAGCCCTAGTCCAAACCAAAAATCGTTGCCGCCTATTAATTCCAATACTTCTTTCTTAAATGATATACAAGCTCCTATAATCCGCTCGCTATATATTTTTTTATCTTTATTCTCCTCCATATATTGTTTTGCAAATTTCCTCATTTCATTTAATGAAGCAAAAGATACTCCTAAATGTTCTGGACCTGACCCATATGATAAAAAAGGAGCAGCAACACCTATTAAAGGATCGCTAGCTAATGTATTTACGATTCCATCAAACCAGTTCTCTGGGAAAACAAGATCATTGTTAACAATTGTAATGATTTCTCCTTTATAATGTTCTAGACCCATGTTTACACCAACAGGGTATCCCATATTTTCTTTTAAATGAACAGGAACAACTTCGATTTCATGACTGTAGAGTTTTTTAATTTGCTCAATACCTTCTTTTGTTTCATCGGATGAGCCGTTGTTAACAATGATTAACTCTATCTCTTTGTTTTTGTGTGAAATGCTAAGTGATTCAACTAATGTTGTAATGGCCTGCTTTGTAAGTTCCCATTTGTTGTAACATAGCATGACAAAACTATAGTATGGCATTTTTGCAAAACTCCTTTAAATAAATTAGCTGTGGAAAAATTGCTTTGATTTTAAGGCTATAAACAAACAATAATCCCTAATCGTATTTATTTTTAAATTATCAATACTCAAATGATCATAGTTTCCCGCCTCGAATTGAAATTTAGAAAACATATTGTCTGTATGCCAACAGTGTATGTGCGGATGGTCATCAATTGACTCTGATGAGGCACTACCATAATCAAGTCTCTTCGAATCTATTGAAAATTGATCAACGAAATGGTTAACGGCAATCTCACAGCCGTACATTGTTGCAACCCCTCGGTACCAGCTAGGCCATTGTCCTTCTCCATTCTTAAATTCTTCTGTCAAAATGTAAGCTGTAATAGTTGTCGCTAGTTTACAAACATCTCTTACCAACCGGGCATTACCGTAATGAGTTGATCCAAGATTATGGAGTCCCTGATGACGCAAATGAAATTGTGATGAGATTCTTTTTAGATTAGAACGTGTTTTCTCATCATTGACATACCCACCTTGTCCTACAGTATAGAGAGCAGGGTAAAAGGAATTCCATGCTGGTGTTAAAAATGTGTCCGCATCGGTTCTTAAAATATAATCGTAATCGTCTAAAAAATCTGCTTGCTCTCCTGCTAAACAACTTATTGAATTAATAAATCGATAATGGAGAAATTCAGGAGGATCTTTTGCTAACTCACATTCAATTTTTATACAGTCATCAGGAACTTTTTCTAATGCTTCCTTCGTTCCAAATACAACAAGGTCGGTATCATTTGATTGTATATATTTTAGTGAGGTATATAAGCAACCTAATTGAAGTAATAGATGGCTCTTGTTCTCTACAAACACTACAACAGCTCTGCGCATTTCACACACCCTTTTTAAATTAATATACATAGAAATAGATTGCTGTGATTTCAAAGTGTTTCTACGTTATTTATATGAAAATGGGACAGGAAGGGTGTAAAAATTAAGGACAAATCCCATTTCAACAAACAAATTCAAAATTGGTGATTATTCTATTTTACCGCAATACCCGAATTTTGGAGTGGGATAGCCAAGTTAGAAATTCAATTGCATTGATTGTTTAACATAAATCATTTTCAACTGATAACGATAAAAAATGGCTTAATATAATATAATCGCACAAACTTTATTGCAGATTAGGACATACTATGAAAATATGTCTATTATCTCTCATTGCCCAACTGTTATATTCATACTTGAATCTTTATAGAAGCTCTAAAAAACGGACTCGATTTTTATGGAAGGGCAGGTAAAAGAGTATCAGAAAAAGGGGGGAGATTCATGAAAGTAGTGATCCTTGCAGGAGGATTTGGGACAAGAATAAGTGAAGAATCACATCTAAAACCTAAACCTATGATTGAAATCGGTGAATATCCAATTCTATGGCATATTATGAAAATCTACTCTACTTATGGGTTTCGTGAATTCATTATTTGCCTCGGATATAAAGGATATAAGATAAAAGATTATTTTTTAAATTATTATCTTTATAAATCAGATGTCACGGTTGATTTTAATAATGAAAATAAACAAATCATACACCATCATGAGGTTGAACCTTGGAAAATTACTTTGGTGGAAACAGGATTAGAAACATTGACGGGCGGTCGTGTTAAAAAAATCCAAAAATATATTGGAAATGAACCCTTTATGTTAACGTATGGAGATGGTGTGGGCAATATTGATATTGCTCAATTGGTACAATTCCACAAAAAACATGGTAAGCTAGCAACACTAACGGCGACACAACCTACTGGTAGGTTTGGATCCTTAACTTTATCTGATAATCAGCTTGTTGAGTCTTTCAAGGAAAAATTAAAAGGCGACGGTGGTTGGATCAATGGTGGGTTCTTTGTATTTCAACCTGAAATATTCGATTATATTGAGGGCGATCACACCATTTTGGAACAAGAACCATTAGAGAATTTAGCAAGGAACGGACAGTTAATGGCCTATAAACATTCAGGATTTTGGCATCCAATGGATACACTGCGCGATAAGAATTATTTAGAAGAGTTATGGAAGTCAAATGCAGCTCCTTGGAAAATTTGGACTTAAACAAAGAGGTGTCAGTATGATAGATAAGGAGTTTTGGAGAGGAAAAAAAGTATTTATTACAGGACATACTGGTTTCAAAGGCTCATGGCTTTGTTTATGGCTACATTCCTTAGGGGCAGATGTAACCGGATTTTCATTGTCTCCCCCAACAGATCCTAGTCTTTTTGATTTATGTAACATACAGGAAGATACAAAAACAATTATTGGTGATATCCGAAATCGTGAAGCATTTTCTTCTGCATTGCTTAATGCGAAACCAGAAATCGTTTTTCATATGGCAGCACAGCCCATTGTCAGAGCTTCCTATCAAAATCCCATTTACACTTATGAGACAAATGTGATGGGAACCATTTATCTTTTTGAAGCGATTAAGTTAGCAGTTGACAAAAAGAATCCCATAAAAGCTGTGATTAATATTACCTCTGATAAATGTTATGAAAACAAAGAATGGGTTTGGGGATATAGAGAAAATGATCCGATGGGTGGCTATGATCCTTATTCAAATAGCAAGGCATGTGCGGAATTAATTACTTCATCATACCGTAGATCTTTTTTTAACCCTGAATCATATGATTTGCATGGAGTTGCATTAGCTTCAGCGAGAGCGGGAAACGTTATCGGCGGGGGAGACTGGGCAGTTGATCGTTTAGTGCCAGATTGCATTAGAGCTCTTTTATAGGGGAAGAAATTAAAATACGAAATCCATATGCTATCCGTCCGTGGCAGCATGTTCTTGAACCTTTAAGTGGTTATCTACTATTAGCTCAAAAACTTTATCTAGAAGGCGTACCGTATGCAGAAGGCTGGAATTTCGGACCACGTGATGATGATGCTAAGTCGGTAGAATGGATCGTTAAGAACATATGTAATAAATGGGGACCTCATGCTTCGTATCAAATTGAGAAAGGACACTACGAACACGAAGCACATTTTTTAAAGCTAGATTGTTCAAAATCTAAGCAGAAATTAGGATGGGTTCCAAGGTGGAATATAGATCAGGCGATTGATAAAACTTTGGAATGGACAAGAGCTTACACAAATCAAAAATGTTTAAGGGATATATGCTTACAGCAGATTGAAGATTATAGTAATACCCAAGCGGAGGTGTAGGTTATGCAAATTAATAATACAAAGCTTATAGATTGTTATGAAATAATTCCTCATACATTTACAGATGAACGAGGAACATTTGTTAAAACCTTCCATTATGATAGCTTTAAAGAAAATCAATTTGAAACAAATTTTGTTGAACAATATTATTCCGTTTCCCATCAAGGTGTTTTAAGAGGTTTGCATTTTCAAACTCCTCCAAAACATCATGTAAAACTGGTTTATTGTCTTACCGGAGAAGTGATGGATGCGGTTGTGGATTTGAGAAGGGGTTCTCCAACTTATGGTCAATTTGACATTTTTCATTTAAGTGCAGAGAAAAAGAATATGATTTATATTCCATCTGGCATGGCTCATGGTTTTTACGTAACTAGTAAGAGTGCCATCGTCGTGTGTAATCTATCTACCGTTTATTCACCAGAACATGATCACGGAGTAAGATGGGACTCAGTAGGGATTCCTTGGCCAGACCAATCTCCTATCCTTTCGCAAAAAGACAGACAATTGCCTCCATTTTCAGACTTCCCAAACACATTTCTGTATAAAATGAATGAAAGTCATGACTAAACAGTT
>CAWBND010000014.1:0-265394 GCA_963790055.1 uncultured Bacillaceae bacterium
AGATTATCAACAGAATTGGCTCGATTCCAATAATAACAGGGTGCAGCGCCTATTTTTCCTACAAAAAATGGACGCTGCACCCTATATTTTTCACGAAATGAGTTTTAACCCTACAGCCGAGGCAATGATGAGAGCAATACAGAAGATTCTTTTCCAATCTTTCGGCTCTCCATACACAAACATGCCTAATAAGGTTGCGCCTACTGTGCCGATTCCGGTCCACACTGCATAGACGGTTCCCATTGGAATGGTTTGCATCGCATAGGATAAGAGAGATAAACTTATACCAAAACCAATGATTAAATAGAGGGCTGCATCCCATTTTTTCTCTGCCATCCGTTTAATGTTGATGACTCCAAAAACCTCGGCACATCCAGCTAATACGACCGCTAGCCATGCCATTAAACAGCACCTCGATCTGCCGTTGTTTCCTGTTGATCCTCACTGGTCAGTAATTTCAAGCCAACTACTCCTAGTAGCAGTGTACTAATCAAGATAATTTTATAAATATTAACCGGCTCTCCAAACAAAATAATTTCCCCCAAGACCGTCCCTGCTGTCCCCAGTCCGGTAAACACAGCATACACCGTGCCAACTGGTAAAAACTGCGTCACTTTAATCATAACAGCAAAGCTAGCGATAATGGCTAGAATCGTCCCTGCCCATTCTACTAAGGAATTTGAATATTTTAAACCAGCTACCCAAACGACTTCAAATACTCCTGCTCCTAAAAGTAACAACCAATATTTATTCATGATTCCTCCTCCTTGCCCTTAGTTCCTAGCCAAAAAATGGACCATGCCGCCTCTACCCTAGTCTGATATCTTTCGTTTCCACCATATAACAGTTCGACTAAAACACCATCAATTAAGGTAAGATAAGCAATCGCTACAGCCTTCGTATTTGGATTATGGAATTCTCCTTGTGTCGTTGCCCTCTTCAACAGTTTTATCAAATTTCGTTGCATCCCATCTAAAAATGGATTCACAATAGACATAACCTCATTAAAAAGAGCGGGCGGCGGAAAAAATGAAACCCTTAGTAAAAATTTCGTCGTGT
The DNA here is from genome assembly GCA_963790055.1 of uncultured Bacillaceae bacterium. Lineage (GTDB taxonomy): Bacteria > Bacillota > Bacilli > Bacillales > DSM-1321 > Peribacillus. The sequence goes on from CAWBND010000014.1 coordinate 1,060, forward strand.
CGGATTGAGTAAACCCTTCCTCCAGCCACCTGAATATGCCTTGTAACTTCGCTTTGAGCGGCATGTCTTCACTCGCTTGAAAATACGCTAAAATTCGTCTTCGCTCTAGCTGAAACACATATTGAACGACTGAAAGAAACAAATCATCTTTCCCTTTATAATGAGCATAAATGGTTGGTTTTTTAATACCAACTTCTTCTGCAATTTTACTTAATGCCGCACCTTCATAGCCATAATTGGCAAAGTGAGAAAGTGCTACGTCACGTATTTGTTTTGAACTCAAAAAATCACCTACCTATCGTTCGGTCGGTTTCATTTTTTCATATTGATTTCCATTTGTCAATGATTGATGAATTCTCATTTTATCAAAAAATGTATGATAATGAAAAAAAGCTAAACGAAGGGGGAGCTGTAGTACACCAACCTATAACCAAGGAATTTTAGAAAGTGTTTCTTGTCGGATGTAATATTTCATGGTATGGTTTTAACGTTAGATAAAAATTCCTATTTTGCAGCATTTTTCTAAGAATCCATAATTGAATCCAATCTGCTAACTCTAGAAATGGAATGGGAGAACCAATATTTTGGGGTGAATCACGAAATTATTCGTGTAGGGTAGACTTTCTACCCGAATCCGTCAGCTAATCTCGTAAGCGTTGGAAGAAAAGGTGATTGCTATATTTTTTTGCCATTTTAGATGACTCTACAGATACGTTCTGTAGTTTTTTTATTATCAAAAAATGATTTTTGTTACTACCAACAACGAATATAGCGTGTAAAACACTGTAAAGCGTAATACTGTAACTCAATTATGAAAGGAGATTTTTTATATGAAAATTTCTATAGGATTATTTGGTTTTGGCAGAACTGGCTCTATTGTCGCAAATGAGATTATTAATAATAGCGACTGTGAATTAAAGTGGGTTTTGAGGGAATCTGTCAAAAACAAAGGGGAATTCGCTAGCCATTTACTCGGTTATGAATATGAAGAAGGAAAAATATTTTCACTTCATGAAGTCGACTTTGATCACTTTTTTGAAGAGAATAAAGTCGATGTCATCATTGACTTTTCCACCTCATCCGCAGTCAATACATATAAAAGCTCGATACAATATGGAACCCGTATTGTTTCTGCTATTTCTAATTATGACCCCAAGGATATTGAACATTTAAAAGAACTAAGCCTCCAAACAGCCATTCTTTATTCACCTAATATCACTCTAGGAATTAACTTTTTAATGGAAGCTTCAAAATTATTTCAAAAAATTGCACCTAATGCTGATATTGAAATTATCGAAGAACATTTCAGGAAGAAGAAAGATGTTTCAGGTACGGCTTTAAGAATTGCTGAAGAACTGGGCCTGGATAAAGAACAACACATCAATTCAGTTCGTGTTGGAGGCATCGTTGGAAAGCATGAAGTTATTTTTGGCCTTCCCAATCAAACAATTAGAATCATCCATGAATCACACAACAGAGCTGCTTTTGGACAAGGTGCTATCTATGCAGCCAAATGGATTATGAGCAGGGAAAAAGGGATTTATAGTATGGAACAAGCTCTATCATTCATTATGACCAGTGATTCTACTACTACTGAAGAATACAACACTCTAGAGCATGAACTGCTCACGCCACTTTGATTATCGCCCTCTTTATAGAAATTCCACTAATTGAAGCAAAAAAGAAGAACGAGTCACTCTGAACTCGTTCTTCCTTTTTGTCCTATTACAGTTGTTTTAATTCGTTAATTCTGTGAATCACGGCATCACGTTTTTCAACATAGTCTTTTTCTTTAGCGCGTTCTTCTTCGATGACTTTTTCTGGTGCTTTTTTGACAAAGCCTTCGTTGCCTAGTTTTTTCTGAACGCGTTCAACTTCTTTGTTCAATTTGTCGAGTTCTTTTTCAAGACGTTTGATTTCTTCGTCGATGTTGATTAAGCCTTGAAGCGGTAAGACTAATTCAACACCAGTGACAACAGCTGTCATCGCTTGAGCTGGTTCTTCGACGTCGACGCCAATTGTCAGCACTTCTGGATTACAGAAGCGTTCGATATAGCTTGCATTTTTCTCTAATGTTGCCGAAATACCTTCGTCTTTCGCTTTTAGGATTAAGTTTACTTTTTTGCTCATTGGTGTATTTACTTCCGCACGAATGTTACGTACTGCGCGAATGATTTCCACTAACAGCTTCATTTCTTCTGCTGCGTCAGCGTCTGTTAGCTCAGGGTTAACCGTTGGCCAAGAGGCTACTGTAATCGATTCACCTTTATGCGGTAGGTTTTGCCAAATTTCTTCCGTAATAAATGGCATGAATGGGTGCAATAAGCGCATCGTGTTGTCTAACACATAAGCTAAAATCGAGCGAGTCGTTTTCTTCGCTGCTTCATCTTCACCGTATAGTGGCAGCTTCGCCATTTCAATATACCAGTCACAGAAATCATCCCAGATGAAGTTGTACAGAGCACGACCTACTTCACCAAACTCGTATTTATCAGCAAGACGAGTCACGGTTTCAATCGTTTCGTTTAAGCGAGTTAAAATCCACTTGTCAGCAACTGATTTTTCACCTGTTAGATCAATTTCCTCATACGTTAAGCCGTTCATATTCATTAATGCAAAACGAGAGGCATTCCAAATTTTATTAGCAAAATTCCAAACGGATTCTACTTTTTCGTTGCTGTAACGAAGATCTTGACCTGGCGAGCTTCCTGTTGATAAGAAATAGCGTAATGAATCGGCACCATATTTATCGATGACATCCATTGGATCAACACCGTTTCCAAGGGATTTACTCATTTTACGTCCTTGCTCATCACGTACAAGACCATGAATAAGGACATTTTCAAATGGACGTTGTCCTGTAAATTCAATACCTTGGAAAATCATACGAGATACCCAGAAGAAAATAATATCATAACCCGTTACAAGGGCATCTGTTGAATAGTAGCGTTTGAAATCTGCTGAGTCAACATCTGGCCAACCCATTGTAGAGAATGGCCATAAAGCAGAGCTAAACCATGTGTCTAAAACATCATTATCTTGATTCCAATTTTCGATATCTGCTGGCTCTTCTGTACCCACATACACTTCGCCTGTTTCTTTATGATACCAAGCTGGGATACGATGTCCCCACCATAATTGACGAGAAATACACCAATCGCGGATATTTTCCATCCAGCGCAAGTATGTTTTCTCAAAACGATCTGGTGTGAAATGAACTTTTTTGTCATCCTCTTGTTGTTGAAGCTCAATCGCTGCATCAGCAAGTGGTTGCATTTTGACAAACCATTGTGTTGAAAGATAAGGCTCAACAACAGCACCGCTACGTTCTGAATGTCCTACTGAGTGCATATGGTCTTCAATTTTGAAAAGAACATCTGCTTCTTGAAGGTCTTTAACAATTTGTTTACGGCATTCGAAACGGTCCATGCCTTCATATTTGCCTGCTTTTTCATTCATTGTACCGTCTTCATTCATCACAAGAATGCGTTCTAAGTTGTGACGATTGCCGACTTCAAAGTCATTTGGATCATGGGCAGGGGTAATTTTCACGACACCTGTACCAAATTCCATATCAACATACTCATCAGCTACGATTGGAATTTCGCGTCCTACGATTGGTAATTTCACCATTTTCCCGATTAAATGTTTATAACGCTCATCCTCTGGATGGACAGCAACTGCAGTATCACCAAGCATTGTTTCTGGGCGAGTTGTTGCGACTTCGATGGTACCTGAGCCATCTGCTAATGGATACTTCATATGATAAAACGCACCTTGTACGTCTTTGTAAATAACCTCGATATCAGAGATTGCGGTTTTTGTGGCTGGATCCCAGTTAATAATATATTCACCGCGATAGATTAAACCTTTATCATACAGTTTCACGAATACTTCGCGGACAGCTTTAGACAAGCCCTCATCCAATGTGAAACGTTCGCGTGTGTAGTCGAGACCTAGACCCATCTTCGCCCATTGCTCACGAATATGTCCGGCATATTCTTCTTTCCATTTCCACGTTTCTTCCACGAATTTCTCGCGGCCTAAGTCATAGCGACTCACGCCTTCTTCACGAAGCTTTTGCTCTACCTTCGCTTGTGTTGCAATTCCGGCATGGTCCATCCCTGGTAACCAAAGCACGTCTCGTCCTTGCATCCGTTTCATGCGCGTTAATATATCTTGTAATGTCGTATCCCAAGCGTGACCTAAGTGAAGCTTACCTGTTACGTTTGGTGGTGGAATGACAATTGTATACGGTTCTTTTTGTTCATCACCTGTTGTTTCGAAAAACTTTCCTTCTAACCACCATTGATAACGTCCTTTTTCAATCGATTGTGGATCGTATTTCGTTGGCATCGATAGTTGATTTTCTTCCATTTTGATTTTTCCTCCTTGAATGTTCATGTAGGGACATGGGGACAGGTCCCTTGTCCCTCCTTGCACACAAAAAAACTTCCCTCTCCATAAAAGGACGAAGGAAGTTGTTCGCGGTGCCACCTTTTTTCCGAAAAAAACTTTTTTCGGCTCTCAAATGGGATAACGGCTCTTCGCCGATTTTCGCTACTACAATGGTTCACGAAAATTGCTCACGGACGACTTCTGATGCTGCTTACTTAGAAACCTCTCAGCCTATGGTTTCCTCTCTGAAAAGGGCGATTCATCATACTACTCCCGCTCCTAGCTTTGTATGTATTTCATTTTGCACATATAATCTATACTACAAAAAAATATAGGATATCGTCAATCATTCTTTCCGTTTTTTTATGCTTCTATACTTTCTAATTGCTCACTTCACGTTTTTTCTATTATTTCCATACTATGAGGTATAACCCTGAAAGGAAGGCTGAACGATGAAATTTGATCCTAATTTTTTCTCTCCTTGGAGAAGAAAATTCCGCTTAGTCGGACAGCAATTTATCATTCCGTTTGTCGTTTTCCAAGCCATTCGGACGATTATTTTTCCTACGTTTCTTGATTTGCTTCTTCTCGGTTTATTTATTTTTCTTGCTATTTACTTATATTATTAGATCGCTTTTTACTACATCTAACGTAGTCCGCCCCCTAGCTACGTGGTTTATTTCAAAGACCAAAAGGCATTGAGCTAGTTGGCTCAATGCCTTTCCATTATAATCTTGGATCTACAGGGTCCGATTCCATGGCTAATGTGGCAAGTACACATTCATGAACCCTTTCGATGGATTCTCCGTTTACAAATCTTTTAATGCCTTCCACACCTAATGCAAATTCTCTTAATGCTAGTTTTTGTTTTTTTCCTGTATTTCTATTCTTTAATCTCACAAGGTTCTCAGGCAGTAAATAATCCATGCCATAAATAATGGTAAGATATTTGCGCCCTCTAACCTTGATAGCCGGTTGGAGAAGCTTTCCTTTATTTCTTGAAATAAAGGATTCTGGCTTAATGACAATCCCTTCATGACCTTCATTCGTCATCTCTTCCCACCATTTAATGACTTCCTCTTCACTTGCTTGTGTGTGAATTACTTTATATTCTGTTTCAACAAATAAGCTTGAGTGCTTAGCAAACTCTCGGTTCATCTCCATATGCCAAGTATGCGATTGATCGAAAAAGGTCTTGTTACTATGGGCTAACACATGAAATGGTGCAATTTGAATTTGACTAACATCCTCTATATCCCAACAGTATTTCTGAAAGACTTCTTTAAACGTAATGGCGTTCTCTAGTTTTTGTTGATACTCTTCAAGCCATCCCTTTAAGTCCTCATTTCTCCCAACAGCTGCTTCTATTTTCTCCTTTAATTTGGCTCGATCTAACATCGCATTTTCTGAAACATGAGCGTACTGATTACTGATAAGTTCTTTTGCTTTCAAGTTCCATGGCATAATCTCAGCATCTAGAAGGACGTATTCCGTGTCGTATTTTTCGAAGTAACCATCATCATGCAAATCTTGATTGATATTCCGTACTACTTTTTCCTCTGTAGAAACGTCAAAGAAACGTCTGCCTCTTCTTGTATAGATCACTCCTAAAGTATCGATTCCTACATACTTCTTAGCGGATGCTTGATCCTTAAATAGAAACAAAATCGCCCTACTGCCCATATGCTTTTTTTCAGCAATCATGGTTTGAATCCCTTGATTTCTATAATAGTCTATTGCCTCTTTCGGATGCTCAAGATAGTCATCTAAACAAGAGGCATTTGGAGTCGGACTCATTGTTGGTGGAATATATAGTAATTGTTCAATTGGAATAGTGAAGTGTGAAATGGCATCAATGGCTGGCTTTACGATATCCTGATGGATGTGGACTTCACCTACCTCTTCCGTTAAAACGGAATATCCATTAATAAACCTCTCAATATTAGGTGGAGCTAATCGCTTTTTTTCCCATTCCTTGAGTGGATGATGATCTGTAGCCTCTGAATAGTCTTTCAGTGCCTTAACAGAAACAAATTCTTTTTCCGGAAAACGAAATGCCGTTAGCTTTCCACCAAATACAACACCTTGATCGATATTAATCGTATTATTTATGAATAACGGTTGAGGCTTCGGATCATGCCCCCAGACAACTAAGGTATTTGTTTGATGATGAATGAACCAATCTTTTCTGATTGGTTTCCCTTTCTGGTCAAATCCATCTGTATCACCATAACGGCAAAAATCACTAATCTCATGTGATTGTTTTCCTATATATTCGTCCTTAATTCCAGCGTGAGTACAAATTAAGGTTGGCACACCATTCTTTGTAAACACATAATGGGAAGGAGCCTGTAAGAGAAATTCTTTTAAAGCACCTTTTACTTCTTCGGCCCGCTCCATTCCAAACTCTTTTTCATACTGCTTGAACTCTTCCGCTACTTTTTCATCTCCATGATGTAACGTCACATTTCTTCCATCTAGCCATCTTGCTATTTTCCACCCATGATTACTATCAATCATATAGGCAAGGTCATTTTGTACATGACGGAAGAAAAATAGCATCGTTTTCAGCGACTTTGGCCCCCGACTCATAACATCACCAATAGAAATGAATTTTCTGCCATCTGGGTGAATATAGAGACCTTCCTGATTTTTTTGATAACCTAATTTCTCGATAATGTCTATCATTTCATCATAGCAGCCATGAATATCTCCTATTATGTCAATTCCATGCTTTATGTCTATTTCGATTGGATTACTACGTCTAACAAACTCTATATTTTTTGTTTCGTTTAGAAAATAAGTTGCTGTGTAGCCCTCTTTTTTGATAAAACGTTTTTCTTTCATAAATACCTGATACTGCTGTTTGATTCGTCGTTTCCCTCTTGGCTGATCTCTTTGTTCATCTCTTTCTATGAGGATATGCTGCGGAATGTCTAATACGATTGTTATGATAGGGACATGATTTTTTCTTGCTAATGCTCTATATCTTTTTCGATCGTCAGGATGAAGATTCGTAGCATCCACGAAGGTTAATTTATTTAATCTACATCTTGCTTCAATCACTGAATCCATCATGGAAAATGCTTCTTTCGAAATGTTTTGGTATTCATCAAACAGACTGTCTGCTTCATCTTTTGATCGATCTCGCCAATCCATAAACTCAATGTCACTTACTAAAACTCGAAATTCATCAGAACTTACTACCTCTGATGATACGATCTTTTTATTTTCAATCATATTTTTTAATAGAGTTGATTTACCACTATTAGACGGTCCAACAAGCAAAACAATCCCTGCATATGGTAATACTATCTTCATTATTAAACCTCCTTTCTTACAAACAGACACATTTGAGTTGGGCATCCATATTGTTCATGTTCTTCTCCAATCCCATCAAATATAAGCTCATACGGGTATTGATCATTTCTATTTAAACACCAATTATGGAATTCCTCTCTTGTCCACTCAAATCGATGGTCATGGTGACGGAAATGTTCTTCCATGTCGTACACGCTATTGTATTCTTTATTTGGAGTAGTAATAATTAACACATTTGGTTGGTATTCATTCAGAATGGTATCCATGATCGTTGGTAATCGAAACTCATCAATATGTTCGATGACCTCACATAAAATCATGATATTCTTGTCCTTTAATCGTTCATCATAATAAAAGAGTGAACCCCACACTGGTGTAGGCATAACAAATCCTTCGTTATATTCCGATTTATGAAACCGGTTCAGCGCCTGTAAAGTGGCAGACTCTGACGGTTCAACTGCTAAAATTTCTTTTACTCCCTTTACAAAACCTAAACGAACAGACAGCTTTCCCTCACCTGAACCAAAGTCAACAATGCTTTCTCTAGGCTCGATGTTGTTTACTGTCTCAATAATTTTTTCGTAGCGGAGATCATTTAATCGAACTTTACTAGCCTTTTCCTGTTTGTTTTCGTTTCTAATCTTTATATCTTTACTGTTCTCCACAATACTATATACTTCTTTAAACCGAAGAGCTTGCCGCCATATAAAATCTTTTTGGGGGTGATCTTCTAACCAGCCTTGTCCATATCTTTCTAATTTTTCAATTTCCTTTTCATCAATATAGTAATGTTTATAGTTATCCAGTACAGGGATTAACACAAACAGTTGTCTAAGGCCTGTTTGTAAAGTACAAAGTCCTTTTAAAGAAATATATCTTGCTGTACTTTGTTGTTTCATATTAAAAGAGTAATTTGTTTCTCCACGAGAAATTTCGATTTCGTATCCTAATGGCTCGAAAAGATCGATAATCTGTTGGTCAGAGAGGTTTGAGACAACAGGTCCAAAACTAAACTGGAAAGAAAATGGCTGACCAACCCATTCTAAAAATTCTTCTTTTGGTTGTCCGTTCAACGCAGTTCCTAGTGCAGATCGAATAAATGAACAGAAGATACTACTAACTGCAAATTCTCTATCATTTATATAATGAGTAATATCATATGTATTAGAAGTATTTTTCAGAAGTTCTATCGGATCTGGTGAAACAAATATCGTTACTTCTAGCTCTGTCTCGCTAAACTTAGTATAAAAAAGTCTTATCAAATGACCTTTATGGTTTCTCTCGTAAACGTTATTAGGATTTTTGGCTAACAAATGAGAAAGAACCTTGACGTTATCACCAGTAGCTTCAATCGTTAACTGCATACAAGCACTCCTTTCTTAGAATAAATCGGAAAATAAATTCCTGAAAATGTTAAAACAAATATATCATATAAAATCTCATAAGCACATATCAGAAAATGAAGACCTGTCCTAACCGATTAAAGCATAAAAAAACATGAATGGACGAGACCATGCATGTTTTTTACTAGCTGGAAGGTGACTGCTCATTAGCAGCTGCCTTTTTTTGATTTTCGATTTCTTCAATCTGCATCACAATATATTCCACATTTTTCAATAGCCAGTATTGCCGTTGCAATTCTTTTGCGGATTCTAATTCGGTTTTATTTTCTCTATATTCCACGTACTTTTTTACCGTATCTAACGCATAGCCGGGATAGGCTAAATAACTTTGCAGAAGCAGCATTTCGTCCTCTTTTAATGAAAAGTACTGTCGATAATGATACAGCCAAGTGACACAATCATCACATTGGGTAGGATAGGTTTTCGTGGCTCTCACGATAAATGGCAGCAAGTCAAAATGTGGTGGTGCAACACGTGAATTTTCAAAATTAATAAAATAGCCATAGCCCCGCTGATCATTAACAAAATGCTTTAACGATAGCTTTCCATGTGTGATTACCGTGCGAACCTTTTCCTCATCCTTTGTCTTTTCAAACCATTCTTTGAATTTCTTGATTGAATACTTTAATGCTTGTGAAAAATCGCTATAATACGTGCAGTACATCATTTCCACCGGTGACATATACCATTTTCGCTCACATTTCCCAATCCATTCTTCTAACAATTGTTCCTGCGCTTCCCACGACTGCAGTGTGCGCTCATAATGTTCCTTGCGCTCCTCCTTATCTACATCAATTTCTTTAACCGATATCGAATGCATTCGTGCCAGCTCTCGGAACATTTGCTTTTGTCGCTCATCTCGTTCGCTGCTGTCCCCATTGTCCAACCAAGGCATTAAATAATATAACTTATTGTGATACAGCACTGCATATCGTCCATCCATCGTTTGATAAATTGGTACAATGCGATTATAGCCTCGTTGATACAGCGTTTTAACATTACGAATAAAGTCAATACCTACATGAGGGGAGATGGATTTTAAAGCAAAGGTACCTCGATCACTATACACCTTTTTCACTCGACCAAAATCTTGAATATATTCAACTTGCAGAGCATATTGCCGTAAAACCGCTTCTGTGTCAGCATGTTGATCTGATGTTTGATTCTCGTTATTATTCACGAGATCCACTCACTTTCATACCGCTATTTCCTTTAAGAAAAGCGCAAGGCACCAGTATACATCGAAAATTTTATACTTTCTTATCTTTTAAGAAAAAACAGTAAGCAGATTCTTCTGCTCACTGTAACACCCAGTTATGAATTTTTAAAAATCTGAGACTGACGAATATACAGTACTTGCCCTTCATGAATGTCTTGATTTGATTGTAGCTCATTGCTTTGGAGTATAGTTTGCACACTAATCTCATAGCGCTCAGCTAAATCATCAAGTGTTTCACCCTTCTGAACGATACATACCTTTACTCTTACATGCTCCTCTTCTTGTTTTCTGCTAAAAAAGTCAGCAATAGAGAGCGATTCACCTGTTTTCTCTTTCGGTTCCGTTTGATCTTTCTGTTTAGCTTCTTGCTTCTGTTCGCGATTTTCTTCTACACGAGGGACTGGTCGCCTTGGTTTTTGTACTACATGTAGTAAATTAATCTCTTCTCTTTCTTTTGCTTTAGTGTCTGCAGCAATAGGCTCTACTTCTTGTTCACTTTCCTCTTCTTTTACTACTAGTAACGGTTCTACTTCTCGTTCATTTTCTTCTTTTGCTACTGGTAATGGCTCCTCTTCCCGTGTAATTGGTTGAACTTGGTCTTCTTCTTGAACATTAGAAACAGGAATTTCGAATTGAGGTATATCTTTCTTTTCGCTTACATAAACCGGTTCTTTTTCTTTTTTCTCTTCCTCCATCTCAGGTTTCCGTTTTGCTTCTACAGTAAAAGGCTCGTATAGCTCTCCTTCATTTTCCTTAGAATCACGTAATGCAGGCTGGAAATCAGGAATCGTTGGAGGTGCTGCTGCGTTTTTAACAGGTGGTGTCTCATCAATCTCAAATGAAGGAGTTTGTGCAATAACCTCTTTATCTTCTTCTTTTTTATCAGACTCTGTTGCTTCTATCCGATGATTTATCGTTTCTTTTTCAGGTTCTTCCGTTTTCCCCATTAATTTCTCTAATTGACTGAGTACATCTGAAATTTCAATTTCTACTGCTTCATCCTCAGCTTTTTCCACTCTCGCATCAACTACAATAAGGCTATCTTCCTCATTTTCAGCAGGCTCCTCGTGGTTCTCACTGTAAATTCCGCTAATCATTAAATCCGCTTGAAGCTTAAGGCTATTCCGCTCAGGTATTGTATAATCAAATGTATGAATCGATACTTCAATATCATCTAATGAGGCAATTCGAGAACTTGGAATGGTGATATCCACTGGAAATCGATGCATAAACTCATACATTCCATCTGAATTTCTCTCTACACTCTGAACCGATTTAGGTAAAAACACATTCGCATAGTCCTCGGCTTCTTCATTTTCTTCACTATTTGCATATTCTCCGCTTAAATCGAGCGTTCCTCTAATATATACATAATGATCGTCTTCTGTAAGTGTCACGTTTGGATCAAGAGAAATAGAATAGAGCTCCTCCACTTCCTGTCCCTTTTGAAACCAAACCGATTCTTCTAAGGAAAATCGTAAATACGATTGATTTTCTTGTGTCAAATCACTTCCTCCTTTCACTTCTCAGGAAAACACTTGTTTACCATTAACAATCTATGAAGAACTAGAGAGAGATATGTTAGAAATGTGCGATATTCGAACAATAAGTACCATCTAATGGTCCAAGAGCAAAAAAAGAAGCACCTTAAACGGATGCTTCCTTTTCCGCCCGATATATGAGCGATTATTCGTTTTTATGAGCCATTATCACAATATATGAGCGTTACGCTTATCTCTTCTAGAAAGTACAAGGTAGGCCATAACCGCAATGACTTCACAGGACAGAATAATGATTCCCATCGGCCATGCCGACTGTCCATTTCCGATTCCTACTAGCGGGGCCATGATGGAGCCAAAGATAAACGGCATTAAGCCTAATAGAGCAGATGCGCTCCCTGCGTTGTTTCCCTGACTTTGCATCGCAAGTGAAAAACAGGTCGTTGAGATAACCCCAACACTAGATACCACTAAAAATAAAGCAGGTAAAATTCCAGCTAGCCCCACTCCTAACGCTAACATAATTACCAACAATAGTCCGCCCGATAATGCGATTCCTAGACCGATTAACAGCAGACGTTTTTCCTTTACCCTACCTGCTAGCCTTCCTGTTACTTGAGAAGCAATAATAATTCCGAGTCCATTTAAAGCAAAGATGAAGCTAAACGTCTGCGGTGATGCATTAAAAATGGTTTGAATCACAAATGGCGATCCAGAAATATAGGAAAACATCGCCGCACTCACAAAGGCTTGAGTCAGAACATACCCCATGAACACTCGATCTTTAAACAGCTCTTTAAATGTTTGAAGAGTTTGCTTCACTCCTCCTCTGCTGCGATTTTTGGTAGATAGCGTTTCTTGAACACCAAAGAAAGCAGATAACACCATAACCAGACCTAACATGCCTAATACAATAAAGACTCCACGCCAGGAAGTAAATTGAAGTAGCTGTCCACCAAAAATCGGGGCTAAAATCGGGGCTGCTCCATTAATCAGCATTAATAATGAAAAAAACTTCGTCAATTCTGAACCAGAATAGAGATCTCGGACAATTGCACGAGAAATGACTATTCCTCCCGCTCCTGACATTCCTTGGATAAACCTTAACAGAATGAGCATCCAGATTGAAGAAGCACTTGCGCACAAAATGGATGACAAGCAATACATGCTTAGTGAAATGATCAGCGGTACTCGTCTTCCTTTTTGATCACTCAGTGGTCCAAGCAAGAGCTGGCCTAATGCCATCCCGAGCAAAAAAGCGGTTAAACTTAGTTGAACGACTGATGTACTACTATGTAAATCCTCCACCAAGGCAGGAAACGACGGCAAGTACATATCAATCGATAGCGGTCCAATTGCCGCAAAGGATCCTAACACAAACGCCATTTGTAGTCGTTTAGACTTCGTTAACTTCTTATTCATCGTGTATGTTTCACTCATCTGCTTCTCTCTCCTTCCCAAACTAATCTAGTACTCTGTTTTTCGTGAATAAATGGTGAACTTTCAGGAATTATTCATTTATTTCTGCAAATAATATGATTTTTTCGACAATTATGTATTTTTGTATAAAAAAAACGAGACCATCCCAGCATCTTGGAACAGCCTCGTTTTAAAATTGCCGCTGTGAACAAATTATTTCGCCAATTTCGCAAATGCCTGCTCAGTCGCAGCGATTGTTTTTTCAAGGTCCTCGTCACTGTGAGCCGTTGATAGGAACAATCCTTCAAATTGAGATGGTGGCAAGTAAATACCTTGTTCCGCCATTTCACGGTAGTAGCTCGCAAAGAAGGTTAAATCCGATGTTTTAGCCTTTTCATAATTGATGACATCTTCATTTGTGAAGAATACACCAATCATGGAGCCTGCACGATTAAAGGTGTGTGGAATGCCATATTTCTTCGCGGCTTCGCTAATTCCTTTTTCAAGGATGTCACCTTTACGAATGAACTCCTCGTATACTTCTGGAGTCAATTGACTTAATGTTTCAAAGCCTGCTGTCATCGCTAAAGGATTACCTGATAATGTACCAGCTTGATAAATCGTACCGCTCGGAGCTACTCGTTCCATAATTTCACGTTTCCCACCGAATGCGCCGACAGGAAGACCGCCGCCGATAACTTTGCCAAGACATGTTAAATCCGGAGTAATCCCAAAATATCCTTGCGCACAGTTGTAGCCAACGCGGAAGCCTGTCATCACTTCATCAAAAATTAAGAGTGCTCCATATTGTCTTGTCACGGCACGTAGGCCTGCTAAGAAACCAGGAATTGGAGGTACAACCCCCATATTACCTGCTACTGGTTCCACGATAATACAAGCAATATCTTCTCCATACTGCTCGAATGCAAGCTTCACCGCTGCTAGATCATTGTATGGTACCGTGATTGTGTTGACTGCTGTTCCTGCTGGAACACCTGGACTATCTGGTAATCCAAGTGTGGCGACTCCGGAACCTGCCTTAATTAACAATGAATCACCATGACCATGATAACAGCCTTCGAATTTCAAAATTTTATTGCGTCCTGTATAGCCACGAGCAACACGAAGGGCACTCATCGTCGCTTCTGTACCAGATGACACCATGCGAATCAATTCAATGGATGGTACGCGTTCAATCACTAGCTTTGCTAATTCATTTTCCATTAATGTAGCTGTTCCAAAGCTTGTACCAGAGTCCGCTACTTTTTTTAACGCTTCTACTACCCTGTCATTCGCATGACCAAGAATAAGAGGTCCCCAAGATAATACATAATCAATATATTCATTGCCATCAATATCATACATTTTAGAGCCTTTTCCACGCTCCATAAAAATAGGATCCATATCCACTGATTTGAAGGCACGAACAGGGCTATTAACGCCCCCTGGCATTAAGTGAACCGCTTCAGCAAATGCTTGTTTCGATTTTTCGTAAGAACGCATCTCTTAAACCCCTTTTCTCTCTTCATCTAACCAACGACAAACGTCCTTAGCAGAATAGGTAATAATTAAATCAGCTCCTGCACGTTTCATGCTGACTAGCATCTCCATGACAATCGATTTTTCGTCAATCCAGCCGTTTGCAGCTGCTGCTTTAATCATCGAATATTCGCCGCTTACATTGTAAGCAACAACAGGTAGTGGGAACGTATTTCGTACATCACGAATAATATCCATATAAGATAACGCTGGTTTTACAATTAAGAAGTCCGCTCCTTCTGCGACATCACTTTCCGCTTCACGGAAGGCTTCCAAACGATTCGCTGGATCCATTTGATACGTTTTACGGTCGCCAAACTGTGGTGCTCCATTGGCTGCTTCACGGAATGGGCCATAGAAGGATGACGCATATTTCACCGCATACGACATAATTGGAATCTCTTCATAGCCAGCTTCATCTAGAGCCACACGAATAGCCGCTACAAACCCATCCATCATGTTCGATGGCGCAATAATATCCGCTCCAGCCTCCGCTTGGCTAACCGCTGTTCTCGCAAGTAAATCAAGGGACGCATCATTTAAAATTTTATCGCCTTCAACTAGTCCACAGTGACCATGACTCGTATATTCGCAAAGACAAGTATCTGCAATCACAAGAATGTCTGGGAAATGTTTTTTAATAAAACGAGTAGCCTCTTGAACCAATCCGTGATCATGAAAGGCACCTGATCCTTGCTCATCCTTATCATGTTCAAAAGGAACTCCAAATAAGATCACCGATTTAATCCCAAGACTTGCGACTTCAGTCATTTCCGCTTCAAGGCGATCCATTGATAACTGATAAATGCCTGGCATAGAGCTGATTTCATTTTTAACGTTTTCTCCATCAATGATAAAAATCGGATAAATTAAATCTTCTTTATGTAGATGTGTTTCACGTACGATTGCTCTCATGCTAGCACTTGTGCGTAGTCGGCGATGACGTGTAAATGATAGGTCTTTCACAATGGTGTTCCTCCTTTATTTTTTGTATATGTAAGTAATTCTTGTAGCATCGCTTCTGTCGTATAGGTGTCTGGACAAAGATCGACCTTTAATCGATAGTGTTCCGCTGTTTTTTTGGCAATAGGCCCGATACATGCAATGATAAGACTTTCCAAGTATGGGTGCAACCCATATTGTTCCACAATTCTCATAAAATGATGAATCGTTGACGAACTTGTAAACGTAACCACATTTGCTTCTCGTTCTCGCAATATATGAACCAATCGTGGGATGCTTTCTTTTGGTAGCACGGTCTCATATACAATGACTTCATCACAGCTTGCCCCTGCCTTATTAATTCCACCTGCAATCACGTTTCGTGCTAGATTTCCTTTTGCTAGCAGTACACGGGAATCCGTATGTAATAGTGGCAAAAACTGATCAATAAACGCTTCAGCAACAAATTGGTTTGGGACAAAATCGGCCATGTGACCATAGCGCTCTAACTCTTCCTGTGTTTTTGTACCAATGACCGCTAGTTTCGGAAGAGATGCTGACACTCCGTACTTCTCCATTAATTCAAACAAGAACTGCACTCCATTTTGACTCGTTAAGATAAGCCAATCATAGCTGGTCATATTCGTAATCGTCGCTTCAATAGCTTCTAGATTCGCAGGCAATTGAAAATCAAGTAGCGGCACGATAATCGGAGTGCCGCCATACTGTTCAATCATCGTTTTAAAACGCTCTGCTTGCTCTTTTCCTCTAGTGATTAAAATTCGGTAATCTTTCAGAGGGAGCGTATTCATTACTGATCGAGCTCCGCTTTTACAGAATCAATCAGTTTTTTACCGCCTTTTTCACTAATGGACTGAGCAGCTTGTTGTCCTACTTGTACCGGACTTATTCCAGAAACCTCTTCTTTATAAATGACTTTACCATCTGGAGATGCGACTAATGCTGTTAACGCTATTTCACCATCTTCTTTAGCCACTGCAAAGCCGGCAATTGGTACTTGGCAGCCACCTTCCATTTTATCTAAAAAGGCACGTTCCGCTTCAACGGCTAGCTTTGTTTTTTCACAGGTTAATTTTTGCAATTGAGCTAATAATTCCGCATCATCTATACGGCATTCAATCGATAATGCGCCTTGTCCAACAGCAGGCACACAAAGTGTATCATCTAAAAACTCTGTCACAATCTCTTGTTTCCAGCCTATACGCGCGAGACCTGCTGCCGCTAGAATAATGGCATCATACTCTTCTGTTTTTAATTTTTCTAGACGAGTATCGATATTTCCACGAATCCATTTAATTTCAAGATCTGGTCTTTGTGCTAAAATTTGTGCACTACGACGTAAGCTGCTTGTTCCAACAATAGCACCGGGCTTTAAGTCTGCCAACTTTACATGGTTTTTAGAAATAAGTGCATCACGATGATCTTCGCGCGGAGGAATACAGCCAATGGTTAAACCTTCAGGCAGCACAGCAGGCATATCTTTCATACTGTGTACGGCCATATCAATTTCCTTATCAAGCATTGCTTGTTCAATTTCTTTCACAAACAAGCCTTTTCCGCCAACTTTAGAAAGAGTAACATCGAGAATTTTGTCCCCTTTTGTTACGATTTCTTTTATTTCGAACTCATAAGGAGCACCTAAAGCTTTTAATTGATTAATCACCCAGTTTGTTTGCGTCATTGCTAATTTACTTCGTCTTGATCCGACAATAATTTTTCTCATAAAGAACCTCCTAGGTATTCCACAAATGGAAGGATGAAAGACTTCCAAACAGGAAGAAATTAATTAAAACAATTAAGAAAGAACCAATATTAATGTACGCTAATGTTCTTCCGTACAGCTGTTTTCGATTTTTTAGATATAAATATAAGCTATAAGCTAGTAACACAATAAATGAGCCAATAATTTTGGCGTCGTACCAAACGACATTTGGCACTTTAATATACGCCCATTGAATGCCTAAACTAAGAGCAAAAATCAATAAAGGTACACCAATGACTGCTAACACATGACTCATTTTCTCAAGCTTTGCTAAATCACCTAGCCGAATTAATCGTTTCCCCCACTTTTTTCGCTTTAATAAATCATATTGAATGAGATAAAGAAGCGAAAAAACAAAAGAAAGAGTAAAGGCTCCATACGACAGAATGGCTAACGTAATATGAATAATGGACAACTCCGATACGAGCTGCTCAGCTAAAACTTTTGATTCTACTTGAACAGGCGCAAACGTATGAATCGCCATGACAATGAAACCGAGCACATTCGTAAAGAAAACCATAAAATCAATCCTCAGTAAGCGATTAATGATTAACGATAACGTAATTAACACCCATGTATAAAAATATAATCCCTCAAAAATCGTTAATACAGGAAACCTGCCAGTCTTTAGAACGTATAGACATAAAAAAATTGTTTGAAGTAACCAAACAATCGAAAGCAACCAGAAGGCCCATTTATTTGCCTTCTGGTTGCTATAAAGAAAGTCAATAAAATATAAAAGAACGCTAAGGGCATACAATATTACTGTTGCCTCG
Organism: uncultured Bacillaceae bacterium; assembly: GCA_963790055.1. GTDB lineage: Bacteria > Bacillota > Bacilli > Bacillales > DSM-1321 > Peribacillus. The sequence goes on from CAWBND010000014.1 coordinate 19,359, forward strand.
TGCAACCTTGTCATAATTAATTCCATAATGTCCTCAATTAACTGTAATTGGAAGTGGATTTACGCTAGCAGCTTTTGTCTTCACCTGCTCTTGCTCTTGAGAAACCACTAACTGCTTTTTAATTAATTCCTCTAAACGGAAGGTTTTCACAAAGTCATTCAACGCTTCTTTTGTGTTTGACTCATCAGCAAGTTCTTTTGCATATAGAATCGGATCCTTTAGCATTTGGTTAATAATACTTTTCGTATGCTTATTTAACACTTTTATATCCCGTTCGCTTAAATGCGGCAGCTTTCTTTGTAAACTAACCATTGTTTCAGCTTGAATTCCTAATGCTTTTTCGCGAAGAGCCGAAATCACAGGCACGACTCCAAGCATATTCAACCATTGATTAAATTCAACGATTTCTGCTTCAATCATGAACTCTATTTTCTCAGCAGCCATTTTGCGTTCTTCAAGATTCGCTTGAACAATGCCTTCTAAATCATCAATATCATATAAAAATACGTTCTCAAGTTCACCAATTGTAGGGTCTAAATCACGTGGTACCGCAATATCTACCATGAAAATTGGACGTCCTTTACGCATGCTATTTACATAGGACATCATGTCTTTTGTAATCACAAAGTCCTTTGCACCTGTAGAAGTAATTAAAATATCTGCATCAATTAAAGCACATTGCAATTCTTGTAATTTCTTTGGTGTACCATTAAAACGCTCGGCAAGATTAACCGCTTTGTCAAACGTACGGTTAATGACTGTAATTTGGTCAGCACCGTTGCTATGAAGATTTTGAATAGCCAGCTCACCCATTTTTCCAGCACCTAAAATTAAAACATTTTTCCCTTTAAGACTACCAAAAATTTTTTTCGCAAGTTCAACTGCTGCATAGCTAACCGATACAGCATTTGTATTGATTTCCGTTTCAGCATGCGCTTTTTTCGCTAATGTTAGCGCTTGCTTAAATAAATGATTCGAAACGGAGCCAATCGTATTTTCCTTTTGAGCAAGCATATAGCTTGACCGTACTTGTCCTAGAATTTGTGTTTCACCGAGAACCATTGAATTTAAACCACAAGTTACTTGAAATAAATGTTCAACTGCTCCGTCGCCTTCATAGAAAAAAAGATATTTCGAGAATTCTTCCTTATCAATGCCGAACCATTCTGAAAGAAATTCTTTAATATAGTATCTGCTCGTATGCAATTGATCACCAACTGCGTAAATTTCCGTACGATTACATGTAGAAACAATAACATTCTCTAAAATACTTTTTTTATTTCTAAGAGCCTCCATTGCATTTGCAAGTTCAGCTTCATTAAATGATACTTTCTCCCTAATTTCAACAGGTGCAGTTTGATAATTTAAACCAACCGCTAAAATATGCATATGTTGTCTCGCACCCCCAAATTTTATTCCTCTGTGTATTATATCACGAACGAAAGTTCCAATTTGAACAAATTATGAACAGTTCATGAAATTAAGAAATCGTGATAAGATGATAATGTAAAAGTTTTATACAGCATAATTTTATATACAAGTAACATAACAAAATTACAGCATTACTTCAAGTAATCAAGTTTGGTGGTTGTGTCAATGAAAGGAAATCATATTTTCTACAAAAAAATGCTCGATTAGTCCATTTCATCAACTAATCGAGCAAGAAAATTTCTTACATATATTTCTTCAATACACCCCACACTTGATCTTTCCCTTCACCTGTTTCACTGGAGAAGAGCAGTAATTCATCTTCCTTTGCCAGCCCAAGTGTTTCACGGGTAATTTTTAAATGTTTTTGCCACTTTCCTTTTGGAATTTTATCAGCTTTTGTAGCAATCACGATACATGGTAAATCATAATGCTTAAGAAATTCATACATGGCGATATCATCCTTCGTCGGTGGATGACGTAAATCTACGATTAGAAGCGCTGCACGTAATTGCTCTCGAGACGTAAAATACGTTTCAATCATTCTTCCCCATGCTGCACGTTCTGTTTTTGCTACTTTTGCATAGCCATACCCAGGTACATCAACAAAGTGAAGCATATCATTAATAATATAAAAGTTAAGGGTTTGCGTTTTTCCTGGCTTTGAAGATGTGCGAGCTAAGCTCTTACGGTTAATCATTTTATTAATAAAACTAGATTTTCCAACATTCGATCGACCTGCTAACGCAAATTCTGGAATGGGATCACTTGGATATTGCTCCGGTTTAACCGCACTAATCACAATATCCGAACTTGTTACTTTCATTCTATTCCTCCTGCTAATGCATGCTCCAGCACTTGATCTAAATGGGAAACGAGAACAAACTGTAATTCATTTCGAACACTTTCTGGAATATCATCAATATCTTTTTCATTATCTTTTGGAATGATAATTTTGGTTACGCCTGCTCGATGGGCCGCTAACGATTTTTCCTTTAGACCACCAATAGGAAGAACCCGCCCACGTAACGTAATTTCCCCTGTCATCCCTACATCCTTTTTAATTGGACGGTTTGTTAATGCCGATACTAGCGCTGTTGCCATCGTAATTCCCGCTGATGGGCCATCTTTTGGAACAGCTCCTTCGGGAACATGAATATGAATATCATATTTCTCATGAAAATCTGGGTCAATATGAAATTCCTCTGTTTTAGAACGAACAAAGCTAAAAGCAGCTTGCGCCGATTCTTTCATAACATCGCCCAATTTTCCGGTTAAAACAAGCTTTCCTTTACCAGGAGCTAATGATACTTCAATTTGTAACGTATCACCGCCTACTGTTGTATAAGCAAGGCCTGTTGCTACACCAACCTGATCTTCTTCTTCTGTTTGACCATATTGAAAAATCGGTTTTCCTAAAAACTCTTCTACATTTTTTTCAGCAATGACCACACGCTTCTTTTCACCAGATACAATAATCTTTGCCGTTTTACGACAGATACTCGCTAATTGGCGTTCAAGACTACGCACGCCCGCCTCTCTTGTATAATGACGAATAATGTTTAACAGCGCATCTTCACGGATTTGAAGTTGTGTTTTTTGTAATCCATGGTTGTCTAATTGACGGACCAGCAAATGATCCTTGGCAATATGCAATTTCTCCAGTTCCGTATAGCCAGCAATCGAAATAATTTCCATTCGGTCACGCAGTGGACCTGGAATACCTGATAAATCATTGGCTGTAGCGATAAACATGACATTAGAAAGATTGTACGGCTCTTCAATGTAGTGATCACTGAAATTATGATTTTGCTCTGGATCTAGTACTTCAAGCAATGCCGCTGATGGATCACCACGGAAGTCATTGGACATTTTATCAATCTCATCTAATAAAAAGACTGGATTAATCGTCCCTGCTTTTTTCATCCCTTGAATAATTCGACCTGGCATGGCTCCGACATATGTACGACGATGACCACGAATTTCCGATTCATCACGAACACCACCTAAGGAAATTCGCACAAAATTCCGATTTAATGAAGATGCAATTGATTTAGCTAGGCTTGTCTTCCCAACCCCAGGAGGGCCTGCTAAACAAATAATCGGACCTTTTAAAGAGTTGGTTAGCTGCTGCACAGCTAAATATTCTAATACCCGCTCTTTTACCTTTTCTAAACCATAATGTTCTTTATTTAAAATCTTTTCTGCCTTATGAATATTTAAATCATCTTTCGTACTATTGGACCAAGGTAGTACAGTTAACCATTCCAGATAACTACGAATGACAGAGCTTTCAGCAGAAGTGGTTGGAACCTTTTCATAGCGACTTAGCTCTTTTAAAGCTGCTGTTTCGACATGCTCTGGCATACCAGCTGCTTCAATTTTCTCAGTCAACATGGCCACTTCGCCTGTTTTTCCTTCTTTATCGCCTAGCTCCTTTTGAATAGCCTTCATTTGTTCACGCAGATAATATTCTTTTTGTGTGCGCTCCATGGAACGCTTCACACGTTGGCCGATCTTCTTTTCTAGATGAAGCACTTCTTTTTCATTGTGAATCATTTCAATGACTTTACTTAAACGATCCTTTACATCCATTGTTTCAAGAATTTCTTGTTTATCTTTTGGTTTTAATGGGAGATGGGAAGCAATAATGTCTGCTAATCGACCTGGTTCTTCAATATCCGCAGTCGAAGAAAAGGTTTCGTTTGAAATCTTCTTAGACATCTTTATGTATTGCTCGAAGTAATCAAGTAACGTGCGCATTAATGCTTGATGCTCTGCATCTTTCTCCACATCTTCTTCATATATTGTAATCTTGGCACCATAATAGGTCTCATAGTCATAAAAGGTAATCACTTCAGCGCGACTTAATCCTTCTACTAACACACGAATCGTTCCGTTTGGAAGCTTCAGCATTTGCTTAACCTTCGTTAACGTTCCAATAGGGTATAAATCTTCCTCGCCTGGTTCATCAAGGGCAATGTCTTGTTGTGTCGTTAGAAATATGAGATGGTTATCCACCATTGCTTTCTCAAGGGCTTGCACTGATTTATCTCTACCTACATCTAAATGTAGTACCATTGTAGGGTAAACAAGCAATCCTCTAAGAGGCAGGAGGGGGACGATGATTTCTTTATCTGCCATTGTCTGACACCTCCGTCTAATTATCATATCATCGTTCGTTTTGTATTAACAATTCTATCCTATTTGTGTAAAGGTGTCTATTTTTATACGCTTTCCTTTTTGGAAGAATTGAGAGTGGAAAGCAATTGCTCTGGTACAATGTCTTTTTTTAGAGCAACTTCAAATACCTCATCAACGGTTTTTACAGGAATAATAGTAATGTCTTGTATTTCAGTTAATAACGGCTGCATATTTTCAAATGGGATAATGACAGTTTTTGCTCCCGCTAATTTTGCTGCTTTAATTTTTGGAATCACACCACCTATTGGTCTTACACCACCATGAATCCCAATTTCACCTGTCATGGCCACGGTATGATCAATCGGAATTTTGTAAATAGCGGAATAAATACCTGTTGCCATCGCAATACCCGCAGACGGACCATCTACAGGGCTGCCGCCAGGAAAATTAACATGAATATCAAATTGATCAGCTGGAACACCCATTGAGCGTAACACCGTAATGACATTTTCAATTGAACCCTTTGCCATACTTTTACGTCTAATGGATTTTCCGTTATTTCCAATGCTTTCTTCCTCAACAATTCCCGTAATATTAATGCTTCCCCTTTCTTGAAGGGCCGGCATCACCATAACCTCAATTTCTAGCAACGCTCCGCTATTAGGTCCATAGACGGCAAGTCCATTCACGAGTCCTATCTTTGGTTTTGACTCGATTTTTTTATCCATTCGTTGTGCAAGTTGGCTGCTATGTGCCATCCATTCAATATCTTCTTCCCTAATATACGATCTGTTTTCATTAATAGAAATCCCTGCTAGCGTTTGAACCATATTAACCGCCTCTCGACCGTTGCGTGCATAATTCGAAATAACTTGTAGTCCTTTCTCGCTAATCGCCATTTCTACTTTATTCGCTGCATTTTTAGCAACAGCCATAATCTCATTACAATCAAGTTCTCGGAAAAAAACTTCCATACATCTAGATCGAATCGCAGGAGGGATTTCATTTGGTGTTCGAGTTGTAGCTCCAATCAACCGAAAATCAGCAGGTAAACCATTTTTAAAAATATCATGAATATGGGTCGGAATATTCGTGTTTTCTTCTTGATAATAGGCACTTTCTAAAAACACCTTACGATCTTCTAGTACCTTTAGTAGCTTGTTCATTTGGATTGGATGTAACTCACCAATTTCATCAATAAATAAAACGCCACCATGAGCATTTGTCACTGCTCCTTGCTTGGGCTGAGGAATGCCTGCCTGACCCATTGCCCCTGCACCTTGATAAATTGGGTCATGAACAGAGCCAATAAGAGGATCAGCAATGCCTCTTTCATCAAAGCGGGCCGTCGTTGCATCCAATTCAATAAATACAGCTTTCTTACTAAAAGGTGACTTTTCATTCTTTTTGGCTTCTTCAAGCACTAGTCTTGCAGCCGCTGTTTTCCCTACACCTGGTGGTCCATAAATTATCACATGCTGTGGATTTGGACCACATAAAGCCGCCTTCAATGACTTAATGCCATCTTCTTGCCCTACAATGTCCTTGAATGTCATCGGTCTTACCTTTTCAGCTAAAGGCTCGGTTAAGCGAATTTGTCTCATCGAACGCAATTGATCCATTTCTTTTTTTGAATCACGATCAATCGATACTTTTTGTGTGCGTTGACCTTTTAATAGGCTTAAGAAATACAAACCAATCACTATACCAAAAAACAATTGAATAAAGAATGCTATTCCTGTCCAGCTCATCATTTTCCCTCCTGCACTCACCAATGTTTGTCTTATGTGGTAGTATCTCAATCACTAAATGAAATCATTCAATAATTGTTTCTTGAAAAAATTGGAGGTATATGAATCACTAGGAGCATGGAGCTAGACAACAAAACACATCAAAACTGTTATACATATGAAAAAGACTGCCTCAAATTTGACTTTGAGACAGTCTTGTATCCAACATACAACTTAAATGGTTTTCGCTCTTCTTTTTACGCAGACTGACCTTGTACAGTTGTTCCATCTTTTAGAACTAATTTTGGCGATTGCTCTTCCTTAATAGTAGCACCGGTAATAATACACTTCGCTACATCATCACGAGATGGAAGATCGAACATCACATCAAGAATGATGCCTTCAATAATAGAACGTAAACCACGTGCACCTGTTTTTCGTTCAATTGCTTTTTTAGCAATTTCTACTAATGCATCAGGTTCAAATTCTAATTCGATATCATCTAGTTCTAGTAACTTTTGATATTGCTTCACTAATGCATTTTTTGGTTTTGTTAAAATTTCAATTAAAGCGGCTTCATCTAATTGCTCAAGTGTTGCAATAACTGGTAGACGACCGATGAATTCTGGAATTAAACCAAAACGAAGCAAATCCTCAGGTAAAACTTTTGAAAGAAGTTCTTTATCTGCTACTTCATCCTTTTTCGTTTCTGATCCAAAGCCAATAACCTTTTGACCTAGTCGACGCTTAATAATCGGTTCGATACCATCAAAGGCCCCACCACAAATAAACAAGATATTCGTTGTGTCAATTTGAATAAATTCTTGATGAGGATGTTTACGGCCACCTTGTGGCGGAACACTCGCAACAGTTCCTTCAAGAATTTTCAAAAGAGCTTGCTGTACACCTTCACCTGAAACATCTCGAGTAATCGATGGATTTTCAGATTTACGAGCAACTTTATCAATTTCATCAATATAAATAATACCCTTTTCTGCTTTTTCCACATCATAGTCTGCTGCTTGGATTAGCTTTAATAAGATATTCTCAACGTCTTCCCCTACATAGCCAGCTTCTGTTAAAGAAGTAGCATCAGCAATTGCAAATGGGACATTCAATAAACGAGCTAACGTTTGAGCAAGCAATGTTTTACCACTACCTGTTGGACCGATTAAAGCAATATTACTTTTTGAAAGCTCTACATCGTCCACTTTGCTATTCGAATTAATACGCTTATAGTGATTGTAAACGGCAACTGCCAAAGATTTTTTTGCCTGTTCCTGTCCAATTACATATTCATCAAGAATATGACAAATTTCCTTTGGTTTTGGAACATCACGGAATTCTACTTCTTCTTCCGTTCCTAATTCCTCTTCTACAATTTCAGTACAAAGCTCGATACATTCGTCACAAATATATACACCTGGACCTGCTACCAGTTTACGAACCTGTTCTTGAGTTTTACCACAAAAAGAACATTTCAATTGGCCCTTTTCATCATTAAATTTAAACATGAACGTTCACCCCTCATAAATACTATTCCAACTCTATTCATTACTTAACGGCATTTTCCTAAAATTGAAAAAGAAAACACCTACATATGCATTTATAAATTTACTATTTATAAATTGCATTTTAACACGTTCTTTACAATTTAGTAATAAAAATGCCTCAATGATAGGTTGTCCGATTAACAAATATTGGTCCTTTTTTATTTTCAAAACGCTTTCACATTTCTAACTATGTATATGGCCATTTTTTTCAGTATGCCCAAACTGAATGCGTTTAAAAAAGGATTTCTTATATATGTATATGTGTTATTAAAACTAATCTACACTGATTTCCATAAAAAAGCAATCAGGAAATACTCATAATAAATGATAATTTTCATAATATGTATAAAACAAGGCACGAATTTCTCGCGCCTTGTTCTTGTTTTTAATTCTTTATAGATGTTTTGCTTATATTATTTTGCTTCAACTGTGTTGCGGTTTTCAACAAGAAAATCAATAGCTTTCTTGATTTTTAGATCTTCTTTAATTGCATCTAAGTTACCAAGAGCTTTTTTGATTGCTTCTACTTCCATTTTGTATACTTCAGCCATTTTAGCTAATTCAGCTTCTACATCTTCGTCAGTTGCTTCAAGATTTTCTGCTTCAGCAATTGCTTCAAGCACTAAGCTTGTGCGAACTTGACCTTCTGCTTCTTCTTTCATTTGGCCTTTTAGAGTTTCTTCGTCTTGACCAGAGAATTGGAAGTATAATTCTAAGTTTAACCCTTGTTGTTGTAAACGTTGTGCAAAATCGTTCATCATGCGATCTACTTCGTTAGAAATCATCACTTCTGGAACATCGATTTGTGCACCTTCAACTGCTTTACCAATTACAGCATTTTGAATGAAGTGTTCTTCTTCATGTTTTTTATCATGCTCTAATTTAGCTTTTGTTTTTTCTTTAAGTTCAGCAAGAGTTTCTACTTCATCATCTGCATCTTTAGCGAACTCGTCGTCTAATTCAGGAAGTTGTTTTGTTTTAATTTCGTGAACTTTTACTTTGAAAACAGCTGGTTTACCTGCAAGCTCAGCAGCGTGATACTCCTCAGGGAATGTTACTTCGATATCTTTTTCTGCACCTGTTTCAAGACCAATTACTTGTTCTTCAAATCCAGGAATGAAAGAGTTAGATCCAAGTTCTAAAGAGTAGTTTTCACCAGCTCCACCTTCAAATGCTTCACCATCAGTGAATCCTTCAAAGTCGATAACAGCTGTATCTCCAGCTTCTGCTGGTCCTTCTTCTTTTACAACCAATTCAGCATGACGTTCTTGAAGTGCTTTTAATTCAGCATCTACAACTTCATCAGTTACTGTTGCATCGAATTTTTCCACTTCAACACCTTTGTAATCACCTAATGTTACTTCTGGCTTTACTGTTACAGTTGCAGTAAAAACAAGGTTTTCACCTTTTTCCATTTTCTCGATGTCGATTTCTGGACGATCAACAGGTGAAATTCCAGCTTCTTCTACAGCATTTGCATATGCTTCTGGAAGAATTTCATCAAGAGCATCTTGGTATAATGATTCTACACCAAATCTTTTTTCAAATAATGGACGTGGCATTTTTCCTTTACGGAAGCCAGGTACATTTACTTGTTTAACTACTTTGTTAAACGCTTTATCTAAACCAGCGTTAACTGTTGCAGCATCAACTTCAACTGTTAATACTCCAACGTTTCCTTCTTGCTTTTCCCATTTAACAGACATGTGTTTCCCTCCAAAAATCTATATACTTCATTAATAAGCATGGATGAATCTGCTTTGCAATTCTTAACAAGTCATCCTTCAATTATACCCAAATACTCTTGGGAATTCTCGTTTTTTCTACGAGCTTATATTACAACCCCTACATTATACCACAGCTTCTTAGTGTTTCAACAGCATTCATTAAATAAAGGGATAAGAGATTTCTTCAATTTCTTTTAAATAGCTGATACACACCCTTAGTTCTTGAACATTCACTTTGTAAATAGCTGTTACTTCTTCTCTTATATCTTGGCCAGTCATATATTCTTCTGTTAAAGCATGATAAGCAGCAGCCATGACCGTAAAATCTTGTTCTACCTCGAATGGATATAGCAAAAATTGATGTCTTTCTATTAAGCTTTGTATCATGTCGAGTAAGCTAGGGTCACTATGTAAAAGCTCAATTTCTAATAATGTAAATACCTTTTTAAAATAGTCATTTTCTTTTATATCTGGCAATGCTGTAGGAACAACCGATATCGTTTTTGAAAACTTAATCAAATCTATAGATTGCGCATAATCCTGTTCTTTTAATACATTTAGTAGCATCGTTTTAAAAAAAGGATGTGCTTCTTTTTGCTGCAAAAACTGTTGAATTTCCGCTATAAAAGGACGAATATTCATCTGAGACAATTTTGTTATGACATCCAGTAATTCTTGATCACCTTTTTCGTCAAATAACCCCTCTTGTTGAAACCTCTTCTGTAGCTTCTTATCATGCCACTCATTTGAATTTTTTCTTTCTTCTAACACTTTTTTACTAAAGTTCAGCATCTTCTCAAAATGTTCAATTTTGTCGAATGGAATCTGATTCTCTTGAAATAATAACTCAATTGTTTCTATCATTTCCTTATGTTCACTTAATTGAAGGAGAACCATTAAGTAAATGCTGATAATTTGAAAATAATCGCCAATCCCTTTTCTCAATAACTCATCACATAACGCACGAGCTTCTTCATATTGTTGAATTTCAACTAATGAAACAAGCAATCCCATATTTATTTCATAATTTTCATCATCATATTCCCTTGCTTGCGTAAATAACTGTGCTGCACGTTTAAAATTCTTATTACTTAACTCAGCTAATCCCTTGGTAACTAATCGTTCATGTAAGTTTGGGAAGAGTACAATATTATTGGTCTGTTGAATCTTACCATCCTTTTTATCCTTCATCGAGTATTCCGCCTCACCGTCCATTTTTTGAAAATTAGTTTAGCATGGAATAAATTGAAAGCGCAAGCGCTCTAAATAACGCTAGAGTTAGATAGCTGTACTAATCACAATCAGCATTGTTTTTATAACCGGATAAAGCGACACTCTCATCAGTAGAGAATTACAGCCTCCTAAACCGGGATAAAAAAAGATCTTGCATGGGCTGAAAAAATAAATGCCATACAAGATCTATTTTACACCACTCTCATTCTATTAGTTAGAACGAACTGGGATTTTTTCTTGTTCATATTTTTTAATTTGGTCATCATATTGTTCAGTAATTGAAATTTCATCCCAACCGTTGATCAACATTTGTTTCCAATATGGATGAATGTCGAATTCTGCCTCAAAGCCAGATGCATCTGTCACTTTTTGATTTGGAAGATCAATCGTTAATTCAAGCCCTTGTTCAGAGTCTTTTTTCATTAACTCCGCTACTTGTTCTTCTGTTAACGCGATTGGCAGCATGCCGTTTTTCATGCAGTTATTTTTGAAAATATCGGCAAAAGATGGAGCGATGACAATGTAGAAGCCATAATCTAACAGTGACCATGGTGCATGCTCACGAGATGAACCGCAGCCAAAGTTTTCACCGGCAATTAAAATGGAAGCTCCTTTGTTTTGTTCTTGATTTAGTTCGAAATCTGCGCGTTCCTTGCCTTCTTCATCAAAACGCCAGTTGTAGAATAAGAATTGACCGAATCCGCTACGTTCAATACGTTTTAAGAATTGCTTTGGAATAATTTGGTCTGTATCAACATTTTTACGATCCATGACCGCCGCTTTTCCTGTAAAAATTTTAATTGGTTCCATTTGGGCACCTCCGTTTTTTGTGCGATTTATCGTTGAAGATATGTTTTAATAGAGCTGTTTTTCAATTGATAGATGAAACATGATTTACTAGCTAGTAACTCTCTCATTTTCATCGATGAATGATAAAATTGATTGATATACGTTTTTGGATGTTATGTCTAATATGATAAATTATATGTTTACCGTTCAATTTTTGGCTCATTCGTTTGAAACTTTCGTTTCAAACGCCTTTCAGCTCTGCTGAAAGGTCACATGAATACGATGAAACGAGAAAGAAAGCGAGTTTTCTTCTCTTATTCATCGTATTCATGTGAAATGAGCCAAAAATCAACAAAGTTCGCACTTTACCTATTATTTATTACGCTTCAATCGGATGCTTTTCCCAATTGCGAATGTCAACAAATTTTCCGCTGATGGCTGCTGCTGCTGCCATGGCTGGGCTTACTAGGTGTGTGCGGGCTCCTGCTCCTTGGCGACCTTCGAAGTTTCGGTTAGATGTAGATGCGCAATGTTCTCCTGCTGGTACTACGTCTGGATTCATGCTTAGGCACATGCTACATCCAGATTCACGCCATTCAAAGCCTGCTGATTTGAAGATTTCATCAAGACCTTCATCTTCCGCTTGTCTTTTTACGCTTTGAGAGCCTGGTACAACCATCGCACGAACGCCTTTTTGTACTTTTTGGTCACCGATCATGCTAGCTGCTTGACGTAAGTCTTCAATACGAGAGTTTGTGCAAGAGCCGATAAATACATGTTGTACTTCAATATCTTCAATAGGCATTCCTTCTTTAAGACCCATGTATTCAAGAGCACTTGTTAATTCCTTCGCATCAAATGTCCCATCTGCTACGCGAGGTACGTTAGTATCTACACCGCTAGCCATACCTGGATTTGTCCCCCAGCTTACCATTGGTGGAATATCGCTGCCATCTAATACGATTTCTTGATCGTATGCAGCATCCGCGTCACTCTCTAGTGTTTTCCAATCTGCTACACAGCGATCGAACTCTTCACCTTTAGGAGCATATTTTCTTCCTTTTAAATAGGAGAAGGTTGTTTCATCTGGTGCAACAAGACCTGCTCTTGCGCCACCTTCAATCGACATATTACATACTGTCATACGCTCTTCCATTGACATATTGCGGAATACTTCGCCACAATATTCGATAATATGACTTGTTCCAAAATTAACACCAAATTTAGAAATGACGTAAAGAATAACGTCCTTGGCATTAACACCTTCACCAAGCTTACCATTTACTTCAAGTTTCAACGTTTTTGGTTTCGTTTGCCATAACGTTTGTGTAGCCAATACATGTTCTACTTCACTTGTACCGATTCCAAAAGCAATCGAACCAAATGCACCATGTGTGGATGTATGACTATCTCCACAAACAATCGTCATTCCAGGTTGTGTAAGACCTAATTCAGGCCCAATAACATGAACAATACCTTGTTCAGGGCTGTTTAAATCAGCAAGACGAATACCAAATTCTTTACAGTTTTGTTCAAGAGTCGTTATTTGTTTTTTAGCAATTTCATCATGAATGACAAAACGGTTAACCGTTGGCACATTATGATCCATCGTCGCAAATGTACGATCTGGACGTCTCACTTTACGTCCTTTTAGTCGTAGTCCTTCAAAAGCTTGCGGAGATGTTACTTCATGAATATATTGTAAGTCGATATATAATAAATCTGGTTTATTTTCTTCTTCGGATACAATATGACGATTCCATATTTTTTCAATAATGGACTTTCCCATCTTAATCCACCTCATTTTTTGAATTTTTAAAAAACACGACCTACTGGGAAGGCCGTGTTTGAAAAACAGTTGAGATTGCACATTCTCTCACAATGTAGAAAATACTTTTACGCTAACAAAGCTTCTTTAATTTTCTCAACCATCTCAGTAGTTGATAGCTTTGTTGATGATGCGTCCGCAATATCACCTGTTCTAAAGCCATTTTCAAGCACTGAATCTACCGCTTCTTCCACAGCTTTTGCTTCTTCTTCTAAACCAAATGATAAGCGTAACAACGATGCAGCTGATAAAATGGTCGCAATCGGATTAGCAATATTTTGACCTGCGATGTCAGGAGCAGAACCGTGAATTGGTTCATAAAGATTTGGTCCATTTGTAGAAATAGAAGCTGATGGAAGCATTCCTAGCGATCCTGTTAGTACAGAGGCTTCATCACTTAAAATATCCCCAAATAAGTTTTCTGTTACGACAACATCGAATTGTTTAGGATTACTAATCAATTGCATAGCTGCATTATCGACAAGCATATGGATTAATTCTACATCTGGGTAATCTTTTGCAATTTCCTCAGCTGTTTCACGCCACATTCTGCTTGACTCTAATACATTTGCTTTATCAATAGAGGTAACTTTCTTAGATCTTTGACTAGCTAATTCAAAAGCTAGTTTAATGATGCGTTGCATTTCTTCTTTTGTATAGAATAGTGTATCGACTACACCATCTTTCCCATCACGAACAACTCGTTCACTAGGTTTTCCAAAATATAGGCCGCCCGTTAATTCACGAACGATGACAAAATCAGAACCTTCAATCAATTCTTTTTTTAGAGGAGAAGCGTCCGATAAGCTTGAATAATAGCTGATTGGTCGAAGATTTGCATAAAGATTAAGCTCTTTACGGATTTTCAATAATCCTCGTTCGGGACGAATATCAACAGGATGATTATCCCATTTTGGTCCACCGACTGCTCCTAATAGTACAGCATCACTATTTTTACAAATTTCCACTGTTGCATCAGGAAGAGGCGATCCTGTATTGTCAATTGCAGTGCCACCAATTTCTCCATATTGAAATTCAAATTCATGTCCATATTTTTGAGCAACCGCTTCGAGTATCTCAATTGCACCTTTTGTTATTTCTTTTCCAATTCCATCACCTGGCAATACGGCTATATTCCCTCTCATCGAAATCTTCCCTTCTAAACTAAAGTCTTCTAATTGGTAGGCAAGCACCCAAATGGGTGCTTGCCTTTTTCTTTTAATTTATCACTTTTTCTTCAAGTTCTTTCATGATAATGACGCGATTTACCGCGTTTAAGTAGGCCTTTGCTGATGCTTCTAGTACATCTTGGTCAAGACCACGTCCACTTGTTTCAACACCTTGGTATGTCATTTTTACGAATACTTGTGCTAACGCATCCATGCCAGCACCAACGGATTGAATTCGGTAATCTTGTAATTCTACTTCACTATCCAGGCATCTTTTAATTGTATTATAAAGTGCTTCCACACTACCAGCCCCAGTAGCTGCTTCTTGGACTTGATCCTCTTCGCCTTTTTTCAAGGTTACAGTAGCAGTAGGAGTTTGGTTTGTTCCGTGTGAAATTTGGAATGAGATTAATTCATAAGCGATGTTGTCTGTTGCTTTTTCTTCTAAAACAAGAGCAACAAGATCTTCATCTGTCATTTGTTTTTTCTTATCCGCAAGCTCTTTAAATTGAACAAATAATCGATTCATTTCTTCTTCGCTCACTGTGAAATTCAACTCTTGTAATCTTTCTTTAAAAGCATGTCGTCCAGAGTGTTTTCCTAAAACTAGAGAGTTCGAGGATACTCCGACAAGCTCTGGAGAAATAATTTCATACGTTGTTTTTTCTTTTAATACACCATCTTGATGAATACCAGACTCATGTGCATATGCATTTGCGCCAATAACCGCCTTATTTGGAGGAACAGGCATTGCTGTTAAACGACTCACTAAGTCACTCGTTCTTTTGATTTCGTTTAATGTTAAGCGTGTTTGAGCTTGATAATAATCTTTACGAATGTGAAGGGCCACCGCTACTTCTTCAAGTCCAGCATTCCCAGCACGTTCTCCAATTCCGTTAATTGTACCTTCCACCTGTGTTGCGCCACCTTCAACAGCTGCAAGTGAATTGGCTGTTGCCATGCCTAAATCATCATGACAGTGACATGAAAGGCTCACTTTATCAATAGAAGGAACATGTTCATGCAAGTAACGGAAAATATTTCCGTATTCTGTTGGAGTTGCATAGCCGACCGTATCCGGAATATTGATCACTCGTGCTCCAGCTTGAATAACCGCTTCAACAATGTGAGCTAAGTAATCTAATTCTGTACGGCTAGCATCTTCAGCTGACCATTGCACGATTGGAAAACGTTCTGCAGCATATTTCACCATGCTTACTGCACGTTCCACTACTTCTTCCTTCGACATTTTCAACTTATATTGACGATGAATTGGTGAAGTTGCGATAAATGTATGAAGTCGAGGTTGTGCCCCATCCTTTAAAGCATCCCAAGCGGCGTCAATATCACCCTTGACCGCACGCGCCAGCCCTGTAACAGAGCTGTCTTTAATGCGGCGTGCGATTTCTTGAACAGAGTTAAAGTCTCCTTTAGAAGCTGCTGGAAATCCAGCTTCCATAATGTCGACTCCTAAACGTTCAAGTTGATGGGCAATCTCAATTTTTTCAGAAAAATTTAAATTTACACCAGCGGACTGTTCACCATCACGCAGTGTTGTATCAAAAATATTAATTTTTCTCACCATCGCCCACCTCTTTCCTCAAGTATTATTGTTGTGGTTTAACAAATGGCATCATTTTTCTTAATTCGCGGCCTACCACTTCAATTTGGTGTTCGTTTTCTTGACGATTGATTGCATTAAATACTGGACGATTTGCTTGGTTTTCTAAGATCCAGCCTTTTGCAAATTCACCATCTTGGATATCTTTTAATACAGCTTTCATTGCTTGTTTAGAGCTGTCTGTGATAACACGTGGTCCAGAAACGAAATCTCCCCATTGTGCTGTATCAGAGATTGAATAACGCATGTTTTCCATTCCGCCCTCATACATAAGGTCGATGATTAATTTTAATTCATGTAAACATTCGAAGTAAGCTACTTCAGGTTGGTAACCTGCTTCTGTTAATGTTTCAAAACCAGCTTTAACAAGTGAAGTTAAACCACCGCAAAGAACTGCTTGTTCTCCGAATAAATCTGTTTCTGTTTCTTCTTTAAATGTTGTTTCAAGTCCACCAGCACGAAGAGAACCGATACCAGCTGCATAAGCAAGCGCTAATTCACGAGCTGTTCCTGTTACATCTTGATAGATTGCGAATAAAGCTGGAACACCTGCACCTTGAGTGTACGTACGGCGTACAAGATGTCCTGGGCCTTTTGGAGCTACAAGAAGTACGTCAACATCTTCTGGAGCTACGATTTGGTTAAAGTGAATGTTGAAGCCATGAGCGAACATTAACGCTTGACCAGCACGTAGAACTGGTTTGATTTCTGCGTTGTATACAACTGGTTGTGATTCATCTGGTAATAAGATCATTACTACATCTGCTTGTTCTGCAGCTTCTTTTACTGTGAATACTTCGAAACCATCTTCTTTTGCTTTGTTAGCAGATTTTCCTGGTCTGATCCCGATAATTACATCTACACCGCTGTCGCGAAGGTTTTGTGAATGTGCATGTCCTTGTGAACCATAGCCGATTACAGCTACCTTTTTATTATTGAAGAAATTTTCGTTTGCGTCTGCGTTATAATATACTTTTGCCATGATTTTTAAATCTCCCTTTTCTGTTATAAATTTTATTTTTTTATTATATTAAACAATCGTCTGAACTTTATTATTCGATAATTGCATTCCACGTGGGAAAGCTGCTGTTCCTGTACGTGCCAATTCTTTAATGCCGTATGGCTTTATTAATTCAATAAAGGCTTCAATCTTTCCAGATTCACCTGTAATTTGAACCGTTAAGCTATCTTTACCTACATCAATGACGGAAGCACGGAAAGGCTCAATAACCGAATATATTTCAGCTCGCGATTGATTGGACACTTGAATTTTAATCAGTGCCAATTCGCGGGCAACGATTGCTTGATTACTAATGTCAGTTACTTTTAAAATATCAACTTGTTTGTTGAGCTGTTTTGTCATTTGTTCAATTACAGCTTCATCATCTACTTGAACAACAACGGTGATTCTTGAGATACCGACTTGTTCAGATGGACCAACAGTGATGCTTTCAATATTATAATTTCTTTTTGTGAACAGATTAGTGATTCGATTTAGAACCCCTGGTCTGTTGTTTACTGCGAGGGTAAGAATTCCTTTCATGATTAAACTCCTTCCATTTCATGGATACCTTTTCCTGCCGCAATCATCGGATACACATTTTCATCCGGTTTAATACGGAAGTCAATTAACACTGGCCCATCAATTGCTAATGCTTCATCTATCTTAGCATTTGCTTCCTCTTCAGTGCTAACGGTAAATCCCGGAATACCATATGCGTCTGCCAATTTTACGAAATTTGGCTGCGATTGGAATACACTTTCGGATAGGCGTTGACCATGAAAAAGATCTTGCCATTGTCTAACCATTCCTAATGCTCCATTGTTAAGGATAATGATTTTAATTGGCAATTTTCTTTCAGCGATGACTCCAAGCTCTTGAACACACATTTGGAAACCACCGTCTCCAGAAATGGAAAGGACAGTTGCTTCAGGATTAGCTAATTGCGCACCAACTGCTGAAGGTAAACCAAAGCCCATCGTTCCAAGCCCACCAGAAGTAACCCATGTGTTTGGCTTATTAAAACGATAATATTGGGCTGCCCACATTTGATGTTGGCCTACATCCGTTGTTACAATTGCATCTCCATTTGTTTTTTCATAAAGAAGTTCAACCACTCGCTGTGGCATTAACTGCCCTTCAGCTGTCGTATAGCGGAATGGAAATTCTTTATTCCACTTAGCCAATTGCTCTGTCCACTCTGAAATGTCAGGTTTTTTCCCATTTTGAGCAACTAACTCTTTCAATGCTGCTTTTGCATCGCCAACAACTGGAATCTTAGTTGAAATATTTTTACCAATTTCAGCTGGATCAATGTCAATATGTGCAACAATTGCATTTGGCGCAAAATGTTCTAGTTTACCTGTTAAACGATCGTCAAATCGAGCGCCGATGTTGACGAGTAAATCACATTGCGATAACGCCATATTCGCCGAGTAACAGCCATGCATACCTGCAAGACCAACAAATTGAGGATGGTTTGCTGGAAATCCACCAAGCCCTAGCAATGTATGAACGACTGGGAGACCTTGTTGTTCTGCATATTCACGTAATAAATCAGATGCATTGGCATGAAGTACACCAGCACCTGCTAGAATAACTGGTTTTTTCGCTCCACTAACGGCTTCAACTAACTTACGAATTTGTACGTAATTCGGTTTAGTTGTTGGTTGATAACCGGAGAGATCCATTTCCGGATTCAAATCAGAAATCCCTTCTTGATTAGCAACATCTTTTGGAATATCGATTAATACTGGACCTGGACGTCCTGTTGACGCAATATAAAAAGCTTCTTTAATAATACGTGGAAGATCTTTCGCATCCCTTACTTGAAAATTATGTTTCGTAATTGGTGTAGTGATTCCAAGAATATCCGCTTCTTGGAAGGCATCAGATCCAATTAAACTAGTAGCAACTTGACCTGTGAAAGCAACGATTGGTAAAGAGTCTATCATAGCATCTGCTAAACCTGTCACAATATTCGTTGCTCCTGGCCCCGATGTTACAATGACTACACCCGGCTTTCCAGTAATTCTCGCATATCCTTCCGCCGCATGAATCGCACCTTGCTCATGTCTTGTTAAAACATGAAAAAGTCCAGAATCATAAAGTTTGTCATAAATCGGTAATGCAGCGCCGCCTGGGTATCCGAAAATGACATCTACATTTTCCTTTTTCAGTGCTTCTATCAAGAATCCCGCACCGCTAAGTTTTGCTGTTTGATTCTGCTTGCCAGTATCCACAGTTTTCTGCGTCATATGAATAATCCCCTCCGTTTATTTTTTGAATATTAATAAGTTTCAGCAATTTCAGGATATAAAAAAAACCTTTTCACCCCTAATTGACTTGCTTAAGAGCAAGTTGAAAGGGGTGAAAAGGTTTTAGATCCAATCCACGGTACCACCCTTTTTCGCACAAATCTATCCTGTGCGCACTTTCTTGTTTTGGTAACGGGTACAGGTTAGGCACCCGTTCAGTTCTAATAGATTGCTCGTTCAAACTGAAACTCCAAGGTGAGTTCATCTCTCGGGACAATGCCAGTTCTCAGCAAATACTGGCTCTCTGTGAATGTCTGACGAAGGACTACTTATCCTCTTCATTGATTTACACATCATTTATATTTTTAAAAAATGCTCTTTATTAGTATTCTTGTATTTGTCGTAATAATACGCCGAAATTAAAAATGAGTCAACAGGTTTTTTAATAATTTTTAGATAATTCTAATATATTTCCGATATTGAATACGCTTACATCCTTGTCTTTATCTTATTTTTTATATTCAAATTTAATTTTATAAAATTTTTGTAAAAAAATAATCCCATTAGCCATAAGACCAATGGGATTTGATTTTTCTTAATTAGAAAATTGTGTTTTATATTGTTCAATTAGCTGTTCTGGATCAGCATTTTCACTTCCTAATTGTCTTTTACGAGCAGCTTGGTTTACTTGTTCATCCGCATGGTAACTAGAACGAACGAGTGGACCTGCTTCACAATGTTTAAATCCCTTTTGTAAAGCAATTTCCTTCAATTCAGTAAATTCATCTGGATGCAAATAACGTTCAACTTGTAAATGCTTTTTCGTCGGTTGTAAATATTGTCCAATTGTTATAATGTCTACGTCATGAGCACGCAAATCATCCATTGCTTGTACTAATTCTTCTTTCGTTTCTCCAAGCCCAACCATAATACTTGATTTTGTAGGTGTATCAGGACTAATTTCCTTGACTCTTTTTAATAATTGTAAAGAACGCTCATAGGTAGCCTTTGAACGAACACGAGGAGTTAAACGTTCCACTGTCTCAATGTTATGGTTAAAAATATCTGGCTTAGCATCCATCAACATGTGCAGACTTTCGTAATCCCCCTTCATATCAGACGGCAGTACTTCAACCGTACATGTAGGAACTCGACGATGAATAGCGTTAACTGTTTCAGCAAGAATAGCTGCACCGCCATCCTGCCAAATCGTCACGTGCTACCATTGTAATGACGCAATGACGCAGTTCCATCTTTTCAACAGACTGCGCCACTCGTTCTGGCTCTTCCCAGTCTAGTTCTGTTGGCATACCTGTTGTCACTGCACAAAAACGGCAGCCGCGTGTACAAATGCTGCCTAGAATCATAAAAGTAGCTGTTTTTCGAACAGCCCAACATTCATGGATATTTGGACATTTTGCTTCCTCACATACTGTATGCAACTTCTCTTCACGCATCATTTTTTTTAGATCTGTGTAACTTTCATTTGTATTTAATTTAATTTTCAGCCACTCAGGTTTGCGCAAATATTCTTTGTTCGCCACTCGATTCTCTCCTTAACGTTGAAAAGTATAGTCATCATTTGCATATTTTGATTTCATAAGGTCTTCCACTTCGATTAACATTTGATCATTCGGTTCAAATGGTGATAATTCGATATCAAGACCTTTTTTAAATCCTTCTTTAAAAGCAACCTTTATTTCCTCAATCGTTGCTTTTCTACCAAGAATATCATTAATAAAAACAGCTTTTTTTAAGAAACCATCTCTAGCTTTATTTTTCACCTTTTCATTTGGAAAAATAAACAAATCATATAATAAATCTATATCCATTTCAACTGGAATAGAGCCATGCTGCAAGACTACGCCTTTTTGACGATTTTGGGCGCTCCCAGCAGCCTTTTTACCGTCAATTTCTAATTCGTACCAAGATGACTCCTCAAAGCAAACCGC
Organism: uncultured Bacillaceae bacterium; assembly: GCA_963790055.1. Taxonomy (GTDB): domain Bacteria; phylum Bacillota; class Bacilli; order Bacillales; family DSM-1321; genus Peribacillus. The sequence continues at coordinate 40,791 of CAWBND010000014.1, forward strand.
TGTTCCAGACTTCCCTACAGGTGCATCTGGAATGGCTAATTCAGCTGAAATGCCAAGATTTCTATATCCTTCTAAAACACCTTGAGACAACACGCGATACGCCTCAATAATAGATGGCGACATCTTCTCATGCTTTTCACTTACGACTACACTATAGGTAAGCTCTTGATCATGCAAGACAGCAAGTCCACCAGTTGGGCGCCTAACGATGTCAATTCCCTTCGCTTTAGCAGCATCTACATCAATTCTACCAACCGTTTTTTGGAAATGCCCAAGCGACAATCCAGCCGGCTCCCAACCATAGAATCGAAGAACAGGAGGAATAAGCCCACGACTATGCCAATCAATCAAAACCTCATCAAATGCCATATTATAGGCAGGTTGTTGTGCACCTGAATCAATAAAATACCATGTTTCTCCCATGTTGTTATCACCGCCTTATGTAATCCCTTACTTGTTATCATAGAATAATAATTATAGTTTTTAATCTATTTTATCATAGCATGCTGATGGATATTGTCAATTGATTAAGATTAGGTAGTTACTTAAATTCATATTCAATAAAAGAAAGCGAAATCGTTCAATTTCTGAACGTTCACTTTCAGCTAATTTTCTTACAGGACTATATAATCATGCCTATCTTTACCGGCTGAATTGGACCAAATTTCTTATTTTACAAGTACATCTTCATACTGCTTATTTTTCTCAAATTCTCTGGCTGCAAACGAGCATTGTGGCACAATGTTCAGCTTCTCCTGACGGGCAAATTCAACAACTTTCTCGACGAGTGCATTCCCTACCTTTTGACCACGAAGCTTTTCGGAAACATATGTATGGTCAATCGTAATTTGTTGATCTCCAGAGTTCACATATGTAATTTCCGCCAATTTTTCTCCATCTGTTTCTACAAAAAAACAGTTCTCACCATGTTGAATGTTTACCATTTCCTCTCCTCCTATCATTAAAAAACTTAAAAATATCATACCTTAATTACATTAAATTAACAAATATTTGAATTTATTTCCGTAGTTTTTTATCAATATAGTAGATAGCTTCTGCCATTTACTTTGACATCTCTAGCAAAAAAAAGAGACCGATAGACAAACTAACATCTACCGACCTCTCCTAGCTTTTACATAACTATTCTGTTCTATCTTGTATAATTTCTCCTGTTTCAACATTTACAAAAATCAGAGTTGTATAGGGAGGAAGATTTATTTTTCCTATTAAATTAATAAACTATCTATATTTTACCATTATTAAAATCATAGGAATACGTTACTTTTTTAGTAAATGACTGCATTCAACAATAGAATTCGATTCAGGCATTGTAGGAATGTTTGCACCGAAAAAGACAAAAAAAGACCGCTCAAAAGCATATGCTTTTAAGCAACCTTTTTGTTAGCGTCCTGGGAGGGATTCGAACCCCCGACCGACGGCTTAGAAGGCCGTTGCTCTATCCAGCTGAGCTACCAGGACATTATGGGATATATAAAACAATTATTTTATTTCGGAACATTTTCTATTATATTGTTATACAAATAAAAAGTCAACTGTTTTTTATATTTTTTTGAACAGGAAGTACGAAGTCTTCCTGTTCATTATATGTTATCTCAGCTCAGTTGATAAGTATTGGTTAAGGATTGGACAATCTTTCCTTGGACATCATAGAATGTAACCGTTACTGTATGTTGGTCCATCTCAAGAATCGCATATGTTTTTTCCTTGCGACCACGTGGTTCGCGAATGCTGCCAGGATTGATGTATAGTTTGCCATCGATGAGTTCAGAGCCTGCTGCATGCGAATGCCCAAAGCAAATAATGTTCGCATCTGTTTCCTCACCCTTTAGGGAAAGATTAAGAAGAGACATATGAATATTATACAAATGTCCGTGTGTAATCAAAAAGCGCTTCCCTGCAATTTCTTCTACAACGATATTTGGGTAGGCAGAATCACGATCACAGTTTCCCCTTACTGTAATCATTCCGTTCATATATGCATTATTTTTTTCTAACTCTGAATCTCCACAATGAATCATGGCTATCACATCTTGCTTATGCCTCTCCTTAATTATGCTGATTTCATGAGTTAACTCATGACTATCACTCATAATTAACACTTTCATATTTATCTTCCTTCTTCCTGTTTTAGAAATGAATCTATTTTTCCTTGGAGCGCCTTTAAAGCTTTGGCACGATGACTAATTTTATTTTTTTCTTCTTTCGTTAGTTGGGCAGTCGTTTTTCCTAATTCTTTCACATAAAAAATAGGATCGTATCCAAATCCGTTCTCTCCAACTGGCTGTTCTGTAATATAGCCTTCAATTGTTCCAGATACAGTGATCGTTTCTTGATTCGGCGAAGCAACGGCAAGTGCACAATAAAATCTGGCCGTTCTTTCCTCTTCAGGAACGTCTTCTAGTTCACTTAGTACCTTATTTGTGTTTGCTTCGTCATTTTTATCTTCACCCGCATAACGAGCTGAATAGACACCTGGACGTCCATCTAGAGCATCAACAATTAACCCCGAATCATCCGAAATGACAACTCCATGATACTCTTTACTAATTGCCTCTGCTTTTAAAATTGCATTTTCCTCAAATGTTGTCCCTGTTTCCTCTACATCTGGTGAGTCAGGAAAATCGAGAAGCGTTTTTACTTCATAGCCTTTCGCTGCAAATAAACTTTCAAACTCCTTTGCTTTTCCCTCATTTTTCGTTGCAATAATAACCGTCTTCACAAGACCTATCTCCTTTTGTGTATGTATTCTATGCTTAGTCTAACATACTTCCTTCCCTCATCGAAACCATTAAAAAAAGGCGGCTGTCTGCCACCTCATAATCTTAGAATCTTCCTGTATTCACTTTTTCTGGACGAACAACTGGCTCTGAAAGTGGTTTCCCATCTTCATTTAATAAATCTGCACTGCCATTTACTTGGATTTCTACACTTTCAATGCCCTCTTGCTCGGTTAATGTTAAAACAAGAGCATTGAGGACAGATTGTGAAACTTTTTTCTCTTTGAAGCTCCCTAAGATGGATTCGTTAAAATTCACTGTTACCTTTCCATCTGAGAGCGTTGGTCGGTTCAAGCAAGGCAACATCTGCTACAAAATCAGTTAACAGCTTCGAAGACAAAGATGGTCCCTTTCACGAGTTCGTTAATGGCAGCAGTAATATTATCCTCACTCGCTTCGCTAACGCGTCGCGTAACTGGAACATAATAATAATTCCCCGCTTCACCGCCAACGTAATATACTGTAATTGCTTTTGTATTCGTAATATCGGTCACATCGTTCGTATCCATATTAATACCAGAGGCACGGGATAACCCGTCAGCAATCGGTGTACCGTTCACCGGCATTTCTTTTAACTCCTCCCCATTCATACGCAGCTGCACTTTTTCTACGGAATTAAATTGAGTAAGCGTCCGTGTAATGGCCTGTAAAATCTTCAATTCATCTTCTTTTTGATAATTTTTAAACTCCTTCGAAAAATCCACAATAGCTACGCCCTCATCGATTTTCAGACTCAATTGCGTATCTTCTGGAATCACTGCGCGAAAACCATTAGGAAGCAATTCCGTAATCGGTCCTCCTTTCACTAAATATTGAAGTGCTTGTTTGGCTACTCCTTCCGATTTCGGAAGCTCGAGCGTTTGCGGAACTACATACCCATTTTTATCAATTAAATAAAGCTCTGTTGTCACCTTTGCTTCTACATCTGCTCCATCATCTTTCTCGGCTTTTCCATCGGTGCTCGTCTCCTCCAATGCTGACTGATCCTCCACCAAAGAAACCTCTTTTGGCGGGTCAATTTGATTTTTTTCTCCACCGCCGAACAAACCGCAACCTGCTAGCCAAAAAGAAGATGCCAAAATCATAGCAGTCACTTTCACTTTTTTTATTTTGGACATTCCATCACTCCTAGAACAGTTTGTACTACAATTTATACGAGCCTTTCAAAAGATTTAGACCTCTTCTATAAAAAAAGACTTCCTTGCCGGAAGTCTCATAGATGATCAATTTTAATCGTTTCGACTGTATCGCCCCTTCGATTAAGCCATTTAGAAGCAATTTCACTGAATATTTCTTTAGAGCCTGTCGTGTAAAAACGGTGAATCGGCTCCTCTTTACTTTGATTCATTAAGCGATAATAGTCTAGAATCACGCTCGCCTCACGTGCGGTTTCATCTCCAGAGGAAATAACCTGTATTTTCTTCCCCATATAGCGGGAAATGACTGGTCCAAGCAGCGGATAATGTGTGCAGCCTAGGATAAGAGTATCTATTTTTGTTTTCTTCAAAGGGTGTAACGTTTCCACAATGATCCTATCAACAATCTCACCTTCAAATTCGCCGCTCTCAACAAGTGGAACAAATTTAGGACACGCCAGGCTACTCACTTTCACATTACTATTAATAGAAGCAAGAGCTTCATCATATGCGTGACTATTCACAGTTCCAGTTGTACCAATGACACCAATATGTAAATGAGTAGAAGCCTTCAATGCTGCCCTCGCACCTGGAAGAATAACACCTAGCACAGGAATAGGTAATTCGGCCCGAATATCTTCCAATGCAGCAGCTGTTGCCGTATTACATGCAATAATGAGCATTTTAATATTTTGTTTTAACAAAAAACGTGTCATCTGCCACGTGAATTTTTTTACATCCTCTTTCGTTCTTGGTCCATAAGGACATCTTGCCGTATCTCCTAAATAAATGATTTGTTCACGGGGAAGTTGACGCATAATTTCTTTAGCAACCGTCAATCCACCTACACCTGAATCAATAATTCCGATTGATTTCAAAAATCTCGCCTCATTCTTCTTTCATTTCCTGATGGAGCTTTCTTAAATTTTCTTTAAGAGAAGTGATTTCAGTATCACTAAAGGAGAGTAAAATTTCATGCAAATATTGTTGTCGTTTCCGTATAACTTCATCGATAATTCTCGTGCCTTCTTCGAGAAGATGAATGCGAACTACCCGACGATCTTTATCATCTCTCACACGACGAACAAGTTGATTTCTTTCCATACGGTCCACAAGATCGGTTGTCGTACTGAAAGCTAAAAACATCTTCGTGGATAACTCTCCAATTGTCATATCGCCTTCTTCAAACAACCATTGCAAGGCAATAAATTGCGGAAGCGTGATTTTGTAATCAATAAGAATTTCACGTCCCTTTTGTTTAATCAACGACGATACATAGCGCATTTCCTTTTCAATTTCAGCGACATCCTGTACTTGTCTCTTTTTACTCATCACTCCAGCTCCCCATCAACTTCCTGAAAATTTATCATACTCTCATTTTGAATAAAAGTGAATGAATTTTCAACAGTTACATTAGAAAAACACGACTTATCACCCGGAATGGCGAAAGCCGATGTCTTTTCTTAGTACTATTATCCCTATACATATAACTTCTAGTGAACGCACAAAAATAGCAGCAATGCGAATGCTAAACAACGAATTGTCCAACCTTCCCTTATATGCTGCCAAGTGGAGAGAAAACTAATCTATTTTTCTGACTATCTTCATATGATACGGCCAAAACGTTAAAGCTTAAGCTCTCCCATTCGAAGGAGTTCTATAACTGCTTGCGAACGCCCTTTAACCCCAAGCTTTTGCATCGCATTTGAAATATGGTTTCGAACTGTTTTTTCGCTTATAAACAATTCACCTGCGATTTCTTTTGTTGTTTTGTCCTGTACTAGTAACTCAAATACTTCTTTTTCTCTTTTGGTGAGTAATGGCTTATGAGTGAATTCGTTCTCCTTCAATTATTGTAACCCTCCTTGCCTTCACCAGCATAAAACCCGGAGTGAGTGTCTATTTAGTCATCATATAGTATGTTAAGGAAGGCAAGGGAGTGACTCTTTTATCTATCTAAATGAAAATTTCTTTACATAGAATGAACCTTAATTTAGCCCTTTGCATACATCATGAGTAATCCACAAGATATCCACAACTTGAAAAGTCACTGCGACTTAAAACGAGGCTGTCTCATCTGAGACAGCCTCGTTACTTGTATAATCTATTAAACTTGGTCGCTTCCGAAGAAGTTACGGAAGGATTGAATTGCTGTATCACGGTTAAGTGCCGCAATAGATGTTGTCAAAGGAATACCTTTTGGACAAGACTGCACACAGTTTTGTGAGTTACCGCAGTTTGCAAGTCCGCCCTCAGACATAATTGTATTTAAGCGTTCTGCTTTATTCATCGCACCAGTTGGATGAGCATTAAATAAACGAACTTGTGATAATGGTTGTGGCCCAATGAAGTTAGAACCGTCGTTTACATTTGGACAAGCTTCTAAACATACACCACAAGTCATACATTTGGCTAATTCGTAAGCCCATTGACGTTTTGTTTCTGGCATACGAGGTCCTGCTCCAAGATTGTATGTTCCATCGATTGGAATCCAAGCTTTAACCTTTTTCAAGTTGTCGAACATACGACTACGATCGACTTGAAGGTCACGTACAACCGGGAAGGTACGCATTGGTGCAAGACGAACAGGCTGCTCTAATTGATCGACAAGCGCTGAACATGATTGTCTTGGTTTTCCATTGATTACCATAGAACAAGCCCCACATACTTCCTCTAAACAGTTCATATCCCAAGCGATTGGTGTTGTTTGTTTTCCGCTTGCTGTTACAGGATTACGACGAATCTCCATTAACGCAGAAACGACATTCATATTTGGGCGATACGGTAAGTCGAATTCCTCATTATAAGGAGCTGAATCCGGTGTATCTTGTCGAGTGATTATAAAACGTACTGTTTTATTTTTTGTTTCCCCCATTTTTTTGCTCCCCCTTTTTAATGTTTAGTTGTGTAATCGCGTTTACGAGGTGGAATAAGCGATACATCAACCTCTTTATAATGGAATGCTGGTGCTTGATCTAAACCTTTAAACGTAGCCATCGTGTGTTTCATGAATTTTTCATCATTACGTTCTGGGAAATCTGGTTTGTAATGAGCTCCACGGCTTTCATCACGGTTTAACGCACCAATTGTGATAACACGAGCTAATTGAAGCATATTTTGAAGCTGTCTAGTAAACGCAGCTCCTTGGTTGCTCCATTTTGCTGTATCATTGATATTGATTTTTTTGTAACGTTCCATCAATTCAAGAATTTTGTTATCAGTTTCTTTCAATTTATCATTGTAACGAACAACCGTTACGTGTTGCGTCATCCATTCACCAAGTTCTTTGTGAAGAACATAAGCATTTTCTGTACCATCAAGAGACATGATGTTATTCCACTTTTGTTGCTCTTGTTTTACATAGCCATCAAATAATGAAGAAGGAAGTGCATCAGATGATTTTTCTAAACCTTCAATATATTTAACTGCATTCGGACCTGCAACAGACCCACCATAAATAGCAGAAAGAAGTGAGTTTGCACCTAAACGGTTACCACCATGTTGAGAGTAATCACACTCACCAGCAGCAAATAAACCTTTAATATTTGTCATTTGATCATAATCTACCCATAATCCACCCATTGAATAGTGAACTGCAGGGAAAATTTTCATTGGTACTTTATGAGGATCTTCACCAACGAATTTTTCATAAATCTCAATGATTCCACCTAATTTAATATCAAGCTCATGTGGATCTTTATGTGAAAGATCTAGGTAAACCATGTTTTCTCCATTAATACCAAGCTTCATATTATAACAAACGTCATAAATTTCACGCGTTGCGATATCACGTGGTACAAGATTTCCATACGCAGGATATTTCTCCTCTAGGAAGTACCAAGGTTTACCATCTTTATATGTCCAAACACGACCACCTTCACCACGAGCAGACTCACTCATTAGACGAAGCTTGTCATCTCCAGGAATAGCCGTTGGATGAATTTGAATAAATTCTCCATTTGTATAAGTTACCCCTTGTTGATAAACAATAGATGCAGCTGAACCTGTATTGATCATCGAGTTAGTAGATTTCCCGAAAATAATTCCCGGACCACCACTCGCCATAATAACAGCATCAGCAGGGAAAGCTTTGATTTCCATTGTACTTAAATTCTGAACAACAACACCACGTGCTGTTTGTTCGTCATCGATTACAGCTCCAAGGAATTCCCAGCCTTCATACTTTGTTACAAGGCCTTCTACTTCATAACGACGAACTTGCTCGTCCATCGCATAAAGTAATTGTTGACCTGTTGTTGCTCCAGCAAATGCTGTACGGCTATGTTGTGTTCCACCGAAGCGACGGAAATCTAGTAAACCTTCTGGAGTACGGTTAAACATAACTCCCATACGGTCAAACATATTGATAATTCCTGGTGCTGCTTCACACATAGCTTTTACTGGTGGTTGATCCGCTAAAAAGTCTCCACCATATACTGTATCATCAAAATGGATCCATGGAGAATCCCCTTCACCTTTTGTATTTACTGCTCCATTAATTCCACCTTGGGCACACACAGAGTGTGAACGTTTAACGGGAACTAATGAGAATAATTCAACTTGTTGTCCTAACTCTGCAGCTTTGATCGTAGCCATTAATCCGGCTAGACCGCCACCAACGATAGCAATTTTACCTTTACCCAATCTTGCTCACTCCCTTAATTGCTTTATAAACTATATTGTTGCACTACGATTCTCACACGAAAGCCAAAACTGCACTTATACCGATATATGATAGAACGACGAAAACGATTAAAGAAATATAAGTCATAAACTTTTGAGATTTAGGTGAAACTGTTAATCCCCAGCTTACTGCAAATGACCATAATCCATTAGCAAAGTGGAAAATAGCTGAAATGATACCAACGATATAGAATCCAATCATAACTGGACTAGAGAAAATATCAGCCATCATGTCATAGTTTACTTCAGCACCAAAAGCCTTTTGAATTCTAGTTTGCCAAATATGCCAAACAAGGAAAATTAAAGTGATAATTCCAGTTAAACGTTGAAGCATAAACATCCAGTTACGGAAGTATCCAAATCTTCCTAAATTATTTTTAGCTGTAAATGCAATATAAATTCCATATACAGCATGGAAAATTAATGGTAGATAGATGACAACCCATTCTACCAAAATTAATAACGGAACATATTCAATAGAATGAACCGCATTGTTAAAAGTTTCCTCTCCCTTTGTTGCCATAAAGTTTACTGATAAGTGGAATATTAGGAATAGACCAATTGGAATTACTCCTAGTAGTGAGTGAAGCCTGCGATTCCCAAACTCTTGTTTCTGTGCCACTAAGTGCCCCCCCTTTAATTTGTGAAAAGTAATGTGCCGATAAAGTGAAGTTACTATCAGTGGAGGCTCGACTGTTGTTAGTAGAACCAATTTGTGTTTTACATGCTGTTTACTCTTCTATCAATGTCTCCTAATAGATTTGAAGTTCGACAACTTGTTAAACCCAGATAAACTGCTAGCCTTCTTTTATCTATGCACAAGTGCAAGCATAGGATTACCTACACTTTTTTTACAATTATGTGACAATCCTATTGTACCCCTCACTTGAATTTGCGTCAAGAAAACGGATACAAAATTTCTATTTTTCTGGATAGAATTTGAATATAAATTTACTAAATAGCGCCTATATTATACCATTTTTTTACAAATGATAGATTACCTGAAAAATATTATGTTTTTTTACCTAATTCTACCAATTTTAGATACAATTATTTTAAAAAAGATTACAGACTTAAAATAAAAAATGTATATAATAGATTTACGGAAAGAGGCGAGTTACAATGAAAAAAAATCTCTCAGAAGCAATTGAAGTAGATGAAATAGAAGAACTCCAAGTACCTGCTTTTGGCTACGAACTTGTTCGGGAAATTGTACTACAAGACATTCTTGGAGAAGACTCCTATCACATCCTCTATTGGGCAGGAAAACAACTAGCTAGAAAATTCCCATTAACTAGTATGGGCGAAGTGGTTGCCTTTTTTCAAAGTGCGGGCTGGGGACATCTTGTCATTGAAAAAGAAACAAATGATGAGATGGAACTTATCTTAACTGGAGAAATAACCAAACGTCGCTTAGAGATTTATCCTGAATGTCACTTCCAACTGGAGGCTGGATTTCTAGCAGAGCAATGTGTCCTTCAAAAAAAATTCTACAGTGAAGCAATAGCTGACATAAAAAAACGGTACAATAAAGTTCTTTTTACCGTAAAATGGGACACAAAAGACCCTATTTAAAAGAAAAGCTGAAGACACCAAAGCACATTAAGAATTTTACCCTTCTTAAAAGCTGGTCCATACGTTCATGAACGTATGGACCAGCTTTTTTTCAAACTTACGCTTGCACCCGTGCAGCTTCACTAAAATTAGAGAATCTTTGTATTAACGCAAAAGTCACTGCTGCAACTTTTGGTAAATAGCTTCTGCTACCCCCTTCGGCATACCAGCTTCTATGATGTCTTCAATCGTTGCTTCTTTCATTTTTTTGAGTGAACCGAAATGCTTAAGCAATTGCTTACGTCGCTTCTCCCCAACACCTGGAATATCATCCAGCTGAGATTGAATCGCATTTTTCCCACGTAGTTGACGATGAAAGGTAATCGCAAAACGATGTACTTCATCTTGAATTCGCTGTAATAAATAAAATTCTTGGCTTCGACGATCAAGGGGTACAATTTCTAGTGGATTCCCCATCAATAATTGTGAGGTGCGATGCTTCTCATCCTTCACCAATCCTGATAAGGGAATCTCAAGACCTAGTTCATTCTCTAAAACATCACGAACAGCCTCCACATGGCCTTTTCCACCATCAATAATAATAAGATCTGGCAACGGCAATCCTTCTTTTAACACGCGGGAATACCTGCGACGGACTACTTCGCGCATCGATTCATAATCATCTGGACCTTGTACGGTTTTTATTTTGTATTTGCGGTATTCCCGTTTTTCTGGTTTCCCATCAATAAATACAACGAGCGCCGAAACAGGGTTTGTCCCTTGAATATTGGAATTATCAAAGGCTTCAATGCGATGCGGTGTATAAATACCGAGCTGTCGACCTAAATTCTCAACAGCTTTACTAGATCGTTCCTCATCACGCTCAATGAGAGAAAATTTTTCTTGAAGCGCGAATGTCGCATTTTTATTAGCCAAATCAAGTAAATCCTTTTTGGAACCACGTTTAGGCTGAATCATTTTTACATGAAGTAGATTTTCAGCAATACTCGCATCAACAGTTTCAGGCACTACTATTTCCTGCGGTTTAAAATGATTTTCCATATCGTAAAATCGTCCTAAATAGGTAAGCAATTCTTCCTCTGGTTCATCATAAGCAGGAAAAATCGATACATCCCGTTCAATTAATTTTCCTTGACGAACAAAAAACACTTGCACACACATCCAGCCTTTATCATAGGAGAATCCGAACACATCGCGATCAGTAAAATCATTGGTCATCATTTTTTGTTTTTCCATTGTCACATCAATATAAGCAATCTTGTCACGCAATTCCTTTGCTCGTTCAAAATCTAAAGCCTCTGCTGCTTCATGCATACTTTCAGTCAGTTCCTTTTTAATATCAACGTGACCACCATTTAGAAACCGATTAATTTCCTCGACAATTCGCTTATACTCTTCTTCCTCCACCTTGTTAATGCAAGGAGCTAGACATTGGCCCAAATGATAGTATAGGCACACGCGGGCTGGGAGCGTATTACATTTTCGAAGTGGATAAATGCGGTCAAGCAGCTTTTTCGTCTCATTTGCCGCAGTAACATTTGGATACGGTCCAAAGTATTTGCTTTTATCCTTTTTTACTTTTCGCGTAATGAGCAGGCGTGGATGTTCCTCCGCTGTCAGTTTAATAAACGGATAGGTTTTGTCATCTTTTAACATGACATTATATTTCGGATCATGTTTTTTGATTAAATTTAATTCTAAAATGAGCGCCTCAATATTCGACGAGGTAACAATATATTCAAAATCCTCAATTTCATTGACAAGTCGTAAGGTTTTCCCGTCATGAGAGCCCGTAAAATAAGAACGAACACGATTTTTCAGTACTTTTGCCTTTCCTACGTAAATAATCGTTCCTTGACGGTCCTTCATTAAATAGCAACCAGGTTGGTCTGGAAGAAGGGCTAATTTATTTTTGATTTGTTGATTCATTTTTTTCCTCCCATGATCCTATCTGTTGATTCACCCATTATACAGAAAAAGTAACAAATACTCATCAGAAAAGCGGAAGGCACCCGTACGCATCAAAAACTTCATACTTTCATCTCTAACAAAAAAGCTCCAAGTCTATAGTATAGAACTTGAAGCTTTTTTGTTAGAGATGAATTAAACGTGTTTTTCAAGAAGTTGTGCTAAAGCTTCTTTAGGTTGGAAGCCAACCACTTTATCTACTACTTCACCGTCTTTAAGAACGACTAAAGTTGGAATGCTCATGATACCAAATTTTCCAGCAGTTTCTTGGTTATCGTCAACATCTACTTTAACGATTTTCGCTTTATCGCCGATTTCTCCATCAAGTTCTTCAAGAACAGGAGCAATCATTTTACAAGGTCCACACCATGGAGCCCAAAAGTCTACAAGAACAACACCTTCGTTTGTTTCAGTTGCAAAAGTTGCATCAGTTGCGTGTGCAATAGCCATTTATTCAATTCCTCCTCATATTTACTCAAAATTTATAAACAAAGTATATCATTGTTACACAACAAAGTGCTATTATTTTGCTTCATTGGTAATTTCCCCAAAGCTAGCTTATTTAAGCATTTATTTTTAATTTCTTGAATTCTTGTGTTAATAATGGTACGACTTCGAATAAATCACCGACAATTCCGTAGTCTGCTATATTAAAGATATTAGCTTCTGGATCTTTATTAATTGCCACGATTACTTTAGAGTTAGACATTCCTGCTAAATGCTGAATTGCTCCAGAAATTCCGCAAGCGATATACAAATCAGGTGTTACTACTTTACCTGTTTGTCCAATTTGTAATGAGTAATCACAATAATCCGCATCACAAGCACCACGAGAAGCGCCAACTGCTCCTCCTAGAACTGTAGCAAGCTCTTTTAATATTTCAAAGCCTTTCGCACTTTTCACACCGCGGCCTCCGGAAACGATTATTTTCGCTTCAGACAGATCGACTCCTTCAGCCGCTTTACGAACGACATCCTTAATGATTGTGCGCAAGTCTTTAATATCGACAGAAATGGATGATACATCCCCTGTACGAGATTCATCTTTTTGTAGTGGTTCAATATTATTAGGACGAATGGTTGCAAAGATGATGCCGTCCGTTACGATTCTTTTTTCAAAAGCTTTACCAGAATAGATGGGGCGAGTAAACACTAGGTTTCCACCAGCTTCTTCAAGGGCTGTCACATCTGAAATTAACCCAGATTGTAATTTTCCAGCAATTCTTGGAGATAAGTCTTTTCCTTGTGAAGTATGTCCAATGATTAGACCTTCTGGATTTTCTGCTTCAATAACCGCAAGGAGTGCTTGAGCATACCCATCAGTCGTATATTGAGCAAGTTTAGGATCTTCAGCGACAACAACACGATCGGCACCGTATTGAATGAATTGTGAACCTAGCGCTTGTACATTTTCACCGATTAACACACCGACCACTTCACCACCGTTTGCCGCAAGCTTAGCTGCACCGATTGCTTCAAATGATACATTTCTTAACAAACCATCACGAACCTCACCTAATGCAAGAAACTTTCTAGCCATTCCAAAAACCTCCTATGTTCTATTTTATCGGCTTTTACAAACTGTACTTCTTAAGAAAAAAGTCAACACCTTCGTTAGTCCTAGCAACTGGAGTTATATGCTAAACACACGAAGTATTTTAAATTTTCCGATAACGTTAAATAACCTTTGCTTCACTGCGTAATAGTTGAACAAGCTCACTAACTTGTGTAGAAATCCCGCCACTCAGTATTTTTCCTGCTTCTTTTTTCGATGGTAAAAAGATTTCAATTGCCTTTGTTTTAGCTTCTACATCATCTTCTTCTAAATCTAAATCATCTAATTCTAATTCTTCGAATGGCTTTTTCTTTGCTTTCATAATTCCTAGCAAAGATGGGTAACGTGGTTCATTCAAACCTTGTTGGGCGGTTACAAGTAATGGAAGTGATGTTTCAATCATTTCTGAATCACCTTCTACATCCCGTGTAACACTTACATTTGTTCCATTGACATTTAATTCTGTAATCGTTGTTACATATGGAATGCCTAACATTTCAGCTACACGCGGTGCTACTTGTCCTGAACCACCATCAATCGCCACATTTCCAGCAATAATCAGATCTACTTCTTGTCCCTTTAAATATTGACCAATAATTTTTGCTGTTGTATATTGGTCACCATCTTGAATATCATCTTCAATATTGATTAAAACAGCTTTATCTACTCCCATTGCCAAAGCTGTACGCAATTGTTTTTCAGATTCTTCGTTTCCAACAGAAACAACCGTTACTTCCCCACCCTGAGCATCACGTATTTGAATTGCTTCTTCAACAGCATATTCATCATAAGGATTAATAATGAACTCTGCGCCATCCTCATTAATCTTGCCGTTAGACAGCGTAATTTTTTCTTCCGTATCGAATGTTCTTTTTAGTAATACATAAATGTTCACAAAAAACCCCTCCTGAATAATCTACTTTTTGGATTTTTTTCAAATCTATAATACATGCTATTCTAAAAATTAGAATAATTACCTTCATTCGCCTTTAAAAGTTCTAGAATTTGTAAGAATTCATCCTTTTAAAATACGATTCTTACAAAAACGAAGCGAAAAAGGTTCCGCTCCGTATGATTCAATTCTTTATGATTCCTTTCGATCATCCGAACACTTGTTTTGTTCTTCTTCTATAAGGACTCTCCGTAAGATCTTTCCTATGATTGTTTTGGGTAATTCATTTCTAAACTCATACAAATGCGGTACTTTGTAAGAGGCAAGACTTTTTCTCACAAACTGATTTAGCTCCTCGTTTGTAACTGTATAGCCAGGTTTCTGAACAACATAGGCTTTCACCGTTTCACCACGATATGGATCAGGAATGCCAACGACAACGACTTCCTGGACAGCTTCATGCTCGTATAAAATCTCTTCCACTTCTCGCGGATAAATATTAAAACCACCTGCGATGATCACATCCTTTTTACGATCAACAATATAGAAGAAACCCTGTTCATCCATATATCCTAAATCTCCAGTTAATAACCAGCCATTCTTAAAGGTTTTTTCCGTTTCTTCAGGTTGGTTCCAATAGCCTTTCATCACTTGCGGTCCTTTAATCCCAATTTCACCGATTTCATTTGGCTGAAGTGGTTCCGCAGTATCTAATGAAAGAATAACAGCTTCTGTATCTGGCCAGGGAACGCCAATACTTCCCTTTACACGCGGCCCCTCCCAAATAAAATTGGCATGAGTAACAGGCGATGTCTCAGAAAGACCATATCCTTCCACTAATTTTCCACCTGTAAGCTCCTCAAATTGTTCCTGTACTTCAATAGGTAGTGGTGCAGAGCCGCTCAAACAAGCGGAAATGGAGGAGAGATCATGTTTCCTAATATCAGGATGATTAATTAGGCCAATATACATGGTAGGAGCACCAGGAAAAATGGTAGGTTTTTGCTTTTGAATCGTTTTTAACGTAGATTCGATGTCAAACTTCGGTAACAAAATCATTGTCATCATATCGAGCACGGAAAGGAGTAACACCGTTGTCATGCCATATACATGAAAAAATGGGACCACACCCATAATTTTTTCTTGACCACATTTGTTTTTTACTAACCACACTTGACACATTTTCGTATTGGCCGCTAAGTTCTTATGAGTCAGCATCACTCCTTTTGGAAGTCCAGTTGTACCCCCTGTATATTGTAAAAGTGCTATATCATTTTCAAAATCAGCTAGTTCAGCAATCTCATTTGGCACTTCATTCCTCATAATTTCTCTAAATAAATGATGGTTGCCAGCATGCTCTACTTTAACGACAATGCCATACTGTTTCTTTTGAATAAAAGGGTACACAAGTTTTTTTGGGAAAGGTAAGTAATCTTTGATTGCGGTTACAATAATATGTTGAATCTCTGTACTTGAGGTGATTTTGGCGACACGTGGAAATAAAATATCCAGTGTAATGATCATTTTTGATCCGGAATCTCTCATTTGATACTCTAATTCTCGCTCCGTATAGGTTGGATTCGTTGAAACGACAATTCCTCCGGCCATTAAAATACCAAAATAGGAAATGACATACTGTGGGCAGTTCGGCAATGAAATGGCAACTCGATCCCCTTTTTCAAGACCAATTTTCTTTAAATAAGCAGCCATTTTTAATGCAGATTGGTACACTTCTTTGAATGTCAGCTCTCTTCCTAAAAAGTGAATCGACACTTTAGTTGGACTTTTCTCAGCAGACTCCTTTAAAAAAGCATACACTGGCTTAGGTTCATATGTTAATGTTGTTGGGATTTCCTTTGGATATAGCTGTAGCCAAGGCCTGTCACTCATATCATCACTCCCAGTAAACATATATTATGAATCTCCTACACTATAATATATGGAAAAACATCATACAATTACCGGTAAATGATAAAATCTTTTATCGGTAATTGTATGATGTTTTTTAGCAAGTAGCAAAAATAAAAGGACGAAACACTAAGATTTCGTCCTCTACATAGCTTGCTATTTTGTATGGCTAGAACCTTTAAGTGGAGCCTGTTACTCTTCTGCTGCAATTCTTATTCTCTTGATTCTACATAACTAAAAATATAATACCTAATAACACCGATATTCCGCAGCAAACGATTAACACTTTGGCTAGCTTCTCCACCATTTTCTCCCCTTTATATACAAGGTATTAAGAAATTCCAGCACCAATGACAAAGGATAGGCCAATTGAAATGATCATTGATAACAAACCAACTGCCCGATTATCTTTTTTGATTTCATCATCTATTTTAAAACTCGGCGTCATAAATTCGAAAATAAAATAACCAACTAAAAGTAAAGCAAAGCCATAAATCCCCCAGCCAATCATCGTCAGAATCGAATCATTCTGCAAAATGGATTGATGAAACACGTAGGCAATTCCGAAAATTTTTCCGCCTGTTGCCATCGCAACAGACAGATTCCCTTTTTTAATTTCTTCCCAATTATTATACTTTGTAACAAGCTCAAAAATGGTTAAAAAAACGATGATGCATAGAATCACGACACTATAACAGGCTGCGATATACACATATTCATTTCCCCAGATTTTATCCATCATCCACTACTCCTAAACAAAAAGGAATTTTACACTTTATTTAAATTCAACAACCGTAACACCTGTGCCACCTTCGCCCGCTTCTCCAAAACGAATATGCTTAACAGATCGATGATTTTTTAAATATTCTTGAACACCTTGTCTAAGAGCCCCTGTTCCTTTACCATGAATAATCGACACTCTTGGATAGCCTGCTAACAGAGCATCATCAATATACTTATCCACTCTTGCTAATGCATTTTCATAACGCTCACCGCGCAAATCAAGCTCCAAACTCACGTGAAAATCCTTTCCACGAATGGTCGTGAGTGGCTTTGTTTGTTTTTCCTTTTGCGGAGACTTGATAAACTCAAGATCCGTTTCCTTCACTTTCATTTTCATAATTCCCATTTGAACATGCCATTCATTATCTGATGCTTTCTCAATTAAATAGCCCTTTTGTCCAAAGGTTGTGACTTTCACTTCGTCTCCAGATTGCCATACCCGTTTTTGAGAGGAAGAAACGACTTTCGTTGATTTTTTCGGTGCAGGTGCCGCTTCCTCTAATCGCTTTTTCGCCTCGATTAATTCATGTTCTTTGACATCTGCTTGTTTTTCAATACGTAGCTTACGTAAGTCACGAATAATCTTTTCTGCTTCTTTTTTCGCATTTTCCACGATGGTAGCTGCCTCTGCGGATGCTTTTTCCATCATAGAATCTTTTTCATTATAATATTCCACAATTTGCTGTTGCAAATCACGATGTAGTTTCTCCGCTTGCTTTAAATAATTCGCTGCTTCCTGCTCTTCTTCCTCCGCTTGACGACGACTTTCTTCTAGTGAAGCAATCATCGTTTCCACTTTATTTGTTTCTTCACCGATATGACTCCGTGCATGAGTAATAATCGAATCATCCAATCCAAGTCGCTTCGAAATTTCAAAGGCATTACTTCGCCCTGGAACACCAATTAATAGCTTGTAAGTTGGACGTAATGACTCGACATCAAATTCCACACTTGCATTGATGACGCCTTCACGGTCATAGCCGTATGCCTTCAATTCTGGATAATGAGTCGTCGCAATGACACGCGCACCGCGTTTATACACTTCATCTAAAATGGAAATCGCTAAAGCTGCTCCCTCTTGCGGATCCGTTCCTGCTCCAAGCTCATCAAATAAGACAAGACTGTCATAATCGACATGCTGAAGAATCTCGACAATATTAACCATATGTGAAGAGAATGTACTTAAGCTTTGCTCAATGGACTGCTCATCCCCAATATCCGCATACACATTTGAAAAAACAGCGACCTCAGAGCCGTCAAGTGCCGGAATTTGCAACCCGGCTTGTGCCATTAGCGTACAAAGTCCAATCGTTTTTAAGGTAACGGTTTTACCACCTGTATTCGGCCCAGTAATGACAATCGTCGTAAAATCTTCGCCAAGAAAAATATCATTTGCCACAACGGTATCTGCTGGAATGAGCGGATGCTTCGCTTTAAATAATTTTACTCGGCCTTCTTTATTCAAGCTTGGCTTGGAGCCTTTAATCCCTTTCGCATAATGGGCTTTCGCAAATACAAAGTCAAGCTGAGCAAGCACCTCAACATTATGTAATAGCTCCTGTGTATGCTCTCCAACCTTTAGCGATAAGGCTGTTAAAATGCGGTCGATTTCTTGCTGCTCCTTAACCCGTGTTTCTTGAAGAACATTATTTAACTGCACAATCGCTTGTGGCTCAATAAATAAGGTTTGCCCTGATGATGATTGATCATGAATAATACCGCCATAATGACTGCGATATTCTTGCTTAACGGGAATCACGAAACGCTCATTTCGAATCGTTACAATCGCATCCGATAACATTTTAGATGCATTGGATGAACGGATCATACTTTCTAATTTTTCACGAACCCGACTTTCATTCGTTCTTAGCTGATTGCGAAGCCTACGTAGTGCATCACTTGCTGAATCAAGTACCTCACCATGTTCACTAATCGCATACGTAATCTCTTGCTGCAAATCAATTAACGGATGAAGCGATTCGATATATGCTGTTAACAGCGGAGTGTCAATTTCTTGCTCTGCTATTTCTTCAAAAAAACGATTTAACACACGACCTGCACGAATTGTACTGGCAATTTCCATTAATTCCATTGGCGATAGCATTCCACCAATTTGTGCTCGCTTCGCATGAGGATGAATATCAAAGATGCCGCCAAGTGGTACATGCCCTTTCCTTCGCAACACTTTCGCACTTTCATCCGTTTCTTCCTGCCATCTAACTACTTCCTCGAAATCCGTCGATGGAGCTAATGCTCTAGCTTTTTCTTTTCCAATCGAGGACGTAGCATAGGATACTAATTGCTCTTTTATTTTTGTAAATTCTAAAGTTTTCAATGCTTTTTGATGCATGGAAGTGAGTTGGCCTCCTTGATTAGTTATTTCTATTTAAAAAGGTTAGTAATTCATCGATATTTTTCGTGTTCAGTACAGATGATTGTTTTAGCCAGCCCTTTTTGGCTGCCGCGACACCGATTTCCATATCTTCAAGCATATCTAAATTATGTGCATCTGTATTGATGATAATAGGTACTCCTGCTTCTTGAGCTTTTCGTAGATAAGGCGCTGCTAAATCAAGACGATGTGGATTCGCATTAAGCTCAAGAGCCGTATTTGTATCACGTGCAAGCTCAATCAGCATCTCCACATCCACGTCATAACCTGCTCGCTTACCAATTAACCTCCCTGTTGGATGAGCAATAAGGTCGACATGAGGATTTTGCAGTGCTGTTTTCAGGCGCTCCATAATCGTTTCACGAGGCTGAGAGAAGCTCGAATGAATCGACGCGATGACAAAATCCATTTCGGCTAGTAATTCATCATCATAATCAAGCGTTCCATCAGGTAAAATATCCATTTCAATTCCTGATAAAATCGTGATATCATCGTATTTTTCATTCAACTCGTGAATGATTTTCTTTTGCTCGCGTAATCGTTCAGAGGTCAGTCCATTCGCTACTTTTAAAAATTGGGAGTGGTCAGTAATTGCCATATATGTATAACCCTTCGCACGACAAGCTTCAATCATTTCTTCAATCGAATACGCACCATCGCTCCAGGTCGTATGCATATGCAAATCCCCTTGAATATCATCCAGTGTTACGAGCGGCTCGCGATTATCATATTGCTCAACCTCTGTTCCATCCTCACGCAGCTCTGGAGGAATAAATGGAAGGTCAAAATGCTGATAAAATTGTTCTTCCGTTTGGAATGTACGTATTTCACCCGTTTTGACATGTTCCACACCATATTCACTAATTTTCTCTCCACGGTCTTTCGCGAGCTGACGCATTCGAACATTATGGTCCTTCGATCCTGTAAAATGATGAAGTGTTGTAATAAATTCGACATCTTTCACAATCCGGAAGTCAACGGAAACATCATAGGAAAATTCGAGCACAACAGACACTTTCGTATCTCCTGCGGCAATCACCTGCTTAATGCCAGGTAATGCAAGAAGCTGTTCTTTTACTATTTCCGGTTCATCTGTAGAGATAATAAAATCTAAATCTTTAATCGTTTCACGCATCCGCCGAATGCTGCCCGCTTTGGAAAAACGAATCACCGCTGACATGTTCGCAAGCTTTTGTTCGATTTCATGAGAGATAGGAAGCATAAAAGCTAGCGGTAAACGTTCGGGACGAGAGCCTGCTTCTGCAATAGCTGCTAAAATTTTTTCTTCTGTTTTTTTACCAAACCCTGCTAAAGCACTAACCCGTCCTTCTTCACACGCTATTTTCAAATCACTCATATCATTTACCTGTAGCTCTTTATGGAGTTTGGCGACTTTTTTGCCACCAAGACCTTGCAGCTGCAATAGCGGAATTAATCCTTTCGGCACTTCCTCCTGCAATTCTTCTAGAACAGTAGATTTTCCTTCTTTGATAAACTCATCTATGACAGCTGCCGTTCCCTTTCCAATTCCACTCAACGCTGTAAAGTCGTCAATCGCAGACAAACTACGATCATCCACTTCTAAGGCAGCCGCCGCCTTTCGGAAAGCTGACACCTTAAATGGATTTTCTCCTTTTATCTCCATATATATCGCAATGGTTTCAAGTAATGTAATGATATCTTTTTTATTTACAGACATTTTTTCACCTGCCAAACATACATTGTTTTTTTCAATAATCTTCATTAAAGATAACGTTTCTTTAAGTAAAGTACAAGCCACAAGAAAAAAGGTCTCTCCCCTAACAAAGCTAGAAAATCTAACTTTATTGCGGAGAATAGACCCTTAACTAGGTACATTATAAAACCAAAGCTCTTTCACCTGATCGGATAAGAATGGCGTATCTTTTATAATTGTTTCTGCCAAAATAGAGCCATTTATCGACCCTTGAACGGCATCCATTGGCAGTAATGCTGCAATATATAATATAATAAACATAAGTAAGTATACTTCCATAAATCCTAGGATGCCACCACCCCAGTTATTGAGCTGCTTTAATATCGGTAAATGGGCAATAAAATCTAGCATTGACCCAAGCATGTGCCAAGCAATTTTTGTTAAAAAGAAAATGATAGCAAAAGCAATGGCATTATAATAGGCAGTATCTAAACCGACTGAATCAAACAGCATTTGAAATGAACTAGTATCACCCATAGTAGGAAACGGAATCCACAAGTGAAGTTTTGGAGCAAGCTCATCATAATATACATAAGCCACAATGAACGCGACGATAAAGCCGGTCATGTGAATGGTCTGTAAAATAAAACCGCGCTTTAAACCGACTAACAAGCCGATGAATAAAATAGCTACAATTACTAAATCGAGCATACACTCAGTCCTTTTCTTTCTGTAATTCCAGTTGAAGCTGGTTCAATTGTTCTTGAATGTTAAGATAATCATGAATAACATTAACCGCTGTTAAGACAGCTAATTTACTTGTATCCAAAATTGGACTTTTCATACTTATTTCTCTCATCTTTTCGTCAACCATCGTAGCTACTTGGCGAATATGGGATTCACTTTCGGCACCGACGATTGTATATGGTTGACCATATATATCTACTGTAACTCTATTTCTGGTATCGCCTGACAAAATGATGCCTCCATTCTTAGAAAAACAAAACTCATCGCCCATAATGGCAAAAGTTAATGACTCTTCTTATACTATCATCCGCTTACTATGATTTCTGATAGTATAAACAATCCTATACTCTATCATATCATGATATTTTTCTACATGAAAGAGACCGTTGTCATTTTATGTCTAATCAAAAGAAAAACGGAAGGCGCCCAGAGTTAGTATCAAAATAAATCCGTTTCACTCTAACATAAAATAAAGGAGCTTTAAATTATGTCCAATATTGTCCTACTTGTAAATACCTCACAAATCATGAAAATGAAAACCTATTACGCTGCTACGCTCGTAGAAAAGTTACCTCCAGGAAGTGTATTTAGTGCACGTCCTACTAATTGTGCCATCACAGCCTATAAATCTGGCAAGGTGCTATTTCAAGGTAGTCATGCTGAGATAGAAGCAGCAAAATGGCAGGAAAGCTCTGAAGTGGCACCTTCACAGAAAAAAACATCATCTGTCAAAACACATCGATATTCACCGCCTGCTACTATTGGCACCATGTCTGTTGTTGGCTCCGATGAAGTCGGCACTGGCGATTACTTTGGTCCAATCACAGTCGTTGCTGCCTATGTTAAAAAGGAGCAGCTAACGCTTTTAAAAGAAATCGGCGTTCAGGATTCAAAAAATTTAAAAGATCCACAAATTATTGAGATTGCTAAATTAATTAAAGATATCGTTCCATTCAGTCTGCTTATTTGTGACAATCCAAAATATAATATGCTTCAAGGAAAAGGAATGTCTCAAGGAAAAATAAAGGCGTTGCTGCACAACCAAGCAATTAAGCATGTATTGGCAAAAATTCAGCCTGATCAACCAGATAGCGTCTTAATTGATCAATTCGCTGAACCTGGTGTCTTTTTCAACTATTTAAAAGGTCAAGATGTGTTTCAAGCAAACGCTACCTATTTAAGCACGAAAGCGGAAGGAATTCATTTAAGTGTAGCCGCCGCTTCTATCTTAGCCCGCTATGCCTTTGTCCAGCGCTTTGATCAATTAAGCAAAAAAGCAGGCTTCACAATTCCAAAAGGTGCTGGATCTAAAGTTGACGAAGCCGCCGCGCGCTTGATTCATGAAAGAGGAATGGAAGCTTTGAATGAATTTACTAAGCTTCATTTTGCCAATACAGAAAAAGCAAAAAAATTGTATGAAAAGAAGTATCTTTGAATGATTGACAATAAAAATAATAAGGGAGCGAAGCAAAAATGATCCATCCGTTTATCAAAAATGATCAATATAACTTTATTATCAAACAAGCAACCAATATTTCAAGAGCCGCCCATTCAGTGAATGATAAAGATGTGAAACATACTTTTATCTATTCTGCATTGGATAAGGTGTTAGCGTTATTTACAGATTTAAATAGCGAGCAAGAAGCATTATTAACAGAAATCGTTAAATTGGATTCTGAGGTTGCTTTAGAGCAGTATAAAGAAAAGTTACTGGCCTATTGTATTCCGTTTACGGACTTGACCGATAGTAAAATAAAAAAACTGTTTCGTAAGGTGAAAAAACTACATTACCCAGATTTAACGGAAGATGCGCTAAAGAATCTTACTTATTTCAGCTGGCATGATGCTGGCGCAAACCAGAAATTTATCATCAAAGAAGTAGATGACAAATTAGTAGGTGTTCATGGTCGTTTTGTTCCAAGCAATAAAAAAGGCATTTGTCATTTCTGCAATCATATTACAGAGGTCGGGCTACTTACAGTTGATATTAAACTAAAAGGTGACGCGATGAATTACAAAGCACTTGGCAACTATTTTTGTGTAGATAGTACAAAGTGCAACCAACAAATCACAGATACGGAAAGATTAGATGCCTTTTTACGGGAAACAACAGGAAAGTAAAAAGAAATTCTTGCTCCTAGAGTTGGAATCGTGCGAATTTCTGGCAGAATCATTCGATTTAAGGCAAAAATCATGCGATTTTCAATTGGAATCATGCGATTCCAGCTAAGAATCGTGCAAATTGCAAAACAGCAGCCATTCATCAAAGAATGACTGCTGTTTTTTTCTAGTTCAACGGACACCTTCCGCTTTTCTTTTGTCTAGCTCCAGGCACCCGTTCAGCTTTTCTTGTTTATCCTCTTAATTCTGCTCCTGCTTTTTCTTTTACAGCAGCAAGTACTCCATCATGCGCTTTCGTAATATCTTCATCCGTTAATGTACGTTCTGGATCGAAGTATTTTAATGAATAAGCGATAGATTTTTTGCCTGGCTCCATTTTCTCGCCTTCATATAAGTCAAACAAATGAACCTCTTTCAATAGTGACCCGCCTGCTTCAACGATAATGTTTTGGATATCGCCTGCATTTGTCGCTGTATCAACAACTAAAGCAATATCACGTGTAATCGATGGGAAGCGTGGAATCATTTGATAAGAGATTGGTGTAACGTCCGCCTGGGCTAGTGCTTTAAATGACAATTCAAAAACATATGTTTCTTTAATATCAAAATCTTTTTGAACCGTTGGATGCACTTGGCCAATAAACCCGATGACTTCACCGTTTAATAATACTTCGGCTGTACGTCCTGGATGCATATCTTTGATTTCTGCTTGACGATACTGAATTTGACTTGTCACACCAAGAGTATCAAATAATGCTTCTAAGGCACCTTTTGCTACGAAGAAATCAACTGATTTTTTCTCACCTTGCCAAAGGTTCGCTTCCCAAAGACCTGTAATAGCCGCTGCAATATGTTCTTGCTCTTGTGGAAGCTCTTCACCCTCTTGTTTTAAGAAGACAGAACCGATTTCGTATAAAGCAACAGAATCGATTTGACGTGCATTATTATGTTTCACGACTTCTAATAATTGAGGCACAATGCTCAAACGAAGCTGACTGCGTTCTTCACTCATCGGCATCGCTAAACGAATCGATTCACCCTCTTTTAGCGCAAATTGAGCTGCTTTTTCAGCGCTTGTTAGTGAATACGTTGTCGCCTGATAAAGCCCTGTTCCTTCTAATGTACGACGTGCTTTACGGCGTTTTTGCTGGTAATCCGTTAATGCCCCCGGCGTTGCCCGACCCACTGGAAGCGTAGATGGAATATTGTCATAGCCATACAGACGGGCTACTTCTTCCACTAGGTCTGCTTCAATTGTAATATCACCGCGACGAGTTGGTACGGTTACTGTAAATGTTTCATCTTCTACCGTTACGTCGAATTGCAAACGAGTAAAGATATCTTTTACGTCAGCAGCACTAATTGTTGTTCCAAGAGATTTGTTGATTTTCTCAAGTGTGATAGAAATAACAGCTGGTTCTACTTTTATATCATTGTATTCGACACTACCTGCTAAAATGGTACCACCAGCATATTCTGCCATCAGTTGGGCTGCGCGTTCACCTGCTTCTCGAACACGAGCTGGGTCCACACCTTTTTCAAAGCGAGCACTTGCTTCACTGCGTAAACCATGATCCTTTGATCCTTTACGAACAACTGGACCTGCAAAATATGCCGCTTCAATAATAACCGTTGTTGTATCATCTTGTACTTCAGAATTAGCTCCACCCATAACACCTGCAATGGCAACAGGTTCTGTGCCATTTGTAATCACAAGATGATCTGGCGTTAATGTACGTTCTGTATCATCAAGTGTTGTAATTTTTTCAGCATCTTTTGCACGACGAATAACAAGCTCTTTTGAACCTAGACGATCATAATCAAACGCATGAAGTGGTTGACCGTATTCAAGTAAAATATAGTTCGTAATATCAACAACGTTGTTATGTGGGCGAATCCCAGCAGCCATTAAGCGTGTTTGCATCCATAATGGAGATGGTCCAATTTTCACGTCTTTCACTACTTTTGCGATATATAATGGATTGTCTTCTGTTGCTTCCACTTTTACATTAATGTAATCAGCTGCTTTTTCAGTTGTTTCTTCTTTTTCAACTGTCGGCCATTTTACATCGCGTCCTAAAATCGCTGCCACTTCATAAGCAACACCTAGCATGCTTAAAGCATCGGAACGGTTTGGCGTTAAGCTTAATTCAAGAACCTCATCCTCTAAGCCAAGCGCAGCTAGTGCATCCTCACCGACTTGTGCATCTTGTGGGAAATTGAAAATTCCAACTGAATATTCTTTTGCGACTAATTTAGATTCAATTCCAAGCTCTTGAAGCGAGCAAATCATTCCATGAGATTCTTCACCGCGAAGTTTTGCTTTTTTTATTTTGAAGTTGCCTGGCAGTACCGCACCAACAGTTGCAACCGCTACTTTTTGATTTTTCCCAACATTCGGAGCCCCACAAATAATTTGCACAGGCTCTTCAGCCCCAATATCGACTAAACATTTACTTAATTTATCAGCGTTCGGATGTTGTTCACGTTCTAATACGTGACCGATGACAACACCTTTTAAGCCTTCACTTTTCTTTTCTACTCCTTCGACTTCAATGCCGCTTTTCGTAATTTTTTCCGCAAGCTCCGTTGCACTGATGCCAGAAAGGTCTACATAATCTTGTAGCCATTTATATGAAACAAACATATTTGGTCCTCCTTAATATATACAATCTTTGAGTTTGGACAGATTATCTGTGGAATTGGACAGATTATGAATCAGTTTGGACAGATTATTCCCTGAATTGGACAGATTCCGCTCCAATTTTAGTTCATCATTTATGCTTCGTGATGATGAAACTGTTTTAAGAAACGAACATCATTTGTATAGAAATGACGGATATCATCAACACCATATTTCAGCATTGCAATTCGTTCTACGCCAATTCCGAAGGCAAAGCCAGAATATTTTTCCGAATCAAAGCCAGCCATATCAAGCACGTTTGGATGAACAATTCCTCCACCTAACACTTCAATCCAGCCTGTTTGTTTACATACATTACAGCCTTTACCGCTACAAATTTTACAAGAAATATCGACTTCTACAGAAGGCTCTGTGAATGGGAAAAAGCTTGGACGTAGACGAATTTCACGATCTTGACCAAATACTTTTTTCAAAAATACTTCAAGTGTTCCTTTTAAATCGCTCATTGAAATGTTTTCATCAACAACAAGCCCTTCAATTTGCATAAATTGATGAGAATGAGTCGCGTCATCATTATCACGACGGTACACTTTACCAGGGCAAATAATTTTAACTGGTCCTTGGCCTTTATGTTTCTCCATCGTTCTTGCTTGCACAGGAGAAGTATGGGTACGCATTAAGATTTCATCTGTGATATAGAAGGAATCCTGCATATCACGCGCTGGATGGCTCTTTGGCAAATTCAATGCTTCAAAGTTGTAGTAATCTGTTTCTACCTCAGGACCTTCAGCAACTGTGTAGCCCATACCGATAAATACATCTTCAATTTCTTCGACAATACGTGTTAATGGATGGTGATTGCCTTTATTCACTGGTCGAGCCGGCAAAGTAATATCAATTGTTTCTGCTGCTAATTGTGCATGAACAGCCTCCGCTTCAAGTACAGCTTGTTTTTCTTCAATTTGAGAAGCAATCGCTTCACGAACGACATTCACAAGTGCTCCCATTTTTGGACGTTCTTCAGCAGACAATTTACCCATACCACGCAATACTTCTGTGATTGGTCCTTTTTTTCCTAAGTAAGCAACACGAATATCATTTAGTTCTTTTAAGTCAGCTGCTGCCGCTACCTTTTGCAGCGCTTCTGCTTGCAGTTCTTGTAAACGTTCCTGCATCCTATATTCCTCCTTTATATTTGAACACAAAAAAACCTCGCTTCCCTAAAGGGACGAGGTTTATGTATCGCGGTACCACCCTTATTAGTGTAAATTGCAAAAAATCTACACTCACTTCATTAAAAGATAACGGCTCTTCACCGGAACATTTTTCGGATTATGTATAATCTTCCCAATGTCGACTCGAGAGGTGAATTCCCTTAAACAGTGCCATTAAAAATGCTTTCAGTCACGGCATTTTCTCCCTTGAAATGGATGTCTTAAGCTACTAGTCTCTGTCTTCGTCTGTACTTATCAAATTCTGTTTTATTATAGTATAATTCCATCATGGTTTCAAACTCATTTTCGTAAATAATACATTAAAATTCCAGCTGCAATTCCAACATTTAATGATTCACTTTTTCCATAAATCGGAATGTATAGGTTTTTCGTTGTTTTCGTGAGCAACTCTTTAGAAACACCCTGGCCTTCGTTACCGACGAGTAGAGCAAATGTATCCGATTTATCTACTTGTTCAAATGGCACACCGCCTTCGAGAGCCGTTCCGTATACAGGAATTTTAAGCTTATTAATGAATTCAACTAAATTCGCTTTCACGATTGGCAAATGAAACAAACTTCCCTGTGTGGCACGAACCACCTTTGGATTATACGGGTCCGCACAACCTTCTCCTAAAATAACAGCATCCATCCCCGCCGCGTCAGCTGTACGAATCATCGTCCCTAGATTTCCTGGATCTTGTACGCGATCTAACAATAACAGCTTTTCCAATTTAATATCGTTTATCCCGATCGTTTGCTGTTCACAAACAGCTGCTATTCCTTGTGGCGTCTCCGTATCACAAATCGCTTTCATGACATCCTCTTTTACATACACCACTTCTGTACCTTCTAATGTAACGTGTGCTGGCATTTCCACGTCTTGATTGACGATGACTTCAAGAACAATTTGTTCTTTTAATGCTTCTTCAACAAGATGAAAACCTTCTATTAAATACTTTCCTGATACATCTCTTTCTTTTTTCGTCAAAAGCTTTTTCCATGCTTTCACCTTTGGATTTTTGACAGATTCAATATATTTCAAAGATAACGCTCCTTTATCTTTCACATTGTCTCTTATTATAACGTAATTTCTATACATAATGCATCTCGAAGTGAGGAATGCTATATTCGTTCAAATGATGATTATTAGGAGGAATTGGGATGAATTTAAATTTACGTAACGCCATTATTCACAATGTAACAGGGAATACGCAGGATCAGCTTCAGGATACGATTGTAGATGCTATTTCAAATGGGGAGGAAAAAATGCTTCCTGGACTTGGTGTTCTTTTTGAAGTGATTTGGCAAAACTCATCAAATGAGGAAAAACAAGAAATGCTACAAGCATTAGAATCAGGATTAAAAAACTAACAGCCGTTGTATTTTATCAAAAGCTAAAAACATATCTGTACTCGTGAATATAAGTCATTCGACATACAGTGTTACACATTTTAAGAGTGTGA
Source organism: uncultured Bacillaceae bacterium (assembly GCA_963790055.1). GTDB lineage: Bacteria > Bacillota > Bacilli > Bacillales > DSM-1321 > Peribacillus. The sequence goes on from CAWBND010000014.1 coordinate 70,347, forward strand.
AGTTACGCTTTTAAAATGTGTAACATGATAAAAAACGTATAATCTTACTTTTTGTTAAACAGATTTGAAGCCGTTTTTAACTTTGTTTTCGACGATTTTACTTGTATGAACTTTTTTTTGATTCCTTTTGCATCATTCTTCCTCACAGTAACTAAACCATCCTTAAAAGTAGAATCAATGAGAACAAAATATTCTGCTGTTCCTCTGAATTTATTGTTGGTCACAACAACGTTATCACCATACGACGCTACAGCAAAACCAGTAACAGTTCCGGAAGCTGAATTATTTGTAATCGTGATGTTTTTTCCTCTACTAAGAAAACTATAATTGAACCCAACTACTGTATTATTTTCAAAAACAATATTTTCTGCGGTAGAATGAGTACCAAACCCGCTATTGCCCCAAGCTAATTTACTACTATTTGCTGCTGGTCCAGTTGCCTTACTATTCCCGACATAACCAAATCTAGCAGGCGTCTCACCAGAAAAATCGACTGCACGACGAACATTTTTAAACGTACTTTTAGCACTTTATTATAGGCTCCACTACTATCTTGAATGCCATATCCTGTATTAATTTCACGCGTAGTTCCTAAATTGATGGACGCTCCTGTTATCGTTGTACCATAGTTCTGATCTAACGCAATCCCAACTGCTTTTGAATTTTTGACTTCTATATTAGTCAGTTTTGAATCCACCGTTCTACCGATATAAATCAAATCTACTTTTGAGTCAAAGGGACGCGGATACGAAAAAGATAGATTACTCATTTCTAGTTTTCTATTTTCATATACATTGATCGTGATCTTTTCTTTGTTTACATCATAGGAGTCATTTAATGGTTTTTCAAAATAAATTCGCTGTGGCTCTACTTTACTGATCTGTTGTAATTCACCCTTACTTAAGTAGTCACGATTATCATCTTCCCATAATTCTGATGATTGCAAATGCAGTAGTTGCCCTGATTCTACTCCCTCTGTATGAGTCACATCAATATAGTCTAACCCTTTTTTGGCTGAACTTGTCAATGTAGGGGGATCATCAGGATCAGTAGCCGCTCTATATTGAACATGCAAGGCTCTTTCTTTTTGTCTCATTGTTGTTTTTATGATATTCGCTTTTTTACTTGATGTTGTCGTGATCTTTATACTGTGCTTTACCCTTAGCGGACTACTAATATAGTATGTATGACCACTTGTTAATCGAACATGTGTAGAACTATCTAATGCCATTTGCAGAGCTTCTGTATCATCTAATTTGTCCCTTCCGTTTGCGCCATATTGCTCAGGTGTTACGATTGTTGATAGTAGTTCTCGGGCATAAGCATGTTCAACGTTGATACATACTAGAATAAATAGAATCAAATAGACTATGACAAACTTCACTTCTTTTTTTGCTTTCATGCTTCCACCTTTTCTCTTAAACTTAACTCTCACTACTAACTTTTACCTATACACTATTAATTATAGCAAAGAAGTGAGCCCTCTTAAATAGGTTTACAAATATACTAGAAAGTGAAAAAAGATTAAACATATTGAAAGCGCCATAAAAAATAACAGCCCGCACGACTGTTACTTTTCTTCATTTCTATTAAGATTTCATTTAAGGGATAGTACCCTAATACATATTACATCTTAAATCAATGATAAACGGAGTTCCCACTATATACGAGAACTCCGTTTATTGAAAAAATTTCGTATAGTTCCTTACTCTTTTACGCGTACGTAATCCGGTCCACCGTTTCACGATCTAATCGTTTAATTACTTCAACAACCAATTTTACAGCATTTTCAAAGTCATCACGATGAAGCATAGCCGCATGAGAGTGAATATAGCGTGTAGCAATACCGATTGAAAGGGCAGGTACACCTTTTGCCGTTACATGAATGGAGCCTGCATCTGTACCACCACCTGGAATCGATTCAAATTGATAAGGAATGTTTAATTCGTCCGCTATGTCCGTTACTAAGTCACGTAAGCCTTTGTGTGAAACCATAGAGGCATCATACAGCACAATTTGTGGACCTTTCCCCATTTTACTCATTGCTTCTTTTTCCGAAACTCCTGGTGTGTCTCCTGCAATCCCAACATCGACAGCAAAGCCGATATCTGGCTGAATTTTGAATGTGGATGTTTTTGAACCGCGAAGACCGACTTCTTCCTGAACCGCACCAATACCGTACACGACGTTTGGATGGTTCGTATTTTTCAATTCTTTTAACACATTAATGGCAATGGCACAACCAATTCGATTATCCCATGCTTTAGCTAGCAGCATTTTTTCATTATTCATGACAGTGAATTCGAAGTATGGTACTACCATATCACCTGGTCGTACACCCCATTCCTCTGCTTCTTCCTTGTTTGACGCCCCAATATCAATAAACATATCTTTGATTTCAACTGGTTTTTTACGTGCTTCTGGTGATAAAATATGAGGTGGCTTTGAGCCGATAACGCCTGTTACATCACCTTTGCGAGTTACAATCGTTACACGTTGTGCAAGCATGACTTGATTCCACCAGCCACCAACGGGTTGGAATTTTAAAAATCCGTTTTTATCGATTTGCGTAACCATGAAGCCGACTTCATCCAAATGACCTGTTACGATAATTTTCGGACCATTTTCATCGCCTGTTTTTTTGGCAATTAAGCTGCCTAATCCATCATTTGTAATTTCATCTGCATAGGGTTCAATATAGGTTTGCATGACCTTACGAACCTCAGCCTCATTTCCCGCAATTCCTCTTGCATCGGTAAGATCCTTTAGCATCGTTAACGTTTCATCTAGCTTTACCATTATGTACCCACTCCTTTTCTTAATACCCTTGTTTTTGTCGCTCGTAATTGACCTCATTTTTACTCACATACGCTTTTTCGACATCTGCCGCTGAAAAACCAAGCATTTTACCAAGACGTAAATATTCAGTAAACACCGTTTGGAATGCTTCAAATGTAATTTCGTGCTGAAACTTACTAATTCCTTCGTATAATAAAAGAAATTGCTCTGTTACATCTCCTTGTTGGACGGAGAACGCCTCAGGTACGCTCAATTTGAAGTTGTGTTCATTTGCCAATGATAGAATAAAATGAATCCCATCCACATATTCAGTAAGAATGGTTTCTCGATCAGATGGTCCCTTTAAGCTCCAAAATTTAAAGCAGCGCGTTTCATTCGCAAGTTCTCCTAATTCCACTAAAAGAGCTAGTATTTTACGCGAAACTAAATTTTCTGATTGCAATCCATGCTTCGTTTCAATATGCTCATCAAGCCCCGCCTGCATCGTCATTAATCTTTCAATATTCATCCTTTATCACTACTTTCTGCCTTTATGCTTTAAATTATAGCAAATAATTGAAACTTATTAAAAACTTGTGCGTAGATAATAGAAAAGCGGAAGGCACCCGTTCAGCGTCGTATGGACTGGAGCGCTCCGTATGAGATAAAGGAAACACGAAGAGCGATAGCGATTCGATGTTGACTTATCGTAAGGAGGAGCGGGAAGTCCAATAGGCGCTGGGTGCCTGGAGCTAGACAGATAGAAAAGCGGAACCCTATAAAGGAGTTGATTTTATGGCCTTATTATTACGTCTCATTTTGGTATTGTTCATTGTCTTTTTACTATACACAGCGATTAAATACATCTTAAGTCCACGGCGAAAATTAGAATTGGCCCATGAACAAGGAAAGTTTTTCTTTCTCGATGATCCAAAAAACATTCGAAAAAACTTCTTATTAACTTATAAGGGTGTATTATTTGAAGGCGAAAAATATCTTGGTACAACGGATCGTGCATTCGAGGTAGTATCTATTTTTATTTGGCCTAAAAAAGCAGATGATTTAAAGGGATTGCAGCATGATGACTTTTTAGCCATTGAAAACGAGGTTAAAAAGCATTATCCAGCAGCCTCCATTGATTGGAAAAGCCCTGTGAAGGAATTTTTGAATAGAGATTGAAGTTCCTCTTCTTTACTAAACTAAAAAAATGGTAAAATTCAAAACTTTTCTAGTGCAATATTCCATGAAAGCGTTTATCATGGAGATAATTAATCTATAAATGATATTAAATCGATCTAAAAATTAGATAAGGGGTTGGGAGCTACGATGTTAAAAACAAAATATCGAATCGAAAAAGACTTTCTAGGCGAAAAAGAAATTCCTGCGGATGTTTATTATGGTATTCAAACACTACGAGCAGTTGAGAATTTTCCGATTACAGGATATACAATTCACGAAGAATTGATTAATGCACTAGCAATCGTTAAAAAAGCGGCAGCGATGGCGAATATGGATACAAAGCGCCTTTATGAAGGTATCGGGAATGTAATCGTTCAAGCTGCAGATGAAATTCTATCTGGAAAATGGCATGAATACTTTATCGTTGATCCTATTCAAGGTGGCGCTGGTACTTCAATGAATATGAATGCCAATGAAGTTATTGCCAATCGCGCACTAGAACTAATGGGAAATAATAAAGGTGAATACGGTAAATTAAGTCCAAATAGCCATGTGAATATGTCACAATCGACAAACGATGTATTTCCCACTGCCATCCATATTGCAACGCTACATTTATTAAATAAATTACTAGCAACAATGAATGATATGCATGTCGTATTTAAGAAAAAAGCACAAGAGTTTGACCATATCATTAAAATGGGGCGTACCCATCTCCAAGATGCTGTTCCGATTCGTTTGGGACAAGAATTTGAAGCATATAGTCGCGTAGTAGCTCGAGATATTAAGCGAATTAGTCAAACACGTGATAACTTATATGAAGTAAATATGGGGGCAACTGCTGTTGGAACAGGTTTAAATGCAGACCCTCGCTATATAGATAACGTTGTGAAGTATTTAGCTGATATTAGCGGATTACCACTTATTCACGTCGAACATCTTGTTGACGGAACACAAAACACAGATTGTTATACAGAAGTATCAGCGGCACTGAAAATTTGTATGACAAACATGTCCAAAATAGCAAATGATTTGCGTTTAATGGCATCTGGTCCACGCGCAGGACTTGGTGAAATTAGCTTACCTGCACGCCAACCTGGTTCTTCTATTATGCCTGGTAAAGTGAATCCGGTTATGGCAGAAGTGATTAACCAAATCGCGTTTCAAGTAATCGGAAACGACCATACAATTTCTCTTGCGTCAGAAGCAGGACAGTTAGAATTAAACGTTATGGAACCTGTTCTCGTATTCAATCTATTACAATCAATTAGTATTATGAATAATGGATTCAGAACGTTTACCGACCACTGTTTATCAGCTATTGAAGCAAATGAAACGCGTATGAAAGAATATGTGGACAATAGCGTTGGCATTATTACCGCAGTTAATCCACATTTAGGGTATGAAGTCGTATCACGGATCGCACGTGAAGCGATTCTAACAGGAAAACCAATCCGAGAGCTTTGCCTGCAGTATGACGTACTAACAGAAGAAGAACTGGACTTAATTTTAAATCCATTCGAAATGACGAAACCAGGTATTGCTGGAAGCGCTCTCTTGGATCGAGCATAAAAAAGAAGGCTGCCCTAAACTTTTGGGCAGCCTCTTTCTATGTCTATTATCATGAAAAGGGTATATCCGAAATGAAGAATCTTCCCAATTTGCCTCAAAATCTTCATCCTCTATCCTTATACCGAAAAAACTCCCCCCAAGGAACAACATTTTGTCGTTCTCTTAATAAATAAAGTAAGACAGTAAAAGATAATAAAATACTAACTATAATGGTTGGACTGAAATTTGCGATGGAATGCCCAAATACAGTATAAATAAAAGCGAGTGGAATGTTCGTTAAAAAAGATTGATAGAGGTAATTTTTTATTCCTTTATTCGATTCCATTAAGCAAAGCGACAAAAGATAATAATGAATAAATGGAAGTAGCCTTAGTATAGCAATTTGAGGACTATTTAACCGATGACTCCCAAACAGCTTATCTTTTAGATGCAGCAATTTCTCTTTCGTTTTCGGGAATTTCCCAATAATATAATAAAAGCAAATATTCGATAAGGTTAACCCAATAATCGAATAAATCGTACCAAAAACAGGTCCAAAAAGAACGCCGCCTGCGATACAAACGACAAAGACCGGAATAAATAAAGGCTGTCTAAGTATATGAAAAGCAATAAATATAAATGGTGTAAATGCACTACCAGCTTGAATGTAGTTCAAAACAAGCATCAACTTGTCATCCATGTTCTCCCTCCGTGCCTAATCGTGTTGTCTAACCAAACAGTATGACGTTTTACGTTTGTGATGAAGGAATATAGATGAACCGTGAAAGTCACCTACTAAGACAAAGTGAGCATAATTCTCCTTTCCCTTTCCTTCATACATATACAAATCTGAAGCTTCATATGACTAATCCATAACGTATACAAAAAGTAAAACAAGTTGAATGATCATTAAAATTGAAAATCCGATACGAAAGGTAGGATGCTTGGTCTTATGACGAAATTGAATCATTCCAAGAAATGCTCCTGTACCGCCTCCAATAATGGCAAGCGTCCAGAGCGTTTTTTCACTGATGCGATACTGATGCTGACGAGCTCTCTTTTTATCCACACCCATCGTGACAAATGCAAGGATATTCATGATAATAAAATAGATGATAAGAGTCAAAGACAATCCCCTTTCTTTAATGTATGTAAAAAGCCACCCTCCGTTACGGAGAATGGCTGTTGTTAAAAAATTACTTGTCTAATTGAGCTTTTGCAGCAGTTGCTAATTCAGCAAATGCTTTTTCATCAGCAACAGCAAGGTCAGCAAGCATTTTGCGGTTTACTTCGATACCAGCAAGCTTTAAACCATGCATTAAACGGCTGTAAGAAAGACCGTTGATGCGAGCTGCAGCGTTGATACGTGTAATCCATAATTTGCGGAAATCACGTTTTTTATTACGACGGTCACGGAAAGCATAATTTCCTGACTTCATAACTTGTTGATTAGCTACTTTGAACAAAATATGTTTTGCACCATAGTAACCTTTAGCTAATTTTATAACTTTTTTACGACGTTTGCGAGTAACAGTACCGCCTTTTACACGTGGCATGTTATTTCCCTCCTATTTAACTCGATAAATCGAACTTATTTAATTTGGTCTAGCATATGACGGATACGTTTGAAGTCACCAGAGCTTACAAGACCTGCTTTACGAAGTTTACGTTTCGCTTTAGTAGATTTGTTAGCAAATAAGTGGCTTGTATAAGCTTTTGAACGCTTAAGTTTACCAGATCCAGTTTTCTTGAAACGTTTAGCGGATCCGCGGTGAGTTTTCATTTTAGGCATAAGGTATTCCTCCTCATTACAAATTACTTTTCGTTTTTTGGTGCTAATATTATGAACATACTACGTCCGTCCATTTTGGGATGTGTTTCAATCGTAGCTACTTCTTTACATTCTTCAGCAAAGCGAACCAATACACGCTGTCCAATTTCTTTATGCGTGATTGCACGTCCTTTAAAGCGGATAGAAGCTTTCACTTTATCGCCCTTTTCAAGGAATTTAATACCATTGCGTAGCTTCGTATTAAAGTCATGCTCATCAATGGTTGGACTTAGACGAACTTCTTTCAAGCTGATCACTTTTTGGTTTTTACGTGCTTCTTTGTCTTTCTTTTGTTGCTCGAAGCGGTGTTTTCCGTAGTCCATAATTCGGGCTACAGGAGGCTTTGCATTCGCAGCAACTAAAACTAGATCAAGATTAGCTCGAGCGGCAATTTCCAATGCCTCGAATTTCGTTTTAATCCCAAGTTGTTCTCCGTTTTGATCAATAAGACGAACTTCGCGGGCGCGGATGCCCTCATTAACCATAGCGTCTTTACTAATAGTTAGCCACCTCCAAGGATATTTAGCGAATACGAACGTTTCGGTTAAACGGCAACGTCACAACTCGCTATCATGATTTGCACTTTTTTTATTTTTAATTAATAAAAAAGTGTGGGTACGCAATGCACCCACACTGATAGACTCATTTAGAAAAATCCAAATAATCAAATCATGAACCCGTTAACTGCTCCATTAGCGTCAACCAGGTGAGAAGCGGGTGCCTCTGCTTTTCCTTAAATTCGTATTCAATTTACCTTAGAAACTATATCATATATATAGATGACTTGTCAAACACATAAATCATGTTTCGCAACAAAAATTATTTTATCAAATTTCCTGTCTTTTGACAACACCTATTTTTAAGAATGATACATTTATTTCTTCTCTTCTTTTTGTTTTTTCTTTTTGTCGATGGCATCCCATGCAAAAAAAGCAACCCAAAAAAGTAATACTGGAACAATGGCATACTGTCGGTAATCCTCCAGGAATAATAAAATAATGATTGCTAAAAATGCAGGTCCGAACAATTTCATAAATTTTTCTTTTTGACTCATGACCCCAACCCCATTTATATCTAAGTTACGTAGCTATTTCCTTTATCTTAGAGCAAGAATGGAATTGTTTCAAATATTTTGAATAGAATCAAACAGCTTTGAAAGAGACACCCTAAATAGGTGCCTCTCAAAATAATTAACGATTTACCTCTTCCTTAATAGCAGCAACGAATTCTTCGAAGGAAATAGTTTCAGACTTTTGTTCACCGTATTTACGTACATTTACACTACCTTCTTTGACTTCATTGTCCCCAACAACAAGCATGTATGGAATTTTTTGCATTTGTGCTTCACGGATTTTATAACCGATTTTCTCATCACGTGTATCTAAATCAACGCGAATACCAGCTGCTTGTAATTTTTCCTGAACGTCCTTCGCATAGTCAAGGTGGACAGCAGGTGATACAGGAATGACTTGAGCTTGAACTGGTGCTAACCAAGTTGGGAATGCTCCTTTGTATTCTTCAATTAAGAAGGCTACGAAGCGTTCCATTGTAGATACGACACCACGATGAATGACGACTGGACGGTGCTGTTTGCCATCTTCGCCTACATAGCTTAATTCAAAACGTTCTGGTAGCAAGAAGTCTAATTGAACAGTGGAAAGTGTTTCATCTTTACCAAGTGCTGTACGAACTTGAACATCAAGCTTAGGACCATAAAAGGCTGCTTCTCCATCTGCTTCAAAGTAATCAAGTTCAAGCTCATCCATCGTTTCTTTTAGCATGGCTTGTGCTTTTTCCCACATCTCATCATCATCGTAATACTTCTCTGTATCCTGAGGATCACGATAAGAAAGACGGAATGAATAATCGGTAATATCAAAGTCTTTGTATACTTCTAAAATTAAATTTACAACACGCTTGAATTCGTCTTTAATTTGGTCTGGACGAACAAAAATATGAGCATCATTTAATGTCATACCACGAACACGTTGCAAGCCTGATAATGCTCCAGACATTTCGTAGCGGTGCATCGTTCCTAGCTCTGCAATACGAATTGGCAGTTCACGATAGCTGTGAATGCCATTTTTATATACCATCATATGATGTGGGCAGTTCATCGGACGAAGCACTAATTGCTCGTTATCCATGTCCATGACAGGGAACATGCCATCCTGATAGTGACCCCAGTGACCAGACGTTTTATATAAGTCTACACTTCCCATTACTGGTGTGTACACGTGGTCATAGCCCAAACGTAGTTCTTTATCAACGATATAACGTTCGATGGTACGACGAATTGTTGCTCCTTTTGGCAACCACAATGGAAGACCTTGTCCTACCTTTTGTGAACTCATGAATAAGTTTAATTCTTTTCCGATTTTGCGGTGATCACGTTCTTTCGCTTCTTCAAGCAAACGTAAATGCTCTGCTAGATCTTCTTTTTTGTAGAAAGCTGTACCGTAAATACGTTGCAGCATTTTATTCTTGCTGTCACCTCTCCAGTATGCACCCGCAATGCTTAACAACTTGAATTCTTTAATCTTGCCTGTTGATGGTACGTGAATACCACGACAAAGATCGAAAAATTCACCTTGCTCATAAATCGTTACTTGCTCGCCCGCTGGAATTGCATCAATCAACTCTAGTTTGTATTGGTCGTCAATTTCATTAAAACGGGAAATTGCTTCATCACGACTGACTTCAACTCGGGTAATTTCTAGATTTTCGTTAACAATTTTTTTCATTTCTTTTTCAATGGATGTTAGGTCTTCAGGAGTTAAGGACTCTTCAAGGTCGATGTCATAGTAGAAACCACCCTCGATGACTGGTCCCACACCAAACTTCGCATTTTTATACAAGCGTTTAATCGCTTGAGCCATTAAGTGAGCTGTACTATGGCGTAGGATTTCTAATGCATCTGCAGTATCTTGAGTAATGATTTCAATGGTTCCATCTGATTGAATGGGACGTTTTAAATCATACAATTCTCCATTAAATTTCCCTGCAATTGATTTTTTCTTAAGACCAGGGCTGATTGATGCCGCAATGTCTTCTGTTGTTGTGCCTATAGTAAACTCCTTCACCGCTCCGTCAGGAAAAGAGATTTTCACTAATTCAGACATATCGTTCACTCCTTCTAAAATTTTCACTACTATACAGTAGTTTGCTCATTTTGATTGTCTAGCTACGGGCTTTCTCTTTTCTATGTACCAAAAACAAAGGCGGCGTGAACGCAGCACGCACAAATAAATGCTCTAAGCCCCATTGCATGTTTCTCAAGCTCTAGGATTACATAAAACATGTGCGAAGTTCCGCCCCTTTTCCATAGAAAAAGCCCGTCCCTGTCTAAAACAGGGACGAGCTTAATAAACACATGTAATAACCCGCGGTTCCACCCTCGTTTTATTTTGCTAATAGTAGCAAAATAACACTCGAAGCTGGGTAACGGTAGCTTTCCGTCAGCTCATAATCGCCAAGATGGCTTTCCGAGCCGAAGTTCAAAGGTGGTAAGTGTTCTATCCGATTAGGAAGCTTACAGCCAAAGGCCTCCCTCTCTAGAAATCAGTGCTAGAATACCCATGTCCTCATCATTACTTATAACATCCATACATTATGTAGCAAATTATAATGCTTACTTCTTGTAAATGCAAGATATTCATTACGTTTATTTTTATAAAACTCTTACCTTCATGAATGTATAAAGACAAATCCATTATCTTACATCGCTTTAGCGACGTTCCTCGAATCCCTTTTCCTTAAACGCATCAAGTGGTAAAACGAAAGATCGTTCTTCAAAAATTCGTTTTACTGTTTGAATAAATCCTTGCTCTGTATCATCTGTATAAATATAAAGTCGTTCTGGAGCAATCGATAAAAGAGGAGCAAGTGTTACCGAATCAATATAAATAGAGCTTTGAGACAATAATTGCCGATCAATCTTTCTCCGTCATTTCAACACGTTCAAGCTTGCGAAAAGAATGATCATAAAAATGAAAAGCATCGCGATATACGAGGTGCAAATAGGACATTTTCGGCTCACGCTTGTGCAAAAAATCCCTTAATGTTGCAATAAAATTTTGATAGTCCTGTTCTAATTTATATTCATCTATCGCTAGCATAGCGTATTTTTCTAAAGATTGATAAAAGGATTTTAAGCGGAAGGTTGTAAATGCATCAAAAGAAAACGAGTGCCGCTCTCTTAAAATTGGGGATAACCCCTTTCTAATCCACTGTTTTTCATCAGCAAATAAAGGCTGCTGAGATGCATTCTTCTTTCCTTCAAAAATCGAAGTTGCAAATTGTAAAATACTATCAATTTCGTTTCGTTCACGAAAGTAAAATTTCTGAATAATAATTTGTTCCAAAGCTTGATGTAGCTTTTCTTCTAATAAAAAGCTATGAAACACATCTGTAAGTAGCGTCAGCCACTGTTCAAGACTCTGCTCCTCAATATCTAATTCTATGCCTTGCCTTGGAATAAACCGAATAGATTCACCTAATTCGAAGCTAAAACGATGGTTGGCCACCATCTGTAATAATGTTAATGCTTCAGCATCATTTTGAAACGAAATAAGAATCACTATATCCCTCCTAACCCGCACAATGTTTGCTTATATATATGGAACTGAGGGCTTATTTAGAAGTGATATATAACAAAAACTTCCGATGGCTTTTTCTGTACAGCTCTATTCCATTCTTCTTACATGTAACAGGTAGAGGAATTCCGCGTCTTTTTCGCTTATCGTCTTCGGTTTTCTCCAGATAGCTCAATCGGTTCTGCTAAATATTGAATTCGTTCCATAATACGTGCTGCCTTTACTTCTTCTTTCTCTCCTCGTTGGGAAAAAGTTAAATGATTCTGCAATTGCTTGAAATCAAAATTAGAGGTAAAAAAGGTTGGTAAGTTTTCAAGCATTCTAAATTGTAAAATAGGACCTAATACTTCATCTCGTCCCCAGCTTGTCATCGATTCTGCTCCCAAATCGTCTAACATTAAAACAGGAGCATTTTTCACCATTTCAATTTTTTCATTTAACGTGTTGTCGCCAATTGCTCCTTTTAGCTCGCGTAAAAAATCAGGAAAGTAAACAATTAATGATGAAATTTGCTTTTCAGCAAACTGATTCGCAATAGCTCCTAATAAATACGTTTTGCCGACACCAAATTGTCCATATATATAGATAGCTTTTTGCTTTTTGCTTGGTATATACTCTTGAATCAAACTAGTTACCTTACTTACTAGTTCATAGCGTTCACCTGATTGATCATTTTTTAAAAAGTCTGCAATCGTCGCTGACAGAATATCACGCGGCACATATAAACTATGAATTAATTTTTCTCGTTTGCTTTTTTCATCTGCCAATACTTTTCGAGGACATACTTCATAATGAAGATCAAGTCCATTTCCTGCAATCACAAGCTTTGGATAATATCCTTGCATCAGGTTTACACACCCATCTAAACTCGGACACTTATCACACTTCTTACTTTGTGTGGAAAATTCATACAGCTTACCTAAGCTTTTATCAACCATCTCACTCGTAATACTCGAACTATTTTTGTTTAAAAATTCATGGATTTGTTGATCTTCTAATACTTCCTTTTTTAACGCCTGATAGCGTTTTTGAAACTGAGTTCCATTTGCCAGCTTATTCAACGCAGAATTAATTTTTTGCATCGAATGAGTCACCTCCTGCATTTAACTTGTTCACTTGTTCCCATATAGCTCGCTTACGTTCCTCAGAAATAGCCGAAATCTTCTTCTCTTGCTCGGGTTTCGCTTCTCCCTTATTCAGCCAATCTGGTACCATTTCCGTACGAATCGCTTTTTTATGTCCACCTTTACTCTCTTTCTCACCGCTTTCTAACCAGCTTTGATATTTACGATATTCATTTCTTGCTAATTCCATCGCTTCTCTTACCGTTACTACATTCATTCGTGACCATTGACCTGCAATTTTTTCAACATAATTCTTAGGAAATTTCTTTTCTGCTCGCATCATTACATAGTCAATTAATACATTCACCACTCCAGGATTTAGATTTTGATTCAGCATTACACCTTCAATAATCTTTAAATCTGCTTCTACTACTTCTCCACCGTTATGATTATGCTTCATAACGTCTAAAGGCGAAGTGGTTTCTAAGTAGCGAATATATTCTTCCTCCGGTGTCTGTGGCTGTGCAGTCTGTGTCCGATGCTTTGGAGGCTGAACGCGTTGAATGAGAGATGGCATATCAGACCGTCTTTCAATTTGGTACCAATCACGTGCCGATTTACGCAAATGTTCCTCATCAATTTCGTCATCAAAAACTGCTCCGATAGTTAACTTTTGCATCTCTAATGGCTCAATTCCATACAGAAAAGCAAGCTTGGCAATCGTACTTTTTATTTTCGGCGTGAACGCTTTCTTTGGAACAAGGGATGATTTTAATCCAGCCATGAATAAGTCAAAATTAAAGTGACTTTCAAATCCAGTTGGTTCGACCCCCTCTTGTCGATCAATAAATTGTTGATGTTGCAGGGGCATTTCTTCTTCTTTTGCCTCATCACTTACATACAGCGAATGCTCGGAAGCGTACATTTCAGCAAATGTTTTGGTCACGTTGGTATATTCATCAATCGGGAGCATATCATCAGCAAAAAAACGCTTTAAACGATTATACTGGGCCTTTCCCACTCTTTTAAACAAATAAATATTTAGCATACCATCTGTAAAAAATTGCTTTGGAGATAGCGGTGGATTGATTTCATAGACAAATTGCCTTGCATCACCTGTCTTTTTCTTATATACATTCAATAAGCCAATTCCTTCAAGCTGAAGTCTAGCCTCATAAATCTCGCCTAAGTTTAACCCTATCGTATTCATGAGTGAGTAATGATTCGTTGGCTCAGACCAAAGACGATTCTCCTCAAGCTCACTCCAAAGTGTCATATATAAACTTAAACAAATCGGACCAATCAATGGTTGATAGAGCCGAGTTACAACTTTACGATCATAATCATGTAGCAGCCCGGCCGAAGATACCTTATATTGATCTGCGGGGAGTAATTCTTGCCAGTGTATCGACATCTTCATTCAAACCTTTCAGGAAATCCCTTTATTTCATCCTCATCTATAGTATGAGCGAAAAAAGAGCCAAAGGAAAAATCTTTAGCTCTACTTTCTTTCTTTATTTATTAACTCTTTTAGTTCTTCAATAAACACATTGATATCTTTAAATTGACGATACACAGAGGCAAATCGGACGTAAGCAACCTCGTCAACATCAGCAAGCTTGTCCATAACCATTTCACCAATATTGTCACTCTTCACTTCCGAAATCCCATTATTACGCAATTCTTTTTCAACATAATTCGTAATTTCTTCTAAGTCTTTTAATGAAACGGGACGCTTTTCACAAGCTCTAATTAAGCCACGAAGAATTTTATCACGACTAAATTCCTCTCGTGTACCTCCTTTTTTAACGACAATTAACGGTATCTCCTCTACTTTTTCAAAAGTCGTAAAACGAAAGCCACAGGATTCACACTCACGACGTCGCCGAATGGATTTACTATCGTCCACAGGTCTTGAATCGAGTACTCTTGTTCCATTATATTGACATGACGGGCACCTCATCATTTATCAGCTCCGTTTATGTACCTCTCTTTTCCCATAACAAGAGAACTCCATTTTTACTATTATCTTAACTAAAAGAAGGGGTAAAATCAATAAAAAAGAGATGCTGCTTGGCATCTCTGTTTTCGCAATCTTATAATGCATTTATTTTCTTTTCTTTAATTTGTATTGGGCCAAGGCCTCGTGGTAATTCCATTTTCTCATGTGTTTGTGCATGTAATGCTTCCGCTATATAATCTGCCGCAACATTAGGATCTAAATCACCACATGTATACACATCGATGCTCGCATAACCATGTTCTGGAAAACTGTGGATGGTTAGGTGGGATTCAGAAATGATAACAACTCCACTTACTCCTTGAGGAGCAAATTTGTGGAAAGCTACTTCACGAATCTCAGCGCCTGATTTTAAAGCTGCATCAACAAATGTTCTTTCAATAAAATCCATATTATTTAACTTTTCAAAGTCACAACCCCAAAGTTCTGCAATAACATGTCTACCCATTGTTTCCATATTACTTCCCCCTAACATAATTTAGAAGTTTTTATGAATAGTAACAACTACCACGGGGGAAAGTTAGTCCAAAGAGGTCCTAACCCTTTAAGTAGCCATTATGCAAACCTCTACTGGAGAAGTTCACGATTCATAGTATACGATGTTTATATTCTTTCCGCAACCAATTTTTGGTAAATAACCTGTAATTTATTTAACAAAATTTAGACATCATAAAAGCCTACTGCAATCACAGTAGACTTTTATGATTATTCATTATCCAACATGTACTTTAGAACTTTCCCCCAATTTAGCCGCAACTAAATGAACCAAATCAACAACTCGGTTTGAATAGCCCCACTCATTGTCATACCAAGCAAGTACTTTTACTTTTCTATTATTAATTACCATAGTAGATAAGCCATCGATAATAGATGAATGTGGGTTTGTTGTAAAGTCTACCGAAACAAGCGGCTCGTTAGTGAATTCAATAATGCCTTTTAATTCATTTTGAGCGGCCTCAATAAATGCTTCGTTAATTTCTTCAACCGTTACATCACGATTTAAATCCACTACAAGATCTACTAAAGAAACATCAGGTGTTGGTACACGTAAAGCCATACCATGAAGCTTTCCTTTTAATTCAGGAAGCACTAATGACAACGCTTTCGCCGCTCCTGTAGTTGTTGGAATAATGCTTGCTCCACACGCACGAGCACGTCTTAAATCTTTATGTGGATTATCAATATTATTTTGATCATTTGTATAAGAATGGACGGTTGTCATTAATCCATTATCAATTCCAAATTTATTATTTAATACTTTAGCAACTGGAGCTAAGCAGTTTGTTGTACATGATGCATTTGAAATAACAAAGTGCTTATCAAGATCTAAAGCTTCCTCATTCACTCCCATAACAATCGTTACATCTTCATTTTTACCAGGTGCTGAAAGAATCACTCTTTTCGCTCCTGCATCTAGGTGAAGAGCTGCTTTGTCACGCTCGTTGAATTTTCCCGTCGCTTCTACAACGATATCTATATTAAGTTCTTTCCAAGGTAATTGCTTTGGATCGCGATTATTGATTAGTTGTACTCGACGTCCATTTACAATAAGCGCATCATCTTCCACTACAATTTCTCCATCAAATTTACCATGAATCGTATCATATTTTAATAAGTGTGCTAAAGTTGTAGCTGGATAACTAGCATTAACTGCAACAACGTCCAAACCTTCATCTAAGATGGCCTTTCGGAAAACCATTCTGCCTATTCTCCCAAATCCGTTTATTGCTATTCTTGCATTCATTATGTTTGGACCTCCCAAATTAGTGTTATACTTTTTCACTTCCTCATATATAAATAGTATAACACAATCGAAAGGAAATGTGCTATAAAAAGGCTATAATAATTTTAAAATAGTAATAAAAAAAGAAGAAACTGAGGTTCCTTCTTTAATATGTTTATCTCCCTCACTACTAGATTGTATGGATCTTTTATACATACAAATAAAAAAAGAAGCTGTGAAAGCCTCTTTTCCCAATGATTAACCCATTTATAATACATTCCAGCTCATTAAGACGGACCGAACCTGCTCCTTTGTTTCTTCAAAATCTCTATTATTATCTACAACAGCATCTGCTAATGCTTTTTTTTCTTTTAATGGCATTTGTGAAGAGATACGAGCAAACGCATCGCTTTTCGATAAGTTGTTACGATTCATTAATCGCTCAAGCTGGACCTCCTCATCTACATAAACAAGCAACGTTTTTTCAACCATAAATGTGAGCTTGCTTTCAAACAACAATGGGATATCCATAAAAACGGTTTTCGCTCCATCTTGAAAGGCCTTTTCCGCTAACTCTCTCATTCTCTTTCGAACAGCAGGATGAACAATGCTATTTAAACACAATCTTTTTTCTTCATTATGAAAAATAAGATTTCCTAATTTAGCCCGATCAATACCTCCTTCTAGCAACAGAATACTCTCACCAAAGGCATGAATAATTTCATAATAAGCATCTTCACCTGGCTCTACTACTTCGCGTGCAACAATATCTGCATCAATAATGGGAAAGCCTAATTCTTTAATAAATGTGCTGACACTGCTCTTTCCACTCGCAATGCCTCCCGTAATTCCAAAAATATGTCCCATACTAATCTCCTTTACTACAGCTCCTATAATTTAAAAAGACCAATCATAATCAGTAAAACTCCTGGAAGAAAAGATAAATGTTTTACAAGCCTTCTTTTAGAAAGTAGTTTACCACTTTGCAGCCCACTCCAAATAAAAATCGAACTCATACAGCCAATGGCTACTGCAAGAATTAATGGAGAAATTCCAATCATGGCCGCTCCAATTCCTGCACCAAACGCATCGAGCGAAAGTGCTACACCAAGCACAAGCGCTTCGACACCATTAATGGTTCCTGATTTATCAAAATCGACATCGGTTGGTTTTTGTAAAATATGGATTACCACACCGAGTGATTTAATTTCATAATTAAAAATGACTTTTTCTTTTGATTGAATTTCAGTAGTCTCTTTTTCTTTTTTGAAAAATTGGAAAACCAGCCATATTCCAAGCAAAATTAAAATAATGCCACCTGTTTTTTCGGCAGCCCCCTGAGAAACGTGCTGACTAATAAATTCACCAATCAACATAGCCACACCAAGACTAATAGCAGAACAAATGGAGATGACGACAATCGATTTAAAGGGGATCTTCATACCCCGCATCCCTAACGATACTCCGACTCCAAATCCATCAATACTTAATGCGACTGAAAGAATGATAAGTTGTAACCACATCGAAGAATACTCCCTTCCCACTCTGTTGCTACGCACAGTATATGACAGAAGCCCATCCGATGTGATTAAAAGAAAAGCGGAACCGGCTCGTTCAGCTTGTGAAGCAGATAGGAATTGACCCAAAAGGCGCTCTTTGCCTTTTAGGGGCAATTATCTTCTGCACAGCAAGCTAGCCGGTGCAGCTAGACAATAAGAAAAGCGGAGCTGGCTCGTTTAGCCCCGACAAGCTGCTTGCGGACCAGCTAAAGCAAAAGCTCCTTACTCAAATATCTCTATTTTCCAGGTACCTGACAGGACGGACAAATATGGGTACCACGCCCTCCAACAACAAGCTTTTCAATCGTCGTCCCGCACTTTTTGCATGCCTCTCCCTTTCGTCCATAAACATATAGTTCCAATTGAAACATACCAATCTGTCCTTGAGAGTTGACATAAGAACGAATCGTGCTGCCCCCTTTTTCAACAGCTTCCGATAACGTCGCAATAATTTCTTGATGAAGCTTCTCAATTTCTGATTCTGTCAAGGATGAAGCCGTTCGCTCTGGATGAATACCTGCACGAAATAGTGACTCATCCACATAAATGTTCCCAATTCCAACCACAATGTTTTGATCAAGTAAAACAGGCTTAATCTTTCGACTTGTTTTCGCTAACTTCTCACGCAAAGACTGTACGGTAAAGTCAGAGGATAACGGCTCTGGACCAAGATTGAGCAATGGCAAGCTAGTAAGTTCTTGACCTTTTGCAAATAAATGCATCGTGCCAAATTTACGTACATCACGATATCTTAACTCCGTACCATCCGTAAAGGAAAAGATTACATGCGTATGCTTATCATACGGTTCTGCTTTTGGATATAATCCATACTTTCCTTCCATCCGCAAATGGGAAACCATTGAATAATCGTCTAACGTAAAAATTAAAAATTTCCCACGACGACCAATGGCACGGATCGTTTGTCCAATAAGCGCATCTTGAAACTGCTCCACTGGCTCCGGCTTTTTAATAATGTTCGGCCAAAGCACTGCTACCTCTTTTATTTCTTTTCCTAATACAAGCTGTTCTAATGTTCTTCTGACTGTTTCTACCTCAGGAAGTTCAGGCATGTATGTCACCTCAGCGGACAAGGGGCGGAACTCCGCACATATTTGTATGTGACCCTTCAGTTTGAGAAAAATCTAATTTTACTGAAGGCGTTTATTAGTACGGGCTGCATTCGCGCCACCTTTGTTTTTTAACTATATTTTTTGTAGTCATTTATATTCACTTTGTTGCTATGTTGATTATTTTGCATCAAACCATGTTGATCCGAAGTTGTAATCAACTTTCAATGGTACGTTTAATGAAATGGCATGTTCCATTTCTTCAGGTACAATTTTTTTCAAAATCTCAAGTTCTTCAGGTGGTGCTTCGAAAATTAATTCATCATGTACTTGGAGAAGCATACGTGTTTTCAAGCCTTCTTGCTTCAAGCGCTCGCTCATATTAATCATAGCTAGCTTAATAATATCCGCAGCACTCCCTTGAATAGGGGTATTCATTGCTGTTCGTTCAGCAAAGCTCCTTATATTAAAGTTTCGGCTTGTCATTTCCGGAATATAACGACGTCTTTGCAACAATGTTATACTGTACCCTTTTTGACGAGCTTCCTGAATGCTCCAGTCCATATAATCTTGTACACCTGGGAAACTTTTAAAGTATTTCGCAATAAATTCAGCTGCTTCTTTTCGAGTAATTCCTAGATTTTGTGATAAACCATAATCACTGATTCCGTACACTATTCCAAAGTTAACAGCTTTTGCTTGGCGACGCATATTTGGTGTTACTTCGTCTGCAGTCACATGAAATACATCCATGGCTGTTTTTGTGTGAATATCCATCCCTTTCTTGAAAGCATCGACAAGACTTTGGTCATTAGCCATATGAGCTAGCACACGAAGCTCAATTTGTGAATAATCGGCGGCAAAAATAATCCAATCCTTTTCAGAAGCGGTAAAGGCTTGTCTAATTTTACGGCCTTCCTCTAAGCGAATAGGAATATTCTGCAGATTCGGATCTGTCGAGCTTAATCGACCAGTCTGTGTAAGAGCTTGGTTAAAACGAGTATGTACTTTATTCGTATTTGGATCGACTACTTTTAATAGCCCTTCAATATACGTAGATTGCAGCTTTGCAAGCTGACGATAATGAAGAATTTCTCTGACAATTTCATGCTTATTCTCCAATTTTTCCAGCACATCTGCTGAGGTTGAATAGCCTGTTTTGGTTTTCTTTAGAACAGGAAGTTCTAGTTTTTCAAACAAAATCGAGCCAAGCTGCTTTGGTGAATTAATGTTGAAGGCTTCACCCGCTAGATCAAAAATTTTGGTTTCAATCGAGTGAAGACGTATTAATAGTTCTTGTCCCATCAACTTCAGCCTATCGACATCCACCTTTACACCTTGCCATTCCATTTCGGCTAAAATATTGGATAATGGTAGTTCAAGCTCCATTAATAAACGATACTGCTCATACTCTTCTAACTTCACAATCATCGATTCCTTCAAAGTTAAAAGGGTCTTTGCCTTACGGGCAAGATGTTCACTTAATTCCGCTTCACCAGGGATTTTCCGCTTCGCTCCTTTTCCATAAAATCCTTCATCACTGATAAGCGGCGCTAGCTCTTGTACCTGTACAATCGCCGCCACATCAGCTACCGATTCTGAAGGATTTAATATATACGAAGCTAGAAAAACATCAAAATCAATCCCTTTTAGATCAATATTTCGATGTCGAAGAGCCACAATCATCCGTTTCGCATCATAGACTGTTTTATGCTTTGACTCATCCTCCGCCCACCTTTTAAAAGCATCCGATTGAAGCGCACTCTCACCAGGAAAATAAAAATGTCCATATTCGTTGCTAAGCGAGATTCCAATAATATCAGCATGATGATAATTATCCTCTAAAATTTCCACATACAAACCATTTTCATTGGAAAAGAGCTCATCAGTAGGACTTTGAATAATTTGAACATCAATCGGTTCTTGCTCAGCTTCTTCAGTAGCGCTTTCATTCATTTTATCCAGCAAAGTTTGAAACCCTAACTCTTTATAGAACGCCACTACTTTTTCTGTATTCATTCCGTTATACACAGTTTCATCCAGTGTAACTTCAATAGGTGCTTCTCGCATAATAGTCGCCAAACTTTTACTTAATAGCGCTAACTCTTTATGCTCACTTATTTTTTCTTTTAGTTTCTGGCCGCTGACATCTTCAATCGATTCAACAAGATGCTCTACCGTTTCAAATTGATGTAAAAGCTTCAACGCCGTTTTTTCTCCAACACCAGGAATACCAGGAATATTATCGGAAGCATCTCCCATCAAACCTTTTAGATCAATAATTTGCAGAGGAGATAATCCATATTTTTCTTGTACATGTTCAGGAGTATAACTCTCCATCTCCGTAATCCCTTTTTTCGTAATCGAAACCGTCGTTTTATCTGACGTTAATTGAGTTAAATCTTTATCACCTGAAATGACTTTTACCTCGAAGCCTTCTTGTTCAGCCTGCAATGACAGCGTACCGATAATATCGTCTGCCTCATAGTTTTCTAACTCATAACGCTTAATTTGAAAGCAATCGAGCAATTCACGAATAAACGGAAATTGCTCTGACAATTCATTCGGTGTTTTTTGACGCCCAGCTTTATATTCTCCATACGTCGCATGTCGAAAAGTTGTTTTGCCCGCATCAAAGGCAACCAGTATATGCGTTGGTTGCTCTTCTTCCATAATTCGATTCAACATCATCGTAAAGCCATACACAGAATTGGTATACACGCCTTTATCATTATTTAAAAGTGGCAGGGCAAAAAAAGCCCGGTACGCAATACTATTTCCATCTATTAATACTAATTTTTTTCCCAAAAAACTGTGCCTCCTAAAAACCGCTCTTTTTCTTTCTCTATTCTACCATGAGAATGAGTGGAAAGAAAAAGAACGGCTATTGTACAAATTATTCAGTATATCCCATTAACAATTTAGCGTATGGAGAATCGGATGGTAAAATGATAACGCTTTGTTCACCAACCGTTTTTTTATACGATTCTAATGTTCTATATAATTGATAAAAGTCAGGATCCTTCGAAAAAGATTGATTGTAAATTTGCGCTGCTTCTCCTTCCCCTTCTGCACGAATGACTTCGGCATCGGCCTCCGCGGTTGACAGAAGCTCTTTCACTTTCCGATCGGTATCAGCCGTGATTTGATTCTTCTTGGCATCCCCTTTTGATAAATATTCTTGTGCTTTTGATTCTCGTTCAGAAATCATTCGCTTATACACCGATTCTTCATTTTCTTCTGGTAAATCTGTTCTTTTAATTCGAACATCAGTGACTAAGATTCCATAGTTATCTTGAACAAGCATCCCATTTACTTTTTCGGTTACCCGATCATTTAAGCTACCTCTTGAAGATTTTTCATCATTGATAATCTCATCATAATTTAATTGTCCAAGCTCTGAACGGACCACCGAATAAATAAATTCCTCCATCCTTGCTTCGGCATTTTCAAGTGTTCGTGCATTAGTAATCATTTTCTTCGGATCATCAATTCGCCACACTGCATAGTTGTCAATCAGCATCCGCTTCTTATCCTTCGTATTGATCTCTGCTTCTGATACATCATAATTCATTTGATATTTTGGTAAAGTCGTCACACTTTGAATGAATGGTAGTTTTACTTTTAATCCAGGCGTATTATCAATTCTAACTACCTCACCGAATTGACGAACAACTTTGTATTCGCCTTCTTTGACGATATACACATTCATCAATAGAAATAAGAGTAGAACAAGCAAAATGATAAAGAACATCCCAACTTTCATATATTTACGCCATGAAAAATGATCTTTCAGTTTTTCTTGAAAATCAACAACATTTTTACTCATTGCTTGTTCCCCCTTTCTTCGGTGTTTCTCCATTCGTAGTTGTTTCCTGATCCTTCGCTGCCGGCACTTGTGATTCCAATGTTCGTAATGGTAGATACTTCAATGTATTTCCATCATCATTCATAATATAAATTTCAGCATTTGGTAAAACTTGTTCAAGTGTTTCAATAACAAGACGTGAACGCGTAATTTCTTGATTATTTTTATATTCTGCATATAATTTATCAAATACAGCGACATCACCACGAGCCATTTCTGTTCGTTTCTTTTTATCCCCTTCAGCTGCTGAAAGAATGGCTGCTTTTTCTCCCTCAGCCTCGTTCATTCGCTTGTTTTCATACTTTCTCGCTTCGTTGATTTTCGTATTCATTGTTTCACGAGCATCTGTAACAGCTGTAAATGCACTTCGGACATCATCATTCGGTAGTTCTACATCCTGTAATTTTACCGCTAATACGGAAATTCCAACATCATATTTTTCCATTAATTGAGATAGAAGTTCGCGTACATCCGCTTCAATCTCTGCTTTTCCCGATGTGAGTGCATCATCAATCTTTGAACTACCGATAATACTTCTTAACGCTGCAGATGTCGTATTATATAAAATTTCTTGCGGATCATTGGAATTAAATAAGTATTTTGGTGGATCGGTAATTTTCCATTGTACAACAAGATCAGCAAGTACAATATTCTCATCACCCGTTATCATCTTTGTTTCATTTGGAAATTCAGAAATCTCCCCATTCTCCTTTTTATATCCAAACTGTAAACTAAACGTTTCTTTTGAGAGTTTCTCCACGGTTTGAATCGGCCATGGCATTTTAAAATGAAGGCCAGGTTCCGTTACGTTCTGCTCTACTTTTCCAAAGGTTAAAATTACGGCTTGATCCGATTCATCAACCGTATACCAAGTAGATACACCTATCACCCCAAGAATTAAGATTAACAATGCCAGTCCAGTTATAGTCGATACCTTTTTTAAACTAACGATAAAAATCCCCCCTTTTTTGCTCTTATCCTTATTTACGTCCAAAAGTAAGTAAAGTTTCATAATTTTCAGTTAATAGTAAACGGTTACTTATTTATTAGGCTTTTGTTATACGACTTTGTTGATTTTTGACTCATTTCGTGTGAGAGCGTGGTCATAAAAAAAGTGAAGACACCATTGCCTTCACTTCTTAAGCTTTTACCTATTTAGTTTTTTGTTTAACATAACCGTAAATGTCGTTCCGACACCTACTGTACTATTCACGTTCACCTTTCCGTGGTGAATCTCTATTATATGTTTTACAATCGATAGACCTAGACCTGTTCCACCAGAATCTCGGCTTCTTGCCTTATCGACTCGATAAAATCGTTCGAAAATTCGGGAAAGCTCTTTGTTTTCAATTCCTATCCCAGTATCTTGAATAGCAACCGTTACAACATCTTTCTCTTCTGTTACACTGACAGCTACTTTTCCACCTACTGAAGTGTAATTAACGGCGTTGCTTAATAGATTGATGAACACTTGTTTAATTCGCGATACCTCTCCCTCAACAATGGCTTTCGCTGGTACGTCCATCTCAAAGGTAATTTGTTTAGCTTGCATTCTCGTTGACAACATCATTCCGATTTCCTCTAATAAAACAATTAAGTCAAATTCTTCACATTGGAGTTCAATGACTTGTTGTTCCATTTTGGAAAGATGCAGTAATTCTTGAATGAGTAATTGTAGACGATTGCTTTCATTTAAAATAATCGTTAAGAAACTGCGCAATGTCTCTTCATCATATAAAGCTCCATCAAGAAGTGTTTCTGAAAAACCTTTAATAGACGTAATTGGGGTTTTTAATTCATGCGATACATTGGCAACAAAGTCTTTTCGAATTTGTTCTAGTCGCTTCAACTCAGTAATATCATGGAAAATTAACAAAATGCCATTCCATTCATCATGATTGCCAATGATCGGTGCACCGTATACCTCGAAATGTCTAGGTTCATTTTCTAATGGCAACTCCATTTGACGTTTTGTACTTTTCTCTGTTCGAAATATTTCTTCAATAAGAGAAATAATTTCTTCAAATTGAATGACATCATGATATACCCGAAACATGAAATGTACAGGATCCACCTTAAATAATCTCTTATATTCCCGATTAATTAAGGTGATATAGCTTTTATTATCAATAAAAATAACACCACTACCAATATTTTCAATCAATGTTTCTAATCGATCTTGATGCATTTCTCTAGAAAGCTCTGCTTCCTCTAAGTTACGGGCCAATATATTCAATGATGTCGTTAGCATTTTTGTTTCAGTTGAATTTGATATACTTGTTCGAGCTCGATAATTTCCCTGAGCAAGTTCGATAGCCGTCATGGTGGCTGCTTCAATTGGTCTCATATATCGTTTCGTAATGATACTTCCAAGTATCCAAATGATGATTAACGTTACACCCAAGCCAATAATTAAAATCTGCCACATCTGCTTATTCATTTCATTAATAGCAGAAACTTTACTACTATGCACGACAAATCCTTCTATTTCTTGACCTTTTTTAACGATCCGCCAATAATAATGAAATGCCTCTTGAGCATTAACAACTTCATAACCAGTCTCACTTTTTAGCCCTTTTTCTAATGTAATTTTGCGCAATACACTGTAATGACTCTCTGGATCTGTTATTTGCTTCTCATTAGAGTCATACAAAATATTCCCTTCATCCGAAAGAATCGTTACATTTGAATCCAATAATGGCAACAAATCGTCCATTTTATTATTTCTTAAAAACTCACTAATTCCGCCACGCATTTCGATATAGTGAGCGATAAAGTCTGTTTCGCGTTGAACAGTGTTATTAAATGCATTCATATAGGAATTTTTAAATATATTCCCTAATAATAAACCAAGCGTAATTAAGACGAGCATAATCATGAAAATAAACGCAATGAGAAGCTTCTTGCGATAGGTCATCATTCTTGTTTAGGCTCCTCCAGCTTATAACCATGTCCACGAATTGTTTTTATGTAAAGGGGCTTTCTCGTATCTTCTTCAATTTTTTCACGTAAATGGCTAATATGAACATCAACAATACGAGAATCA
Organism: uncultured Bacillaceae bacterium; assembly: GCA_963790055.1. Lineage (GTDB taxonomy): Bacteria > Bacillota > Bacilli > Bacillales > DSM-1321 > Peribacillus. Next base: position 96,628 of record CAWBND010000014.1, read on the forward strand.
CCTACAAAATCATAATTCCAAACAGCACTAAGCAACTGATCTCTCGTTAATACTCTGCCTTTATTCTTCGCTAAATAAACAAGCAATTCGAATTCCTTTGGTGTTAGTTCAAGCAAATCTTCCTTAAAAAATGCTTCATATCGATCTGGATATACTTTCAAGCCACCGATAATAATAGAAGATTGCTGTTCATCCGGTAATTCTGGTTCAACAACAACAACAGACTGTTGTGACCGTCGAAGAATCGCTTTAATCCGAGCAACTACTTCACGAGGACTAAATGGCTTAGTCAAATAATCGTCTGCTCCAAGTTCAAGTCCAAGTACTTTATCAAATTCATCATCCTTAGCTGTGAGCATCAAAATTGGAACATTTATTTTCAATTGACGAAGTTGCTTACATACTTCAAGCCCGTCAAGCTTAGGAAGCATTAAATCCAATACAACAAGTTCTGGCGTTTCTTCAATAGCTAAGCGTAGCCCTTCCTCACCATCAAGTGCTGTAATGACAGTGTAGCCAGCCTGTTCTAGATTATATTTAAGTAATGTTACAATAGATGGTTCATCATCCACTACCAGAATTCTTTTAGACATATATTCCTCCTGCGATACGTTCTCATTTGTTCTCCTTTTCATTTTATAATACATGTCATTATTTTGAAAGCGAAAAGAAAAACTGCCCCTGAAAAAGACAAACAGGCAATGACCTAAGCCACTGCCTATTCAATCTGTTTCATAGAGCAGCTTTATGTAACACTTATACTCTATCTTATTGTAAAACTAACATAACATTTTTAACTGCTTCAGCAGAATTGTCAAGTGCCGCTTTTTCTTCAGCAGTTAAATCAAGTTCAATGATTTGTTCAATACCATTAGCACCAAGGATTGTTGGTACACCAAGGTAGATTCCATCATAACCATATTCGCCTTCGAGATAAGCGATTGTTGGAAGAACACGACGTTGATCTTTAAGAACCGCTTCAGCCATTTCTACCAGAGATGCAGCTGGTGCATAGTATGCACTACCATTTCCTAATAGATTAACGATTTCTCCACCGCCAGTACGAGTACGAGCAACAATTGCCTCTAAACGATCAGCAGGAATTAATTTTTCTAATGGAATTCCGCCAGCATAAGAGTAGCGAGTAAGTGGTACCATTGTATCTCCGTGTCCACCAAGAACGAAACCAGTTACATCTTTGACAGAAACGTTCAATTCTTGAGCAACGAATGTGCGGAAACGAGCTGAATCAAGCACACCCGATTGCCCGATTACGCGATTTTTTGGGAAACCAGATTCTTTATACACAGTATATGTCATCGCATCAACTGGATTTGTTAAAACGATGATTGTTGAGTTTGGAGAATATTTGACAACCTCTTGTGTTACCGATTTCATCACTTTTTGGTTAATCTGAACTAAGTCATCGCGGCTCATACCAGGTTTACGTGCAATCCCAGCAGTGATAATAACCACGTCAGAATTAGCTGTTTCTGAATAGTCAGACGTACCGATGATATTCGCATCGAAGCCTTGTACTGGACTCGCTTCTAACATATCAAGTGCTTTACCCTTAGTTGGATTTTCCGCTTGCGGAATATCCACTAATACAACATCCCCAAGTTCTTTTTGAGCTAATAAAAATGCAGTTGTAGCCCCTGTGAAGCCCCCACCGATTACTGAAATCCTTTTACGTTTAGTCATCGTCATTTCCCCCTAAATGATGGTAATAATACACATGTATATATTACCACAATTTGAAAAAGCAGCCAATCAAGAACAGGCTGCTTTTCCAAAGATATATTAAGGTAAATTAAAGGTTTTTAATTAATTCGTCAGCAAACTCAGAACATTTAACTTCTGTAGCGCCTTCCATTAGACGAGCGAAGTCATATGTAACAACTTTTGATTCAATTGTTTTTTCTACTGATTTTGTGATGCTGTCTGCAGCTTCTTTCCAGCCAAGGTGTTCAAGTAAAAGCACAGCTGAAAGAAGAACTGAAGATGGGTTTACTTTATCAAGACCAGCATATTTTGGAGCTGTTCCATGAGTTGCTTCAAAGATAGCATGTCCAGTTACGTAGTTGATGTTAGCTCCTGGAGCGATACCAATACCACCAACTTGTGCAGCAAGTGCATCAGAAATGTAGTCACCGTTTAGGTTCATTGTTGCTACTACATCAAACTCTTTTGGACGAGTTAAGATTTGTTGTAAGAAGATATCTGCAATAGAATCTTTTACAATAATTTTGCCTTCTGCTTCTGCAGCAGCTTGTGCTTTATTAGCAGCTTCTGTACCTTCTGCTTCTTTAATTTCGTCATATTGGTTCCAAGTGAACACTTTATCAGCGAATTCTGTTTCAGCTACTTCATAGCCGTATTTTTTGAATGCGCCTTCTGTGAATTTCATGATATTCCCTTTATGAACTAAAGTTAGAGATTTACGTCCTTCTTTAATTGCATAGTTAAGTGCAGCACGAACAAGACGTTTTGTACCTTCTTCAGAAACTGGTTTAATACCAAGTCCAGAAGTTTCAGGGAAACGAATTTTCGTTACACCTAGTTCATTTTGTAAGAAATCAAGTAACTTTTTGTTTTCTTCAGTACCAGCAGCGTATTCAATACCAGCATAGATATCTTCTGTATTTTCACGGAAGATTACCATATCTACATCTTCCGGACGTTTAATTGGTGATGGCACACCTTCAAAGTAGCGTACTGGACGTAAGCATACATATAGATCTAATTGTTGACGTAATGCAACATTCAATGAGCGGATTCCTCCACCGATTGGAGTTGTAAGAGGTCCTTTAATGGCAAGTAGATATTCGTTAATTACATCAAGAGTTTCTTGTGGAAGCCATTCACCAGTTTGATTGAATGCTTTTTCCCCTGCAAGAACTTCTCTCCATTCAATTTTTCTTTCACCATTGTAAGCTTTCTCTACAGCTGCATCAATCACGCGTGAAGCTGCTGCCCAAATATCTGGACCAATTCCGTCCCCTTCGATAAAAGGCACTACTGGGTTGTTGGGTACATTAAGTACTCCGTCTGTTACTGTGATTTTTTGTCCTTGTGTCATGTCGTCTATTCCTCCCACTTAATTTAAGAGGTTAGTTGTTCTTTATCTTTATTTACTTATCGAGCAACTAACCTTTATTACTCACATGTATACTGTACTACAAATTTGTCGAAATATTAAATAGATTTTTTCAAAAATTTAATATATTTGAAAATTAACGATTTTCAATTGGAACATATTTTTGTGTATTTGGTCCCACATACTCTGCACGAGGACGGATTAAACGATTGTTCTCGTATTGTTCTAAAATATGAGCAATCCAACCAGATGCACGGCTTACAGCAAAGATAGGTGTAAATAAGTCATGTTCAATACCTAGACTGTCATACACAGATGCTGAGAAAAAGTCAACGTTTGGTGGTAATTTTTTCTCACCAGTAACGATGTCAAAAATTTTCATAGACATTTCATAATACTCTGGATGTCCAGTAAGCTCTGTTAACTTTTTAGACATTTTTTGAAGATGTTTTGCACGTGGATCTCCCTGACGGTATACACGATGTCCAAAGCCCATGATTTTTTCTTTTTTCTCTAATTTAGCATGGATGTAAGAGTCAACATTTTCAACAGCACCAATTTCTGTAAGCATTTTCATAACTTGTTCATTAGCACCGCCATGAAGAGGTCCTTTAAGAGCTCCAATAGCAGCTGTAATACCAGAATACATATCAGCTAAAGTAGCTACACAAACACGTGCAGTGAATGTAGAAGCGTTTAATTCATGGTCAGCATGTAGAACTAATGCTTTATTGAATGCTTCTTCTTCAATTGGCGCTGGTTCTTTTCCACTTAGCATATACAAGAAATTTGCTGCAAAGCTTAAATCAGCGCGTGGTGCAACTGGCTCTAAGCCTTTACGAATGCGTGAGAATGCAGTTACAACTGTAGGGATTTGTGCTTGAATACGGATTGCTTTGCGATAGTTAGCTTCTTCGCTCATATCATCTGCTTCTTCATCATAAAGAGCAAGCAAAGAAACAGCTGTACGAAGAGCTCCCATCGGATGCACTTTATCAATTGGGTAAATTTTGAAGTGGTTAAGCAACTCTGTTGGAACTGTTGCGTTTTCAGCTAATTGTTTTTTGAACTCATTTAATTCAGCTTGATTTGGAAGTTTTTTATGCCATAATAGATAGACTACTTCCTCGAATGATGCATTTTCTGTTAAATCATCAATTGTGTAGCCTACGTATGTTAGTGTATCATCAATAATTGAACTAACAGATGAAACAGCTGCTACAATACCTTCTAAACCTTTTGTCGCCGTCATACAAATCTCTCCTTTATTTGAAATAATCCCCTTTGCCCCTTGTTCATAAATCTTGCGCTTCTAAGAAATAGCTTTTTAACCAATCACTTACATTTTTAGATTTAGAAACCACTTTCTACTGAAAGCGTTCACATTCAAGACAGATAAGCGAAATTATAACTTCAGTTTTCATTCATACATAATAGAGAGCAATCTAAAAATCAATGTTTGATGTTCTTCTTAGTGAGCGCTTGTTTGATAACTACTCTTTTAGAGGTCTGCCATAAATGGATTCTTTTATATATATAGGGCAGTTACAATTCTTATTATAAACAATAATTACTATTTTGGGAATGAAAAGCACTTAAATTGCAAAAAAAATGTTGTTTTATTAGAGAAAATAGAACATATTCCACCTTTTTTTTTACATTTTGTAGAAAAATGGCGAGTAAAATCATATTTTCATAGATTATACTTATTTTCCCTCATCATTTGTTATTTCAAAAAATCAAATAGTTGCATACACATATAAGCAATTCCTGCACCAATTAATGGACCAACAGCAACTCCTTTAAAAAGAGCAACCGCTAAAATCGTTCCAATAACTAAAGCCGTTGTAATATGTGGATCATGATTAAGTAGAATTAGTCCGTTTTTAGCAATGAGCGCAACCGCTATTCCAGATGCTAATGCAATCCAAGCATAGGGTGATTTAACGGCTTCCTCTAGGTGCTTAAACCCAATGGATCCGCTTGCAATAGGGACTAACACGGCAATCGTAATTACTGTAACACCTAAATTAATTCCTTTCGCTTCTAGAAATGGAAACAACTTCGTAGCTAGAGGCGTAAATTTGATGACCAATAAAGAAACAGCTGCAACCAATAATGAAGTATTTTTACCAAGCCATCCAATAAATCCAAGAAGAAGTAAAAATAAAACGGGACCCATCTTCAACCTCCTTAATAGGCTCTTATCTCAATTATATTACCATAACAAGATTTCACCTTTGAAAAGTAATTGTTTATTCACTATGGTCCCCTACTTTTCAATCGTTGGTCATATGGTTACAATATATATAATACAATTTTTCCCAAAAGAGAGGGATGGCTGTGAATTTAGTTTATATTTACCGTTTTATTCGATTTCTAATCGTCATTGGAGGCATCATTTTTAGTATTGCTGCTCTATTTTACATGTTTACATTTACATACCCCTTTATCATCGCCCTGTTCCTTACCTTTTTCATGAATCCACTTGTAGATTTTCTCGAACAGAAAGTGTACTTCCCTAGAAGCCTTGCTGTTATTTTGTCATTGTTGCTTATTTTTGCTGCTTTAGTGGGACTAATTATCCTTCTAATCACCGAAATTGTTACTGGCACGAATTATTTAGCAGGCGTTATCCCACATCATATTGAAACTTTCGTTACTTATATTGAAACTTTCATCGCAAATACCATTATTCCGTTCTATAATGATACAGCAACCTTATTTAATCAATTAGATAGCACCCAGCAGCAAACTATTCTCAAAAACATTCAAAATATTGGTCAAAGCATTACTACAGATGTCAGTCATTTTATCCAGTCTTCTTTAAGAAAGATTCCTACTATCCTTGGATGGATTCCGAGTATAACAACAGGTTTATTTTTTTCGTTAATGGCCACTTTTTTTATTAGCAAAGATTGGAATAGGCTTGTAAACATGTCAAATAAAATATTACCTCATAAAATTTCTTCAGATGGTAAAAAGCTTATTCTTGATTTAAAACGTGCATTATTTGGATTTATTACAGCTCAATTTACTCTGCTCTCCTTCACTACTATTATTATTCTAATTGGATTACTTATTTTAAAAGTAGATTACGCGATAACGATTGCCTTAATTTGTGGTCTAATTGATTTTATTCCTTACCTAGGTACTGGTTCTATATTCATTCCCTGGATTTTTTATGAATGTATAGTAGGTGATACGGATTTTGCGATTGGACTAGCTGTCCTTTATATTATTGTTATTGTTCAGCGTCAGCTAATTGAACCAAAAATTCTTTCTTCAAGTATTGGTCTTGACCCGCTTACGACACTTATCGCCTTATTTATTGGATACAAATGGTTTGGTTTTCTCGGATTGATCCTTGGCCCAATCGTCCTTGTTATCATAAACACACTTCATCGAGCTCATGTATTTCATGAAATATGGGCATTTATTATTGGAAAAAAAGCATTATAACCTAAAAAAAGCAAGGAATTAACATTTCATAGGATAGTTAATTCCTTACTTAACGTATATATGTGAGTAATTGATTAGACATGACATCTTATGTCTATCTTTTCTGTTTGGAAAAGATAGACATCTGCATTATTTAGAAGACTGGAATTGTTCTGCTTCTGTTGAACCAGCAAGTGCTGTTGTAGAAGATGTTCCACCAGTTACAACTTGTGCTACTTCATCAAAGTACCCTGTTCCAACTTCACGTTGATGGCGAGTTGCAGTATATCCGTCTTTTTCACTTGCAAATTCAGCTTGTTGAAGCTTAGAATATGCAGTCATACCACTTTCTTTATATCCACGAGCAAGATCAAACATACTGTGATTTAATGCATGGAAACCAGCAAGTGTTACGAATTGGAATTTATAACCCAATTTACCGATTTCTTTTTGGAAGTTTGCGATTTCTTCATCACTTAATTTTGCTTTCCAGTTGAATGAAGGTGAGCAGTTGTAAGCTAATAATTTACCTGGGAATTTCTCATGAATAGCCGCAGCAAATTTACGAGCATACTCAAGATTTGGTTCAGATGTTTCACACCAGATAAGATCAGCATATGGAGCGTAAGCAAGACCACGTGCAATTGCTTGGTCAACCCCTGGTGTTGTACGATAGAATCCTTCTGGAGTACGTTCTCCTGTAATAAATGGTTTATCCACTGGATCGATATCGTCTGTAATTAAATCGGCTGCTTCTGCATCAGTACGAGCGATAAGGATTGTTGGTGTTCCCATTACGTCAGCAGCTAGACGAGCAGAAATTAAGTTACGTACAGCTGTTTGTGTTGGTAGAAGAACTTTACCACCTAAGTGACCACATTTTTTCTCAGAAGAAAGTTGATCTTCAAAGTGAACGCCTGAAGCACCTGCTTCAATCATACTTTTCATTAATTCGAATACGTTAAGTGCGCCGCCAAAGCCTGCTTCTGCATCAGCAACGATTGGTGCGAACCAATCTACATCATTGTTTCCTTCAGAGTAAGAGATTTGGTCTGCACGTTGTAACGTTTGGTTAATACGTTTAACAACTTGTGGTACAGAGTTTACTGGGTATAAGCTTTGGTCAGGGTACATTTGTCCTGCAAGGTTTGCATCAGCCGCAACTTGCCAACCGCTTAAATAGATTGCTTTTAAACCAGCTTTTACTTGTTGCATTGCTTGGTTCCCTGTTAACGCACCAAGTGCATTGATGTAATCTTCTGTATGAAGAAGGTTCCAAAGTTTTTCTGAACCACGACGTGCTAATGTATGTTCAATATCAATAGATCCTCTTAATTTAATAACATCCTCTGCAGAATATGGGCGTGTAATCCCAGTCCATCTTGCATCATTTTCCCAAATTTGTTGTAATTGCTTTGCTCTTTCTTCTCTCATTTTACATTCCTCCTAGTTATATATAAAATTATTAAATTTATAAAAATACTTTTTTGAATATTAAGAAAGTTTTTCGTATGCCGGATTTGTTAAGAAGTCAGCAAAATCAGCAGCTAAACTCAATTCTTCAAACAGCTTGGCAGCCTCGACGTAATGTCCTGTTTGGAATTCTACTTCTCCTACTTCAGCTTTAATTTTTTCTAATTCTTCTTCTTTAATAGCAAGGAATAATTCCTTTGTAATCTTTCTTCCATCCTCTAAAATTCCTTTTGGATGACGAATCCATTGCCATACTTGAGCCCTTGAAATTTCTGCAGTCGCAGCATCCTCCATTAGGTTATTGATTGGAGCGGCACCTCGACCACTTAGCCATGAAGCAATGTATTGAATTCCTACATTTACATTGATGCGCAAACCTTCTTCTGTTATCGTACCTTCAGGAACTTGTAGTAAATCCTTTGCCTCTACTTGAACATCTTCACGTTTACGATGGATTTGGTTTGGCTTTTCAACAAGTAAATCAAATACTTCCTTCGCTGTACTAACCATACCTGGGTGTGCTACCCATGTTCCATCATGTCCATCTCTCGCTTCTCGTTCTTTGTCGGCTCTTACCTTTGCATATGCTTCATCATTCTTTGCTGTATCACCTTTAACTGGAATTTGGGCAGCCATACCACCGATAGCTGGAGCATTACGTCTATGGCAAGTTTTAATAGCAAGCAATGAGTATGCTCTCATATTAGGCACAGTCATCGTTACCTGGGCACGATCTGGGAAAATAACATGATCGAAGTTTCTGAATTTTTTCAGGAAACTGAATATGTAATCCCAGCGTCCACAATTCAATCCTGCAGAATGCTCTTTTAATTCATATAAAATTTCATCCATTTCAAATGCTGCAAGAATCGTTTCGATTAATACAGTTGCCTTAATCGTTCCTTGTGGAATTTGTAACTCATTTTGTGCATGTACAAATACATCATTCCATAATCTTGCTTCGTGATGATTTTCAATTTTAGGTAGATAGAAATATGGACCGCTTCCTTTTTCAATCAACGATTTCGCATTGTGGAAGAAATAAAGTCCAAAATCGAATAGGCTACCTGAGATGGATTGTCCGTCTAACAATACATGTTTTTCTTCTAAATGCCAGCCTCTTGGTCTTACTTTAAGAACAGCTGTTTTATCATTCAATTTATATGTTTTTCCATTTGGATTTTCAAAGGTAATTGTTCCACGAATGGCGTCTCGCAAATTAATTTGACCCTCTATACAATTGGTCCACGTTGGCGAGTTTGCATCTTCAAAGTCGGCCATAAACAATTTGGCACCTGAGTTTAAAGCATTGATAATCATTTTGCGATCAACAGGGCCTGTAATTTCTACACGGCGATCTTGTAAGTCGTTTGGAAGTGGATTAATACTCCAATTACTTTCACGAATATGTCTAGTTTCTTCTAAAAGCATAGGTAATTTCCCATTGTTTATTTCTGTCTGGATGACCTTTCGTTTTTCCAAAAGTTCTTTCCTTCTTGCACCAAATTTCCGCTCAAGCTGTTCAACAAATTGTAGTGCTTCTGGAGTCAAAATTTCTTCAAAGCCTGGTTTCATTTCCCCTCTAACTTCTAACCCCTTTGCTTCTGTTAGCATATTTTGTCGTCACATCCCCTCAAAATTTCCTTTTATGTTATAATACAGTTATCTGTCTTTCTATTTGTATTATATAACACAGCGAATTGTTTTGTCACCCCTTTTTTTATTTTTTTCTAAAAAAATGTTTTACAGGTAAATATTAACATAACATTCTATTTTTTCCTATACATAATACTTGTCCCAATACATAAACATTATTAAAACGATAAAAGGGTGTCCTACCTAAAATAGCGAACACCATCTACCATATATTTCCAATAAATCTATATTAATCTAATATTTTCTATTAATAGTAATAATCCAATTTTTTCTCTGGTAAAACTATTATTTAAAAACGGCGAAAAGAAAAAGGCTTTAACTCGCTCCCAGAAAGTTGTCGATTGATGTAACTTATTAGAGTGGATATGGTCTTTACATTCATTTTCAAAGAAATAAGAAAAGAGGCTATGCCTTTGGCATAGCCCCTTCCCTTATTTATATCGAATGATGGTTGCTTTCCCACGGTTCATTCTATTCATGATAAAGCGGATGACGAATGGTTTAAGTATATTTCGTGTAAACGGCAATAAGAGGATGATTCCAACAACATCTGAAATCAAACCAGGCAATACTAGAAAAACCCCACCGATTAATATACAAATTCCTTCGATTATTTCATTCCCTGGCATGTAGCCATATTGCATTTGTTCTTGAGCTTTTCGCCAAGTTTCCATTCCTTGCCGCTTTGCTAAAAACAGACCTAAAGCGCCTGCTACAAGAATAAGCAACAAGGTAAACCAAAAACCAATGAGATGACCGCTTAACAGTAAAACAGCAATTTCCATAGCCGGTAGCACAATGATTAACCAAAACAGATATTTCATGTCCATTCCTCCAGCACATTCTATATCACCATTATACAACTCCGGCTATCAACAAGCTAAAATTTATGATTAAAGTACTCTTGAATGACCATCGAAAATCATTCCTTGTCTAGCATCAACTGTAATGCTTTGACCTTCTTGTAAGATTTTTGTTGCCTCTTCCGCACCAACAATAACCGGAATGCCAAGGTTCACCCCAACAACAGCAGCATGACTTGTTAAGCCACCTTCTTCTGTAATTAATGCTGCACATTTTTCAATTGCTGGCATCATTTCACTATCTGAACCGATTGTTACTAAAATAGAGCCCTCTGTTACTTTCTCTAAAGCTTCTGCAGCTGTTTTAGCGATGACCACTTTTCCTTTTGCTGATTTACGTCCAATCCCTTGTGCTTTTAGCAATGAACCACCTAGTAATTGAATTTTCATTAAATTTGTAGTACCTGTTTCACCTACTGGAACTCCAGCTGTAATAACGACTAAATCACCAAGAGATACAATACCCGTTTTCAAACTTTCATCAATCGCAATTTGTAGCATATCATCTGTAGTTGTTGCACTTGGTCCTAATTGTGGGTAAACACCCCAAGTTAAGGCTAATCTTCTAACTACATGTTCATTAGATGTAACAGCAATAATTGGTGCTTTCGGACGATATTTAGAAATCATTTGTGCTGTATGTCCGCTTACAGTTGGCGTGATAATTGCACCTACATTTAAGTTATGCGCTGTATGAACAACTGATGAACTAATGGCTTCTGCTACTTGATCTTTATTGATTTTACTTCTCTTTGATAAAATATCACGATAATTAAGAGCTTCTTCTGTACGTGAGGCAATACTCGCCATCGTTTGCACAGCTTCAACTGGGTATAAACCAGCTGCTGTCTCACCAGATAACATGATAGCATCTGTTCCGTCAAAAATAGCATTGGCTACGTCACTTGCTTCCGCACGTGTAGGACGAGGGTTACGTTGCATAGAATCCAACATTTGTGTCGCTGTAATAACTGGTTTTCCTAGGTTATTACATTTTTCAATCAATTGCTTTTGAACAAGAGGTACTTCTTGAGCTGGAATTTCAACCCCAAGATCACCACGAGCAACCATTAAGCCATAGGATACTTCAAGAATTTCATCGATACGATCTACGCCTTCTTGATTCTCAATTTTAGGAATGATTTTAATTTCAGCGCCACCATTTTGTTGCAATAATTCGAGAATTTCTAAAACATCAGACGCACGACGAACAAATGAGGCCGCAATAAAATCTACGCCTTGTTCAATTCCAAAAATAATATCAGATGCATCTTTTTCTGTAATAGCAGGTAAGTTTACTGATACGCCAGGAACATTAACACCTTTTTTATTTTTCAACGTGCCACTATTTAATACTTTTGTATGAATTTCTTTCGCATCTTTATCCACTTTTAACACTTCAAGACCAATTAGTCCATCATCCAACAAGATTATTGAACCTGCTGACACGTCATCAATTAACCCTGCATATGTAATAGAAAACTTCTCAGGAGTACCAAGCACCTCATTCATGGAAACAATACAATTTGATCCAGCAGTTAATTCAATTGTGCCATTTTCCATGTTGTTTGTACGAATTTCAGGCCCCTTTGTATCTAGCAGTATTGCCACTTGTTTACCTGTTCTCTTTACAGCTTCACGAATATTTTGGATTCTAGCTCCATGCTCTTCATGATCACCGTGAGAAAAATTTAATCTTGCTACATTCATACCACTTTCAATAAGTTGAACGAGCTTGTCTACACTTTCACTTGCTGGACCAATTGTACATACGATTTTTGTTTTACGCATAACGATGTTTCCTCCTTAAAATTGTTCTAACAGTTATTATTCTAGTTTAATGATTTATTAACAAGTCCCATGAGAATCTTGGTAATGAAAGTCTCACTTTATATCGACAATTCCGCTGATAAGTCGTACATTTTTCTATCAATAGTATGTCTCTTTTTTAATGTTTCAATAATATCATAATCAACTAATTGGTTGTGTTCAACACCCACTGCCCTTCCACCTTTACCTTCTAATAGAAGTTCAACAGCTCGCGCACCTAACCTACTTGCAAGTACTCGATCTCGAGCAGATGGTGAACCACCACGTTGCACATGACCTAAAACCGTAACACGTGTTTCAAAACCGGTTTTCTTTTCAATCTCTTTAGCAATATCAATCCCGCTGCATACACCCTCGGCAACAATGATAATGCTATGCTTTTTACCTCGATCATGACCGCGGTTTAATTTCGAAATTAACTTTTCCATATTATAATCATACTCTGGACAAAGAATGGTTTCAGCACCACCTGCAAGTCCAGACCATAAGGCAATATCACCCGCATTACGTCCCATTACTTCAATTACATAGGTTCTTTCATGGGAACTTGCCGTATCTCGAATTTTGTCAATTGCATCTATTACTGTATTTAAAGCAGTATCAAATCCAATCGTAAATTCTGTACCAGGAATGTCATTATCAATGGTGCCTGGAACACCGATACATGGGTACCCCTTTTCTGTCAACGCTTGCGCACCACGATATGATCCATCTCCGCCAATGATAACAATTCCTTCGATGCCTAACTTATTTAATTGTTCAATCGCTTTTACTTGTCCTTCTTCCGTTTTGAATTCTGGACAGCGTGCTGTATGTAAAATGGTGCCTCCCCGATGGATGATATCACCAACAGATCCTAAATCTAGTTGTTTAATTTCTCCTTCAATTAGCCCCTGATAACCATGGTAAATTCCAAAAACGTCTAAACCGTGAAAAATACCCTTTCGGACAACTGCTCGAACAGCAGCATTCATTCCAGGAGAATCGCCTCCACTAGTCAAAACACCGATTTTCTTCACTTTTATCACCTCACATCATGATTCAAACATTGTCCTTCACGGATAAACAAATACACCAATGAATTAAGCCTACATGATTATCAGTGAAAAATGAAGTCTCACCTTGTAAAAAGATATGAAAAATATATGTCAGATTCATTAATATTGTGTAAAAAACGTGTCGTTAGGAAACGACACGTTACCATAATTATAAATTTGTATACTGTTCTTCACTCTTATTTTCTTTGATTGACTTCTGCTGTGATTCTACAAACGTATATTGACCAATTTTCTTATATTTTATGTAACGCTCACTGACAAGCTCTTCACTGCTCAAACGAAGAAGATCTGGAAGGGCTTGTTGTAGCATTGTTCCAATCGCTTCAGCTTGCTCGTTCACATTACGATGAGCTCCACCCTTCACCTCAGGTATAATGCCATCAATTACACCTAAGCGATTTAAATCAGGCGCTGTAATCTGCATAGATTCAGCAGCACGTTTTGCTTGGGTAGCATCTTTCCATAAAATAGAGGCTGCACCTTCCGGGGAAATAACCGAATACGTTGAATTCTCAAGCATATAAATTCGATCACCAACACCTAAAGCTAAAGCACCACCGCTTCCACCTTCACCAATTACAATGCAGATAATCGGCACTTTCAAACCTGCCATTTCAAACAAGTTTCGCGCAATAGCCTCACTTTGACCACGTTCTTCCGCTGCTTTACCTGGATAGGCTCCTTTTGTATCAATAAAACAAATAATCGGACGCTTAAATTTTTCTGCTTGCTTCATTAGACGAAGAGCCTTTCGATATCCTTCCGGATGAGGCATTCCAAAGTTTCGGCGAATATTTTCCTTCGTGTCTTTCCCACGTTGATGACCAATAATTGTCACAGGTCGACCTTTAAACTCGGCAATCCCTCCAACAATCGCTTCATCATCTCCATAGTAGCGATCACCATGCAACTCGATGAAAGTTTTCAAATAGTAGAGAAATATACTCTAGTGTTGTTGGTCGTAAAGGATGTCTAGCAATCTGGACACGATCCCATGGTTTCATGTTTTCGTAAATTTCATTTTCTAATTTTTGAAGACGATTCTCTAATTTCTCAATTTCAACAGATAAATCTACCTCAGCAGTACTCGTTAATTCCTTTAATTCATCAATTTTCTTACGCAACTCGTTCACAGGACGTTCAAATTCCAATTCATGGATCATAGAAAGTCACCACCCGGAGTATGAATTTTAAGAATCGTCGTTAGTGTTTCCTTTAATTCCTTACGATTAATAACAGCATCTAATTGACCATGTTTTAATAGAAATTCTGCTGTTTGAAAATCTTCCGGTAATTCTTCACGAATCGTTTGTTCAATAATTCTCCGTCCAGCAAAACCAATTAGCGCTCCTGGTTCGGCAAGATTAATATCTCCAAGTGAAGCAAAACTAGCAGAGACTCCTCCCGTTGTCGGATGAGTCATCATGGAAATAATAAATCCACCTTGATCACTGAACATTTTTAGGGCTGCACTTGTTTTGGCCATTTGCATTAAACTTAACACACCTTCTTGCATGCGAGCACCACCTGAAGCTGTGAAAATAACAAATGGAATTTTAAGATCAGCTGCTCTTTCAATAGCTCTCGTAATTTTTTCTCCAACAACAGACCCCATACTTCCCATTCGAAAATTAGAATCCATGATAGCCGTTGAAACTTGGTACCCATTGATGGCACCTACCCCTGTAACAACCGCTTCGTTTATTTTAGCTTTTTGTCGATCTTTATCCAACTTTTCTATATACTCAGGAAATCCGAGTGGATTTACAGAAATCATCTCTTGGTCAAATTCTGTAAAACTTCCCCCATCAAATAGACTGGCTATTCTCTCAAATGACGACATTGGATGATGATAGTCACAGTGAAGGCATACTTTCTGATTTTGTATTAACTCTTTCGTATACATGATTTTTTTGCAGCCAGGACATTTAGTCATAATTCCAGCCGGAACATCTTGCGCTTCCCTATTAGATGGAATCGTTGCATACTTCTTCTTGGATTTTGCAAAAATATCTTTAAGCAAACTCAATCCTCCCTTTATCGCCTAGTCTATGCATCAATCTTGTCCCATACTTTATCAGAATCGTAATTAATACTGTGTAAAATCTTGTCACTCACTCTTCGACATCTTTCTGATAAGCCTTGAATATGTCGCAATCACTTGATTTATATCACGTTTTTGCAAATATGTAAGTAAGGTTAAATATGTCTCTTTAGCAATCTTTTTATTACTAAAGGTTGATGCTTTTGCATAGCTATTAACGATTCGCCAAATTCTTTCTAGCAGACGGTTGGGACTACACATAGCAACTTTCAGAAAAAAATCTTCATCAGTGAAATCCGTTTGCTTGGCCCAACTCATAAATTGATTAAGCTCATCATCAGTTGAGTGAGAAATAATAAGCCGTAAGCAATCAATTTCTAGAAAATGTTTTGTTTCTGCTAGATCTTCATTTACTTTTTTATTTTGTAAAAAAAAGGTTCCAAGGAGCTCCACTAGTCTGTGCTCCTGGAAATCCTTAATAAACGTTCCTTCTCCGCGTCTTGTTTCAATAAGCCCTAAAAGTTCCAGTGCTCTTAACGCTTCACGAACAGAGGAACGTCCAACATGTAGACGTTCCGAAAGTTCTCGTTCTGATGGAATTTTATCACCTGGTAATAAACCAGCTGTATCAATGATTTTACGCAAACTCTCCACTACATCAAGATAAACTTTAGAAGAGTAAGATTGCTCACTCAAATCAATTACGCCTCAACTTTCCCGATAGCACTGAGTCTTCTTGTTTTTGCTTTGATTTCTTCAGGATCTACTTTAATTCTTGCTACTCCTGTTTCCATAGCAGCCTTTGCTACCGCTGCTGCTACTTCAGGTGCTACTCGTTCATCGAATGGTGCAGGAATCACATAATCCTCATGAAGTTCGTCTTCTGTAATTAAACCAGCAATTGCACGAACGGCAGCTACTTTCATTTTTTCATTAATATGAGTCGCACGAACATCTAAAGCGCCACGGAAAATTCCTGGGAAAGCTAGCACATTATTCACTTGGTTCGGATAGTCAGAGCGGCCTGTACCGACAACTTTTGCCCCCGCAGCTTTTGCATCGACAGGCGAAATTTCTGGATCAGGATTAGCCATTGCAAAAATAATGGCATCTGTATTCATTGTCTCGACCATTTCCTTCGTTAAAGCTCCAGCCGCAGAAACGCCAATAAACACATCTGCTCCCACGATTACTTCTGTAAGTGAGCCTGATACTTTCTTACGATTCGTAACAAGTGCAACTTGTTCTTTAATTTCATTCATTCCATCTGGGCGGCCTTCATAAATAGCTCCCTTAGTATCACACATAATAATGTCACGGACTCCATAGCTGTATAACAATTTAATAATTGCAATTCCAGCTGCTCCAGCGCCATTTGCCACTATTTTAATTTCTGACATTGATTTACCAACAAGACGCAGTGCATTTACTAACCCTGCTACTGTAACAATAGCCGTTCCATGTTGATCGTCATGGAAAACAGGGATATTTGTTTCTTTTTTTAGTCTCTCTTCGATTTCAAAGCAGTTTGGAGCTGCGATGTCCTCTAAATTAATTCCACCAAATGTAGGTTCTAATAGTTTTACTGTTTCTATAATTTTATCCACTTCAGTCGTTTTTAAACAAATTGGAAACGCATCGACCCCTGCAAAGCTTTTAAATAATACCGCTTTTCCTTCCATAACAGGCAGTGCTGCTTCAGGACCAATATTTCCTAGCCCTAGGACAGCGGTACCATCAGAAACAACTGCTACCATGTTCCCTTTCATTGTATAATCATACACCGTTTCTGGTTTTTCATAAATCTCCTTACACGGTTCAGCAACACCAGGAGAATAGGCAAGGCTTAAATCGTTGGCATTTCGAACAGGTACTTTTGTTACTGTTTCTAGTTTTCCTTGATTAATACGGTGCATATGCAGTGCTTCTTCTCTTAAATTCAATTGGCTCACTCCTTGGACTAATTAGACAACATTTGTAAATAACTTGAACTAAAGTGGTCAGACCACGTTATACTACTCACAATATTAACATAACTATTGCAGTTATGAACAGTTATTCTTTTCTCAGAATAACGTTCCCTATCCCCACTATTTCAATTAATCGTTTTTTAAGGTGCTCATTGGGAGTAACCCAATCCCATAATGATAGCTGTACATAGCGATTTTCTCGTTCGTAATACAGCATCACTCTCGTATTGCCGCGATGTTGTATTAGATTTTTTTTGATTTTTTGTAAAACATCTTTTGTTTGACGATCGCTTTCTATTTTGATAAAAAGCGTGCCTGCTTTTGCATTGGCCATCTGCTTAGCTTCAGCAAGCGAATACATGTGTTGTACATTTACTTGGGGTTTTCCATCGCGTTCTTCTAATAAACCTTGAATCATGACAATTGTACCTGTCTGAATCTTTGCAACGAAGTTTCGATAACTAGTTGGAAATACAACTGCGTCGAGATCCCCTTCTTCATCACTAACTGTCAGAAAGGCCATTGTCTCACCCTTTTTCGTCCGAATCTTCTTTACTGCCGAAATATAAACACCAAGCAATATTTTGACTTCCTTCTTGCTTGTTACTTCTTCAATCGGCATACATCCAAAATGCTTAAATAGCTTTCGATAACTAGTAACTGGATGATCGGATAAATAGAGACCCAGTACTTTTTTTTCTAACATAAGCTTTTCTTCCAAAGTGATAGGATCTGCTTCCTCATATTTCGGTTGAAGTGAAAACTCTCCATCTCCAAATAGATCAAACAAATCATCATCCGGCTTCATTAATTCGGCATGATTAAGGGCAACATCAAGGCTAGCAAACAGCGTGGCTCGATCCTTGCCAAATTCATCGAAAGCACCTGAATGGACAAGAACCTCTAATATTTTTCGATTTGCTATTTTTCCTGATACACGAATACAAAAATCAAATAAATCATTGAATTTGCGAATTCGGCGTGCAGCAAAAATCTCTTTTAGTACTATACCGCCAACCCCTTTTACTGCACCAAGACTGTATCTAATTCCATCTTGATAAACTGTAAACGAATATGTACTAAAATTAATCGAAGGTACGTATATCGTAATTCCTAACTTTTTAGCTTCTCGCACATATTGAGCTATTTTTTCATGATTTCCAATTGCCGATGTCATGAGTGCCGCCATGAAATAGGCTGGATAATGCGCTTTTAAATAAGCTAATTGATAAGCGATTACGCTATACGATACCGCATGGCTTCGATTAAATCCATAATTTGCAAAACGGATAATCACATTATATATGTTTGTCGCCGTTTTGTCAGAATAATCTTTCTTTTCTGCGCCACTTATAAAATAATTTCGCTCTTTTTCTAAAATATCCTTCTTTTTTTTTGAAACAGCTCGACGTAATAAGTCAGCTTTTTCAAGCGAAAATCCAGCAAATTTCGACGCGATTTGCATAATTTGCTCCTGATACACAATAATCCCATAGGTAGATTCAAGTATCTCCTTTAAATCCGGATGAGGATAATCAATTGGTGCTAATCCATGTTTTCGTTCAATAAATTGCCCGATATTCTCCATTGGACCCGGTCTATATAAAGCGTTCACAGCAACAAGGTCTTCAAAATGTGAAGGTTTTAACCTCATTAGCACCTTGCGCATGCCCTCCGATTCAAATTGAAAGACACCAGTAGTCTCCCCTTTTCCAAATAAGGCAAATGTAGCTTCATCGTCCATCGGAATTTTCGCTAACTCAATATCTTCACCTGTTCCTTTTTTGATATGTAGTAGCACATTTTCAATTAACGTTAAGTTTCGCAATCCAAGAAAATCCATTTTTAACAGACCGAGTTCTTCAAGTAAATCCATTGGAAATTGAGTTAAATAAATGCCCTCATGCCCTGATTGAATCGGAATAATGTCCGTTAGCGGCATTTCACTAATAATCACGCCGGCAGCGTGCGTAGAAGTATGGCGTGGTAATCCCTCAAGCTTCATTGCTATTGAAAATAATTGTTGATGAAGCGTATCTTCGTTGACAAATCCTTGCAACGATTTGGATTCCTGATACGCCTCTTTAAGCGTGATGCCAAGGCGATTTGGAATCATTTTTGACAATGCTTCCTGCTCTTTCATATCCAAGCCAAATACTCGCCCTGTATCCCGTAATGCTGCCTTTGCCGCCATTGTCCCAAACGTAATAATTTGAGCAACATGCAATTGACCATATTTTTTTGCCACGTAGGCAATCACTTCTTCTCGACGGTGGTCTGGAAAATCAATATCAATATCAGGCATCGTTACCCGCTCAGGATTTAAAAATCGTTCAAATAGTAATGAATGTTCAATCGGATCGACATTGGTAATTTGAAGCACATAGGCAACTATGGAGCCAGCCGCTGAACCACGCCCTGGTCCCGTTAAAATATTATGATTTCTCGCAAACCTCATAAAATCCCATACAATGAGAAAATAATCACTAAATGTCATCCGTTTAATGACCTCTAATTCATAGCGAAGACGTTCTATATATGATTGCGGTGGATTTGGTTTCCTATCTTGCAGGCCTTGCCAACAAAGTTCCTCGAGCATATCGTCACTAGCTATGCCAGGAGGGGTAGGATATTTTGGCAGAAGCGAACGATGAAACGGAATAGCTAATTCGCATTGTGCGCAATATGAAGTGTATTTTCCAGTACATCCCGTTTATCTGTAAATCGTTCATTCATCTCTTGCATGCTTTTAAAATAAAACTGTTTAGAAGGCATTGCCTTTCTTTCTTCATCAGCAAGCTTATGTCCATTGCCCACCGCCAATAAAACCTCATGAGCAAGAGCATCATCCTCTTTCAAATAATAGACAGGATTGGTCGCTACCACCTTCACTCCCATTTGTTTTGCCAATTGTTCAACTGCATCATTTCGCAGCTCTTCTCCTGAAACATCAAGACGTTGAATGGATAAATAAACCTGTTTAGAGCCAAATATCTCAAGAAGTTGCTTCACTGCAAGAGTGGCCTCCTCGATTCTTCCTTCTACTAAATGTTTTTCAATTCTTCCTTCTGCTCCTGGGGATATAGCAATTAATCCATGAGCATAGGCCCTTAACCAATTTGGAGGTAACCCCTGCGGTGATTTCGTTTGAATGGCGCTACTAATCTTCACTAAATTGTGATACCCCTGAAGATTTTGTGCTAGTAAAATAAGTGGATGCGCTACTTCCTCATCATCTAGAACATCTGCAAGAACACCAATAATAGGCTTAATTCCAGCCTTTTGGCATTCTTTATAAAAATAGAGAGAGCCATACATCACATTTCGATCACATAACGCTATACTCGTCATACCGTCCATTTTTGCTTGAGCAACAAGCTCCTCAATTTTTATCGTTGAGTTAAGTAAACTATAACCGCTCTGAACATGGAGATGAGTAAACAAATCTTTCTCCCCCCTTTTTTAAGACCTATTTTTCTTTATTATAGAGGGTATTACCAAAAAAGAAAATATGTTCTCATTCGAACTTCTATCATAACACTAACCACTAATCCATATAGTTTAGTATAAGAAAAGCGGAAGGCGTCCGTTTAGCGACAGATAGACTGAATTGATAAAAGGAATTCATAAGTAAAGGATGATGGAATTTGAATGAAGCGTTTATGCCAGCCTTTATTAATAGTTACTTTATTTCACTTGGTGTATTACTAGGAGGTGCATTAATAGGTGGGCTTTCCGCTTTTTTTACTGGACAAGCACCGATGACAACCGTATTTCACATATCTGATAACTTACGGATTTGGGCAATTGTTGCGGCAATTGGAGGTACATTTGATATGATGTATAGCTTTGAGCGCGGTATCTTCGACGCACAAACGAAAGACATCGTCAAACAAGTTCTGTTAATCTTATCAGCACTAGGCGGCGCACAAACAGGAGCCCTCATTATCAAATGGTTCACTCAGGGGTATATATCATGAGAATTCCCCCTTTCTTCAATAACCCAACTTGGCAACGGTTTTTTGCCGGAATAGCAATCGGAGCTCTCATTAGTTGGGTTGTTTTCTTTTATATGTTTGGCATTCAACAAGAAAAACAGATTTCGACAATCCACGCGCAAAAAGAACAAATAGAAGATTTAAATAAAAAAATCGCCATTTGGGAAGAAGACTATCAAAAATTAAATGAGCAAAACGAAAAGGTATTAACGATTCAAGAAGTCCAGGTAAAGATTAATAACGGAAAAGCCTACAACCTTGATAAATTAAGCATCGTCGAAGCGGAAGATGTCATTCGTGATGACCTCGCCTCCTTGATTGCCAAAGACGTCAAAACCATCTACAACAGTAAAGGTTTACTAAAAAAATCAATTGAAAATAAATTCGTCACAATAAACAAAAAGCAATATCGCTTAGAAGTAGTCGAAATCATGTTTTATACGGAGATGTATATAGAGGTAAAGTTAAAGAGAATAAGCTAAATTTCTTATCCTATGCAAAAACTCCCTAACGTCTGTACAAACGTAGGGAGTTTTTTGTTTACTTACTACATAGAGCTAAGCTGGTGAGTCGAAGTAGACTTCTGCATCTACAACCAAGGTACTAATAGGGTGAGCAAGAGATACACCCTCTTCTTCTAGAATCTCTAGAATTCTAAAGTTCACTTCTTCTTTTACTTGTAAATACTCTCCCCAAACGGTAGATGTAGTGAAGAAATAGATAAAAATATCAAGGCTATTCACATCAAATTGATCAAATTTAACAAAAATCGTTTCTTCATGAACTCCAGGATGATTTCGGATAAACGTATCTACTTTTTTAACTACCTCTTGAATCTTCTGTTGCGGTGTATCAATTTGCAGACCTAGATGAAATGTCGCTCTTCTTTTCCCCATTTTACTCCAGTTCGTAATCACCGCATTGGCTAAGGTTGCATTCGGAACGGTTACTAAGGCTTGCGTGAATGCTCTTACTTTCGTACTACGAAATGTAATATCTTCAACCGTTCCTTCCACATCCGCCGTTTGAATCCAATCGCCAATGGAAAACGGTCTTTCCGTAATAATAATAACCCCACCAAAAAAATTAGCAACGGCATCTTTAGCTGCAAGTGCAAAAGCCAATCCCCCAAGACCTAATCCCGCGACAAATCCATTGACATCATAATCAAACTCTTGAGCGATAATGCTGAAACTAATCGCAATAATGATAAACCGTAATCCTTTAGATAAAAACGGAATCAAAATCTGGTCCATATTAATATCAAATCGATCTCTTATCTTTTCGAAAATAACAGAGGTAGCCGAAGAAAAATTATATAACCCCCAACTAATGGAAAAAATAACGAGCGATCGAAAAATCTTAATAATTAATGGATTCGATTGATCAATATATGGAAAATATCTAATCGCTATATATAAGCCTACAACAATAAATAAAAAACCAATAGGCTGTTCAATCGAATTAAATGTATGCGTAAAAAAAGGAGTTCGAGCCTTTTTGCTTAGCTTTTGAATAAATTTCAATATATACTTCAAGAAAATCTTCCGTACCAGAAGAAATACTAATAAAATACCTATTGAAATACCTACATCTGTCATATTTTCGATACCGTAATTTTCCAACATGTATTGCGCTCCCCCATTTACTATCAGAACAGCTTCCCTTTCTCTACTTCATCCAATAGAAATTTCTTTTTATCCATTTTGATTCACTTGCTCTAGGTCAGCTAGGATATGAGTCAACGTCATCCCAAGAATGAATCGATGCACCTGCCGCAAGCGGGTGTCCGCCGCCATTATATTTTTGAGCAATCGTATTAATAACAGGTCCTTTTGAACGGAAGCGCACACGAATTTCATTTTCCTCTTCAATAAAGAACACCCATGTATTCACACCTTTTATCGACCCAAGTGAGCCAACTAGTTGAGATGCTTCAGATACTGTTACTCCAAATTGATTGATAATTTCTTTGGTGATAATCATTTTTCCCGTTCCGTTTGGCAGCACCTCAAAATGCTGAAGCACATAACCATTTAAACGAACAACATTTTCATTTACATCATACATCTCTTGAAATAATTGTGGGCGAGCAAAATTATAATGAATGAGCTCACTCGCGTAGGCAAATGTTTTTTCTGTTGTATTTTGGAATAAGAAACGTCCTGTATCTCCTACAATTCCACCAAATAATAATCTTGCCCCTTCATCACTCATCTTCAGTCCTTGTTCTTTTCCTGCTAGGTAAAATTCATAAATCATCTCAGAGCAAGAGCTTGCACTTGTATCAACCCATAGCAAATCGCCATATGGATCTTTATTTGGATGATGGTCAATCTTAATCAACTTAGCCCCATTTTTATAGCGGATATCATCGATTCGTGCTGTATTTGCTGTATCACAAACGATGACAAGTGCCCCTTCATATGTTTCATCTGAAATATCATCTAATCTCCGTAGATAGTTTAACGATGGATCTTCTTTTCCAACCGTATAAATTTTTTTATCAGGAAAAGATGTTTTTAAAATTTCTGCCAAACCTCCTTGAGATCCATAAGCATCTGGATCGGGACGAACATGGCGGTGAATGATGATCGTATCGTAGTTCTTTATTTCTGCTAAAATTTTAGTCTTCATTATAATCCCCTTTTCCTTTTCGTATATATCTATTTAAGCAAAAATTGTTTGAAATAAAAAGCATTAAGAAATCACTTTATAGAGGTTTTTCATTGGATTTCTAACTATTTCCGCTGTACAATATAAATAATTCCTATTAATGGAAAAAACAAAAAAGGTCTAGGCAACTAATCGTCAAAAAATTGTTCCGTTTATCTTATAAAGATTGGAGGTTGATTTAAACCAACTAAAGAGCAAGAAAAGCAGTTGTGGAAATCTGTAGGTACTGCTAGATGGGCTTACAACTGGACGTTAAACAAGCAAGAAGAAAACCATAAAAATGGTGGTACATTTATCCCTAATGATACGTTACGGAAAGAACTAACCGTATTAAAGCAAACAGAAGAGTGTAACTGGTTGTTTGATGTATCGAACAATATAACGAAACAAGCTATAAAAGATGCTTGTGATGCTTATAAAAAGTTCTTCAAAGGAAAGGCTAAGAAGCCTAGGTTCAAAAGCAGAAGAAAAAGCAGACCTTCTTTCTACAATGATACAGAAAAGTTAAAGGTACAGAAAGACCTTGTCTTAATCGAAAAAGTTGGGTGGGTTAAAACAAGTGAACAGCTTCCTATGGGAGTGAAATATACGAACCCACGTATTACGTTCGATAAAAAATATTGGTATATCGCTGTCGGTACGGAAATAGAAGGAGAACAAGTTGAATTAACGGATACGGTCTTGGGGATTGATATCGGAGTGAAAGAATTAGCCGTTTGTTCAGATGGGCGAGTCTTTAAGAATATCAATAAAACACCTGAAGTGAGAAAGACCAAGAAACGTCTTCGTAGGTTGCAGAGAAGCGTTTCTCGGAAATATGAGAAGAATAAGGAGGGAGTCCGTTTTGTCAAAACAAGCAACATTATAAAACTCGAAAAGAAGATACAACGACTCCATAGGAGATTAACAAACATTCGTGACAATCACATTCATCAAGCTACAAGTGCAATCGTGAAAACCAAACCTTGCACTATTGTAATGGAAGACTTACATGTCACAGGAATGATGAAGAATAAACATCTCGCTAAAGCGATTCAAGAACAAAAACTCTACGAATTGAAACGACAAATAGAGTACAAGTGTAAAAAGTACGGCATCCAATTCGTACAAGTAGATCGGTTTTACCCTTCTTCTAAAACATGCTCAGGTTGTGGACATATTAAGAAGGACTTAAAACTATCTGATCGCATGTATCGCTGTGATTGTGGCTTATCTATCGATAGAGATGTAAACGCAGCGATTAATTTAGCAAACTATGGAGAAAAATTAGCAGTCTAGTCATATAAAAGACACTGTTAATATGTACGATTCGTTGTATCGGAATTTACGCTTGTGGAGTGTCATACCAAATGTGAGTAGCTTCGGCAAAAGCAGACACGTAGAAGCAAGAAGCAAACAAAAGTTTATAGAGTTTTATAAGTTTTTGGCAACGGTTGTTTAATCCATGCCTGTTTTGGTTGTATTAATTGTTGTCTCTCTAGTATTTTACTTATTTTTCAAAATCAAATCCGTCCGTACTCAACTGCCAATGGAGAAGAAATGGATTTCTGGAAAGTCCTCCATCGCACTAGGTGCATTTGTTGCTTTTTTTGGCATTAATCAATTATTTCTATTTCAATCTATAGTCACATACATTGTTGCAGCTGTTTTTATCCTAATAGGGGGCACTAGTTTAATTGGTGGGTATAAAATGTACAAGTTTTATCTCCCCTACGCGATTGAAGAAGCAGAACATGTTGCACAGCAAAAAGGATAATCGGAGGATTATCCTTTTTGCTTTAATACTATCTGCTTTTCTTATTGTCTAGCTTCAGCACCCAGCCCCTTGAGTCGCATCTAGCCAGCCGATGAAGTCAAAGAACGACTTCACCTTCTGGCCCGCAAACAGCTGTCGGGGCTGAACAAGTCGCTTCCGCTTTTCTTAAGACCGTTCAAGTAATTGGCATGTTAGCATTGCTTTGCCAACTAGTTTTCCTTTGTTGAATACTTCGACATCCACTTTCCCAAATTTTCGTCCGATATCGATTACACGAGGCTGAATTTCAATCGTACTATCAATTTGAACAGGTTTGATAAAATAAATCGTCATATTTTCAACAACTAAATCACCGCGTTTATAATTCTTCAAAACACGATTCGCAGAATCTGTAACAAGCGTTGTAAAAACCCCAGTAGATATCGTTCCTAAGTAGTTGGTCATTTGCGGCGTTACTCCGTATTTATAGACCTCCTCGCCTTTGTTACGATGATCGGTCATCATAAGCGAACTTGTAATCGTATCATCAATCGTTTCCCCGACTTGTGGCTGACGCTGGCTCACTTGAAGCGCCTTTAATACATCTTGTCGACTCACAATTCCTTGCAGCACTTGATTATCGTTAACAACTGGAAGTAACTCGATTCCTTCCCAAACCATCATATGAGCCGACGATGCCACACTCATTTTATTGCCGACTGTCATCGGACTTTTCGTCATAATCTTATCAATTGATAGTTCCCTTTCTTGTCCCATAACATCCTTCGAGGTCACAATTCCATGAACTTTCATATTATCATCCACGACTGGAAAACGGCTATGACCTGTTTCTTTATTTAATTCATACCATTTGCTCACTCGGTCCCCAACTGTTAAAAGAGTTGTTTCAGAAATAGGTTTTAATATATCTTCCACCAATAAGATTTCTTTCTTGATTAATTGGTCATAGATGGCCCGATTAATCATTGTAGCAACGGTAAATGTATCATATGAACTCGAAATGATTGGCATTTCTAATTCATCAGCAAGTTTTTTTACATGCTCTTCCGTATCAAAACCACCCGTTATTAATACAGCCGCTCCTGCTTTTAATGCTTGTTCATGCGCTTGCGTACGATTGCCGACAATCAGTAAATTTCCTGCCTCCGTATAGCGCATCATCGCTTCAAGCTTCATTGCTCCAATTACAAATTTATTTAATGTTTTATGTAGACCTGATTTTCCTCCAAGCACTTGACCGTCGACTATATTAACAACCTCAGCAAAGGTCAACTTCTCAATATTTTCTTTTTTCTTTCTTTCAATCCGTATCGTTCCTACACGTTCAATGGAGCTTACGTATCCTTGATTCTCAGCCTCTTTAATAGCTCGATACGCTGTACCTTCACTGACATTTAATGCTTTCGCAATTTGTCGGACAGAAATTTTCTCTCCAACCGGAAGCTCATCAATATGTTTTAATATTTGTTCATGCTTAGTAGCCAAGCTATTCACCCTTTTCACGGTATTCCTTTATATCATTATAAGGCGAATTAGCCCATTTAACAAACCCTATGAATAATAATGCATTTTCTTGTATTCCTTTTGTTCACTTAATTTTCGTTTCTTCGGCGAATACAAGATACCTGTTAAGTTACCTGCTATCGCAAACAGAGCAAATACAAGCCAGCTTCCTGCAAATACACTTTGTGTCCCCCCAGCTTCAAATGACAAACGAGGAACCGCATAATACAACAGCACTCCGCATAAAAGTAAACATAAAAACAATCGCTGTTTCATGAAAAACCCTCCTTTTTTCACATCATATGCTTTGTTCACCAAAAAAGAAGTAAATTAGAAAAGCGGAAGACGCCAGTATGCATTGAAAATTTTAAACTTTCATATCTAAAAAAAGAATCTGATCCTAACAGCTGATCAGATTCTTTTAAATCTTATAATTCAATTACTTCTCCGACTTCCATTACCTTGCCGTTTTTACCTTCTAATGACTCAATAAACTTGTATGGATCTTGCTGAATCACTGGAAATGTATTGTAATGAATTGGAACGACTATTTTTGGCTTCAACCATTGAGCCGCTATGGCTGCATCTTCTGGACTCATTGTGAAATTATCACCAATTGGAATAAAAGCTACATCAATCTTATGCTTATCGCCAATTAATTTCATATCAGAGTACAAGGCCGTATCCCCAACATGATATACTGTTTTTCCTTCAGCTGAAAAAAGAACCCCTGCTGGTAAGCCTAAATAAATAATTTGCTCATCAACTGTCGCGTAACCTGTACTATGAAAAGCTGGTGTCAATGTTATTTTTCCGAAATCAAACTCGAAGCTACCGCCAATATTCATTCCATGCGTTCGAATTCCTTGCCAACCAATGTATGTAGCAATTTCAGCAATTCCTACGACTAGTGCATCATGCCTTTTGGCAAGTTCTACCGTATCGCCAAGATGATCATTATGACCATGTGTAAGAATAATAACGTCTGGCTTAACATCCTCCACTTTTAAATCTGTTAAAGAGTTGCCTCTAATAAATGGGTCAAATAAAATGATTTTCCCATTTGTTTCAATTTTTACAATTGAATGTCCATGAAAGGATACCTTCATTTACTCTACACTTCCTTTAACATATTTTTACAATATTACATATTCTCCCTTTAGTCTAAAAAATCCTTCGGCATTTTACAATTTTTTTAGAGACTGATAAGGTAATTCTATACTGTGATTGGAGGATTTTATAATGAATGAGCAATTAATTACATTATGTAACTGGCTACAAACCCAGGATATAGACGCTGCTTTTTTGACATCACCCCATACGATTTATTATAGCAGCGGATTCAAAAGCGATCCACATGAACGGTTGCTTGCCCTTCTTGCATTTCAAGACAGTGAGCCTATTCTTATTTGTCCGCAAATGGAAGTAACTGATGCCAGGAATTCTGGTTGGACCTTTGATGTGATTGGCTATACAGATATAGAAAATCCTTGGGAAAAAATAACCGATGCTATCAAAAAACGAAACCTCATGCTTAAAAAAATCGCGATTGAAAAAGAGCATATGAATGTTGAACGATACGAACATATTCAACATTATTTCTCAAATCCCATTTGTGTTGCTGCTGAAGAAAAAATTCGCGAGCTTCGCATGATTAAAACAGAACAGGAATTAGTAAAATTGCGAGAAGCTTGTCGTCTTGCTGACCTTGCTGTTGAAATCGGTGTTCATGAAATTGCAGAAGGAAAAACAGAAATGGAAATCATCGCAACAATTGAATTCGAAATGAAGAAAATGGGCTATGACATGTCTTTTTCCACAATGGTATTAACAGGTAAAAATGCCGCCTCTCCACACGGAACACCAGGAATGACAAAAATACAACGAGGTGACTTTGTCTTATTTGACTTAGGTGTAATTTATGAAGGATATTGTTCTGACATTACTCGCACTGTTGCCTATGGCGATGTGAGTGATGAGCAAGTAAAAATCTATGAAACCGTACGGAAGGCTCAAGAGGCTGCTATTGCTGCGAGTAAGCCTGGCATTTCCTGTTCTGTATTAGACTTAACCGCCCGAAACATCATTAAAGAAAAAGGATATGAAAACTATTTTCCACACCGTCTCGGCCATGGTCTCGGGATTAGCATTCATGAATATCCATCCATTACTGAAACAAATCCACTCCTTTTACAACAGGGCATGGTATACACAATTGAACCAGGTATTTACGTCCCCGATATAGCTGGCGTCCGAATTGAAGATGATATATATATTACGGAAAATGGCTGTGAAAGTTTAACGAAATATCCTAAGTCAATACAAATAGTAAAATAAGCTCATATTATTTTTTAAATATTCACGAAATTGTTTCATTTTCTTTTTGCTACTATTGTATAATATATTTATTAAGAAGGGGGAGATATATCATGAGTGAACATTATAATACTATTTTAGCAGCTGTTGACGGATCTCAGGAAGCTGAATGGGCTTTAAAGAAAGCGTGTGCAATTGCAAAAAATAACAATGCAACATTGATTTTAGCGCATGTAATTGATACAAGAAATTACCCGACTGTTGAAGCATACGATACAACGATTCGCGATCGTTCTGAAACATTCTCTAACGATCTTGTACAAAAATATAAAGAACAAGCGGAAGCAGCTGGTGTAGCAAATGTTGTGACAGACATCGTATTTGGTTCTCCTAAAGCACAACTTTCAAAAGAATTACCTAAAAAGCACAATGTAGACTTAATTGTCTGTGGTGCAACAGGTCTAAACGTTGTAGAACGTTTTTTAATTGGTAGTGTATCAGAAGCAATTGTTCGCCACTCTCGTTGTGACGTTGTTATCGTCCGCACTAATGATCAAGAAGCATAATACTGAATTTCCTACATAAAAGCCTTGCGTCCCTTTCGGAGCAAGGTTTTTCTACATTACTTATCGATAATACATTCTAGTAACAAAGCAAAAAAGGCCGCCTCAAAAGTTTACACTTCGAAGGCAGCCTTCTATTCTTAGGCTTGTAACAGCTTTTCGCCTTTTTCAATCGCTAGTTGAACTTGAGCAAATCCTGTTCCCCCAGCACTATTACGACGTTTTACCGCTTCATATGGATTAAGTGCAACATAGATGTCTTCCTCGAATAATTCAGATGCTTCTTTAAACTGTTCTAATGAAAGATCAGCTAAGAAACAACCTTGTTGAACACAGGACAAAACAAGCTTTCCAACAACTTCGTGTGCTTTTCTAAATGGCATACCCTTGGTAGCCAAGTAGTCTGCAAGTTCAGTTGCATTAGAAAAATCATTTTTCGTTGCTTTTTCCATTACATCTGTTTTGACTTTCATCGTAGAAATCATGCCAGCAAAAATTTTCAACGAACCTACAACCGTTTTAACTGTATCAAACACGCCTTCTTTGTCTTCTTGCATATCTTTGTTATAAGCAAGGGGCAGTCCTTTTAAAACCGTTAATAACCCTGTTAGATTGCCGTATACTCGACCTGTTTTACCACGAATTAATTCAGCCATATCTGGATTCTTCTTTTGTGGCATAATGCTGCTGCCTGTTGAGAAAGCATCATCTAGCTCAATGAATTGGAATTCTTGGCTTGACCAAAGAATAATTTCCTCACTAAAACGTGATAAGTGCATCATCATCGTCGCACTATTGCTCAAAAATTCAAGTGCAAAATCACGGTCACTTACAGCATCTAAGCTATTTTCATAAATACCGTCGAATTCTAATAACTCAGCGCTTAAGTGACGATCAATTGGGAAGGTTGTCCCAGCTAAAGCACCCGCACCTAGTGGTGAAATATTAATACGTTTTAAGCTTTCTGTAAAACGTTGTTTATCGCGTTCCAGCATCCAGAAATAAGCCATTAAGTGATGAGCAAAAGAAATAGGTTGAGCACGTTGTAAATGTGTATAACCTGGAACTAACGTTTCAACATTTACTTTCGCCTTTTCGATAATTGCTTCCTGCAAGCTTTTAATTAATGCAATAACATCCTTCGTTTGATTACGTAAATACAAATGCAAATCAGTTGCCACTTGGTCATTACGGCTACGACCTGTATGTAGCTTTCCGCCGACAGGACCAATTTCGTCAATCAACATACTTTCAAGATTAAGATGGATATCCTCCATCTCAACCTTGAAAGTTAATTCACCATTTTCAGCTTTTGCCTGCAAACCTTGTAGGCCAGCAATAATCTTATCCGCATCTTCTGCCGGCAGAATGCCAGTTTGCTTAAGCATCGTAACGTGAGCCAGGCTTCCTTGAAGATCTTCTAAGACAAGCTCCTGGTCAAATGAAATGGAAGCTCCGAATTCGTCTACCCATTCTTCAGCAGACTTCGTAAATCTTCCTCCCCAAAGTTTACTACTCACGCTTTCACCTTCTTGTTATTTACGATACTGTTAACTGCTGTTGGAAGACCAAAAATTTTAATGAATCCAACTGCTGCATCATGGTCAAACTCATCTGCTTTTGTATAAGTGGCTAATTTTTCATCATATAATGAATACTCAGATTTTCTTCCTTCCACAATTGCATGACCTTTAAACAGTTTCACACGAACTGTACCTGTTACTGTTTTTTGTGTTTCTGCTAAGAAAGCAATCAATGCATCACGAAGTGGAGAGAACCAAAGACCATTATAGATCAATTCTGACAGTTTCATTTCAATAATTGGTTTAAAATGAGCTACATCCTTAACAAGTGTAATATCTTCTAACTCTTTGTGCGCTTTAATTAATGTCATAGCAGCAGGAGCTTCGTATACTTCACGTGATTTAATCCCAACTAAACGGTTTTCTACGTGATCGATACGTCCAACACCGTGTTTACCAGCAATTGTATTTAATTCAAGAATTAGCTCAGATAGTTTGTACGATTTTCCGTTTAACGTCACTGGAACACCTTGTTCAAAACCAATTTCAACAATGTCTGGAGTGTCAGGAGCATTTTCTAAAGCAGTTGTTAATTCATATGCATCCTCAGGTGGTGCTGCCCATGGATCTTCAAGAATTCCACATTCATTTGCTCTGCCCCATAGGTTTTGGTCAATAGAATACGGACTTGCTAAACCGATTGGAACAGGAATCCCATTCTCTTGTGCATATTCAATTTCTTCTTCACGAGACCATTTCCATTCACGAACAGGTGCAAGAACCTCTAAATCTGGATTTAACGCTTTAATAGAAACTTCGAAACGCACTTGGTCATTACCTTTTCCCGTGCAACCATGTGCTACTGCCACTGCATTTTCAGCTTCTGCAACTTCTACCAATTTTTTTGCAATAAGCGGACGAGAAAGAGCTGATACTAGCGGATATTTTTGTTCATATAAAGTGTGTGCTTGAAGAGAAATCAATGCATATTCTTCTGCAAATTCATCTTTTGCATCAATTACATATGAGCTAACTGCGCCAACTGTAAGAGCTTTTTCTTTAATAAAATCAAGGTCTTTCCCTTCACCAACATCTAAACAACAAGCTACAACCTCGTAGCCTTTATTTTGTAACCATTTAATTGCAACAGAAGTGTCTAGACCTCCGGAGTATGCTAATACAACTTTTTGATTTGCCATTATATTATCGTCCCTTTCGTGTGAATAAAAATTCATATGTTGTTATTTTTATTCAATATCTGATTAAAACTTTAACAGCTTTGTTAAAGGAATGCAATATCTTTTTTTAAGAAAATCTACAATAATTTAGTATACATTTTAAACATCCATTATTAATAGGAAAAAGAGGAAAAATATCGTAAAATCATTCTATGAACAGTCAAGATAGGAGTAAATAGATGAATAATTTATTTGTGTATAATGAACGCCTAGGTATCGCTCTTCCCACTCTATTAAAGGAATGGGATGAATACGAAAAACATATACAAGAACAAATTCTCCTTCACTGGGAAAGTATTCGAGGCAGCATTCCCGATCGAATAAAAGCTCTCGAAGTTATTATTAACCGAAAACAAGCTGAATTATCAGTTGAAAATGACTTCGATCGGTCTTGCCAATTAAATTTTGAAATCGCCGAACTCGCATCTATTATTAATGATCTTTGGCTTTGGTATCGAATAAACCAGAATATGAGCGAAGAAAAAAAGCACACGTAAAACAGTCTTGAGCTATTTCTCAAGACTGTTTTACTGATCATAGTAGATTATCCCTAAGACAAACATTCCTACCACTAAAGTTCAAACTAAGAAGTCAAGGTAACTAACTTCCAGCAACACTTCACCTCATTCACATTTTTCACTTTTATCAATCATTCTTTTTTTCATACAAATAACGATATTGATAAAACTTTTGTGCAAAATCACTTATTTTACGTGTCACCTCATAATTTGTTTTAGCACCAATTGCTATACTTATGAGGGGAAGTCCTTGAAATTGTTTATTGCGAAACAACGTAATCGCAACTGATTTAAGAATTTGCTTTAAAGGTTGTTCCATCCAACTTTTATTCGTCAATTCTTCATTGCCTGTATAAAAATAATCATCTTCCTTTGTTTTCGTTTCTTCAATTAATTCTTCCCAAGCCGCTCCTTGAAGCCGTTTTGGTAGCATTCCTGCATGAAATACTTTTAAAGCTAGCATCATTTCTACTGGTGTATTCACTTCATACCCATATATCATAGCAATAAGTTGAACAATACGAATGTTAATGACTGTCATTGCCGGAATATCTCCACTAAGCAGAACAACTCCACCTAAACCACTTATACCACCTTGAGTAAAAGAATACAGTCGATGTTTCACCATCTGCTGATTGGCTATGTAATTTAATTGATCAATCGACAATTGCTTTACATCTGTTATTGTCATAATATCTTCATTAAACACTCGGGCAGATGCAAGTA
Organism: uncultured Bacillaceae bacterium; assembly: GCA_963790055.1. Lineage (GTDB taxonomy): Bacteria > Bacillota > Bacilli > Bacillales > DSM-1321 > Peribacillus. The sequence goes on from CAWBND010000014.1 coordinate 130,880, forward strand.
TTCTTTCTCTTGCATCTATTTGTATTTGTGAACTTTGTATAAGTCCATGTAAATGAAACAACCAGTGATCTAGCTTTGAAAAAAATTGTTCTTTTGTTTGATCAGGAAGTAGTGAAAAGGTTAACTCTAGCCATTTCTCATATAGGACAGACATATCATTCGTTTCATATTTGAATAATTGTTCTTCCCATTTAATAAGATCATTCCAAATGATTTCTTCACGAGCTGTTAATTCCATTTCCAAACCCCCTTACAAATAGAATAATTGGTGTTTTTTGTAGTATATCATAGGAAAGTTTGCGAAATATATAACTATAGAGGAAAGAATAAGATGATTAGAAAAACGTCTAGAGCTAAGCACCTATACTTATCAAAAGTCCTATATATTCTTATCGAATAAAAGAACCAGCGCTTATGCAAAAAAAATTCCCCTTTCTTTTCAAAAAGAAAGGAGAATTATACCTTTTATGTCAAAAGTTATGCATTTACAACTTGAGGAACAGCAATTGCAATAACATCACGTGCAATCATTACTTCTTCATCCGTTGGGATAACCATTACTTTAACTGGAGATGATTCTGATTGAATAAATCTGTCTTCACCGCGTGTCGCATTTAATGTTTCATCTAGGATAACATCCATAAATTCAAGTCCTTCAAGAATGCTTGCACGCATAGTCGCGCTGTTTTCACCAACACCAGCGGTAAAGATAATGCCATCGACTCCACCCATTGTTACAGCGTATGAACCAATATATTTACGAATACGATCAGCAAACACTGTAAGAGCTAGTTGAGCACGTTCGTTACCTTCGTTAGCAGCTGCCTCAACATCACGTAAATCACTTGAAAAACCAGATAAAGCTAACACACCACTTTGCTTATTCAAAACATCTAATACTCCATCTACTGTTTTACCTGTTTTTTGCATGATGTAAGGGATAAGCGCAGGATCAACATCACCTGAACGAGTTCCCATCGTCACTCCGGCAAGAGGTGTAAAGCCCATTGATGTATCAATAGATTTACCGCCTTGAATTGCCGTAATACTTGCTCCATTACCAACATGACAAGAAATTAGACGCAATTCTTCAAGTGGACGTTCCATCATTTCAGCTGCTCTTTCTGATACATATTGATGCGATGTACCATGGAAACCATATCTTCTTGCACCATAGTTTTCATAGTATTCATATGGCAAGCTATATAGATAAGCATTATTTGGCATTGTTTGATGGAAAGCTGTATCAAATACGGCTACTGCTGGTATATTACCAAGAGTCTTTTTAAAAGCAACGATTCCTGTAATATTAGCAGGATTATGAAGCGGTGCTAATTCTGAAAGCTTCTCCAATTCTTCAATCACTTCGTCTGTAATTAAAACAGATTTATTGAATGTTTCGCCACCATGTACGACACGATGTCCTACTCCATCAATTTCGTCAAAGGAATTAATAATTTTATGTTGAATTAATTTTTCTAATAACAATTCAACTGCTACTTCATGATTTGGAATATTAAGCGTATCTGTAACTTTTTCATCTTGTACAGATATAGTGAACACAGAATCGTTCATTCCAATCCGCTCAACTAATCCCTTTGTAATAACATTTTCACTCGGCATCTCAAAAAGCTGGAATTTTAAGGAAGAACTTCCTGCATTAATTGCCATAATTTTAGACATATAAATCGCTCCTTTGGTATAAGGTTACAAGCTGTTACAGAATTCTCTGCTGCATTTTGTCTAATTTTATCACGACAAACAAATTCGTCCAACCTATTTTTTTATTTGTCCCATGCTCGAATATTGTCGATGCCTTGATGTAACTGGCTTTTTTCAGTTAAAAAAATTTTTTTCTGTTTCAAACCATTCATCCATCTGTTTCATAACAGACTTTGTTGATTCAAAATTCGACAATTTAGGCAATTGAACAAGCAATGCTTGTTTCGGTGCTGATATTCCTGCTTTTTTCTTTTGCAAAATTAAAATGCTCTTCGCTGCTGTTTCACTTTTAAACATCGAAAGCGGTAGCTGAATCATTCCTTGGATGTGCGTTGTAGATTTTAAAAAAGTATTTAACTTTTGTGCTTGTTCTGTCACAAAGATGTTGTTTGGAATGATAAAAAATAAATAGCCACCTTCCCTAGTATGTCTCACACTTTGTTCAATAAACAGGTGATGAGCATAAGAATGCCCATTGTCAGCTTTTAACTCAAATTCCATAGCTCTCATGTCATTCGGATAGTATCCCACTGGTAAGTCGCTTACTACAACATCCGCTGGATCAATAAATAGTGGTTCTAAGCTATCTTGATTGTATAACTGTAACGAATGCGCTTGTAAATTTGCCCCCACATAAGCGAGTTTAAGCAAGGTTTCATCAATTTCCACTCCACATGCAGCTATTTCTTTTTCTGGGAGTTGATTTAAAATCGTGAACAATAGGTTTCCTGTTCCAACTGCAGGATCTAAGATTGTATAACCTTTTTGATTTTGCATAAATTTCCCCACCAAATAGCTAACAAATAAGCCTACTGCATCTGGCGTCATTTGGTGATTAGACTGGACGTCTTGCTTCATACCTTTTAAAATGGCTAGCTGATAAGCTTTACGTATCGTCTCTTTATCGTAGTTTTCCGTCGAAAATTGGTGATAATACTTCACTAATCTTTTTTTCGATAGTTCACTTACTTCTTCTTGAATAACTTTTCCATGAAAAAAGTTCTCACCTGTTTCTCCAAGTGCATCTAAATATGTACATGAAAGTTCTTCTTGTAAAATTTGTGCTGTTTCATTAATTTCGTTAAATAATTGTTCAACTGGGGTCGTTTTCACTGCTTTATTCCTCCTGTATTATACTGTTCCTAATTTTATAGATAAAAGGTAGTTGAGACAAGCATAAGGTAAGCAAGCTTGTTCTTGCATTTCATACGTTTAATCAAAAAAAAGACCTAGCCATAAGCTAGATCCTTCGTTTCGACATGTTGAAGTCATTCTGCTTTTCTTATTTTGCTGATTTAGCTGCTTCAAGTGCCGCTTCGTAGTTAGGATGATTTGTTCCTTCTGAAACGTATTCCACATAAACAATTTCATCATTGTTGTTTACAACAAATACTGAACGAGCTAGTAGACGAAGTTCTTTCATTACTACCCCGTAAGCTTCCCCAAAAGAAAGGTCACGATGGTCTGAAAGTGTTTGAACATTCTCTAAACCACTTGCTGCACACCAACGTTTTTGGGCGAATGGAAGATCTACAGAAACTGTTAATACCTTTACATTCTCTAGATTAGACGCTTCTTCATTAAATTTTCTTGTTTGTTGATCACACACTCCTGTATCAAGTGATGGAACGACGGAAATAATGCGAACCGTACCTTTTGAATCACTTAAAGAAACAGGTTTCAAATCATTACTTAACACCGTAAAGTCTGGTGCTTTATCCCCTACTTTTACTTCTGTACCAACAAGTGTAACCGGGTTATTAATAAATGTAACAGATGCCATTAACAATTCCTCCTTTAGTAACTTTATGTACAAATATAATCATATGTGGTTTACTTTATTTTTGCAAATTGAAGTACCCCTCCTATTCCTAAAGGAAGGGATTTTCTCGCCCTATTCATGATAAAAACTCGGTGAGTACCGAGTTTTCTAAATATCAAAATCCTGCTTCGGGGCTTGAGGTTCTTGTTTTTGTTGTTCTGGCTTCTGCTGTTGCTTGTTGTTTTGTTTATTATTGCTTTGATCATCTTTTTTTGACATCATGGATTGAATTTTATCAACGACCTGCGGTGCTAAGTCGAGCACTTTTTCTAGTAAATGAGTACCTTCATCCAAATGAATCGTTTTCACTCCTGATGAGCCGACGATAAGAAAAGCAATTGGAGTGATAGAAACTCCGCCCCCACTACCACCACCAAATGGTTGTTTAGTTGCGTCCTCCTGACCTTGCTTTTGACTATCAATAATAAATTCACTACCACCTGCAGCGAAACCAAAGCCTACCTTTGATACTGTTAAAATGACACTGCCATCAGGTGTTTCCACTGGATCGCCAATAATCGTATTAACATCTACCATTTCCTTTAAATTTTCCATTGCTGCAGTCATTAAGCCTTGAATCGGGTGATCTGACATATCGATTCCTCCACTCTACATTGATTGATTATTTGAATGATTTGTTTGCTTCGTGAAGGTACCCTTAATCCCTTCTCCTTTTGAACCTTTCCAGTAACGAAGCAACTTAATTCCTGTCACGATAGCATGCCCAATTCGAAAACGTAATATGCAAAAAATAGCAGTTTCAGCTCTTTGTCTTTGGAAGTCAGGAGTAATAGATAAAACGGGCATCTCGCGAAAATATAGAGTAGCCGTTAACAAGCCTATAACCGCGCCTTTAATGGCCCAACAAGAACCGATTACAACTCCTGTATGGGCAGCATTGCCCGTTCCAATCCTACTGCTCCATTCCAATTGTTTCACCTGTACTTTTTTTAAAAAATGACGAAGAATTTTATGAAAGCCTACAACATGTTCTAGTAACCTTTTTATATCCTTAATCGATTGAATCATATCCTCGGGTGTGATGCGTTTGTTTTTTTCTGTTTTTGTCTGCTCGTTCATTCCTGTATTTTCCTTCAACTTGACTGAAGCAGAATCCATATCTACCTTAATGACTGGTACATTAATGGTGTAACGCAGCAATCCAAACCAAGCTGATAATTTAATGATAAATTCATCATCATCGCTAATATGCTGATAGCGAATCTTTACTTTTACTTTAGTGATTATGATTAACACCAATACAACAAGTAAAATAATCAGAATCCATAAGATCCACTTCATCCGCTCACACCCTTTCAAACTTTCATTATCGACTGTGAGCATAAAAAATAAACCTAATTTCCTTTGTTTATGAATTAATCGAGTTATTTATTTACAAAATCGAGCATATACCTTAAAATTCGAGTATTTTTTATAAATTCGAGCGTATCTTTCAAAAATCGACTTCTTGATATTAGTTCCATAAAAAAAACACCCCTCCATGCATTTCTTCATAGAAGGGTGTTAGAACTTTAGCTTATCTTGGTACTAGCACAACGCTTGTATCAGCAAAAAGATCATGTAGACCTTGCTTTTGTGGTAAAAAACCGACTAATAGGTAACCAATTACAGTTGTTTTGGAAATAAAACGACCAATACATTCTCTAAAAATTAACGTTCCCCATGTCATTTTTTCTTCTTTTAACGCCACGACCTTCAAGCCGAAAATCATTTTTCCAACCGTTTGACTGAAAAATTTGGTCATTAATACAAAATAGACATAATACACAATCGCTGTAGCAATCATTTCTCCTGTCAGAACTGCAAACGTACTATCGCTATCTATCAAGGTAAAAATCGGATGAATAAGAATTCGATTCAAGCTTCCTACCACCACTAGATCTGCTAAGTACGCCCAAAATCTCATCCAAAATCCTGCAAATTGAAGTGAGGGTGTTTCCCTTCCCTTCCCTTCATCTGCTTGAATTACTTCTGTCATTTCAATAGACTCAGTGGAAAGGAGTACATCTTTTTCATCATTCAAGCTAATCCCCTCCTAGTCCGCGTATAAATACATGAGGCGTGGAGAATTAGAAGATGTGAGCACCTTGGTTAGCATAGCTTTTTCCACATCTACTCCCATCACTTTTTGAGCACTCATGTTTAATAGTGAATTTAAGCTTGTAGCATCTGTATAACGAATAACCTGTGCATCTTTTAGATTAAGCTCCTTTTTCATACCTGCAACAACATCATCTAAACGACCAATTTCATCAACTAACTTCACTTGCTTCGCTTGACGCCCATCATAAATTCTGCCATCCGCAAGCTTACGTACTTCTTTTTCGGACATCCCGCGCCCTTCAGCAATAACTCGCACAAATTCATCATACATATTGTCCACCATCGACTGCAGAATCTTTCGTTCTTCAGCTGTCATTTCACGAGTTGGACTCATAATATCTTTATATGGACCGCTTTTAATCGTTTCGAATTCTACTCCATACTTTTCTGCTAGTTTTTCATAATTGTACCCTTGCATAATGACCCCAAGTGAACCTGTTAACGTTTCATTACTAGCAAAAATTTTATCCGCTGGTGCCGAGATATAATATCCGCCTGATGCTGCCATGGAACCCATAGACACATATACAGGCTTACCAGCCGCTTTCACTTCAAGGATTTTGTCATACACTTCTGCACTCTCTAACACACCGCCGCCTGGAGAATTAATCCGAAGAATAACCCCTTTAATCTCATCATTCTCAGCTACCATATCCAATTTATCTAAGAATGATTGATGATTATACGTACTACCTGCACTTAGAAAAGAGGCTTGATCGCCTGTGTCTAAAATCGTACCTTCTACATCCAAAATGGCAATTTTATTAAATACATCCTCTCCCTCAACTACTTCTTCAGCAAAACTGCTATTTGTAGTAGGGAAGAGTTCTTCTAGCATACTACTAGCATCTGTAGCAAATAATGTGGTTGCCGTCCATACGCCCATGGACGAGATAAAAAGAAAAGCAGCGATGCCTAGAGCCGCCCAACGTTTCCCATTCATTCGATATCCTCCCTTAAATTGTACTAACGATTTTATATACGAATATCATCCACCAATAGTTTCAAAAATAAAAGCTGTCACGCTCCCATTTTTCGTTTATGCTTCATACGCTCTATGCTTGTTTGCCCCCATTTTGTCACGGAAAGGGTATAGATAATGAGCGCTAACCAAATAAAGATAAAAGCTACTAAATGCGCCTTCGTAAAGGCTTCATGATAAAGAAAAACGCCGACCATTAACGATAAGGTTGGGGCAATATATTGTAAAATCCCAAGCATAGATAACGATACTTTTTGGGCACCCTTTGCAAAAAATAAAAGGGGGAGAGCTGTTGCCACACCACCACCTATTAATACTAATGCTGTCGGAATGGTTACAAAAAATTGAGATTGTGCTTGAGACATTAGATATATTAAATATCCTAATGCAAAAGGAACCATCATCATCGTTTCGAGCGTTAAACCAATGGCTGATTCAGCCTTTATCATTTTTTTAGCCAGACCATATAATCCAAACGTAATGGCCAAACTAAGTGAAATCCACGGAACGGTACCAAAATGAATCGTTAGTGTTAACACACCGATTCCTGCTAATACAAAGGCAAGAATTTGAGCACGGCTTAACTTTTCCTTTAATACAATCACTCCTAGTAACACACTAATAAGCGGATTAATATAATAACCTAGACTCGTTTCTAAAATCCTCTCCGCATTCACTGCCCAAATAAAGATTCCCCAGTTAGCACTGACTAACAGAGACGCCACGAATAAGGACCAAAAAAGTTTTGGTTTCCTAGCTATTTCTTTTACAAAATCTACAAATGTATGCCATTTTTTTGTAACAATTAAAAGTACTACCATAAAAACAAACGCCCAAAGCACCCGTTGAGCTAACGTTTCCCCTGCCGATACATAATCAATCAGCTTCCAATAAATAGGTACAAGCCCCCACATTACATAAGAAAGTGCCGCATACCACATACCTTCTTTTTCATTATTTACGTTCATTCTTAGCCTTCTTCCTTAAGATTTCTAATTAAGTCAATTTATTATACACGATTTTATCATCAATAACTGTCGGAACAGCTTCTGCTTTTAACAATTCCTCCAGTGATATAGCAAACGTATATGTAGATACACCAATACCTAGCCATGAGAAAAAGGTATAATCTCTTCACTAATTAGCGAGATTATACCTTTTCTTTTACGTTAAGAGGACTGTTTCAGTGACCTCATCTACATGTAGGGTTCTTTATCATTACTTAGATTTTACGGCTTGTTCTTCACGTTGACGTAATTCAAGATGACGAATTTTTCCTGAAATTGTTTTTGGTAATTCATCAATAAATTCTATTTTACGTGGATATTTATAAGGAGCTGTCATTTCCTTCACAAATGCCTGTAATTCTTTCACTAAGGCTTGTTCCTCATACTCGATTTCTTCTTTTACCACAACAAATGCTTTTACAACATGTCCACGAATTTCATCAGGAGAGGCAACTACCGCACATTCTTTCACAGCTGGGTGTTTAACGAGAGCATCCTCGACCTCGAATGGTCCAATTGTATAACCTGAACTAATAATCATATCATCCGCGCGTCCTTCGAACCAAAAATAGCCATCTTCATCCTTTTTCGCGCGGTCTCCCGTTACATAATAATCACCACGGAATTGCATAGCCGTTCGTTGTGGGTCTTTATAATATTCTTTAAATAAAGCCGGCGTATCTACATGAACAGCTATATCACCCACTACCCCTACTGGACAAGGCTTTCCATTATCATCAATGATTTCAACCTTATTTCCTGGTGTTGGTTTTCCCATAGAGCCAAGCTTAATTTCCATGCCATTTGTTACACCAACTAATAATGTATTTTCCGTTTGACCATAGCCGTCTCGAACTTCAAGATTAAATTGATTTTTGAAAATTTCAAATACCTTTGCATTTAGCGGCTCTCCAGCTGATACCGCAGTATGAAGATGAGAAAGATCATAGCTAGCTAAATTATCAACTTTGACCATTAGACGATATTCGGTAGGAGTACAGCAAAGCACATTCACTTTATAATTTTGTAATAATGTAAGAAATCTCTTTGGTTGGAATTTTCCGTGATAGGATAAACCAGTTGCACCTGAACCTAGTACTGCTAAGAATGGACTCCAAATCCACTTTTGCCAGCCTGGACCTGCAGTTGCCCATACGATATCTCCCTCTTGAATATTTAACCAATTTGAAGCAGATGTTTTTAAATGTGCATAAGCCCAACCATGTGTATGTACAACACCTTTTGGATTTCCTGTCGTTCCAGATGTGTAAGAAAGGAATGCCATATCGTCTGCTTTTGTATCAGCTAAAGCAAGTTCATTCGACGCAGTTTGAGCTAATTCATTTAAGTTTAGCCAGCCGTCAGCCTTACCCCCAATAGAAAACTTAACAAGTGGTTGAGCCTCTTCCACTTCTGCAAATTGCTTTGCATATTCATGATAGCTGATGATTGCTTTTACTTCGGCATGATTAATACGGTATTTTAGGTCCTTAGCACGAAGCATTTCTGAACATGGAATAACCACTAAACCAATTTTCAAAGCAGCAAGATACACTTGGTATGCTTCAACTAACCGAGGAATAATGATTAATACGATATCTCCCTTTTTTAATCCCTTTTCTAAAAAAACATTTCCCAATCTATTTGCTTTTTCTATTAATTCAGCATAGGTCAATTCTTTTTTATAGCCATCCTCATGTTCCCATAATACAGCAATTTTTTCTGGATTTTTGGCGTGCTTTTCCATTTCACTTACTAAGTTATATTGTTGTGGGGCTAACAAATCCTCACGCTTCATTTCGTTTCCTCCTAAATATTAACACTTTTATCACTAGATTCTTATACCTGGTCATAATTTATTATACACCATTTATCTCTAAAATCTAAATATTTAATTTTTTATCCTAAAATCAACAAAGTCATATTACAAAGTTTATCCCAAAAATGCCACTTCGATGAAAGTATGTCACTTTATGAAGAATTTATGAAGAAAATATGAAAGATGAATAAAGCAACGGGGTTTTTCACAAATTTAAAAGGAAGCGGGGATGAACCCGCTTCCTTCAGCCATATTTATTGAGTTATTTTGAGTATCCACCAAGTTGTTGTTCAGCCATTTGAACTAAACGTTTTGTAATTTCTCCACCAACTGAACCGTTAGCACGAGAAGTTGTATCAGCACCAAGCTGTACGCCAAATTCAGTTGCAATTTCGTACTTCATTTGTTCAAGAGCTTGTTCTACTCCTGGAACTAACAATTGATTTGAGCTGTTGTTGTTTGCCATGTGTTGTTCACCTCCTTGTGATTATAGAGTGTGTTAAAACACATGGCTTCATTCTTGGTAATTGCTAGCTTTTTAGAATAAGTCTTCCATTTCTTGATTCACAACTGATTTCGGTTCAATCGTTAACGTTTCGGTATTTGCAATGGCTGTTGCAATCAACGGCTCAAAATCAACAAAGCTTTCATAATAGTTGACTTTTTCACGCTTCGGTTTTGTTTTTGGACTAGCTGGTGTAAATACGGTACAGCAGTCCTCATATGGTAAATTAGAAATTTCAAATGTATCTAACTTTCTTGCTAAATCGATAATTTCTGTTTTATCCATTGTAATGAGCGGACGAAGGATTGGTGTGTTGGTCACCTCATTAATAGCAAACATGCTACTCAATGTTTGCGAGGCAACTTGCCCTAAGCTTTCCCCCGTAATAATCGCCATTGCCTCTTCTTTTTCACGAATTTGATCCGCTAAACGAAGCATCAGTCGACGTGTTGTTGTCATGGTATAATTTTCTGGTACTTGCTTTTGAATTAATAGTTGAATCTCCGTAAACGGAACAATATGCACTTTCATACTTCCGGTCACCTCAGCAAGTTTCCCCGCTAAGTCAATCACCTTTTGTCGTGATCGTTCACTCGTAAACGGCGGGCTATAAAAGTGAATAGCTTCCACATCTAACCCGCGCTTCATCGCTAAATAGCCTGCGACTGGACTATCAATTCCTCCTGAAAGCATAAGCATCGCTTTACCACTTGAACCGTAAGGAAGTCCACCTGCTCCAGGAATGACTTCACCTGTCAAATAAATGGCTTCACGTCGTATTTCCACAATTAAATTCAAATCAGGATTTTTCACATCCACCTTTAAGCCATTACTATTGCGCAGCAAATGTCCACCCAACATATGATTCACTTCATTCGTGTCATATGGAAAATTTTTATCAGCCCGTTTAGTCGTAATTTTAAATGTATGAACTTGATCTGAAAGCTGGCCCATATAATAAAGAGCCGCGTCTTTCATTTTTTCCACATCACGTTCAATCTTAATGGCTGGACTAAGAGTCTGAATGCCGAATACTCCTTTGAGTCGCTCAATGACTTCTTTATGGTCTGCACCATTTAAAATAACATACATTCTTTCTCGATTTGATGTTACTTCCAAATTTGGGATTTCTCTCAAATTCCAAAGAATATGTTTTTTCATTTTATCAACAAATGCTTTTCGATTTCTTTTTTTTGTCGATATTTCACCGTAACGAATAATGATATGATCAAATTCCATCTTTATTTTCTCATCACCTTTTCTAATTTAACAACAGCACGTTGGATCGCTTGTAAAGCCTGCTTTGCTTCTGCTACTTCATTATGAAACGAAGTACTGATCCGAATCACACTAAGTGCCCGTTCTTGATTATGAAACATGGCTAGAACCGTTTTGCTGGCTGTTCTTTTTTTCGATGAACAAGCACTCGTTGTGGATACATAGACACCCTCTGTTTCTAACTCATGAAGCAACACTTCCGATTTAATTCCCGGCACAGAAAAATTAATAATATGAGGGGCTCCACCAATTGGACTATTTATCTTCACCCCATCTATACCCTGTAGTCCATTATAAAAAACCGCACGAATCTCTTTCAACTTTTGTTCGTACAGTGTTTGATTTTGTAAACTCATGCGCATCGCCTTCGCAAGCGCTACAATGCCTGCAACATTTTCTGTACCACTTCGGAGCTTACTTTCCTGATTACCTCCTGAAAATAGCGGCATAATCTGAACCCCTTGACGAACATATAATACGCCAGTTCCTTTTAATCCATGTATTTTATGTCCTGAAATGGTGCAAAGATCAACACCTACATCAGCTAGTAGTAACTCCACTTTCCCCATGCCTTGGACACGATCTACATGAAACAAGATTTGCGGGTAATTTTTCAGAAGCTTGCCAATCTCTGCAATTGGCTGAATGGAGCCGACTTCATTGTTCACATGCATAATCGAAACTAAAATGGTATCCTCACGTATTGCTTGGGCTAAATCCGCTAATGAAATTTGCCCTTCTCCATTAACGGGAAGGTGTGTTACCTCAAATCCCTTTTCAACTAAAGCCTCGCATGCCTCATCGACGGATGGATGCTCAATTGCTGTTGTAATAATATGCTTGCCACGATGCTGATTAGCGAGAGCTACTCCTTTAATGGCTAGATTATTTCCTTCTGTACCGCCTGATGTGAACAGGACTTCGGAGCTTTTCACCTTTAATAAATCGGCAATTTGCTTTCGCGCTGTTGAAAGTAGCTTTTCCGCTTGTATACCCATACCATGAAGCGAGGAAGGATTTCCAAAATAATCCATAGATACTTTCGTAAAAGACTCAATCACTTCAGGATACGGCTTTGTCGTTGCACTATTATCTAAATAAATCATGCTTTCACCTTCTATTAGAAAAACACGACTTGTCCCCCTTAACGGAGAAAGTCGAGATTCTTTTTTATGCTTATCTTTTAAGACAAAAAATTTTATTCTTTCCTCTTTCCAACTTGCTATATGCAACTTCTAATATTAGCATACTAGAACCAATATTTCACCAATGCTTACCGAAAACGTTTGGGTATACCAAACTAGACATCTATACTTGATGAAAATAGTGTGTTCTAGTGTATAAAAAAACTCGCATATGCGAGTTTTTTTAGTAAAGCGAAATTATAGATGCCCATACCTATTATAAAAGCACTTCTTCCATATTCGCTTCTAGCTTCTTCATACTTCCTGGTTCTACCTGCTCTATTGCAGAAGCAGCCTTTTCTAACGCTTCTCGATATTTAAACTGACGAAATAGTTCTTCGGCCGCTTGTAAGCCTTCTGCCACAACCGCATGGCTACTCCGATAGCGATTGCCGTACTGAATAACCTTTTCAGCTAAGTACATATTCTCTATTAATTCCTGAGCTGTGTCATGTACTTTATTTGTATGTAAAACCGCTTTTTCTAAAAATAAATAGACAGAATTAACATCAAGAGGCTTTTCCTCTAATTTTTGTTGAACATCATCAATACTTTCTTTCGCTTCCTTAAGAACGCCCTTAAATTCATTAGGTAATCCTGGAATATTACTTTTGGTTATCATGCGACTTGTTTCAAACATTTTCCGTTTTAACTCAGCGAGAGAGTCTTGTGCATCCAATTCATCTTTTCGTAATGCTTGTAATTTTCCAGCAAAAACTTGTTGTTCTTCAATTAATACCTTTAATTGTTCATTAACTGCTTGCATTTCTTCACTTATGAATGAGCTCGCTGTATCATTATCTTGAATTTTTAAATTCAGTAATTCATAGCGCTTCGAAATTTGCTGAATTTGATTTTCCATGTTTCGTTGTGCTTCCAGTTCACTATCTGTTAAATGATACGTTTGTTGAACCATGATTGTTTCTGCATATAGCTTATTATTTTCATATTCTGCACTCTCAATCAGTTCTTTCAGCTTTTCATTATTTTTCAGTACATACTGCCTAGATAAGACTTCTTTTTCAAGTAAATCGTAGAGAACATTTAAGCTATCGCCAAGCTCGTTCATCCCTTGCTCAACGATTTCTACTTCAGCATTTTCCAATTGTTCCTTAAACGTTTTTAAATTTGCTTCTAAACGAGACACTTCTACATCAAATTGAATATGACTTAGCGTATAGCCTTGGTCAATCATTCCCTGATAACCTTCTTTTAACTCTGCTATCTGTGAAGGCAGAGAAGTTCCACTTTCCAACATTAACCCAGGCAACTTCTCCATTTTTAAAGATAACCCATCTAACGTCGCTTTTACATACAATATTAGCTCACGTGCATTAAGATAATTTCCATTCTCTGTTTCTTCTTCATATTTCTTTAGAACGCCCACTACTTCTTCCAGGCTCTTTTCAAGTACCTTCGCTGCTTTTCCATAATTATGACGATGAGCTAACAACGTTTTTTTTAATTGACGATATGTTTCTTTCATTTCTACTACTTCGACACGATTCTTCTCTTCACTTCCGACCAATTCATTTAACTCATTTAGAATTTTTTTAATTATCCCTTCGACCTCATTCAACTTTACAGAAATCTTATGCTGTACTTCTTTCGACTTTTTAAAGCGAAATTTATCAACATACTCTTCAGTATCAAATAAATATTCTTCAACATCTGGCATGTGGACAGTAATAATTTCATCCCATTCACTTCGCCAGCGTTCAAACATTTCTTCTGTTTCACCGTTCATTTTTAATTGTTTTACTTTTGAAAGCTCGTCTAAAATGGGGCGATTCATAATATCTATTTTCCATCTTTCCAAACGCTCAATTTCTTGGAAATATTTCTTTTTATAAAAGTACCCCCATACAAAAAACGCCAAAGCTAACACAATAATCCCAAGTATGTATTCCATCATAAGCCCCCTGTTCTAAAGCCTTCCAGTACATCAGATACGTATATTATTATGTATATTATTACTTATATTATAAAGTAAGAAAATGTTCAATTTAATGCTTTTATGATACCATGTTAACAATCATTTTTGACGACAAAAATATATTTTTGTAGAAAATAATCAAATTAACTGATTTTGAGAGGAGAATTTTTATGAAAACGGACCATCATGTTCATTCTCCGTTTTGTCCTCACGGCTCTACGGATTCCTTTGTTGAATATATAGAAAGGGGAATCGAACTCGGTTTAACAGAAATCACATTTACTGAGCATGCACCGTTACCCAAAGGTTTCATTGATCCCACACCAGAAAAAGACAGCGGGATGGATGCTGCCCTGTTATCTACCTATCTTGAGAAGCTTCAACAACTGAAAGAGCAATTTAAAAACCAAATTACGATTAAATCGGGGCTTGAGGTTGATTATATCGAAGGATTTGAACAGGAAACAAAAACGTTCCTTAACGAAATTGGACCGTTTCTGGATGATAGTATCTTGTCTGTTCATTTTATCCAACATCAAAACAAATGGCATTGTATTGATTTTAGCGCTGAAAGCTTTTCTGATATTAGTAACGAGCTCGGCTCCATTGATGCTGTATATACACGTTATTTTAACACCTTAGAAAAATCGATTACTGCCGACTTAGGTCCATTTAAACCACAACGAATCGGTCATATTACGCTAGTACATAAATTTCAACATCAGTATAAGCCTTCTAACAACTTTGATCATCGTGTGTATCAAATTTTAGAAAAAATCCAGCAACAACATTATCAACTAGATTATAATGGGGCCGGTGTTATGAAACCACTTTGCCGTGAACCCTATCCACCTGAACGTTTTGCAAAACGAGCGGTTGAATTAGGAATCCCCCTTTGCTACGGTTCCGACGCGCACCAAGCCAAGGATTTAGGTCAAGGATATGAGAGCTTAATTAAGTTCACGTAAATACCTCTGTTGGATTAAATGTTTGCAGTTGAGGATGGGCAGGATGAAATAATGTTAGTTCAATGAAACGCTTAACCTCATCCGCATAGCGATTACTATAATAAGGTTCTTGAGGAAATACATACAGTACTTCTGTCGCATAATTCGGATGCAATACAGGTGCTGTCAGCATGCCTCTTAATTGCAATAAATAGAGTGGAACCGAAATTGACTGAAAGACACGTGCTTTAATTCCTACATCTAAAATATGCTGAAAATAATACTTTTCTTTTGTAAAATAGGTAGAATGAATTTCACGATTTAAATTCGTATCTAATGCGGATTCACCATAAATAAAGCGTGCAGCTAAAAAATTTTCTCTTTGAAATTGAATGATCTCTGCAACTAAATCCAGTAAACACTGCTGTGGCCCTTTCTGTTCTAGCAATGCTGTATTGGAATCTAGTACATGAATATATTGTTCTAAATAAGACATAAAACAATACTCTAACAGTCCCTGTTTATTTTTGAAATAATAGGAAATGTTTGCCGGATTCACTTTTGCTTTATTAGCAATATCACGAATAGATGTTGCATGATATCCCTTCAAATGAAATAAGTAGAGAGCGGAATCCAAAATGACCTGCTTTGTTGGCGTTTGACGATTCATCGAGGTTCACCCACTTTCTTAAGATAATAAACAATTTCTCGAATGACTAGATGAAATCCTTTAAAAATTTCTCGACAAATTTTTAGTTAAAAGCCCTATATGCACAAAAATTAGACAAAACTATAGAGGGGTTAGGTGGAAGAAGATGTTCAATGTTGAAAAATACCAAGGCGAAAGAGAAGAAAGTTATACACTCGTTCAAAAACAACTCGTCGCACTAATAGAAGACGAACCCAATCCGACTGCAAATTTAAGTAATGCTTCCGCTCTGCTCAATCAATTTTTAGATGAAATTAACTGGGTTGGATTTTATTTAGCGGAGGGAAAAGAGCTCATTCTTGGTCCATTTCAAGGACTACCTGCTTGTGTCCGTATTCCCTTTGGAAAAGGAGTTTGCGGTACTTCAGCAGCCGAAGGAAAAACGTTACGTATCGCTGATGTTCACCAATTCCCTGGACATATCGCGTGTGATGCAGCATCTCGATCAGAAATTGTCATTCCGTTAATCAAAAATGGAACAATCATCGGTGTCCTGGACATTGATAGTCCTATCCCTAATCGATTTGATGAAATTGATCAACATGGCCTCGAAGGATTCGCCAATCGTTTATGTAAATATTTATAAGAAAATGATATAAATTCTCATATTACTAAAAAACCGAGATAAGCTTAACAAGGGATCGAGACCTTAATAAGCTTACCTCGGTTTATTTAGCTGCATCTTCAAATCCTAACACGAACACTTGTGAACATGTACTTTATTTTTACCTGTATTTTTCGCCACATAAAGCGCTTCATCTGCACGCTTAAACAATTCAATAGGATTGGAGCACTCTGCTTTCGACCAATGTGAGACACCACATGAAATCGTTATCTTTGGATTCGACTGTTCAGCTACAGCATCCTTTAATCGTTCTGCAATCTGAACACCGATTGCTAACGGTACTTTTGGTAAGTAGATGGCTAACTCCTCACCGCCCCATCTAGCCCCAATATCCGTTTCTCGAATATTGCTATGAATCAAGTTAGCTACTTGAACAAGAATGTCATCTCCAACCTGATGACCATAAGTATCATTGACCTTTTTGAAATTATCAATATCAATCAATATAAACGTACCTTCCTGATCTTCTGTCATCGATTCGCCCATTTGCTTATCGAGATAATTTCGAGAATGCAGTTGTGTTAAATGATCGGTAATCACCATTTTTTCTAACTCTTCACGAAGTATAGAGTTAGCCATCGCCAGACTCGCATGATGAATAAGCGATTGTAGTAACTTAAACATCTCAAAAGAGAAATAGTAAGGCTCTTTATGCAGCACAATTGCAAAACCGCTAATCTGTCTATCCCCCAGCATTGGTACAGCCATCAACGAATGGTATTCTACATTTTCTTCTGGAAATTGGGAGCTTACATCACCAATAAACAGCGATTCTTTTTCTTGTTCAATCTTAGTTTGTGTAAACGATAGGTAGACATTCGACTCCGATTTCCCAAAAAATTTAGAGCTGCCCGTTAATAAACTCATTTTTCCATCATTTGCTACAATTACGAATCCCGTTTGATTAGCATGAAAAAATTTCTTAATTTGTTTCTTCATAAATCTAATTGTTTCATTCAAGCGTAAATTAGCATTTAAATGACGAGTCGTTTCATTAATAAATTGTAAATCTGAAACAAGCTTTTTAGATTGCTGATACAACTGAGCATTTTCCAGCGCGCTTCCTGCTGTGTTTGCTAACAATGTAATAAACTCAACTTCACTTTTAGGAAAGATTAATGTATCTGAGGTAATAACCTGTAAAACTCCATATACCCCTTGTTTTCCTTTTAACGGGGCATGTAAAACAGAACTCTGTCCTGAAAGACAATCCTCAAATTGTACAGTTCCGGTTACATAGGCCTGCATCGCAGCAACATTTTCACTATCATATTCTAAATATTTAATGGGCAAATCCTCATGATTATTATTATCATTAGAAAGCAGCAAGTAATAATCAAAGGTTGGGTACATATTTTTTAAGGTAGAAATAATCTCACGTAATACAGCATCCATACTCATCGATGAATGAAATTTTTCCGTCACCCGATATAGTTGTTTATACCTTTTTTCTTCATGAGCAGTTATAAATATGGATATCACTGTTTTGAATATTTGAGAGAATTCTTGAAAAAACGTGAACCATGCATCTTTTTCCTGGAGCAAAAATGTACCTTGTTTTTTTTCTTTCCATGTAACCAAACCTACTATTTTTTGCTCCATTCGTAACAATAGAATAGCCTGATAATCTTGAAATTCTTCAACTGAATGATCACAATCATATAGAAAACAAACATCACTCGCTGTAGAATTACATGTAGTCATCACATGTTCGGGAATTTTTATAAATAATTTTTGGATTTCATCCTTTACTGCATTCGTGGTGAAATCTAAATAAAATTGTTGCTTACAATCATCATATCTAAAGTAAGCAATCTCCTCTAAATCTAACCGTTCTTTTACTAAAGATAACAATATATCAATAAACGTTTCATAATGAAAATCCGCATCAACAGTGCTGATTTGCCGAAAAAAAAGGTTCCTCAACTCATTTAACAATTGTGTTTGTTTTACTTCCATTTATCTCATCATCCCTACATCACAACGTATTTTTTATAGGAATTTGCACCGTTACATTTTTCTTTTTGTCAAATACCAACACGTCATATAAACAAAATATTCCGAATTAGTTCAAAAGAACTATAATAAAACCAAAATGCCACATTCCATTAAAAAGAACTATACTAATGGAACTGCTATTAAACTTATTTATCTCTTTTATTATAACGCTTTTTTATTAAAAATTCCTCTCTTTAGTATATTACTTTTTAAAAATTACTTATTTCAATTAAATTGTTGAATAGTTTTCATAATTTCACGCTATAAAAAATCAATATTATCTTGACTCTTGAAAGTAATTGTTATACACTATTCCTTGTGTAAAATATTGCAGCCTTTGTGACGACCTTTGTGTTCTCATTTTGTTCCTCTATTTCAGAAGAGGTGTATCTCGTAACTCTCTGCTGCTAGGGCGAAGGTACATGAAAACAAAATGGTCATGATTGTTTATTCACACGGTTTTTATTTTACCAAAATAAAAACATTAAAGGAGGAGTCATCCTATGGCTCGTTATACTGGCCCAAGCTGGAAATTATCCCGTCGTTTAGGAATTTCCCTAACAGGTACTGGTAAAGAATTAGAAAAACGTCCTTACGCTCCAGGACAACATGGTCCTAACCAACGTAAGAAAATCTCTGAATATGGTTTACAATTACAAGAAAAACAAAAACTTCGTCATATGTATGGAGTAACTGAACGCCAATTCCGCAATCTATTCGATCGCGCTGGCAAACTAAAAGGGGTACACGGTGAAAACTTCATGATTCTTCTTGAATCACGTCTTGACAACGTTGTATACCGTCTTGGCTTAGCTCGTACTCGTCGTGCAGCTCGTCAACTTGTAAACCACGGTCACATTCTTGTTAATGGTAGCCGCGTAGATATCCCATCTTACAAAGTTCTACCAGGTCATACAATTTCAGTTCGTGAAAAATCACGTAACGCTGTTGTTATCAAAGAAGCAGTTGAAGTAAACAACTTCGTACCTGACTACTTAACTTTTGATGCAGACAAATTAGAAGGTACTTTCACTCGTTTACCAGAACGTTCTGAATTACCATCTGAAATTAACGAATCTCTTATCGTTGAGTTCTACTCTCGTTAATGAGAAAGGATCCAGTTCACTGGATCTACGAAAAAGCTACCCAAAAGTTTTGGGTAGCTTTTTTACACTGTATAATGAATGGAGACTGTCTCTATTAAGACAGCCTCCTTCTATATTATTTCACTAACGTATACTTCTTCTTTCCACGACGGATAAGCGTGAATTCCCCTTCAATTTTATCGGCTTCCGTAACAACATAGACCAGATCGGTTACTTTTTCACCATTAATAGAAATCGCCCCATTTTGCACGTCTTCACGAGCTTGACGTTTAGATGGAGAAATTTTTGCTTCCACTAATAAGTCGACAAGGCCAATCTCTTCTTTGCTTTCACGCTCAAAGCTTGGCACATCTTTAAAACCAACTTTAATTTCGGCGGCACTCAAGTTCTTCACATCACCACTAAATAAAGCAGCAGAAATTTTAATCGCCTGGTCTAGTGCATCTTGACCATGAATTAAGCGTGTCATTTCTTCGGCTAAGGCTTTTTGTGCTTTTCGTAAATGCGGCTCTGTTTCAACAGCTTGCGCTAATTCTTCAATTTCTTCATGAGATAAGAAGGTGAAGAATTTCAAGTATTTAACTACATCCGCATCCGCTGTGTTAATCCAGAATTGATAGAATTCATAAGGGGTTGTTTTTTCAGGATCTAACCAAATAGCCCCACCTTCTGTTTTACCAAATTTCGTACCGTCAGCCTTTGTAACAAGAGGAATTGTCATCCCATATGCTTTAGCACCCTCATCATGCATTTTACGAATCATTTCTAAACCAGTTGTAATGTTCCCCCATTGATCACTACCACCAATTTGTAGCTTACAATTAAAATGGTCATATAAATGATTAAAATCGATTCCTTGTAAAATGGTATACGTAAACTCAGTGAAAGAAATACCACTTTCTAAACGAGAAGCAATCGTATCCTTCGCTAGCATATAGTTAACACCGATGTATTTTCCATAATCACGCAAAAACGTTACCATATCAATTTTACCGATCCAGTCATAGTTATTCACCATAACCGCGCCATTTTGGCCTTCAAATTCAAAAATTTTCGCTAATTGTCCTTGTAAACAGCTTGCATTATGTAGCACAGTCTCTAATGTTTGCAAAGAGCGCTCTTCCTTTTTCCCACTTGGATCACCAATTAGCCCCGTTGCCCCACCAACCAATACTAGCGGACGATGACCATGCTGTTGAAAACGACGCAATGTCAAGAATGGTAATAAATGTCCAATATGCATACTATCAGCTGTTGGGTCAACTCCACAGTACAAAGAAATGCTCTCCTTCTCTAACAGTTCTTTCATACCTTCTTCATCTGTTTGTTGATAAATAATTCCTCTCCACTTAAGGTCTTGTAATAAATCCATTTCTTTTGCCTCCTAATTTAATAAGTAAAAGTAAACACAAAAAGTCCCTTCAAATAAATGAAGGGACGAATTATATTCGCGGTACCACCCAACTTGAGAACCAACTAAAAAAGTTCTCCGCTTAAGATGAATAACGGTCATCAACCGTTTTCTGCTACTTCATTGTTCACAGAAAATGCTCCAGGAAGTAATTCATTATACTATATGTACCGATTTCCACCTACCATCGGCTCTCTAAAAACAGGGATAGTCTAACTACTGAATCCTATCATCACATGATTATACAAAATGAGTATAGCTTTTCACAGAGAATGATACAGAAAGAAATCATTCCAACATCTAAATCAACCTACTAATTAAGATGCAAGTATGACTCTAATCCTTTTTTCCTCATACAAACGTTTTTATCATATATTATTCTGGATGTCAATATCCTTCTGACACATATTAACAATTCGTCAAATGATACCCTTTTATAGATTAATTGTATGCTATAATATGAGTGATTTAGGAGGTATTAAAATGAATACAATTCAAGAAATATGGAAGAAGCTGACGGGCTTCTTAAAAAATAAACAAACAAAAAAAGCAGCTAGAGTCAGTTATTTAGTTGTTTGGAATCTACTATTAATCTTTATTATCGTTGGAATTCTAGGACTCTCCTTTGCTGGTGGAGTTGGTGCTGGTTATTTTGCAGCCCTAGTTAAAGACGAGCCCGTTCGATCAAAAGCAGAGTTACAGAAAGATATTTACAACTACGAAGAAAGCTCGGGAGTTTATTTTGCAGACAACGTCTATCTCGGAATGCTGAAATCTGACTTAGAACGGGTTGAGGTTCCTATCGAGGACGTTTCTGACCATCTAAAAAAAGCAGTTATCGCAACGGAGGATGAGTATTTTTATGAACATGAAGGTGTTGTTCCAAAAGCCATTTTTCGAGCTATTTATCAAGAATTCACAAATGCTCCTATTCAATCTGGTGGGAGTACGTTAA
The DNA here is from genome assembly GCA_963790055.1 of uncultured Bacillaceae bacterium. Taxonomy (GTDB): domain Bacteria; phylum Bacillota; class Bacilli; order Bacillales; family DSM-1321; genus Peribacillus. The sequence goes on from CAWBND010000014.1 coordinate 153,010, forward strand.
CACAGCAGCTTATTAAAAACCAGATATTAACGAATGAAGTGTCATTTGACCGAAAAGCGAAAGAAATTTTACTCGCACTGAGAGTGGAAAAATTTTTTGAAAAAGACGACATTCTTGAAACCTATTTAAATGTATCTACATTTGGACGTAATTCCTCAGGACGTAATATTGCTGGTGTACAATCGGCCGCTAAAGGAATCTTTGGAACAGATGCTAAAAGCTTAACATTACCACAAGCAGCCTTTATTGCAGGATTACCACAAAGTCCATTTGGATATACTCCTTACACGCAACAAGGACAATTGAAAGAAGATTTAGAACCAGGGATTACGCGTATGAAAACCGTGTTACAGCGAATGCATGATAATCACTCCATTACTCAAGCCCAATATGAAAAAGCTGTAGCCTATGATATTACACAGGATTTTATTGGTAAAAAAACTCTTCCTTCTGAAAAATATCCATGGCTAACAACCGAAATAGAAAAACGGTCCATTAAAATTTTAACTACTATTTTAGCTAAAAAAGACGGATACGAAGAAAGTGATTTAACAAAAAATGAAGAATTAAACGAACAGTACTTGACGTTAGCCCACCGTAATTTACGCCAAAATGGGTATAAAATTTATACGACGATAAATAAAGACATTTACGATACGATGCAAGAAGTAACGAAAACTTATCCAAACTTCGGTTATGACAAACAAGAAGAAGTGTATGATCCTGAAACAAAAGAAACAAAAACCGTGACGGAACCTGTAGAAGCCGGTGCTATTTTAATTGAAAACAAAACAGGAAAAATTATTAGTTTTGTTGGTGGTCGTGATTTTGATCGTGAGCAAACCAATCACGCAACATCTGCCCTTCGTTCTAATGGGTCAACGATGAAACCATTAGTCGTCTATGCACCAGGAATTGAACTCGGTAAATTTGCTCCAGGCAGCGTGGCTGTAAACATGCCTGTTTCCATTTCAACTGGTGGTGGGACGTGGAGACCAGGAAATTATGGAGGTGGTGGTTACACTGGCTTAGTGACCGCACGTGAAGCGTTAACTAAATCATATAATGTACCAACCGCTTTATTCTATAAAACTATCATCAATCAGAATCCTGTTCAATATTTAGAGAAAATGGGCTTCTCTAATTTAACAAAAGGAGATTATGAGCATTTATCGATGTCACTAGGTGGCTTAGAAAAAGGAGTCACTGTCGAAGAAAACGTGAACGCCTTCGCTACTTTTGCGAATTCCGGAAAATTTGTAGACGCTTATATGATTGATAAAATTGTCGCAAGCGACGGAGAAGTGATTTATAAGCATAAAGTTAAAGAAGTAGATGTCTTCTCCCCACAGACTTCTTATTTAACATTTGATATGATGCGTGACGTCATCACAAGAGGAACAGCTGCATCCCTGAAAAACCGATTAGCCTTTTCTAGTGATTGGGCTGGAAAAACAGGAACTTCACAGGATTACCGAGATGCCTGGTTTGTTGCGACAAACCCAAGTGTCACATTTGGTACATGGATTGGCTATGACACACCAAAGTCTTTGCAAGGATATTATAATGGACTAGAGTACAATAAACGAAATATCTACTATTGGGCCGATTTAATGAATGCAGCTTATTCCGTAGATTCAAAACTAATTGACCCTGATCAACGTTTTGAAATGCCTAGTGGAATTGTAAGAAGCTCCATTTGCGCTGTGCCTGCTTCTCTCTCCTCTGACTCCTGTCAAAGGTCGGGACTAGTCAAAACGGACTTGTTTATTGCAAAATACTTAGGGAATCATAGTTATGCATCTGAACAATATGCTAATTACGTCAACGTTGCTGCTATTGTAAGCAAAAAAGAAAAAGAAAAAGAAAGAGAAAGAGAAAGCAGTTGCGAAGAAAGAAGAGAATGCAAAGAAGACTCAAAATCAGAATGAAAAGGAACAAAAGAAAGATACTCCTACACTTGTTCAAGAATCATCTGATCAGGATAAACAAACAATCGATACATCCATAAAAGCAAGTGAAAATCAGCAAAAAAATCAACAAGTTCCAGATAAAGAGCCAAATAAAGAAACCGAAGTACCCAATTCAACGAATCAAGAGACACCTGTAGAAACACCTACAGAAGTACCTGTTGATTCAGTCTCAAAGCCAAATGAAGTACCTGCAAGCGAATAAATAAAATGGATTTCTCTTAACTCCTATACAAAAAAGTGGCTAACTTAAAGTAAAAAAGTTAGCCACTTTTTTTAAAATCAGAAAGTGTGAAATTTTCGATGCGTACTGGTGTCTAGCTCCAGGCACCCAGCGACTAATAGACTTCCCGCTCCTCCACTCGATAAGTCAACATCGAATCGCTATCGCTCTTCGTGTTTCCTTTATCTCATACGGAGCAGTCCAGTCCATACGTCGCTAAACGGGTGCCTTCCGCTTTTCTTATTAATCTTCCATTGTTGATAAATCTCCCGTCGGTAAACCCAGCTCCCATGCTTTAAGAACACGACGCATGATTTTACCACTGCGTGTTTTTGGAAGCTTATCACGAAATTCAATTTCGCGTGGAGCAGCATGGGCAGCTAAACCTTGCTTTACAAACTGACGAATTTCTTCAATTAATTCATCATTTGGCTCGTAGCCATCATGAAGTGCAATAAAGGCCTTAATGATTTCACCGCGAATAGGATCTGGCTTCCCAATCACCCCTGCTTCAACAACAGCTGGATGTTCAATCAGTTTACTTTCCACTTCAAATGGGCCAACCCGCTCTCCTGACGTCAAAATCACATCATCAACTCGGCCTTGAAACCAGAAATAACCATCTTTATCTTTATAAGCTGAATCACCCGTTACATACCAATCTCCAGGTATAAAATAAGCATCATATTTTTCTTGATTATTCCAAATAGTAGCCATCATGGAAGGCCATCCCTTTTTAATTGCAAGATTCCCCATTTGGTTTGGAGGTAACTCCAGCCCTTGCTGATCTACAATTGTTGCTACTACCCCCGGAATCGGTTTCCCCATTGAGCCTGGTTTAATTTCCAAGCAAGGATAATTGCAAATTAATTGTGCTCCTGTTTCTGTCATCCACCACGTATCATGAATCCGATGATTAAATACTTCCACTCCCCAACGTATCACTTCAGGATTCAGTGGCTCACCAACACTCAAAATATGTCGTAAAGACTGTAAATCAAACTGCTTTACTACTTTATCCCCCGCCCCCATCAGCATTCTGAATGCAGTCGGTGCACTGTACCAAACGGTCACAGCAAAATCTTCAATTGTCTTATACCACGATTCAGGCTTAAAGCGACCACCTACAACGACATTTGATGTTCCCGTGAGCCACGGACCAAAAATCCCATATGATGTACCTGTTACCCAACCAGGATCAGCCGTACACCAATACACATCATCGTCTTTCAAATCCAAAACCCATTTCGCTGTTTGATAATGCTGGAGCATCGCATTATGAACATGAAGAACCCCCTTAGGCTTGCCTGTTGAACCAGAAGTATAATGAAGAATAAGTCCATCTGTTCGTTCAACCCAAACAATATCAAACGTAGAATCCGCTTTTTCTAGCCTACTATTAAAATCGTAATATCGATCCTTTTCCTCAATGTTTTCACCAACTAGAAAAATAGATTGTAAATGCGGAAGCTGATCGACCGGCACGCGTGGCAAAAGTTCAGGCGTCGTCACAATTACACTCGCTTTGCTATCCTCTAATCGCTCCTTTACTGCCCCTTCCATAAATGCTTCAAATAATGGTCCGACAATCGCTCCAAGTTTAATCGCACCAAGCAAAGCAAAATATAACTCTGGCGAACGAGGCATAAAGACAAATACACGATCACCCTTTTGGACATTTGCCACTTCCTTCAAAACATTCGCTGCTTTGTTTGTCCACTTTTTCATCTCTTGAAACGTATATTTCTCGTTGCGCTGATCATCCTTATAATAAAGGGCTACCTTATTCTTCTTATATGTTTCCACATGGCGGTCAATCGCTTCATAAGCCATATTCACCTTTCCTGTTGTAAACCAAGAAAACTCACGCTCCGTGTCAGACCAATTAAACTGCTTGTACGTTTCATCATAGTTCTGCAAATTAAATTCACCTTCTACTACCGGTAGCGCTTTCAAAACCATGCAACATATCCCCCTTTATTCCATTTTGCTAGCTTATTTTTTATCTGCTCTCTTTATTTTATAGTTATTACCAATAATTAATTACTAGAATTATATTTTTCTCAAAGAAATCATTCAGAAACCTTGCTGAGCTTATCAGATTTGCATATAGGACATTCTTCATGACAATGGAACCTTCTATATTTTTCTGTCAATAACTAAGTTGTTTAACAAACCCATAAATAAAAACGTCCAACAGTTGGACGTTTTTATTATAAGTATATTCATTTATTATCATTTACTCATGCTTTCGTAGATTGTCGTTCTTCAATTCGATGAGGTAAAATAACAGTAGCTAATTCGTCTACCTCTTCTTTATTCATCAGTTTTGTTAAAAGCCGCATCGCAACTGCACCGATATCGTAGAGAGGTTGGACAATGGTTGTAATTTGCGGACGCACCATTAAGGTTAAGCGTGTGTTATCAAAGCTAATGACCTCAAAATGCTCCGGTACATTTGTTCCATTATCTTGTGCTGCATGAACAATACCAAGTGCCATTTCATCTGCACCTACGATAATGGCTGTCGGTTTCTCAGCCTCTTCCACAAGTTTGTCGAAGCACTCAATACCTGAATCGTACGTGTAATCTCCTTCAACAATTAAATTTTCATCATAAGGGAGATTAGCAGCTATCAATCCTCTCTTATAACCTGCTAATTTTTTTTGATTGATTGGTTCATTAACATTTCCTACTACACATGCAATTCGTTTGTGTCCTTTATTAGCAAACATAGCTACAGCATCGAATGCTGCTGTTTCATAATCAATATTGACCGACGGAATTTCATGACCATCGCCTTCTTGGATAGAACCAGCAAGAACAATTGGGACTGGTGAATTTTTAAATTCCTTCACATGCTCCTCAGTAATATGGCTTCCCATGAATACTATTCCATCCACTTGCTTTCCTAACATCGTATTTAATAAATGAAATTCTTTATCTTTGCTTTCATCAGAATTACTTAAAATAATATTATATTTATACATTGTTGCAATATCTTCAATTCCTCGTGCTAACTCTGCATAGAAAATATTGGAAATATCAGGGATAATCACTCCAACAGTTGTTGTTTTCTTACTTGCAAGTCCTCTTGCGACCGCATTTGGACGATATCCTAATCGATCAATGACTTCTGAAACTTTTTTTCTTGTTGCTGGTTTAACATTTGGATTTCCATTCACTACCCGCGACACAGTTGCCATAGAAACGTTTGCTTCACGTGCTACATCATATATGGTTATATTATTCATTAGTTTATTCCCCCACTTTTTTTTCATTATTCCCATTACAGGAAAAAAGTATTTTTTCAAAACATTAATTTCATTGGAAATTGAGTAATTTTTATGTATAAAGATGAGCAATCTTATTCAAATTGTTCCTATTCTGATATTTATCATACGATAGACGCATGTTTCCTGCAACACCAAAAGGTCCTTACCTTAATGGTAAGGACCTAACTATTACGTCTTTTTGAAAACTTCCGCTTTTCTTTGTCTAGCTCCAGGCACCCAGTGACTACCGGACTTCCCTCTCCTCCACTCGATAAGTCAACAGCGAATCGCTATCGCTCTTCGTGTTTCCTTTATCTCATACGGAGCGGTCCAGTCCCTACGTCGCTAAACGGATGCCTTCCGCTTTTCTAATTAAACAGTAACCCAGTTTAAACGTTTGATTTCTTCGTAGAATTCGTCGAATTGTTTTAAATCCATTTGTTGTGCTGAGTCAGAAAGAGCTACAGCAGGATCTGGATGCACTTCTGCCATTACACCATCTGCTCCAATAGCAAGTGCCGCTTTAGCTGCTGGAAGTAAAAGATCACGACGTCCAGTTGAATGCGTTACATCGACCATTACTGGTAAATGCGTTTCTTTTTTCAAGATAGGTACAGCTGTAATATCTAATGTATTTCTTGTTGCTCTTTCATACGTACGGATTCCACGTTCACACAGAATAATATTTCCATTTCCTTGTGCCATCACGTACTCAGCAGCATGAATGAACTCGTCAATTGTTCCCGCAAGTCCGCGTTTTAATAGAACCGGTTTATTTGTTGCACCTGCAGCTTTTAATAAGTCAAAGTTTTGGGCGTTACGTGCGCCAATTTGAATCACATCGATATAATCAAGTGCTGTTTCAATATCATTCGCACTAACAATTTCACTAATAACTGCTAAACCATATTCTTCGCTTACTTGTTTCAAAATTTTAAGCCCTTCTAAACCAAGACCTTGGAAATCATATGGAGATGTACGTGGCTTGTATGCTCCACCACGCATAAGCTTCAAGCCTTTTGCTTGAATCGCTTTAGCAACAGTTGCTGTTTGCTCATAAGATTCAACTGCACAAGGTCCGAACACGAAGCTTGGAATTCCATTTCCCACTAATTCACCTTTGATATCAATAATGGTATCCTCTGGTTTTTTCTTTCTAGAAACAAGCAATGCTTTCTTTTTGTTCTCATCTTGCATATCTAAACCTAATTTAAAGATTTCTTTGAAGATATATTTAATAGACGCTAAATCTAATGGACCTTCATGATTATTTTCAATTTGATCAAGCATTGTTCTTTCACGAACTGGATCGTAACGATTTACACCTTGTTTTTCTTTCACTCGACCAATTTCTTGTACAACCTCAGCACGTTTATTAATAAGACTTAATAACTGAAGATTTAGATTGTCTAATTGATCACGTAGTACATCAAGTTCTTTATTACTCATTACAAATCCACCCTTTCGTTTTTTAAATCAGGAAAAAATCTTCACATAATTTTGACAATTCATTCTCCCATTTATCCCGCTTTGTTTTACCCATCATCATTTTGCTATATTTCATGTATAATTAAAATTATTATAAATGAAAATCATCAAAATGTCACTCATTTTCCCTTTAATAATTAAACGCTTTTAAGCACTAAAGGATTATATTAAATAAAGAAGGTGCTACAAATGACTGATACATTGTTTGCATTAGATATTGGAACAAGATCCGTTGTAGGAATTATATTAGAAAAATCAGGACAAAAGCTACAAAATAATTGATATTTTATCACAAGAACATTCAGAGCGAGCGATGCTAGATGGACAAATCCATGATGTAACAGCGGTTACTAAGGTGATTGCTGACATAAAAAACAAGCTCGAAGAAAAACATGGACCATTAACGAAAGTATCTGTAGCCGCAGCCGGTAGAGCACTTAAAACTGAAAAGGCAACCGCGACCATTGAAATCAAAGATAAGCCGATGATCTCTCATGAAGATATTCTTCACCTTGAATATAGCGCTGTTCAGGAAGCTCAAAATGCTGTTGCTCAAAAAAACCCAGTTCATTCGACCTATTACTGTGTCGGGTACTCCATTTTATATTACCGCTTAGATGGGCAGGAAATTGGAAATTTAATTGATCAAAGTGGTGACGAAGCATCAGTGGAAATCATTGCAACATTTCTTCCTAAGGTGGTCATTGAATCTTTACTTGCTGCCTTAAAACGTGCAAATTTAGAAATGCAAGGACTAACACTTGAACCAATTGCCGCTATTAATGTGTTAATCCCAGCAACAATGCGCCGTTTAAATGTTGCATTAGTCGATATTGGAGCAGGAACATCTGATATCGCCTTGACGGATTCAGGTACAGTGATTGCCTATGGCATGGTCCCAATTGCTGGTGATGAAATTACCGAAGCAATTAGTGACTATTTACTTCTTGATTTTCCGCTCGCAGAAGCAGCGAAACGCCAACTCATTAATCATGATGTCATTACGGTTACAGATATACTTGGCTTTGAAACGGAAATTTCTAAAGCTGAAGTCATCGAGCAGATTAAGCCAGCCCTAGAGCGCTTAGCTGATGCCATTAGCCAAGAAATTCTTGCATTAAATAACGGAAAATCACCCAAGGCTGTCATGCTTGTCGGTGGTGGCAGTCAAACACCTTTATTAAGCGAACTGATCTCAAATCGCTTAAACTTACCAGAAAATCGAGTGGCTATAAGAGGAATCGATGCAATTCAACACGTAGAATTTAATAACGCTTTATACCAAGGCCCTGAGCTTGTCACACCAATTGGCATTGCGATTGCGGCTGATAAGAGTCCCATCCAATATATGACCGTTACAGTCAATGGACAACGTATTCGCCTGTTTGATATGGAACAAACGAAATTATCCGATTGCTTGCTTACAGCTGGAATGAACCTTAACAAACTATATGGCAAGCCTGGAATGGCCAAAATCGTTCACTTTAATGGTCAGCAAATCACCATTCCTGGTCAGCATGGGACAATGCCAAAAATTCAATTAAACGGAAACAAGGCAACCCTCGATCAGATAGTAAAAAATGAGGATGTCATTGAAGTCACACAAGGTGAGAATGGACAGCCTGCTCAATTATCAATCTATGACCTTGTCGACAGCTTACCAAGAAAACAAGTCATGATTAACAATACGTCCTATACAATTGAGGCCCTTATTACACATAATGGCTCAGTCGTATCAGAAAATGCAAGAATTGAAGATCATGATGAAATTACCTGTTTCATACCTGAAACGATAGAAAATCTATTACAAGCTTTACAGTTAACCGATTTACTTCGTTATACTCAGCCTTTTTCAATAATGATAAATGGAAAAATGCAAAAAATCCCTTCAATTAAAGGGGCAATATTAAAAAATAAAATAGAAGCTAAAACAGGATATTCTTTTGACGATGGTGACTATTTAGAGATTCTGCCCTATAAACCCGTGAAGCTTGTAGATTTAGCAAATGCTTTATCCATTCCGCTAACCTATTCGATTCCGATTACCTTTAACGGGAAAAAAGTCATTTTATCGAAATCATTAGCTAAATTTTATCGAAATGATGTACAGCTAACAGAAGGAGATGTCATTGAAGCTGGTGATCACATAAGCTATGTACAACATAAAATGGAATCCTTTGTATTTCAAGACTTATTTCGGCATGTTGACATTGACTTACCGCAAAACAAAAATAGTCAGTTTATTTTAATTAAAAATGACAAAAAAGCCACCTTCTTCGACCCCGTTGCTCCTGGAGACGAATTAAAAATAATGTGGCCAACAACCATTCAATAATTATAAAACAAGGTTGATCCAAACAATCGGATCAACCTTTTCTTCACCAATCAAACCTTTATTTAGGTAGATTTTCTGTCAATGAATCTGCTTTAATTCTCCAGTGAGATTCATTCCACGTTGGCTTTCCTTCTTTAAAGTAAATAGCTTGTGGAGATTGATGCTTAATGTCAAACGTTTCAGCAACATGGTTAGAAAGTGGTCGTGCCTCTTGAACAGCTAAATAAGCAGTATCCAATTCTGGATGTTCCGTAATAAATGTTTGATATTCTTCAAAAGCCTCTGCACTTACTGGGCATGTTAAGCTATGCTTAAACAACAAAAAAGTATCCTTTTGAAGCAGCTCATTTAATTGTTCTTCTGTTTCAATTTTTTTCAATGTCATGATTATTTCCCCTTTCAAGAAAAGCGTAATACGCCAGGACTCATCGATTATTTTATACGCTTACCACAAAATAAAGCAGTGAAGTAATCGTATCACTTCACTGCTTATTATGACAATTTATTTGCCTTTTCATTAGCATCTATCTTACTTCTATTGTTTCAACCCGTTTTCGGTTTCTTCAAATGCTTTTTTCGCTTCATCAAGCTTTTGCTGTGCCTCATCTTCAATCGTAGTAGCAACGTCAGCCTCACTTGTCACAATAAGACCATCTTCCAGTTCTTCTACCTCTTTTACTGGCCTTAAGCTCTTTACTTTGCTAACAATGACTGCAGATTTACTAGAAACTGCTTCTGAAACGCTGCTTGTTCTTTCTTTTGCTGTTTCTGTAATGTCGCGACGTAGCTTATCTGTTTTTTCAGATATATTTTTTGCTTGTTCCGTTAGATCATTCCGTAATTCTCGACCTGCTTTAGGAGCATAAAACAATGCTGTAGCTGCACCTACTATCCCGCCTATTAAAGCACCTATCATAAAATCTTTTGAATTGATGGAGTTACGATCTTCCTCATATGTTCTTTGAACTTCTTTCTGAGTCATACTCATTCTCCTTTCAATCATCATAATTTAATGTTTCCCTCGTAAACCTCTTCGTTTCGGTGCCACTTCTTCTACCTCTTCCTCAAGTTTCTTTCTAGATTTCCACTTGTCGCGCATTTCAAGAACAACATTGCCCCACTGCACAATTTGTGAAATTTTCTCTTGATTGTTTTCAATTTCAGTCACTACTTTATTAGAAACCTTCTGAATAGAAGTATTGAAGCCTTGAATTGACGTACCGACTTCCCTTACTGCCATGACAGCAGTATTTAAATTTTCTGACTTTTGTTTCAAATCAGCTGCTAGTTCATTTGTTTTATGCAATAACTCTGTTGTTTCTGTTGTAATCCCTGTCAATTGATTTTCTAAACCATCCAATGTATGAGCCACACTGTTTAACGTTTTTTGTAGCGACGTTAACGTCTTCGCAAGATAAATCACCAGAATAAGAAATGCAATCGCTATAAGTGCAGCACTACTATATAAGATTATTTCCATAGAAGAACACCTCCAAGATATCCAATACGCCTATGTAAGCGAATTTTATTGCAATACACCAACTATTATAAACGTATTTATTTTTTAAATATACTTCATTATATCAACCACTTAAACTTTTTTAACTATTAAACATTTTAATCTTTGAAACAAATTTAGTAACATAGGACGTGAAACCGGGTAAAATAGGAAAGTAGTTCAAACAATGGAGGTATGTATAAATGAAAGATCCTAGAATAGAAACGTTAGCGAAAAATTTAATCAACTATTCCACTAAATTACAAAAAGGAGAAAAAGTACTCATTGAAAATTTTGGACTTCAACGCGAGCTCGTTAAAGCATTAGTGAAGGAAGCCTATGCGGCCGGCGGCTATCCGTTCGTACTGTTAAAAGACCATCAAGTAGACCGTGCCCTATTAATCGGAGCACAGCAAGAGCAATACGAGATGATGGCTGAATTCGAAGCAAATGTCATGAAAGAGATGGATGCCTATATTGGCTTACGCGCCGGTGATAACATTAATGAGCAATCTGACGTACCAGCTGATAAAATGACCATCCACGGTCAAACAATCGGAAAAAAGGTGCACAGTGACATTCGCGTACCGAAAACAAAATGGGTTGTGCTTCGTTACCCAACTAATTCAATGGCTCAACTAGCGAAAATGAGTACAGAAGCATTTGAAGACTTCTACTTTGAAGTGTGCAACCTTGATTACAGTAAAATGAGTGCAGCGATGGACAGCCTTGTTGAATTAATGGACAAAACAGATAAAGTTCGCTTAGTCGGGCCTGGAACAGACTTAACTTTTTCTATAAAAGATATTAAAGCCATTAAATGTGCGGGTGAATTAAATATACCAGATGGTGAAGTATACTCTGCGCCAGTAAAAGACTCTGTTAACGGGGTGATTACATACAACACACCGTCTCCTTACCAAGGCTTTACGTTTGAGAATGTAAGATTAACCTTCAAAGATGGAAAAATCGTGGAGGCTACAGCTAATAATACGGAACGCATTAACAAAGTATTTGATACCGACGAAGGAGCACGTTATGTTGGAGAATTTGCAATTGGTGTTAATCCATACATTCTACATCCAATGCAAGATATCCTCTTTGATGAAAAAATTGATGGAAGTTTTCACTTTACTCCTGGCCAATGCTATGATGATGCCTATAACGGCAACCATTCCAATATTCACTGGGATTTAGTCAATATTCAACGTCCTGATTACGGCGGCGGCGAAATTTACTTTGATGATGTACTCATTCGAAAAGATGGACGCTTCGTTATTCCAGAGCTAGAAAAATTAAATCCTGAAAATCTAAAATAGGTTTAGCGTATAAAATAATAATTCTACAGTAAGAGTCGTTCTTCCTCTAATACTGCAGAAGTTTCCTCTATTTTTACATAAAAGTAGATTTTAAAAGGAGCTATCCATAAGTCAGTTGAACAGACTTATGAGATAGCTCTTTTTTTAGATGATTAAGAAAGAAAATTATCGACGTATTCGGATGTGTAGCTCTACTGGCATGAACGAGCCAGTGGCACTTTTCTTTGAAGTTTATTATTTCAGCTGTAACAACTTTTCGTAAGCAGCCTGATATTTTTGAATATCTCCAGCACCCATAAAGAGAATGATGCTGTTTTCATGCTTTTGTAATACAGCCATTGCATCTTCTTTAATTAGTTCAGCACCAGGAATTCTTTCTTGAAGATCTTCAATAGAAAGCTTCCCTTGATTTTCACGGGCTGAACCAAAAATATCACATAAGTATACTTTATCTGCTAAATTTAAGCTGTCTGCAAATTCGCCTATAAAGGTTTGTGTTCTTGTAAAAGTATGTGGTTGGAATACTGCTACCACTTCATGATTCGGATATTTTTGTCGTGCAGAATCAATGGTTGCTGTAATTTCAGTTGGATGATGAGCATAATCATCAATTAAGATTTGGCTCCCCACTTTTGTTTCTGTAAATCTTCGTTTTACTCCGCCAAATGTTTTTAATTTTTCTTTTACAATTCCCTTATCAATTCGCTCATAATGGCATAGTGCAATGACACCAAGCGCATTCAATACACTATGCTTTCCAAAAGTCGGAATGGTAAATGTATCATAAAAAGTGTTTCGAACATAAACATCAAACGTTGTGCCTTCTTCTGTTACTGAAATATTGGATGCTTGGAAGTCATTTTCTTCCGCAAAACCATAAAGAATAACAGGTACCTTAGCTTGAATGCTTTGTAAGTGCTCATCATCACCACAGGCAATAATTCCTTTATTCACCTGTAATGCCATCTCTTGAAAAGCGTTAAAAACATCTTCTACACTTGCATAATAGTCAGGATGATCGAAGTCAATATTTGTCATAATTGCATAATCGGGATGATACGATAGAAAATGACGACGATATTCACATGCCTCAAATACGAAATAATCCGCTTCCTCCGTTCCTTTTCCTGTACCATCACCGATTAAAAACGATGTTGGCTTTGCTCCTCCTATTACATGAGCAAGTAAGCCTGTTGTTGACGTTTTTCCATGTGCACCAGTAATGGCTACACTCGTAAAGTTTTTCAAGAAATCACCGAGGAAACGATGGTAACGAATAATTGGTAAGCCAAGTTCCGTCGCTCTCACAATTTCGGGATGTGTATCAGGAAAAGCATTCCCTGCAATAATAGCCATCCCAGGTTTAATATTGTCTTCACTAAAAGGAAGAATCGTAATTCCTGCATTTTCTAAAGCTCGTTGTGTAAAAAATACTTTTTCATAGTCAGAACCTTGTACTTCAAATTTCATATCATGAAGCACTTGGGCCAGTGCGCTCATTCCAGAACCCTTTATACCAACAAAATGGTAAACAGTCATATGAAGAACCTCCACCAATCATCTATCTATTTTATTTGTGTTTTTATACTGTCAGTTTGTTACCAATCACTTTTTCTTGGCTTATTTATTTTTCCAATATTTATTAATCAACAAATCAATATTATAGCACTTTCTTCAAAGTTTAACCATGTCAGTCAGATGCCAATTCAACATGTAATTAACTTTTCTTGATAATTATTCCTTCACTTCGATTTCATATTATATACAATCAACGGAGTAGAGGTTAATAAAAAAAGCGGAAGATACCTTTGTTAGTTCATATGCATATTTGTTTCAGTAAAATATTCAAGCTCATCCTCAGAGATTAATACATCTCGAGGTTTGCTGCCTCTCGATTCAGAAATAATCCCTCGTTGCTCCATCATTTCAATTAAGCGGGCAGCACGATTGTACCCAACACGAAAACGTCTTTGAATACTTGAAGTAGAGGCTGAATGTTGACTCACTACGAACTCACAAGCTTCAAAAAATAACTCATCCGTTTCCTCTGATACTTGAGCACGATTCAATAATTCTTCTTGTTGGAATAAATAATTTGGTTGCTGTTCGTTTTTGACATGCCCAACAACTTGATCGATTTCATCATCGCTTACGAAGGTTCCTTGTAACCGTATCGTTTTCGATGAACCATTTTCAGCAAATAACATATCACCCCGACCTAATAACTTTTCAGCGCCACCACTATCAATAATGGTGCGTGAATCCACTTGGGATGAAACAGAAAACGCTACTCGTGTTGGAATATTTGCCTTAATTAAACCAGTAATAACATCCACAGATGGACGTTGTGTGGCAACAATGAGATGAATTCCACATGCTCTTGCTTTCTGAGCAATTCGACAAATCGCTTCCTCTACATCTGCTGGAGACATCATCATTAAGTCTGCAAGTTCATCAATAATAATTACAATATATGGTAACTTATTCGCGTATTGTCCGGCATGTTCAGCACGCTCATTAAATTTTGTAATATCCCGAACCCCTGCATGTACAAATAAATCATACCGACGCTCCATCTCTTCAACTGCCCATTTTAAAGCTGCTGTAGCTGCTTTAACATCGGTAATAACAGGACTCACCAAATGTGGTATGCGATTATATGGAGCAAGTTCAACCATTTTTGGATCGATTAGCATTAACTTTAACTCTTGAGGTGTTGCTTTATATAAAAGGCTGACAAGCATCGTATTAATACAAACACTTTTCCCTGATCCTGTTTGGCCTGCAATTAAGCCATGTGGCATTTTTCTAAGATCGGTCACAATGGGTTGTCCCGAAATGTCAAGCCCCATCGCAACCGCTAATGGCGACGAATGATTTTGAAATACTTCGCTTTCTAACACTTCTCGTAAAAAGACAGGCTTGCTGCTCCGATTAGGGATTTCAATCCCAATCGTATGCTTACCAGGGATAGGGGCCTCCATTCGAATATCTTGTGCAGCCAAACTTAGCTTAATGTCGTCCATTAAGTTTGTTACTTTATTCACTTTTACTCCAGGCTCTGGCTGTACTTCAAATCTTGTCACTGCCGGACCTTGTGTTACATTAACAACACGTGCACGAACATTGAAATTAAGTAATGTTTCATCCAATAAAGTTGTTTGCTCTGTTAACCATTCTTCATCATTCTCGGCTACTGTAGGTGGTGTGAGCAATTCTATATCCGGAAACACATAGTAGGGATTTTCTTCTGTACTCTCTTGTTCTTCTATATTCTCTTCAACTAGAGCTTCTACCATTACGGTCTGCTGAGCTATTTCAACTGATTTTGCTTCTGATACATTCTCTTTTTCTTTAGCCTCTTGTTCCCTTTCAACAATTGGCTCCTTCGCTACCGCTTCTGAAGTGGACTCTTTTCTAAAAAATTCCGTTTTTTTTTCACTGTCTTTAAAGCTAGGAAGATTCGAACGTTTATGATCTTGCTTCAGCATGACAACATTAAAGGGAATATGCTTTTTACGTGATTGTTCTTCCTTTTTATCAACAGTCTCTTTCACACGATTCTCTTCTAATACATGTGAAGCTTCATTTGTTGAACTAGCATTTACTGATTGTGCTAGCTCTCCCTTTTCCTCAAAAGCTAGTGCAGGCTCTTGGACTTCTACCTCTTCCTCTACAACCGCTGCTGGCTCTTGCACCTCTGCCTTTTCTTCTACAACCGCTGCCGACTCTTGAGCTTCTACCTCTTCCTCTACAACGGCTGCTGGCTCTTGCACCTCTGCCTTTTCTTCTACAACCGCTGCCGACTCTTGAGCTTCTACTTCTTCCTCTACAACCGCTGCTGGTTCTTGCACCTCTGCCTTTTCTTCAAAAGCTAGTGCAGGCTCTTGGGCTTCTCCCCTTCCTCTACAACTGCTGCTGGTTCTTTCACCTCTATCTCTTTCTTCAAAAGCTAGTGCTAGGCTCTTGGACTTCTATCTTTTCCTCTACAACTGCTGCTGGTTCTTGCACCTCTGCCTTTTCTTCTTCAACCGCTGCTGGCTCCTTGACCACTACCTTTTCTTCTACAACCGCTACAGGCTGCACTATTTCTTTTGCACTTACTTGTTTTTGAGCAAGCTCAGGTATTGATGGTTCCTCTTGTTGTTTATTTTTTCTTAAAAATACTGGTACCTCTAATTCACGTTCCCTTTGATGAACCAAAGTAGGCTTCGTTTCTAATTCAAATTCTACAGCTTGTTCATCTGTTTCTGTCTTTGGTCGCTGAAATCCATAAATAGGCGATGGAATTTCTGTTAGACGGAACGGTTTTTTGGGTGAACTAATTTTTCGTTCAGGTTTTGGAGTAACCTCCTTTGGTTCTATCACAACAGGCTTGCTTCTTTGCCTTACTGACACTTGAGGTTGTTTCTCTTGTCTCATTCTTTCACTTGGCTTCCGCTTTGGTAATGACTGTTCATCCGGAATGAGTGGAAATTTAAACTTCCCCTTTGGATATTGATATACAACTTTCGTATCAGGATTACTATTTTGGACATTTTCACGCTGCAAGGCTGTTGATTTATGATTACTCTGTTTGGAGTGCTTAGCAGAACTCAACAGTTTTAATTCTTCAAGCTCCATTGAATCATCTATAATCACTTCTTCTATTTCAATAATTTCTTCACCTTGTAGCCAGTTTTTAACTTTTTTCAACCATTTCAACATAATCACTCTTTCATGCGTTTATTCTCAAACTAATTCTACCAGTATTTTATAAAATATCGAGTCAATTTAGGTAGAATAGGAATTTGTATGTGTTTTTTTAGACAAATCTAATAGTTCCCCCAATGTTATCCAAATATTTTGGATAAGTAAAGAATATATAAAATATACACATATCATGTAAACAACACCATAAATTGGATATAATTAAATAAAGTTTTTTGCAGGAATAGGGGGTCAAAGGGATGGAGCAAAATGAAAAGTATATAAGAGCTAAAAAACGAGTAGAACGGCTGAAAGGTTTTTATATTCATTTATCCGTTTATATTCTAGTGAATATTATGCTTTTTATCATTAATTTACTTTCAGATAGTGGAAATCGGTGGTTTCTCTATCCGCTTGGAGGATGGGGAATCGGGGTACTCGTTCATGGCATAACAACCTTCGCATATGGGAATTTTGGAGCAGATTGGGAAGAAAGAAAGATCAAAGAATATATGGAAAAGGATAAGTATAATAATAAGGATATGTAAAGGTAAAAACGTCATTTAGTAATCATTAGAATAGCACGCTACATATACTACTTAACGTGCTATTCATTCTTTTTTATTCTTCCCGTTTCTTATTTTTCCCAAGAATAAAGATTGGTTCAAGTTCATCATCTTCATATAGGAAAGATAATGCGGTAATAGGTACATGTCCATTTGTAAAAAAGCTCATCGCCATCTGTGCTAAAATATCGTAGCCTGTTGCATTTTGAACATCAGCGATAATAATAACATCCTGATGAGGAATCGCAATCGCCATCGTTCCTTGAATTTTTGCTTTCATATCACGCAACCAAGATTCATTTAAAACTCGGCTTGCGTCATAGCCATCATTTGTATTCAAAAAGTAGAACGTATTGCCCGCAACTGTATCTGTTTTAACGTCTATTGAGAGTGATCGAACATTAAATCGTGCCACCTCACGAACTCGGTCGGCTTGCCACTGCTCACGATGCAGCATTTTTTCATCAATAAGCCGGTACGTGTTGCCTAAATCAAGTGCATAGAAAATACGTGTTTCCGCTGTATGTTCATCAACTAAAAAAGGATTGCCTTCCTCAGCCTCTGTTGGAAAGGAGGTCGACCGAATGACAGGAAAAATAGCCTTTTCCTTTCCTTCCATTCTATGCTCCTCCCCCATCACCTTCAATGCTTCCTCTACATAATAGACCACTTCTTCAATGGCTTTCTCTTGCACCCGCTCGTAATTAGCAAGTACCCTCGGTAATTCAATCGTAATTCCTTTACCAGTTTTCACATTTTCAATTCGAAACGTATCCTGTTTGCTGTCAAATTGAAAGGTACGACTTTCATCCGCCAGCCGATCTTTTAAAAGGTTCATTAATTTCTTGCTATCCATCTTCATATTTGACATTACAAGCCTTGAATAAAATCTTCAATTTCTTGTTGCGTTTTACGATCTTTACTTACAAAGCGGCCTAGCTCTTTTCCGTTTTCATAGGCGATAAAGCTTGGAATTCCAAATACATCATTTGCCGCACACACATCAATAAATTGATCACGATCTACTTTCACAAACGTAAATTCTGGAAATTTCGCTTCAATTTCAGGTAAAACTGGATCGATGAAACGACAATCTCCACACCAATTAGCTGAAAAAAGAAAAAGATGCTTCCCTTCATTTTTTAACGTTTCATATTGTTCTACTGATTGTAACTCTTGCATAATAATAAATCCCTCCGTCATTATAGATTCACTTTTTCACATTCATCGTATCAAACTCTTTATCATTCAGCTATTTTTTTAATTGATGATCGATAGTCTTCCTCAGCCGTTATTTTTAATGGTTTCAAATGTAGTTTTATCACAAGCACGTACCAATTTACCAATCAGTTCACGAGCTGCGGCATAATCATCTACATGCATAACGGAAGCATGTGTATGAATATAACGCGCACAAATTCCGATAACTGAACTTGGAATCCCTTCGTTGGCAATATGTACCTTCCCTGCATCCGTACCACCTTGTGATACATAGTATTGATACGGAATATTGTGAGTTTCCGCTGTATCCAAAATAAATTCTCTCATGCCGCGATGAGTGACCATCGAACGGTCAAGAATACGAAGCAATGCCCCTTTACCAAGTTGACCAAATTCTGTTTTATTTCCTGAAGCGTCATTCGCAGGACTTGCATCTAGGGCAAAGAAAAGATCCGGTTTAATCATGGACGCTGCTGTTTGAGCACCACGTAAGCCAACTTCCTCTTGAACAGTAGCACCTGAATAAAGAACATTTGGTAATGCTTCTCCTTGTAAATCCTTTAACAATTCAATCGCTAATCCACAACCATAACGATTATCCCATGCCTTCGCCAGAATTTTTTTCTCATTAGCCATTGGTGTAAATGGACAAATCGGAACAATTTGTTGACCAGGCTTGATGCCGATTCGCTTTGCATCCTCTTGATCGTCCGCACCAATATCGATTAACATATTTTTAATATCCATCGGTTTTGAGCGCAATGCTTCGTCAAGTAAATGAGGAGGAATGGAGCCAATGACCCCAATAACAGGACCATGGTCCGTAATAATTTCTACCCGTTGCGCCATCAATACTTGACTCCACCAGCCACCTAATGGTTGAAAACGAATCATACCATTTTCAGTAATGGATGTTACCATAAATCCTACTTCATCCATATGGCCAGCAACCATTACAGTTGGGCCTTCCTCATTTCCCTTTTTCACGCCAAATATACTTCCAAGACGATCTTGAACAATTTCATCTGCATACTTTTCTAGCTCCGTACGCATAAAAGTACGAACAGCATGCTCATTCCCAGCAGTACCAGGCAGCTCTGTTAATGTTTTAAATAACGCCAGTGTATCTTCATTCATTTTCAGACCCCCTAATCCCGAATTAACGGGCAGTTTTATCTTCTTCTATATTTTACAGAAATATTTAAGAACTTACCATTAAGCAAGCCTTTCTTTCGGATGAATAGCAGACTAACTGAATATTATGTATACTAAAAGAAAAGCGGAAGGCACCCGTTCAGCGAATGAACATAACACTAAAATGAACCTATAGATTGGGAGGGTACGATATGAATTGGAAAAGCTTTTTACTTGGTGCTGCTGTAGGGTTTACTGCGGCCATTGCGACAAAAGAATTACTTGATCCATTAGGCAAGCCTTCTCCAGAAAAAGTATTAGGGGATGTCAAGGAATATGTTAAGAAAAATGGCAAGATTTCTGGTTCATGGATTATGATGAAGCCGGAGGTGTACGAAAAAAACGAATTAACCTATGAGGTGTATCGAGGTGGCGTTACGCGAAATTTGGACGGTAAACGCGAACAATTTGAATTTGTAGCTGATAGTAAAACAGGAGCCCTATTAGAATTAGATTTACAAAATGCTTAATTGAGTTATTTTAAAGGCTTTGGTGTTATCTCATTTTATTTGGAGTGAAATTAGAATGGATCAATATGTTGTTGGATGGGGAACGCTCGCACTCATTAATGCAGGATTAGCTCAAGGGAAAAATCGAACCGGACTAAATTGGTTTTTATTATCCCTGCTCCTTGGACCACTTGCAACATTACTTTTATTGTTTTCGGAAAAAAGATAGCAAAAAAGCAGTGCCTCTCCCAAACAGATTAGCACTGCTTTTCCTATTGTTAGCCTCTCACACACTTCACTTCAGCCACAATTTCTTTTCCTGTTTCGTCCCACTTAATCGCTCGATAGTAGGCATCGTGGTAAAAACTGTACCATACGCCGTTTTCCAATCCGTACTTCATCCATTTTTCTTTAGCAAAAATAGATGTCATTGGATAATCATCATATGCCATCACCCACAGTACATTGGAATGAGCATGGGTTGGCATGATGTCTGCCATATGAATTAGCTGTTCCCCACCATTTTCAATCATAATGATACAATGACCATCACTATGGCCACCTGTATGAATCATTTTTACACCTGCTGTTATTTCTTTTTCTCCTTCAAATGGACGAACTTGATCTTGGATTGGCTCCCAGTTTTCGCGCCAATATGTACTTTTTGAACGAATATTAGGATTTCTCATTTCAGCCCATTCAATTTGTGAAGTAATAATTTCAGCACGCTCAAATATAGACACTAGTTGATCATTGACAAGTTTCGTTAAGCCACTTATATGATCAAAATGTAAATGAGTCATTAAAATATAATCGATATCATTTGGAGATAGATTCAGCTTAGCCAAATCTTCCACAAGCTTTGATTCTTCGGTAACGCCATAGTTTCTTTTTTGCTTATCCGTAAATTTCCCGCTCCCAATTCCTGAATCAATTAACATGTTCAGCCCATTTGCCTGAATGAGAATAGGATCATTCCGCAGTTCAATTTGGTTATTGTCATTAGATGGATATTTTCGTGACCAAAGCGGCTTTGGTACAACACCAAACATCGCTCCGCCATCTAAACTAGTTCTCCCACCGTTTAACCATGTAAGCTTGATTTCACCGATTTGTAAATTTTCCATTTTATCCCTCCTTATCAATAGTTTAACATTCACTTCATCGGTTGTAATCACCTATCTTTTTTAGAAATGAGAGAATAAAAATGCGATATTTTCCCCATGATAAAGAGAAACACAAAAAGGAGGCTTTTAACAGTTAGCAGATTTCTATAAAAATTATAAAGGGAGGTGAAACCGTTAGCTAATTAACTTGTTTCATTTGGGTAAATTTGGTATAACACTCTTAATCAAGTGAGTCCAATATACTGCGTAAGTGGTGTAATCATTGAGTAGAATCATGATGGCGTTGATGCGAAAATTAGATGAAAACCAAGTCGAACTAAGAGTTGAGAACTTTCATTTTGCAAGAAAACTCAACTGTGTAGGATTCGTTGTATCCGAATTTACGCTTGTAGAGTGTCACACCAAATACGAGTAGCTTCGGCAAAAGTAGACACGTAGAAGCAAGAAGCAAACAAGGCTTATAGATTTTTATAGGTTTTTGGCAACGGTGCTTGTTTTGAAGCGAAAAGCCAATGTCGATGGAGCAGTAAAGGCAAGTAAAACACCGAAACGCAATCAAGCAGAAAATGAATTTGCAAATGAATTTGCAGCTGGAGAAAACGTAATGAAGGGTGCTAATCGAAATTCGAAAAAAGGACGTCAAGGAAGTTAAGAAAAGCGGAAGGCGCTGAGTAGCCTTCCGCTTTTCTCATGATTGAAATCTGGCTTCTAATCGATAAATTCGATTGCCTTGGCTTGAAAATTTCTCTTCGTATTCTGTCATAATATTTCCTTCAAAGTCACTGTTATGCAAGTCTAGACTAATATAAGTAAGCAGCATTCCATACTCTGAAATACTCATTAATGATGACTCAAACAACCCTTGGTTATCTGTTTTAAAATGGATTTCACCATGCTTTGGTAAAATATCTTCATACGTACTAAGAAATGTTTTATAGGTTAAACGACGTTTCGCATGACGTTTTTTTGGCCATGGATCAGAAAAATTCAAGTATACACGATCCACTTCACCTTTTTCAAAATAATCTCGTAAATGAGCAGCATTCACATTCATGAGTCTTAAATTTGGCAAATCATTTTCAATTAACAAATCAAGTGCTACAACAATTACACTTTGAAATAACTCAATACCAATAAAGTTTACATCTGGATGGGCTTTAGCCATTTCAGTAATAAAACGACCTTTCCCTGTCCCTACTTCAATATATAGTGGATTATTATTTCCAAATACTTCTTCCCATTTTCCTTTGTGGCTTTCTGGTTGCCCAATCACATATTGTGGAAATTCTTTAAGACGCTCTTCAGCCCAAGGTTTATGTCTTAAACGCATGATGACACCCCTACTATTAAATTTCATGACCTTTAAAAAACTGCCGGCAATCGTGCTGACAGTTGTAAATTTTTTTACGTATATAACCTTTCAAGAATACACAAGCTAATCAAGAAAAGCAAACTTCCTCAAAAATTCAAGAAAAGAAGGTGAAAGTATGCCACTTTCCCACGAACATCAAATTACCTTATTAAAGGATATTCTAAGTAACCAACAAACCGATTGTTGTGGCTCAATTGCCGAATATGAACAAGTCGAACGACTCGTAAAATCTTTAATGGTAAACACGAATATTAATGATGATGTAAAAGATGTTTTAACTGAGGTATACAATTACAGTCATACTGGCTTAAGCGCTAAAGATTTAGAAGCTCATATCACATCTCATCAAGATCACTTAACACAGTGGGTTGATGGTATCGATCAATTTAGCTGATTAACTTGCTAATATTTTAGCAAGTTTTTCAATTAGCTGATTTCTTTCTTTTAAACGATTTTTCGAATGATACCACTGAATTAAATGTAATTCTTGTGAAATAGCATGCCATTTCATTCTCATCTCAAGACCAGCGTCTAGCTTTGTACCATAGCGTTCAAGCCATTTCGTCCATTCCTCACGAGGAACATATGAGTATAAAAGCATACCCAAGTCAATTGCTGGATCAGCAATAACGGCTCCGTCCCAATCAATTAAAAACAGTTCATTCTCATCGGTTATGAGCCAATTATTATGATGTACATCACAATGGCATACAACATTTTCATCACATTTTATTAATAAAAAATTCTCTTTTAAAAAAAGAAGTGCTTGATTGATTATGGGAATTTTAACTAACTCGGTAGATAGTCCTGTATCCACTTGTGTAAATATACTTTCAGGTCTTAAAGGAGATTTACCGAGCCTTTTTAACATGCTAAGCAACGGTTCCGATTGATGAATTTTTTTTAGCATTTTTGCTACTCGATTATCATTCATCTCAGATTGAAATAATTCTCTCCCTGGATGCCAATGCTGAGCGGTAATTACGTCACCATTTTCCATACGTCTTGTCCACATTAATTTTGGGACAATTCCCTCTGCTGAGAGTACAGCAAGAAACGGAGATGAATTACGTTTTAGAAAAAGCCTTTGATCACCATTGACAGCAATAAAAGCCTCTCCTGTCGCACCTCCAGCAGGAACTATTTCCCACTCCTGACCTAATAAATCTTCCAACTGGTTCACCTTCATTTTCCTCGCTTAATAGAAAAGCATTCATGCAGTAGCCACCAAGCTAGCACTAGTCTCTATATGTGTATTCATTGAACAGTATTATTTCTCTATATAAATCGTACATACCATTTTTATCAAAACTAATAAAAAGTAAAAAAGTAGCTATTGAGCAGTTTTACAATAGCCACCAATTAAATTTTAGTTGATACCTTGTTTCTTCGTCAAGTAGTATAAAAGATTACCATTAGAATCTATCTCATACATGATCTAATGATTGATTCAATAATAGAAAAATCTACGATTGTTCTTCTCCATCTACCGCTGTTGCATTTTCTAATTCCCACTCAATTCTTCTAATCGATGTTGTTTGGCAATAATCTAACAAAGCCTGTGCACTCTTTAATTGCTGATGCTTTAATGGTGATGAATTTTTGCGCATCTTCTCAAACCAACTTGGAAATGTACGTTTATCTAAAAGTTCAATATCGTATGGAGCTAGTTGATAATCGATATACCCATTACGTGAAAGAACGACTTTTTTGATAGGCAAAGTCACTTCGTATAAGTCAAACACTTGCTTTACAATGTTACCCATTCGGTTAACAGATAAAAAAGGACTCAACACTTTTTTATCCGGATATTTATGATGTCTACGTACCCAGAATTTCTCGCTTGAACCAATAAAGGCTGCGTCTTCTTCAGCCTCTAAAAATGTAATACACCAAGCATCCGTAGGCGTAATGACAATAACATCTACTTCAACCGGAGCATTTTTTAAGCGAAACACCGGCCTATACATCACTAGAAAGGTATCCGGAAAACGCTGTAAAAAGAAACGTAGCTTTTCATCCAAAAAGAAAGTATTATCTATAAAAGACTTTTCATGAATGGTTGAACTACCCCATTTCATTTGAAAGCGAAGCAATTGATTTAAAAAAGTATATTTTAACTCCTCCAAACTAGCCGTTTCTGATGGAATATGTAACGAAAAAATATTATCTTCCTTTTTAGGAGCCTCTATTTCTTGAGGAGCTTCTTCCTCGTGTTTTCTGTGAAAGATTCCTCTTACTTTTTGGAAGATGCCTTTTTTTTCTTCTTTATATATAGATTCTATTAACTGAGTTTCGTAAGATTGACTAAATAATTGCTCTATTTCTCCACTGAGATAAGCAGCTTTTAGCTTATCCCATTGTTGCTTTTTTAATTTAATAAATTGTGACGGATACCGATAAATATCCTGCTCATAACGCGAAACATAATCTTGTAGTTTTATGAGCTGTGCCATCTGCCACACCACCAGACTATTGTAATTTTATCGAAAAAATTGGTTCATACGACGGCGCTGCCCCAATATGTGTTTGGTACATTGTAATATGAGATGCCAGAAAACTCTTCTGTTTGAATGCTACAAAATCAGCCGCTTTTTCAAGTGAAAAATTGGGCTCCCCTATATATTTTCTAGCCACTGTAATATGAGGCTTAAACGGCTTAGGATCTAGTATAAATCCTGCATCTAGACAGGCTTGATACACTTTAGTTTGTACGTCAGAAAGTCTTTGCTCGAATGTCACACCTGCCCACAAAATACGTGGTTGCTCCTTTTTTCCAAAAACACCTATTGTATCAAGAGATAGCTCGAATGCCGTTTCATTTTCTAGCGCCGTTCGGACTAATTCCATTGCTTCTTGTCGCATTGTTTCAGAAGCATCTCCTAAAAAAGCCATTGTAATATGATAATCGGCAGGATGTAGCCATTTCTTAAATGGAAAGGCAAATTTTAATTTTTCTATCCCAGTATGAAGTTCTTCTTTAACTTCATCTGACAGCGTTAAAGCAAAGAAAAAATGAGTATTCATCTCATAAGCGCTCCTATCTAACTAATTCATAAATCGCCTGTGCATAAATCGCAGCGGCCTTTAACAGATCCTCAATCTCCATATATTCATCTTTTTGATGGGCAATATCTTCTCTGCCTGGGAATAGTGGTCCAAATGCAACCCCTTCCTTCAACGAACGAGCATATGTGCCACCACCGATTGACAGCAATTCTGCTTTTTCTCCCATTGCTTCTTCATACACTTTTTGCAAGGTTTGAATTAAGAAGCTGTCCTTATCAACATGATGAGGTGTGGAATTTGAGAAAGATTCAACTTGTAAATTTAACTTTGCTACATTCGCTGTTAACGTTTCCTTCCCTTGCTCCCAATTATATGTAACAGGATAACGCATCGTAAAGCCAATGCTACTATCTGCTGTTTTAGCGTAACGAAGCTTACCAGCATTTAAGGTTAACTCACCTGTAATCTCATCCTTATATGCTATGCCTAATTTATTTCCACGAGAATCACCAAATAAATAATCACGAATGAATGTAAAATATGCAGCTGCATGAGAGTCTAGCTCCAAGTCAGCCAAAAATAAACCCAAATAAAGTCCCGCATTGACTCCATTATTCGGCTCCATTCCATGAGCAGATACCCCTTCAAGCTCAAAGATAACCATCTTATTTGAGATTTCCGCTTTTCCTGTTAGCGAATGTTTTTGTAAAAATTGCTGGTACGCCTCCGTTACTTCCGCTGCTTTTTCTGTTTCCACTTTTGCTACCGCGTAATCAGGTACCATATTCATTCGACGCCCTGAAGAAAATTCCACCACATTCACCGCTGCCTGCTCAACTTGATTCGCAGGAGCTTGAACAATTGCAAAATCCCAAATTCCTTTTTCGGCATTAATAATAGGAAAATCAGCATCGGGAGCAAAGCCTACTGTCGGCATTTCCTCTACTTCAAAATAATGATTCACACAACGCCAATTTGATTCCTCGTCGGTTCCAATAATCATCCGCACGCGTTTATTGAGGGAGAGGCCTAACTCTTTGAT
Organism: uncultured Bacillaceae bacterium; assembly: GCA_963790055.1. Taxonomy (GTDB): domain Bacteria; phylum Bacillota; class Bacilli; order Bacillales; family DSM-1321; genus Peribacillus. Next base: position 179,787 of record CAWBND010000014.1, read on the forward strand.
TACCTTCATTGCATAATAAGCAGCCATTGTTGGACCTTTATCGTCAATGGCTCCACGTGCGAAGATTTTTCCATCACGGATTTCGGCACCATATGGGTCTGAACTCCAGCCATCTCCTTCCGGTACAACGTCAACATGACATAAAATGCCAAGCAATTCTTCGCCTTCCCCCATTTCAATATGCCCAGCTACATGATCTACATTTTTCACCGTAAAACCATCTTTTTCCCCTAAATTTAGCATATACTCTAATGCTTCCTTGACTCCAACGCCAAATGGAGCGGTATCTGTTTGATTTTCCTCATCAAGCACACTTTTAATTTTCAATAAACTTTGTGTATCGGCAAGTAAATCTTGTTTACGATTTTCTATTTCCAATTGCCAATTCATTTTATCCAACAGGCTACACTCCTCACTTATATTCGCTTTTATTTTAGCGCATGTCCCTTTCATCACTTCAAAAGCCGCTCCTTTTTGCAAAAGAGCGGCAACATTTACAATACACCTATAAAATAGCCAAACGCATTAAAAATTAAACACCAACTAAATGCACCGACACAGGCAAATTTAATATATACATATTTATTCATATTGCTCATCCCAGAAAGATAACTCGCAACATGACGTATACCTGGAATGAAGTAGGCAAACGGAATCATCCAGGGACCATATTTCTGAAACCAACGTTCAGCACGCTTCAACTTGTTTGGCGTAAGTCGAATCCATTTTCCATGCCTTTCTAAAAACGACATTCCAATCTTAGTTCCAATATAATAACTAAATAGCATTCCTGTCATAGCGCCAAGAAAACTAGCGAATACTGCTAACTGAAAATTAAGCACTGAAATCGACGATAAATAACCAACAAAAGTCATCATTACCTCATCCGGTACAGGAAGTCCAATAATACCAAGTGCCAATAACCCATAAATTGCAAAATAGCCATACTGAGAAATTAATTCCTTAGCCATATCCATCGCCGTTTGACCTCATCTCATTTTACAGTAGCTTCATCCACACTTATTTTACCCTATACATTGCATAATAAAAATAGTATCATCCATAAAAAAACACTTCACCGAAATGAAGTGTTTTCGAGCCTATTTTACAAATTTAATTTCATTGACTGGCCAGTATACAAAGTTTGCTTTGCCGACGATTTCTTCAACAGGAATCGTACCAATTTCGCGGCTATCTAAGCTATTTTGACGATTATCGCCCATTAAGAATAAGTGGTTATCAGGAACTGTAGCGCTACCCGTTACCTCTTCAAGCGTAAAATCTCCGGTCAATGGCGCTCCACCCATCTCAGCCTTATACTCTTCTAAATAAGGCTCATCATATTTTTTTCCGTTAATATATAACATATCATTTTTGTATTCAATATGATCCCCAGGCAAACCAATTACACGTTTAATATAATCTCTTTCCTCGGTTGCATGAAAAACAACTACATCAAATCGATTGATACTATCAATATCCGTACCAAACTTATTTAGAATAATTCGCTCATGGTCCAACAAAGTCGGCATCATTGATTCGCCATCAACAACAATTGGCGTAAAAATATATGTACGAATTAAGAAAGCTAAAATAACAGCAATAATAATTGCTTTAACCCACGAAAAAAATTCTTTAGATTTCTCCAAGCCATGTCCCTCTCTCTTCTTAAATTTCTTTAGCCATTATATCACATTCGTCTATACTCCATGATACTATGAATCATAAAGAACACATAAAAAATATATTCATAATCCTCTACTCTAGCTCGACTGTTTGATCAGCCTGATAATTGATCGATAGCAATTAACAGTAAAATCCCCATAACATGCACAAAAGCAGCAATTCCATAAATAGATGCTTCAAAGCTTGGTACATAAAGTGCTAGAGATAATAGAATCCACGTTTCAATCCCTAAAGCTATAACAATGATTCCAATTCGCTTCGCTAACAATGATTCATTTGTGGGATAATAAAACTCTCTATAGCCAGCCACAAACGAAACGTCTTGTTTTTTCCAAATACGCATCCCTACCCCTATTAAAAATACACCTACTAAAAAAATAAAGAGTAATTTAAGTTCCATCTCCTAAAACTCCCTTTTTATTCCATTTTACCTTTTAGACGCAAAAAAAGCGAATTTCTTTTCACTTGAAATTCGCTTTTTTATACATTTAAATAGTACAAGAACCGTCTGAACAGCCCTCAGCTTCTTCGGACTCATTAATCATTTGCAGCGGATTCTCTTCAGTCCACACCTTTTGTAGGGTTTGTAAAAATACCTCTGTTGGTTGTGCTCCTGAAATGCCGTATTTACGATTAATGACGAAAAATGGAACACCTCTTACGCCTAGCAAGCTGCCTTCTTGTTCGTCTGTTCTTACCTCAGCCGTATAGAGGTTGCTCTCTAACATGTCTTCTGTTTCTTTTTTATCCAACCCAACTTCTTCGGCCAATGTGACAAGTGTTTTACGGTCGCCTACATGCTTTGCTTCTGTGAAATGTGCATAAAATAGACGCTCAGTCATTTCTTTTCCCTTGCCCTTCGCTTCGGCAAATTGCGTTAAACGATGTGCATCAAATGTATTCGTTAAAATCGTTTGATCTAAATGAAAGCCAAGACCTTCCGCTTTTGCCTGAGCCGTAAGATTATCATTTGAAGCCCTTACTTGCTCTTCACTCATATTGTATTTCTTCATGAGCATTTCATTCTGGCTCATCTGACTATCCCGCTCAGCATCTGGCTGCAGTTCAAAGCTTTTAAATTCAACCTCCACTTGATCTCCTTGTGCAAACTGATTTAATGCCTTCTCAAGTCGGCGCTTTCCAATATAACAAAATGGACATTGATAATCGGACCAAATCTCAACCTTCATAAAAAAATCTCTCCTCATATTCCAAAATCCCCTACTAGTAGCATCATAACGATAAATATATTCAAAAACAAATGATTGATTTCATAAATCAAATAACGTCCAACTCACTTTTTTAAAAAAAATGGTCATATTTTGCTCAAAGAGGATATTATATAATATATGGAAATTTGCAATTACCCATTTTTTTGAAAAATATGTAGTAAATGTAGGAGAAAGCCGCATATAATATTTGTAAAAAAGGCGAACACAAGTTTAATATTTCGATAATTTCCACTTTTCAGTAGAAATTATCGAAATATAGAGGTAAAATATGACTAAGACATCTAAGGTTGACTTGAGGAGTTATAGGGTGGTTCTAGCAAGTACATAGTGACAGCAAATAGCTGTCCAACATATCGGTTGTTTTCATTTGTTCACTAAAACTAATGAAAAATAATAAGGAGTGGTTTTTTGAAACCTTCAACAAATCGTATGTTAACCCGTATTAAATCCGTTTATATGTTTATCAATGACAACGGTACGGTTTCTACTCAAGAGATTGTAGAAGAATTTGGCATCACTCCTCGCACAGTACAGCGCGATTTAAATGTCTTAGCTTATAATGACCTCGTTCAAAGCCCAAGCCGTGGATACTGGACAACAACAAACAAAAAAGTAAAGATGTCATCCTAAGTATAAAAAGATCCACCCAAAAATCGATGTGTTATCATATGGACTGAGGCCGGTACATCCGTCGCCTCATTTTTTTGCCCATACTCGAATTCCTTAATTCTCTTGCTTCAGAGCTTCTAATTCTTCATCTGTTAATTCACGATACTCTCCAAGTTCAAGATCTTCATCTAACTGTAAACTTCCCATCGACAATCGCTTTAAATAAATGACTCGTTTATCAACAGCCTCAAACATCCGCTTCACTTGATGAAACTTTCCTTCTGTAATGGTGATCTCAATATCTGATGTGGGCCCTGATTTTAGAATTACAAGCTCCCCAGGCTTTGTTACATAACCATCATCCAACGTAACTCCCGCACGAAAAGCCTCCATATCACGCTGGGTTACTTCTCCTTCAATAACAGCAAAGTACGTCTTCGGTACATGCTTTTTCGGCGATAGTAATTGGTGCGCTAGCTTTCCATCATTTGTAATCAGCAACAATCCTTCCGTATCTTTATCCAAACGCCCTACTGGAAATGGTTCATATACTGAATCTTCCAGCTCTAGTAAATCAATGACCGTTTCTTGATAATTGTCCTCTGTGGCAGACAGGACACCTGGTGGCTTATTCATCATGAAGTACACAAATTCTTTATATTCGACTTGTTCCCCATGTACCGTCACCGTATCTACAGTAGGATCAACCTGTTGCTTCGCATCCTTTATCAGTTCTTCATTTACCTTCACTGCGCCTGATTTCAGCAAACCCTTTACTTCTTTCCTGCTTCCATACCCGATATTAGCAAGTAACTTATCAAGTCTCATATCTATCTCCTTCTTTAAAAGCTCTGATACCAAATACTTTCTTCTAAAAAAGCAGGGCAACATCAGAAGCCCTACTTTTTCATTATTCCTTCAATTTTAATTTTCTTTGCAATGCCTCAATTCGACTACCAAATAAACGATGGGCTAGCTTGCTTTTTAACGAAATGGCAGCGTAAAAAATACCTCCAACTACCACACAAATGCCAGTAATCAAAATTGCCTGCCACCTATTTTCTGTACTAAGAAAGAGTGACAATCCCACTTCTAGTGCCCATACAATGAAAGCCATAATCGCTGTAAAAATCGTAATAAGTGCTGTCCTGCGAATCACTAGATTATACCGATACCCTGTAAAATAAGAAATGACAACAAAATTAATAAGAACAGCAGCTAAGAATCCCAGTGTCGTTGCATAAATCGATCCCTCTGTTTCAAACAAACGAATGAGTGGAATATTTAAGCTCAACTTAATCAAAAATCCAACAAGCAAGCTAAGCACCGTAAATTTTTGCTGATTGATTCCTTGTAAAACAGACGCCGTTACTGAAAACAGTGCAAATAAAATAGCGGTTGGTGCATACGCTTGAAGCACACTAGTGCCAAGTGGATTATGGCTGTAAAAGGCCGAATAAACGGGATTAGCCAGAACAGACATCCCTACTACAGCTGGAATCGTTAAAAAGAGTAAAATTTGAAAGGCTTGGTCCAGCTGCTGCCGAAACAGCTTATGATTTCCACTTACAAACGCCTTTGTTACCGATGGCAAAAGGGCCATCGAAAAGCCAGTCGCAAGTGTCATCGGAATAAGCACAAGCTTTTGGGCAAATACGTTCAAAACACCTAACGCATCTTCTGCAATGTCATCTAAACCAATCGAAACCATCGCACGCGTAAATGTTAAGGAATCGACTTGTTGAAATAGCGGCATCGCAATCCCTACAAATATAAAAGGAATCGATGATATCAATATTTCTTTATAAATTTGTGGCAAGGAAATATGTACCGTACCTCGATCATGTAACAGCAACTCGTCCAACATCGGCTTTCTTTTTTTCCAAGCTAATAATAGAACAAGTAAGCCACCCGCCGCTCCAACTGTCGCCGCAAATGTAGAAATCGAAATGGCTGTTACTAGATCACCATCCATCAGCTTCAGAACAACAAACACGCCTCCTAAGAGAAAGGCAATACGGACAATTTGTTCCACCACCATTGAAATAGCTGACGGCTCCATCTCTTCATGGCCTTGTAAATACCCACGAATAATACTCATAAACGGAACGATAATTAAGGCAAAGCTAACAGCACGAATAACCGTCGTGACATCTTCAACAGGTAATGCATCCTTCCCTACACTTACAAAATCTGCATAAACAGGAGCCACTAAATATAAAGCTAAAAAAGCTAAAAAACCCGTAATAAACATTAATAGTAAACTAGATCGAAACAACTTTCGACCTACTGCATATTCTTCTAACGCATTATATTTAGAAATAAATTTCGAAACAGCAAGCGGCATCCCTGCTGTCGCAAAGCTAAGGACAATTGTATACGGCACATAACCGTATTGATACAAAGTTCCTCCCTTTGTACCGACCATTGCTTCAAACGGTATGACATAAAATAAACCAAGAACCTTTGATAATACTGAGCCAAACGTTAAAATAAAAGCTCCTTTTAAGAACTTTGACGACATATAATCCCTTCCTGCCTGTTACTCGAAAAGCACTAACTCTCTCGTGTAGAGTGCTAGAGCTTAACAACTATACTCTTCATTACATTTCATAATCAAAACTATCTTTCAGTTTACTCGTTTCTCCTCTAATACTCAAATTAATTTTTCCTGAAATTTAGACATTCGCCAACCTTCTTTAAGTTGCTATATAATAGAAGAACTGTTAGAAAAACAAAACTGATTTCCTTGTGTTATGTCTTATCCTTGAAATCGTTTAAGAAACGAAACTTATAGTAAAAAAGAAGTGGTGATGAATGTGAAATATAATGTAATAGTAATTGGTGGTGGACCTTCTGGATTAATGGCAGCGATTGCTGCAGGAGAAAAGGGCGCCAAAGTATTGTTAGTTGATAAAGGAGAAAAGCTTGGGCGCAAACTAGCCATTTCTGGAGGCGGGCGTTGCAATGTTACAAACCGTAAATCGATTGATGAAATCATCCAGAATATACCAGGAAATGGTCGCTTTCTTTACAGTGCCTTCTCAGAATTTAATAATGAAGATATTATTCAATTTTTCGAAAAACTAGGTGTGAAACTAAAGGAAGAAGATCACGGACGGATGTTCCCCGTCAACGATCAAGCCCAAAGTGTCGTTGATGCTCTGTTAACTCGTCTTGAACAATTAAAGGTTACCATTTATAAAAATGCCCCTGTTGCTGACGTGCTCTATGAAAACGGACAAACAGTCAGGCGTCAAATTAAAAGATGGACAAACCTTCAGTACCGATGCAGTCGTCATTGCTGTTGGCGGAAAATCTGTTCCCCACACAGGCTCAACAGGCGACGGCTACGCCTGGGCCAAAAAAGCGGGGCATACGATTACCGAATTATTTCCGACTGAAGTACCGGTCCTAAGCAATGAAAAGTTTATAAAAGAAAAAACATTGCAAGGTCTCTCGTTACGGGATATTTCACTAAGTGTGCTTAATCCTAAAGGAAAGTCAATGATTACCCATCGAATGGACATGATCTTCACACACTTTGGCATCTCTGGTCCAGCCGTTCTTCGCTGTAGCCAATTCGTTGTCAAAGCCATGAAAAAATGGAATTTGACTGAAGTCACTATGCAATTAGATATCCTACCTGACCAAAATAAAGAAGAAGTATTCCAAACGCTCATGAAAGAAATCAAAGCTGAACCAAAAAAAGCGATTAAAAACACGTTAAAAGGTCTCGTTCCTGAACGATACTTGCACTTCCTATTAGAGAGAAGCGGCATTGACCTGCAAGAACAAGGTGCAATGATTTCTCATGAGAAAATTCGACGCTTAACCGAGCTCTGTAAAGACTTCCGCTTTTCCGTTCATGGCACTCAGCCACTCGAAAAAGCATTTGTCACAGGTGGAGGTGTATCAGTAAAAGAAATTCACCCGAAAGAAATGGCCTCCAAACTGATGAACGGCCTCTACTTTTGCGGAGAAATATTAGACATTCATGGCTACACAGGAGGATACAACATTACCTCTGCACTCATCACGGGCAGACTCGCTGGCATGAATGCCGCATTATGTGCTAGTCATTAAAAGAGCATTAGCAGGACTTCCTGTTGATTTGGTGGGATAATCTTAAAAGGACATCAGATTCCTCTTGAAGCAAGACTCGTAGCAATTGCCGATGTATATGATGCCTTAACAAGCAGAAGACCTTATAAGGAAGCATGGAAAAAGGAGAAGGCGTTAGCTCTGATCCAGGAACAAAAAGGAATTCATTTTGACCCACAAGTTACAGATGCATCCTCATCATTGTTTAATCAAATGCAGCTCATAATTTACAGAAAAATGGTTAAATTACCAGAGTACCTTACATCTACAAGGAGGCTTACTCATGGTAAATTCTAATGATTTTGTCGAACAAATTAATGAGCAGCAGCAAAAGCAAGCCAAAAATAAACAGTTGCATGGACATGGAAATCCAGGTAAGAAAAAGCCAAATAAAACGCATAAATAAGAAAAGCATGTGACACCCGTTGCACGCAAAGAAACACCTCTTTATACTTGGAGGTGTTTCTCTTTTATCTTCTAGTACCACACTCTATTTTTCATCTACATTCATTATATGTAATACAGGATGATAACGATATCTCTCAAGATCGATAACCTCTCCGGAAAACTCGATGCCTTCGCTTTCTAACGACATCCTCTGTATATGATATAACTCCTCATCCTTCATACCAATTTCCCCTTTAGCATTGACGACTCGATGCCAAGGAAGCTGATACTTTTCACTGCTGGAATGGAGAATTCGAACAACTTGTCTTGCCCCTCTCGGACTGCCTGCTAACTTTGCAATCTGCCCATACGTCATAACTTTTCCTGCCGGGATTTGCTGAATAAGGTTGATAACAATATCGGTAAACTTCTCCATACTCTTCTCCTTTACATAACAAAGAGCTGCCCCATATATAGGTCAGCTCCTCTCATTTCTTCTTATATATAATCATTGAGCTAAAGCAATAAATCTGATCATCCAACTCTTCTACTGATGTCGAGACATTATACTTAATGTCAATAATCTGACTCTCCGAAACGTCCTCTAAAAACGCATTCATTTCCTCTTCTAGATCCTTTTCATGTTCGCAATCAAACAACTTTACTTGAATCATCGGCGCTCCCCTGCCTTTTTTACAAACAGAGTACCCCAATCAGAAGAAATTTATACATCTATTGTACTTATTTTACAATGACTTCTCCTGTCCAATCAAGCATACCGCCAACCATATTTACCACTTTAAAACCTTGTTCTTGCAGATAGTGACATACATTGCCACTGCGTCCACCTGAACGACAAATGAAAATATATTCTTTATTTTTATCAAATTCATCAAGACGAGCTGGAATTTCCCCCATTGGGATATGCTTTGCCCCTTCGACCATCCCGGCTTGAACTTCTTCATATTCCCGTACATCTACAAGTTCAAGTTTTTCCCCTGCTTCAATCTTTGCTTCTAATTCCTTCGGCGTAATAATTTTAATTTCTGCCATCCTCTAGCACCTCATTTTTTCTTAGAAATAACAATTTATATTATATCAAGAACGCGTAGCAAAATATAATTTAACGATTATTTTTCCTCCTTATACAACATATACTCCAAATAGAAAAGGAGGTGTACAACATGGGTATTACCTTTTTAAAAATCTCAGTCATTTACTTCATCATTGGAATTGGTTTTGGAATGTTTATGTCCATCACCCATAATTTCGAATACGCATCTGTCCATGCACATATTAATTTAGCAGGTTGGGCATCATTTGCACTTGCAGGTCTTATTTATCATCTATTCCCTTCTCTATCAGAAAATGCTCTCGGCAAACTTCACTTTTGGCTCGCAAATATCGCCCTACCTATTATGTTAATTAGCCTCATCATCCTCGTAGCAGGAAACCCATCAGCTGAACCATTCATTGCAATTGGAGCTAGTATCCTGACACTCGGCATTCTAAGTTTTGTCATTAATGTACTAAAAAATCTCAAAGCTGAAAAATAGATAGTAAAGTACGCCAATCTTTATTTCTTTAATTTTCTCTTATTAAACTCCTTAAAAGAAACGTCCCATAAGTCTATTTTTCTGACTCATGGGACAATTCCATTAAAAACTCTGCTCCCTTACCTCACTCTCAATTTTTTTATTGTTTATTCCTTCTTCATCCACCTTGGCTTGAGTGGTTTTAGGTGAACCTTCGAAAGACCATTTCATATCACTTGCTTTAGTATTATTATTCGGTGCAGATTGTTCATTCCATTTGTCATCCATTTGGGTTCACTCCTTTTTTCTTATTGTTTTCCAAATACATAAATTTATGACTACATCGTTTGTTAAACTAAAAAGTCGGGCGTTCCAACTATGTAGTGGATGCTCGACTTTTTAGTTTAAATTATAGTTTAAACTTACCAATAAGTTCTTGTAATTCCATAGCCAAATTAGACAAGGAGTTAGAGGAAGCTGTGATTTCTTGCATAGCAGCTAGTTGTTCTTCCGTTGTTCCGGCTACCGTTTGTGTATATCCAGCCGCTTCTTTTGTAACGTCACTATTATTCATCACAGTTGCAGATACTTCTTGTGTGCTCGCTGACATTTGTTCGACTGTCGCAGCCATTTCGGTTACTTTTTCTTTCATGCCTTCTAGCATTAAGACAATTTCTTGGAAACTACTTTCCGTTTTCTCAACAATCCCAAGACCTTCTTTTACTTCTATTTTCACTTGATGGATGGATTGTGTGGAACGAGACATATTTTTTTGAATATCTTGAATTAAATCCGAAATTTGATGAGCGGAAGACTGCGATTGCTCCGCTAATTTACGAACTTCATCAGCAACAATCGCAAAGCCTTTTCCATGTTCACCAGCTCTTGCTGCTTCAATTGCTGCATTTAAAGCTAATAAATTCGTTTGATTAGCAATCGCTGTAATGACTTTAGTAATTTCGCCAATTTCATTAGAGCTTGAATCAAGCAATTCCAACACTTCTCCACTTTCATTTACTTTTTGATGGATCGAATTCATTTGCTGTACAGTCTGCTCTACATATACATTTCCTTGTTGAGCATGCTCTGTAATCGTTGCTCCAACTACAGACATTTCAGTGGAGGCCTCAGCGAGATTTTGAATCGCTACAGATACTTCTTCTAGTGACTGAGAACTTTCTGTTAAGCCCACACTATTCATTTCCGCAGCAGATGCGAGTTCTTGGATAGAAGTTGTGATTTCTTCTGTTGCTCTGTTTGTTTGTTCTGCACTTGCAGATAATTGTTCAGCAGAAGATGCTACATGCTCAGTTGAACGATTCACATGCGTCAATAGCTCTTTCATATTACCTTTCATCGTATTATAATCTTTCACTAAATCTCCAATTTCATCTCGAGAAGTGACCTTGACAACTCCACCTGAAAAATCGCCTTGTGCAACACGGTTCAATTCTTCTTTTATCAGCATAATAGGGTTTGTTATTCGAACCGCCATAAAATAAGCAAGAATCGTTCCAAGGATAATCGCCACGACTGTTATAATGCTTATAGTAACGCCAATCTTTGCTGCACCAGCATTAAATTCTTCTTCGTAGGCACTTGAAGCGATTGTCCACCCCCAGTTTGGATCTCTTTCAACATAGACCATTTTAATAGCAACTTTCTTCGTATTTAAATCCTTCCACTTATATTGAAGGATTCCACCTTTTTTCCCTAACTCTATCGAATCCGGACCAAGCCTAACACCGTCTTCTGATATAATACCGGCAATATTCTCCCCCTCGTTTAGAGGATGCATGACAGCGTTAGATTGATCATCCACAGCCCAAATATAACCGGTTTTTCCAAATGCATATTCTTCTTTTATATGACGCTTACCTTCAGCATCTTTTTTGCCAAATAACTCTTCCCTTAGCTGTTCTTGAGCTTCTTCCTTAGTGATGTTTCCTGCTTCGACCCCCTTATTTAATAACTCAATCATCCCAATGACTAATTTGGTGCTTTTTTTCAGTTGGGTTTCCCCCGTTTGAGTTAATTCACCTTTAGTAATATTGTGACCGCTTACACTAATTGCTAAAGTTGGAATAATCAGAATAGAGAGACATAAAATAATTAATTTTTTCCTGATGGATACCCCTTTTTTCCTCATGTCGTATTTTCTCCTCACTCCTAGGTTTTTTGCCCTACTCCTTCAAGAACTCCACCTTTCCCCCTTGAAAAAACCATACTATTTACTCAGTATAACTTATATTAAATTAATTTATTGAAAATTTCAATAATTCTTTACAAACCTAGTATTCATTCTAACATACCTATTTTCTAGTCATTTGTGTACATATTTATATTGACAATTAGGGAAACTAAGATATATAATTTATCTTGAATTAAAGATATATTAACTTTAAAATACTTGAACTAAAATCAAATAGCAACATCCATCATTCATATTCATCACATTCCATACAATTGAAAAGGAGAAAAACATATGTTAAGAAAAATTGAAAATAAAAACATGGGCAGAAGCAACCTTGGTTGGCTTAAAAGTGTCTTCCATTTCTCATTTGCAGAGTACTATAATCCACAAAATATCAACTTTGGCGTTTTACGCGTCATCAATGATGATTTAGTGGCTCCTCAAACTGGGTTCAGTACACATCCACATCAAAACATGGAGATTATCTCATACCTAGTAAATGGTGAGCTAACACATGGAGATAGTATGGGAAATAAAAGTACCATTACTCGTGGGCATGTTCAATATATGAGCGCAGGAACAGGTGTTTATCACAGTGAACAAAACTTTGGAAATGAAACATTGCGATTTTTGCAAATCTGGATCCTTCCTGACCGAGCTGGACATACACCTAATTATGGGGATTATCGCTTTAGTATGGAAGATCGTCATAACAAATGGAATCATATGGTTTCAAGTAAAGAAGGCAATGCGCCAATTAAAATTAATCAGGATACTAACATTTACTCCTTAGAACTTGATAAGGGCAAAGAAATTAGCTTCCCTGTAGCAGAGGGAAGACAAGCCTATTTAGTTCAAATCGAAGGAAGCTTCTACGATTAATGATATTGCTTTAGATATGAGAGATGCGATGGAAATTATCGAAGAAGATATTCAAATTAAAGCAGATGAAACCTCGCATATATTAGTTGTAGAGATGAAACAACAATAGATTTTATGTAAAAAAGCAAATTCGCATGCGAATTTGCTTTTTTACGTAAACCATGAATACTTTTTTATTCTAAAATCCCCAATAACATGATACTAACAACCCACTGATGTGTTTTCATACATGGTTACACTCCTTATCTTAACTCTTTAACAAGCGAGTCTTGATCAATAAACCATCGATGTGTCAACCCTTCTCTCCAAACCGTAAATGTAATCATCCTTTTTTCTCTTCCTTTCCCCTTCTTATAAATATCTACTTGAACAGGAATATTGACGAGTAAGCCTTCATTTACATCTTCAATTGATTGTTTCGGAAAACTCCGAATTCCAAAGGATGTCATATCCTGAACACGTTTATGTAACCGATTAGGATTGTTAGAATGAGATAAAGTCAATGCTAAAATTTTAGGATCCTCTTGAGTGATGGCAATCGAAAAAATTTTAATTAATTCATGCGGATTTACCGTAGCCACATATTCATCAAGCTTACCAGCTGCCTTTAAAATCATTAACTTATGCGAAAGATCTTCATTTTTCAAACGATGTGTAATACTACCAGAAAAATGAACACAAAAATGCCCTGGAAATCCATTTGGAAGAGCTCCAGCACCATGAGGCATTCCATGCATAGAGGCAGCGATCATTTGCTGATCAATAAAAACAAAAATCGCTCTTCTCTTCCAGCTCCATTGGTCATGATAAATTTTCTTCATGATTTGAGTATCTTTCTTAGTCAATGGCTGAACATCCGCATGCTGTGAACCTGCTCTTCGTTGGACCTGAAAGGATAACCCAGTTTCAACATCGATAATCGTGAACACAGTTTTATTTGGAATAATATCATTCACTTTCTCCCATGGCAGCATCTCAATTTTAAAGCTAATAGGTCCATCTTCATCCTCCCACTCATTAGCATAGCTTGGGTGATTGGCTATTGAGGCAACTATACACATAACAATAAGTACTCTATAAATTGTTTTGCTGTTCATTTTTCATTACTCCTGCTCCTATTTTTTTCTTTTCTTATTATTACAGTTAGGAGTGATTTGAATGACTTTAAATATTTGGGAATTGTAATAGAGCTAAATCTGAATGAAGAACAAAATACCGTTCGAAAGCTCAAAGATAGTCCTTCATCCAGCCTTTGAAGGACCAAATATTTACGATGTGCTTGTTGGAGATAAACCCTTTATTCTTCTCTAACTATCTTTGCGAACTCATCCAGAGTCGTTGAGTACTTAATATAAATTCGTGGCAAAAGATAAAGTTCATCTTTTAGGTCCTTCTTAACAAATAGCTGGGGAGTTGTCGTAAGCCCAAACAAATAATACTTCTTCGTTTCAGCTACGACCTTGTCATTAAAATTTCCATACGGATACGCTAGAGCGATAACTGGTTTGCCCGTTATTTGCTGAATTTTACCTTTAGATTCCTTCAATTCAGATTCGTAATTGTTTATCTTCGTCAAATCAGGGTGTGTAGCCGTATGCGACTGGATAGAAATTAAGCCTGAGTCGGCCATCATTTTTAAATCTGCACTAGATAGCCGATTAGAGCGGCCGATAAAGTCAGAGATTACAAAAATTGTACCAGTTGGTTTAAAACGTTCAGTTTTCAATTTTTGAAAGATTTCAAATGCGTGTAAATTATTTTTGTATCCATCATCCAAAGTAATAAAGATAGGCTTGTCTACTCGGTCAAGATCTTGCCATCGATCAAACGTTAATAATGTATAGCCATGATCACGTAAATACATCATTTGTTTCTCAAAATTCTCCGGAGTCACATACAATTCTTTGGAACCATGTCCAGTAAACTCATCGATCGAATGATAAATCAAAATAGGAATTTTTCGTTGAGCCAAAGCTTGTTCTGGAAGACATAAGGTAATCAAACATACTAAAAGTATCATAGTCTTTTTCATAAAACTCCTCACTTTTTCCCTTTGTCATATCTTGCTCACTTATTATTCCTCAGGTAACTTCCTTCTATAAAAATAATTCTGCTCATTTAAAATAAAAAAACTTTCTCATAAACGAGAAAGCATGCTTGCGCCTCCACTCTTGGAAGCCTATGCTGATGTTGACACCATGTAGAGAGGAATGTTCGTGCATATAAAGCAAACTATATATCTTTCTGATGTTATAGTATGCTAAACGAAGCTAGATGGTCTGGATATACCTCTAGAAAGAGAATACTTATTGATTCGGATACATTTCTTTCAAAAACTTGATAGATTGATTAATTAACGCTTTTAACACTTCAACATCAATATCCGCTACTTTATTGATATATACACATGCTTTACCTGTCGTATGTTTTCCAAAATCCTTTAACAATTCCTCACGTTTCGTGTCACCTGTCGCAAAATATAAGCTGATTTTTGCTTTGCGAGGTGAAAAGCAAACTAGTGGTGCATCGCCTTCGTGACCAGATGCATATTTATAATGATACGAACCGAAGCCAATAATACTCGGTCCCCACATCTTCGCTTGGAAACCAGTCGTTTCAGTAAAAATATCTAATAATCGATAGGCATCCTCACGTTTTTTAGGATTTTCGACTTTTTCAATAAACTCAATCACACTATGATCGTTTTCTTTTGTTTTTAGTTCGTACATATATGGGAATCACTCCTTTTCCTAAGTATAAACCAATCATTTGAAAAACCAGAGTTTTAATTTAAATGATTTAAAAATTTAGCTAGCTGAACGATTGAAATAATAACAAAGAGGACAGCTCATTGATCAATTTATCTGACCCATGAGCTGTCCCCTCTCTTAGCTTCTATAGCATTGAACCACTCTGTTATAAATCGCTCTCGCTCTTGACGTTTCATGAGTACCATGAATAATCGCACGACCATCTTTAAATAGCACCATTCGATGCTCCTCCAACGAACAAGAAAGTAAATAAGGATTCACCATTATATTTGTCACTACCCCGCTCACATCTTGTGCTAAGCGATCCATCGAGATGGACATGGACGTAGCTGGACGGATTTGAATCGCATCTCTCCCGCATAACACGTCAGCTTTTGTTTGGTTTTCAAAGGCCAAGTGTGGAAATGTTGGATGCTCACCGCATGTAGGGCAATGTTTATTCTTTAATTTAGAAATGTTAATTTCTGATTTTTCATCCTTCCAAATATCAAATGATTGAATAATCGGTGGAAGGTCATGTCCTGTTAAAAGCTTTAATGTATGTGTCACTTGATAGGCCGTTACCATTTGAACAATCGGACTGATCACGCCGACTGTATCACAGGTTATTCCATCTAAAGGCAAATGAGTCATTAAACAATGCAGACAAGGCGTCTTGCCTGGAATAATTGAAAAAGTAAGTCCATAGCTTGCGACACATGCTCCAAACAAGAAGGGAATTCCATGCTTAACCGCTGCATCATTTACAATCATTCTCGTTTCAAAATTATCTGTCGCATCTAAAATAACCGATTTTCCTTTTACTAGTCCTTCTATATTAGTGGCGTTTATATCCATAATCGACTATGAATCGTAATTTCGCTGTTAATTTGTTGCAGACGATTTTTAGCAGCAACCGCTTTTGGAAGCTTGTTGATGGCATCTTCCTCCGTATAAAGCTGTTGCCTTTGTAAATTACTCCATTCTACGTAATCCCGATCGACAATCGTTATATTGCCCACTCCAGCTCTTGCAAGCATTTCAGAGCTTGCCGACCCAAGCGCTCCTGCCCCTATAATCAGAACGTGAGCATGTTGTAAGGATTCTTGCCGGTTCTGTCCTAAAAATAATTCTTGCTTGGCATAACGGTTACTCAAGAGTTCACCATCCCCGCTAATGGACTGCTTGCTACACCATAGTTTTTCTCTTCAATTCTTCCTGCTTCAAATCCAAGGCGTCCTGCCTCAATCGCCATCTTCATCGCAATCGCCATCTTCACAGGATCATTAGCTCCGGAAACAGCCGTATTAAGTAAAACACCATCAGCTCCAAGCTCCATGGCATAGGCTGCATCCTTTGGAGAACCAATGCCCGCATCAATAATGACCGGAATAGAGGATTGTTCGATAATAAATTGTAAATTTAATGGATTAAGGATTCCTTTCCCCGAACCGATTGGTGAAGCCCCAGGCATAATCGCATGGACGCCAAGCTGTTCGAGACGTTGGGCTAAAACAACATCATCTGACGTATAAGGTAAAACGATAAAACCTTCTTCTAATAGCATTTCGGATGCCTTCAATGTTTCCACTGGATCCGGCAAGAGTGATTTGTCGCAACCGATCACTTCCACTTTAATCATGTCGCATAAGCCGGAAGCTTTCGCTAATTTTGCAATTCTAACTGCTTCTTCCGCTGTTTTTGCTCCAGCTGTATTTGGAAGGAGCGTATATTTGGATAAATCCAGTTGTTCAAGAAAGTTTGGTTGAGACTCCTCAAATATATTCATTCTTCTCACGGCAAACGTTAAAATTTCAGCTTGAGACACTTCTACTGCTTGTTTTTGAACCTCAAATGACGGGTATTTCCCTGTTCCTAATAAAAGTCTTGAGTTAAATGTTTTGTTTGCAATTTTTAACATTATTATCCGCCTCCTACAAAATGAATAATTTCAATCCGATCCTTATCAGATAGAATCGTAGAATCATATTGTTCTTTATACGTAATTTCTTGATTGACCTCGACTACAACAATCCGATTTTCTAAGTTATAGTGACAAAGCAAATCTGAAATCGACTGTACTTCCTTAGGTAACTCAATATCTTTTCCATTTAATATGATTGCCATCCTTTTTTACCTCCTAGACAAGCTGCTTTTGTTTTCGGTCTATTTTGAAGGCTTCTACCCACTCACTTCTCATTTCCTTCTGCAAAATAAAATCTCTAATCATTTGTCCTGTTGCAGGAGCAAGCAAAATGCCATTTCGGTAATGTCCCGTTGCAAATAAAATCGATTCATCCTCAGGATGCTGTCCAATAAACGGTTTTCGATCAAACGTATCCGGACGAAGCCCTGCCCAAAATGAATGGATTTTCATGTCACGAATCGCTGGTAACATCATTTTGGCTTTCTCAATGACAGACTCAATCCCACCAATCGTTGGATTTTCACTCCAATCATTTTCTACCATCGTTGCTCCAACTACGAGCGATCCATCATTTCGCGGAACGACATAGCTCTGTTCATGATATAACGTGTGAGTAAGGGCAATTTTTTCATCGTATACAGATACACATTCACCTTTTACCGGAGTAATGACATGCTGTAAACCAAGCTGCTGAAAAAATGGTGAGCTCCAAACCCCACTGGCAATCACAATATATTTTGCTTCAAAAACGCCTTTCGCTGTTTGAAGTGTATAGCTGTTATCCTTTTTTTGAATCTCATAAACAGGTGTATATTCTAAAATAGTTGCTCCTAGCCTTTGTGCACTTTTACCATATCCTCGGCATACGGAAACTGGTAACACGTTAACATCATCCTCGATATAAGCCGCCCCCATAATATTGGGTGTCACATGAGGTTCTACCTTCCTTACTTCATCTGCCTCATACCATTGGACAGTAGGCAAAGAAAGTGTAGAACGTAATGCCTTTTTTTCCGCCTCGCTATAAACGAATTGAAAAATGCCCTCTTTTCTCATCTCGATGTCAATGCCGCTCAACTCTTTTATTTCTTCGTTAACCTTTGAATAGGCTAATTGACTACTTCTAGCGAAAGGATAAAAGGCATCAAGTTCAATCCCCTCTGAATGAGCACCGAGCATCCCTGCAGCTGCGCTCGTGGATTTGCCTCCTATTTTTTGTCCCTCAAAAATAGCTACATCGATGTTTTCTTTTGCTAAATAATAAGCAACGGAGCAACCAATAATGCCACCACCAATAACAGCTACCTCATAATGATTTTTCACTGATTTCCCCCTCACATTTCTTCAAAAATTGTAATGCCGCTTCCCCTGGATGATTCGCTGAAAAAATCCCTGACATAACAGCCATTCCATCGGCTCCTATTTTTTTAAGAAGTTCAACCTTATCTGGTGTAATACCACCTATGGCGTATACGGGTATGCTTAGCTCTTTTTTCATCGCAGAGATTGTATCAATTCCATTTGGTAGCCAATCCTTTTTTACTATTAGTTTCAAAGCAATGACCATATAACACATAATCGGCTCCATCTCGTTCCGCTTGTATCGCTTCGTCTAAAACGTGAACAGAACGACCCACCCGCAGATGGGGAAACCGACTCTTCACTTCTGATACAGGCAGTCCATGTGACGGTAGGTGAATGTTGGGAATCTGTCTAAGCATCGCTATGTCCAAGCGATTATTCAGAGACGATTTTCTCCTGTTTCACCCCGCCTTCTTCTAATAGCTGCAGTAAGAAAGGATTTGCTTTGAAGTTTTTGATTTTTCTCGAATGTGTACGTAATCCACAACATCCTTTATTCCAATGATTTTGAAGGCTAACTCGTTTACGGAATGGGAATCATCTGTTACCGCAAGAAGTTTCATTTTCTTCTTCACCTTCCCCTTAAAAATAGAAAACAAAAAACCACTCTCCTGAATAGGAAAGTGGTTTGGTTTTGTATGCAAAGAATCATTAGAAAACACGACTTATTGTCCTTATAATGAAAGTCCGTGTCATTCCTTTAACGAATACAAAAAACGCCGCACACTTCCCTACGCAGGTTCGAACCTGTTCAGGTTTTGAGGGTTTAAAAGTAGCTACTTTATTCTCAGCCCTTATCAAGGGATCCCCTAGTGAATATATTTAATTTTTCAAAATCCATATTCAAAATAACATGAAAATTTAGTAAATTCAAGTTTAATTTCGAAAATTTTCATATCATTCATACTCTCTCTTTATACTATTTTCCATCTGATCTACATCTTTTAGATAATCAAGTATTTCGTCCCGTATCTCGTCCCTTTGTAAGGCAAAATCTAATGTTGCTTTAATAAATCCTATTTTATCCCCTATATCATAACGGGTTCCTTCAAAGTTATACGCTAACACAACCTGCTGCTTATTTAACTCATTAATGGCATCTGTCAACTGGAGTTCATCACCTTGTCCAATAGGAATCGTTTCGAGAATATCAAAAATCTCTGGTCTTAATACATAGCGCCCCATAATGGCATAGTTGGACGGTGCCTCCTCTTTACGTGGCTTTTCTACTAACGTATCAATATACAAAAGATTAGACTCAATAATGGATCCTTTTGGCTTAATAATGCCATATTTATGGACTTCCTTTTCTGGAACGCTTTGAACCCCTACTACAGAACTGTTGTAATACTCGAAAACATTAATAATTTGCTTTAGACAAGGTGTATCTGACATCACAATGTCGTCTCCTAATAAAATCGCAAATGGCTCATTGCCAATAAAACTTTTGGCACAAAGAATAGCATGTCCAAGCCCTTTCGGTTCCTTTTGGCGAACATAATAAATATTAACTAAGTTTGATATTTTTTGAACTTCCTCTAACATGACGAGCTGATTTTTCTTTAATAACGCCTCCTCCAGTTCAAAGGATTTATCAAAATGATCCTCTATTGACCGTTTCCCTCTGCCGATAATAATCACGATTTCCTCTATTCCCGAAGCCACCGCTTCTTCCACAATATATTGAATCGTTGGTTTATCCACAATTGGTAGCATTTCCTTTGGTTGAGCTTTTGTTGCAGGCAAAAAGCGAGTTCCTAGGCCGGCTGCGGGTATGATTGCTTTTCGAATTTTCATATGCGGCCTCCCTTCTTCATTCCTTATAATTATGCAGTGAGACAGGCAATGGTCACGTTAACCGCCTATCTTTGTACAAAAACTCCTGTACCCTAATTGGCAAGGAGCTATTTTCGGTCAATATGCAAAGGGCGATATATTTTTTTTATAAATTCCCTTATAACTTCAGGAAGGATTTTCCTTCTTCGTTCAACTAGTGTATTCACTATTTCCTTTTTTTCTTCCTTCGAAACCAGCCAATCATCAGGAATCATAGATAGAATTTCTTCTATTAAAAAAATGGGAACCGTCTGAATAAGTTCCAATTGTTCAGTAAAACATTTCTCGTCTTCAATAAAAGATGCCATTAATTGATGTGTAGCACTTTTTATTAATTCGACGGGTAGCTTCTCTAGATCAGATTGAAGCCAATTGTACGCTCCAAATACTTCCGCATGATCGATGGACCACAAGCGATAGGAATTTTCATGTTCTTTTTGCAAAAGGATATTTTTACGCGTTCGATCTCCGTTATAGAGCCAGTAGTCAAAAACAATAATACTTGCTAATGACTGATGATTGATAATACGAGGAATACTAGAAACTTGATGACCATCTACACAATCAGGGACGTACAACGAAGCAAATTGATACTGGGTAACACTCATCTGTGCTAGTTCGGGTATTTGCAAAGTGAAGTCTTGAGGAATTTCAACGATTCTAGCAAATGGAATAGGAAGTCCAAGATAGCGGGCTAAACAATAAGAAACCCATTCATTCGGTAAGGTTCTCTCAAAACCAGGCTGAAAATATTTCACGACATAGTCTCGTCCATCATTAAACGTAATCAAATGGGCATTTGATTTCCCTTCTAGCTTCTTACGATAAGCAATAGGTTGAATCATGATTCATTCACCTCACCATGATTTCCTTCATCCATTTGGATTAGTTTTTTCAACAAATCAACATATTGATCCGCTACTACTTTAATGGAAAAATGGTCTTGAATATGCTCAATTGCTGCTTTCGACATCTGTTGATAGAGATTTGGATGATCTACTATACGATAAATTTGCTTCACTGCAGATTCCACATTTTGTCCACGATAAAGCATTCCTGTCTCCCCTTGAACAACCAATTCTGTAACGGGCATCATATTTGAAGCAACCACCGGTACGCCACAACTCATCGATTCAATAAACGTATTTCCAAATGATTCTGATTTGGTAGTGGCAAGAGTACATCCACCTGATTGGCGAATTTTTGCATAAACATGTGGCATTTGCTGATAGAGAATGACCGGAAACCATTTGATGATATCAGTCAATTTTTCCTCTTGCCATTTTGCTGCAAATTCCTCACGTTGTACGCTTTGTGCTCCACCAATGACCCAAATTTCAATATCATCGCGCTCAGCCTTCATTTGTTTAGCCACCTCTAGTAGCATCATCCAGTTTTTACGTTTGTCCAATCTGCCAATCCATCCAATAATTTTTTTATCCCTCGGTAATATAGGAACACTGTTGAAGTCGATTTCCTCAGTCAATAAAGGGCGAAAAAAGGAGGTATCCACACCATTGTAGATAATGTTAATGGGGCTTACCTCTGTCAGAATGGAAACTACACGTTTTTGATACTGTGAAGGAACGATGATGGATAATGGTTGAAGCCCTTGAAATGACTTCAAATGAGGCGCGAGCTTTATAAGCTCTGGTGTACGTGCTTCTACGATAACAGGTCCTTGATAATTTGCTTTTCGAATCCATTTATAGGCTGCACCAGTGTCCACAACAATAATGGCATCATAAGCATTATCTTTAATAATATTGACAATTTCCTTTTTATCCTTGGTTAAATAAACAGGCGCTACGTCTTCCATAATATGAAGCCCGCCATGGTCGGTCGTATACAGAAATTCTGTATAAATTCCATATTTTTTAAAATAGATTGCGCGATTTCGCCAGCCAGCATTTACTCCGCCAACTGTCAGCAATCGCCATATTACAAGCACTTTCATTTGGCTGCTCCTCTCTTCAAACTTGGAATCCTCCTTACTTCTTTTAATCTTTAGCTTGTCTACTCTCTAGCCATTGAGCTACTATTTTTTTATCTACCTTTACGAGGGTTTCCACCATCTCCACGATTTTTGCCATCTCTTTTGTTTTTACCATTATCATGCTTTTTGTTGTTTCCTTGCTGTTTACCTTTTTCTTGTTGTTTACCTTTTTCTTGTTGTTTATCTTTTCCTTGCTGTTTACCTTTTTCTTGTTGTTTATCTTTTCCTTGCTGTTTATCTTTTTCTTGCTGTTTACCTTTTCCTTGATGTCTATCTTTTTCTTGCTGTTTACCTTTTTCTTGTTGTTTGCTGCTTCCTTGATGTCTACCTTTCCCACGTTGTCCACCATGTCCATGATGTCTGCCAGCTCCATGCTGATTAGCATTTTCACGATTGTCCCAGTATTGATCAATTAATTGCATAACCGATTCTGGGTCTTCCCCCAGTGCAAGCATCGTTTTAACCCATTCTTCTTTAAACACTTTGTGCAGCAAGCCCTCTAGTAAAATCACATAGTTTGCCTCATCTTTTGTCGTCAACAGCCTTTTGCTTAGCGTTTTCACTACATTGGTTTCTTTCTTTTCATTAATGAGTACATGATATATTTGACGAGATATTTCTTCCATTCGAATATAGTGCTGCCATTCTTGATACAACTCTGGAGCCAATTCTTGTACATGGGATAAAAACGTTTCTTTATACTCTTCACCTAAGGAGGTTAATAGCTTGTGTGGATAAGGATATACACGGTCACGCCAAACTGCCCTTGCCACATCAATTACTTTTAGACTACCATCAGGCTGCAAATAAATTTGCCGCTTATGGTGATCAATCCGGTCAAAGCCAATTTCCTTAAACGTCACTAGCATCTCGAATTAATTTATAAGAAAGTTCTTTTGTTAGAGGCTGTGATTGCAAGTATTCACGCACATCAACTCCTTTAACAAATTCCATCGCAATATAGAGAGTTCCTTTCGCATAGACTTTTGGGAAGAGACTACTTTTTTGCCCTAGCGAAAGAGCATAATATTCCCGCTCACAATCTTCGGAATTACCAAATACCTTCACACATATATCATTAGTAAAAGAAAACACTGCCCCTTGTCGCCCTTTACCAATCATCGTTAGCGGGGATTTATTAACGACCTCTACATCTGCATTGATCATATTTTTAACTTGTATCTTCTGTACACATTTGTTTAGATATTGAATATCCATATACCTCATCCTTTCTTGTAATAGGTATCAATCTCTTTTAACTCTACTTCCAAAAACACCACCTCTTCCTATATTTGATTCAAGAATGCCTGAAAGTGTACATGCTAAAGCATAGATAAATGAAATTTTTTTGCTATGTGGATGCAGAAAACCAGGGGCTTGTTCGAAATTGTTTTATTAGAAAAGCCCGTTTAGCAACGTATGAACTTTCTTATCTTTAAATAAAAAAGGATGCACCTAAACGTTTTAAAGTTTAGCTCATCCTTTTTTTCATTAATATTCTTTTAACATGAACGGTTGATTATTTTGATTCTATCAGTTTCATTCTTTTTACTAAATGGATAAATGCACTCAAAAATACTGTTGGCACCCAAGGGGATTTATTTTTTCATTGAATTTTCTCCAGAGTATTCAGCTAGTTGATCGAAAGTTCTGGAAAAAGATTTTTAGCCTAGATTGATCAGTTTCTCTAATCGTTTTCCCAACCGTTCGCGCCATTCGTTAGCTAATTCTTGAACGTCTAACACTTTTTTTATTCCTTCAAGATCCTTTTGCTGATGAAAATAAATCTGATTTCCAAACAGAATGGATACCTGTTTTGGATGTGACTCTACTAATGTAATGGTAGAGTCCCTTCTAACGGTTCCTTCTTCTAAAACACGACATAAATAACCGGTATATCCCGTTTCTACCATTCTTTTTAGAAGAGACGGCATATTGGTTCTTTTCGTAATTGTGCTACACGGAATTCTACCTTGCGTGATTTGGATAACAGCATCCCCTAAACGAAAGATATCTCCGATGCACACCTCTTGTTCCAGCATGTTTGTAACGGTTACATTTTCTCCAAAAGTTGACGGAGGTAACTTGCTTCCGAATTCTCGCTCCCAAAGTCTATAATGTTCATGGGGATATACACAAACCGCACGATCAGGACCTCCATGGTACCGTAAATCGGCCACTCCATCTCCTCGAAACCCTTCTTTTGTTAAGAAAGCCTCCTGGATCGTTTCTTTACATATTCCCGTATCCATTTCTTGATCATAACTATACTTCATTTTTTTCGGTAACCCTATCAGCGAAATTCACTAGTTCAACAACATTATGTTTGTCCATTTTACGTATGTACTCGCTTTCTATTAGTAATAATAGCTCATTCTCGAAATTTTATCACAAAATAGATGTATTCTGCATTTAGGAGATAAAAGCCTTTTCAACCTAACTGCTTATAGTAATAAAAACTGAAAAGTAATCATATAACACATAAGGGAAAAGTTAAATTTCAATAAAGGAGATGATTTTTATGAAAAAACAGTTCTTAAACATAATGATATTATTTATGGCATTGGCCTTACTCTTTCCTCCCCTAACTACTGAGGCAAAAGGAGAAAGGGATCAGCAAAATTTGTGTAGTGATCAACCCTCGGTACAGCTAAAAACATCGTTACAAAAGCTTTGGATTGATCATACTATATGGACAAGAAGCTATATTGTAAGTGCCATATCAGGTTTAGAGGACCAAGAAAAGGTGCTTGCAAAGTTATTAAAAAACCAGGATGATATAGGAAATGCAATAAAGCCTTATTATGGGGATGCGGCAGGTAATAGGCTAGCTGAACTGTTAAGAGAGCATATCCTTATTGGAGGAAAAGTGGTAGATGCAGCCAAAAGCGGAAACCAGGATAACCTAAATAAATATAATACGGAATGGTATAAAAACGCTGACGATATTGCTCTGTTTCTCAGCAAAGCCAACCCGAATTGGAGCAATGCCGAATTGAAAGACATGTTACACATGCACTTAAAGCTAGTTACAGACCAAGTTGTAACGCGACTTAATAAAGATTGGGATGCTGAAATTTTGGCTTATGATGAAGGTGAAGATCACATGATTGAATTCGCAGATATACTAACAAAAGGGATTATAAAGCAATTTCCAAATAAGTTTCAGCAATAATTACTGTTATAAGCAGCCATTACACGAATTGGTAGATCGGAAACGTGGGTACTAAAACAAAAATAAGAGAGTTGACTCAAAATTTGAGTTCACTCTCTTATTTCTGTAAAACAGCTATAAATGACTATATTCACTTTTTATAAACAACGACAGTACCAGCAATCAAATCATGCAACGATTGTTTCTTTTTCGTAAATGCCGCCATTATATAACCAATGTAGAGGATGCTCGATAGGATGGTCGCAAAAAAACGACCTAGTGCACGTCCAAAGGAAATTCGCTTTCCATGTACATCGGTTACTTTGATTCCTACAATCATTTTCCCCAACGTTCCTTGCCATTTCGATGCGTGCATGCCCGCATAATACAGCGTGGAAATCATGAGTGAACCCAAATAAAGGAATATATCTAGAATTAAAAGGGATTCCTCGTAAACATCGGTATTCACCTCAGTAGAAGAGAACATTGAGAAGATTCCTAATATAAATGCTATGATAAATATCGGAATCCCAATAATAATTCCATCAATGAAAGAGGCCGCAAAACGAATCCAAAATCCCGCATATCTTCTATTTGCAGTGTCAACCAGACTTGCTCCGCAGTTTGAACAAAAATCTCCGCTACCTACTTCATAACCACATTCTTTACAATACATTTTTATCCCCCCTTATTTCTAATTATCCCATATATCATGAATGGGAAGAAACTTATTTTAGAAATACTGAGATTTCTCATTGCATGATTTTCCTATACATTCGCATGATTATGATAAGAATCCGCACGATTTTTACGCAACTTCGAATGATTACGAAAGAAATTCGCATGATTTCGGGTAGTTAAGATGCTGATAGTCCCCATCATGTAACACAAAAAGCCCCCAAAAAGGGAGCTTTTCTGCACATTCGTTTAGTTCGCTACGATATTCACCAGTTTGCCTGGTACAGCAATGACTTTACGGACCGTTTTGCCATCGATTTGTTCTTTAATGCTTTCTTCGCCCATTGCAATTTCTTGTAGTTGTTCTTTTGTTGTATCAGTTGGAACCATTAATTTTGTTTTCACTTTACCGTTGATTTGGACAACGATTTCAATTTCATTATCGACAAGTTTTGCTTCGTCAAAGGCTGGCCATGTTTCATACGTAATGCTTTCCATATGGCCTAGATGTGCCCACAATTCTTCAGCGATGTGCGGCGCTACTGGTGATAATAGTTTTACAAAGCCTTCGATATATTCTTTTGGAAGCTCTTCTGCTTTGTAGCAATCATTAATGAATACCATCAATTGTGAAATCGCTGTGTTAAACTTCAAGTCCTCATAGTTTTCCGTTACTTTTTTCACAGTTTGGTGATACACTTTCTCCAATTTCCCAGTGTTATCTGAATCAACAAGCTTCGTTGTTACTTGATCGTTATCGTCAACAAGTAGACGCCATACGCGATCTAGGAAGCGACGTGCTCCGTCTAATCCATTTGTAGACCAAGCAATCGATGCATCTAGTGGACCCATGAACATTTCGTATAAGCGAAGTGTGTCAGCACCATGGCTTTCCACGATATCATCTGGATTCACGACATTTCCTTTTGATTTACTCATTTTTTCATTATTTTCACCAAGAATCATCCCTTGGTTGAATAAGTTTTGGAATGGTTCTTTCGTTGGAACCACGTCGATATCATATAAGAATTTATGCCAGAAGCGTGCATATAGCAAGTGAAGAACAGCATGCTCTGCTCCGCCGATATAAATATCGACTGGCATCCATTCTTTTAATTTGTCAAAATCAGCAAGTGCTTCTTTATTATTCGGGTCGATATAACGTAGGAAGTACCAGCTGCTGCCTGCCCATTGTGGCATTGTGTTTGTTTCACGACGACCTTTACGTCCATTTTCGTCGGTTACATTCACCCAATCCGTAATATTCGCAAGTGGTGATTCACCTGTTCCAGATGGCTTAATATCTGTAGCTTTTGGTAAAAGCAATGGAAGCTCTTCTTCTTTTACTGCTTCAACAGAGCCATCTTCCCAATGGATAATTGGAATTGGTTCCCCCCAGTAACGTTGACGGCTAAATAACCAATCGCGTAGGCGGAAGGTTACTTTTTTCGTACCAATCCCTTTTTCTTCCAACCATGTCAATCATCGTTTTAATTCCATCTTCTTTATTTAAGCCATTTAAGAAGTCAGAGTTTACATGCTCACCGTCTCCAGTGTAGGCTTCTTTCGTTACATCACCGCCAGCCACAACTTCAATAATTGGTAAGTCAAATGTAACGGCAAATTCATAGTCACGCTCATCATGTGCTGGAACAGCCATAATCGCTCCTGTTCCATAGCTAATTAACACATAGTCAGCAATCCAGATTGGCATTTTCGCTCCATTAACTGGGTTGATGGCATACGCCCCTGTGAAGACACCTGTTTTATCTTTGGCTAAATCGGTTCTTTCTAGGTCACTTTTATGTTTAACAACATCTAAGTAAGCGTCAACCGCTGCTTGCTGCTCAGGAGTTGTGATTTTTTCAACAAATGGATGTTCTGGTGCTAATACCGCATACGTTGCTCCGAATAATGTATCTGGACGAGTTGTAAATACCGTAAAGGTTTCATCATGACCATCGATACCGAATGTCACTTCTGCTCCTTCAGAACGTCCAATCCAATTGCGTTGCATATCTTTAATATTTTCTGGCCAATCAACGGTTTCTAAATCTTCAAGTAAACGGTCAGCATACGCTGTGATTCGAAGCATCCATTGTTTCATTGGACGACGTTCCACTGGGTGCCCTCCACGTTCACTTAATCCGTCAATAACCTCTTCATTTGCAAGTACGGTCCCAAGTGCCGGACACCAGTTCACAGCCACTTCATCAATATAGGCAAGACCTTTTTCATATAGCTTTAAGAAAATCCATTGTGTCCACTTATAGTAGTCTGGGTCTGTTGTATTAATTTCGCGATCCCAGTCATATGAGAAACCAAGTGATTTGATTTGGCGACGGAATGTATTAATATTGTGTTCCGTGAATTGGGCTGGATCATTTCCGGTATCAATCGCATATTGTTCTGCAGGAAGACCGAATGCATCCCAACCAATTGGATGAAGTACATTATAGCCCTGCATTCGCTTCATACGTGCTAGGATATCACTCGCTGTATATCCTTCTGGATGACCGACATGCAGTCCTGCACCAGATGGATACGGGAACATATCAAGTGCATAGAACTTACCCTTTCCACTTTCTTCACCTGTTTTAAACGTTTTATTTTCTTCCCAATATTGCTGCCATTTCGTTTCAATACGTTTATGGTCAAAACTCATTTTTGCTTCCTCCTATTTCCTATATATAGCCATAAAACCAACACAGGATAAGATCTTCACCCCATGTATGGAAAATCGATTTATTTCAAATTTCATAATAAAAAACCCCTCATCCCAAATAGGGACGAGAGGATTATGTATATCTTCCCGCGGTACCACCCACATTGGCAACTTACAAACGTTGCCCAGCTCAGACATCCGTAACGCGGACTGCACGCCAGGTGCTACTTGATTTCACACCTGAAACTCAAAAGGCGAGTTCACAATCAATCCAGGTTGACTTGCACCATCCGTCAACTCTCTACACTGGCTCTAATTGCTACTACTCCTCATCATAGTCTTTATAAAAGTATTTTAATCTACTTTATTCTAGTAAATTTTTTCAACAATTGCAATAGCTACTCGCTAACATTATAACCATGTTTTTGATTATATATGCATTTACATGGATTTTTGTGCTCAAAAATGGATCTATGCGTTTTCTTCATTTACTATACCAGTCAAGTCAATATCATTGTCGCTTTAATCCAAATAGTCCCTCCATCATCGAAAAAGTAAAGCGAGCAGTGGCAAATATTTCGTAAAATTTAGGGTATCGTAACAATAAATTATAGTAAACAGCTTTGTTGCCCAGCTTCATAAAAAATTCACTTTATACACTCCCCTAAATTAGTTATAATTAAAAATTGGACATTCACTTTATACACTCCCCTAAATTAGTTATAATTAAAAATTGGATTTATTACATATAAAGTCATCTATTTTATGGATTGATTTAACTTCTATACCAAAAGGTAACGTGAACATGGCTAAACTTATTAGACTAAATATTAAGTTTGCTTGCTCTATTCCTTGTTAAAAAAAAGAAAGAAGGACATTATTCCATGAGTAAATCTACACAACCAATTCGATTTCCTAAATCTTCATCTACTGGAGCAGCTTCCTTTTCTAAAGCTTTTAAACAGGCCTTTGTGGTAAAAAAGAATCCATTTCCATGGGTGAAAGCTTTTTGTGCTGCATTAAGTGCCGCATTGCCTGTTTTCATTGGATTACTATTAGGGAGTTTTGAATACGGCTTAACAGCTGGAATCGGTGCTTTTACCTTTCTATACATGTTCAATCAACCGTTTGCACAAAGAGCAAAAAAACTGTTTTTTGTCATGATAGGCCTATCTTTATGTATGGGCTTAGGTACTATTTTGGCTCCCTATCCAACTATAGCCGCCATTATGATGGGGATTATTGGAGCTTTAGTCATCTTTATCTTTGGCGCTTTAAATATCACCGGCCCTTCCGCTGTATTTTTTATTTTATGTTATGCAATGGCTACAGGAATGCCTGTCGATCCATCACTTGCTCCGCTCCGTTCCAGTCTCGTTTTTCTCGGAGGGGCTTTATCTTGGGTGATTGCTATGCTTGGCTGGTTTGTCAATCCTCACAGACCAGAAAGAAACGCCGTACATAAAGTATATGTAGAGTTAGCCCAACTCTTAGATTCAATCGGTACAAAGAATTTTAATGCAACTAGGCATCAAGCCGTCATGACCCTAAAACGAGCAGATAATACACTCATGGGTGGATATACCTCTTGGCATGTTTCAGATAAGTTTAAGCGATTATATCTATTAAACGAACATGCTAACCTTCTCTTTTTAGAGATCCTTGAAATATCTTTAAATAGGAAAGAGAAGCTGCCAAAAGAATTAGGCGATTCTGTACGAGCTCTCGCTTCATCTATTAAGGAGAAAAAGCAGAATATCACAAAAATCCTGCAGCCTATACAAATTGATGAAACAGCGGAACAGTTATTTGCAAAAGTTTACAACGCGGATGCCATTATGAATGAACCTATTTCTAAAATTCATCGAGACGTTCACATTGTAAAACCATCATTAAAGACGATTTTTTTAGGAGCATTTGATAAAAACTCGATTGTGTTTCTTTCCTCCATTAAATATGGAATCGTTCTGATTATTGCTGCTCTTTTAGCCCATTATCTTAATTTTGAACGATCCTATTGGGTTCCACTTTCCTGTGCAGCAGTCATGTCTGGGTCTACCATTATCGCTACATTGCATCGCGCAGTTCAACGAACATTCGGAACCATGATTGGCATTCTAGTAGCAAGCCTCATTCTGATAACGGTGCATAATGGGTATATCATTGCCTTAATCATTCTAGGCTTGACGTTCCTAACAGAGCTTTTTATCGTGCGCAATTACGGTGTTGCCGCCATGTTCTTTACGCCATCCGCTTTAATCATGGCTGAATATGCAACTGGCGTACACGACTTCTCTTTTTATGCTACTGTAAGACTAACGGATATCCTAGTAGGAAGTCTCATTGGTTTGATTGGAGCTTTAATCGTAGGCAGACGTTCTGCATCCAGTCTTCTGCCCCATTTCATCTCTAAAACGATTCGAAGCCAGGGACAATTTTTACTGACGCTGTTTTCTGAAAACAATAGCAGCATTAGATTTGAAAAAAGCAACGAACGAAGCAAAATGCAAACAAATCTCGTCAATTTAACAACGGTATATAATACAGCATTAGGTGAACTCTTTAACAGTAAGGAAAGATTAGAATCCCTTTGGCCGCTTATCTTCTCTATCCAGCAGCTAGGATATTTACTTAATTCTAGTTTAAAATATTATGAACGACCTGTACTTTCTGATCAAAGTCTTGCCCAATTACTTTACGTTTTTGAAACGATGGCACTTTCTGCAGACCAAAATCAACGACATGTAGAAAAAATCGTACCTGAGATTGAAGGGTTTACCAAAATTCAGGAAGAAACTATCGCCCTTCAGAATGCCCTAATAGTTAGCAAAAGTTAAGAAAAGCCGGAAGAAAAAAGGAGGAGACCTTTTTCTTCCGGCTTCTTTTGTAGGCCCTACATAAACAATAAGAGATAGAATGTATTTCAATTAAAACAGCTGCCCGAAATCACTTTCGAGCAGCTACATTCGTTAATGTCGTAATGTAATCATGTCATGCTTCATTAAATCAAGCTGAGCCTTCACCCGTTGAAGCTGTTCCTTCTGTTCACCATTCGCACTTTTATAAATCGGGTCCATATCTCTAAGTACTTCTTCTAAATAAGATTGAGCTTTTTGAAAATTTTCATCATCCCAATGTTCTTGTTTAGAAGCCTCAGTATATTCAAAATCTGCAAAACGGAGAGCTCCATTACACTGCTCTAAAAAATGGTCCATTGATTGTCTTGTTCCCATTCTTACCCCTCCCCTTAAGCATTATGGATTGATGACGAATCATCAAGGTTAGTTTGAGCTAAAAAAACATCGTTTATTCGATTACTTCATGCATTTCCTTATAATCGATGTGCACAATAAAATTAAAGTAATTGTTTTCATTCGTCCGTCATTTCCCCTATTCCCTATACTCTTCATAATTATCTTACCGTTCTACGCAATCCTTGGGCAGCTCACTAAAAAAACGAATTGACATAAATCCAAAATAGAGGCATATTTAATGAGTAATCACTCACTTTCCCTAAAATAGGAGGTATGCTTTATGAATCATAGTATATCCATCGAACAAGTCAGTAAGAGCTTTGGAAAGAAAGTTGTGTTGCATGACGTTACTTTACATATCACAGAAGGCCAGATTTATGGATTAATTGGTCCCTCAGGTGCTGGAAAAACCGTACTAGTCAAAATGATTATGGGAATGGCTAAACCCGATTACGGTACGATTTATATTTTAAATAAAAAAGTTCCCAATCTACAATTATTACAAGAAATTGGGTATATGGCGCAATCTGATGCCCTTTATTCCGAATTAACAGGTGAAGAGAATCTTACATTCTTTGCTTCCCTTTACAAATTGAAAAAGTCAGAAATAAAAGATCGAATTGCTTATGCAGCAGACCTTGTTCGGCTAACAGACGAGTTATCTAAAAAAGTATCGGCTTATTCAGGAGGAATGAAACGGCGATTATCTCTAGCCATTGCCTTAATTCAAAATCCTAAACTTTTGATTTTGGATGAACCAACTGTTGGCATTGATCCGGAATTAAGGGTAACGATTTGGAATGAATTATTACGCTTAAAAAACGAAGAAGGTAAAACGATTATCGTGACAACCCATGTGATGGATGAAGCAGAACGCTGTGATTATATTGCGATGGTAAGGGATGGTAGCATCCTAACAAGTGGGACACCGCAGGATTTAAAAGCACAATATGGAGTAAACACCTTTGATGAGGTATTCATTCAAGCAGGGAGGCACCCTTTATGAGAATATGGGCACTAATCAAAAGAATTTGTCAACAAATGCTGCGTGATAAACGAACATTGGCCTTATTGTTTCTTGCCCCCTTATTGATTTTGACTCTCATGTATTTCATATTTAACGGGAATACCGTTCATCCGAAACTAGCGGTAGTAAATGTAGACCACACCCTTATAAACGTATTAGAGAAAGCTGATGTAGACATCATCGAATATGACTCAGCAAATAAAGAAACAATGATAGCTGACGACCTTGATGGCTTATTGCAATTAAAAAACAAAGAGTTTGATTTAACTTTGCTAAATAGTAACCCATCGACAGCAAAAGTATTACTCATGAAAGTGAATCAAGCCGTTGCCTCACAAGCTCAATCACAGCTGATAAAACAAAATATAGGACCCGTTGATGTGAGAAATCAAAGTATGGATACACATTATGTATATGGAAATAGTGAAACAGAGTACTTTGATGTATTAAGTCCTATTCTCGTTGGATTCTTTGTTTTCTTTTTTGTCTTTCTCATTTCCGGAATTGGTTTACTGAAAGAGAGAACAACGGGCACACTAGAACGGTTGATGGCAACACCTATTCGTCGCGGAGAAATCGTCACTGCCTATTTAATCGGTTTTGGTATATTCGCCGTCATTCAAACCGTTATTGTCGTCCTTTATTCGATTACAATTCTAGATATGGTAATGGTCGGTTCTGTTTGGAATGTAATTCTAATTAATTTACTGCTCGCTTTAGTTGCTCTTTCTTTAGGCACACTGTTATCTACCTTTGCAGCTTCAGAGTTTCAAATGGTACAATTTATACCAATAGCAGTTGTTCCGCAAATATTCTTTACTGGTATTTTTCCACTTGAAGGGATGGCCCATTGGATACAATCAATTGGAAAAGTCATGCCTATGTACTATGCAGCAGATGCTTTAAAGGGCGTTATGTATCAAGGAAAAAGGATAGGTGAAATTGGCGTTGATCTCCTTGTATTAGCTATATTTGCTATAATCTTTATTATCCTAAACTTATTCGCTCTGAAAAAGTATCGTAAATTATAAAGGAAGTGGTCTTACATGTCTGAAGACAATTTCTTAGATACCATTATTACTCAAACTAAGCTATCTAAAAAACAAACCAATAAACAACAAAAAATAGTAGAGACCGCTATTAAAATGTTTGCGGAAAAAGGATATGCTAACACCCCAACGAGTGAAATAGCTAAAACAGCTGGGGTTGCTGAAGGTACCATATTCCGTCATTATGGAACGAAGGACAATCTGTTGCTTTCTGTTATTCTTCCATTTTTAAAAGAATCCATACCGGACGTAGCCCAAGAAATTTTCAATGACGTTCTATCTGAAAATATTCTATGCTTTGAAGACTTTTTAAGAGCCTTTATGAAAAATCGAATTGGGTTTCTTCATGAAAATAAAGAGATTTTTCGTGTCGTTGTGAAAGAACTTTTTTATAGTGAAGAATTAAGAAAAGAAATTCTCCCGTTCTTTTCTAAAAGTATCTTACAGCATTTGAATAAAGTAATCGATTTGTATAAAGAGCGCGGGGAACTAATGGACCTGCCAAACGAAACCTTAATTAGAATGATCTTAACGTTTATCGGAGGCTATTTCGTATCACGCTTTGTATTCTGGCCCGATTATTCGGTTGAAAATGAAGAGGAAGAAGTCGAACATATCGTAAGGTTTGTTATGGATGGCGTAAGAAAAAAATAGGAGCTAAAAAATCACATCATTCAACGATGTGATTTCTTTGCTTTTACAATTTCCAGTTGCAAAATCCATCTAAAACGTTCTTCCAGACTACATTTCCTTATTTTCAAACAAAAATCATGTATAATATTATGTGGCATTGCGCTAAATTTTCAATATAGGAGGTTGCTGAATTGAATCAGACAAACCCATTTATATATGCAAGTGACAACAAACGATATCACACATGGAATTACCACTTACGTAACCAGTTCGGTCATAAAGTATTTAAGGTCGCACTAGATGGCGGCTTTGATTGTCCGAATCGAGATGGTACAGTAGCTCACGGAGGTTGTACATTTTGTAGTGCCGCTGGATCGGGCGACTTTGCGGGAAATCGTGTAGAACCACTTGACGTTCAATTTAAAGAAATCAGTGAAAAAATGCATCATAAATGGAAGGATGGCAAATATATCGCTTATTTCCAAGCATTTACGAATACACATGCACCAGTTGAAGTATTAAGAGAAAAATACGAAACGGTGCTCGAGCAAGAAGGTGTTGTGGGTCTTTCTATTGCAACGCGCCCCGATTGTTTACCTGATGATGTCGTCGAATATTTAGCAGAGTTAAATGAGCGTACCTATTTATGGGTCGAGTTAGGACTACAAACGGTTCATGAAAGAACAGCAAACCTTATCAATCGTGCTCATGATTACGAATGCTATAAAGAGGGCGTAGAAAAATTGCGTAAGCACGGCATTCGCATTTGCTCACATATCATCAATGGTCTGCCTCAAGAGGACTACGACATGATGATGACAACAGCACGTGAAGTAGCAAAACTTGATGTACAAGGAATTAAAATTCATTTATTACATCTATTAAAAGGAACACCAATGGTCAAGCAATATGAAAAAGGGATGCTTCAATTCCTTACTCAAGAAGATTATGTGAATCTTGTTTGCGATCAACTCGAAATTATTCCACCCGAAATGATCGTACACCGCATCACTGGTGATGGACCAATCGACTTAATGGTTGGACCTATGTGGAGCGTTAATAAATGGGAAGTATTAAACGCCATTGATGATGAGTTAGTACGTCGCAACAGCTGGCAAGGAAAATTTTATATAAAAGAATAAGTATACCAGAAAAGCGGAACCGGCTCGTTCAGCTCGCGTAGAAAATAGGAAGAGGCCCGAAAGGCGTTCTCTGCCTTTTGGTGACTCTTATCTTTTTCTTAGCGAGCTAGCCGGTGGAGCTAGACACCAGTACACGTCAAAAATTTTATAATTCCTTATCTTATGAGAAGAAATAAACGGTGGAATGCCAGACTTATTTGAAAAGGAGGGTAACTATAACATGAAGCTTGATCGCATCCTGCCATTTGCAAGAATTTTATTAAAAAAGGCCGTCCAGCCTGGCGATATCGCGGTAGATGGAACAATGGGAAATGGTTTTGATACCGCCTTTTTAGCAGATTTAGTGGGAGAAACGGGACATGTCTATGCCTTTGATATTCAAAGTGAAGCGATTCACAGCACCACTGCTAAGCTAGAGGCCCAACAATTGTTAGAGCGTTGCACATTATTTCATGCTGGGCATGAACAACTACAATCACTTATTCCCGCTCATGAGACGAGTAACCTGACGGGCGCAATCTTTAACCTTGGCTATCTACCTGGTGGGGATAAATCGATTACTACTCAAGCACGCACAACGATTTCAGCAATACAACAATTATTAGAACTGATGGCACCAGAAGGCATCATTGTCCTTGTCATTTATCATGGACACCCAGAGGGGGAAATTGAACGGGATGAATTGCTAGAATATGTGAAAAACATCCCACAAAACAAAGCACATGTGCTCCATTATGGATTCATGAATCAGGTTAATCATCCACCGTTCATTGTCGCCATTGAAAAACGAGGCTAATATTTTTAAATAGTCATTCCGTTACATAGAGGCTTTTACAAGCTTTATATAACGGAATTTTTTTATACAAAAAAATCACCGAACCTTTTTCAGCGACTCTTTCTCAAACAACATATCCTAATATTCTTAATCGTGTTTCAACAAAACTGAGTGCATAACGGAATACATCTTCCCGCTCTGGTTCATTAAAAATTTCGTGATATAAATTAGGCCATTCCTTAAATTGTTTTTCGCTTAATAAATTATAATTGAACCACTCACGAACTGCTTTTTTATCAACAACGCGATCATCCCCGCCTTGCATCATTAATAATGGAACATCCTGCATCTCAGGAATTTCTTCAAAAGCTTCTTTTATCGCTTCCATGAGTTCACGATACCAACGAACTGAAACCTTCGTTACATATAGGGAATCGTTTACATCCATCTCACGTACTTCCTTATTTCTTGTGATTAATTCTGAACTCAAACCAGAGTCCACCTTAAACTTCGGATGAACCAAATTCAATCCATGTGAAAGGAAATTCATAATTTTAGGTGGCTGCCGTTTTAATCCTAAGCATGGTGAGGATAAAATAACCCCTGCAATATCCCACTCTTCTTCTTGCAGAAGACGAATGGCAATTAGCCCTCCCATACTGTGCCCTAATAGAAAGACGGGCAAGGAATATTCATACGCTGCTTCTAGCCAAAGTTTCACTTCATCTAAATATTCATCGAAGGAATCAATATGACCTCGAAAAGCACGGGTTGTAATTCCTTGGCCTGGAAGGTCCCCCATCACAACATGGTAGCCAGATGACTTCCACATTTGTGCAAGCCACTTATAACGACCGTGATGCTCCATCGCTCCATGAACCATGACGATTACTGCTTTTGCAGTACCCTCTGCTTCCCATTTCCACATGCGAAATCCTCCTCTTTCTTCCTCAAATCTGACAACTATGTAATGACTGTACTAGTTTTTTATTATATCAGGCTTTTATCCTTCTTCTCATTCATTTATGTAAAAAGTAATAGAAAATTTTGTATAATATATGTATTACTTAACAACTAAGATTTTTTTACTATATACTAAAATAATACCGAAAAATACCCAATACGGAAAGGAATTGATTCAAAATTATTATTTATCCTTATAAAGATCAAACACCTGAGATTGCCCAAAGCGCTTATATCGCGGAAAATGCAGTTGTAACGGGGGATGTAAAAATTGGTGAGGAATCCACCATCTGGTTCAACACGGTTATTCGTGGAGACGTGGCACCTACCATTATTGGAAACAAAGTAAATGTTCAAGATAATAGTATCTTGCATCAAAGTCCAAATAATCCTCTTATTATAGAAGACGAAGTAACCATCGGGCACCAAGTCATCGTACATAGCTGCAAGATTCGTAAGGGTGCACTTATTGGGATGGGTTCTATTATTTTAGACGAAGCAGAAATTGGAGAAGGTGCATTCATTGGTGCTGGTAGCCTCGTACCTCAAGGCAAAGTAATCCCGCCTAACACCCTCGCATTTGGTCGTCCAGTCAAAGTCGTTCGCGAATTAAATGACGAAGATCGTAAAGATATGGAACGCATTGTACGGGAATATGCGGAAAAAGGACAATATTATAAACATGCAGAAAGAATTAAATAAAGGAAAAAGTGCCTGACTCCTTTGAAGAGCAGGCACTTTAATTTTTACGCTTGTGCTTTTAAAGCCTCTGCTTTGTCTGTACGCTCCCAAGGAAGATCCACAT
Organism: uncultured Bacillaceae bacterium; assembly: GCA_963790055.1. Lineage (GTDB taxonomy): Bacteria > Bacillota > Bacilli > Bacillales > DSM-1321 > Peribacillus. Next base: position 218,432 of record CAWBND010000014.1, read on the forward strand.
CTGTACGGCCAAAATGCCCATAAGCAGCTGTTTGTTTGTAAATTGGACGACGAAGATCAAGCATTTTGATAATGCCAGCTGGGCGAAGATCAAAGATATTGCGAATTAATTCGACTAATTTTTCTTCGCTTATTGTACCTGTACCGAACGTATCAACAGCAATAGATACTGGTTGTGCTACACCAATTGCATAAGCAAGCTGAACTTCCGCTCTATCAGCAAGGCCAGCAGCAACGATGTTTTTCGCTACATAACGAGCAGCATAAGCAGCTGAACGGTCTACTTTCGTTGCATCTTTACCAGAGAACGCACCACCGCCATGACGAGCATAACCACCATACGTATCAACAATGATTTTGCGTCCTGTAAGACCAGCATCCCCTTGAGGTCCACCGATTACGAATCGACCAGTTGGGTTAATGAAATATTTTGTTTCAGCATCTAATAATTCAGCAGGAACAACTGCATTAATTACCTGTTCTTTTAAGTCTGCTTGAATTTGCTCAAGTGTTGCTTCCGGATCATGTTGAGTAGAAATAACGATTGTATCTACACGAACAGGTTTATTGTTTTCATCATATTCAACTGTTACTTGCGTTTTTCCATCTGGACGTAAGTATGCTAATGTACCATTTTTACGAACTTCTGTTAATCGACGAGAAAGTTTGTGTGCTAAAGAAATAGGAAGAGGCATTAACTCTTCTGTTTCGTTACAAGCAAAACCAAACATTAACCCTTGATCTCCTGCACCGATTGCTTCAATTTCTTCATCAGACATTGTTCCTTCACGTGCTTCTAACGCTTTGTCTACACCTTGAGCAATATCAGCTGATTGTTCATCGATAGAGCTTAGAACAGCACATGTTTCCGAATCAAAGCCATATTTTGCACGAGTATAGCCAATTCCTTTAATCGTTTCACGAACAATACTTGGAATATCTACATACGCAGAAGTTGTAATTTCTCCCGCTACTAGTACAAGCCCTGTTGTTACACTTGTTTCACAAGCAACACGAGCATTTGCATCCTTTTCTAGAATTGCATCAAGAATTGAATCTGAAATCTGATCACAAATTTTATCCGGATGACCTTCTGTTACAGATTCAGAAGTAAATAGACGGCGGTTCTTTAACATATTATTTCCCCCTTGGAAGTTAATTATGTTCTAGGCATTAGCCTGATTTTTTTACGGAGTTCAATCCCTTATTAGTTTCTATCATAGTGAAAAAAATAAACAAAAACCTTCCCTATGAGGAAAGGTTTATCATTTGCCAACTATCCTTTCACTCTTATCGTTCAAGGGTTCTTTACCTTGCTCAGGTTAGCACCAACACCACAATTCCTTGAAAAAATGACTGGCTTTATTTTCGACCTTCATTTTCAATTCAAGTTCAAATATGGCAGGTTGCTGGGTTTCATCGGGCCTGTCCCCTCCACCAACTCAGGATAAGAGAATCCGTATAGTTTTAGATGATACCGTAACAATTTGAATGTTGTCAATATTTTTGAACTAGAGTGAACAATTTCCATCATCGCATGACTTTTGAAAGAAGACATGACGATTTTTTGCTACCCAGCGATATAGAGGATTCCCAATTAAATCAATAAATGGTACATAACAGAGGACTCCCGGAATGATAAGAAGCGGACATTGTATCATCATTTTACGAATCGCATAAAATCCCTTCAGTATCTTTCCTTTTGAAGTGATTAAGTGTAACTCTTTTCTTAATTCTTTCTTATTAATATGAATACTATTCGACCTCTTCTCATAATTTTGCAAAGAAACCCACTCCACTCGTTTGAACCAATCAAGCGACATCATCCTCTTTTTAGATAACCGACAGAGCGAGCACGACTGCATCGTATAAAGCCAAATCTTTCAATCTCATCATTCCTTCCCTGTACCTATTTATAGAATATGAAGAAAATAAAAAAAAGTGCATTTTGCAATTTGTAATAAATTAAAAAAAATCACAAAAAAACACAATTAGTATAGATTATTTATATAAATGTGTTATACTAATTACATCAAACAAAACTCCAAACAAAGGAAGGTATTTAATCCATGAATTCTGTAGATGTTACGAATGAGTTACATCAATTACTAGCTAGTAAAAACGCTCAAGTACAACTTTCTGTTCCTCAATTAGTGGAAAAAGTACTAAGTCGTAACGAAGGCGAGCTTACAGCAAGTGGTGCAGTAAGAGCGGTAACCGGAAAATATACAGGTCGTTCACCTAAGGACAAATATATCGTTGAAGAAGCTTCAGTAAAAGATAAAGTAGACTGGAACAATAACCAACCGATTTCAGAAGAAGTCTTTGATAAATTATATACTAAAGTAACTGAATATTTGAAACAAAAAGATGAGTTTTTCGTATTTAAAGGTTATGCAGGTGCTGATAAATCATCTCGCCTTCCAATTCAAGTTGTCAATGAATTTGCTTGGCACAACCTATTTGCACATCAATTATTCATCCGTCCTACAGAAGAAGAATTAGCCAATCACAGTACTGAATTCACGATTTTATCTGCTCCAAGCTTCAAAGCAGATCCAGCTGTAGATGGGACAAAAACAGAAACATTTATCATTATCTCTTTTGAACGCCGCACTGTTCTTATCGGTGGTACGGAATATGCTGGAGAAATGAAAAAATCTATCTTCTCTGTCATGAACTACTTACTTCCTGAAGCAGGAACATTTTCTATGCACTGCTCAGCAAACGTAGGTCGTGAAGGTGATGTAGCTTTATTCTTCGGACTATCTGGAACAGGTAAAACAACTTTATCTGCAGACGCAAATCGTAAATTAATTGGGGACGATGAGCATGGCTGGGCTTCAAATGGCGTCTTCAATATTGAAGGTGGTTGCTATGCCAAAACTATTAATCTTTCTCGTGAAAAAGAACCACAAATCTATGATGCAATTCGTTTTGGAACCGTTTTAGAAAATGTCGTATTAGACTCTGAAACACGTATTCCTGACTATGATGATAACACATTAACAGAAAATACACGTGCAGCATACCCAATTGATGCAATTGACAACATTGTTCTACCAAGTGTGGCTGGACATCCAAACACGATTGTATTCTTAACAGCTGATGCTTACGGCGTATTGCCTCCAATCAGCAAATTAACAAAAGAACAAGCTATGTTCCACTTCTTAAGTGGTTACACTAGTAAACTAGCAGGTACAGAACGCGGTGTTACATCACCAGAAGCAACTTTCTCTACATGTTTCGGTGCTCCATTCTTACCACTTCCTGCACAACGCTATGCGGAAATGCTTGGTGATAAAATTGATGAGCACAACGCAAAAGTATTCCTTGTGAACACTGGTTGGACTGGTGGTCAATATGGAACTGGCAGCCGTATGAAACTTGCTTATACTCGTGCAATGGTTCAAGCTGCTCTTGAAGGTGAATTAACAAACGTGGAAACAGTAAAAGACGAAATCTTTGGTCTAAACATTCCACTTCATGTACCTGGTGTACCTGACGAAGTTCTTCAACCAAACAAAACTTGGGCTGACCAAGAAGAATACAAAACAACAGCAACTGAGCTAGCTCGTAAATTCCATGAAAACATTAAAAAATTCGGTAATATTTCTAATGAAATCATTGAGCTTGGCGGACCAGTTGTAAAATAATCATAGTTAAATAGTTTAACCCCCATAATGAGTTTTCATATGGGGGTTTTTTACTTTTAATATGTTATACTATTTCCAATTACTTGAAAAATGTTCCACCATATTTAATGCTATACAGTTTAACGAATTTTTTCTTGATTGTAGCCACGTTCTCCATATGGCTGAAGCTGATGTAACCATTTTTCTTCAAGCTTTTCTAACTCTTCTTTTTCGTTAAAGTAAGCATCAGCTTTCTTTTTTAATTTTTCTAATACTTCGAAAACAAAAGCATCTTTCCCAAAATAATTCCACTCTTCTTGAAGCACTTTATTGTAACTACTGCCATTCTCTAACGTAAATTTGACTCCATTTAATGTTTTCAGATTCTTTGTGCTTCCAATGAAAATCTTCTCATTTTTAGTGTTTTTTATTTGATAAATACCTGCCTCAATTTCTATTTCTTTGTAGCGTTGCTTCAGTTCTTTTTTTCGATCCATCCCGGTTCTCTTCTTTCCTATTTATTTTTTCAGCCAATACTGACTTCCATCCGACTTTCTATCTAATAATCCGTACTCGATTAAATATCTTCTAATCATTACATAATCGTGATACACATTTTCTAAAATTTGATTGATTTCTTTTTCTGTATATGTTTGCTCACTCGTTAATCGGCGAGCAATCTCCCTAAGAACCGCTACTCGCTGCTTTTCCTTTGGTGGAATTTTTAAGACGCTTATTTAAACATCAATTAAAAATAAATAGATTGGTAAAATAATAATTAAAACTAGGCTGTATACATAATTCACTTTAATTAAGTCAAACACCTTTCTCTTTAATAGAGAAGAAATTAAACTATTGACAGCCGTCGCTGGCGAAATCAGATTTGAAATACTCCATCCCGCAAGTAACAGTATCCCTAAAAATAAGGGATGTTATCCCGACACTAGCTGGGTCTACTGTTGTAGCTAAAATCGTTATGAGAATGATTGGATGTGAGCCTATCATTGATGTTAATACGATAAGCAACAAGGTACAAATGGTAAACGCAATGGGTAGTGGTATTGGCAATGTGGAAACCAAAGATGGAATCCATTCTCCCAAATCCGTCTGACTCACAGCCCCACTAAAAAAACCGGCTGTTAGAAATAAGACAATTTCTTTTTTTAAAGCGGGAATACTTTTAGTCACATGGTCTTTTACACCTTGCTTATAGAACGAAAAAGAACGACTGATTAAGCACCAGAGCATCGGATAAAATATGGCCGTCAGAGAAATAATAAGAACCATTGACATGGCAACCAATTTCTCCAAAGCTAGAATAAAAGCCATAGCAAAAAGTAAATACCCTACAAGAGGCAGTAATTTCTTAAAAGTATTCACTTCATCCTGCTCATGTATTTCTTCATCTTCTTCAATCGCCGCTGCCTCCTCCCTAATGTCGTTATGGCGTAAATGTGGAAAATCAATCAATATGCTTACAAAAACAGCAATAACATAAAACCCTAGTAAATACGGTAAAAGCTCTGTCCAATTTACATGCAAGGAATTTGTAACGACTGCCATTGCTGCAAAATAAGGTGACCATAAAATAGCGGATGCAAATCCTCGGTTTAATGCATTATTTAAAATTCTCCAAGATCGTGAGCTGCGATGAATAGACGCTAAATGATAGACAACTGAAACAGATCCAACATTTAAAAACACAGCTAAAATAGTCATTAAAAATTGAGTTATAATAAAAAAAGGCATACTTCCTTTTATTGAGGTACGATAGAATTTCTTTAATGCTGAAACATAAACAGGTAATCGAACAGGAATTCCGAACATCGGTGCAAACACAAATAAAGTAACCAACGTAACATTTAATGTAGCAGCTTGTTGCCAACCAGAAAAGGGTACTTTTTGATAGAGCATCAATGCCATTCCTATTACGAGAAAGCAGATTGATAGAACTTGGACTGTTCCCCGGATTTTCGGTAAAATAACGAGAATAATTACGAGAACCAACAAACTAAGCACTGAGCGTAACCAAATAAGACCTGTTAATTGCTGCACTACAAACCCGAATGCTAAACCTAAAATAAGAAATTTATCTAAATAAAATGAGCATAAATTCAATACTTGTCTTCTTTTCATCTTCTAACTTCTTTACCTTTCTTTTAGAGATTATTTTCTTTTAAAAGTGTATACATACTTTTTCGTCTAATTTGCATAAATCCCTTTATTTGTACGAAGTCGACTCTGTATTATTTTAACGAATTTAGCCAGAAGTTTCCTTCCTCAAACATTCGATAGGATGTTAGGTGGGAGATGAATGGCTGTTTTTTTTATGTTTTGAAATAAAATAAAAAAGTAAGAAAAAGGAAAAAATATCATATAACACAAGACGAACTAGTGTACTGTTGGTAAAATATACATATAAATTGATTTGGAGGTGAAACACATGTATCGAACCATGAAGATCCCTTTTCAAGCAAGTTCAACTATGATCCAACGTCTTTTTGATATTCGACGTGTAGGTGGTACGATTTGGAATGATTGCGTCCAATTAGCTCGTTATTACTATCGTTTAGGTGGAGGATGGATTACAAAAAGTGACCTTCAAAAAGAATTGAAAGGGTTATATCCTTTGCATAGTCAAACGGTCCAAGCCATCGCACATAAGTTTCTCCAAGCTAGAGATGCCGCAAAAGAGGCACGTAAAAAAGGCTATCCTACTCGGTATCCTTGGAGATATAAATTTGTGTTCCATCCAAAATGGGTGGATCAAGCGTTCAAAATAGAAGGACGTAAACTCATTCTTTCCATGGGAGATTGGAACGGAAAACGACAACCCAAACTTACGCTTACACTCCCTAAAGTCCCTGTTGGAAAAGTGAAAGAAGTCGAAGTCGTATTTGACCGTAAATGGTTTGTTTGTTTATCGTATGACGATGGAATCCACGAAGAGAGCCCAAAACAAGGTGTTACTGCCAGTATTGACCCTGGTGAAATTCATACGATTGCAAGTGTGACCGAAAACGGGGATAGTGTCGTGATTACCGGTAGATATATGAGAAGCATCCATCGGTTTCGAAATAAAAAAGTAAAAGAACTTCAAGAACGGATGAGTCGTTGTAAAAAGGGCTCAAGGCAATGGAGAAAGTACAACCGTGCAAAGAAATTTGTCCTTTCTAAAAGTGAAGCTCAACTTCAAGATGCCTTACATAAAACGACCAAACAATTTGTAGATTGGTGTGTAGAACATGATGTCAGTCATGTAGTAATGGGAGATGTAGAAGGTGTTCAACGGAATACGAAAAAGAAGAGAAAGAAAAAGACTAATCAGAAGATATCGAATTGGTCATTTGGGAAAGTGTATTCTCTTTTAGAATATAAATTAAAAGCGAAAGGAATTACGGTTGAAAAAGTAGACGAAAGGTACACGTCACAAACATGCCCTGTTTGTGGAAACCGTAAAAAATCAACCAACAGAAACTATACATGTACATGCGGTTATAAAGAACACCGTGATATTCATGGTGCAAGAAATATCCTGACAAAAACCTTATATGGTGGAATGAACTATTTTCTCATTCATCATCCAACGTATCTACGACCTGTAATTTTGGCATAAGAAGAAGTTTTTCTGCCAAAAGGACGTATGCTAGATGGGCAGAACCGCCCCCTATGCGTTGTGAAACGTATAGGTTGCTTACGGTGGGAGTTGGTTGTTGGGAAACATCTAACGCAAGCACCACTAAAGTGTATCAAATTATACACTTTGTTAGAGGATAACTACGGTTGAGGGTGTCGTGTACACCTAGAAGCATCCGCTTCGTTTCTTCTAGGTTATTCCTTACAACAAGAAACCCCCTCCTCAAGCGCGAACGCGATAGGTGGGGGAGGTTCATCACTAATTACACGTTTCAAAGTATTAAGAGCATTAGAAAAACAGACACATGGCCCATAGCCATCAGGTTTAGCGATGTGCTGGTAGGAACCCGTCTAATACGAACAAATCAAAAAGACGATCCTCCACCAATGTCGGAGAATCGCCTTAGAATTAAATGAACTTAACGGCCTTATATCATAAACCATTTTTTTTAAAAAAGTTTAAAAACGCATGGAAAATTTCAATCCCTTGATATAAAAGAAAACTAGATGCTGTTATTGAAAATAAACTAATCATTAGAAAACGAACCCACATACATTTTCCCCCTTGTATTTTTCTTTTGAAAAATCAAGGGATTTTTATCACATAATTTGCCTGATAAAAAATAGGCGTAAAGAAGATAAGTTTACTGCGGACCTGGAAAAACAGGGAACTGAATAAGGTAAAAATAAGAGATAAACAGACAAAGAGTTGTAAAACGTCTGTTGGAATAAAGGGATGTTTCTTAATGTCATCTTTTAAAGGAAAGTCTTGATCGACTTCATTAAAGGAAGTTACTGCTTTATTTTCATGAAAATGTAAATATTTTGTATTTTCACCAGTAGATTGGGTATATAAGAAAGACAAAAAAGCAAATAGCAATACGAAGGACAAAATTTTTGTCTTTTTCATCTTCCATCCCCTTTCGAAAAATATGTATTTATCATAACTACTATTTATATATTAGTAAACAATAAAATGGAAATAATTTCAATAAAAAAGAATAGAACCTCAATATTCCTGAACAAAAAGCTCATGACAGAAAAAATATATATTTACTAAAAAAAGATGGAAGTATTCTAAATATCACAGCTCCAACAAAAAACAGGCACATGGCCTGCTTTTTACTAATTCGTTGAGTTTAATGAAATGAGACGATAGATAATGATTGTTTTTTCGCTCTCCCATTCGACTTTTCGAATGACAGCTGTGCCACAGGACTCAGAATCAATCGTTTTGCGCACATCAATCGGAATATCAATTGGATAGAGACGATAGCCTTCTTTCGTTAAACGAAAGATATTTTCCTCCTCGCGAATTTCCTTTCCTTTCGTGACAATCATCGTATTTAATTCAAAAGGAACCCCCATGTCATCATCTCCTTAAATTAATTATAGTACCATTATTCCACTCTACTTTTCATCCAAGAAGTTAATCGTTCCACAATTTTCCGATTAATCGCTGGAGGGAAATAATGAGTATACTCTGAAAAATACCAGCACTCCACTTGTTTGTTATTCGCTCGCATCTCTTTTTCTAGTCGATACGCATGCTCTACTGAAACATTTTGATCCTGCACACCATGAATGATTAACACAGGCATTTGTAGCCCACTGACTGCTGAAAGCGGTGTTCGCCTTTCGTACTGTTCCGGACATCTCGTTGGCGAACCTCCAATGACACGCTTCATCATTCTACGCATGTCCACTCTTTCTTCATATGTTAAAAACATATCGGATACTCCGCCCCAAGTAACCAGTGAGGACTGCTGTCGGACATTCAATTGCCGTCCAAAGCGCCATAATCCCGCCTCGCGAAAAGCCAAAAATATGAATGCTCTCTTTTTTCACTCGAGGATGATTCGCTAACAGTGTAAAACCAGAAATCGCATCATAACGGTCCTCCCCCGCAAAATCCTCATCCCCTTCTCCACCTTGATTCCCACGATAAAACGGGGCAAATACGATAAACCCTTCCGCTGCAAATTGTACAATACGCGATGGTCGAACTTTACCGACGTTTTTTATTCCGCCACGTAAATATAAAAAACCATCATGCACCTCTCCATCATTTGGCTCAGCTAACAATCCCTTTACTTCTAACCCTTGCGATATGTATGTCACAGAATACAAATGAATATTTGGATGCGGTGATGGAAACCGTTGTTTTGAAATGATCTTGCCGTCTTGCATGAAACCGCTCCTTTCCTCTTCTAGTGTAAAGCATTTTGTACCAATTTATCCCTCATTACGCACAATTAGAGCCTAGACTTCATAGGATACATATAGGCAAATACCTAAAAATAGAGGAGGAAGACGCATGAAAAAATGGGTAAAAGCAAGTGCCCTTGTCGTATTAGCTTGTTTCTTATTAATTCCTCTAGCAGCTTGTGGAACTCAAGAGGTCACAAAAGTCCGTGTAGCCGAAGTAACACGATCTCTTTTTTATGCCCCGCAATATGTAGCAATTGAAAAAGGCTTTTTTGAAGAACAAGGCTTGGAAATTGATTTAAAAACAACCGCTGGTGGAGATAAAACGATGACAGCACTACTATCTGATGGTGCAGATGTGGCGCTTGTTGGTTCTGAAACGTCGATTTACGTGACTGCTCAAGGCACGAGTGATCCCATCATCAACTTTGCACAGCTTACACAAACAGATGGTACGTTCCTTGTTTCTCGAAAACCCATTACAAACTTTGAGTGGGATATGCTAAAAGACTCGACCTTCCTTGGTCAACGAAAAGGCGGCATGCCACAAATGGCTGGTGAATTTGTCTTGAAAAAACACGGCATTGATCCGCATCAAGATTTGAATCTAATCCAAAATGTAGACTTTGCTAATATTGCTACAGCTTTTGCTTCTGGAACAGGTGATTTTGTTCAGCTATTTGAACCAACAGCGAGCATTTTTGAAAAAGAAGGGAAAGGCCATATCGTTGCTTCTTTCGGTACAGAATCTGGTCACCTTCCGTATACCGTATTCATGGCTAAAGAAAGCTATTTGAAAGAACATGAGGATACAGTTGAAAAATTCACGTTTGCGCTACAAAAAGCTCAGAAATGGGTTCAAGAAACAGACTCTAAAGAAATTGCCAAAGTGATTGCACCATATTTTGAGGATACCGACCTAGATATTATGGCAACTGTTATTGATCGCTACAAAGCACAGGGTTCATTTGCTACGGATCCAATTTTAGATGAAGAAGAATGGAATAACTTGCAGGATATTATGGATGAAGCCGGTGAATTGCCAGCACGAATGAAATACGAAGATTTAGTAAATACCGAATTTGCCGAAAAAGTAGCTGATTAAGAAGATGGTATTTTTAAAAATTAACTCTATCCACCATACGTATTTTACGAAAGATACTGCAACAACCGCCCTTGAAAATGTCAACCTTGATATTGAAAAAGGAGAATTCATTTCCTTTCTCGGTCCGAGTGGTTGTGGAAAAACGACATTGCTCTCCATTATTGCCGGACTTTTTCCACCTACATCGGGAGAAATCCTATTGGAAGGAAAACGTCTGAAAGCTGGGCAGGATACATCCATCGGCTATATGCTGCAGCAGGATTATTTGTTTCCGTGGAAAACGATTGAGGAAAATGTCATTTTAGGGTTAAAACTATTGAACATAAAGAACACCGAAGGAAAAGCGTCACAATTGTTAAAGGAAGTCGGGTTAACTGGTGTCGAAAAACAATATCCAAAGCAATTGTCGGGTGGGATGAGACAGCGTGTCGCTCTCGCCCGCACGCTTGCTGTGGATCCCAAAATTCTCCTATTAGATGAACCCTTCTCTGCCCTTGATTACCAATCGAAGCTCAAGCTTGAGGATCTTGTCTCTGAAACATTGAAAGCATTTGGAAAAACAGCTATTCTCGTGACCCATGACATCGGTGAGGCCATTGCCATGAGCGACCGAATTTATTTATTCTCAGCCAAACCAGGTCGTGTTTATCGAACGTTTGACGTACCTGCTGATTTACGAATAGTAAAGCCCTTCGTTGCCCGGAATCACCCACTATATCCCTCTCTCTTTCAAACCATTTGGAAGGAGCTTGAAAGTCTTGAACATTAACCAACTTCATCATGAATTTAAAGCTTCTTTGGTCAGAGAAAAACGATGGATCCAATTTTATCAAGCTTTGATTTTCGTTATCTTTTTCAGTGGCTGGGAAATCGCATCAAGAATGCAATGGATTGATCCACTCATCTTTAGCTCCCCTACCAAAGTATGGCAGCTATTTATCACAAAAATAAATGATGGCACACTCATGTCTCATATAGGTGTCACCGTCTTTGAAACGATTCTCGGATTTATCATCGGCACTTTGCTTGGCACCTTACTTGCATCCGCTCTCTGGTGGTCGCCCATGTTATCGAAGATTCTCGATCCGTATCTAGTTATTTTAAATGCCATGCCCAAAGTAGCACTTGGTCCAATTTTAATTGTAGCGATGGGTCCTGGATTTACCTCCATTATTGCAATGGGTGCAATTATTTCCATCATCATTACCACGATTGTTATCTATAATGCCTTTAATGACGTCGATTCAAACTATTTGAAAGTACTTCAAACGTTTGGAGCTACACGTGCACAATCATTTATGGAAGCCGTTTTGCCCGCTTCTTTTTCAACGATTATCTCAACCTTGAAAGTAAATGTAGGGCTATCTTGGGTTGGGGTCATTGTCGGCGAATTCCTTGTATCGGCAAAAGGTCTTGGATATCTCATTATTTATGGCTTCCAAGTGTTCAATTTTACCCTCGTTATGCTCTCACTAATGGTGATTGCTGTCTTTGCAACAATTATGTACCAGCTTGTAGAATGGTTGGAAAAAAAATTAATCAAGCATTAGCTAGATGAAGCCTATAAATTAAGAATCAAGCTTATATTTTAAAAACCGAGCATAAGGTGAGGAGGCTCTGCTTTCAGAGTTTCCTTATTTTTTGTAATTGCTTTAAGCATAGAGGCAAAATCTCATCTTTCATAATAAAGCTGAAATCTGAATCACTTTTTATATCTTTAGGCAATTTCGCCCGCAACACAGGTCCATTCGTTTCTAAATAATCATGTTTTAGTTTCAGTTCACTAAGCTCTGTATAATAAATGGACTTCACAAAGGCCTTGGCAGCATCATGTACTTTGTATTGTCCGAGAAATTGCAAATGGGAAGCAACCCCACCTGTTTCTTCATACACCTCACGAATGGCTGCCTCTTCAATCGTTTCGCCCTTTTCTCGTTTTCCACCTGGAAATTCAAGGCCACGCTTTCGATTGTGCGTTAGCACCCACTGATCTTGAAATTGACATAGCACTAATACATGCCACGCTTCGCCAAACTCTGGCTTAGGTGAAAACTCCACTAAACAATCCTGTTCATCTCTAAATTGAATCATCCTCATTCTCCCCTTCTCTCTAAGAATACAAGAACTCCTTAGTCGAGAAAAGAGAAAAAGATGAACTCTACTATTGCTCCCACTGAACATCTTTCAAAAAGGCAAAAGAAAGTCGTTACGAACACAGTTTGATCATCCTAAAGACCCTCTCAATATCGAAGGCCATCATCCGTAGCTTTTGCTTGTAAAATTCCCATTTTTTCAATATGCTGTTTCGCCTCCTGATCTCCGAGTTCATAAATCATTCTATAAATTTTTTGTAACGTAACATCATACTCGTCATTTTGCCAATCATTATGATATTCTAAATAAGGAAGATGAGCACGATAAAAATTAGACTCATCAACAGAAAAGTTATGATTAAAGTACTTTCGTAGTTGCTTGATTTCATCATCACTGGCTTCAATTTTGAAATTCCATGTTGAACTTTCGCGGTCTTGAAAAATTTCGCCATTCGGTAACGAGATATAATATGTTTTTCGATGCACAGACAAATGCCTTCACCCTCTCACTAAAGATACGTTTATTGTCTCACGATCCCGTTCCATTCATTCAGAAATTCCAACTCTATCAAGAAAAAAGGGTGGATTTTTTTTGAAATTTAGATTAAAGTATCTTTCATAGGGGAGCGCATATACTATATTCAACCGTAACATCTAGAACGAGAGTCCGTCATACATAATTTAATGTGAATAAACGGAGGTTCATTTATATGAAGTTAATTGATGATTTATACAACATGTATCGTAATAAGCTAACAGGTGATGAAGAAGATATTGATATGCTCACATTTGCTGTATTGGAGCAATTAAATCGCAAAGAAATCTTAGAACTAATCCAAGACATGGACGATCAAGAGTTAACAAACCTAATGGGCCTTTATATTATCGAGTCATTAAAAGGAAAATTCGCCCAAAATAATATCAGCGCAAGTGCTACATACTTTCCACCAAGAAATGTACATTAATTAACTTGAAAGCGTTGCCAAACTAAAGCGGAAAAAGAGACCCTACTAAATCATGTGAGAACGACTTATTAGAGTCTCTTTTTCTGTTATTTTGCTAAATAGGCACGTAGCATCCAGACATTTTTATTTAAGCTTTTCTTCATGCCAATTAATAAATCTGCTGTTACTTGGTCTTCGTCTTTTTCTGCTAAATCAATGGCTTCAACCAATTCCCCAGAAATTTTTTCAAAGTCATTGATGACACTTTGAACCATATCTTCTGTCGTTTCATTTCCTGTTGCTTCTTCAATTGTTGTTAATTCCAAATATTCTTTAATCGTTGCAACCGGTTTTTCTCCTAGTGCTAACAATCTTTCAGCAAGCTCATCCAAATTCATAGTTGCTTCATTGTACAACTCTTCCAATTTTGTATGAAGGGCAAAGAAATGGGTTCCCGTGACGAACCAGTGATAATTATGAAGCTTTGTGTAAAGCACCGTTAAGTTTGCAATTTCTTTGTTTACTAATTGAACCAATTGTTGATTTGCCATTTTAATGACCTCCATTTTGAATTCATATGTATTATATCCTTTTGAATAGTGACCAATCTGTAAATTAATGGTAAAATTAAATTGGATACAATTCTCAGATATATCACTATTGTATGAAACTTACCTGCATATCTCAAATTTCCATACTCCGTCAACTCTATATTTACATGAAAGGGGTTCACCATTTTGACACTTATCTATATTGTTTCCATGATTATTATTGTTGGTGTCATTCTTTTATCAGTTCTGACTGTCAACAAAGGCTATCGTTATCAGCACACGATTGATTCCGCACCGAAACCTACTGAAGAGAATAACACTGAAAGCAATGCGAATAATGACTAAATACGAGGTTATTGTAAATCTACCATGAAGGAAAAAATACCAATCAATATTCCCACTAACGTAATCCCGAATGCGCCTACTTTGTTTTGATCTCTCCATAAATAGTAAGCATGAGCAAAACTATAACATGAACCAAATAGAACAACACCCCAAAAAATCAATTCCATCAATCTGTCACCTTTTTCATTTCAGATTCTCTTAGCTGCTTGCCAAACCCTGTGATTTGCACATCAAGCTTTACGTTTATTTCTGCAAAAGGATATTGTTTATTTGTCCAGTCCCATTTTTCATATTCTTTGACAGAACTAAATAAAGGACGAGCATATAAGGACCAATAGAAAGCATCTGACTTAAATTCCTTTTGAGTTTTTTCAATAAGTCTCTCCGCATTGTCTGTCATTTTACTTTCAATTGTTCTCTTTAATAATGCTTGGTTTTCCAAATTACTTCCGTAGTCTATCATACTAGGAATGGATAATAGTTCAATCTCCACTGGATAGAACACATCTATTTTAGGCGGCCGCCCCTTTCTTAACTTAATCTTCACTTTCGTTTTATTTTTTTTCTCAATTCTTACCCCTATTTTATATTTTTTGTTCAATGGGTCAGCAAAGCTTGAGAACAGATCCTCGATAACTTGCGTATTATCAAGTAAATTTACAATCCTCGTTTCTTCACCATTCAATTTACCAATCATTTTTCCTTCCTTAAATACAGCTGAACCCATAAGCTGTACAGGGTCTCCCCCTTTTTTCGGTACTTGTCCAGCCAAGTATTTATCTTCATCGTTAAACTCGATATCCTTTTGTTTGTTTGGAGAACCATACATCGCAAGAAACAAGTCCGCATCTGCATCTGTAATAGCAAAAAAACGATTGATGGTCGACTCTGGCACTAATCCCGTTTCAAGCGAACGTTAAGCATCTGAAAACAAAGAGATGTATGTAAAGCTAGCTTTTGCTATGTCCCATTTTCCAGAACCGAATAGAGGAAAAATCCTAAGAAAAATTCCTTCTTTTAACATCAAAAAAATTAAAAAAGTGACTGAAAGTAATGTGAAAGGTGTAATGACCCATGCAATTCCTCCTAGTGATTCCCATCCCTTCTTCGCACACCATATACAAACGAGTAAAAAGCATAGATAAAAAATGAATAATGGTGTTTTTGGATAGTTAATGGTCGCCAGTTGGGTCATATAACTCCTAGAATCCAACGCAGTATTTGTTACAGTGAAAAACAACATCGACAAACCAATAACAAAAGCTACAGGTTTCCCGAGTAAAAATTGTGTGACTTCCAATAGATTTTTTGATTGATACTTTTTTAACACGATATTTAATATAAGCATCGATGGAAGTACAAGCAAAAAAGAGCCAATAACGATCATCCACGCTGCATTAAGACCGTCCTTAAACAACAAGCCAGTCGTCATGTCACTAGATTTTATGGCTACTGCCGCCACAATCAACGAAAATAATTCTCTGAATCCTATTTGGTCTTTTTCAGACTTAGCCAAAATACCACCTTTTTTCACTTTTTTTGAACGGTATCTTTCGTTACATCCTTTGGTTTTACAAACGCAGGTCTTATGCGTTCATTCGTCAATAGCTTTCGAAATACATGTATCATCTGAAGATTTGTAATGTGGCGTTAGCGGCGCCAGATAAGATACTCCAAACGATTTTATAGACGATAGATAAGCGATACTCGCCATAAAACAACCGACGATTCCGAACAATCCCAAATACACCTGCTACGATTAAAAAGCCAAACCGTGCAATTCTTATCGCATAATTAAAATTCAAATCGCTAATCGCATAGGAAGACAATCCTGTTAACGCGACAACGATCACGACAATGGGACTAACCACATTCGCCTCAACCGCAGCCTGACCCAAAATCAACGCTCCTACAATCCCAATGGTTGGACCAATGGGTGTTGGAACTCTTATTCCCGCTTCTCGTATGAGTTCAAAGGCAAGTTCTAACAGAAATAATTCTAGGATGGCGGGAAGTGGCACCATTTCCCGAGCTCCAGCAATAGATAATAATAAACCTGGTGGAATCATCTCGATATGATAATTCGTCACGGCAATATAAATAGCAGGTGTAAATAAAGTAATAAACATCGCAATCAACCGAAGAAACCTCGTGAAGTTGCCATATACAAATCGTAAATAGCGATCATCCGCAGAATGATAAAAAGACCAAAAAGTGGCTGGTGCGACTAGGGCAAAAGGAGAATTATTCATGACAACAGCGACATACCCATCCTCGATAAAAGAAGCTGCACGATCTGGTCGCTCCGTTTGTAGAACCGTTGGAAATAAACTTATTTTTCGATCCTCTATATGTTGAACTAACAGGCTTAAATTTTGGACAGCATCTTTACTTATCACTCCGATTCTTCGTTTCACTTCGCTCAAGATTTGATCACTTGCTAGGCCTTTATTGTAAACAATGAATACTTCATTGTTTGAACGCCCTCCTATTGTCATTTTCTCCACCGTGAAGTCTTGGCTGCGTATTTTCTTTCGAATAAGAGATATATTGACATCTGCTTTTTCAATAAATGATTCCTTTGGACCAAATAATGTCGTTTCATTTTGCGGTGTATCTACGCTTCTCCCTGCTGCCATTGCGGTTCTAATGATATAACAGTGGGTCTGTCCCTCAACCAATAATAGCGTGTCTCCTGTGTTTAGCTCTTTGAGTGCTTTATTCATGTCTTTCTCTTCTTGGATCGCACTTACACTAACAGCTGAAGGGATATCTTCTATGACCTGATTATTCATAATCAAAGGTTTAATAATTTCCTCATCGATCAATTTGGCATCAGTTAATGAAGGAATATAAAACAAAGCTGCCTGTTTCCCCATCATATGCACAGTGAATTCTCTCAACATGAAATCAATATTTAGTGGATATGTATAACGTTCTTTGATTTTGAGAATATCCTGCTGTAAATTTCCAGAAAAGGATTCCCCATTTTGAAGACTCAGATCATCTAGAAACTCCTGGCTCATTTCTGTTTTAAATACTTTATTTTTCTTAAAAAATGGATTTCTCATATGGTTGTACACTCCTAAAGAGACTACTCTTACCATATATAGTGTGGAATTCGATATCAATCTATTCTAGTTTTTGCTAAAGCAGGGGATAAGCGGAGGTTGATTATTCATATAAAAAAAGACCTATCCAATTACGGAACAGGTCTTGTTTCTTACTTTTCTTTTTCATGTCCAAGAATCAACCAAATACTTTATGAAGGTCTTCTTTGCTCTGTGTTAACCAGTGGTTCATTAATTTTTTTGCACCTTCAAGATCATGCAATTTTGCTTGACCACATTGTGTTTCATTTGCAGCTGGGATGTCTGTTACTTCAACAGAATCCTTCAATGTTTCCTCTAATACATCAATAATTTCAGAAACCGTTGGTTCACCGCTCACGACTAAATAAAATCCAGTTTGACAGCCCATTGGTGAAATATCGATAATATCGAAATGATCGTATTTCTCAGAATGTTTACGGATGTTATACGCTAATAAATGCTCTAATGTATGAATCGCATCTGGCTTCATTGCTTGTTTATTTGGTTGGCAAAAACGAATATCAAATTTATTAACAACACCGTCTGTACCAACTTTATGTACACCACAATGTCTTACATAAGGTGCTTTTACGATGTTATGATCTAATTCAAAACTTTCAACTGAAGGCATTTTCCTCACTCCTTAAATGTATATGTTCTTATTCTACCTCTAAATTGTTTTTTTTTCATCCTTTATCTATTCAATTCTTATAATTTATATCGGAATTATTATGCCATGCTTGTACTCTGAAAAATAAACAGAATATGATATAGTAGAAATACTGAATTCTATGGAAAGCGAGTAACAACCGATGAAAAAAATGTTAATTAAATTAATCCGTTTTTACCAAATTGCGATTTCACCATTGAAACCACCCTCTTGTCGCTTTTATCCAACTTGTTCTCATTACGGCATAGAAGCAATTAAAGTACATGGTGCTTTAAAGGGTAGCTTGCTCACCATCATTAGAATTCTAAAATGCCATCCTTTTCATCCAGGTGGTTTTGACCCAGTTCCGGAAAAAAAGGACAAAATTCATAAAAATTAACCTTGCTTTCGCTTTTATTTTTTAGTAATATACAATAGTCAAATCGGAATCATTTCGTTTAATTGTCGAATTTAAATCGTAATAATTACGAATTAATCTAAAGGAGTGAAAATTTTTCATGAAAAAGCAAGTAACCATTATTCTTTTTCTGCTAGTAGCCCTCTTCTTATCAGGCTGTGGTGATTCACAAAACAGCACAGCTGAGAAATCAGACAACAGAATCAATATTTATACGACCGTTTATCCACTGCAATATTTTGCCCAAGAAATTGGTGGCAAATACGTACATGTTGAAACGGTATATCCTCCAGGAACAGATGAACATTCGTATGAACCATCGCAAAAGGATATTATTAAAATGACGGAAGCAGACCTCTTTTTCTATATTGGCTATAACTTAGAAGGCTTTGTAACGAAAGCACAGCCTATTTTAGTGGATGAAGGTGTTAAAACCGTTGCCATTGGCGAAAGCGTTAAACTTGATGAAGCAACAACAGAAGAACAGCATGAAGAAGAGACACATACAGAAGACAATCATAGTGTCGATGATGGTCATAATCACGGCGACGTTGATCCGCATCTTTGGCTTGATCCTATCTATGCCGAACAAATGGCTGAAACCATCAAAAATGAGTTAACAGCAAAAATGCCCGATCAAGCAGATTATTTTGAAGCACAATATAATGCGCTAAATGAAAAACTGCATACAATCGATAAAAAATTAGCAGATACCATTCAAAATAGCAAAACAAATGAAATTATCGTTTCTCATGGAGCCTATGGATACTGGGAAAAACGCTACGGATTAAAACAAATAAGTGTAACAGGCTTAACGGGAGCTAGTGAACCTTCGCAAAAGGACTTAGAGAACATCGTCAAAACAGCGAAAGAGCATAACCTCCATTATGTTATTTTTGAACAAAATGTAAGCTCCAAACTAACAAAAATTATTCAAAGTGAAATTGATGCAAAGGCACTTACTCTTCATAATTTAAGTGTATTAACAGATGCAGATGTCAAAGCTGGATCTGACTATGAAAGCATAATGAATCAAAATATTGAAGCTCTGCAAACAGCTTTAAATTAGAAAAGCGCAAGGCACCCGTTCAGCGACGTACGGACTGGACCGCTCCGTATGAGATAAAGGAAACACGAAGAGTGCGATAGCACGATTCGATGTTGACTTATCGTAAGGAGGAGCGGGAAGTCCGATAGGCGCTGGGTACCTGGAGCTAGACACCAGTATACATCGACAATTTTATACTTTCTTATCTTTAAATTAGAAAATGGACTGATATCGAAATGTAGTGAAGTTCCCTTATTGCTCACACTATTATTACCAAGTTTCCCATCGTATGCTTCTATGTATGCTGAGTAAACTATGAAAGTAAGATTGATTTCCATAAGTGAGGATATTGCAGCCTCCTAAACCAGGATAAATAACAGTCCTCGTATTTTTCCCTCAATATAAAAATAACCTGCTCCTTTTTCTCCTGAGCAGGTTATTTTTTAATCTACATATTTCTCACGAATCACTTTCACTTTATTCATCAATTCCGAACCAATCACCGGCTCATATTCAGGATAAATAGCCGTCATTTCTTCCATCCACTGCTTCTTTTCCGCGGGTGATAGTCTATAAATGGTAATGGAAGATTTTTGTTCAATTTCAGCAAGCAATTGTTGATTCATATCATCAGACTTTTTCCAAAGCCACTCTGTTGTTTCTTGCATGGCCCGATCAATGTCAGCTTGAATATCAGGAGGTAACTCATTCCAAAACTCCTGATTCATTAACACTCCATATCCTAAGAAACCATGGTCACTAATCGTTAAATACCTTTGCAGTTCATATAGCTTCTTTGAATAGATATTAGAAATTGTATTCTCCTGACTATCCATTCTATTATTCTCCAAATTAACAAAGGTATCATTAAACTCAAGCATCGTTGTCGATGCACCAAAATTCTCAAATTGTTCCTTCAACACACTACTCGGCATAATTCGAAACATTTTCCCCTCAAAATCAGCGGGTGTACGAATAGGCTTGTTACTTGTCACTTGCTTAAAGTGATTAGCCCATAACGCCATCCCTTTTATATGATGCTTGTCTAGATCTTGTAATAGTTCGGCACCAACTTCTCCATACAAAGTCTCCTTTAGTGCACTGCGATTTGGAAACATATAAGGTAAATCTAAGAGTAGCCACTTTGGAGAAATATCAGTGAGATTTGCTGTCGCTGTTGCAATCATTTGAACTTCATTATCTAGTAGTGCCTGATATTCTTCTTGCTCGTTATATAAAGATTCATTCGGAAAAACCTCTACCTTTACTCGATGATCCGTATATTCATCAACAAGTTGAGCAAAGTGAACAGCTGCTAAGCCTTTCGGTGTATTCTCTGCTACGACATGACTAAACTTAATCACAATCTGATCCTTCATAGCGGTTTGCTCATAATCCTTAACGACATCTTCTTCAGAAAAAAAGGATCGAAATGCGAGAAAAATTGCTATCACTAACCCTACAACAATTAATAAAAAATACCCCCAAAACGTACGCAATCATGACATCCCCTTACCAAATGGATCCTAAATAGAATCTACTCTGCTACTGATAAAAGCTTTCCTTTATCATCATTCGTTGTTACTCATTTCTTCTATTTTATCATAGTCCAAAATACTGGTCGTATACGAGATGTCAGGAAATCGAAAAAGTAGAGAAATTTCGACAAAATTTTGATACTATAAAATAGAAGGAATGGGGGGAAACATACAACATGGAAAAATCCTTTCATATACCTATACAACTCAAAATTACGCTGCTGTCATTTGGAATTGTCGCCTTTTCTATTTTAATTGGCGGTATTTTTCTAATTGGTAATAGCTGGTCTTCAGCAGAAACACAGTTGGGTAAAAAAGCAATGGTTATCGCTCATTCGATTGCTGAATCCTCTATAGTTCAAGAGTTGGTGCTCGAACCAAAAGGTTGGGAATCCTTACATCCGGTTATTGAAAAATTACGAATTATTCATGGCGCAGATTATATTGTCGTTTTAAATAATCAGCATATTCGCTATTCTCATCCCGCTTATAGCCAACTTGGAACATATTCAAAAAGCTCAGACGAAAGCGCTGCCTTTGCAGAGCATGAATATATGTCGAAGGCGAAGGGAGAGCTCGGTACAGCCGTTCGTGCGTTTGTTCCGATTTTAAATAAGGAGAATGAACAGATTGGTGTTGTGCTTGTTGGAAATATTTTGCCAACTCTACCAGAACTGGTAGCAAATTTCAAAGCTGAAATTCAATATATCCTATTGCTAACGCTTCTATTTGGAGTTTGTGGTTCATGGTTAATGGCCAAACATATCAAAAAGGAAACCTTTGAGCTAGAACCATACGAAATCTCAAGATTGCTTACCGAACGAACCGCAGCCTTTAACGCTATGCACGAAGGTGTCATCGCTATTGATAATAAGGAAATCATCACTATTTTTAATGAAAAAGCAAAACGAATGCTCAATATTTCAGAGGATGTAATCGGCAAGAGTATAAATGATATCATTGATGATACCTTTCTGCCGGAAATCTTAACACAAGAGTTTCCTGTTTATAATCAAGAGATTTCGGTACAACAAAAGAATCTTTTCAGTAACCGAGTTCGCATTACACTTGGTGACAAAACAATTGGAGCTGTTGCGGTTTTCCAAGATCGGACAGATGTTGCCAAATTGGCTGAAGAATTAACAAGTGTTAAGGCATTTGTCGAGGCATTACGTGCCCAAAATCATGAGCACATGAATAAATTGCATACCATTGCTGGTTTAATTCAACTAGGAAAGTTAGATGATGCTCTGCTGTATGTGTTTCAAATTACCGAAGAACAAAGTGAGTTAACCCGATTTTTGACCAAGCGTATTCATAATGATAATTTAACTGGACTGTTGTTAAGTAAAGTATCGATCGGTCGAGAGCTTGGAATTGAACTAATGTTTGATCAAAATATGAAGCTTGAGCGTTTTCCACGCGACATGGATCATCATGATTTCGTATTAATTATCGGAAATTTAATTGAAAATGCATTTGCAGCATTTAAGAATTCTGAAGAAGATAAGAAACAAGTGTATCTGTCGATTGATCAGGATGACCATACTTGTACCATCGTCGTTGAGGATAACGGCTGTGGTATACCGGAACATGTTCAGCGCCATATTTATGAACGTGGATTTACAACAAAAGGAAAAGATGGTTCTGGCATTGGGCTTTATTTACTTGCACAAATTGTCAATAAATCAAAGGGCGAAATCAGTTTTCAATCTGCGGTAAATGAAGGAACAAGCTTTATTCTTTCATTTCCTATGGATGACGACAAGGGGGAAGCAATATGAACAATGACATCATCCAAGTACTATTAATTGAAGATGATCCGATGGTTCAAGAAGTAAATAAACAATTTATTGGACGCTTACCATCCTTTCAGGTTATTGATACAGCCTCTAATGGACTTGAAGGCCTTGAAAAAATAAAAAGGTTTCACCCTGATTTAGTTATACTAGACATCTTTATGCCTTCGTTAAATGGAATAGATACCATATATGAAATTAGAAAAGCACAAATGGATGTCGATATTATTATCATTTCTGCCGCAAATGATCCAAAAACGATTCGAAAAATGATGCAAAACGGAGCTTTTGATTATTTAATTAAACCGTTTACATTTGACCGTTTAAAGCAGACTCTTGAACAATATTATGCCTTTCGAATGGAAGTACAGCCAAACAAAAGCATATCGCAATCCCAATTAGATCGAGTCATTTTTTCCAGCAATTCCACATCAGTGACTTCACAGGTTTTTCGAAAAAATGACATCCCAAAAGGATTAAACATTAGTACATTAGAACAAGTCATGCTGTTTATGAGTCAACAAGATGCTCCTCAATCAGCAGAAAAGGTAGCTGATGGAATTGGCATTGCTCGTGTCACTGCAAGACGCTATTTAGACTTCTTGAATGAAAAAGAAGTTCTACGTCTTGATGTTCAATATGGCGGCATCGGCCGTCCTGTTAATAAATATAGTTTCATTAAATCTTAACCACGGCTGATGGAGTGAGCAATTGTTCTAGCTTATCTTCATCAGCTATATTTTTACATCAAATCAGGCATTTCTCAGCTTATTTTTTAAAAATAACAATTCTTGCTCGGCAATAGCAGTAATTTCTTTTACAACAAAATCAGGCATTCCCCTTTTTAGTAAAATCTCTGCAATAAGAAACTGTTTATTCATCAATCTCTCTCCCTGCCTTTAGCTGTAGCTAACTCTTTTTTCTATTATACAAAATAAACCAATCCATATAAAACCGGTAAACAACCATTTCTTAGAAAAACATTGGGAATCACAGCTAAAATAGCAGGGTGAGTAACGATAGAAACAACACACAAAAACGCATGGAAAAATAATGGAATCCATGCGCTTCAAATTTATTTGTCTTTTTTTAATTAAAGCTTAAGCACATTCTTTCACAATCCTGTTTTTATATATAAAAAGAGGCTGCCTTTGCAACCCTAATGTACACTATCGTATTCTTCATTCTCTAAATAGAAACTAGATTTTTTAAAAATCTAGTTTCTATTTGTGATCATTGCGTTTTTTATTATTTTTCACATATTTGTCGTCATCGTCATTATCATACTTGTGTTACTTGTCGTTCCCGCAATCCTCTTTATTCCTGCACCCCCTATCATTCCCGCGATCTCTGTCATTCCCGCGATCTCTGTCATTCACGCCGTCTCTGTCATTCCCACGATCTCTGTCATTTACGCGATCTCTGTCATTCCCGCGGTCTCTGTCATTCCCGCGGTCTCTGTCATTCCCACGGTCTCTGTCATTCCCGCGGTCTCTGTCATTCCCGCGGTCTCTGTCATTCCCACGGTCTCTGTCATTCCCGCGGTCTCTGTCATTCCCGCGGTCTCTGTCATTCCCGCGGTCTCTGTCATTCCCGCGATCTCTGTCATTCCCGCGTCTCTGTCATTCCCGCGATCTCTGTCATTCCTGCCGATCTCTGTCATTCCTGCCGTCTCTGTCATTCCCGTTGTCTCTGTCATTCTTGCCGTCTCTGTCATGTCTGTTGTCTCTGTCATTCTTGCCGTCTCTGTCATGTCTGTTGTCTCTGTCGTTCTTGCCGTCCCTGTCATGTCTGTTGTCTCTGTCGTTCTTGCCGTCCCTGTCATGTCTATTGTCTCTGTCGTTCTTGCCGTCTCTGTCATGTCTATTGTCTCTGTCGTTCTTGCCGTCTCTGTCATTCTCTGTCGATCTCTGTCATGTTTGCCGTCTCTGTCATTCTTGCGGTCTCTGTCATGTCTTGCTGTCTGTCTGTCATATTTGCGATTATTATCAGTAATAATGCTTGTATTTGCTATCAGAATAGTAATGCTTGTACTTGTTATAATACTTGTAGTTATAATACTTGTGATTTTTGTCATACTTATCATACTTACCATAATCATAATGCTTATAATCCTTGTCATACTTGTAATCTTTGTCAAAATATTGAACGATGTCATAGTGTTTTTCCCAATATCCTGCTATGACCATTTTTTACAAAGTCGATTTCGACTCTTTTAATTTTTGGAGAAGGGTAGCCTTTCATTCCGTCAATATTTTTTCGTGCTGTTTTTAGATGGAATGAAACATAAACAAGTTTTCCATTGTTTACTCCATAAATAGGACCGTTCGGTAGATCATCTGGGTCTGCCCACTGTTTATTATTAATTTTTTCTACACCATCTGAAAATGCTAACACATAGTACAAATTATCCTGTTTGAAGTGAGTAACGTCTTCTGCATCAATTAAATCAGCTAACTCATACAGATCCCCAACCAATTCTCCCTTTCTTTTGTGAACCGAAATCGAGTCTCCATCGTAACTAACTTTTGTTTTGTTCTTGTTTACCTTGTAATCTTCGTTAAATAAATCGAAAAACTCATCCACATCCACATACACACGGTTTCCTTTTTTGTAATTGGCGTCAGAGTCCAATTCAACACCATTCACTTCCACTTCTAACCCATTACTTTTTGCAACAGCCGAGACACCAGGTAATGCCAAAATCAAAGCCAAAAACAACAATAAACTTTTTTTCAACCCACTTCCTCCTCTTTTTACCTTAGACATACATTCATAATGTATATGAACGGTAGTAGGTTTTATGACCAAAAAAATCGATTCTTTTATAAAAGAATCGATTTGTTATTGAGGTATCCTGCTCGTTACTTGAATAAGAAAAAAACTTCACTCCATATTAGGGTGCGATTTGCTATGCAATTTAATATGTTGAAATCACTAAACATTGATATAAATGGAATAAAAGGAGACCAAACCATGATAATTTGGTTCGCTAATAGGTCTGTTATTTCGTGTGTTTCTCCACTATAACGGAGCTACTTACCATTTTTTGCGGTTCTTTTCATTCTGCTTATTAGGGCAATTTCTGTTTCCTCACAAAGCAGATTCAATTACGATACATTTGCTCATAGTTTGTAATCGTCTTTAAAAAGCTCTCCCTAACAGCAAAACCAATTCCAGCCGTTTTGGGCACCGTAATTTTACCGTTTACAGCAGTGATTTCAGGCTCAATAATATCCTGTTCCCAGTACTTCGATGAGGAAGATAAATCACCTGGAATGGTAAAGCCTTTCAAAGAAGCTAGTGCAATATTATGAGCACGAGAAATGCCAAATTCAATCATGCCGCCGCACCACACAGGAATGTTTGCTTCCACACATAAATCATGGATATGAACTGCTTCACACCACCCGCCAACACGTGACATTTTAATATTTAAAATGCGTCCACTCCCTAACAGCAAAGCACTTTTTGCATCATGAAACGAGCAGATACTTTCGTCTAAACAAATTGGCGTCTGCAACTGTTTTTGTAAAAACGAATGCTCAACAATATCATCATGTCCTAGTGGCTGTTCAATCATAAGAAGGTTAAACTTGTCTAATTGCTGCAAATGTTCAACGTCATCAAGCGAATAGGCTGAATTTGCATCAGCCATTAGCGGTAAATTTGGATAGATCTTTCGAATTTCTGATAGAAGCTCCATATCATTCGTTCGATTAATTTTTACCTTATACCGCTGATAGCCCTCTTGTGTGTAGATCTCAATTTGACGTAATGCCTCGTCGATACTAGAGGTTGCAATGACAACACCAGCTGCTACCTCCGTTCGCTCAGCACCAAAAAGTGCACCAAGATACACACCTTGTTGTTTAGCATACAAATCCCAAATTGCTTGCTGAAGTGCTGATTTCGCCATCTGATTTCTTCTAATTCCACTCCATAGCTGTGGCAGCTGGGATGGATGACTCCACTCTTGTTCCAACGTCAATGGAATCAAAAAGTCTTCTAGTATATGAAACACCGTTTTAATTGTTTCTTCGGTATACCATGGACTTGAAAAGGGCACTGCTTCCCCATAGCCAACAGTCCCTTCCGAATCTCTAACCTCCACAACAATCGCTTCTCGTTTTGTCACGGTTTCTAAATGCGTTTGAAAAGGATTCTTTAAAGGCATTGAAATCACTCGTAACGTCACTGAGCTTATTCTCATGTCACTCAACTCTCTTTCTTTAACTCCCGACGCAATAGCTTATTCGCTCCGTTTCGCGGCAACTCCTTACAAAAAACAATTTCACATGGAATTTTATAAGAGGCTAAGTGCTCGCGACAGTACGTTAATAACTGCTCCTCGGTCACTTCTTCCGTTGTCACCACAAAAGCTAGTGGCACCTGACCCCATGTATCGTCAGCCACACCTGTCACACCTGCTTCAAATACAGCAGGATGAGCACTTAACACCGCTTCAATCTCAGCAGGATACACATTCTCTCCACCCGAAATGATTAAATCAGAACGTCGATCGAGTACGTATAAAAAGCCATCTTCATCGATATACCCAATATCCCCTGTATGTAGCCATCCTGCTTGAATTGCTTCTTCGGTTGCATCTGGACGCTTCCAATATCCGTGTGTCACGTTCGGACCAAATACAACAATTTCCCCTGGCTCATTTACTGCTGCTTGTTTGCTGTCTACTTCAATTCTAAGCTGTGATGGAAATAACGCTTTTCCTGCTGAACCAATTTTCGTCAAGCTATATTCAGGAGCAAGTGTGACAATTTGCGATGCTGTTTCCGTCATCCCATACGATTGAAATACCGGAATCCGCTTTCGCTTACACTGTTCTAACAAATGGATGGGTGCGGGTCCACCACCAAGCAGCGCACAGCGAAAATGTGGAGGATAACTACGATCTCCAAGCTTAGCTAGCATTCGATTTAACATCGCGGTCACAACGGAAATAATCGTCACACCATTTTCGATGATATTTCGATTTGCTTCTCCTTCATCAAATTTTTCCACTAACACTACTTTCATACCATATAGGACACTACGCATTAAAATCGACAAACCACTAATATGGAAAATCGGCACCGCACAATACCAGCTATCGTTCTCCGTTAAACCAAGGTTTAGCATCGAACCCATCGCACTCCACCAATGATTGCCGAACGTTTGCATCACACCCTTTGGCTTTCCTGTTGTGCCCGATGTGTACATAATGGTAGCCACATCTTCTAAATGAAAATCTGTTACCATTTGTGCTGCATGCCACTTCTGTTAACTGTTCTTTGACATAAGTCTTGACTACAGAAGCCTCCTCGGCAATCTTCGCTAATTTCTCCGAAAAACAAGCTTCTGAAAATAAATAGTTCGCTTCACTATCGTTTACCTGCCAGACCAATTCGGAAGCTGTTAGCTTATTATTCAACATGACGATTTTAACACCTAGATAAAACAAAGCATGAATGAATACGACACTATCAATATGATTTCGCAGTAAGAGAGCACACGAATCTCCCGCTTCTACCCCCTTTGCCGCCAGCTTCCCAGCCATATTCTCTACCATTTCATTAAGCTCTGCAAAACTATACGTTATTCCTTCAAATTCAATTGCTGGTCGATCTGGCGTAATGTCTGCTCGTTTCATCAGCCAATTCGGTAAAATATCCGCTGCCATGTTACATCTGCTCCTTAAAAAAATAAAAGGATGACCCAAAAGATTTTTTTAGCCATTCTTTTTTGTTATTCACTAAAAATAACACGTAATTCCCGGAAAAAGAAAAATAATTGAGGAAAATTCACAAGTAAGAAAAGCGTAAGGTGTATGTGATTTTAATAAAGGCTCATTTCTAAAAGATTGTTGCTTTCTAGGCTTCACAGATAAAAGGCTTAGAATCGCAGATAAAAGTTACATTTTCGCAGGTAAATGTTCATTTTCCGCAAATAAATCATTTGAAATGGCTGATAATGTGTAATTTTACACCGGAATTGCCTCTTTTCTTAGTAAGCAACAACAATGTTTACGAAAATAGCCTTAATAAAAAACAGCTCGACGGAAACCGCCAAGCTGTTTTTCCTCCACCATTTACTCGAATCACGGAAAACGAGGGAATTGTCCGAAGTCCGGATTTCGTTTTTCTTTAAACGCATCGCGTCCTTCTTTCGCTTCTTCCGTTGTATAGTATAAAAGAGTCGCGTCTCCTGCCATTTGTTGAAGACCAGCAAGCCCATCCGTATCTGCATTCATCGCTGCTTTTAAGAAACGCAAGGCAGTTGGACTTTTTTCTAGCATTTCTTCACACCATTGAATGGTTTCTGCCTCTAATTGTTCTAAAGGAACAACTGTGTTTACTAGCCCCATATCCAATGCTTGCTCCGCATCGTATTGACGGCATAAGTACCAAATTTCACGTGCTTTCTTATGTCCAATGATACGAGCTAAATAGCCAGAACCATACCCTGCATCAAAGCTACCTACTTTTGGTCCAGTTTGTCCGAAAATTGCATTGTCTGCTGCAATCGTTAAGTCACAGACAACATGAAGTACATGTCCGCCACCAATTGCGTAACCTGCAACCATCGCTACAACTGGCTTAGGAATCGTACGAATTAAACGTTGAAGGTCTAAAACATTCAAACGAGGAATTTCGTCTTCTCCTACATAACCGCCATGTCCACGTACTTTTTGGTCTCCACCTGAACAGAACGCCTTGCCGCCTTCACCTGTTAAAATAATAACGCCGATGCTAGAATCATCACGAGCTCTTGCAAATGCATCAATCATTTCTGAAACGGTTTTCGGGGTAAATGCATTATGTACATGAGGTCGATTAATCGAAACCTTCGCAATACCATTGTACTTCGTAAATAATATTTCATCATATTCACGAATTGTTTCCCATTGAACTGTCATTTTTCTTCCTCCCTATGCTTCATTAAAAACTCACTTACTATTTTACCAAATTTTTCTCCACATTCCACATGAATTGCATGTCCAACATTATTTATTATAATCCATTCGCAATGCTGTAACCGCTGTTGCATGCGTTCAGCGATGTTACAGAACTTGAAATCTAACTCTCCCGTTATAAGTAATACAGGAATCTCCATACGCTCAAGCTTGTCCCACCAAGATGGCTGACTCCCTGTCCCCATCCCTAATAAACTATTAGCAAGCCCGAGTGTAGAATTCATTAGACGCTGATTACGGATGCTCACTCTTTGCTCAATTGGAAGCTTCTTTTGACTTTCAAACAAGGGAATGTTTTCCCAATCCTCCACAAAGGCGTCTATTCCATTTGTCATAATGCTCTCGGCCAACTTTTGATCCTGCTCTCTCCGTTTTGAACGCTCATCTTCCGTTGCTAGACCTGGTGATGCGCTTTCTAATACTAAACTACGTACACACTGGGGATATAGGTTTGCAAAAGTTAAAGCAAGTCTTCCTCCCATTGAATAACCAAGCACATGTGTTTTGAGAAGCGCTAGTTGTTCTAAAATCTCTTTCAAATCCCTAGCCATCTGCTCCATTTGATAACGCTCAACATCAAGAGGTGCTTCCGTTTTTCCATGTCCGATAATATCCACCATAATGAGCTGATAACGACTGCATAATGGTGAAATAAGAGATTTCCACGTATCTACATTTCCTGTAAATCCATGTAATAGGAGCAGTGGTTCTCCAAAGCCTGCGATTTTAACGTGGTACTTTACTCCTCGACAAATAACCTTCACGAAATGACATCCTTTATTTCCTGAGAAACAAACTTCCACAATTCTCGATGTTTAAGAAGATTTGATTCTCTTTCAGTCCGTACTTCAATGATTTTTAACCCTGGTATAGCGAATGAACCAGTAAATACTCGTTGAAATTCATCCCATGTTGTCACTTTTGTGTATGTAGCACCATATAACTCTGCTGCGTGAGAGAAATCTAAACCATGCGGCGTTCCAAAAAGAAGCTCGAAGTATTCTTTTTCACTCGACTGTGGAAGAAATGAGAAAATACCTCCACCATCATTATTAATCAATAAAATCGTCATATTTTGCTTTTGTAATTTTGCAGCCAAAAGTCCATTCATATCATGGAAAAAGCTTAAATCACCGATCGCTAATACTGTATTTTCCAATACTGTACTTACACCAAGTGCAGTAGAAACGACTCCATCAATTCCATTTGCTCCACGATTTGCAAGGAGAGTTACGTTTTTTTCATTCGTAAAGAAAAATGTATCTAAATCACGAATTGGCATACTATTTCCGGCAAATAGCGTTGAATTCGCAGGCATCAGCTCATTCAACAGCAAAAATAGCTTGCCTTCACTTAATTCCTCTTCATCATGAATCGAAGCTAATCCACGTTTTGTCGCTTCGTTCACCTCTTGCCAAAGCCCAAGCCATGTTGAGTTCTCACGATGATCTAGGTGCTTAAGAATTTCATTACAAAACGCGCTTTCCTCACAATAAACCATATTTGTCACAAGACCTGCTGGTTCACGCCAGCCACCTCCTGCATCAACGACAAGATGCTTCGCTTGACGATGCTTTTTCAAAAAGAGCAAAAGAGACTTTGAAACAGGCATTGCCCCAAAACGCAACACTACATCTGGATACAGGGCTTCTTTGGCCACATCATCTCGTAAAAAGGTATCATAGGTTTCAATAATTTGAACTTGTGAATGGTCACCACTTCTAAGCAATGATAAAGGATCTGCTAACACAGGAAGTGCTAATTTTTCTGCAAGCGTGATAATCCCTTCTCTTACTGCTTCGTCCCGTAATTCCCCCACCACAATAATGCCCCGCTTCGCTTCCGCTAACGTACTTGCAAGCGCTTCAAATTGAGGGTATGAAAGCGTACGATTTCCATTGTTAATCTCCACTGTTGGAGAAAATGACTGGTTACGGTATTCCTCCACTTTTTCCATAAGTGGTAAAAGTGGCTCACGAATTGGAAAGTTCAAATGAATCGGTCCTGCTGGTCCATTAGCGGCTAAAGCAACTGCTCTTGCTCCAATCCTTTGTGCATAATTCACCATCTCAGCTGAATTCTCTGGTAACGCCATCTCTACAGACCATTTTACATGCTTTCCGTACAAATCAATCTGATCAATCGCTTGTGGGGCCCCTACATGACGTAATTCATGCGGACGATCGGCCGTCAATACAATCAATGGTACCCGTGCATAATACGCCTCCACAATGGCTGGATAAAAGTTCGCTGCCGCTGTCCCTGACGTACAAACAACGGCAACTGGTTCTCTCAATGCCTTTGCCAAGCCAAGTGCAAAAAACGCAGCTGAACGTTCATCCACATTAATATGAGCCTCAATATTTGGATGTTCTGCGAGCAACAATGAAATAGGAGTTGAACGAGAACCCGGACTTATAACGGCATGTCTTACCTTATTTTGCGCTAATTCATCAACAAAAGAAGCCAAATAAGCAGTTAATGCCTCTTGATTATTCATGAAGATTTCCCCCTAAAGCACTTAACATTGGATTAAATTTAATTGCGGTTTCTTGATATTCGCTTTCTGGCTGCGAATCTTCCAACACACCGCATCCAGCAAATAATGACGCTTCATTCCCTTGCAGAAGTGCTGAACGAATTCCTACTACAAACTCTCCATTTCCGTAAGAATCTACCCATCCTAACGGTCCTGCATACAAGCCACGCTCTAATCCTTCTATTTCCCGAATACGAGCAACAGCCTTTTCTTTTGGCAGTCCTCCCATTGCAGGTGTTGGATGCAATTTTTCCACGAAATCGAAAATCGTCACGTCATTTGCACATACACCTTTAACGGGTGTGAATAAATGCTGAATATGGCGAATTTTCATTAACTCTGGAGCTTTCGGCACGATGACTTGATCACATACCATTTTTAAAGCATTGGTAATCATCGACACCACATATTGATGCTCCATTAAATTTTTCGGATCATTCAATAATTGGGCACCAAGGCGAGCATCTTCTTCATGGCTCTTCCCTCTTGCAATTGAACCTGCTAGACAGACAGAAAATACTTCATCCCCTTTTTTCTTAATCAATTGCTCCGGAGTCGCTCCAATGAAACAATCTCCACCCGCTTCAAAGCTAAAAATGTAGCTTGTTGGCTGTTCTGCCATTAATCTCTGCAACACATGCTCTGAAACAATTCGATTCTTAAAGACAACCCGTAATTCTCGTGCTAATACGATTTTATCTAAGTCGCTCGTTTTCATCTCTTGAACGGCATTCGCGACTGTTTGTTTCCACTCCGTTGAACGAACTTCCCTCTGTTCAATTAAAGGATTATCAGGCATTTCACTTTCATCTACATGTCGTAAATAACCATTCTTCTCGATCATTGATCATGTCGATAAAAAGATGCTCTTGATCCTCAGGGGTACAAAGAACATTTGTCGTTAGATATGCTTCCCCATCTATACTAGATAACATAAAAGCAGGTATATAAAATAAATGATCTCCAAATTGATTCCAAAGAAAGGAACTATGATTTTCGTAATCAAACGAAAATCCTCCAAACAGTAAAGGACCTGTTGCGTCTACATCATCTACCCCTGTCTTCACAGCCGTACTTTGTAGGATGCTCCAGCTTCGCTCCACTTGTTTATAACGATCACCAGTCGCTGTCGCCTGCAGTTTCTTCACGTTGCCTAAACCCGTAATCGTAACGTTCTTTGCTGGATCTTGCCAATAAAAACGTTCTCCCGCATATCGATCTCTTCCAGCTTGATAAAATGAAAGGGGGGTCCCACACTCTATTTTCTTTACATGACTAAATAAGACTGGTTTATTTAAATCCTTCGCCTTCTGTATAGCTAATGCCAGTCCTTGAAGCTGTTTAGTTTCCTTTGATATAGCCAAAAAAATCCCCCCAACACTACATGTTAAATACAGAGTAAACCTATTTAAAGATACACCTCTAGTAAACCTAATGTCAATTAAACGTCCCTTCTAATAGAGTTTTCAGACAACTTATTTCCTTATTATTATAAACAAGTTTATTTACTGCCCTTCCATGAAAAATATTCCCTCTAAACCATTGACACTTTCTCAAGCTTTTTCTACAATTTATTAGATTGACTTTGTTATACTTAAAGAAAATGTATCTTTTTTCACGATAAGAAAAGCTATTGACTTTTACCATTAAAGAGAAGTCACGTTTTTCTAAAGTTCAGACTCACTATAAATCATTTAGAGGAGAAAAACATGCATACTGATTCAACAAACAATGCTGCGAACGGATGCCTACTAAACGAGGCTGGAAAATTTGGTGGGAGCTCATTCGTCCTCATACGTTAACAGCAGCCTTTGTTCCGGTTTTACTCGGCACAATAATTGCCCTCCTAGAAGGGGAAGTAACTGGACTCTTATTTGCAGCCATGATGCTAGCCAGCATTCTCATTCAAGCAGCAACAAATTTATTTAATGAATATTACGATTTCAAACGGGGATTAGATACGGAAGATTCAATTGGCATTGGTGGTGGAATTGTCCGTTATGGAATGACGCCAAAGCTAATTATGACACTCGCACTCATTATGTATGGAATTTCTATTTTACTCGGCTTCTACATTTGTGCTGAATCGTCCTGGTGGCTTGCCGTAATCGGACTTTGCTGTATGCTAGTCGGTTACTTATATACAGGTGGACCACTACCCATTTCATCGACTCCATTTGGAGAGCTTTTTTCAGGCTTATTTATGGGTTGCTTTATTATCTTAATCGCCTTCTTTATCCAAACAGGTTATGTATCGAACCTAGCCATTTTAATTTCCGTACCGAGCGGCATCTTAGTTGGCTTAATTAACCTTTCTAACAACCTTCGAGATCATGACGGCGACAAAGCAAATGGTCGCAAAACGCTTCCGATTGTACTCGGTCCGAAAAAAGCCATCTACTTTATGGGGATTATGTTTGCTTTTTCCTACCTATGGCTCATTGGATTAGTCATAACTGGTACCGTAAGCGCATGGATTTTACTTGCCTTCTTAAGTCTGCCAAAAGCAATTAAAGCCACAACAGGCTTTATCGGAAAGAGTGAACCGATTACCATGATGCCAGCTATGAAAGCAACAGCCCAAACGAACACCTTCTTTGGACTGCTAATGGCAATTGGTTTATTTATTAGTTATGTACTATAACAAAACAGCCGCAATGCATCCTCATTGCGGCTGTTTTGTTATCTTTTCGACTCTTTTGGAGATACGACGAATATTCCAAATATCATCAGCATATTCTTGAATTGTTCGATCACTTGAAAAATAACCGGATTTAGCAATATTAATCAGACTCTTCCTTGACCACTCAGATTCATTTTCAAATGCTTCTGCTACTTTTCCTTGTGTCTCCACATAAGCACTGAAATCCTTCAAATTAAAGTACTGATCATTTTCCATAATTAATGAATCATAAATAGTTCGAAATTCATCAGAAAACTCTTGGAAAAATCCATTTACAAGCTGATCAACGACCTGACGAATGCGTTGGTCATAATGATAATATTCTCTTGAATGATATCCACCGTTTTGATAAAACTCAAGCACATCTTCAGCCTTTAAACCAAAGATAAACATGTTCTCTTCCCCAACTCGATCAAGAATTTCAACATTTGCTCCATCTAGGGTCCCAATTGTAACGGCACCGTTCATCATAAACTTCATATTACCTGTTCCTGAAGCTTCTTTACTAGCTGTTGAAATTTGCTCACTAACATCAGACGCAGGAAAAATCTTCTCCGCTAGAGTAACCCGATAATTCTCTAAGAAAACGACTTTTAAATACTCATTCATTTCAGGATCATTATTTACCTTATCCGCGACTGTATTAATCAACTTAATCACACTCTTCGCATACCGATAACTCGGTGCAGCCTTTGCCCCAAATATAAAGGTCCGAGGAAATGGGCGGTAATTAGAATCTTCCTTCATTCGGTTATATAAATGGAGGATATGTAAAACATTTAATAGCTGACGTTTATATGCATGAAGTCGTTTAACCTGCACATCAAAAATGGATTGCTCATTCACCACAATGCCTGTTTGCTGGAAAATTTGACTCACTAATCGTTGCTTATTCAACTGCTTCACTTTTTTCAATTCCGATAAAAAAGAAGAATCATTCTTAAACTGCTCCAAATTCTCTAACAAAATAGGTTGTTTAATCCATTCTTCACCAATCCCACTAGTAATTAAGCTAGTCAATTCTGGATTCGCTTTAATCAACCATCTACGATGAGTAATCCCATTCGTTTTATTATTAAACTTCTCTGGATAAATGTCATAAAACGGCTTCATGACTCGAGTTTCTAAAATATTCGTATGAAGCGCAGCCACACCATTCACACTATAACTTCCCACAAGAGCTAGACTAGCCATCTTAATATAACCATGTGAAATAACCGCCATTTCCTCAATTCGCTTCCAATCACCAGGGGTTTGATCCCAAAGCTGCTGACAAAAACGTTCATTAATTTCATCTACAATCATATAAATTCTTGGTAGTAAAGGTTGAAAGAGTCTAACAGGCCATTTCTCTAATGCTTCAGCTAGTGTCGTGTGATTCGTGTAGGAAATCGTTTTCGTTGTTATATCCCAAGCTTCATCCCACGGTAACTTTTCTACATCTAACAAAATTCTCATTAATTCAGGAATAGCTAGCACTGGGTGTGTATCATTAATATGGATAGCAACTCGCTCTGGCAGTTCTTGAATTGGAAATTTTGTTTTAAACGATCTTAAAATCGACTGAATACTCGCTGAAACTAAGAAATATTGTTGCTTTAATCGCAGGATTTTTCCCTGATCATGTGTGTCATCTGGATATAGCGTTTCTGTAATCGCCTCTGTCTCTCTCTTATACTGTAAAAAATCCTTATGATAAGAAAATGGTGATAGTTCCGCAGTCCATAAACGTAAACTATTAACCGTATCATTTCTGTATCCTGGTACAGGTATATCACAAGGAACAGCCAATACATTCTCGGCATCTAAGTGACGAAAGGAAAGCCTCCCCTCTTCAAGATATTTATCTACTTTCCCCCAAAAAGAAACTTCAACTGCTAATTCAGGCTTCTTTACTTCCCATGCATAATTATTCCTAAGCCATTGCTCTGGGAGTTCCACTTGAAAACCATCAATAATTCTCTGCTCAAATAATCCATATTTATAACGAATACCGCAGCCATGCCCTGGTAGCTCTAACGATGCCAATGAATCAAGAAAACAAGCCGCAAGCCTTCCTAATCCGCCATTTCCCAGCCCCGCATCTGGTTCTTCTTTTTCAATCTCGGTCAATAAAATACCTAAATCTTTTAGACCCTCTACAATAACATCCGTAATACCTAAATTTAATAAATTATTTCCTAATAATCTACCAAGTAAAAATTCAATCGATAAATAATATACTTGTTTTGTTTGAGATGCACGATATCGTTCATTCGTTGCAATCCAATTTTCGCTAATGTGTTCTCTGACCATCGTGCCAATTGTTTGAAATTTGTCTTGCATCGATGTCTCTTCGAAGCTTTTTCCATATGTTACTTCCAATTTTTTTAGAAAAGCCTCTTTAAATTCCTCTTTGTTTGAGAACATATATCTCACACCTGCTTTCAACATATTGATTTGATCTATTTATATTTCGGTTTATCTTAATAATATCCTTGTTTCGGTTTATCTAGATGATATCCTTGTTAACATTTTATGAAAGTTATTTTAAACTAAAAAAAATAAAGGTAGCATACATATTGTATGCTACCTTTAAGTATGACCCCTACGGGATTCGAACCCGTGTTACCGCCGTGAAAGGGCGGTGTCTTAACCGCTTGACCAAGGGGCCAACTGGCGGAGAAGGAGGGATTTGAACCCTCGCGCCGGTCACCCGACCTACACCCTTAGCAGGGGCGCCTCTTCAGCCTCTTGAGTACTTCCCCGTACTCCGCAGGTAGGACTCGAACCTACGACCGTTCGGTTAACAGCCGAATGCTCTACCACTGAGCTACTGCGGATCAATAAATCGTATTCCCTAAACTAGGCTAAGCTTAGCCGAATGTCCTCATCTCAGAGGGATTATTCAAGTAGTGGCTCGATGAGTACAACTCGAAGCAAATTCATGAAGAATATACTCGTTGCTCTACCACTGAGCTACTGCGGAATGGTGGGCCTAAATGGACTCGAACCATCGACCTCACGCTTATCAGGCGTGCGCTCTAACCAGCTGAGCTATAGGCCCATTCTTTGGAGCGGGTGAAGGGAATCGAACCCTCATCATCAGCTTGGAAGGCTGAGGTTTTACCACTAAACTACACCCGCATTTATGGGGCGGCTGATGGGAATTGAACCCACGAATGCCGGAATCACAATCCGGTGCGTTAACCACTTCGCCACAACCGCCATAATTGGTTGAAAAATGGTGGCTCAGGACGGAATCGAACCGCCGACACAAGGATTTTCAGTCCTTTGCTCTACCGACTGAGCTACTGAGCCAAATAAAACTAAATGGCGGTCCGGACGGGACTCGAACCCGCGACCTCCTGCGTGACAGGCAGGCATTCTAACCAACTGAACTACCGGACCATTATGATTGCGGGGACAGGATTTGAACCTGCGACCTTCGGGTTATGAGCCCGACGAGCTACCGGACTGCTCCACCCCGCGATAATAGTAATGATGCTATGTTGCTTATGCACTATGTTTTAACCCGACAATAAGAATATTTAAGAAATAAATGGAGGAGGTAGAGGGATTCGAACCCCCGCGGGGTTTGACCCCCCTGTCGGTTTTCAAGACCGATCCCTTCAGCCGGACTTGGGTATACCTCCAACGTGAATAAATAAGAGAATGGTGGACCTTGTAGGACTCGAACCTACGACCGGACGGTTATGAGCCGTCTGCTCTAACCAACTGAGCTAAAGGTCCAAAAATAATAATTTTAAATTTTTTTAGCTTAAATCATTATTGGTCTGTCCCCATCTCAGAAAGCTAATTCAAGAAGTTGCTCGATGGATACAACTCGTAGTATTTGCACTGAAGCCTTGCTCGTTGCTCTAACCAACTGAGCTAAAGGTCCTTATATTTTTTGGTAGCGGCGGAGGGGATCGAACCCCCGACCTCACGGGTATGAACCGTACGCTCTAGCCAGCTGAGCTACACCGCCAAATGAAATATAAATGTGTGAATAAAATTGGTGGAGACTAGGGGGATCGAACCCCTGACCTCCTGCGTGCAAGGCAGGCGCTCTCCCAGCTGAGCTAAGTCCCCATATAGAAACAGGATATCGGGAAGACAGGATTCGAACCTGCGACCCCTTGGTCCCAAACCAAGTGCTCTACCAAGCTGAGCTACTTCCCGTAAGAAAACAATGCGCTCGACAGGAGTCGAACCTACAACCTTCTGATTCGTAGTCAGATGCTCTATCCAATTGAGCTACGAGCGCATATAAAGATATGGTGCCGAGGACCGGAATCGAACCGGTACGGTAGTCACCTACCGCAGGATTTTAAGTCCTGTGCGTCTGCCAGTTCCGCCACCCCGGCACTTTTGCGAAAAAGTGGAGCGGAAGACGGGATTCGAACCCGCGACCCCAACCTTGGCAAGGTTGTATTCTACCACTGAACTACTTCCGCATAGGATGCGGGTGAAGGGACTTGAACCCCCACGCCTTGCGGCGCCAGATCCTAAGTCTGGTGCGTCTGCCAATTCCGCCACACCCGCATAAATAATGGTGAGTTATGCAGGATTCGAACCTGCGACCCTCTGATTAAAAGTCAGATGCTCTACCAACTGAGCTAATAACTCACTGTCAAATAAAAATGGTGCCGGCAAGAGGACTTGAACCCCCAACCTACTGATTACAAGTCAGTTGCTCTACCAATTGAGCTACACCGGCAAATAGTATGGTGGAGGATGACGGGATCGAACCGCCGACCCTCTGCTTGTAAGGCAGATGCTCTCCCAGCTGAGCTAATCCTCCATAATATATGCTTGGCGACGTCCTACTCTCACAGGGGGAAACCCCCAACTACCATCGGCGCTGAAGAGCTTAACTTCCGTGTTCGGAATGGGAACGGGTGTGACCTCTTCGCCATCGTCACCAAACAATATATATTCTCAAAAAGACATTTATAATTATAAAATATTTTCGTCTTTTTTTCAAGAATAATTTTTTATTCTCTCAAAACTAAATAATCATGATAAACTATTTGGTTTATGTTCTTAACGACAAGAAATAATATATCATGAAAAGATAAGATATGCAACATACTCTGTTCAATTACTGTTATAACTCTTATTTTATTATTGAATCCCTTTTATCATACCCTAAGTCTTTACTGAATAAGAATAGATATAGCCCATTTTTTACTTAAAAGAATCCATTATGAGGTGAAGCAATGAACGAAACAATAATTGGTCTTGTCGTTTCTTATGGTATGGCGCTCTATTTATTCAGTATCGCTTTTGTTGAAGCTATAAAAATTGGAAATCAGCAAGGAAAGGTTAACGGTACTACTCTAATTATGAGTTTTATATTCGCGCTAATTTTTACGAGGTTTGCTCATACATTTTACCTTAGTCATTAAAATGTACTATACCCTATTTACTTAGATAAAGTTATACTTATGCTTTAATTCGTTATCACTGGGGTTGATATAGTTGGAATGGACTTTTAATTTACAAGAGGAATTATTTATTTTACTAAAACTAGGCATTTCTGCTTTTTTAGGATTAATTGTAGGGATTGAACGAGAAATTAAGCGCAAGCCAGTAGGATTGAAGACAAGCTTAGTCATTTCAATTGTCAGTTGTATGCTTACAATTGTTTCAATTGAATCGGCTTTTAAATTTCCTGGAAGCGACGAGTTGAACATTACAATGGATCCCCTTCGACTTGCTGCACAAATTGTTTCAGGAATTGGTTTTATTGGTGCCGGAGTTATCCTCCACCGCGATAATAGTATTTCTGGGTTAACAACAGCAGCCATTATATGGGGAGCTGCCGGAATTGGAATTGCTGTAGGGGCCGGCTTTTTCTTTGAAGCCATCGTCGGGGTCATTCTGTTAATCATTAGTGTTGAATTTGTACCAAGCCTCATTAGTTTAATTGGTCCGAATGTATTGCGGCAAAAAGAAATCCTTCTTAACCTTGTAATAGAAGATAAAAATGCGATTTCTAAAGTAATGGAAGAAATTGCAGCTGACGATATTTCGGTAAAAAATATTCGAATTGAAGATATTGATGACAATAAACACGTGCTTACGCTTAGAGTACTCGTTAACCAACGAAGAAAAACATATGATGTGTATTACACGATTTCAAATATTAAGGAAGTATCTAAAGTTATCGTTGAGAATATTTAGCTAGATCCCCTCACCTTATTGACTTTTTAATAAATTAGATTATAATAATTTTTGTACCTTAATTCGGGGGGGCTTAGCTCAGCTGGGAGAGCGTTTGGCTGGCAGCCAAAAGGTCAGGGGTTCGATCCCCCTAGTCTCCATAACATTGATACATCAATTATTGACATTACAACATTTTAAACAAAAATATGTTGTATGTCGCTCAAGTTTTGACCAAAACACCGCATTCATTCTGATTTCAGAATGAATGCGGTGTTTTTTTGTTGTCTTTTGGTTATTTTGACGGAAAACAAAAAATTGCAAAACGACAACCTGAAAAAGTTGTTAAATATATGTAGTTGATTGTCCATTTCAAAGTTTTTTCATTTTGCATGTAATGTAACATGAGGAATTTTCATAAAAGAGTTTCATAAATAGGATAGAGAATGATCCTGAAAGAAGGCATAAGGATGGGATACATTGAAGAATTACGCACTCTCGTCGGAACAAGACCCTTGATTCTTACAGGGGTCGCAGTATTGGCTTTCGATCAGCATGACCGCTTTCTGATGGTACAAAGCGATGGAATGTGGAAATTGCCGGGTGGCTATATCGAATTAGGCGAATCTGCGGAAGAAGCTGGGATTAGGGAAGTATTGGAGGAAACGGGGTTGAATATCGGAACCCTTCAATTAATTGGTGTGTTTTCAGGAAAGAACTTTTTTACGAAGCTGTCTAATGGGGATGAATACTTTCCTGTTACCATTGCTTTCGCAACCAAAGACATACGCAGTGGGAGTTTAAAACCTGATGGTATAGAAACGCAAAAGGTTCAATTTTTTAAATGGTCCGTTCTTCCAAAAGGTTTAAGTGCACGAGATCGACAAATATTACAAAGTTTTAAAGTAAAAAAATCGATATTAAATATTGGATTTTAGGGGGAAGGAAATGAAGGAAATAGTGAAAACTATCGCTTTTTATATCGGAGAACCTATTAAAATACATCAAGGATTTATGTACAATCAGATTATTAAGTTGAATCAGTATCGGTCTATTGTAATAGGACCTTTCTCCAATAGCAATAATGTTCAATATCAGTTTGAACATTATTATAATCTGAATAAAATTAAAGATCTTAAAACCTTCTTTAAAAAGCAAAATGTCGTGGCGATTCACGCTCATCAAGGGAAACATTCACTCGATATTTTACCAACAGCTATAAAATATAACATTCCTTTGATTGTCCATTTTCGAGGACGTGATTCTTCTACTCAAACAGAAAAGAGATTTCTCGAAAATAAGAAACGATATAAATCTTTACTAAATCAGGGAGCTGGCTATTTTGCAGTTTGCCATTTTCTTGCTGAGGAGTTAAAAACATTAGGATTTCCAGAAGACAAAATACATGTCTTATATGGCGGTCTGGATTTAGATTTATACCCATATTTCAAACGTTCCCTACCTGAGAAAGGAGAAATCAGAATCTTGTCGGTAGCCAGACTTGTCGAGAAAAAAGGGTTCCATACGCTTTTGAAGGCGTTTCACCTGATTCATCATAAATATCCAAGAGCAACACTGCACATTATTGGGACAGGCCAAGATGAAGAGAAGATTAAAGGCTTCATTGATGAATACCAATTAAACGATCGCGTTTTTCTAAGAGGAGCAATGGATTCACACCAAATCTCTAAGGAATTAAGAGATTCCCATCTCTTTTGCCTTGCCAGTGAAACAGGAGAAGATGGCGACGTAGAAGGGATTCCAAATGCATTAAAAGAAGCTATGGCAAGCGGTTTACCGGTTATTTCTACCTTTCATGGAGGGATTCCAGAATTAATTGAGCATAAAAGAACTGGATATCTTGCTCCCGAAAAAGATTATGTAAAATTGGCTAAAGGTATCCAATATTTCCTAGATCATCCAGAGGTATGGGAAAAATATACCAAAAGAGCACGACAGGTTATTGAACAAAAATTTGATTTGAATAAGCAAATCGTGGAACAACAAAAGTTATATAGCTTAATTGAAAAGAAAAATAAAAAAAAGGGGGAATAGCGCCAGACAAATACATGTAAGAGGGGAAAAGACATCATGAAACAGTCAAAATATCCAGTTAAGTATGTACAATCGTTAAGAGGTGGAACGGCTCATGTCATTCTTTTTAACGATGGTAAAAAATATGTCGTGAAGTGGCACGGTACTACGAAAGAAAGAGGCAAAGAAGTGGTCAATGAGTATGTGGTCGGCAAATTGGCAGCACTCCTTTCACTTCCCGTTATCCCCTTTGAACTTGTATATATACCAAAGGAGTTTATCGAGAAAACTCCTGAATTACAATCCAAAGAACACAACTATAGCTCTGGATACCACTATGGCTGTGTTTTTATTGAAAACGCTGTTGTATTCGAGGATGTCAGAGAAGCTCCCCCCTCTAAGGCGGGAGTGAAAAACCGCGATATGCTTGCAGGAATAACGGTATTCGACCAATGGGTGAATAACAGCGATCGGGGTACGACGAATGTAATTTTGGAACCTCTAGTTGAAGGCGGCTATTATGTCCATATGATTGATCATGGCAGATGTTTTCCGGGCCGATACCACTGGTCTGCTCAAACGCTTAGTGAGAAGCCGGAATACAACTTCCATTGGCCTTTTTATAAATGGGTCTACTCTCTTCTCAATGATTACAAAGAGCTTACATCGTTTGCAGAAAAAATTG
This sequence comes from uncultured Bacillaceae bacterium, assembly GCA_963790055.1. Taxonomy (GTDB): domain Bacteria; phylum Bacillota; class Bacilli; order Bacillales; family DSM-1321; genus Peribacillus. The sequence goes on from CAWBND010000014.1 coordinate 262,559, forward strand.
TAGATTTGCCAAACAAATTGATCTATCAAGTTATCCAATCCATCCCTAAAGAGTGGTATGTGAGTACGGAAGATAGAGAGGCCCTCTACAAGTTTTTTTTAGAACAGAAAAATAACTTGCCGGATATTGTAGCCAGTATTATCAATTATCCTAGTAATCTTAAGTAATGTGAGAATGACAAAATAACTCATTAAATGGCTTAACATAATAGATTTAAAGAGGTCCACTTTCACTAATTTTGAGTAAAATTCATAGAAAATCTCAAAAGGGGTTCGGAATAAAACCATTCCGAACCCCTTTTGTCGACACTCTGGGAGATTCGCCTAGAATCTCCTTTTTCAATATTTGGATTAAATTTCATTCAATCTTTTCCTTTATTTTTGGAGTGTCAAAAAGAATTGGTTGAATTCATCATTAACCTTCTCTCTTTCCCTGTTTAACCAAACGTATTCAGCCATTCTCTCTTTTTCCTTGTTTGACCGAAAGCCTTCAGTAATTTTCTTTTTTTCTTTTTTTGGTCGGAAGCATTGTTTTGATAAATTATACAAATCATTTACATATTGACTGACATTCTTCTCATTTAATGGTTGATACTTCTTAAATAGATTATTGATTTCAGCTTCTGAGTATTCTTTTGAATAAATCTTGATTTTTTCATCCATTAGCCTTTGTAGTTGATTTACATTCTTCCTTATTCTGTGTACACTATCTACAATAGTTTGATGATCTATTATGATGAATTCGGACTTTAACAAGGTAAGATAAGATTGTAAATAGTTTGTAAGTGCCAATTGCAAGTAGTAAACCGACCTTAATGATTGTATGGTTTTTTCATCATTATCTAGGCGGTTCAATTCAGCTCACTCCTTTGTCCTTTGTTACATCTGCAATGTTTGGATTTAGTATTAGCTTTCATGTGAGCTTTCACAGGAACTGAGAACTGAACTAGAACTAGAGCTGCTCTCATCGCAATGATGTTTATCTTTATCGAAGCTTTCAGATGAGCTACTCTCATGGCAATGATGCTTATCTTTATCACAGCTTTCACATGAACTGCTCTCATCATCGTCATGATGCTTATCTTTATCGATGAATTCCATCACATTCTCTAATTTCTTGAGTAAAAGCCATTCTTTCATCACAATGGTTTCAAGTAGCTGGTTGACCCCTTTATTAAATTTAAGGATATCGTCACTTTTTGGATGGGTAGGAAAATTCAAATGTTTTCCTACAAATGCTTGGATTTTCTCTGCTTCCGCGTTCATAATGTGGGACAAAGCAATTTCCTCTAACGCAATCGACTCCAGCAAATCAATTGCTACTTCTTTTTTATTAGGACGATGTGGTTCTTTTGGGATTGTAGGCATACTCATAGGACAAAAACCTCCTTTAATATCTCTATATGATTTAACGTATGCCATTTATTATCCATTGGGACCCCTGACCAAGCCTGATATTCTGAGCAGCAGTCAGAATATTTTTCTTTTTGAACAAAAAATTTTTTTAAAAAAATGTTAAGTACTTCAATTATTTTGATCTTTTGATTTTATCTATTCAGATGTTATTTTAACTCCTGGTCCAAAACAAGAGTGGAAAAACTGTGAGATCAAAAAGTTTTCATGGGCTAGATCGTGCCAGGGGGGACGGTCTAAAAAGCAGGTTCACACAAGCAAAATTAACTGCATTAGCTGTAACTTTAAAGAGGATAGTAAATATACTATCCTCTAAAATACCGGTTTAAATTGATTTTATTACCATATTCATATTATCGAAGAAAATGGACTTTTCCAGCGGTCTCGAACCGTCCCCTTGCTTCCTCATGTAAACACTAGAAAAAACAGAAATCACTTTGCCTTCTTATAGCTCCTTCTGACTTTTTATCCAGTCAATAGTTTTCTTTATACCTTCTTCAAATGAAATTTTTTGTTCAAACCCAGTATCATTTTTTACTGCATTTATATCAAACATATTATAGTCCAAATGTATTCCATTTTGTGGTATTTTTCCAATGCCTAATTCGATCTCTTTATCTATGCAATTTTTAAGAATATTTAAAAAGTCTTTTAACGGTCTAGGATTCAGACTACCTATATAATAAGATTTATTGTTCTTTCCCATTAATCCAATATTATAAAATGCCTTTACTGCATCATCAATATATATAAAATCATAGGTTTGTGCAGAAGAAGTAAATTGTGTTTCTTCCTTATTCAATATCTTCCTTATTGTTGAATTAATAAGTCTTGAAGAAGTTTCACCAACCCCATATATATTAGTAATAATACCGGATATATATTTTATACTATAATTATTGCATAATGTGCGGCTCATAAAATTAGCAGCGATTTTTGCACTGGAATAAAGCGATGATAATTTGACTGGTTCTTCCTCTTGCATAGTTTTATAACATTCATATTCCCAAAGACTCGATGCAAACACAAATGCTTTACAACTTAAAATTCTACAAAGCTCTACACAATCACAAGTATACTTAATATTCTTTATTTGTGAGTGATAATCGTCTCGTTGTGAATCCGAAACACCACTCCATGCTAGATGGTAAAATACATCTATATCTCTATCAGTTATTAATTCCTTTACTTTCTCTATTTCACTTAATTCACAATATATAATTTCTATATTCTTATTTTGATTTATTCTTTCAATATTAGAATTCTCATTTCTCACAACGGCAATAACCTTTACCCCTATATCTGCAAGAAAGTTAGTTAATGCACTCCCAAGAAATCCGTTTGCACCGGTAATAATCACCTTTTTTATCAATGCCTACAGCCCCCATAAATTTAAGAAGTTTGATTTTGGGTATTGATTGCTT
>CAWBND010000015.1:0-65356 GCA_963790055.1 uncultured Bacillaceae bacterium
ACTATAATATCGAACCTAACAGTTAAAGTCAAATAACAGTTTATAAGTGCGGGTGAAGGGACTTGAACCCCCACGCCCTGCGGCGCCAGATCCTAAGTCTGGTGCGTCTGCCAATTCCGCCACACCCGCATATAGAATGGTGAGTCATGCAGGATTCGAACCTGCGACCCTCTGATTAAAAGTCAGATGCTCTACCAACTGAGCTAATGACTCAAACTAAAATGGCTGGGCTAGAAGGATTCGAACCTTCGCATGACGGAATCAAAATCCGTTGCCTTACCGCTTGGCTATAGCCCAATAATACTCTTTAAATTATATCACAATAACTTCACAGTTATACAAATTGCTCTTTTTTAAAATGGCGGTCCGGACGGGACTCGAACCCGCGACCTCCTGCGTGACAGGCAGGCATTCTAACCAACTGAACTACCGGACCAAATATTAATCTATATAAAGTGACCCCTACGGGATTCGAACCCGTGTTACCGCCGTGAAAGGGCGGTGTCTTAACCGCTTGACCAAGGGGCCTTGGTGGAAAATGTGTAACTGGCGGAGAAGGAGGGATTTGAACCCTCGCGCCGGTTACCCGACCTACACCCTTAGCAGGGGCGCCTCTTCAGCCTCTTGAGTACTTCCCCAAAAATGGCTCCGCAGGTAGGACTCGAACCTACGACCGTTCGGTTAACAGCCGAATGCTCTACCACTGAGCTACTGCGGAATAATAAATTTAGTTTCCTAAACCATGATAAATTTAGCCGAATGTCCTCATCTCAGAGGGATTATTCAAGTAGCGGCTCGATGAGTACAACTCGAAGCAAATTCGTGAAGATTATGCTTGTTGCTCTACCACTGAGCTACTGCGGATCAATAAAATTCAGACTAGACTTTATAATCAATAAGCTATTATCTTATCGACTCTTTAGATTATATATATCTATCTGAACAAAGTCAAGGATTGTTTTTTCATTTTTTCAAATACGTTTTCTTTATCATTTTAGCCAAGAAGACCCCCATCTTCAAACCAGAGCAATGCGTTAGCGAGCGAATGGTAAGTGGGGGATGAATTGGCTTTTTTAGCTATTTCAAATACTTAGGCTTAAAAAAACCGCCTATTAAAAGGTAAAATATACACAATATAACAAACGCACGTTCCGTTTGGAGGTGGAGAAAAGAATGAAAATAGCGAATTTCTCAAAGCGATTGTATAAAGATAAAATGAGTAAAGCGTTGGTTCATGAAATTTCTTGTTTTACCGAAGTATGTAATCAAGCCAAGCGATTTGCATTTCAAACATTAGTTCGCGAAAAAAGATGGAAACGCAAATTACATGAAGAAAGCATCCATCTAATTGTAAAGAAAAAGTTTAGTGTAAATGATTACGTCGCAAACAGTGTCGTTAGAGAAGCGAATGCTCTTTTTTCCTCTCGAACGGAGCTAACCAAATTGTATATCAAGCAGACAGAGGAAAAGATGAAAAAAATCAAGAAAAAGCTCAAAAGCGAACGAACCTATTTGACTCAGTTAAAGAAAATCAAAGAAAGTTGTATCAAAGGAAACCTACGTTTCCCTAAGAACTTACAATTTTCCTATCATTCAAGTGGTATCGTTTCACTCCAACAGAAGCAGCAATGTTTGATTTGGTTCAACACTTATTTGTTTGAACATCAATATGTAGATCAAGAACTCAAATACAGAAAAGCGAAAATGGGACGAATGGAACATCGTCTTTTTAGATTAGAACAAAAGAAAGAAAAGTTAAAAACCCACATTCCAAGCGTTGTTTTTGGTTCTAAGAAACGATTTAAACAGCAATTTACAAAAGAAGAGTATGTTCACGATCATGCATCCTGGAGAAAGCTCTTTTTAGCTGCACGGAATAAAGGGTTTTTGATTTCCGGTCGAAAGGATGCTGGTTCTGGTAATTTTGTATTTCATTACAACACTGAAGTTAATGAACTTCATATGACCACTATAAGTGGGAAAGCAGCAACCATTCCTGATGTTACCTTTCCATACGGTCAAGAGGTTGTGAATCAAGCCATTGGCAATCAAAAGAAATGTAAAAACAAAAAAGAGTTCGGCAAACCGATTGCGTGGTCTATCGAAGATCACGGAGACTATTACATCATCAAAAACATCGTAGACGTTGAATCCAATCCTTCTATCAATTGCTCTACTTCTGATGGTGTGATAGGCATAGATTGTAACGTGGATCATTTCGCTTGGGCTGAACTTTCAAAAGACGGAAATTATCTGGATAGCGGGACATTTTCATTTTCTGCTCATAAGAAAACGTCTGGCCAAATGACCAAAATCATAGAAGCAGAAGCAATCGCTTTAGTTGATTTGGCCGTTTACAAGAACAAACCAATTGTAATGGAGGACATTGATACCACTCTATCTAAAACAGGCGACACTTACGGCAACAAGAAAGCAAATCGTATGAAAAGTATATTCGCTTATCGTAAAATGTCTCAAGCCATCCTCAGTCGTGCAAATAAAATGGGGGTAGATGTCATTCAAGTGAATCCGGCGTACACCTCCATTTCAGGGAAAATGAAATATATGCGTAAATTGGGTATTTCCATTCATCAATCAGCCGCCTACACCATTGGACGTAGAGGTCTAGGATATAAAGAAACATTACCAAAGGTGCTTAAAAAATATATCATCAACAACGAAACACATCATTGGAACCACTGGTCTATAGTAAATAAGAAAATTTCTGTACATACACATTCCTTTTATCATCTATTTAATGTAAATAAGCCGTATCAAGAGATCAACATTCATCACTCTTCGCTGAGAGAACAAGATATCAAACAATTACTAAACGCATTAGGTTAAATGAATCGTTCAAATAGAACACATTGTACCAGTCTTTTACTTTCGCCACCGGAGCAGATGGTGTCCAAAAGGACGTAAAGATTCTAGGAACTGGGGGCATTACAATGTGTTCTACATACATTCTATACAAATGAAAGATGGTGTACCTTTCCTATTTTGCTTCTATAGGAATAGGAAAGGTCGTTCCAAAGGGACACTTCTGACATCTTGTATAGCTAACCTATCTTGTTGAACGGATGGGGTTCTTAGGTGGTAGCACGTAGGAATCCCCCACTTCAAGCTTGCTAAGTGGGGGTAGTTCAATAGCATTCCTGTACAAAAAGTAATCTTCCCTTACATCTACCACAAACAAAACGGTTAGTATCTACTCTTTTTTTTCTCATATATTGTTGGCTACAATTTTCACATTTGTAGTAATAAGATTTCGTACTTCGACTTTGTTTAGTAGAAGCTAACGGTTTACAAAACCTCGGAGCTCCTACTCTTTTCAACAGATCTTTAAAGTCTTTGTCTCTATGCCGATACCCTTTTTCCTCTAAATGAAGGTGATAGTGACAAAGCTCATGTTTAATAATCCCAATAAGTTCTTCTATTCCTCGCTCCTCATAATACTTCTTATTAATTTCTATATTATGTGATTGAAGCAAGTACCTACCTCCAGTCGTTCGCAGTCGCGAATTAAAATGGGCGGCATGCTCAAACTTCTTTTGAAAAACAGTTAGAGAAATATCTTCAACAAGTTTTTGGAGCTGCTCCTGCTTCATTTCCTTTCTTCCTTTCAACCGTAACATGACAGCCTATTATAACATATACTAATAAAAACCATTAAGACTATAGGAGGGCCAAGTTATGCCTAATTGGTTTCAAAATCAAATTCGTAAAGCATTTTATAAAAAGGATTTTGCTCAAATAAAAATGCTTAATCAATGTTGGTTTTTTTATCATAGGAAAGGAAATGCCCACTTATAAATCCCTCATTAAAAAAACATCTTCACTAGGAAGATGTTTTCAAAAATTAATTTTGGTCTTTTGGTTGTAACATCGTTAAAGCTACTCTTTGCTTTTGCATATCTACTCCATCAACCCAAACTGTTACAACATCACCTACTGCAACAATATCGAGGGGATGCTTAACAAAGCGATTACTTAGCTTAGAGATATGAACAAGTCCATCTTGCTTAACTCCAATATCAACGAAAGCACCAAAGTCTACTACATTACGTATAGTGCCTTGTAATTCCATCCCAACTTTTAAATCTTCCATTTTTAATACATCCTGTTTTAACAATGGTTTAGCTAAATCATCACGAGGATCTCTCCCTGGCTTCATTAAGTCGTCAACGATATCCTTTAACGTAATTTCACCTATCTCTAATTCCTCTGCTACTTCTACTAAATTTAAATCACTTAGTGCTCCATTCAACGCTTCGCTACCTAAATCATTCGAAGCAAAGCCTAATTTTTTCAACAGTTTATATACCGCACCATAATTTTCTGGGTGAATAGCTGTTTGATCGAGTGACTCATCTCCATCTGAAATTCGCAAGAAACCAATACATTGTTCGTATGTTTTCGCCCCGAGTCGAGGTATACCTTTTAATTCTTTTCTACTTGTAAATTTCCCTTCTTCTTCTCTTTTCTTCACAATATTTTGAGCAACAGATTTGGATAGACCAGCTACATATTGTAAAAGAGATGGTGATGCTGTATTCACATTCACTCCCACTTGGTTAACAGCAGTTTCTACAACAAACGCTAATGATTCGGAAAGCTTCTTCTGCGAAACATCATGCTGATATTGGCCAACACCTACAGATTTCGGATCAATTTTTACTAGTTCAGCTAAAGGGTCCTGAAGACGTCTCCCAATCGAAACAGCACTACGCTCTTCTACATGAAGATTTGGGAATTCCTCGCGAGCAATATCTGATGCAGAATAAACACTTGCTCCCGCTTCATTTACAATAATATAGGAGATATTAGCTTGTACTTCTTTTAAAACCTCTGCAATAAACTGTTCGGTTTCTCTAGACGCCGTACCGTTACCAATAGCAACGATTTCAACAGAAAATTGGTTTAAAAGCGCAATTGTTTTTTCCCGTGCCGCTTCTTTTTTGGCAACAGGTGGATGCGGATAAATGACACTAATGTCTAACACTTTTCCCGTTTCATCAATCACCGCTAACTTACATCCCGTCCGATAAGCAGGATCGACTGCAAGTACAATTTTCCCTTTCAATGGTGGCTGAAGCAACAAATTTCGTAGATTTTCTGAGAAAATATGAATGGCTTGATCTTCTGCCTTCTCTGTTAATTCTTTATGAATTTCCCGTTCAATAGATGGCAAAATTAATCGTTTAAAACTATCTTCAATGGCTGCCTTTAAATAAACAGCGGCACCTGAGTTCTCCCTCTTAATAATGTTACGTTCCAAGTAACTAATGATTATGTCCGTCACAGGTTGAATCGAAATACGAAGAACTTCTTCCTTTTCACCTCGATTTAATGCCAATACCCGGTGCGGAACAATCTTGTGAACTGGTTCTTCATATTCGTAATACATTTCAAAAACTTTCTTCTCATCTTTTTCTCCATTTTTGACTACAGACACAATTTTTCCTGTTTTAAGAATAGATGCACGTATCCATTTTCTTAACTCAGCATTATCAGAAATTTGTTCAGCAACAATATCCTTCGCACCATTAAGAGCATCTTCTATTGTTAAGACATCATGTTCTTTCGAAATAAACTCTGTTGCTTTCTCCGCAACAGATGGGTCCAAATGACATTGAAGCAACCAATTTGCCAATGGCTCTAGACCCTTCTCCTTCGCTACCGTCGCTTTTGTTCTACGCTTTTGTTTGTATGGGCGATACAAGTCTTCAACTTCCTGAAGCTTGTTGGACTTTTCAATTTGTTGTTTTAATTCTGGTGTTAATTTTCCCTGTTCTTCGATTAAACGAAGGACTTCTTCCTTCCGGCGGTTCAGGTTCTCCAAATAATTCCAACGTTCCATAATGGAGCGAATTTGCACTTCATCTAATGAACCGGTCATTTCTTTACGATAACGAGCGATAAATGGTACTGTATTTCCTTCTTCTAACATTTTAATCACGTTTTGCACTTGATGGCTTTTCAACGATAATTCGTTGGCTATTTGCTGCATTAATTCTTTTTCCTCAACTATCATGGTTTACCTCCAAGCCTTTTATTCTATACTCAGTCTAACAAATATAAAGGAGATGGGACAAATTTATTCATGATAAGAAAATGGGAAGGCACCCGTTCAGCTCGCGTAGAAAATAGGAATAGGCGAGATCGGCGTTCTTCTCCTTTTGGTGACTCTTATCTTTTTCTTAGCGAGCTAGCCGGTGGCGTTAGACATCAGTACACATCGAAAATTTTATACTTTTTATCTTGAAAAAAAAACGATCCTAGCTCTCTGCTAGAATCGTTTGCCTTTCCTTAAAAAAAGGAATATTTATTATAGTACACTAATTAAAGGAAGGTGTTTCCCCTAAAACTCTATCAAACCTAAACTTATTTGAAGTGCTTCATTTACTTTGTGCATCATTGGTTCATCGAGATACGTAATTTTATCTGTCAAGCGTTGCTTATCAATCGTACGAATTTGTTCCAAGAGAATGACGGAATCTCGCTCGAATCCATATTTTTTCGCGTTAATCTCAACATGAGTTGGCAGTTTAGCTTTTTGAATTTGCGCTGTAATGGCCGCCACAATCACAGTTGGACTAAAACGATTACCGATATCATTTTGAAGAATGAGCACCGGACGGGTCCCACCTTGTTCTGAACCGACAACCGGAGAAAGGTCTGCGAAGTACACGTCACCACGCTTAACAACAATCACTGTTTCAGCCTCCGCTAGCTAATCGCTCAACGGTATTTTCAGCCTCATACTCTGGATATTCTGCTTGAAATGCTTCAGAGGCAATCGTTAAATTAATAGCTGCCATCTCGATATAGCCACGTTTCATCAATTCACGAAATTCTCTCTTTTTACGTTCACGAAGATACATTTTTGTGGCACGATAAATAAACTCACTACGATTTACATTTTCTTCACTCGCATACCCATCTAACTCATTTAATAAATATTGAGGTAATCGAATCAATATCTCTCTTGTTGTGCTGGATTCAGACACAAACATACACCTCCACCATCACTACACACCTAGTATACATACCTACTTCATATTACCATTAAAATTCCTGTCTGCAAAGAGTATATTCCATTCCTTTACCTATTATCAACAAATCACAACAAATTTTATTCATATTATTGTAAGATTTAGAAATCAGATATCGTTCAACAGGGGATTTCGAACATGTGACACCTGATTATTTTGGATATATACCCGTGGTACACGCGAAGTAATCATGCATGGTATTTCATAATTAATCGTGTCTAATTTAGTCGCAATTTCATCGATAGAAATCGATAATCCTTGACTTTCACCAATAAGTGTTACTTCTGTCCCGATAGGAAGTGGCTTATTTAGCTTAATCATACACTGATCCATACATATCCTGCCAACAATAGGAGCCTTTTCTCCTGCAACAATTACTTCCTGCCCTTGAAGTTTTCGAATCCAGCCATCTGCATAACCAATTGGTAATGTGGCAATCCATTCATTCTCTTGGGCTGTATATGTTGCTCCATAACTAACACTATCTCCTGGGGACAGTTGCTTTACATGTACAATTTTCGTTTTTAACGAAAAAGCTTCTTCTAAATGATAAGGTAAAAGGGGCTTTATTTCCGGCGACGGGCTTAACCCGTACATACTAATTCCAAATCGCACCGCATTAAACAAAGGCTCCGTAAATCTTAATGACGTCGCACTATTAGCTGCGTGTACAAGTTCGGGTCGTTGTTTTAGCGAAGATAGCATTTCTTTAAATGTATCTAGTTGTTTTTGAAAATAGGCCACATCTAGTTGATCTGCCGTAGCAAAGTGGGTGAAAATCCCTGAGAAAGTAAAACCCGATTCCTTCGTTAACCAGCTTTCAAGCTGTACAAGTTCTTCTTTATCTCGAACTCCGATTCTCCCCATCCCACTATCTACTTTCACATGCACATGCAGATGTTGATCATCCTTTATATATTTCTTTGCTTGTTGGAGCCAATCTATACTAAAAACTGTTAACGCAAGATGAGCATCAGCCGCCATTCCAGCTCTTTCCGGTTTAGATGCTCCAAGCACTAAAATTGGGGCTGTAATCCCTTTCGCCCTTAATGCAAGAGCTTCATCTAAAAAAGCAACTGCCAAAAACTCAGCACCAGCTTCAAGCGCTGTACTTGCCACTTCGTAATCACCATGTCCATAGGCATTTGCCTTAACAACAGCAAACATCTTAACATCTGGTGGCAACATTTGTTTCATTGATGCTATATTATCATAGATATAATCTAAATTCACTTCCGCCCATGTATCGCGGTGAAACTCTTGCATGTCCAACCTTGGTAACCTTCCTTCCTTTTTTAACGCACACTTAAATGCTACCTCTATTTTATAATCCTTTGAAAGAAAGTAAAGAATTATATTTTGTTATTACGAAAAGCGGAAGGCGCCCGTTTAGCGACGTACGGACTGGACCGCTCCGTATGAGATAAAGGAAACACGAAGAGTGCGAGTAGCACTTGTTCGTGTTGACTTATCGTAAGGAGGAGCGGGAAGTCCGATAGGCGCTGGGTGCCTGGAGCTAGACATCTGTACTCGTCAAACATACAAAAGGCTGGTCCTAGAAGCGTTTTGCTCTTATAGGCCAGCCCCACACTTACTCTATATGATACAGGATGATGATTTTCACTGTATACTAGTTCTACGTTTCTTATTTAACTGGATCTACCCCTACTGTTCGAGCCACTTCTATCATTTCATCTGGAGTCAAATCTTGAGAAGCCAGTGTGTAATTAACACCTTCAAACGTCCAAGTAATCATATTATCTGACAGAGCTCCTACTGTAAAGCCTAGATCGACTGGATTACCATTTACATTGGTTGATACAATTTTCGCCTGTACAACCTCCGCTTTTTCTTGAATTAAAGTAAAGCTCTTCTCACCTTCATAAGTCAACACAACTCTATGACCTTTTGCCGTTTTAACTTTTTCCTCGTCCGATAAGCTCATCCCATTAATATCTGCTGGATATTTTACAGAAAAATTTGGATCCTGCACTTCAGCCATTACTGGAACCTCAAGCTGAGCGCTTGTCATATTTTTCTCCATATCAAAAGCATCCTTATCAAATGTCGTATCAAACTTCACATCAGAAAACTCCACCGTCACTAGAACATTATTATCTGAGTCCATAACTTTTACACTAACCGGAGTCAAATCTTTTTTGTTCAAAGTAATTTGCTGAACAGGAAGCATCTTGTTATTTTGGTAGCGTGTTTTTGTTTCAAAAACATACTGATTATCCACTTCCTTAAAGGTAGCAGCCTTATCCTCTGTAATATCTTTTACAAGCGATTCATACAGATACGCTTGACTGCTATTTTCTGGCCATTCACTTTGAAACTTAAAGCTTTTGTTTAACGCTGGAGTCAGTACATATACCCCTTCATCATTCCGAAGAATCATTTGGCTTTGATCTTTCTCTTGATTTTTTAAATTCACACGATAATACGAAGGATTTTTATGCCAAATTTCCACATTATACACTTGGGGATCTGTCCCCATTTGTAATGTCATTTTCGCCTCGGCTTTATAGCCCTGCATTTCCTCCATCTTCTTGTTCAAAGCTGTTACGACATCAGCCTGAGATTTTTGACCACATGCACTTAGAGCCAACAATAGCATAACCCCAGCAAAAAGAATCAGCACCTTCTTCATCTGTTCAACCCCTTTTGTTATTTAAACATAAGAGAGCAGGTAGGCAGGATCCGGACAGTGGCGTTTATCTTGGTGAAATATGCATTTACATTCAGGTGTCAGTTCCTTCTTGTGCCACCTAAGTTTTAGCTGCCATGTACCTTTTACCGGGCCTTGTCTCCCTATAGCACTAGCAGTATATGAGACAAACCTGGCAAATATGATTAGAAAAGCGGAAAGTGCCCGTTCAGCGACGTATGGACTGGACCGCTCCGTATGAGATATAGGAAACACGAAGAGTGCGATAGCGCGATTCGATGTTGACTTATCGAGTGGAGGAGCGGGAAGTCCATTAGGCGCTGGGCACCTGGAGCTAGACAAGTAGAAAAGTGGAACTGGCTCGTTTAGCTCGCAAATAAAAGAAGAAGTGGTATCACTCCACTTCCTCAATAACCACTTGAGCAATCGCATACTCTTTACTATGACTAATGGCTACATGTACGCCTCTTGTAATCGGTGCAACAATATATGGCTTCCCCAATGTATCTACTGTAATTTCAATATCCAGAAAGGAGAGTTCTTTACCAATACCTGTTCCACTTGCTTTAGAAAATGCTTCCTTAGCGGCAAAGCGCCCAGCAAAATACTCCACCTTCCGCTTTCCCTTTAATTGTTCGAATCTTTGCAGCTCATTCTCAGTTAAAATTCGCTCCGGAAATCTCGGCTGACGCTCTAATATTTTTTTAATTCTTCCTATCTCTGTAATATCTATACCAATTCCCTTTATCATCTACATCAATCCTTCTATAATAGATCTAACCTTCATAAATTAATACAACCATCTTTCAAAAGGAGGACCTATGTTTATAAGAACTGAAAACTTTCAACAGTATGTTCGTTATTTTCCAGCTGTCACCTTTTTCATTTTCTTGATGATGATTGTTTTTGTGCTCACCCTATTCCCACTAGCTCCTGGAAATGTTGTCCTTTTTGGTACAGGTATTAACCTATATATCTCCGAAGGGCAATGGTGGCGTCTGATTACCCCTATTTTTCTACATCAATCGTTTACACATCTGCTTTTCAACGGATTCTCACTTGCCATCTTCGGACCAACTCTTGAAAAATATCTGGGTTCTGTTAAATTTGTTTTATTTTTTTTATCCACTGGTTTGTTTGCAAATATCGCAACCTTTTTCTTAAAACCTCTCACCTATATCCATGTTGGGGCAAGCGGCGCTCTTTTTGGTATTTTAGGCTTTTTTCTCTATCTAGCTTTATTCAAAAAAAATTATCTATCTGCCACCGAAGCAAATACGATTTATACCCTAATAGGCATCGCTGTTATTATGACATTTATTCAACCGAATATAAACATTGTAGGACATATATCCGGTCTCTTAGCTGGATTAGCGTTCTCCCCCATTTTTTGGAGAAAGTAAATAAAAGAAGCTGTATCAATCAGCTTCTTTTATTTGGTAGAAACCAAGTTTGCACCGTAATAAAGTCTTTAGCTTCTACATCCCGAATCTTACCTTCACGCAACGCGATGCCTGATTTAATCAAGGCAGAAATGGTTGTTAGACGTTTTTGTTTTTGTAATCGGCTTGTTCGTGATTCAATCGATTGAATTTTATTTTTATGCATCAATAAGGTTTGCTTCGATATAAATCGACTTCTAAGCGTCAGCTGTGTCCCCGTAATATTCCAACCAGTCGCTTTGTATTGTAGATACGCCCAGCCCAATCCAATAAGTAATAAGAATAAGGAACTGTAACCCCAAGGACGCCAGAAGTATATACATACAATAATGATTGGTGCAAAAATAATCCATTGTCGAAACACATAACGAGGATAAGCACGTACTGGTAGAGAATTCAGAGGTAAATCAGCCACATAATCTGGAATAAGGTGTTCAAGTTTTTCTTGCACCTTTTTCTTTTTTACAAATGGAAACAACATGACAGTCAAACTTTCTTTTTCTGCAACTGATCCTCCTGCATACTCTAAATAGACAGTTGCATACCCTAGCGGTTGCCTAACTAAGTTTTCCACAATGCGAATACCTTGTATTTTTTTCAATGGAATCGTTAGTTGTCTTTTTTCAAGTAGCCCTCGTGAGATGACTAATTCAGCTTCTTTTTTCTCAACAGTAAAATGAGTATACTTCAGCATCATACTTATAATAGCTGCTATATACACCAGAATCATTCCAGCAATAGCAAAACCAATTAATATAAATGTGCCGAGTTCTAACACGTCCTTAGATTGACCAAATAGGCGCTCAAATGGAATAAATTCATCAAATTGAGATAGAAAGGCAGCAACCCCTGACAACACTACGCCGACGGCTCCTGAAGTAGCCGACATTAAAAAGAGTTCCGAAAATGTTTGTTTATACACGAAGGACGGAATCGGCTCCTCTATTTGTTGTTCATTCACTTCTTCGGTTACATGCTTGCTTCTTTTCGCTTCTAAAAAGTATTGATTTAATCGTTCGGCTTCTTCCTTACGAATAGCTGATAAAACAGCTTCCGCTTGTGAACCTCCAGCTGTTTCAATACTAATTTTAACAAGACCAAATAATTGTTGGATGATTCCTTGTGACACATCAATACTATGTATACGTTCAAAACGAATATATCGATTCTTCCTAACAAATACACCAGACTCGATTTTCAATTCACCATCTTCAACTCGATAAGTAAATCTTAGCCATCCTACGATAGCTATCGCAATTACAATTAAACTAAACACACTAAGAACCAACCATCGAATATATTCGGGAAATCCATTATCTTGTCCGGGCAGAAATGTAAAAAAGACAATTGGAAAAATCAAATCTTTAATGGTTTTAAAAATATTAACTATAATCGCAATTGGATGAAGTCGCTTTGAATTAGACATCTTCTTCCTCCACACTAGCCATTTTAGAAATATATTGGCGTAATTCATTTGCCTCTCCAATATCAAGTGCTGGAATAGTATGAACGGTTGCTGCTGTTGACACTTCAACTGACGCTAATTGATACTTACGCAAAAATGGGCCTTGATTCGTTTCTACATGTTGAACACGGACCATCGGTACAAGAGTTCGCTTAATAACAAAAAGACCTCTTTGAATTTCAATCTCTGTCTCCCGTACTTCATATCTCCATTGTTTCCATTTCATTAAAGGAAATAAATAAATCCAAAAGTATGGTTGAACAAGAGCAATAACAGCCAATATTCCAATAATCCAATATGGCCAATTAAAGATGATCGTTAATACTAAAACCGTAATCGTAATAATCCATGTAATCAAACATTCTATTATTCCAATAATTCGCCAAACCTTTAACGCCTTTTTGGAAATTTGATTTTGAAGATCCATCACTCCACCCCCTAATCCACAAAAAATTCTATTTGACTTTTTTACATTATACTACATACTCCACTAATATTTGTCATAAAAAAAGAGTCGCTATACGCGACCCTTTCTTTACTTAATAATTTTGTTTTTCTCTTTTTTGGTTAGAATTACGATTTCCGTGACCATTTGACTTACGGTTGCTTGGGCGTTTGTTTCCAAAATCTTTGCGCCCAGAAGAACTACGACCGCTACGTTGTCTATTATTGCCACTGCCACCACTACGATTGCGATCACGACGCATTGGCATTGGAGACTCTTCAGTTAATTTAATAGGCGTTTGATCTGGCTCTTTTGTCATGGATTTAAGCACGGCTGCTACTAAATCAACTGCCGTATGCTTTTGTAGCAATTCTTCCGCTTGACCTAAATATAAAGATAAATCTTCATTTTCAATTGCATTCATAATTTTTTCTGTTACAGCTTTTTGTTGTCCTTCTAACGCTTCAGTCAACGTAGGTGTTTTCATTTTTTCCATACGTTTTTTCGTCGTATGCTCAACAGCCTGTAGTTGGCCACGTTCTCTTGGAGTTACGAATGTAATCGCTACACCATGCTTACCCGCACGTCCAGTACGTCCAATACGGTGAACGTAACTTTCTGGATCTTGTGGAATGTCAAAGTTATAAACATGTGTAACACCAGAGATATCAAGCCCACGTGCAGCAACATCCGTTGCAACAAGAACATCAATGTTACCTTCTTTAAATTTCTTTAATACTGATAGACGCTTCGCTTGGCTTAAGTCACCATGGATTCCTTCAGCCATATAACCGCGGAGATTCAAGGCAGAAGATAACTCGTCAACACGACGTTTTGTACGACCAAACACAATAGCAAGTTCTGGCGTTTGAATATCAAGAAGTCGTGCTAACGTATCGAATTTTTCGTTTTCTCTTAATTCAACATAATATTGCTCAATATTAGAAACAGTCATTTCTTTTGCTTTTACTTTCACAAGAACTGGATCCTGCATAAATCTTCCCGCAATTTTCCGAATTGGGTCAGGCATCGTTGCTGAGAACAGTAGTGTTTGTCTTTCATCTGGAACTGTCGAAAGAATTGATTCGATATCTTCAATAAAGCCCATATTCAACATTTCATCTGCTTCGTCCAAAACAACTGTATGAACATTTTCTAAACGAATGTTTTTACGTTTAATATGGTCTAATAAACGACCAGGTGTACCCACGATGATATGTGGTTTTTTCTTTAAAGCACGGATTTGGCGGTCAATATCTTGTCCACCATAAACCGCTAATACGCGTGCGCGTTTTCCATATCCAAGCTTGAACAGCTCTTCAGATACTTGAATAGCAAGTTCACGTGTTGGTGCAATAACAATCCCCTGAATATTATCGTCTTTAATATCAATATTTTCCATTAAAGGAATACCGAATGCTGCTGTTTTACCTGTTCCTGTTTGTGCTTGACCAATAATATCTTTACCTTCAAGTGCTAACGGAATCGTTTGGGCTTGAATCGGACTTGCTTCTTCAAATCCCATTTTTTCAATCGACTTCATGGACGTTCTATCTAATCCTAATTCGCTAAACAATGTCAATGTTTTCGTGCTCCTTTTATTATCAAAAATTTTTCTGTGCATCTTACACAGATTTTGTTCAAATTACAACAAATGTGTAGGAGGTTGTACTTTACCTGGTATAAAAAAGGTTCTCATTAATCACCTAAAAATGACTACCTTATCTGTTTGCTGAACTCAATATATGGATTCAAAAGAAATACACCAGCCATTTTTCTATTCTGCTGGGTGTCATTGTAAATGCACACGACTTTATTTTAATCCGTTGCATATAACTTTACTCGTACATATTACTAAGGTTCAATTCAAAATGGAAAAATTAAGTAGTAATATTCAGTCAGCGACTAAATTTTTCAGGTGAGGGCTACTGCACCTTGTTTTTTCATACAGTAAAATTTTACTGCATATCAAACTTGACGAGAGCCAAGATTCTATACAAAAAACAGGCCCGGTGCGTTGAGGGAATGCAGAAGTGGATAAGCATGTAGACAGCTTATTTTCCTATTAGCAACTAAAGCTACTTTATCTGGCAGCTTTTATTTATGATCAAGACGCTCGGCCTATTTACTCTAAAAGTACATATATCCTTCAAAATGAAGATCATGAAATGTCGTTTTTCATGACAAAATAAAATAACTTGAACGTTTCAAGGCTTTAAACCCATACTGTATATTACCACTTTACAACAGCTATTGCAATAAAGGAGATTGTAGATTTGCAATTTAAAAAATACTCTCTTCTATAAAAAGATATCATCCCTTCATAATTACTCCTATTAGATACAGCAAAAGAGCCCTTCATAAACTATTGTATGAAGGGGATATCCCTTTGATTCATCCATATTACATGAATAGAGAAATATATATACTTTATACTTTAAATTTATACGTAAGCTCACTATTTAACAGACTTAATCGTTCGGCCATATCTGCGATTTGATGAGAAGCTTCCGTTACTTCCTTAAAGGTTACTTTAAAATCTTCAATACCTTTACCCAATGTATGGATTTCTCTACCACTTTGTTTCATGCCTCCAATAGAACGATTTAACAACCCTATGATTTCTTTGTTAACATCTCTAAAAGTACTTGTTTCGTTAACAATACTTTGAAAGCTATCATCAAATTGAGTGACCATATTTTGAACTGAAGTAATTTGTTGCTGAATTTCATCCAATGCTACTTCTGTTTGTTTCGCTAAATTTCTCACTTCCTTTGCAACCACGGAAAACCCCTTGCCATGCTCCCCGGCGCGTGCTGCTTCAATCCCTGCATTTAAAGAAAGAATATTCGTTTGCATAGAAATAACACGAATGGATTGAACGACTTGTCCAATTTGCAAGGAGTTTTCATGTAAATCACTGGTCAAGTATTTTACATTTTCAATTAATTGAGCCACATGGTTAATTTTCAATAAAGAGTCAGAAACATTTTCCTTCCCTAACTCTACTTGTAAAATCATATCCCTATACTCATCTTGAATTTTATCAAATTCATCTAGTATACAGTGAACATGTTCTTCCTTATCCATAATAGATGAGGTGGTCTGTTTTGCACTTGCAGCCAATGAAGCCGCAGAGTCATTCAATTTATTTTGCAACTCCTCTATTTCATTCAACTTCATCATAGAAGACGTATAAGACTCAATATATGTACGGATAGCAATTTGCATATCAATAGAGCAGAGCTTCTGAAAAGCAGAGTAGTAAACCCCTACTTCCTCTGCGGTGTCACATTTACGTATTAATAATGCAAGCATTTCATTTTGAATAATTGTATAAGCTCCTATATACCATTCAGGAAATAGACCAATTTGATGATGGACTTTACCAATCATTTTCCGATGCATGATATAGTTTTTCCCTATATCCCCTGATACCATATCGAGTATGTAGCGCTCTAACGTTTGCTTAAGTTTCTGAATCGTGGAGTGCTTCTCAATAATTCCTGTTAAATGTGGAATAGTCCGAATACTTTTATAGAATTGATCAACTACTTCTACAACATTTTCTTGAATCAAGGGCTTAAGCTTAGTTAATGTTATAATATCCTTTTCTTCTAATCCTACAAATTGAAGCTGCAAAGCGTTATCTCCCTTTTGCAACTCATTAAAAGCTTCATTTAAAAATACTGTAGAAGCGTCTCCCAAAGTAGTAGTCCTTTTCTTTTTATCTACAGACAGTGCACCAACCTGATGACCAAATAACGATTTAAACGGACAACTACACACGTAAAAATCCCCCTATTTAAAGCAATATATAATTTAGTATAAACCTCAATAAGTATATCTACCTATTTAAAATCGACAAAATTATGAAAATAAGGTTCTAAAGTCAGGACAACAAAAAAGACCCTAAACTGTTTTATATTGAACTACGTTTTCGGGTCTTTTTCGTTATTGTTTACTTTTGTAAAGCCTGAACAACTTCTTCTAATCTCATTCCTCTTGATGCTTTAACAAGAATTAAATCATTTGGTTCAATCTGTTTTTTCAGTTCTTCAATTAAACGCTCTTTATCTTGAAAAGAAAGTACATCCTCTACAGCAAGGTTTTTCCGAGCACCGATCGCAATATGTTCCGCAAGCGGACCAAAGGTAAATACTTTATCGATTTTTCCCTTTGAAATTTGTTCACCGATTTTAGAATGAAACTCTTGCTCTTGTATACCTAGCTCAAGCATATCCCCTAGTACTAATAGTTTACGATTAAATCCAGATAATCCTTCCATTAACTCAATAGCTGCCCTCATGGAAGTCGGACTGGCATTATAAGCATCGTTAATAATCTTTTCTCCATTAGCTCCTTCAACCATTTCCATTCTCATATTCGTTAACCGAACGGAGGCTAAGCCTTCGCACATCTGTGACGGTTCCACGTTTAACTCTTTAGCAACTAACATGGCAGCTAAAGCGTTCATCACATTATGATTACCGAGCACAGGAATTTCATATGATCCTACTAACACTCCTGCAATGTTATATGAGGTATGATAAACCCCTTGTTGAATGGAAGTCGCATACAAATCATTGGTTCCAGTACGCCCAAAAGACAGTGCATGCAAATGATTTAATTGGCCCTCCACTTTATCTCGCAATAAAGGTTCATCTCCGTTATAAATCAAGGTTCCTCCCTCAACTAGCCCTGTGATGATTTCCAATTTTGCATTTGCAATTTCTTCACGGGAACCTAAGTCAAGCAAATGGGATTCACCAATATTCGTAATGATGGCTATATCAGGTTTAGCTAGTTTTGATAAAAACTCAATTTCTCCACGGCCACTCATTCCCATCTCTAACACAGCCACATCCGTATCCTCGCTTATCGACAGAATGGTTAATGGTAAGCCTAAATGATTATTATAATTTCCGCCTGTCTTATGCACCTTATAAGTTGTTCCAAGTAGCGCAGCAGTCATATCCTTTGTTGTTGTCTTCCCATTACTTCCTGTAATACCAATAACCTTCACTTTCAGCTGCTTGCGATACGCACGTGCTAATTCTTGAAGAGCGACTTCTGTATTTTCCACCATAATAATCGGAACATTCATCGGAGGATTTGGAACATCACGTTGCCATAATGCTGCAGCTGCCCCTCCGTTTATTGCTTTTTCAACATATCCATGTCCATCCACTTGTTCACCACGTAACGGAATAAATAAATGATTAGTAGTCACTTTGCGAGAATCAATGGAAACACCCTCAATGTTCACAGATTCCCAATCCGTAATAGGATTTAATCCTCCAACCATCTCATGAATTTGCTTTAACGTTCGGTTGATCATTAACATACCTCCTAATTAAACGAAACGAAACAAAGCAGAAGCCGATCTAATTTCTACGCTCCTGCCTATTTCGTCATATATGCAAAACATCTATAGCGTTTGAGTGCCACC
Source organism: uncultured Bacillaceae bacterium (assembly GCA_963790055.1). GTDB lineage: Bacteria > Bacillota > Bacilli > Bacillales > DSM-1321 > Peribacillus. The sequence goes on from CAWBND010000015.1 coordinate 18,534, forward strand.
ATTTATCATAATTGCTAGTCACACTTATAAAAAGTCCGTACAACTCTTCTTTTTTTATACCGTATATTTAATTTTTTGCTTTTCAGCATAACGTTCTTGAGCAAATTGCACAAGTCTTTCAATCAATTCTGAATACTCCACTCCTGCTTCTTTCCACATTAATGGGAACATACTGAACGGTGTAAAGCCAGGCATCGTGTTTACCTCATTAATATAAAATTGCCCTTCTTCTGTTAAAAAGAAATCCGCGCGAACAAGACCCGAGCAATCTAATGCTTTAAACGCCGTAATCGCCATTTCCGTTATGGATTCATATTGGTCCTTCGTTACATGAGCCGGAATCACCATTTCGGTTTTATTATCCGCATATTTTGCGGTATAGTCATAAAAATCTTTTACGGCAATAATTTCTCCAACAACAGAACAAGTTGGATCATCATTACCTAGCACACCAATTTCAATTTCACGTGCAACGACGCCTTCTTCAATGATAATTTTCCGATCATATTGGAATGCTTCCTCAAACGCTTTTTCTAATTCTTCTCGATTACTACATTTGCTAATTCCAACACTTGAACCTAGGTTCGCTGGCTTCACAAAGCTAGGATATCCGAGTGCCGCTTCCACCTTTTCATAGACTTCTTCTGGATTTGCCTCCCAGTCTGCACGAATCAACCATGCATACTTCACTTGTGGTAAACCTGCTTGCGCAAAAATACTCTTCATGATTACTTTATCCATGCCTGCTGACGATGCTAACACACCATTTCCTACATAAGGAAGATTTAAAATTTCAAGCAGCCCCTGAACCGTACCATCTTCACCATTCGTTCCATGAAGAAGCGGAAAAATGACATCATAGCCTGTTTCACCATCTTTGCTGGCTGATGAATCAGCCTTTTTTAGTGCAAGCGGTGAAACTTGATTTTCTTCTGAAAATGTCAATTCCTCAACACTTTGCGCAGGTTCCGTAAGCTGTGGTCCCTTTACCCAAGTACCTTCTTTTGTTATATAAATCGGATATATATCAAACTTTTCTAAATCGAGTGCTTTAATGACTGCTAACGCGGTCTGTAACGAAACTTCATGTTCTGCAGATTTTCCACCATAAAGCAATCCAAGTTTAGTTTTCATTAGTATGAACCTCCATTATTCTTATCGCATGTTCATTGTATCATTTTCGACTGAAAACGAAAAAAGTTTCTTTTAATAAATCCCCTTTTTCTCGCTAGTCACCTTCCTCATATTCTATGTCATCCATATTAGAAAAACACGACTTATCGCCCCAATGGCGAAAGTCGATGTCTTTTCTTATACTATCGTCCATTGAATATAAATTCTGATAGTATAAAAAGGGCCCCCTGTTAATTCATGACAAAGGGTCCCTCGCTCGTTCGTTATTGAATAATAGACCATACTCCTATTTTTGGCAGGAATGTAATATATGCATCTGGCTTTTGAGTCCTCACCTCATAATAGCTATCTAACATGTCATCCATATTAGTAAAATCCCCAACAACCCAAACCGGTATCTCAATTTTTGTTCTTGTTTGAACCGCGTTTTTGAATGAAAAGACAAGCCCTTCAGACAGCATAGTTGATAGATTCGCTAATATATTCGCCGGAACCACAGGTAGCCCCTTCTTTTTTTTAAGACTAAACCATTTTCGATCCATTTTCACTTCTTCAAACTTGATCGATAGTAGGTTACCTAACATATTATAATATGTCGCTAAGGACCTGTAATAAACCTTACTAAACCAGTCATCATCATGTGCCAAATAAACAAATTGATTATGGAGTTTAGAATAAAATGGCTGCCTTAAATGGTGCTTCATATGCCCAAGATACAACAACTCAGCCAGTTCCATTCCCTCCAATTCATCTAAGCTACTTTCTTCTTCGAAATCGACCCAACAAAAATTACCGAACGGCCTTACATCTGTTTTTACTAATTTAGCTACCCTTTCTTTTTCAACATACTCTAATGAAAGGTTTAAATTAAATTCCGTATCCTCATAATCATGTTTTAAAAGTAAGATGTGATTTAACGGTTTTTCTAACGAAGCAGCAAACTCCCAAAAACTCATTCCACTAGTAATAACAAATCTTTCGGAAGCCTGAAGATGCATATATAAAATGTCACTACTTTCGTGCTTCATACCCACTTTCCTCCGACCTTTTAGTGGAACTATTATTTTTCAAGCAGACCTACTAAAAAATAACGCCATTTCTCACGTGTTGTAAATGTATTATAAGCAGAGAAGACGACCTCGTCAGTTTGAATCGGTGTAATAAACGTTGAATGGTTTTTAGGTATCTTCTGTGGAGAAACAAGAACCAATTCCCCTACTGCAGGACCGTCTATAATTTCAACTTTTTGATCCGTCCATAAACCAGTAGATACATATTCTTTATTGACATACCCTTTATTCGTTAGCTTATACACATACGGCTTCTGTTTCCCATGAACGACTTTCTCTGAAACTGTCGGTACACCAATAGCCTCATTTGTTATGACAGTAACACCCACCTTTGAACCAATCACAAGTGGATTTTCTTCCGTTTCATTTTCGATTAATTCATTTTCAATGGATTCACTAGGTTCCATAATCACTTGAAATGGAAAAAAAGATTCATTATTCAAAGTTGGTTCTTTTGTTGGATATTTGTCTATATGAGCGATTGTCCCATTCATTGATTCTTCTAAATGAGGAGACTGCACTTTAACCGCCATGCCGACCTGCGCTTTTCTATACTGCGACTCCGAAAGAACCCCCTCAATCGCTTGCTGACTAGAAGCAATTGTCATTACAGGACTTCCTAGCTTGTCATCAATATTTCTTACAACTCCATCTACCTCACTATTGAATGTAAGAGAACCACGTTGCTCGTTTAAGACCATTAATTGTGAATCTAATTTCGTTTTCTTTTCTTCTAATTTGTTTTTCTCTAGCTCCTGCTTATAAATTTCTTGTTCTAATGTACTGCGAATAAGGTCAGAAGATGCATTGTCATCAAGAGTCGTATCATCTGACAGCACATCAGATACAATTGATGCACTTGGAACTTGCTCTTTATAATCTGTAAGCTTTTCTATATATTCATCAATCCCTGTAATTTCACCTTCTAGCTCGGCTATCTCACGCTCTACATTCCCAATCTGCTGCTCTACATTTTTCATTGTGTACTCATATAAAGGGGTTCCTATTGTGACCTCTTCCCCCTCTTTTACAAGAAAGCGTCCAAACGCTTGATCTTCTCCATTAAAGTACACCTTATATTCCTCAGCTGATGTTGTAACACCCTCCGTTTTAAAGGTTTCTGTTATCGTTTCGCTTTTTACAGTTGTCCAATCTTTCACAAAAGTAGACCTTGATACTTTACTATCTTCCTTCATAAGTAAATAAAGATTTGTTGCGATTAATGCCCCCGAAAGGATTACAGCAGCGAGTATTTTCCATCGTTTCATTTCTAGTCACCACCCTTTAAACAAATACAGCCACTTTTATGTATGCTAACAACGCATCTATAAGCCATACAACCAAATAACTCATAAAAACAACTAAAAGTACCATATATTTATTCTTTTCAGTAAATTTATGTAGATAGTAATATTGAATTGCAATCACTAGCACTTGAAATAAGCTTATTTCACTGAATAAGTGTATGACATACTCATTTGAAGTGAAATATTGACTAATTATACCTAAAGAAAAAGGATTTGCATCATAGTTTATATGCATAAAAACAAAGAATGGCAGAAGTAAAACCTTCTCTATTAGCTGCAAAATAAACACAATCATCTGAACAATAAGTAGCTTTAGATAATTAATATCTGTAAGCACCCATAAAAATAGGGAAATTAAAAACAAATAAACCGTTGGATAAACGATTCCAGCTACAAAGTTTCCAGCTAAAATAAATAGCTTCCCCATTTCAAATTCACTTGTACCTAATTTGAGCAATTCTTTAGAAAATGATTCTGAGCCAATGCCAAGAAAACCATATAAACCAAAGACAAGAATACTAAACAAATATAAAAGAATGAGTTTTCTTTTGAGATGTGTAACCGCTTCTGCCTTTTGTAAATGATATCGGTTTCTTTCCGGTGCCAAAAGCCCTTTCACTAATTTTACTTGGTAAGTCATTGTATGTCCTCCATAAGTTCAGATATTCCTTTTCATTTTACTGCAAATTTCAGGTAAAGTGCAGAATAATCGATTAAATAAGGCAAAAAAAGAACTATTCTCTTAATATATCCTGAGTAACGGATTACAATTATATAAAAAACCTCTACAAAACCTATAAATATTGTCAAGAGTACCCCTTCTTCACATTTTCGTTGGAAAATTAAGCGGCGGGAGCATTCATTTGTTGACTTCCACATCAATACTATGATAAGATTATACCAAGTAAACTAATGTGAATAATTATCATTTATGAACACAATAACATTAAATAGAGATACTAATTGAAAGGAGCTGCTACACGTATGGCAAAATCAAAGGTAATTTCAGGAGCAGAGGCTATATTCCTATCTGGAAATTCAACGGGAATTTTAATTTCTCACGGCTTTAACGGAACTCCTCAAAGTGTAAAGTATTTAGCAGAGGAATTTGCGAAATATGGATACACTGTATATGCCCCACGATTAAAAGGACACGGAACAACGATTCAAGAGATGGAAGAAGCTACGTATCAAGATTGGATTGCTGATTTACAGGAGGCCTATCTTCTATTAAAACAAACTTGCCAGCATATTTTTGTAATTGGGCAATCAATGGGCGGAGCACTCGCTCTAGATTTAGCTACTAAAACAGCCGTTGATGGTGTCCTTACCATTAATGCTGCACTTTCGGTTCCGGAATATGAAGCTTTAGATCACCAATCAGCACCTCGATATATAGCAGAGGGAAAGCCAGATATTAAAGATACAGAGGCAACCGAAATTACTTATGAACAAGTTCCACGAAAAGCCGTTTTTCAACTACTTGAAATGATGAAAGTAGCCAAACAGGAGCTTACAGACGTAACTTGTCCCGTTAAGATTTTTGTTTCGCCTGAAGATCATGTTGTCCCTGCTCACTGTTCTTATAACATTTTTGATTCTGTTAACTCTTCTGAGAGAGAATTAGTATCCTTAGATCATTCCTATCATGTTGCTTCATTAGATTATGATAAGGATAAGATAATCAAGCACACGATAGACTTTGTTCAAAATCACACTCAAAATTTATGCTTTCTGAATCAATGACGAAAACCGAGAGTACTCATGACTCTCGGTTTTGTATTTTCTTTACTTCTATATATAAGACATGGTGACCGTCCATTTCTTTTACAATAAATACATACCCATCATACTCTCTTTTATCCCCCACTGAAATTTCATACTTCCCAGTAAGAATCCAACCACCAAGTGTATCAATATCATCTTCAGGGAGTTCGATGCTTAATGTATCATTTACATCTTCAATCAATGTTTTAGCATCAAAAATATAATGACCTTCATTCATTTTCTGAATAAGTGGACGTTCATCTTGGTCAAATTCATCACGAATTTCGCCAACGATTTCTTCTAAAATATCTTCAACTGTAAGAAGACCTGCTGTTCCACCGTATTCATCGGATAAAATGGCCATATGAATACGTTCCTTTTGCATTTTTAATAATAAATCATGGATTGGAATCGTTTCAAGCACTCGAATGACAGGTGTAACAAATTCATTTACAATTAAGTCCGCGACATTTTCTTCTGTGATTGTTGCCGTATAGAGTCGTTTAATGTTCACCATCCCAATTACATTATCCTTATCACCATCAATGACTGGATAACGTGTAAATTGCTCTTCTTGAATTAATTCAACAACCTCAAGTAAACGCATCCCTTTTTCGATTACAACCATCTCTGTACGCGGAACCATAATTTCATTAGCAATCCGCTCATCGAATTCAAAAATTTGATTTACATATTTATATTCAGATTGGTTAATTTCACCACTTTTGAAGCTTTCAGATAAAATAATTCGTAATTCTTCCTCAGAATGAGCTACTTCCCCTTCTGAGGCTGGCTTCAATCCAAATATTCCTGTCAATACACGAGCCGATCCATTTAATACCCAAATGAACGGGAACATCATGCGATAAAACAAAATTAATGGTCTTGAAAACATAAGCGTAAGCTCTTCTGCCTTTTGAATGGCTACTGTTTTAGGTGCTAACTCTCCTACAACAACATGTAAAAAGGTAACGGAAGCGAAAGCAATGACAAAGGAAAGAATCCCACTGATTGAAGCGTCTATCCCTAACTTATCAAAAAGAGGATGGAGTAATTCCTCTACAGTCGGTTCCCCTAACCATCCTAGTCCTAACGCTGTAACGGTAATCCCTAATTGACAGGCAGATAAGTACTCATCCAAATGTGATATTACTTTTTTTGCAGGTACCGCATTCTTATTCCCATCTTCAATCAATTGATTAATACGTGAGCTTCTAACTTTAACAATCGCAAACTCCGATGCCACGAAAAAAGCGGTTAAAGCAATTAAAAAAGCGATTGCTACTAATTTTATCGTAATGTCCAATATGTGCGGGTTTATCAAAAGTCACTGACTAATGATATCGTCCCAAGCACCTCCTAATTTTTATATAGTAATAGTACCTTTATTGAAATCTCACCCATGCATATCTAATCAAAAACAAAAGGTTACATAATCCTTTTAGAAATAATATGCTCAGCAAATCACGAAAATATAGTACATAGGTTTTATCTTACCTAATATAAATTGAATCAAATTCAACTACAAAAAATGTTCACTAAAAATGAAACTTTTTCTATGTTACTTTTATAGTACAAAATTTTTAATAAATTGAACAATATTTTTCACTTTAACTTTGTTACAAGCCAAAAAAAACCGACTATGAAATCGGTATAAAAACATTATTTTTTCACTTTTAAATTTTGTTCAGAAATAATTCTTGAACCACATTGACATATGACTGAATGTTTTAATTTCTTAATTGTTGTTCCACAAGATTCACACACTTTTGCAGGCATGTTACTATCCCCTTCCCAAAAACTGTATCTATAATTATACAGTGAATTTGATTATATTCAATATTAAATTATAATAATTATTAAAAAATACAAAAGAGATTGCTGTAAAAAGATATTCATTTACAGCAATCTCTTATTTTCATTATATCGTTTTGCTTGTTTTATAATAAACTCTTAATTTCTACATTTTCCGGAAGCTTAAATGGATTTTCTGAATTAATATGATCATAAAACATGACGCCATTCAAATGATCTAATTCGTGTTGAAATACGATCGCTGCAAAACCTTTTAATCGCAGCTTAATTTCCTCACCATTGATATTCATCGCTTTCACTTTAATTCGTTCATACCTTGGAACATAGCCGGTCACTTCGCGATCAACCGATAAACAGCCTTCACCTTGCGGCAAGTAGATCATTGCAGCAGAATGGCTAATTATTTTTGGATTAATGATCGCTTCCTCATACGATTTTCCTTTTTCATCTTCAAAATACATGACAAACATTCGTTTATTTAAACCGATTTGATTGGCTGACAAACCAACACCTTCACGTAACTTATACTTTTTAGCAAGCTTTGGATCCTGACTATTTTTTATATACTGCATCATACATTCTAGTGTTTCTCGATCTTCTATCGAAAGGGGTAAACTTACCTCTTCCGTAACGGTACGTAAAATAGGATTATCTTCTCTTACAATATCCTTCATTGTAAGAATATAATTTTTCGTAAACTTGTTCATACCTCTCCCACTCATCTGCCTTTTCTTAAATTCTGTACTCTCACTTTATCATGTGTTTCGTCATCCCTGCAAATTAGAAAAGTGAAAGGCGCCCGTTTAGCGACGTAGGGACTGAACCGCCGGGTGCCTGGAACTCGACAACCCGTACGCATCGAAAATGTATAAATTCTTATCCTATAAGAAAATCTCCGCCGATCCGGCGGAGATTTTCCTTAAAACTTATTCTTCTGTTTCTGTTGTTTTACCAAGTTTATTCGTAATTTTATACTCTTTCTTTTTCTCTTCTAACCATGTACCGTACTCAGTTTGCAATTTCTCAGTTAATAATGTTTCTTTAATAGTCTCTTTATTATCTGCTAAGTTTGCTTCTTTAGCTTCTTTTTTACCTGTTACTTTAATGATATGGTAACCATATTCGGTTTTTACTGGGTCGCTAATCTCATCTACTTTTAATTTAAAAGCGACATCTTCAAATTCTGCAACCATTTGGCCTTTTCCAAAATAGCCAAGAGATCCTCCATTATCGGCAGTACCTGTATCTGTTGAATATTCTTGAGCTAGTTTTGCAAAATCGCCATCATCTTTAAGCTTCTTCAATACTTCATCTGCTGTTGCTTTATCTTCTACTAAGATATGACTAGCTTCTACTTGCTCTTCTTGCGCAAACGAATCTTTATTTTCTTCGAAATACGCACTAATTTCTTCGTCGGTGATTTTGATTGTTGGTTCAATTAGTTTTCTTGTTTCCAAGTACGAAACAACATCATGCTTTACAACATCAATAGAGGAACCACTAGCTTCTAATTGTTCCTTTAATGCCTCTTCACCGCCATATTGTGCATATAGCACATCTAGCTCTTTTTGAATTTCATCCTCTGTTACTTTAATGTTTTGTTTCTCTGCTTCTAGTTCAACAATTTTGTCCGAAATAAGTGTGTCTAAAGTAGCCGGTCCGTAACTTTCAACAAGCGCGTCATATAAATCTTCTTTCGTAATGTTATTGTCTCCAACAGTTGCCATTGTTTCGTTCTTTGCTGATGAAGTAAGCATAGCAACGACAATAATAGCCGCAATGATAATAGCACTTACAATCCAAACGACTAACTTCGAGTTCTTTTTCATGCTTTCTCTCCCTTAATTCTCGTTTTCGTCTAGCATAATTGCATATTTACTTCCAAATTAATAATTTTTACCTTTCTATCATACCTCTTTATTATTAATAAATCCTTAATTTTGTACCGATTATTTTTTAATATTGGTTTAATTATTATTCAACAATTTGTTGCGACGTATGGTACTTTCCCGCTCCGTTTGAGATAAAGGAAACACGAAAAGCGGCTGTCCTTTAGGGACAGCCGCTTTTCTATTAAGGATTATTTGTTCTCCATTTTCCCGATAATCATTTCTGCTGTATGTTCCCCATTTGCAATACAATCTGGAATACCTGATCCATAATATGAACTGCCTGCTAAAAGAATATTTGGATAGCTCTTCTCCATTTTCTCCTTAAGCGACTGCACAATTTGATGATGAACAATATGATAATGGGGCATTTTCTGATGCCATTTTGTCACTTTACTTGTAATCGGTTTTCCGGTAATACCAAGACTGCTTTTAATATCTGTTAAAGCCACTTCCTCTAGCTCTTCTTCGGTCATATTACACAATGTCTCATACGTCGGACTTGAATCTTTATAAAAAAGACGAACTAATAAACGGCTATGTAAAGAAGTATGCGACCATTTGCGACTCGTCCACGTACAAGCTCCACAGGTTAAACCACTGCTTTTTGTCACAATAAAACCTGTTCCATCATTAGGTAATTCTGAATCTGGAATATCAAAACCTAAATAAATACTAATCAGCGATTTATTTTTAAATTGATCAAATTCTTCGTTTACTTCCTCATCCTGTAACAATTGCTTAGCCACCGCATCTGATGTACTTAACACAATATAATCAGCTTCTACTTGCTTATTATTAGCTAAAGTAATTTTATAGTGCTGGGACTCTTTTTCAATTTTCTCTGCTCTAACACCTTTCATAAATTCCACCGAATCAACCAGGATTTCTTCTAAGCGGTCAATCATGGCTGATAGACCATTCTGGAAGGATAGAAATTTCACCTTTGAGGAGCCTTTGAACTTCCCTTTATTTGCTTCTAAACCGCTAATAATGCTACCGTACTTATTTTTATAATCAACAAGGAAAGGTAGGGTTGAAGCAATCGTTAAATCGTTCACATCTCCCGAATAAACGCCAGATAAAACCGGAGCTATTTGATTTTCCACCAATTCCTTTCCTAAAAAGCTTTCTAAGAATGCACCGACAGCATCATCTTTTGTGAATGTTTCATTTTTGGTATAAAAGTCCTTTAATGCGGCTACCTTTCCTTCTGCCGAAATTAATTCCGTTTTCGCTAAAGATTCTATACTCATCGGTATCCCAAACATCGAATCCTCTGGGATTAGCTTCAATCCATGATCTGTATGTAAAAAGGATTTCCCTGTCGCATTATACACGACTTGACCTTCAAGATTGATTTCTTCAATAAAGGATGTAATCTTTTCCTTACGCACAACGATAGAATCTGCACCCGTTTCAATAATAAAATCCCCATCATGTACCGTATGAATTTTACCACCAAGTGTTTCTTCTGCTTCAATTAGCACAAGACGTACATCCAAAGATTTCTCTGTTGCTGCTTTTTGTAAATAATACATGGCGGATAGCCCTGTAATTCCACCACCAATAACAACTACTGTCTTCACATTATGCACCTCAATCATTATCAACTATCTTCTTATTAAAGTGTACCATACCTAATTTATATATTATGATTCGCAAAGAATCTCTTTACCATCTAAACTGGTGAATGTAACAATATTGTAAAAAATACCTTCCACGTTACCCATTATTCAAAGAGGCTGACTCACTGTTTGAGTCAACCTCTTTCAGCTTCTGTATATTAATGTCCGCTTTCTTCAAGCAACATCGATTCACGTAAGTTAATTTGTTTACGCAGCTTATTGGCTACTTCTCGAGTAATGTCGCCTCTTTCGAACAAAGCCTGCACTTCATCACGTTCAGCTTGAACAGCTTTATAATGAAGGTTTCTTTCAAAGTGAACAGATTCTCTCGACCTTCCTCCAAGTCTTTCCTGATTTAGCATCGCAATCATTCGATTATAATCTCCAATCACGTGTAAAGAAATATTCTTATTCTTTAAGGTCATATTATTTTTTATCTTTCGGATTGCTTCTTTTGACATGCCAATTTTTAACTCTCTTACTTTTTCTAGCCGATTTCGATTGATTCTTTTCATTGCCTTTCTATGTGGTGAAAAAAACCTCCCTACTTTCAGTACAACACGTTTCAGTAAGACTAGCAGCATGAACCAACGAAATTTTATTTTGTTCGTGATGCGAACTTCCATACGATGCACATATTCCCGGCATAAATAGGCTGCCTCCCGATCAACGGTTCCTTGTTTTAGTAACTCATCGAGATACTTCTGTTCAAATTCCAATGCCTTTAAACGTATATCCATTTCTAGCTGACGTAATTCAGTTTCTTTTTCCTTTGGTTGTGAGTCAAATAGAATTTGATTGATCATGGCATTATATTTTGAGATTACCGTCAAAGCGGCTTCCCGACTATCATCGGTAATTTGTGATTCTACCACCTGAATCGCCACTTTCTTCGTTTGAATGCGTGCCATCTTCTCCATTGCTTCATAAGTATTTTCTTCCCCTACCTCTTTTGTTCGAGCCACAATCGGTAAAAAAATACTCGCAATTACTAACGTCATCAAGATGACCCCAGCTGCAATAAAAATAATGAGAGACCGCTCTGGAAACGACCTTCCATCCTCCAAAACAAATGGAATGGAAAATGCGCCAGCTAATGTAACTGAACCTCTTACACCTGAAATTGTAACAATCGTAATAGATTTTGCATTCATATTTTTCAATCCTGTTTTCCTTATCAGTCCACTGACGCTCGAAGCTGACCAAATCCAGAGATAGCGAAGGACAAACAAAAAGATGGTAATAATACAGATATATCCTAGTACCTTACCGTTATTAAAATTTGGGTCCGCAAAAATAGTATGAGCTATACTTGGAATTTGAAGACCAAGCAAGATGAATACAAGTCCATTTAATATATACAAAATGACCGTCCATGTACTCTTTGAAACAACTTGTAATTGAGGATTTGGTGACTCTTCGTAATCACGTTGAATGGCATGAACAATCCCCCCAGCCACCACCGCTAAAATACCTGAAAGATGAAAATGTTCTACTCCGTAGAAAATAATAAATGGTGTTAAAATTTGAATCAGCATATGAACCGTGACATCTTCCATTCCCAAACTTCGAATAAGCAATTTAAGTTTTATAATGACATAGGCAATTAAAGCACCACCTACCAAGCCTCCAATTGCAATCAAGAAGAAGCTCCCTGTTGCGTTGGCTAGCGAAAATGTTCCTGACACAGTTGCCGCTACAGCAAATTTAAAGGCAACTAAACCGGAAGCATCATTCATCAACCCTTCTCCTTCAAGGAGATGCATAATATTCTTTGGCAACTTTACACGCCCCGCCATCGTCCCTACAGCAACAACATCAGTTGGTGATAAAATAGCAGCCAAAGCAAAGGCCGCAGAAAGTGGAATAGACGGAACTAACCAATGAATTAAATAACCACCTGCAAAGACCGTCACAAACACCAACCCTAAAGCCATCAGTAAAATCGGTGTTCTCAGCTTCCATAAAGCTGTACGAGACACATTTTTCCCATCATTAAAAAGCAGCGGAGCAATAAATAAGAGGAAGAATAGCTCTGGTTGGAACTCCACTTGTACATGGAAGACTAAGACCGCTATCATGCCTAATCCAATTTGAATTAAAGGTACAGGAATAGCAGGGATAAAGTGATTGACAATATTTGATAATCCAATTAACACTAGAAGGCCTAATACAATTAGAAAAAATTCCATAATGTTATCGTCCCCTACAGTGTATTTGCCTTAAGCGTATCACATATGCCCTTCTCTTCAAATTAATAGTAACTAAGAAAGGCGAAACCGGCTCGTTCATATTAGTATTTTGACTAATTAGCTTTTATTTTTAAATTTTTTGCAAAAATGCCTATACATTTTCCAATTAACGGTATATACTGTACTATAACAACATAAAATATTTTAAACTGTAATACAAAGGGGAGGGCGAGATGTGGTAATTCAAAATTCAATTGAGTTGTTTAAAAATCCATCTGTTAACCTTTGTCCTGAATGTGGTGAAATGTTAGAAGTACACACAGAAGTCTATCTAATGGAATGTGACCGCTGCCTTTCTAAACGTGATGAATAGAAAAATCTACAATAAAAATACTAAGAACATGGGAGGAATTATTATGCAAAGTAAAAAACCGGTTGAATTTTTCAAAAGTATCCCTGCTAAACATTGTTCTCAATGTGGTGAACATGTTTTCGAACAAGCGGAGTCTTATTTAATGGAATGTGACCGTTGCCTATCCAAAGCTGAAGAATAGCAAAGACTGTATTAACCTAGCCATATGGTCGTAAAACAAGCAAAACCAAAAATGATGATGAAAACTTTACAAACAATTAGGAGGAGATTAATATGTCAACAACAAATCCAATGGAGTTTTTCCGTAATTTACCAGCAAAACAATGTACAGAATGTGGTCAACACATCGAAGAACAGCATGAATCATACTTAATGGAGTGCGATTACTGTCTATCTAAAAAAGATGAATAATAAGAGAAGCAGAAGAGCTAGCTCGTGCTAGACACCAGTACACATCGAAAATGGTACGCTTTCTTATCTCTAAAAAACAAGCCCGGCTGCTGCCACAGCCAGGCTTGTTTTTTTCACAATTTTATCCACAGGATATCAACAGTTAATAAAGTAGCTGTTACTGTTTCATGTGAAACATTCCAAAGTGAATTCTCGATATTTTTCGTAGTCGCTTGGTTTACATTCGACTTTGATGAGGGTACCCTTTTCTTCGTAATTTGTTTCTAAAATATGGGCATGTTCGTTTAAGTAGGAGATAACTTGGCCTTGGTCGTATGGAATCAGCATCTGGCACTGAATATAATCATGAAAGAGATGTTTTTTAATTATATGAATTAGTTCATCCATACCAATTCGTTTTTTAGCTGACAAGTAAATGGTATCTCCTTCTACATTAGGAATGTCCTCATCCATCAAATCAGCCTTATTATAAGCAAAAATAGTAGGAACCTCTCCAACTCCTATCCCCTTCAATGTTTGATTAGTAATCTCTATCATCTGTTTATAATTAGGATTGGCATAATCGACCACATGAATTAGCAAATCTGCTTCGGCTACCTCTTCTAATGTTGAACGAAAAGCTTTAACAAGATGATGCGGCAATTTAGATACAAACCCAACCGTATCCGTCAGTAAAAATTCCTTGTGATCTGAAAGCGGAATATGACGGACAGACGTTTCGAGCGTAGCAAATAGCATATCCTTTTCAAACACCCGCTTCTCCTCAAACGTCGGATGAAACTGTTCAACAAATGCATTCATCAACGTCGACTTACCTGCATTCGTATAGCCGACAAGAGCAACAACAGGCAATGCCCTCTTTTTTCGTTGCTTGCGCTGCGTTTGCCGATGTGCAACAAGCTCCTCTAACTCTTTATTTAACATATGGACTCTGTCTTCAATTCGACGACGATCTAGTTCTATTTTCTTCTCACCAGAACCACGATTACTCGTTCCTACGCCACCACTTTGCCTTCCTAATGATTCTCGTAACCCATTCAAACGAGGCAACATATATTGAAGTTTCGCTACTTCCACCTGTAGCTGAGCCTCTTTTGTTTTTGCTCGCTTATCAAAAATATCGAGAATCAAAATCGTTCGATCAATTACCTTACATTCTAATTCCTTTTCCAAGTTGCGAATTTGAGAGGGAGATAACTCATCATTAAAAATAATCAAATTAGCATCATAATCTTCAATTAACACTTTTACTTCTACCGTTTTTCCGGTTCCCAAATAGTGAGACGGATTTACTCGCTGTAAATTTTGACTCAATTCTCCAACTACTTCTACTTCACAAGCGGCTGCCAAATTGGCTAATTCCTCCATAGAATAGTCAAAATTACTTTGATTGTTCACATTTACTCCGACTATAATCGCTTTTTGTTCTAGATTCATCATATCTATATTCCTCCGATTTTTTCACTAAGCCATGCCAATTTATAAATTTAAGCAAGCTTATCACACGCTTTTTCAATGTGCAAAAAAGCTGCAAGATTCGTGAAAGAACCTTGCAGCTTCTACTAGTCTTTTACTCTTAACAATCGCAAACTATTCAACGTCACGATAAGTGTTGCCCCCATATCGGCAAAGATAGCCATCCACAACGTTAACCACCCTGGAATAATGAGTAACAGCGCCAACACTTTGATTGCTAATGAAAATGTAATATTTTGTTTAATAATCTGCAAGGTTTTGCGGCTCAGCTTAATCGTATACGGCAATTTCGATAAATCATCGCCCATTAAGGCAATGTCCGCTGTTTCAAGTGCCGTATCCGTTCCCGCTCCGCCCATTGCAATTCCAACATTGGCAGAAGCAAGAGCCGGCGCATCATTGACGCCATCTCCAACCATTGCGACACGTCCATAATTCTCTTTTATTTGCTTAATAGAAGCAAGCTTATCTTCCGGTAATAAATCGGCTTGAATATCATGCACACCCGCAGCTGTACCAATTGCTTTCGCTGTACCTCGATTGTCTCCAGTTAGCATAATCGTTCTTTCAATCCCAATCGCATGCAGCTTACGTATTGCCTCTTTACTACTTTCTCTAATTTCATCCGCTACCGCAATGAGTGCCAACACCTCTACTTCTGTTCCAATGACCATGACCGTTTTTCCTTGCTCTTGAAGACCATTAATCTGTTTCTGAATGTCGATTGCAATATCATAATTGGCGAACAACTGTGGACTACCAATCAAATACATCGTATTCGCAATACTTCCTTTAATACCTTTTCCCGTAATCGATGTAAAGTCTTGCACGTCCACTACATGATAGTCGGTGTCCTGTTCCTCTGCTTTGTGAACAATCGCTGATGCCAATGGATGCTGTGAGCGCTGTTCTAAAGCAGCCGCGATGCTCCATATTTCTTTTTCCATAAAGCGATTTGTTACTAAAACAAATTCTGTGACTTCAGGAACTCCTTTTGTCAGTGTCCCTGTTTTATCAAAAGCAATCGCCTTCAGTGTGCCTGTTTCCTCCAAGTGTACGCCGCCTTTAATGAGAACACCATGTTTTGCGGCATTCCCGATAGCGGTAACAATGGCAATCGGTGTTGAAATGACTAAGGCACAAGGACAACCCACAACAAGAACAGCTAAGCCGCGATAAATCCATTCACTCCAGTGACCATCTATGACAAGTGGTGGTACAATGGCAATCGCAATCGCAATCAACATAATCGTTGGTGTGTAATATTTAGCAAATTTATCGACAAATGCTTGTGAAGGAGCTTTTTCCGCCTGAGCCTCTTCAACAAGATGAATAATTTTTGATAGTGTCGTATCTTCTACACGCTTCGTGACTTGAACCTCTAATAAACCTTCACCATTCAATGTTCCTGCAAATACTTCCCCATCCACTGTTTTAAAAATCGGTTCTGATTCACCTGTAATTGCAGCTTGATTCAATGTGGAGGCGCCTTTAATAATTACTCCATCCATCGCCAGCTTTTGCCCAGGTTTGACAATCATAATATCTCCCACTGCAATATCGTCTACAGGAATGAGCATTTCATGATGCCCTTTTCGAATTAACGCTTCTTTCGGAGCAATTTTCATAAGAGATTCAATGGAGTTCCGTGCTTTATCCATCGAATACTTCTCAAGCGCTTCACTGATGGCAAAAAGAATAACAACGGATGCTCCTTCACTCCATTCCCCAAGAAACGCTGCCCCAATAATTGCAACAGTCATGAGCGTGTGCATATCGAAGTGAAACTTCATTAAATTTTTCAATCCCGTTAGGAAAAGAGAAGACCCTCCTAACAAGATAGATGCTACATAACCAATCACTGGAATAAAATGATTATCACCCAATGACTGACTAAGTAACCAACTTAATAGAAGAAGTAGAGCTGAAACAAATACCTTTATATTTTCTTTTTGCTTCCAGAATGGCTCACGCTTAACCATTTGTTCCTGATCATCACGGATTTTTAAATGATCGAAAACACCAGCCTTCTCTAGATTTTCAATGGTCGTTTCACCTTTTACATAAATTTTTGAGGCACCGAAATTAATTTTCGCATCCTCTACGCCCTCTAATTCTTTCACATTATTCTCAAACTTCGCCGCACAATTAGTACAAGATAATCCTTGAATTCGGTATGTTTTCTCTTGTGTCTCTGCTTTACCCACCAGTTCACACCTCCTGCTGATGCTCAAGTCCAATTAAAATAAGTTGCTTAATATGATCATCGTCTAAAGAATAAAACGCCATCTTGCCTTCTTTTCGAACCTTCACAATCGAATGTTTCAACAAAGTCCGTAAATGATGAGAGGTTGTGGCTACAGTTGCCCCGATAATAGTAGCAACATCGCAAACACAGAGCGCATCTTCCCTACAAAGTGCATAGGTAATTTTTGCTCGATTTTCATCGCCGATGACCTTAAATAATTTAGATACACTTGCGATATCTACTTTACTCAGATCATGATAAATACTACTTACTTTTTGTTCATCATAGCTGTAGATTTCACAAATATCCTCTTTCTTACTCATCAACACTCTCCTCCTTATTCAAATATGTATTTGAATATATTTTACCATACTATGCTAATTATTCAAATGTGCGTTTGATTAACAACTACAATATTTCAATAAAAATAAAAGTTATCCACAACTTACCCACATTAAATTATGTCACTGTGACTTTTTATTTTGAGCACAAAAAAGCAGACTCTATAATTAGAGTCTGCTTTGAGTTGGTTTTATTGAATTAAGCTTTTTGAACGTTAGCAGCTTGTGCTCCACGTTGTCCTTGCTCAACTTCGAAAGTAACAGCTTGACCTTCGTCTAAAGATTTGAAGCCTTCGCTTTGAATTGCTGAAAAGTGAACGAATACATCGTCTCCATTTTCGCGTTCGATGAAACCAAAACCTTTTTCTGCATTAAACCATTTTACTTTACCTTGTTCCATTGTTGTTGCCTCCTCGTGCTTTTTCGCACATTGTATTACTATCCTTGCCCTAGGTTTTCATCGAAACGAAAAGATACACTTTAAGAATTCTTAAATACCGAACAAAAATAATTACTCTTATCTTAACATGTGTTTATAACGAATGCAACCTAATATCTCTAAAATTTTAAATTTTACTATTAAAGCTAAATTTATACACAAATTTATCCCCACCTTATCCCCAAGCTGAAAAGTAGCTGCTACTCAATTAATTTATTCAGCAGGTCAAATACAAAAATCATTAATCCTTAAAATATGGATATATTTGAATTACATAAAAAGAGTGACTTGTAAACATTCTAGTACTGTAAATTAATTCTTTTAGGGAGGCATCGTTCATGACTGTTATTAACGAAGTGAAACAAACATTAGCTGGATTAAAAAGCGCTCAAGCTAGCTTTGAAACATTTTCTCTGCAAACCGAGAATAAACAAGCTAAGCAGCTCTATCAGCAAGCAGCTACACAAACACAAGCAATCGTTGACACTTTATCACCACGGGTTCAACAAATTATCAAAGAAGAACCTCAATATAAGCAATAATTTTCATGAAAAGGTTGGTTAAGTAACATAAACCAACCTTTTCTAACACGTACACATCTTTTTTAGCGTAACAAATGAAAGAGGAGTCCCAAGTATGTCTAATAATAAAAAGAAACAATTAACACCTGTACAGCAGGAGTATCAAGAACTTCAAAGCCAACGAGAGAAAAAAAGACCCATCTTAAAAAACTGTATAAAAGCTTTTTTTACAGGTGGCTTAATTTGTCTAATCGGTCAAGCTATCCAAACCTTTTATATCTATTATTTTCATTTCACCGAACAAACAGTTGGAAATCCAACGGCTGGAACGCTTATTTTCATTGCAATGCTTCTCACAGGCTTTGGTGTGTATGATCGAATTGGACAATTTGGAGGGGCTGGCTCTGCAGTACCCATCACAGGATTTGGAAATGCCGTCATTTCAGCCGCGATCGAACATCGAACAGAGGGATTTGTATTAGGTGTAGGTGGGAATCTATTTAAATTAGCTGGCTCTGTTATTTTATTTGGTGTTTTTGCTGCTTTTGTCGTTGCTTTAATCAAAACCATTTTGGTTCAGTGGGGTGGTTTGTAATGTTAAAAGGGCACCGCACATGGGTTTTTGAACATCAGCCAGTCATTGTTTCAACCGCAACTGTTGGAGGACCTTTTGAAGCAAATGGACCGATTGCCAATGATTTTGATCTTTTGCACTCTGATTTATGGCTGAACCAAGATTCCTATGAAAAAGCGCATAAAGTGCTTTTTGAAGAAGCCTGTCAGAAAGCAATTGAAAAAGCAGGCATTCAAAAAGAACACATTCAGTTTTTACTCGGAGGCGACCTAATCAATCAAATTACTCCAACTAGCTTTGCCTCTCGAACAATAGGGGCACCCTACCTCGGCTTGTTTGGAGCCTGCTCCACTTCTATGGAAGGATTAGCATTAGGTGCTTCGATTATTAATGCCAAAGGGGCTCACTACTTATTAACAGGAGCTTCTAGTCATAATGCCGCTGTGGAGAAACAGTTTCGTTATCCCACTGAGTACGGTGGACAAAAGCCACCTACGGCTCAATGGACTGTAACAGGGGCTGGAGCAGCTGTATTAAGTGAGACTGGAGAAGGCCCCAAAGTCACATCCGCTACAATTGGCCGAGTCGTTGATATGGGACTGACCGATCCATTTAATATGGGCGGGGCGATGGCTCCAGCAGCTGTTGATACGATTGAAGCTCATTTAACGGACCGAAACATAGACCCATCCTATTATGATCTAATCGTTACAGGAGATTTAGGTAAAATCGGCCATGAAGTCTCACTAGATTTATTTAAAAAACACGGCATACCGATACAAGAAAACCAATATCAAGATTGTGGCTTATTGATTTACAGCGCGGATCAACCTGTGTTAGCAGGAGGGAGTGGTGCTGGCTGCTCAGCAACAGTCGTTTATGGCCACCTACTAAATCGAATGAAACAAGGTGAATTTAAACGGATATTAGTCGTAGCAACTGGAGCACTATTATCACCGCTAACCTTCCAGCAAAGTGAAACGATCCCTTGTATTGCCCATGCTGTATCGATTGAGTATGGAGAAGAATAAGGAGGATTTTGTATGACCATTGCATCAGACGTTAAACAATGCCTTTCAAGTCTCAAAGGCATTGAAGCAAATTTATCAAGTTTAGCGATACGAACTCAAGATGAAGAAGCGCAGCGTACCTTTCACAGAACAATGATGATTGTCCATGAAGTAGTCATAGATTTACAAAAACGTGTTGGAGAATTGGAACGAGAGGAATTGCAATACAAAGGTTTTTAAAGTTATGTCACAGGAGGTGGAACAATGCCTGATTGGTTAGATATCATTGTACGCTCCATCTTGTTTATGCTCATTCTTTTTTTGATTACAAAATGGTTGGGAAAAAAACAAATTTCTCAATTGTCCTTCTTCGAATATGTCAATGGCATCATCATTGGTAATATTGCGGCAGAAGCTATAGTAGGGCTTGAACAAAGCATATATTTAGGTGTTTTATCCACTTTAACAGTTGCTGCTATTCCTTTTATAGCTGGACTAATTTCGTTGAAAAGCAAACCATTTCGAGACTTTGTCGAAGGAAGAGGAACAGTTTTTATTCAGGACGGAAAAATTATAGAAGAAAATTTGAAAAAGGAACGATACACGACAGATGAGTTATTGGCGCTACTTCGAAAAGATGGTGTTTTTAAAGTAGCCGATGTAGAATTTGCGGTACTAGAGGCTACTGGAGATTTAAGTGTACTTCTAAAAAAAGAAAACCAGCCTGTAACAGCGAAGGATGTAAACTTAACGGTTGCCTCTGAAAAAGAACCTCAAACGGTGATTATGGACGGAGATATTATAGATGAGGGACTTACCACAGCAGGTCGAAGCAGACAATGGCTACATACAGAGTTAGCAAAATTGGGAGTAACTATCGAAAATGTATTTCTCGGTCAAGTCGATTCATATGGCGAACTAACCGTCGATCTTTTCGATGATAAAATTCAAGTACCCTCTTCTCAAGAAAAACCATTACTATATGCTACACTGAAAAAATGCCAAGCTGACTTAGAATTATTTGCCCTTGGAACGGAAAATCCGGAGGCAAAACAGATGTATACGAGGAACAGTAAAAAAGTGCAACAAGCAATTGACGAAGTAGCCTATTTATTAAAAGAAGGACAAACGATAATAAAGCCTTAGTCTCCCATTTTAGACTAAGGCTTTTTCATCCGTTATACACAGCTTAATAAAACTTGATTCTTTAAGGCATATTTTAATTTAAAATTTACATTTGATAATATTTGATGTCTATATAAACTTTTCAAGGAATGTTTAGCATTTATCGTTTTCAAGAAAATATCAGCCTGTTTTTCAATGTAGCGGTCAATTTGTTCTTTATAAAAAAACACTTTATTTTGTACGTTTTCTTCTATTTCTTTCACTAAAAGATAAGTAAAAGAAATAATACGCCGCTCTTTTTCTTCTATAAAATTGTGTAGATGCATTGTCATTATCCCCTTTACAAATTAATAAAAAATTAATTATTTATTTACATTATATTAATAATTCCTTAACAATACAATCCTTTTTTAAAATATTTTTCAAAAAATTCCAAAAATAAATAAAACTGTTAATCAAATACATACAATATTTTGATTATATGGTGTAATTTTGTTATACATTAACACACCCTCCATACTTTATGTTAGTTAATGAATTTTGTTAATCAAATCTCACAATTGGTCATATTTGGGTAGTATACTAGTAAGAGGATAAAAATATAACGCTTATTTTTCTCATTACATCATAAACAGGGGGGACTTTTTTTGAATTTTATAGGATGGATAATTGTGTCCTGTGAAATTACATTTTGGATTGTCATTATTCTTGGGTTAGTTACACGTTATGTGTTTAAGAAGCAAACATTAGGGCTAGTACTTTTAGCTTTAACACCAGTCATTGATTTGTCATAGAACTTGCTGAAGGAGGAAGCCCATTACGGTGCGTTAGCCCCCCCTTTAGGGATGGGAGGGACGGGAGGAAAGTGAGGTCGAACTAGGCGGTGTCTTATGATACGTCGATGGTTCGATTTTTTCCTTTTTATGGTTTAAATATCTATCCTCTTTTGTTATACTGAATATACAAATATGTTGGCGGTGTGATACTACCGAGTCCATGAGGATCAGGGATGCAGTCGTTAATGGTAACAGAGGTTGCTTTGGCTGTAAAAGTTTTGGTGAAACCTTTAAACAATTTGTTTATTAATGTCAGTACTTAATTCCAAAGCCGTCCACTCGTTCAGAGTGCTGAGTGTGTGAGTATACTTTTGTATGCGTATGAATTAAGAGAAGCAAGAGTTTCCTAGAACCCCATCGGCTTTAGCCGAGGCCACTGAAAAAGTAAAAACTTTTGAAAGCATCGAAGATTTTTATCCATATACAGATTGTAAAATGAGTTAACAATCTATATGTAGTAGGTCGTTAGATTCTTTTTCTCTTTAAACGAACTTTTTCAGTGGCCTCCTTTAGCCGTGGGAGTATCAGAGGTGTAGATTTATATAACGGAGCAACGGCTACAATCGTTCATGGGATTGCAGCGGTCTATATTGGCGGATCTCTTGCATTTGGAAAAAGTATGATCCAATGGGCAGATGAACGCTTTCGCTATTATGCAACGAAACAAGGAACGAAACCATTAAAAACCCCCTCATGATGGACGTTTATAAAATTCCATCATGCGGGGGTTTTTATATTTACGCTTCTAACATTAATTGCTCTAATTTCAACGGTTCGATATATTCTCCATCTTTATATGCTCTCATGTTTCCACCTGAAATTTCATCGATTAACACGATTTGCTTATCTTCGCCTACTCGGCCAAATTCAAATTTAATATCATATAATTCAATACCTTTTGTAGCTAAATCAGCCTTGACGACATCTCCAATTTGCTTTGTAAGGTCTTTTAATACAGCATATTCATCTTTTGAAAGAATGCCTAGCATATCAAGTGCATCTTCACTAATCGGTGGATCTTGACGTTCATCATCCTTCAAAGTTACTTCTACAAATGCGTCTAATGATTGCCCTTCTTCTGCATACAATCCATAACGACGAAGGAAGCTTCCTACCGCTCTGTAACGGCAAATGACTTCAAGACCCTTTCCGAATACAGTAGCTGGCTTCACCGTCATTGTTGCTTCTTCAATATTTGCATCTATGTAATGAGTAGGAATCCCTTTTTCCTTTAATATTTCAAAAAAGTGTTTCGTTAAGCTAAGTCCTGCACGACCTGCTCCTTCTAACGTTAAGCCTACTGTATTTGCACCTGGATCAAATACACCATTTTCACCAGTCACATCATCTTTGAATTTTAATAAATAATTCCCATCTTCAAGAGCGTATACATTTTTTGTCTTTCCTGTATAAATCAGTTCCATAACTAAAATCCTCCTAAAAATTCACTTAGAAGTCGATTATATCACTTTTTCAACAAATCAAATAATCCCGTCAATATTTTTTGAAAAACAAGAAATTCTTGATTTGACTCTTTATGCCATTTCATCAAGAAACTCACTCAGTCCCTCCTCCGAAATAACTCTAAAGCCATTTCTTTTAAGTAATGCAGCCGTAACCCCACTTCCAACTACTTTTGTACCATTAAACTCTCCATTATAAATCATAGAACTCCCACAGGATGGGCTATATTCCTTAAGAACAATCGTTGTCGCTTGAACCTCTTGAGCTTTATGTAATGTGTCATATGCTCCTTTCATATAGGACTCCGTTACGTCCCTCCCCAAACGATTAATTACTCTTGCTTTTCCATCAAGAACATCCTCGCCATCACCGCCAATGATTTCAGCAGGCTCTCTTGGAGTAGACAAACCACCAAGTAATTCTGGACATACCGAAATGACCTTTTTTTCTTCTATTAGTATAAGTATTCGTGGATCCAAACGATGGGTGCCATTATACCTTACTGGTAATCCCGCTAAACAAGAACTAACTAAAATCAAGCCTTCTTCACCTCAATTCAGAAATAGTTCCCCTTATATTTTTGTTATATAACAATATACCCTATCTATTATTAATATATTACAAAAATATAAATAAAAATATTCCAAATTTCGAAACTCTATTAGTCTAACTAACACTTACATAGAATTTATGGAACTAAACGAAAAATAAAAAAAGAATCCAAGCATATGGCCTGGATTCCTTCCTCATTTTAAACTTTACAAATAGTGATGCACATTATTTAGAAAGCATAGCATTCATATCTTCTTCTACATCACCGATGAGTTTTAAATTAAATGTTTCTTGTAAGACTTGCATAACTCCATCTGAAATAAATTCTGGAGGCTTCGGTCCAATGCGAATATCTTGAATGCCAAGGCTGAATAAACCAAGTAAAATCGCTACCGCTTTTTGCTCGAACCAAGAAAGCACGATACTTACTGGCAGTTCATTCACTTCACATTCAAAGGCATCAGCAAGCGCCAGTCGCAATTTTCACCGTTGAAACAGAGTTATTACATTGACCTAAATCAATATAGCGTGGAATATCTGTACCTGGTACCGTACCATAATCGACATCGTTAAAACGGAATTTACCACAAGATGTTGTTAAAATAACCGCTTCTGGAGGTAGTGATGTTGCTAATTCACGATAGTATTCGCCACCTTTTCCAGGTGCATCACAGCCAGCAATCACAAAGAAACGTTTAATTTTCTTATCTTTTACCGCTTGGATGATTTCTGGAGCTAGACCAATCACCGTTTGATGATGGAAGCCTGTCACTAACGTTTCATCAGATTCAATATTGGCTTCTGGAAGCTCTAAGGCACGTTTAATTAACGGACCAAAATCCTCACCTTCAATTTTTTGAACATTTTCTAGTCCCGCTACTTCATAGGAGAACATTCTGTCTGCGTAGGATCCTTTAATCGGCATCACACAGTTTGTAGTTGCTAAAATCGCACCAGGGAATTTTTCAAATAAACGGCGTTGGTCATACCAAGCTTTTCCGATATTCCCTTTTAAGTGAGAATACTTTTTCAATGCTGGATATCCATGTGCTGGTAGCATTTCTGAATGTGTATAAATATTAATTCCTTTGCCTTCTGTTTGCTTTAATAGCTGTTCTAAGGCAAATAAATTATGACCAGTGACAACAATTGCTTTTCCCTCTACTTTATTTTGTGAAATGGTAATTGGTTGAGGAATACCTAAGCGATCAGTATGCGCTTTGTCCAACAATTCCATGACACGAACAGCTGATTGACCTACTTTCATCGCCATATCAATATGTTCTTGTACATTGAAATTAGAGTTTGTTAATGTCATATATAACGCTTCATGAGTTGTTGCATCCACGAATGGGTCAGTATAGCCTAATTGATTCGCATGCGTACGATACGCCGCAATCCCTTTTAGGGCAAAAATAATTGTATCTTGCAAACTCGCAATTGTTTCATCTTTCCCACATACACCGATTACTTTACATCCACCAGTGGGTGTTTGCTCACATTGATAACAAAACATTATTTTTTCCTCCTTTTAGTGAACGATTCTTGCTTATATAGTAACAAATGGAAAAAAGAAGAGTTGTGATGTAAGTCACCGCAAAGAGAATAAATTGTTGCTATTCTGTGTCTAGATTCAAATCATATGGAGGGATTGAAATGGAACAAACATTCACTGAAACATCCATTATTGGCGAAATTGTTACGAAATTTCCAAAGGCTAGTGACCTTTTTAAATCATATAGAATCGATTTTTGTTGTGGAGGTAATCGTCCACTAATTGAAGCAATCAATGAGAGAAATTTATCAGAGGAAGAAGTAGTAACAAAATTAAATACTCTTTATCACGAAACAAAAGTATTAAATGAGTCTCAAGTAGATTGGCAAACAGCATCTAATCAAGAACTAATTGACCATATCGTCAATAAACATCATGGCTATTTAAATGAGGAATTGCCAAATTTAAGCCCATATGTTACAAAAGTGCTACGCGTCCATGGAGCAGAGCATCCTCATTTAGCTCGTGTGCATAAATTATTCAATGAATTGAAAGCAGAGCTAGAGGAGCATACAATTAAAGAAGAAACAACAGATTTCCCATTAATCTTAGCTCATGAACAAAAACCAACTGCCGAAACGCATGCACAATTAAGCCAAATCGTTGAAACGTTAGAAAGCGAACATACACATGCTGGAGATCTAATTAAAGAAATTCGTGACATTACAAATGACTTCACTCCACCAGCAGGCGCTTGTGGTACGTATCGCCTAGTCTATCAAAGACTGGAAGCACTTGAATCAGACTTATTCGAACATATTCATTTAGAAAATAATATCTTATTCCCACGTTCACTTGTATAAATAACACCTCATCCCAACAAAATAAACGAACAAAAAACCCAAAAGGAGTCATTTCCCTTTGGGTTTTTTCATATCCACAAACTTATCCACAAATCAAAAAGTAACAGCTACTTTTATTTTTAGAGGTACTCAAAAACTATTAAATCTAGCGTTTGATCAGATAGGATATGTTATCCAAACTCAATTTTACAATTAATTGATTAAAAGTAATTTATTACCAATAATAGTTTCATTGTGTTACAATAGGTTTATATATCCTCAACAGATTATAACAAAATGTTTAAATACCTATCAGAACTAGGATTTTAGGTTTACTCACTATATTTTCCAGAAAGATAATAATAATAGATTTAGAGAATGTATCACCCTACAAGCTATAGCAAAATATATTCTACATAGGTAAAAGGAGGATCATTATCCATGATCGTTTTCGATCAAGTAAATAAGTATTATGGAAATTTTCACGTCTTAAAAGATATTAATCTTACCATTAATAAAGGTGAAGTGGTAGTAGTCATTGGTCCCTCTGGATCAGGAAAGAGTACTATGCTTCGTTGCATCAATCGTTTAGAAATGATTTCAAGCGGATCTCTAACTGTAAACGATATACCAGTAGGTGATAAAAAAACCGATATTAACAAACTCCGTCGTAATATTGGGATGGTCTTTCAGCACTTTCATTTATACCCTCATAAAACCGTTCTTCAAAATATCATGCTTGCCCCTATGAAAGTTCTCGGACAATCAGAAGCCGAAGCCAAACAGATTGCTCAAAAATATCTAGAAAAAGTAGGAATTGCGAATAAGGCAGATGCTTATCCATCCCAGCTTTCTGGTGGTCAACAACAACGGGTAGCCATCGCTAGAGGATTAGCAATGAATCCAGAAATTATGTTATTTGATGAACCAACCTCAGCCTTAGATCCAGAAATGATTGGCGAGGTTCTTGATGTTATGAAGGCACTTGCACATGAAGGCATGACGATGGTCGTCGTGACACACGAAATGGGCTTTGCACGTGAAGTAGCAGACCGAATCGTCTTCATGGATGAGGGGCGCATTTTAGAAGAGGCAGTACCGGCTGAGTTTTACGAAAACCCTCGTGAAGAGCGAGCTCGTTTATTTCTTAGTCGTATTTTAAATCATTAAACAGGGGTGAAGTAAATGTTGAAGAAAAAATGGTTACAAGGAGCACTGTTTTCACTACTGGCTATTATTGTACTAGCTGGCTGTGGAAATGCTAAATCCGACATAGAAACAAGCGGAAGTGAGAGTCAAGATGTTCTAGCTCAAATTAAAGAAAAGGACAAAATCGTCTTTGGTGTCAAACATGATACAAGATTATTTGGGTTAAAAAATCCTAGTACAGGTGAAGTAGAAGGTTTTGATATCGATATCTCTAAAGCACTTGCTGCTGAAATACTAGGTGATGAAACAAAGGTTGAATTCAAAGAAGTAACTTCCAAAACAAGAATTCCTCTTTTAAATAATGGTGAAATTGATGCCATTGTTGCGACAATGACCATTACCGAAGAACGTAAAAAAGAAGTTGATTTCACGGATGTCTATTTTGATGCAGGGCAATCTTTACTTGTTAAAAAAGGCAGCAGCATAAAAAGCATCGATGATTTAAAAGGAAAAACAGTAATAGCTACTAAAGGTTCTACTTCAGCCGTCAATATTCGTGAAAAAGCACCTGATGCAAAAGTTCTTGAGTTTGAAAACTATGCAGAAGCATTTACAGCATTAAAAGCTGGTCAGGGAGATGCTTTAACAACAGATGACGCTATCCTATATGGTATGGCAGCTGAAGATCCTTCTTATGAATTAGTAGGAGGAACATTCACAGAAGAGCCATACGGTATCGCTGTAAAAAAAGGCAACACTGCACTTGTGGATGAATTAAACAAAGCTCTTAAAGCTCTTAAAGACTCAGGAAAATATGATGAAATCTATGCGAAATGGATTAAAGAATAATAGTAGTTTGATTTATCGGGATGGGCGTCATGCTCATCCTGACTAGTTAGAGGAGTGGATGTCGTGCTTGATTTTTCCATATTAACAGAAAATCTAGACATGTATTTGGAAGGATTTAAAATTACAATCACGGCAAGTTTGATAGCATTGGTGGCAAGTTTATTCATTGGTACTCTAATAGCCGTCATGAGAATTGTTCCATTTAAACCTTTAAACTGGTTTGGGGCTGCGTATATAGAATTTATCCGAAATATCCCGCTTTTAATTATTACCTTCTTCTTTTTTATCGGCTTACGTTTAGATGGATTAATAGCTGGAACCATCGCCTTAACAATCTATACGTCTTCTTTCATTGCCGAAGCAATTAGAGCAGGAATTTTATCAGTACCAAAAGGTCAAATGGAGGTTGCACGTTCTTCAGGTTTAAGCTACGGACAAGCCATGCGTTTGATTATTCTCCCGCAAGCGGTGAAAATAGTTATTCCTCCACTTGGTAATCAGTTTATCAATCTTGTCAAAAACTCATCGATTCTTTCAGTTGTTGCTGGTCTTGATCTCATGTATCAAGGGGATTTAATCTCTACACGAACATTCGTTGTGTTCGATGTCTACATATTTGTAGCTGCTTTTTATTTACTACTTACCATTCCTCTAAGTCTTGGCGTCGGGTATCTAGAGAAACGCCTAGCTAAGAGTAATTGAGAGGAGGTATAGATTATGGATTTTATAAATGCTTATTCACCAGATAATCTCATCTTCTTATTAGAAGGGTTTTGGGTAACGCTTAAAGTCGCATTTATTTCCATCATTTTGAGCTTCATTATCGCTGCTCTAGTTGGTACTATAAGATTTGCAAAAATACCTGTCATATCACAAATTTTAGCAGTAATAGTCGAAACAATAAGGAACTTACCACTACTGTTAATTATTTTCTTTGCTTACTTTGCGCTCCCAGAGATTAATATAAAACTAGAAATCATTCCGGCGGCAATTATTGCCTTAACCTTATTTGAATCCGCGATGATTTCTGAAATCATCCGTAGTGGTTTAAACTCAATTGACAAAGGACAAATAGAGGCCGCACGTTCTTCAGGTTTGACCTATGTTCAAGCATTGAGATATATCATTCTGCCACAAGCGTTGCGACGGATGATTCCACCTATGGTCAGTCAATTTATTTCCTTGTTGAAAGATACCTCACTAGCCGTCGTTATCTCATTACCAGAACTCACTCATCACGCTCAAATTATTTATGGGCAAAGTTCAAGCTATTTCATTCCAATTCTATTGCTCGTTGCAATCATGTACTTTGTTGTCAATTATACCCTATCCATCATTGCACGACGATTGGAGTTAAAGCAAACCTAAAACGAACCAGGCGTAAAAGTGGACCTGTTCTTTTGTGTATTAGTATCCCTTTCCCACGCTCAATTGCTTAATAGAAGTCCTATTTCAATGCTCCAAACTAACACAAAAACCCAAAAGAAATAATTTTTCTTTGGTTTTTTTCATATTCAAAAGAATTTATCCATAACCAGAAAAGTAACAGCTACATAAAATCTTTGCAAGTCAAACAGACTTTCTTGTCGTATAATAGACATGAAGAATCTTCCTTTAATCTATGGTTGAATCAATTATGTAAAAATAACAAGGGTGAGGACATATGTACTACAAAAGAAATGAGCCATTTCGTTATACGTTTGGAAAACCGTTAGAAGCAGTCCTTGAAACTATTAGCAAAGAAGAGGATACACCCACTTCTACTGGAAAATGGGAGGTGCTTCTTCTTGATATAAGTCCTAATGGTTTGAAGATTGTCTCTTCAACCAATATCACTCTACCAGAAGACTCTCAAATTCGTATTGCCTTTAAACTAAATGAAACACAATTTGAACTAGCCGGAAAAGTATCTTGGAAGAAAGCTCGTGGACTACATTTTGAATATGGAATTGTGGAAAATAACTCAGATTTCATTAAAAATTTGCTTATATCAGAATTAAAAGCGTATACAAAGAAAATTTCGCAAAAAAATTAATCTATGTAACAGATGAGTAAAAAAGGCATCCAAGAAATACTTCTTCCAGCCAATGAATGTATCCAACTGAAAGAAGTATTTTTTTCATTCCTTTTTATTTTCTCAATGCCTTTGGAATATATACACAGAAAGGTTCACTTTCCATATAGTCCCCTGTCATCGCATACGCTCTAGAACGAGAGCCTCCACAAACATGCCTGAACTCGCATACTCCGCATTTTCCTTTATACTTATCTGGATTACGCAAATCTTGAAAAACCGGTGATTTTCGATAAATGTCAACTAATGGGGTTGTTCTCACATTCCCTGCTTTAATTGGTAATAACCCGCTTGGATATACATCACCAACATGAGAAATAAATACAAACCCATTTCCATCATTCACACCCTTCGGAGCACGACCAAGTCCATCAATCTGACCTGTTTTCCCTTCCATGAGTGCATCCTGATAGTAAATTGCTCGACTTGAATCTTTATTTTCCCTCATCTTTTGTTGAATAACCACCCGTCTGTAATGTTGGGCTGCTGTTGTTTTAATATCAAACGAAACTCTTTTACTTAATTGATATAGCCAATGAAACACTTTTTCATGCTCCACTGGTGAAATCATATCGGTTTCCTTTCCCCGCCCTGTTGGCACTAAGAAAAAGACACTCCACAGCACACAATCTAACTCTTCCACCAATTTGGCCATCTCTTCAAGTACATCCACATTATATCTAGAAATAACCGTATTGATTTGAATAGGAATCTCTAATTCATGCAAATACTGAATCGCCTTTATCGTTAAATCAAATGATCCCTTTGTGCCTCTAAAATGGTCATGTATATCCGCTGTTGGTCCATCTAAACTAAATGCCCAGCGAGCAAGACCCACTTCCTTCGCTTTTTGAATCGCCTCTTTCGTTACATTCGGTGTCGCACTGGGTGTCATCGAAACTCGTACACCTTTTTTAATGGCGTAATCGGCAATATCATATACATCAGGTCGCATTAATGGGTCTCCACCTGTAAAAACAAGCATCGGATTATCCATTTCATAGATATCATCAATTAATTTTTTACCCTCTTCAAAGGTTAATTCCAGCGGATGACGATGATATTGAGCCTCCGCACGACAATGAAGACATTTTAATTGGCATGCTCTCGTTAATTCCCATATGACAATAAACGGATTTTCATGATAATCACGATTAAACAAGCTAAATCCCCCCATTCATTTCTTTCTTCATTTTAAATCGATATAGATAATCATTATGTGATTCGCATCACAAACTCATCTTTACATGTATGCTACATTGTTACTTGAGAATGAATATCATTTCTTTCCGAGGTGAAATCATGACAAAGATTTTAGATGTAACTCAAACCGTTTATGAATTATGTAATCAATATCCCGAAATCATGCCAATCATGATTGAAATCGGCTTTGAAAATATAACAAAACCAGGTATGCTCCAGACGGCTGGACGTGTCATGACCCTACCAAAGGGATGTCGAATGAAAGGAATACCTTTAGATACAGTAAAAGAAGCATTCAAAAATAATGGATTTACGATAAAAGAATAAGGGAGAGTTTCACATGAGCGAAATCATTAATAATCGTGAACAACAACAGCTGAATAAAGCAGAACGACAAGAACTATTAAAAAAAATCATTAAGGATTTGCATAATGGACGTAGTGTAGACGATGTGAAAGCCCAGTTTGAAGAAGCAGTAGGAACGATTACTGTTGCGGAGATTTCCCAAATGGAGCAGGCGTTAATGGAGGAAGAAGGAATTCCTGTTGAGGAAGTACAACGTTTATGTTCCGTGCATACAGCTATTTTCAAAGGTTCCATTGATGAAATCCACCGCTCTGAGCAGCCAGAAGATCAACCAGGGCATCCCATCCATACCTTTAAGCTAGAAAACAAAGAAATTGATATGCTTGTTAACTTCAAAATTCAATTACACTTCGAGCGTTTCGAAAAAGAAGACTCAGAAGAAAATATCTACAAGCTCATTGAAGATTTGAATCTGTTACTCGATGTGGATAAACATTATAGTCGTAAAGAGAATCTTCTGTTCCCTTATTTAGAAAAGTACGGCATCTTTGGCCCTACTCAAGTCATGTGGGGAGTAGATGATCGCATTCGTGACGCTATTAAAGATGCAAAACAAAAACTCATGAACTATAACAAAGACAAGCAAGCTGTCATTGATGGGTTATACTTTGTAATTCGTGAAGTAACCGAAATGATTTTTAAAGAAGAAAATATTTTATTCCCGATGGCTCTGCAAACCTTAACAGAAGATGAATGGGTTAAAATTGCTCATGAAAGTGAGGAAATCGGCTATTGCTTAACTGGACCAGCAGGAGTATGGAAACCTGAAAGAAAAGCAATAGAGGCTACAGCCATGTCAGACGGTTTCATTAAGATGGAAACAGGAATTTTATCACTTCAGCAATTAGAATTAATGTTAAATCACTTACCTGTTGATATTACCTTCATTGACCAGGATGATGTTGTTCGCTACTTCTCTCACGGGAAAGAGCGCATTTTTGCTCGTACAAAAGCCGTCATCGGTAGAACAGTACAAAACTGTCATCCTCCGAAAAGTGTTCATGTTGTCGAGAAGCTGTTAGAAGACTTTAAAGCAGGGGTCAAAGATATCGAGGATTTCTATATTAAATTCCGTGATAAATACGTATACATTCGCTATTTTGCAGTGCGAGATGAAAACGGAAAATATATGGGGACTCTTGAATTCACACAAAATATCGGTCCAATTCAAGAAATTGAAGGAGAAAAACGAATCCTATCCTAATTTTCTAAGCCCTCTAACATTAAAATTATGTTAGAGGGCTATTTTTAAAAGATAAGAAAGTAGAACATTTTCAATTTGTACTGGTATCTAGCTCAAGAAGCCCAGCGACTAATGGACTTCCCGCTTTTCGATTCAGTCCTCTGAATAAAGCTCCTGATGCATTGCTTCCACATTTAGCAGCAAATAGCCTTTATTACTGTCCGCAATTAGACCTTTTTTTCGCATTTTAGAGAGCGAACGGCTCACCGTTTCCCTTGCTGCACCGATCATTTGAGCAATTTCATTTTGTGTGATATGAAGAGGCAATATATAGTTTCCATCCTCCTGCAAAACACCATGTGCATGCTGAAGACGAAGAAGCAATTTCACAACCTGATCATACGCATTATTGAGCACTTGAGCTTCGAGACTGCTCTGAAGCTCAATAATTTTTTCCTCCATCACCCGAAACAGCTTGATGCTGACTTCTGGATAGTGAAGAACCATTTCTTGAAGATGAGCGGTTGATAAGTAAATGAAAGAAGCATCTTCTACTACCAGCGCATTGGCTGGATAGGTGCGACTTTGAAAGAAACCAATGTGCGGAAACATGTCCCCCTCCTTTAAAAGAGAAACAATTTGCTCCTTTCCATTGATATCCGTTTTATAAATTTTTACGATTCCTTTTTCAATGAAATAAATACTATTTAATGGCTCATCCTTAAAAAATACATGGGCTCCCTTTACAATAGATTTTTTCTTTGTAAAAGAAATCATTTTCTGTAATTCATCTGTTGTTAAATCTTCAAATAATGGTATAGAAGACAGCAATTTTTCTAGTTGTTCATTCATAAAAACCTATCCTTTGTTAATCATTTAAATCATGTAGCTGTCCTATTTTCATGAAAATAATGTTTTCAGAAATGTTCGTTGCATGGTCCCCAACTCGTTCAAGATCACGACAAACAAAGGCTAACTGTGTAACTTGAGATTGAATTTCAGGATTGTCGACGATATGTGATAACAGTTCCTGAACAAGTCTGCCATACATTTCATCAACGTCATGATCAAGATCTGCTATTGCCCTTGCTTGCTCTGCATCCTCTTCATTGAATGCTTCCATAACCTGAGTTAACATGCTTTTTCCCTTTTCAGCCATTGAAGAGATGTCCTTTAGTGGCTTAAACAATTCTTTTTCCCCTATTCGAATCGTTGATTTTGCAATATTGACCGCCAAATCCCCGATTCTTTCTAAATCCGTAGAAATCTTTATGCTTGAAAGAATTCTCCTTAAATCTGACGCAACAGGTGATTCCTTAGCAACTAGCCAAATCGCCTTTTCATTAATTTCATGATCAAGTCGGTTAATTTTATAATCTTTATCAATTACTTTTATCGCACGCTCTATATCTTGTGTAACTAGTGCCTCAATAGACTCTTGTAATGCATTTGCTGATTTTACTCCCATTTCTAATACTAGATGTTTAAGATTCACAAGTTCCTCATGAAAACTATTACGAGTACTCATTTCTTTTCCTCCCTTTGAAGTCAAAACGACTTTTCTCATATACATATTATTATAATAATAACCTTACTATATCCTTCTTTTTCTTACCGTACAAGTTCCTATATCGCACAGATTTTATTCCATTTTTAACAACTTTCTTTTTATTTCTTCATTACTCATGAGCCTTTCCACTATACTCCACATCTTTGGGCGAACGCTCTCACATCAAGACCTCTTACTTCACACCATTCCCGTACTTCTTTTGTAATCACGAGCGGACAAGTACATAATTCATGGACCGTACGTGCTCCTAACATCGTACAAATGGTTTTCATTTGTTCATGCCATCTGTTCATTTCCTCGATTGTTTCATCTATTCCTTCTTTTTGAAGAACGCGCAGAATAGGGCTTGCCAAGCCAACGGCTTTAGCCCCAAGAGATAAACACTTTACGACATCTAACGGATTCCGTATGCCTCCCGAGGCAAATGTGGTCATCCGATTTACGTATGCGTAAGCTTCCAATAAAGCAATTGGCGTTGTTTGACCCCATTCCTTTAGATAATCATATTCATATTTTTCTCTACGATGATTCTCAATTCCAATAAAATTTGTTCCTCCGCGTCCACCCACATCTACATATTCAACGCCTATTTCATATAGGGACTGAAGTGTCTCCTTACTCATCCCAAACCCTACCTCTTTTACAATGACAGGAACTTCTACTCTTTGGATAATTTGTTCAATTTGCTTTACCCAACTTGTAAAATCACGTTCTCCTTCTGGCATGACCAGCTCTTGAGGAACATTTAGATGGACCTGAAGAGCATTTGCCTCAAGCATATCTATAGCCTTTAAAGCAAATTCTAGCGGCACGTCCGCTCCCACATTGGCAAAAATGATCCCTTTAGGATTTACCTTGCGTACAATCTGATATGTATGAACAAGAGATTCATTGCGTAATCCTGCATGTTGAGAACCAACAGCCATCGCCATTCCAGTTGCTTGCGCTACACTTGCCAACGATGCATTAATATGCCCCGTCTTTTCAGAGCCGCCTGTCATAGCGTTAATATACAAAGGGCTATCCAGAGTCAAGTCTGCCATATTCACCTGAAGATCCACATCTTTCAAGCCAATATTCGGTAGAGATTGGTGAACAAAGGAGAGCTGATCAAAATGTGAAAAATGCGTAGACTCTTCTCTTAAAGCAAGCTGCACATGTTCATCTTTTCGGTTTTCCCGTGTCCTATTATCATCATTTTTCATCTATATGTTCTCCCTTCTAAAAGGATGGAAGAGTGTATTCCATATCAGTCTCTCTTCATAAATTTTTGTCGTTTTATTAAATATGGTAAAGAAGCTAGTCCATTTCATTAGACTAGCTTCTTCACCAATCATATAGAATATATTTTACTTTAGCCAATAAAAAGTATACGGAGTTTAACGTACAGAACCACTATCAAGATTCAAACGTTAATGGACAATATCAAAAAAGGATTGCAGAAGTTCTACAATCCTTTTTCATTCTTTATCATTATGAACGTACAGTTTTTAATGCACCGCTCCATGCGATTGTTTGATCTAGCATTAAATTCACATTATCAAGATGTAAATCTTGTGGTTTGAAATCAGATCCGTTTTCAAAATCTGTGAACAATGACAATGTTGGATGTGTGCGAACGTCCGCAACGAGTAATTCGCCTAAGATTCCACGTAGGTGTTCAGCAGCACGAGCGCCACCAGTTGAACCATAGCTTACGATACCTGCTGCTTTATTGTTCCATTGTGCTTGCGCCGTATCAAGGGCATTTTTTAATGCTCCTGTAATGCTGTGATTATATTCTTGAACAATAAATACGAATCCATCTAAAGAATCAATTTTTTCGCCCCAAGCTGCGATTCCTGGTTCTGAACCATCAGTTGTAAATAAAAATGGTAAATTAAAGTCTGCGATATCTACGATTTCATATTCTGCATCTCCACGTTTATCTGCGATAGATTTTACCCATTCTCCTACTTGTGGACTTACGCGACCTTGACGTGTGCTTCCTAAGATAATACCAATTTTTAATTGTTCCATTGTTTGTTCCTCCTCATTATTCGTTGATCTGCCAAATAGTTTATCTAATAAACCCATTTCTAACACCGCCTATACCTTAATTAATCTTCTACATGCATCAGCTCCTTATCTTGGAATTGTGAATGACTCTACATTCTGCTTCCTCGAAATCAAAGACTGTTTTCCATTAAACTCAGAAAATTTAAGCATTCTCAAAGATGTTCATATACACTTCTAAGTTGATAAAATTATGAATTGACTTTTCTCGAATCAATTTATTTCTAATTCAAGATTATATTATTAAATATACTCCTCTTTGTCAACACTTTTGCTACTTAATAATTAAAAAGAAGTAACTTATGTTTGTTCTAATTTTCTCTTATTTTCTTCTTCCAAAAAATTAATAAATGTATGGAACCCTAAAACAGGCTGTTCATTAATCAAGGCAATAAATTCCTTTTTCTGATAATCCAAAACATATTCACTCTTCTTAATCCGCTCGATGATATATTGGTTGCTCTTCTGTTGAATTTCTTTTCGCAAAAACTTTGATTCTTTATATAACGCCATTCCAATCGCTGCAAATATAGCAAATAGAATTAATGAACCCATTACCTCTTTATTCACACCATTATATACAATGAGAAAAAACAGATTCATAAATGACGTCATACTCATCGGAATCGCAATAAACGTATATCTTGACGATTTCTTTAATAAAGGTTTGACATGATCCATTATGATTTTCATTTCCCGCTCAATATAACTAGGCATTTGTTTACATACAAAATTATTCATATATGTCCCTCCAATTTTTTATACAAAAACTATAAGATAGACTCCATTCTTACTGATATCTCTAGCACTTAATCATCTTTCATTAGTACCTCCTGAAAAATTAAATAAAAAGGGATCCATACCTTGATACGGTATAGATCCTTATAAATAAAAAAGACCTATACCTAAAATTAGGTAAGATCTTGCTAACAACTTTAGGTTGCCAACAAAGCCGAGAGTACGAGACTCTGTCTTGACGACTTTGCTGTAAAAGCTACTTATATCTTTTTAACAAATTCAGATTTTAATTTCATAGCCCCAAAGCCATCAATTTTGCAATCAATATCATGATCTCCATCGACCAAACGAATACTTTTTACCTTTGTACCAATTTTGATAACAGATGACGTTCCTTTTACTTTAAGGTCTTTAATGACTGCTACAGAATCTCCATCGTTTAACACATTTCCATTTGCATCTTTGACAACTTTTTGATCTTCAGTATTTTCAGTTTCTGCTTCCAACGTCCATTCATGAGCGCATTCTGGGCAGATTAAAAGACTTCCATCCTCATACGTATATTCTGAATTACATTTTGGACAATTAGGCAAATTAGACATAATCTTATTTCCTCCATTAATTAGTGTTCAGTCTGATACATTAGGAATGATTCCCAACCTCTTACTATTCCCATATCTAAAAGAGAATCCCTTATACACCTATATATTGTCATAGTATCCTCATCTTTACAACCCTTCCTCTACACTCCCTTTTGTCGAATGGCACACTATCAAAATCAGAAGCAAAAAAGCCCGGCAGGATGACGAATCATCTTGCCGGGCTAAATAACTTAGTTTTCTTCTACTTCTTTACGATTTTTCTTAAATAGCTTAGATAATACTTCATATACAATCGGTACAATGATTAAGGTTAATAACGTCGAACTTGCTAAACCACCGATTACTGTAATACCCAAACCTTTTGATATTAAACCACCGCCGCCTGTTCCCGTAGCTAACGGGAGTAACGCACCAATGGTTGCAATCGCCGTCATTAAAATTGGCCGTAGACGAGTTGCACCAGCTTCTAAAATCGCTTCACGCATATTCATACCATCACGTTCCATATGAATAATGCGGTCTACAAGTACAATCGCGTTCGTTACAACGATACCGATTAACATTAGGAGACCCATCATAACGGATACAGAGATTGTTTCCTCAGCCAGTAATAAACCAACAAATGAACCGATAACCGCAAATGGCAACGAGAAGAGGATAGCAAATGGTGCTAGACCTTCACCAAATGTTACAACAAGGATGAAGTACACAATAGCAATCGCTGCAAGCATCGCTATTCCAAGTTGTGTAAAGGTTTCAGTCATATCTGCGGCTACACCAGCAACCCCCATTGTAACCCCTTTAGGTAAATCTAGTTTTTCAATTTTTTTATCTATTTCAGATGTTGCTTTTGAAATATCCTTGTCAAGGATTGTCCCTGAAACGGTCGCATAATACTCACCTTGACTACGTGCAAGTGTATTTAACGTTGTACCTTCCTTAACTGTTACAAGCTCAGAAAGTGGCATCGGCATGCCTTGTGCTGTCGGTACTTGCTTTGTCTAACATTTCATCAATCGATTTCGGTTGTGCATTTTGTTCCTGCTGAACGATTACTTCTAATGTGTCACCGTCTTTTTCAACCGTTGTTAATACTTCTTCTTTTCGATCCGGGCTTAACATCATGACAATTTGACCTGTTGTTAACCCATATTGCAATAATTCATCTTGTTCTACGTTGAACGTATACTCCACATATGCATCCTCTGCACTTGAAGAAACATCTTTTAAGCCGTCATTTTCTTTCATAACGTCTTCTACCATTTTGACAGCTTCATTTAGTTTATCTAAATCTTCACTGTAGAATGTATAGCTAACTTCATTGGTAGCCATCGACATAGAAGAGAAGTTTTGGCTCTTCCATTCGCCTGTTTGACCAATGCCCGACACATAGTTTTCAATTTTCTCGCGTACTTCTGGGAAGTTCTCCATTTCTGGATCAAAGATGAGGTACATTAAGACACCGCCTGCTCCACCGCCCATCATTGCTGACGTTGCATCGCCGTCTTCCGTTACCGATACTTGAAGAATATCAATATCATCACGTTTTAATAACTTCTCTTCTACCACTTCCACATTTGCTAATGTATCATCCATTAGCTCTCCTGCTGCCGGTGTATATGTTAAGTACATCACTTTTTCTTCTTCACTGCCCATGAAGCTGAAACCAATGAATGGCGTTAATGCCAAACTACCAGCTAATAACACAACAGCAACAAGTGAAGTAACGATTTTATGATTAAGTGTCCATTCTAGGATCCCTTTATACCATTTTGCTAATCTACCAGCCTCTTTATGACTGCTTTCGGTCTTTTCACTATATAACTTCTTTTTGAATAAGAAGTGGGATAATGCAGGAACAATGGTAATGGCTACAATTAATGAAGCCCCCAAAGCAAACGCCATTGTTAAGGCAAACGGCATGAATAGCTCACCGACCATACCGCCAACGAAAATAAGTGGCGCGAATACCGCAACCGTTACTAATGTCGATGACAGGATTGGTTTGAACATTTCAATAGTTGCTTCCCGTACAAGAGCCCGTCCTGTTAATTTCTCTTCTCTTAGATGCAGACGACGATAAATATTTTCCACTACGACAATCGAGTCATCGATAACACGACCAATAGCCACCGTTATCGCACCAAGCGTCATAATATTTAGCGTAATATCCAACCAGTTTAATAAGAGTAACGCCATGAAAATCGAAACTGGAATAGATACAATGGAAATAATCGTTGATTTGAAATCTCGTAAAAATAGAAGAATGATTAATACGGCGATTAAACCACCAAATACCGCTTTTTCAATCATGGTTGAAATGGACTTTTCAATCGGTTCACCTTGGTCAAGGGAGACATCCACGGTAAGACCATCGATTTTTTCCTCTTGTTCCTTGACTAGCTCCTTCACGCTGTTTACAACATCAACTGTATTTGCTTGTTGCTCTTTCACAATCTGAATGGCAATCGCATTTTCACCATTTGTTCTTGAAACCGATTGTACTTTACCAACTACTTTAATCGTAGCGATATCGCTAAGTTTCACAAATGGGGATGGATTGTTCGCTGACGGTGTGACAGGAATAAGCATGTCCTTTAATTCATTAGCTGTCATGAACTTGCCGTCCACCGCTACAGCTTGTTCACCTTCTTCAAACTCATAAAGACCTAATGAAACAGCAAGGTCACTTGCTTGAATGATTTCCTTTACTTTATCTTCTGTTAAGTCATATTGAGCCAGTTTTTCCTTATTATACGTAAGTTGTACTTCTTCAATGTGCTGACCTGTAATCGTAGCAGATGCAACACCATCGATTTTCTCGATTTTTGGAAGCAAAATGTCCTCTACTGTTGACGTTAATTCAACAATATCCTCTTCCTCACTACTTACACTTAAGGCAACGACTGGCATCATATTCATACTAATGGCTGTAATAGTCGGCTCTTGTGCTCCCTCTGGTAGACTCACCCCATCTAATGCAGCATCTAATGCACGTTTAGCCTCGTCCATATCTACACCATATTCGTATTCCACTTGAATACTCGACATGTTAGAATAGGAATTTGAATAAACAGATTTCACGTCCTCAAGGCTTTCTACTGCCTTTTCTATCGGTATGGATATATCCTCCATCACTTTCTCAGGGGTTGCCCCAGGATAGACATCCATGACCATTAAGTATGGAATTGAGATATCTGGCATGGTCTCCATTTTCATTCGTGTACCTGAATAAATACCAGAGACAGTTATAATGATCGTAAGCAACCAAACTGCTAGTTTATTCTTTAAAACAAAATTGACTAAACCTTTCACTTTTACACCTACCCTTAATTGACTTATTACACTCATTTATTTATAATAAGTGACCAATCAGTCATTTGTCAATGATATGACCTAGGAGCGATAATGATGAAAAAACAATTAATTATGGAAAAGGCATTGGAACTTTTTGCCAAACAAGGATTTGAAGCCACTTCTGTTCAACAAATAACAGACTATTGCGGCATTTCTAAAGGTGCTTTTTATCTATCTTTCAAGTCAAAGGATGAATTGATTTCAGCATTGATTGACCATTTCATGATGGAAATCACCTCTGAGATTGACTATGTAGTCAAAAATACGAAGGATGTTGAAGAACTTTTATATGAGTTTTATTACACAATCTTTCACTCTTTTCATAAGCACTCCGACTTTGCCAAAATTCTTGTCAAAGAGCAAACTCAATCATTTAATAAAGAACTGCTATTAAAATTTCATTATTATGATCAACTAATAGAGAACATTATCTTAACAATGATTGAGCACTTATATGGTGAAGAGATCCAGCAAACAAAATATGATTTAATTTATTGTATTAAAGGCTTTATGAGTACCTATTCAAATTTATTTTTCTTCAATAGCCTACCGGTAGATTTAAACTTATTATCTAAATCACTTGTGGAAAAAACAAATATATTAGCGAAACATACTACTATCCCATTTATTTCACAAGAACTAATCCAACTAGTTAAGCAACCGATATGTGAAGAAGTAACGAAGGAACAAATCCTTGAAATCCTAGACCCAAAAATAAAAGAAATGGAAGATTCTATCGAAAAAGAATCGTTACTCCTGTTACAACAGCAACTCTTCCAACCGACTTTAAGTCGCGCTATTGTAAAAGGGTTACTAGAAAATATTCGAAATCACCCCCATTGTAAATGGATTTCTTATTTACTTCGTCATTATTATGGATTTTAAAAATTGACCTTGTTATATAACGCTGTTGATTTTTGGCTCATTGCGTGTGAGACCGCGGTCTCACACGCCTTTCAGCTATGCTGTAAATGAAAGAAGGCGCCAAAATAGGCGCCTCTTAAATAATTTTTAATGTTATTTTGTTAAATTAGACCTCTACTGAAAAATACAAAGCAAACATCAGAGCTTCCAAGCCGGAAAGTCTATGTCTTCTTTTCCTTTTTCATAATCCTTCATTCTTGAGTATGAGTTTCCTAGTTTGTTCACAATGAATCCTTGAGGGCTTGATGTTTCAACATTACCGTTTAACTCTTCTAATTTAATCTTTGCAAACATGTTTGCTACTGTAGCTAGACTTTCAATAGTGTCCATCAATTCAGGATTGTCGTTATTGTACCTTTTAGCAATGGAGTAAATATAATCAAGTCTATTCTTGATATGTTTAAGCGTTTCAACCTCAAACTGCTCCTTTTCCTTTTCCATAATACTCCACCCCTTATTACTAAGCTTATGAGAAAAAAGTGAAAGTGGAACCAAATAAAATAAATAAAATTTAAAAGAAGGCCAACTTATTTACACAATTCCATTAAAAGATTGAATGAATATTATTATTTTGCAAACTAAACAATATAGGTTCTTAAAACCACCTTCATATCATATTGCCTCTTGTTTATATACCAACTCCACTTGCAATTCAGCTTCTTTTAATCGGACACTCTCTATAGCCTTATTACCCTCTTGAAAGACTGTCTTTCTCTCAAGAGTTGCTCACCCAAGTCTCGCCTCTGCCCCTTCTTATGGAAGATGGTAAGTGGGATGTTTGTGAGAAAGAACCCCATCGACTTTAGTCGTGGGAATGGTCAGTATAAGAAGTACAGTTAAAACACATGCACTCCTGCTGCAACTAAAAATCCATTGTATGATCCCATTAAATCAAAAATTAATCCAGCTATGGGTGCTCCTATCATACCAGCTGTAATCACTCCTTGGTAAAGTGCTATATTTTGAACTCCATAGGTACCTATTGCTTTTGCAATACTAGGAATTAAAATGAGCCCAAATAGCCCTACTCCTACGTTTAAGTAGCTCATGATTTTTGCTCTGCCTTTTATAAACCACCATGTTATTTCTGTTTGTGCAATAGCAAAGCCAGCAAATATTGTTGCAAATCCATACAAGATAGCTGCTATATAAATCAGAATCATACTTTTTCCAAAGAAAATACTACAAAAGAATAAGGCTAATGCTACCCCAGCAATCGATACGAGTACTTTCACTTTTACCCTTTTTAACAATTGACCAAATAGCAATGACGTTATAAAGCCTCCGATAGCTGTAAATGTAAACAAG
This sequence comes from uncultured Bacillaceae bacterium, assembly GCA_963790055.1. Taxonomy (GTDB): domain Bacteria; phylum Bacillota; class Bacilli; order Bacillales; family DSM-1321; genus Peribacillus. Next base: position 62,421 of record CAWBND010000015.1, read on the forward strand.
AGCGCTACCCTATCAATTGAAACATGAAGCAACTCACTAAGTGGCACCAAATAAACAGGTAGTGTAGCATATGACCCTATCGATAACATGGTTAAAGCAATACTTCCAATTGCAACATTACGTGCTTTTGAATTCAAAATTGTCACCTCTCAACATTAAATTATAATAGTTACCGAATTATCCTTTTGGAAATTCTGAACTTATACCCCTTGTTTGAAAGCGCTTTAAATCCACTATATTAAATTACTTTATTTTAAACTCTTAATATTTTGTTTAGATTCGTACTCATACTGTGACTTTTATATGTCAGTCGAATTATTTCTTTTAGCTGCCCTAAAGTTTTTACTCAATTATACGCACAGAAAAAAGACTGCCCTAATGGACAGTCTTTATGCAGAAAAATAATTTAGTTCAGATTAGGATTATGCTCATAATTTATTTGTATTTTTCTTTATCTGCTTCCGTTATTTCTCTGATTACTTTACAAGGACTTCCTGCTGCGAGTACATTACCAGGTATGCTTTTTGTAACGATACTTCCTGAAGCAATAACAGTATTGTCTCCTATTGTCACTCCTGGCATAATCTTTACGCCACCACCAATCCAAACATTATGACCAATTGTAATTGGATAAGCATACTCAAGCCCTTCATTTCTACGTTCAACGTCTAATGGATGGCCTGCAGTATATATTCCGCAATCTGGTCCAATAAACACATAATCACCTATAGTTACTTTAGCATCATCAAGAATAATCAAATTATGATTGGAATAAAAATTATCACCTATTTCAATATTATATCCATAGTCACAATAAAACGGCTGTTCAATACAAAAGTCTTTTCCAATCTTAGAAAACAGCTGCCTAATGGTAGCTTCCCTACATTCAAAGTCGTCAATTTCTAAAAGATTATATTTTCTACAAATCTTTTTACACTCGGTTCTTTCTTTAATGAGTTGCGGATCATGATTATTATTATAAAGCATTCCTGCTTTTGCCTTTTCTTTTTCTGTCATTATTTAATAAGCTCCTTTTTATTCAAAAAATATGGCCCTATAGCTAAAGAAGGCACACTTCTTTTTTTCAAGAAATGCGCCCGATTGCGGAATATTAAAAAACAAAAAAAAGCAGCAAATATAATTCCTTAGTTATTATTCTAAAGCCACCCGTTAATTGAACAAGAACGTATCCAAAAACAAAGTTGCAAGATACTCTAACTTATAAGTCGAGAATGGAGATATTAAGTAGATTATTTCACTTTACACTCAATACCCCTTCATCGCTTTATCAATACGGACAAGTCACCCTCAAAAACTTTTTCTTCTTTATCATTGAAAGTAGATAACAATACAGTAAGGATACCCGTTTCATTTTTTTTGGCTTTCTTATCAATAACCTCGACAATGGTATGTAATTCATCATTAGGATACACGACCTTTATAAATTTAATATTATTCATCCGTGTTCCAGCAATGACATCATCACCATAGATACCTTGTTCAACCCAAAGCTTAAATGAAATGGCTAGCGTATGTATACCAGAGGCAATGATTCCATTAAACCTTCCCTGATTTGCTTTTTCCTCATCCAAATGCATATATTGAGGGTCAAATTCTCCTGCAAACCTCGTAATATCCTCTTTTGTTAATTTGAATGACTTCGTTTCGAACACCTGTCCAATTGTAAACTCATCTAACTTCATAAATACACCTCTATGCTTATTTGTCGATTTCACTCTGTGAAGTTTGAGTAAATAATAAAAAAGAACCTTTTTCGTTGATTATGAAGCAGCAAGCAAGGTTCTTTTCTATAAAAAGGTTCCATTATGCACATTGGAAAATGATACGCTCCTTTAGTGTATTTTTAAGCTTAAACATAATGGTATTAAAAACATCATTTCTGTATGTTTGCAGTAAAGCCTTCTTGATTGTAAATCTTTTGAAAAATTGATCAATTTGTTGGTGGATGTATCGGATAATTTGTTCTTTGTAAAACAACTTCTTCTGGGATATTTTTTCCTTTATTTCATCAGTCGTTGAAAAGATGAATTGAAGAATTGAAAATTCAATATTACCACAATATTCAGCTAAATCCATTGTTTCATCCTCCTATAAGATATTAAAACAGTTTTAAATTATCGAAAATGTCATCTATTTCTTGGGTTTCAATGCCGATATAACGTAAGGTTGTTGCTTGGGATGAATGATTTAATATTTTTTGAAGCCTTGTTATGATGGTTGGATTAGTGGCTATATTATCGTTATAAATGTGATAGGCGCCTGTTTTCCTTAAAGTGTGAGTGCCGAAATTCCCTTTTATATTCAATTCCTTACATGTATCTTTAATAATCTTGTGTAGAGCTTTAACATCGAGCTTCTTTTCACCATTCTTGTTTACTTTGCGTGATGTAAAAATATAATCATTTACGTTAAATGGATTTAAAGAATCCTTGTAAAGGGTCAAGGCATCAATGGAATCATTATTGAAGCGTATTTTCCTTTGTTTATTTGTTTTCTCTTCTGTAATCCATATTTTGCGTTTAAAAGTCATGTCCTCTTCTAAAACATCACTCCATTTTAGTTCTAGTAAATCTCCTGCTCGTAATAAAACGTTCATTCCAACAACGACAATGGTGTAATTTCGTAGATTAGTTGCTTTCAAATAGGTAACGAGCTTCTTTAAGTCTTTTTTGTTCTTGATGGGCTCCACTTGTTTTGCTTTTTTCACTCCATTTGTCTTTAAATCCTCCATTTTTATCCTCTCCCCTTAAGTGAACTATTCATATTTTCATTATAATAGTTCGTATTCAAATAGTCAATAAATAGGAATTTCTATATAAATAGTGTCTTAAACGTTGGTACAACAGCATTTGTAGGCGCTTATTCAATACGAACTTTTATAATTTTAGTTCGTATTCATTTTCATAAATGAATAT
>CAWBND010000016.1:0-424477 GCA_963790055.1 uncultured Bacillaceae bacterium
GTCTAATTTAGGTGAAAATCTGTCCAATTCCTTTCATAATCTGTCCAATTTACTAAAAAATCGAGCCAAATCCTCAATCGATACGATTTTTTATAAATTTCAAGTACTCCCGCACGATATTGATTTCACTCACTGCACTTAAAGTCCGACTCCCCACGACATCTTCAATTTCATTAAACAAAAAACGACCTTCTTCATCAAAAATAAAATCAATTCCGACCATACCGAAGTCAAAGGCATCAATGATTTTTTGTACAAGAGCTGTTTCTTCATTTGATAACTGATAAAGCGAAGCGGAGCCACCGAGTGTATAATTGGCTTTGAAATTCGTAGCTGATTCTCTGAGCACGGCAGCAATAATTTTTTTCCCAACGACAAAGACACGTACATCCTTACCAAAGACAGCAGGCTTTTGAATCAGCCATTCTCCTTCTGTTGGCAATGATGCTAATTGCTCACTATTTTCTACTAAATACACGCTTTTTCCACCGCGTCCATGCACTTCTTTAGCGATAAACGGATAAGGTAACTCCGCTTGAACAGGACCACAGCAGTAAATGGTATCTGACATCGGAATGCCGAGTGAGCTTATGTATTGATGGGTTTTGGCTTTATTGTTAGCTATTTCCGCAACGAAGGAAGAATTGTAACAAACCGTTCCGAGCATTTCTAACTGCTTCGTTAAAAACGGATCAATTGTTCTGACAATGGCATAAGCGGGTGGCTCAGCAGGAGCATGCTGAACAGTAACAAACAACTGATTATTGCGATGTCCGATTTGCAAATCCTCCCGATAATGAAACTGCAAATCCATCCCAAGCTCTTTAGCTTCCTCTAGCATCCAATCGATATACGCTTTATTTTTTTCCGCATCTTCGCGATTGTAAATTAACCATCCTATTTTTGTCATTGGTCAAACGTCCTTTTTATCATATAATCAAACATCGCATCGGCAATATTAATGCCTGTGCAATGATAAATATTGAGTAAATGTGAATTCGAATTCACTTCGCAAAGCAGTGGACCGTCTTCACCGAATAATAAATCAACGCCAGCAAAATCAACACCAAGAATACGAGCAGCAGTAATCGCAAGCTCTGCTTCAGCCTCAGTTGGTGTGTAAGGAGAGCTTTGCCCACCGTTTGTCATATTCGCACGAAAATCATGCTCCGATGTTCGTTTCATCGCGGCAATCACCTTGTCACCGACGACATTAATTCGAATATCACGACCACGACTCTTTTCAATAAATTCTTGTAAAATAAATGGTTTATGCTTTAATTTTTTTACAAGCTCAATTAATTCGTTCTCGTTCTGAATTAAATAGACCTGTTGTCCGAAAGAGCCATACGCTTCTTTGACAACGAGCGGATAGCCAAGTAGCTGTCCAATTCTACTAAAAGCATCAAAGTTTTGCCGTTCAATTCCTTCATACGTAAACGGAGGAAAAATCGTTTTCGGCATTGGAATTCCGTGATTTGCTAGCGCTTGATGTGTTTTCGCTTTACTATCGCAAACATCAATCGCCTCGCTTCGATTATAAACAGGCAGTCCGAGCAGCTCTAGCTGGCGAGCTAAGTGAATGTCTTTATCGAGAAAAAGAACAAAATCAGGAAGCGGCTGGTCAGTGGCTAGTTTTGCCTCGCCAGTTTCTATGATAGAAAGTAAATCAAAATTACGGACAATCGTTGCTGAAATTCCTTTTCTTTCAGCAGATTCTTGAACAAATAAAGCTAAATCAGAAAATTTCTCCTGCTGTAAATAGCCGTTCACGACAATCCAGCAAGTAGGGGCAGATGAACTCATCTAAAAACTCCTTTCATCTATGTAAAACAAAAAGATATTGATAAAATATAGGTAACGCAAAACTAGGAGGCAAACAAAATATGTTCACAACTATGAATGAAATCCAAGCATTCTTTGAAACTAGATCACTTCAATTAGGAATGAATTTCGGGCTCTCACGGATGGAAGAGCTACTAGACAAGCTAGGCAATCCACATAAAAAGCTGAAATACATCCATCTTGCTGGTTCAAACGGCAAAGGCTCTACATTCCATTATATAAAAGAAATGCTCATTACAGAAGGGTATACGATTGCTTCGTTTACTTCTCCTTATTTAGAAGAAATAAATGAACAGCTTAAAAATAAATGATGAGAATATTACTGATGAGGATTTTATTGCTACTTTTCAACAGCTTTCTCCTGTCATTCAAGAAATGGATCAGAGCGGGAAATGGTCCGACACAATTTGAAATCTTAACAGCGATGGCTTTTTGTTATTTTCACCATCGTGCTGTGGATCTTGTCCTACTAGAAGCAGGGCTTGGAGGAAGGCTCGATTCAACGAATGTCATCGTACCACTAGTTTCCATTATTACGTCGATTTCACTAGAGCATACGAATATTCTTGGGAATACTTTAGCTGAGATTGCTTCGGAAAAAGCAGGGATTATTAAAGCGGGTGCACCTATTATCAGTGGAGTAACTGAAGAAGAGCCAGCACAGGTGATTGAGAAAAAAGCACAGTCTCTTGAAGCACCTTATTTTCAATTAACGAAAGATATTGTAGTTCGTGACATTAACCATACTGATTCAACGCAGCGTTTTACTTTTACAATGGGCGATACGGTTTTAGAAAATCTTGAGCTACAAATGTTTGGACAGTCATCAAGTCGATAATGCAGCGTTAGCCGTTGCAGCGGTTACTCTATTAAAAGATGTCTTTCCTATTTCCGAAACTAGCATTCGAGAAGGCTTGCACAAAGCGAAATGGAAGGGACGTTTTGAAAAACTATCAGATAAGCCAACGATTATTATTGATGGTGCTCATAATGAGGCGGGAATACGTGTGTTACTAGAAACGCTACGCACGCAGTATCCTAATCGAAACTATCATTTTGTGTTTACGTGCGTTACGTGATAAAAATTATGCCAATATGATTAAGTTGCTAGATGAAGTGGCAACAGAAATCATCATTACTGAATTTACGCATGAACGAGCGGCGAGTGCGGAGGTGCTTTTTGAACAGAGTCATCATGAAAAGAAAGTGATGGAAAAGGATTGGAGAAAGGCGATTGAAGTGGCTTTAGAGCATACCGAAAAAGAAGATGTCATCGTTGTCACAGGATCGCTATATTTTCTGACATTGGTAAGAGAATCCTTGCATGAAAGCGGTTATTCTTATGACAATTAAAATATTGTCTGTTAAAATGAATGGTACATCATCTTTTTGTTAATCAATTTTTTGAAGTATGTGGGGTGAGAATAATGATTTTATTAATGAGCATTGGAGTCGCCATTGTACTTCTTGCAATACTAATATATGCCTTGCCTTTAAGAGTGGGTGTTAAGGGAAAAAGCATGATCTTGGCGACAAGTGTGTTTATTGGAATCATTGGTATTATGTCGATGAAGGTATTGTCATTCTGGCAAGTGATTCTCTACCCATTGCTACTTTCCGTTCTGTTTAGTTATTTTTTGATGAAAAAGCTTGAACTGAAACAAGAAACAAAAGGGGAACCTGCTGTAGAAAACATTTCTCCTGTTTTTTCGTTTGCACAGCAAGTAGAAAAAGCAAAATTAGCAGAAACGATCGATGATTATTATGATTCGGTAAACATGCCGGATAGAGAAAAGATAGATAAGGCAAGTATTGAAGTACGAAGCGATGAAACCTCAAATATAGAAATATCAAAAGTTGAAACAATAGATATAGAAACGCCCAATATAGAAATGGAAACAACAAGCATTGAACCATCAACTGTGGAACGGACTAGTATAGAAGCTTTAGCTAGCGAACAACAGAGTCCGGAATTACAGGAAATGACTCCGTTTGATATTGAAACTGATCAACAGTTGGACAATGTAACAGCTGAGATCGTAGAGACTAGTCTTGCAGAAGTCAGTCCATCATTGGAAACGATCATTCCTGACATAGAGGAAATAGATTTCGAAGCGAGAGACCTTTATACAATCGATGAATCTTTTACAGAACATGCGGAGCAAAGCATAGATAGTTCCCTTGAAACGGAAGAAGAACTGTTAATGGAGCATCGCATTCGGTTGTTTCAGGATATGGATGAAAATGATAGTGAAATGGATGCAGTTCATCCAACAGAAGAAATACATGAGATAACTCTGATAGAGGAAGATAAAGAAGAAAAGGATTTTGCTAGAATAGAGCAGTTGGAAGAGATACGTGATTTTACAAGAATCGAAGAATTGGAAGATATAACGAATGATGCCGTAATAGAAAGTCTTGAAGAAAATAGTGACTCTATAGAAGAAGTGAAAACAGATAGTGTGATAGAAGCATTAGCAGAGTCAAGAAGAGAGCAGACTGCTGAGCGGCGTGAAAAACAGAAAATGTATGAAGACAGGGTAGAGGCTCAATTTGAAGATTTAGAAGAAATCTATTTAAGAAAAAAAGGAATTATACGTAATGAGGAGGTGTAGGAGATGAATAACAAATTTATATACATCTTTCTCCTTACGTTTATTAGTGCGTATTTTATTATGTTTTTCCCACAAATCGGGACATATGCATATGATAGGATCTTTCAGTCCGAGGAAACGTATGCTCCAAATACCTCAATTGGTACTGTGTCTGTTGCGGGTTTATCACGCGAAGAGGCAGAGACCAAAGTGTTAGATGCGGTGAACAAATGGAAAACATCGCAAGCGTATAACGTAACGTTTGCGGATCAGAGTGTGGAAGTTCCTTTAGAAAACTTTAGCTTTCCTGTGTCAGAAGTGGTTTCCACTGCACAGAATGGAGCGGAAAATACGCTTTATGTCAATATGGATGAAAAGTATGTAACAAGTATATTACTAGACTTAGTAGGCAACGAGTTTATCAATAATATTAATCAGCAAGCGGTAAAAGCTGAATTAGAAAAACAAGCGGGTTCATTTGCGACTTCGCAATCCATTAGCATCACACAGTTTTTGAGAGGGGAAGCAGCAAATCGTCAAGTGTTGTCGAGTGCAAACATGATGATTGCTGAACCAAATTCGTTAAAAAAATGGGTGGATGAACATCCTACATTGACCATTCCAGCAAAGTCGAATTTTTCGTTTATTGGAGATGTTGTCGGCAAAAAAACAGCCTTTTCCAATGATTTCTTATCTAAAGTGGCCTCTGTTTTATATGAAGCAAGTTTAGCGACAAACCTGGAGATTGTCGAACGATCGATTAGTACGGAGTTACCAGAAGGATACAAGCTAGGCTACGAGGCGAGGGTCAATCTTAAGGATCTTGATTTAACGCTATATAATCCGAATGACTATGAAATAACTGTCGCCTTTCGTGTTGAAAATGGAAATACGTTGGTTGCTGATATGAACGGATTTGCCACAGGAAAAAGCTATAAGGTAGTTGAAAGAAATCGAATCACCTACCCGTATAAACAAATTATTCATTACACAACGAATCCTGCTAGTGAACAATCGAAGCCAGGTAAAGAAGGCTATTCGATTATGATTTACCGAAATAGCTATGATTCAGCCGGAATTAATCTGGACTCTGTTCTGATTGCGAAAGACTTTTACTTGCCGGTGAATGAGGTGGTTGTGAAGAAGAAGGTGTAGGAAACGACGACTGAAACGGGAACAGTGCCAGAAACATTAACACCAGATGTACCATCAGATACAACAACACCAGATACTGAGTCAGGAAGATTCAGAGTTGAATGATGAAGATACGACAAAAGGGAAATCGAACACAGAAAAAGAAGAATAGTAGAATGAGTATTGAGTTATGATTTAGCATAAGTTAATGAGGGGAAAGAGCTTAGGGTAAATCAACTTTTCTTTTTGACTCTAATGTATAGTTTAGTATAAATAGGCCATCCAAAATAAATCCATTGGATAGCCTATTTATCATATGTGAAGTGATTAATGGTATGTCAAATCCATATTTTCATCTGTCTGGTTTTCTATTTCTTGTATAATGGGAACAGAACCATTCCCGTTTGAATTGTTTTCTTTAATCGGGGGACAGCTTGATCTATTGTACGCTTCTTTATTTTGTTTCCAAGAAAATACGTTAACTCCATTTGCGAAATTCCACCTGTAATATTACCGCCGACACAAATGGTTGTTGAATTTCCTATTTCCCCAATATTATTTTTAAAATCTGCATTTCCTTTTATATATAATTTTGAATTTTGAATTCCATTTTTTATATTTCCAAACGTTGCATCTTCATCTACAAATAAAATTAAACCATTAATGCCTCCTTGATTAATATTTCCAAACGTTGCTTGATTCGTAATATAAAGTGTGGAATTTTCAATATCTTTATTTCCATTTTGTAGTGTTAAACTACCGTTTATAAGTACTATTCTATTTTTTATATCACTAGGTTTATTAGTATCGTCAATACTAGTATCATAAGAACAGTTGTTTTCTAACCACGTATTTTCATTATATTTACAGCTTTTTAGTCCAACTAGTTTTGAAAATTCAACTAGTTTTGAAAAATCCATTTCTATATTGTCGTTGCCAATTCCAGTTCCTCCACCATTATTATTTCTATAAATACGGATTAATTCCGTTATATTATTTTTATTTAATACAATTGTGGTAGTAATATCTTCATTGTGTTGCTCTACAGTTCCTCTACTCTTAAATGTGATTGAAATTTTGGGATTTTCTTTTTTAAAAGGCTCTATAGAATGATTTATAATTTGAAAGCTATAGCTTTGGTCATCAGAGACGGGCTTAGAAAAGGGAAGAGTAACAATTGATAAAAATTGATTCATTTTCCCAGGCTGAATTAAAGTAACTTCTAATTGATTAAATATGGTTTCTTCATTTATTAGAATCTTATTATTGTTAGTCCTGCCTTTATTAATATCTTCAATATCTTTTATAGCTGTAGTTATCGTAGATCTCAGTACTTTATCAGCATTTAATATAAAAGCATTTTTATAATAAACCGCACCCATTTCAGCTAAATCGACTGCCTGCATGTCTTGTTCTGTTTTTTCGACTTGTTTTGTATTCGAAATAACGAAGCTAATGACAGACATGCCTAGAATAGAAAAAACGGTAATTATTAATAATACAATAACTAAGGCAATTCCTTTTTCACTTTTTAAATTTTTCATCATGTTCACCTACAATCTGGATAAAATCGTTTTTACTTCATAAGTCAAATCATCGTTCGTGCTGCTCTCAATTATGATTTTAATTGGAAATCTGTTTTTAGAATCAATCGTTTCTTCAAAATTACCTTCAATTGGTTTTTCGCAATTGGAAGTCGATGGGTTATATTTACACATTTTGTAAAAAAAGTTGGGATTATCAATAGTAAAGGTTTCATTATTGCTGTTGTTTATCACAACTTTTTTATGGTCATTATTTACTGTAACCGTATAAGAATTTACCTTTTCGTGTTGCTCTTTTAACACCGTAAGTAAGTAATTCGCTTCCTGTTGAATCGAAACGGTATTTTTTGCTTTAGAAGAGTACTGTAAGCCATTAGAAAAAACGCTATATATAATCCCTAGCAAAAAAGATAGGATAGTTAAGGTTGCTAATAATTCAATTAAGGTAATACCAGCTTGATTCTTCATTGAGTTCATGGATTACTCCTCACTCTTCCTTCTAGATAGGTATAGGTTTCGGAAAATAGTTTCCCGTTTTTATCGACTTCCACATGAACGACATGAAGATTCTTATAAGAGCTGATGTATTCAGGCTCTTTTTTTATTGATATTTTTATATGGTAATCTGAGACATCCTTTTCACGTATATAGTATGGGGATCCCGGTTTTTCTAATTCTGTAGTAATTTTTGCAGAATCCTCTTTTATCAATGCCTGCTCTTCTCTTGCAATATTCATTGCCTGAATACTATCTGAATTGATTGTATTAAATCGAAATGCATTTGTGAAAAAAGAGAGAAATGTTAAAATGATGATAGATAATATAGTGATAGAAGCTAGTAATTCAAGGAGTGTTAATCCTTTTTCACTATTCATGATATTTTTCAAAATAATCACCTGCTAACGTATAGTTATATATAAAATGAAAATCTATTATGTGGTTAGTTATATTTTACTATAAACAGTACTTGTTTAGTTTTATAATAGTGACAAATAAATTTTTTTATCATTCAAAGGTTGTAATAAATTATAGATGATAGTAGGTGAACCCAATGGCAGAACGGAAACGTATCGGAGATTTACTAGTCGATGCAGGTATGATAACAGCCGAACAACTACAGGATACATTAGCGAATAAGAAGGCATGGACAGAAGCTTGGTGACGCGTTAACGGAGCGAGGGTTCATTACGGAGAAGGAATTAATTGAAGTATTGGAATTCCAATTAGGCATTCCTCATATTACGTTATTTCAGTATCCGGTCGATGCTACGTTGGTGTCGCTTGTTCCAAAAGAGTTTGCGTTTCGCCATTTGCTGTTGCCGATCAAAAAAGAAGGCAATCAGCTTGTGGTAGCGATGAATGATCCGATGGATTATATGGCGCTCGATGATTTACGGCTAACGACGGGCTTTCAAATTTCTCCGGTTATTGCAACAAAGGATGAAATTAAGTCGGCCCTATATAAATATTACAGCATGGATGAAACCTTTGAAGATCTAGACGATGTTGTATTGGAAAATAATGATTTGGAAAATGATGAAGCACCAGCCGTACGACTCGTTAACCAAATTCTTGGCGCTGGCGTTCAAATGAAAGCGAGCGACATTCATATCGATCCACAGGAGCATAAAATTTTGATTCGCTATCGTGTGGATGGAATTTTACGAACCGACAGAGTTCTTTCCAAAAATATTTATAATTTTCTCATTGCCCGAATTAAAATTATGGCTAATTTAAATATTACGGAATCACGCTTGCCTCAGGATGGACGGATTAAGCTGGAAGTTAACCAAACACCCATCGATTTACGGATTTCATTGTTGCCTACGCTGTATGGAGAAAAAGTGGTTTTCCGAATTTTGGATTTATCCAGTGTCCGGCTTAGCCTAGAACAGCTTGGATTTAATAAAGTAAACCTTCAAAAACTACACAAGCTAATGGAGAGACCTTCAGGAATTGTACTCATTACTGGTCCTACCGGCTCAGGGAAAACGTCTACCTTATATGCGGCTCTTAATCAATTGAATACGGAGCAAGTGAATATTATGACCGTCGAAGATCCAGTTGAATATCAATTGGATGGTATTAATCAGATTCAAGTGAATGCGCAGGTTGGCTTAACCTTTGCAAGTGGTCTTCGTTCGATTTTAAGACAAGATCCTGATATCGTCATGATTGGGGAAATTCGTGATCAGGAAACCGCAGAAATTGCGATTCGTGCCTCGTTAACGGGGCATCTTGTTTTCAGTACACTTCATACCAATAGTGCCATTTCGACGATTCCGAGGTTACTAGATATGGGAATTGAGCCATATTTAGTTGTTTCTTCTTTATCGGGAGTTGTTGCTCAACGACTGCTTCGGAAGATTTGTCCAGAATGTAAAGTGGCGTATACACCATCTGAAATGGAGAAAGATGTATTTCAAAAACGAGGAATTAAGGTCGATACTTTATATAAAGGAAAAGGCTGTAGTGCTTGCAAAAAAACAGGCTATCGAGGTCGAATGGCGATTCATGAAATATTGATGATGGATGATCATATTCAATCATTGATGATGAATCATGCCTCACTTTCTGAATTAAAAAAGTATGCCCTTCGTAATGGGATGATATTTCTATTAGACGATGGTTTGATTAAAGCAAAAAGTGGCTTGACTACATTAGAAGAAGTATTACGCGTTGCATTACAAGAGTAGGAGATGGGTTTTATGAAAGAAAGACTAGATTATATTTTAACAGCAGCGTTTGAATTAGGAACGTCTGATATTCATTTAACCGTTGGAGTGCCGCCTGTGATGAGACTACACGGTGCTTTAAAGCAATATGGAAAAGATCGGCTAACGCCTGCTGAAACAGAAGAAATGGCAAGAGCTATTGTGCCGCCCCATATGTGGGATATGTTTAAGGAAAAAGGAGAGCTAGATTTTTCCTATAGTATTCCGGAAGTATCAAGATTTCGGGTCAATGCGTATCATCAACGTTCATGCATCAGTCTAGCCATTCGAGTCATTCCGAGAGAGGTGCCGACGTTAGAAAAGCTAAACATGCCCGATGTGTTAAAAACGATTGCCGAAAAGCCACAAGGACTTGTATTGGTGACAGGACCGACGGGGAGCGGGAAATCGACCACATTAGCAGCGATGATCAATTATATTAATCATAACTTTGGGCGACATATTATTACGTTAGAAGATCCGATTGAATATTTACATCGACATCATTTAAGTATTATTGACCAACGTGAGGTCGGTTTTGATACGAAAAATTTTGCCAATGGGCTGCGCGCCTGTTTGCGTCAAGATCCCGATATTATTTTAGTAGGCGAGATGCGTGATTTAGAAACGATTTCTACAGCGATTACCGCTGCGGAAACAGGTCATTTAGTGCTTGGAACGTTACATACGACCGATGCGGCTTCCACGATTGACCGAATTGTCGATGTATTTCCACCTAATCAGCATTCGCAAGTGCGTGTCCAGCTTGCTGCGGTATTAGGAGCGATTGTGTCACAGCGCCTGCTGCCAACAAAAGAACGAAATGGACGTGTATCCGCCTTAGAAATTATGATTAATAACTCGGCTATTTCGAATTTAATTCGGAATGAAAAAATTCACCAAATCCCTAGTGTCATGCAAACGAATAAAGCAGCCGGTATGCAAACGCTAGAAATGGCGCTTCGCGAATTATTAGATCAAAATAAGATTGATTACCGAGCGGCAGAACCATATATGACTGGAGCTTTAATCTAATGGCCGTTTTTCAATACGAAGGACGAGACAAAACAGGAAAAAAGAAAGCTGGAAAAATTAACGCGGAGAACCGCAAAGAAGCGCTTGTGAAACTACGAGAAACAGGAATTGCTGTTATTCGATGGATGAGCTAAAGGGAATTCTTTATAAAGAGATTTCCCTTGGCAAAAAGAAAGTAAAAACTCGTGACCTTACCATCTATCTACGCCAATTTGCGACGTTACTAAGAGCGGGAGTTAGCGTCGTCGAAGCAACAAAAATTCTTTCAGAGCAAACGACGAATAAAGTGTTGAAAAAGGCGCTTGTCGATCTGATTCAAAATTTGGAAGCCGGACAGCCTTATTCAGTAGGAGCGGAAAAGCATCCACATGTATTTCCACCACTCTTTATCAATATGATGCGTGCTGGAGAAGTGGGCGGTAATATGGATGACATTCTCGAAAGAATGGCGATGTATTTTGAAAAACAATATCAAACTGTTCAAAAAGTAAAGTCCGCGATGGCCTATCCTGCAACGGTCGGTGCCATTACGATCGTAATTGTGATTTTCTTACTATCAACGGTTGTGCCGACTTTTGCTAATATGTTTACTTCATTTGGTGGGGAGTTACCGCTAATTACGAGAGTCGTCATAGGACTGGGCGATGTTATGCAGAAAATTTGGTGGGTATTTGTGCTTTTGGCGATTGGTGTTTATTTTGGTATTGCCTATATTCGTTCGAATCAAAAAACGAAGTATTATTTAGACTATGCCTTACTTCGAATGCCTGTTTTCGGAAAGCTACTGATTAAAATCACAAATGGCTAGAATGACGCGAACGTTAAGCTCGTTATTTTCCAGCTCCGTTCCCGTACTGCAGTCGTTGACCATTGTCGAAAAAATTGTTGGAAATGAAGTGATTGCGAGAGTCATGAAGAAATCGCAGGACTCGATTCAAAAAGGACAGTCGATTGCGGTACCGATGGAAAAGCATTGGGCCTTTCCACCTATGGTGACGCAAATGATTGCGATTGGTGAAAAATCAGGGACGATGGATAGTATGCTCGAAAAAGTAGCGGATTTCTATGAAATGGAAGTCGATAATGCAACGGATCAAATCAAATCATTGATGGAACCGTTGCTGATTGTGTTCCTTGCTGTAGCGGTTGGCGGCATTGTCGGAGCGATTGCGGTACCGATGTTTAGTATCTTTGAAACGGTTCAATAAAACTTCATAAAATAACCACAAAAAAACGATTGTGTTTTAAGTATAATAGAACTATAATAAAACTATAAAAAAGAATATTGGAAGCGATGATAGATCATTTGTACCTGGGCACTTAGATGATCTGGAGCGAGTAGTGCAACCACCCAATGAACTTTTTCGTTTGTATTTATAAATAAACGGAAGCAATCAATGGTGGTTTTTTGTTTTTCTAGTAAAAAATATCTAGAAAAATACAAATATATAAAAAGAAAAGGGGAGAGAAAACATGAGGAAAAAAATTCAAGCACTTCTTAAAAATCAAAAAGGTTTGACGTTGGTTGAATTGCTAGCGGTAATCGTTATTTTAGGGATTATTGCAGCGATTGCGGTGCCGAGTATTGGCGAATATTATTGATAATAGTAAGAAAGATGCGCATGTTGCGAATGCAGAACAAATGGTTGGAGCTGCAAGATTAGCTGTTGCTGCGAATGATAAAGACTTTATGGATACGTGATGCAAGTACAGATGACTACTGATACTGAATTATACTTGAAACTGGATTAATTAGATAATGGATATTTAGAAGAGTACTATAAAAGATCCTAGATGGCTGATACTATACTATGCTAGCAAAGTTGCATACAAGTTGCACTACTAACAATGGTAGATAACTACAACTGATACTACAGTAACTATCAATACTATGGATAAAGCTAGTAATGAATAATTAGGTGTGAACAAGTCAGGTAAAGCTTATGCTCAAGTAGATCAGCGATTCACGCATTAACTACGAGATAGTGTTCAATAATAAATGAGAAAGCAAGGGGACGGTTCTTCTGCTTCTTTTTAACTAAAGGTGTCTAGTATAGTAAATATATTAAGTTAGTAAAAGAAATTAAAGTAATGCTCTGTAGAAATCTCTACAGGGCTTTCTTTTTCTACATATTTCATCAATCCTAATACTATCGAATGATTCCTAGTTTCGGTATAATAGACTTATTAAGAAGAAAAGGAAAAATGACTATGACTATTTTCATCTATACCTACCTATTCATTCTCGGTCTCGTCCTCGGTTCCTTTTATAATGTCGTCGGTTTACGAATTCCCGAGAAGCAGTCTCTAGTCACTCCACGGTCACATTGTCCAAAATGTAAGCGTACATTAACGACATTGGATTTAGTTCCTGTTTTTTCCTATCTATTTCTTCGCGGAAAATGTCGTGGCTGCGGCAGTAGGATTCCAGCCTTTTATCCAATTATGGAGCTTTCGACAGGACTGTTATTTATGCTTGCTTTTTATACATATGGGCTAACAGGTGAATTGCTGGTTGCGCTGACGTTAATTTCGTTACTCGTGATTATTTTTGTTTCGGATCTTGTTTATATGGTCATTCCTGATAAGGTGCTGCTCTTTTTTATTCCGCTTATTATCATTGAACGTATTTTTATCCCATTAGATCCATGGTGGGACATGTTTGTTGGTGCAGTGGTTGGTTTCAGTTTACTGTTCCTGATTGCTCTCATCAGCAAAGGTGGCATGGGTGGCGGTGATATTAAGCTCTTTTTCGTGTTGGGGTTAGTCCTCGGGGTAAAGCTAACGATACTAGCCTTTTTTCTAGCAACTCTAGTAGGAGCCATCTATGGTGTAATAGGTATGATCATTGGACGGTTTAAAAAACGACAACAAATTCCTTTTGGTCCGTTTATTGCTATCGGTACGGTGCTGTCTTATTTTTATGGAAATAGTATAATAGAGTGGTATCTTCGGATGCTGTGATGCTTCTTAGGGGGGAAGATTATGCGTGTAGTAGGAAGTGGCAAAATAGCCCACTTTTCCATTCGAAATCATTATTTGCGTTTTGTGACCGCTACCAAAAGTGGTGTGTTACTTAACTATGGACAAAAATGTCTTCCCCCAGGAGTAATTGCTGAAGGAAATATCGAAGATCGCGAAACGTTGCTGATGATTCTTGAGGAAATGGTCGATCATTGGAAGCTGAAAGGGAGTAAACTGTCCTTTCTTGTCCCGAATGAGTCGATTATTGTACGGAAGGTATCTGTTCCACCCGAAATCAGAAATGACGAATTAACGGGTTATTTATATATGCAATTAGGGGAAACGATTCATTTGCCATTTGAAACGCCCATTCTTGAAGCTCTTTCGTTAGAAAAAAGTGAGGAGAATCAACAAGAGGTTTTAGTCATAGCTGCTAATGAAACGATTGTTAAAGACTATCAACAGTTATTTACGGAGGCTTCCTTAAAGCCGTATCTTGCGGATTTGTCGATGCTGTCTCTTTATCGAACCTACTATCACCTGGGGCTTTCATATCCTGATGAACATGTATTGTTTATTCAAATCGGTTTAACAACGATGATTTTTTCCGTATTTAATGAACATAAACCGGTGCTTGTTCATCATGTTCCTCTTTCGTTTACAATCGAACAATTTGAAGTAGTCCGCGGTAGAAGTGGTTCAGAATTCTATACTTGGAATGATAGTGAGGACATGTTACTGGGCTATATACGTGATGCGATGATGGAAATGGAACGTTTTCTAACCTATTATCGCTTTAATTTATCACAAAATAAATATAGCATTACGAAAATTTTTGTGACTGGGGATCATCCGTCTATGAAACTATTTGTTGCTCAAATGAATGATCGATTGGATGTAGAGATTCAGTCTATCCTTCAGCCGCTTTTTCAAACAAAGAAAGGGATTAATATCCCGCCTGTTTATTCAGAATGTATTGGACTGTCTTTAAAGTAGGTGTACAGCATGCTTGTTGATATTAATTTATTACCTAGAAAAGAGAAAAAGAAATCAATTTATTTATTCCTTATGTTTTTTTTCATTATTATAATGGCTGCAGTTAGTTATTATTTATGGCATCTTTATAGCGATGGGTTAGAAACGAAACAGAAGCTACAAACAGAGTTAACCAATGTAAAAGTAGAAAAGACTGCTTTGGAAACAAAAGCCGCGGAGCCAGATCAGAATGATACGGTAAACAAGCTGACAGCAGCGGTACAGTGGGCAAACAATGGGCAGTCTTCAACCTATTCGCTACTACGTAATATTGCTTCTTTACTTCCGGAAAGAGGCTTTATTATGAATTTTTCATTTCAAGAGGATGGGTCTGCTTCCTTATCGGTTCAATTCGATAGCTCTAGAGAAGCGGCGTATTATCTGAAAAGCTTATCAACGGCAGATTTTATTGTAAAAGCAGAGTTATTGACGATTCAAACAGAGACGCTCGAAAGTGATACGGTGATTGATGAATACGCGGTTTTACCTAGATATACCGCTGATTATCAATTGCAGGTAGACACCACTAAATTAAAGCAAGAGGAAGAGGTGGTGAAGTAGTGTCATCACGAAAAACGCTCGGCCTCATCCTTTTCCTGATTGAGCTTTCTTTTTTAGCTGCTGTGTTTTATGCATATGTGAAGATGTATCAACCGCTTGTAGAGGATACGAAAAAAATCCAATCATCGATTGCGGATGTTACCGCTGAAATCTCGACGTTAGACGTTTCAAAACAAGTAGACACAGAAGAGTTAGTGACGAATACAGCCAATTTGCAGAAGAAATTGCCTGTTGCGGAATTAACGGATCAATTTGTGATTATGTTAGAAAAAGTAGAACTAGCCTCAGGCAGTCGAATTATGAGCATTGCTTTTAATCAAGAGGATAACGAAGAGGATACAGCGAATACAGAGGAAGATATTCAAAGTTTGACAGAAAATGCTCAACAATTTAAAGAAGATGTGCAAAATTTGACAGAAGATAATGGAACCGAGACAGAACAAAAAGCGGTATCTATGCCAGCCGGGATTAAAAAATTATCGGTCACCTTGTCTGTTGAGTCTCCATCTTATGCAGAATTAGAAAGGTTTATAAAAGAGTTGGAAGAGCTACCACGCATTACAAAGGTAGAGAGCCTTTCTTTTTCTGGTATAGCGGAAGGGGATACTTCTAATGTGTTGACGTATTCTGTTGTTGCTTCCACCTATTACTATCCAGAATTGACAGACTTACAGAATCAGCTTCCTGATTATGAAGCCCCAGCGCCAAGTAAAAAGACAAATCCTCTTTATGAAGCAGAGGAAGAAGTCATTGTAGAAGCACCACAAACAGAGGAAGAAACGACAGTAGAGGAACCAGAGGATGGCAATATAGTAGAAAAGAATGGGAAACAGTATACAGTGACCTCTTATGAAGTTCAACAGGGTGACACATTGTTTGGGCTTGCGGTGAAATTTTATAATAATAACAAAGGAATGACCTTGATTAAAGGTTGGAATAAACTAACAAAACTTGAAGCAGGCACAACCATCGAAATCCCAATCCCAGTAGACGGTGAAATTTGACGAAAGCTATTCATAACAAGACGACAAAAGTCTTGTTATTTTTTTTTGCCCCTGTGATAGCATGGAACATAATGCTGTGGAGAGGGGGAAGCAAGGTGGAAGAGAAGGATAAAGGGGTTACGATTAAAATTAACGGAGAACCCAAATTATATGCTGAAAAAAAAGACACTCCAATCATAAGCGAGAATGCTGAGGCGGCAGCACAAGAATCATCAGATGAAAGCTTTGATTGGGTGTTGCCTAATGAAATCACTCCTTCCTCCGTACCGAAAAAGGTCAAAAAGATCTATCCTCATCAACGGCGGAAAATACAGTTAAAGACGCCAATTATTTTGGCCATTGTTGCGGTTGTTGTTGGGACAAGTCTTGGACTTTTGGTGATTCAAACGATTACGTCAGAACAAATTGTCAGCGAGCCTGTTGATCAGGGTGTCCCAGCAGCAGCTCCAGTCACAGAACCTACTACTCCTACTACTGCAGAAGGAAATATGACCGTTCAAACGTTTTTAGTACAAGGCGGTGTATTTAGCACAGAAGAGTCCGCAAAAGAAGTCCAAGCTCTTATTCATGAAAAAAACTTACCCGCCCAACTGTTTCAAATAGATAAGAATTATTATATTTTTTTAGGTGTTGCTGAAAATCTGGAAGGGGCCAAAGAACTTGCCTTGAACTATAAGACACATGATGTCGATGTTTTTTGGAAGGAAGTAGATGTACCGACGAAGCTTCAGGAAGGGAATCAAGATGCAGAAAAAATTCTTTCTGCCTACTCATCATTAGCAGAGCTCTCAGCAGCGCAGCTACGTCATGCCCAGTCAAGTGTGGAAGCGAGTAGGGTGAAAGCACAATTAAATGAAGTGAAATCATCAGAGTATAAGCAATCGTTAAACGAAGTAGCAGACTTGCTGCAAAATGACAAGTCAAGCGAGGCGCAGGAAAAGCTGCTTACCTTTCTGCAAGATATTGCTAAATGAGTAGGGTTTTCATCATTTGATTTGTTAATCGAGTATATCTTTTTTTCATTATACAGTGCAATTGAAAGAAACGGTCAAACGGGCAGTTTAAGCCGATGACTACCTGCCCGTTTAGATGTTTTTAGGTCGAGCTTTTTTGACAAAAAATTTGTGATAAAGGAGTTCATTTGGTACGATAGGAGTGTATCTCCCATTGCAAAAGAAAGGTGCTTAAACAATATGAAATCATTAATTTTAGCTTCGTCTTCTCCGCGTCGTCAAGAACTTCTGCAATTCCTTCAAATCCCCTTTCAAAGTATTTCTGCTAATGTGAATGAAGATTTTCCGGAACAAATGAAAGCGTCAAAGGTCGTCCAAGAATTAGCCGTAAGAAAAGCAGCGGCGGTTGCGAAAGAGCATCAGGACAGCTGGGTGATTGGTTCTGATACGATTGTCGTCTTAGAAGGTCGAAATTTTAGGAAAGCCAATCGATCGTGTCCATGCGAAAGAAATGTTAACAAAGTTGTCTGGACAAACACATGAGGTGTATACCGGTGTGTCGATTATGTATGGTCGTAACCAAACGGTTTTTGTAGAAAAAACAAACGTAACATTTTGGGAGCTATCGGAAGCAGAGATTGAACGGTATCTCGATACGGGTGAACCATTCGACAAAGCTGGCAGCTATGGAATTCAAGGCTATGGTGCTCTGTTTGTCAAAGGAATACAAGGGGACTACTATTCTGTAGTAGGACTACCCCTTTCTAGACTCTCACAAGAACTAAAGACGTTAGAGGCACAGTGGTCTTAATCTTCCTTTCATAGCTGCCGTAGCTCCCTTTATGTCCAAGAAGGAGAGGGAGACTACTTATGTTAATCCGAGACTATCACAAAGAAGATCGACCGCGAGAAAGATTTATTCAAGACGGTCCGCAAAGTTTATCGAATCAAGAACTGCTAGCTTTATTATTAAGAACGGGAACAAAGGAAGAATCAGTGATTCAACTAGCCAATCATGTCATTCAGAATTTTGAAGGATTGCGCCTATTAAAAGAAGCCTCAATTGAAGAATTGACGAAAGTAAAAGGAATTGGTGAAGCAAAGGCCATTCAACTTTTAGCCGCTGTTGAACTGGGCAGAAGAATCCATAGCTTCAATCATCAAGATCGTTATGTCATTCGCTCTCCAGAGGACGGAGCGAATTATTGTATGGAAGAAATGCGATTTTTAAATCAAGAGCACTTTGTCTGCTTGTACCTGAACACCAAAAATCAAGTGCTTCATAAACAAACTGTGTTTATTGGAAGCTTAAATGCCTCGATCGTGCACCCGCGCGAGGTCTTCAAAGAAGCTTTCCGCCGCTCAGCAGCCTCTATTATTTGTCTCCATAATCATCCCTCGGGAGCGACCCCTCACCAAGTAGAGAAGATATAGAAGTCACCAAAAGATTAGTCGAATGTGGTAGAATAATGGGGATTGAAATTTTAGATCACCTCATTATTGGGGAACATAAATTTGTTAGTTTGAAGGAAAAAGGGTATTTGTAACACTATCAATATTTTTGACGATACGATATAATATTGTTTATGATTTTTAAAGAGGGAACTTTATTATGTCATCTAGAATGAAAAAATGGACGAGTCTGTGACCTTATTTATAAAAGCATTTTTTTTGCGAAAGGGAGATACGAGAATGTTTGGAATTGGTGCAAGAGATATTGGAATTGACTTAGGGACGGCTAATACGCTAGTTTATGTAAAAGGAAAAGGTGTTGTGGTTCGCGAACCTTCAGTGGTTGCAGTACAAACGAACACAAAACAAATTGTAGCGGTTGGTAATGATGCGAAAAATATGATTGGACGTACTCCAGGAAATGTTGTAGCTCTTCGTCCTATGAAAGATGGAGTTATTGCAGATCATGAAACGACAACGGCCATGTTAAAATATTATATGAAAGAAGCACAAAAAAAAGGGATTTTTAGCAGTAAACCGTATGTGATGATTTGTGTACCATCAGGGATTACGGCAGTTGAACAACGGGCGGTTATTGATGCGGCTCGTCAAGCTGGTGCGCGTGATGCGTATCCGATTGAAGAACCTTTTGCAGCAGCGATTGGAGCGGATCTTCCTGTTTGGGAGCCAACAGGTAGTATGGTTGTTGATATCGGTGGCGGTACGACGGAAGTAGCGATTATTTCTCTTGGTGGTATTGTGACAAGCCAATCGATTCGAGTAGCCGGTGATGAAATGGATGATGCGATTGTCGCCTATATCCGCAAAAATTATAATTTAATGATCGGTGATCGTACTTCTGAAGCGATTAAGATGGAAATTGGTTCGGCGATTGTGACAGAAGACATTCCGAATATGGAAATCCGCGGTCGTGACTTATTAACAGGCTTACCGAAAACGATTGAAATTACAGCAAAGGAAATTGCTGGAGCTTTGCATGATACAGTACTATCAATTGTGGAATCAGTAAAAAATACATTAGAGCAAACTCCACCAGAGCTTGGCGCTGATATTATGGACAGAGGGATTGTTTTAACAGGTGGCGGTGCTTTACTACGTAACCTAGATAAAGTCATTAGTGAAGAAACACAAATGCCTGTGTTAATTGCTGAAAATCCGTTAGACTGTGTGGCCATTGGTACAGGAAAAGCATTGGATCATATCCATTTATTCAAAACAAAATCAAGAGATTCTAGATAAGTTATGGAGAATGAAGGAAGATTTCAGGCTTAAACGAAATGAACACGATAAGATGGCAGAAGCGGAGTCAAGCCTATAATAGGTTTTAGTGAAACTAGTCTCTATCTTAAAATGGGATAGACGCATTACATTGCAGCAGCTCTGTTTTCTTTTCCTTCGTAAAAAGGTCGGCTCAAAATCGCGGTGAAATGAGTCGGCCTTCTCTATGACTATTTGGGCATCTAGATAAGAAAGTATAAAATTTCGACGCGTTTTGCTGTTTAGCTACAGCGCCTAGCCCCTCGAGTCGGGTCTAGCCAGCTGATGAAGTCAAAGAACGACTTCATCCGAATGGCGGCGCGCAAATAGCTTGTCGGGGCTGATCAAGGCGCCTTCCGCTTTTCTTATAAATTTAGATAAATTGAGGTGTAAACACCATGCCACAGTTTTTTAATAAAAAACTGCTTCTTTTGCTTGTAAGTATTATTGTTCTCGTGGCATTGATTGGGTTCTCATTAAGGGATAGAGAGGAATTAACTTGGCCAGAACAGTTTTTAAAGGATACGTCTGGGTTTTTTGTGAACATTTTTAATAAACCAGTCTCGGGCGTAACTGGACTTTTTGGGAGTATTAGTGATCTTCAAAATACATATAAAGAAAATCAAAAGTTAAAAGAGCGTTTAGATGAGTATGTATTGCTTAAAACGGAGGTTCAGGATTTAAAAGAGGAAAATAAGAACCTGCGTGAGATTTTGGACAAAGAAGATGACTTGAGAGAATATACGCCATTTCATGCTACGGTTATTGGTCGTAACCCAGTTCGCTGGCATGAGACGTTGACGATTAATAAAGGAAAGTTAAGCGGGATTGAAAAGGATATGGCTGTTATTACAGCGAAAGGCTTGGTTGGAAAGGTTAAAACGGTTACGAACTTTACCGCCTCCGTGCAATTGTTAAGTTCTGTCGATCCAACAAATCGTGTTTCAGCGTATATTCAGGGGGATAATAAAGCATTTGGGTTAATTGAAGGCTATGATCAAAAAAAGGGCCAATTAATGATGAAACGGATTCCATATGATAAAAAGGTTAAAAAAGGATCGTTCGTTGTTACGTCAGGATATGGCGGTGTTTTCCCTAAAGGCTTGCCAATTGGAAAAGTCGTTGATGTAAAAGTGGACCAGTATGGGTTAAATCAAACAGCGTATCTCGAGCCTACAACCGATTTTTATGATCTAAGTGATGTCATGGTTGTTAAGCGTAGTGTAGCAAGTGAGGAAGAAGAAATCTCTACAGGGGGAGATGAAGAACAGTGAAGCAGTTCGTCCTTTTTCTTGTAGGCTTCCTTCTTTTTATCTTTGATAGCATCTTTGCACAGGTGTTGGCACAATCATTTTTGGGGAAAAATGTGATTCTTATTCCCTATTTTATGATCGTGTTTATCCTTTTTTTAACTGTATATGGCCCTAGAAAATACGCGATGATGTATGGTGCCATGTTAGGTTTGGCGTACGATGTCGTATATACAGAAGTGTTAGGAATTTATATGTTTCTCATTCCATTTTTAGCGTATCTTATGGCTAAATGTTTGAAGGTGCTGCAAGCTAATTGGTTCATTGTCATTGTTCTTTCTCTACTCTTTGTGGTCATTTCAGAGCTAATCATTTATGAGATGAATGTCATGATGTCTTTTGCGAAATTAACTTTCTCTGAATTTGTGGATATGCGATTAGTACCAACTACAGTTTTAAATTTCGTGTTTATTAGCGTATTTTTCTATCCTTTTAAAAGGCTTATTCAAAAATTTTCACTACCACGTGAAGTCGAATAATAGAAAATTTGCTTTTTACATGAATGAATAAAGAGGAAATATGTTTTCAGGTGTCGAATAATATTTCATTGAGGTGAAACTAAACGTCATGAATAAGAGAATTCAACCAAATGTGATGATAAAAGGGACAAAAGATGGGTTCATGCTTCATCTCGATGATTCTTGTTCTTTTTCTGAGTTATTGAAAGAACTCGAAGTAAAGCTGTCCGAAAATCATCAGTTTCAAGAAAATGACCCATTACTTTCTGTGAAAGTACATACAGGGAATCGATATTTAAATCCAGAGCAAGAAAAACAAATAAAAGAAGTGATTCATAAAAAGAAGTTGGTTGTTTCTGAAATCCTTTCCAATGTCGTCACCATGGAAAAAGCGAAAAGTTGGAAGGATGAACATCAAATTACAACAGTGAATAGAATTATTCGTTCCGGACAAATTTTAGAGGTACCAGGAGATTTATTATTAATTGGCGATGTGAATCCAGATGGTACGGTTCGTGCTGGAGGAAGTATTTTCATTATGGGACAATTAAAAGGAATCGCACATGCGGGGGTTAAGGGGAATAATCAAGCAGTTATTGCCGCATCCGTTATGAAGCCAGCTCAACTGCGAATTGCTGATCAAGTGACGCTTGCACCTGATGGTTATTCAAAAAAAGGCCATAAAATGGAATGTGCATTCATGAGTGATGAAGAGGAAATTATAGTAGATAAACTACATGTATTGAAAAAATATAGACCAAATTTTAATAGATTAGAAGGGGGTCTTTAATCGTGGGTGAGGCAATAGTAATTACATCCGGAAAAGGCGGCGTCGGCAAAACGACGACATCTGCCAATTTAGGAACATCGTTAGCTCTTCTAGGGAAAAAGGTTTGCTTAATTGATACAGATATCGGTCTGCGTAATTTAGATGTAATCATGGGACTAGAGAATCGAATCATTTACGATTTAGTAGATGTTGTCGAAGGACGTTGTAAAATTCATCAGGCTCTCATTAAAGATAAACATTTTGAAGATTTACTCTATTTGCTTCCAGCACCGCAAACAAGCGATAAATCAGCGGTGAATGAAGAACAAATGCGTAATCTTATTACAGAGTTAAGACCAGATTATGATTATATTGTCATTGATTGCCCAGCAGGAATCGAGCAAGGGTTCCGTAATGCCATTGCAGGGGCGGATCGTGCCATTATCGTGACGACACCAGAACGACCAGCTGTCCGTGATGCTGATCGTATTATTGGATTGCTAGAAAAGGAAGAACAGATTGAACCACCAAAATTAATTATTAATCGTATTCGTGGGCATTTGCTTCATGAAGATGAAGAAATGGATATCGATGGTGTAACAGACTTTCTGAAAATCGATTTATTAGGTGTCATTCCTGATGATGATGGAGTCATTATTGCGGCAAATAAGAAAGAACCAATTGCTTATGATCCAAACAACCGCGTCTCACTTGCTTATCGAAACATTGCTCGCCGTATTTTAGGAGAGTCTGTGCCATTGACGCCAATTGAAGAGGAACGAAAAGGCCTACTCGCAAAAGTGAAAAAATTCTTCGGTGCAAGAGCATAAGCTATACATACATAACGTAAACTTCTATCATTCTGGATGTTACAGCCTGTCTGATTTGTTTGTTTTCATTGTGTACGGATTTGTTCTTTTTAAAAAACGTATGTCTCTAGGTAAAGGGTTTACTTATGGGACAAAACAGGAAATAACAGGTGAAATCACACTGTATTCACAGGAAATTTCAAATAAGAAAAAGGTCCTTCATAGCCTAGATGAGGGATTTTTTTCTTGTTGCTTAATTCAGTTATGTCCTTCATAGCTTAGATGAAGGACCTTTTTCGTGCTGCTTAATCCAGTTATGTCCTTCATAGCCTAGATGAAGGACTTTTTCGTGCTGCTTAATCCAGTTTGTCCTTCATAGCTAGATGAAGGACCTTTTTCGTGCTGCTTATCCAGTTATGTCCTTCATAGCCTAGATGAAGGACCTTTTTCGTGCTTAATCCAGTTAGGTCCTTCATAGCCTAGATGAGGACCTTTTTCTTGCTGCTTGACTACGTTTTGTGCATCATCCACTTATTTGCGATTGAAAGTGGAAATATGCTGCAGACATATCGATGGTCATTCTCAGTTTCTAAAAGTCATACTCTGGACAAGTACATCATAAGTTGAGTAAAGAAGCTTGTGATTTGAGCAGGGGGGAGATTTGACATGTATGATCGCAGAAAAAATATTCGTGATCGTATTGAGAAGCGGAGAAAAATCAATGATCGAAGAATAAATGGGGCTTGGAATTATATTGATGATCAGGATGACGATGATTATACTTCTTATTCGTCCTATGAAACAGAAGAGAGTGATCATCCGCTTTTTAAGAAGGAATATTTTTTCTTTAAAATGTTAGCAGCGATTGTTTTATTTTTAGTGGTTGCTGTCATCTTTAGGCATCCCTCCCAGCAATTAGATATAGCACGGAATTATGTGACGAAGACAATGAATGAGGATTTTCAATTTGCATCGATTTCAAGCTGGTATGAGTCCACATTTGGGAAGCCTATTGCCTTTTTACCTCAACAAGAGGAGGCGACGGAAGCAGTGGAAGAGCCTTATGCGCTACCAGCCTCAGCAAAAATTACGCAAACCTTTGAAACAAATGGAGAAGGTATTATTGTAGAAACAAGTAAAGGATCTAAGGTAGAGGCGATTAATGATGGCCTTGTTATCTTTGCGGGGACAAAGGAGGGAATTGGAAAAACGATCGTGATCCAACACAGCAATAATAGTGAATCTTGGTACGGACAGCTGGAATCCTTTGATGTCGCTCTTTATGATCCTATAAAAAAGGGAAAGCAAATTGGACAGGTAACGAGAAGTGAGGATGGATCAAAAGGGACTTTTTATTTAGCGGTTAAAGAAAATGGGGAATTTGTTGATCCTAAAAAGGTGATTTCCTTTGAGTGAATA
Source organism: uncultured Bacillaceae bacterium (assembly GCA_963790055.1). Taxonomy (GTDB): domain Bacteria; phylum Bacillota; class Bacilli; order Bacillales; family DSM-1321; genus Peribacillus. Next base: position 24,879 of record CAWBND010000016.1, read on the forward strand.
CGGAAAACTGTTGTTAAAAATAAAGGTGCATCCAACGCTTTGGTTTGTTATTTGTATCTCGGTCGCTACGGCTCATTTTAAAGAAATGATGATGTTGCTAGCGATTATTTTTGTGCATGAAATGGGTCATGCTGTATGTGCACAGTATTTTAACTGGCGCATTAAATCAATTGGAATGTTGCCATTTGGTGGTAATCTTGAAACGGAAGAGTATGGAAATAAAAGTCTGAAAGAGGATATGTTCGTCGTGCTAGCGGGGCCTCTGCAGCATATATGGCTGATTGGGTTAAATCATATACTATATCTTTTTTCCTTTATCTCCTATGAGTCGTATCAATCCTTTTTTTATCTGAATGTGATTGTCTGCCTCTTTAATTTGTTGCCTATTTGGCCTTTAGATGGTGGACGATTACTCTTTATCGGGATTGCCCAATTCTATTCGTTTTTAGAGGCACAGACGTATACGTTGTATATATCCACTGCTTTTGCTATCATCGCGTTTTTGACATGGATTTTGATTCAACCGCTTAACTTAAATGCGTGGATGATTTCTTTATTTATTTGTATATCTCTTCTTATGGAGTGGCGACAGCGTTACTTTGCTTTTATTCGGTTTTTATTGCAACGATATTATGGGAATAGCAGCGATTTGGCTAAACTAAAGCCGATTAGAGCGGATGAGGATGAATCTATTTTTAAGGTGCTCCAACTATTTCAACGCGGCTGCAAACATCCGATTATTGTGATGAAAAATGGCAAGGAAAGTGGGACATTAGACGAGAACGAGCTGTTACACGCCTACTTTTCTGAGAAACGGACAGATGGCAAAATCGGTGACCTGTTCTATTTATACTAGATATGATACTCTTGAACGAAAAGCGGAAGGAGCCGTTAGTCGCTGGGTGACTTTCGCTAGACATTAATACGCATTGAAAATGTGTAACGTTAAATGTTTTGAAAGTAGGATTTTTTATGAAAAAAATAATGGTTAATTACACTTCACGAGAAAAAAGATATGCAGTGTTAGATGAGGATAGAGTCGTGAAAATAGAGATGATGCTGCCGAACCAATCGAGTACCGTCGGCAATATATATTTGGGAAAAGTAACAAAGGTATTGCCGGGGATGGATGCTGTTTTTGTTGATTATGGTGAAGAGAAGAACGGCTTTTTGCACCGAGATGATCTTCCAGCCTTTCAGCTCGCAAAGGATAAAAGCGAAACAGTTAGTCAATATATTCGTCAAGGAGAGAAGTTGCTTGTACAAGTAAAGCGAGATGAGACGGGGACAAAAGGTGCGAAGTTATCTGGTTTAATTGAGCTGTCAGAGGAATCATTAGTGTATATAGCTGGAATCGATTATGTGGGGGTTTCGAAAAAATTTCATAATCCTAATAATCAAAAGCATTGGCGACAGGTGGCGTCTCAACATAAACAGCAACAAGAGGGCTTAATCATTCGCACGGCGATGGAGAAGCAAAGTGAGGGAGCTTTCGTGCAGACGTTAGAGGGGGTACGCGAAAAGTATCAGGAGCTTCAAAAAAAGGGAAGTGGCTTGAAGCATCCTGGGGTTATTTTTCAAAAAGATACCTTCTTAGAAATGCTAATGGTTGAAATGTCCAAAGGAGAACAGGGAGAAGTTATTCTTGACGATTTTCCCTTTTATCAGCAACTAGATCAGTGGGCAAAGAACGAACGACCGAATTGGACGGTTGCTTATGAGCCAGGGATAAAGAATATTTTTTCCGAGCGACAGATTGATATTCAGTTAGAACATGCACTGAAAAAAGTGGTTTGGCTTGAAAATGGTGGCTATTTAATTATTGAAGAAACAGAGGCTTTCACTGTCATCGATGTGAATACAGGGAAATTTACGGGCAAAGTGAAAAAAGAAGAAACATTATTTCACACAAACTTACTTGCCGCAAAGGAAGTCGCTCACCAACTTCGCTTACGTAATCTAGGTGGTATTGTGTTAGTCGATTTTATTAATATGGATCATCCTCAGCATAGAACAGAGGTCATGGAGATGATCAAGCAGGAAACGGCGGAGGATGAAATGCGGGTCTCTGTTATTGGTTTCACGAAACTTGGCATCTTAGAACTGACACGAAAGCGAGCATCCCCTTCATTGGGGGAAAGAATGATGGTGAATTGTTCGACTTGTGGCGGTCGTGGTAAAGTTGCGAGTCCTGAAACGGTAGCCTTCCGACTCGAACGAGAATTACTTGAACATCGGAAGACAGATGAAGAAGCGGTATGGATTGAAGTGAATGAAGACGTTGCTGCTACTTTATTAGGAAAAAAAGAGTCGTATCGTCCGATCTTAGAAGAAGCCATTGGGAAAAAGGTAATCCTATCCATTATCACTCGGGTTGAAAATAAATATGAAATTAAACGTTTTGGCGATTATCAAGAATTATTGAAGGCATCACGGAAAACATGTTGACAGCTATTTTAATTATGTGGTAAAATTTTAACGTTATCTTTTGTAGCACCTATGCTACAACCGCACATATCAGGTTTTAAGTTTTACCTTGGGTAGAACACCTGTACATGGCGAGTCTGAGACATTTGAGGAGGTGCAAGTATGTACGCAATTATTGAAACTGGCGGGAAACAAATTAAAGTAGCAGCTGGTGAAGCAGTTTACATTGAAAAAGTAAACGCAGAAGCAGGCGAAACTGTTACATTTGACAAAGTTTTATTCGTAGGTGGCGAAAACGTGAAAGTGGGTGCTCCATTCGTGGAAGGCGCTACTGTAACGGCTAAAGTTGAAAAACAAGGTCGTCAAAAGAAAATCACTGTTTTCAAATACAAATCGAAGAAAAACTATCATAAGAAGCAAGGTCATCGTCAACCATACACTAAAGTTGTTATTGAAGCAATCAACGCGTAAGGCTGATTCAAGATGATTAAAGTAACCTTTAATGCTCCGCAAGAACGAATTACTTCGTTCACAATGAGCGGACATGCTGATTTTGCTAAAAAAGGTTCAGATATAGTATGCGCAGGTGCATCAGCTGTTTCATTTGGAACAGTGAATGCGATTATGTCCTTAACAGATGTACAACCTGAGATCCAGCAAGGCAAAGAGGGCGGTTATCTTCGCTGTGTGATTCCCGAGAATATCTCAAAGGAATCACAAGAAAAGGTGCAGCTTCTTTTAAATGCGATGCTTGTATCACTGCAAACTATTGAACGTGATTATGGTAAATATATGAAAGTCATTTTAAACAAGTAGGAGGTGGAACACATGTTAAGATTAGATCTTCAGTTCTTCGCTTCGAAAAAAGGGGTAGGTTCTACAAAGAACGGTCGTGATTCTCAAGCTAAGCGTTTAGGTGCTAAGCGTGCAGATGGTCAATTCGTTTCTGGTGGTTCAATCCTTTATCGTCAACGCGGAACAAAAATCTATCCAGGTGAAAACGTAGGCCGTGGTGGAGATGATACTCTATACGCAAAAGTAGACGGTGTTGTACGTTTCGAACGTTTCGGACGTGACCGCAAAAAAGTTAGCGTATATCCAGTTGCACAAGAAGCATAATTGCATCTTTGAAATTAGGATGGCTCAAAAGGGTCCAATTCCTTCTACTGACTATATATATCGCGACATTGTTTGATATATATGGTCAAGTTAAGAAGGGGATGGTCCCTTTTTTTATACCATCAATATTTAGAGCTAATAGGTAATCGTATAAAAAGGAATTTGATTTTCGATAAGTACAGATGTCTAATTTCAGACGTCTAGCTCCTTTTGCTTTTCGTTCTACCATCGTCCAAAGAATGCAAGAAGGACATAGCTTGGTTTTTTGGACGGGGGCGTTCATGTACATAAATGAATTGGTATTCATTACATAAAAGTACGTTTTTGGTATACTGATACTAGTGAACATGATAGAGCTGAAAAGGGTTAACAGATAAGAAAAGATTGAAGATAGATGTGTTATGGTGCCTTCCGCTTTTCTTATTAAATGGTGTTTCACTTTATCATAATTGAGGGTGAAAAAGATGAATAAAAATTGGACAACATTTGAAGTGCTTCGCCAAGCAAGACATGATTGGCTAAATAAAATTCAAATTATAAAAGGGAATCTGGAATTAAATAATGTCGAAAGTGTAAAAGGATATATTGAGGAAATTATTATCGAAACCCAGCAAGATGCACGTCTTTCAAATTTAAAATTGCCGAGATTTGGTGAATTGTTAATGACGGCAAACTGGAATAATTGGAAGTTTGAATGCGAATATGAAGTGATTGAAGTGTTCGAAGGCTTTCAAGCATTAGATGAACTCATCTATGAATGGACGAATCGCTATTTTCATATGTTAGACCAACAGTTGGACCCTTATACGGAAAATATACTTACCATAAGTATTTATCAAAATAAAGAAATGGATATGAGTTGTTCTTATCATTTGCAAGGCAAACTAAAGGATGTAGGAGTAGTGAAACAGTTTCTTTCCACATCGGTAGCAAAACAGCAAACGATTGAGCTTTGTGAATGTGATGAAAATGAATTTTTTTTCAAAATGGATATGAAGTTTGAATAGGAAATGATGAGTACAGCAAGATATTACATATAGAAAATAAGGAAGTGATAGGATGTTTGTCGATCAAGTCAAAGTGTATGTAAAAGGTGGAGACGGTGGCAATGGAATGGTTGCGTTTCGACGTGAAAAATATGTACCAATGGGTGGTCCTGCTGGTGGTGATGGAGGAAATGGTGCGAATGTCGTTTTCGAAGTGGAAGAAGGCTTACGAACATTAATGGATTTCCGCTACAAGCGTCATTTTAAGGCACCTCGTGGCGAGCATGGAATGTCAAAAGGGATGCATGGAAAAAATTCTCCAAATATGGTCGTTAAAGTTCCACCTGGTACAGTAATTATAGATGATGACACGAAAGAAGTCCTTGCCGATTTAGTCGAGCATGGCCAACGTGCTGTCATTGCCAAAGGTGGTCGTGGAGGTCGTGGAAACTCACGCTTTGCCACACCAGCTAATCCAGCTCCTGAAATTGCTGAAAATGGAGAACCAGGACAAGAGCGTAATATTGTCATGGAATTAAAGCTACTAGCTGATGTAGGGCTTGTTGGTTTCCCGAGTGTCGGAAAGTCAACGTTGTTATCTGTCGTTTCAGCTGCTAGACCTAAAATTGCTGAATATCATTTTACAACGATTGTTCCAAACTTAGGCGTTGTAGAGACAGAAGATAATCGCAGCTTTGTTATGGCCGATTTACCAGGATTGATTGAAGGAGCCTCAGAAGGGGTCGGACTAGGTCATCAATTTTTGCGTCATATCGAAAGAACGAGAGTTATTGTTCATGTGATTGATATGTCAGGACTTGAAGGACGGGATCCTTACGAAGACTATCTAACGATTAATAAAGAACTACATGAATATAATTTACGTTTGACCGAACGTCCACAAATTATTGTTGCTAGTAAAATGGACATGCCTGATTCTGCTGAAAATTTAGCTCAATTTAAAGAGAAGTTACAAGAAGAATATCCGATTTATCCAATCTCTGCGGTAACACGTGAAGGAATTCGAGAGCTATTGTTTGCAATCGCTGATAAAGTTGAAGAAACACCAGCGTTCCCACTTGATCATGACGAGGATGAAGATAAAGGGGTTCATCGTGTGCTTTATAAACATGAGACGCAGCAGGATGAATTTGAAATCACACGTGAATCAGATGGTAGCTTTGATGTATCTGGATTTAAAGTGGAACGTCTATTTAAAATGACTGATTTTACTCGTGAAGAGTCTGTTCGTCGCTTTGCTAGACAGCTTCGTTCATTTGGTGTTGACGAAGTGCTTCGTCAAAAGGGAGCTAAGGATGGAGATATTGTTCGCATTTTAGAATATGAATTTGAGTTTGTAGATTAACCAGGGGTTAGTGAGGAATGAGTACGGTTGGCGAGGGTGATAAGAAGTGAACAACATCGATAAAAGGTTTTTCCTCGTTCGCGAAGATGTTCTTCCTGAGGCAATGAAAAAAACACTAGATGCCAAGGAGATGCTTGAACGTGGAAAAGTTGAATCTGTTTGGGAAGCAGTTCAACGCGTTGATTTAAGTAGGAGTGCTTTTTATAAATATCGCGATACGGTGTTTCCGTTTCATACAATGGTAAAAGAAAGGCTGATTACATTATTCTTTTATCTCGAAGATCGTTCAGGAACCTTATCAGAGCTACTGAGAGTTGTGGCGATGTCTGGCTGTAATATCATGACCATTCACCAAACGATTCCGTTGCAAGGTCGAGCAAATGTAACACTTTCTCTTAATACGACTGCAATGACAATGGAAATTGATGAATTGCTTACAACGTTTCGCAAAATGGAATTTGTTGAAAAAGTAGAAGTGTTAGGAAATGGTGCCTAGTGTATGAGCCCGTACATATGATAGTACGGGTTTTTTTATTGTAAAAAATCTGAAAATAGCATAACATAAAGAAATATGATTATCAGTTTGTTTAGATTTGCCACGAAAGAAGGAGAATGTTAGATGTCACATACCATTGCTTTTCTTGGTCCTAAAGCAACATTTACGGATTTAGCTGTTTCACGGCTTTTTCCTAATGAAATGAAGATTCCTATGACCACGATTCCTGCTTGCCTTGATGCTGTCCAAGAAGGAAAGGCCTCCATTGCCCTTGTTCCAATTGAAAATGCATTAGAAGGTTCAGTTAATATTACGATTGATTATTTAATTCATGAGGTGCAGCTTCCTGTCAAAGGTGAAGTGACAATCCCTATTTCTCAGCATTTTATGGTGCATCCAGATCATGCTACCCCTGATTTTAAACCAGAAATCATCTACTCGCATCCACATGCTATTGCACAGTGCCACAAGTTTTTACATAGAGAATGGAAAGGCATTCCGTGTGAAGAGGTAACGTCAACAGCTGCGGCTGCAAAATTGGTGCATGATGAACCGGAACGAAATATTGCTGCAATTGCGAATGAAGCAGCAGCTGAGGAATACGGGTTAACGATTATCCGTGAAAATATCCATGATTACTCCTATAATCATACGAAATTTATTGTGGTTTCAAATGAGGATGTAGATTTTCGAGGGCATGTAACGACAGAACGTGGATGGAAAACAACGCTCATGGTTACGCTCCCTTCCGATTACACCGGAGCACTCCATCAAGTTCTTTCGGCATTTGCTTGGCGAAAATTGAATTTATCTAAAATCGAATCACGCCCAATGAAAACAGGATTAGGAAATTACTTTTTTATTATCGATGTAGAAATGGCGCTGGATGAGGTTCTTATCCCTGGAGCTATCTCTGAACTAGAAGCACTCGGTTGTACGGTTTCTATTTTAGGTAGCTATCCGAGCTTTGCTGTAGAGAATTCATTGATAAAAAATTGAAGATAAAAGAGACCCCATTTGTGTGTAAAATGGGGTTTTTTCATGTTTCCAAATGTTAGCCGAATGACTGATTTTGGCTTAGATATTCATTTGTTTTTTCTTTTGCAAATTGAAAGGCATCTATTTCAGTAATGCGTTCATAATAAGGTAATTTTTTATCAGATTCGAAATGATGTTTAAAATTAGGATTGTCATTTTGCATCACATGACGAAATTCATGGAATAGAGTCTCAACTAATGGGACATATTCCATGAAATGAAAAATAAAAATAATCTCTAATTCTCTAGAATAAATACCAGATACAAATCGTAAATATTCATCTTCTTCGTCTCCTAAGTCACTCATGATTTTATTCGCTTCAGAAATAGAACAAAAAATAACAGGAATAGGGATATGGGAGTCTAAATGTGTAAAAATAGTATGGTATAATGTTTGAATTTCCCAAGAAAATTCATCATCTAGCACATACCAATTTTTATATTGTTGAAAAATAGTACGTTTTTGCAAAACTTGACTTAAAGACATGGGGAATGCCTCCTTTTATCTATTTTGCATGTTAAAAACATCTTTCAGTGTTGACAGGAATGTGAAATACTATGCTCTTTCATTCCTTGTTTTCCTTTTTATCGTTTCTTTTTCAAAGCTAAATCTGTTTGCATATTAAGTTGATTTTTATTTCTGTTCCGTGACCATTGTGGTAATCAGTTTCAGAAGGGCAATTCTAAAGGAGATAGGGAGCTGCCCAAAAGTGGGCCTGTACAACTAGTCGTTGATGTGAAAAAATTTTTCATATTGGCCGACTACGAAGTCCTCACGAGAACATAAGGGAGAAATGATGACAATCGTTTGCGTTAATTAGGATGGAATGAATCCATTTCGATTTTGGAGAAGTTGTCTATTTATAGGTTGCTTTTAAGGAAAACGCTATTGAATCCAACTGTGGTGTATACGGTGATTATATGTTGCATTTTAGAGATGATGAACTTTTTAGTACAATTATATATTAATAAAGTATCTTCAAAATGTCAGGGTATTTTTGTATAAATAAACAAAAATACCCAAATGTGATTGTATACATTTAGGTATTTCAGTAGAGAATAGGGTATTAATTCACAAGAAATTTTGCTTTTTTCAACGCAGCTTCGGCCTCATCAAGCAGTTCTTCAGATGGTGCACTGAGGGTATGAAGGTGAATACCATCCGTTGAAAGCTCTAATAAATACGAAGCCTTCGTATCGACCATTTTAGTAAGAAAGGCTTGAACATCTTTCCGGTTGCTTACCATCATCGAAGCAGTTAAATCACCGTATATCGGATGTTCAATGGTGACATTTTTGACGGTTACACCAAGATCCACAAGTAAATATAGCTCTTCTTCTGTTCGAGAAGGTTCGTGCTGACAAGCGACTGTCCGCTCAAAAAGTTGTGTCTGCCCTGTTGTGTGCATATACAAATAGCCCTGACTTGTAGCGATAATTGGCTCATTTCTTGCTTTCAAGAGCGTGATGTCGCCTACAATGACTTGACGGCTCACATTTGTTTGTTTCGAAAGGTCACTTCCTGTTATTGGTGTGGAACTTGCTTTCAGAATTTGTAGTAATTTTGATCGTCTCTCTTCACCGAGTAATTTTTTCTTTCCTTCCATCCAATCTCTCCTCAATTTACTATTTTTATCTCGTTACGATTTCTATAATGTTTTCCGCTAATTGCGTAATCTCTTCTTCAGTGGTTAATTTTCCAAATGAAATGCGAAGGAGTTGATGTGCTTCATCGATACTTTTCCCGATGGCAAGCATGGCCTTTGAAGGCTCTTGTTTATCAATTTGACAAGCGCTTCCGGTTGAAACAGCAAAGCCACGTCGATTTAATTCAATCATCAGCGATTGCCCTTGTAAGCCAGAGAAGGTGAGGGCCAGAATATGTGGCAATTGATGCGTCTCTGCTTCAATGACATGAAAGGATACATTTGCTTTTGTTAGTGCCTCTATCAATTGTTGTCGTAATGCATGAATCCGTGAAAGCTCCTCATGAAGTGTGCCTGCAAGCTTTTTAGCGGCCGTAACGAAAGAAGCAATCCCTGGCACATTGACCGTACCTGCCCGAAAGCCAAATTCGTGAGTTACGTTTGGTAACGCAGGCTTCAGCTTATGCCGTTTGGGAAAAATAACTGCCCCAACGCCTTTTGGTCCATACACTTTATGGCTTGAAATGGACATACTATCACAAGAGCTGCTGATTGTTTCAAGTGGAAGTTTAGCAAAGGATTGTACACAATCGACATGTAAAAAAATATCGCGATTACTAAGAATGTTATGAATCTCTTGAATGGGCTGTACGACACCGAGTTCGGAGTTCACATGTTGAATAATAACGATACATGTTTTCTCAGTAAGACTGGCACTGCAGATGGTTCAGATCTATTGTGCCATCTGGCAAATGGTGAAGTGCACTGATTTCATAGCCTTGCTGTTTTAGCTTACCGACATATTGATGAAGCGATGCATGTTCCGTTTGACTAATTAATATATGGTTTTTCTGTTTATTTTTAGAAGATAATAATGTATCAATGGCAAGGACATTGCTTTCAGATCCACCACTTGTAAAAATAACATGTTCTTTATCAACAGCTACTAACGCAGCAAGCTGTTGCCGTGATAAATCAAGCAATCGTGCTGCCTTAGAGCCACAATCATGAAGGCTGCTAGAGTTCCCATAAAACTGCTGTGAAGCCTCTACCCATACGTTTAATGCTTCAGGATCAATAGGTGTTGTTGCTGCATAGTCGAAATACATCACTGAAATCACATCCACTTCTTCATTCTAAAAAACTCTTGATATTAATTAAATAATATGTAAAGATAGGTGTCAAGACAATATGAAAAACAACCTGAAAAAATCAGGAGGCAATAGAAATGGATAAATTAGAAGTTGTGATTGTAGGCAGTGGAATAGCTGCTTTACAAACAGCGATAGAAGCAAGTAAGTCTAAACATGTGACGCTTATCACAAAATCAAAGCTTCGTGATAGTAATTCTTATTTAGCGCAAGGTGGCATTGCGGTAGCAATATCCGAACAAGATCACCCAAGTTTTCATCAAAAGGATACGATTCAAGCAGGGCGTAATTATAACAATGAAGTAGCTGTTAAAACATTAGTAGAACAAGCGCCACTTGTTATTGCTGATCTTATAGATTCTGGAATGAAATTTGACCATAATCAAGAAGGAAATTTAATATTTGGTATGGAAGGTGCTCATAGCGAGCGTAGAATTTTACACAGTCATGGGGATGCAACCGGTAAATATGTAATCGAGCATTTATTAAGTAAGCTGGATTATTCAAAGGTCGATGTCATGGAAGAGTCATCTGCCGTTGAGCTAATTATCGGTGAAGACCAATCTTGTATTGGTGTAAAAGTAATGAATGAGGAAGGGCACCTACAAGCAATTTATGCAGAGCATACCGTACTTGCAACAGGGGGCTGCGGTTCGTTATTTCAGTTAACATCCAATGCATCGACTGTAGCTGGTGATGGCGTTGCTCTAGCTTTAAAAGCTGGAGCAACCATTCGCGATATGGAATTTATTCAGTTCCATCCAACGCTTTTATATGGTAATGGAAAGACACACGGGCTTGTTTCAGAAGCGGTTCGTGGTGAGGGAGCAATCCTTGTAACCAGCGACGGGAAGAAAATCATGGAAGGTGTTCACCCATTGAAGGATTTAGCTCCACGTCATGTTGTTGCTCAAACCATTTATTCTTATTTGGAACGTGGCGAAGCAGTGTACTTAGATATTTCGATGATTCAACATTTTAAAGAACATTTTCCTACGGTTGCTGATATATGTGAAAGCAATGGAATTAATCTTAGTGAAGGAAAAATACCTGTGTCACCTGGTAATCATTTTTTGATGGGCGGTATTGAAACAGATGAGTTCAGTCGAACATCAATTAAAGGGTTGTATGCAGTGGGAGAAGTCGCATGCACAGGTGTTCATGGTGCAAATCGTCTCGCAAGCAATTCCTTATTAGAAGGACTTGTATATGGGCATGCACTGGGTGGTTATTTAGGAGAAGCACTGGCAAGGGAATTGCCACAAGAAGCAACTAGAGCAAAAGCTAACGATTTGTTAAGTCATTTACCGGAACTAGAAGAGATTCAAAAGCAATTAATGCAAAACGCCGGAATTGTTCGAAATGGAAAAGATCTAGCTTCCTTAAAGACGTGGCTTGAATCGTACAGCATTGATGAATTGCTTGATGTCGCCTGTGAGGATGTCTCCTTCCAGCAATTAGCTAAAATCAATGCGGTACTTGTATCTTGGCTGATTGCCAAGTCAGCTTTAACGAGAAAAGAAAGCCGAGGCGGTCATTTCCGTAATGATTATCCAGTCGAAAATGATAAGGAATGGCTTCATACTTCTCTTGTATTGGATCGAAATAAAGTCAAAAGTCTTTTGAAAGGAAAGGTATATTATGAATCAATTAAAGCTTAAGGGATTATTAGAGCAGTTTTTTATAGAAGATATCGGCGAGCAGGATGTAACGAGTGATACTTTATTTCCAGAGGATTCACAAGGGACATTAACATTTCTTAGCAAAAGAGGCAGGGATTTTTTCAGGAACAGATGTTGTGAAAACAGGCTTTACATTACTGGATAATACTATTGAGATTCAATGCTTTGTTAAAGATGGAGAAGCATTCCAAGTCGGACAAAAACTAGTGCAAATGACGGGTAGTATGAGAAATCTTTTAAAAGGAGAACGTGTTGTCCTTAATTTAGTACAACGTATGTCGGCCATTGCAACTGGAGCAAATAAGGCAGCACAAATTTTGGCTGGAACGAAAACAAAGCCATGTGATACACGAAAAACAACACCAGGATTACGAATGCTTGAGAAATATGCGGTTCGTTCTGGAGGTGCCTTCAATCACCGCTTTGGATTATATGATGCAGTCATGATTAAAGACAATCATATTTCCTTTGCTGGTTCCATTACAAAAGCGGTGGAGACGGTTAAAGAAAAACTGGGCCATACGGTGAAAATTGAGGTGGAAACAGAGTCTAGAGAGCAAGTACTTGAAGCAGTTGAAGCAGGAGCAGATATTATTATGTTTGATAATCGTACACCAGACGAAATCAAACAGCTTAGTAAAACTTGTTCCAGCTCACATCATTACTGAAGCATCGGGTGGAATTAACTTAACAAATTTAGAGACTTACCGCGAATGCGGAGTTGATTTTATTTCATTAGGCAGCTTAACACATAGTGTGCGTGCATTAGATATTAGTGCAAAAGTTACTGAAGGGGAAGGGGTTTATCAATGAGTTTATTAGAACAGGCAGTAGCAGAAACAGCTTTACCTGAGAAATATAACAACATGACAGCAGAGGAAATGGAAGCGCGGATTTGGGAAATTAAAAACCAACTTGGGAAACGCTTGTTTATCCCGGGACATCATTATCAACGTGAGGAAGTCATTCAATTTTCCGACGTAACAGGTGATTCGCTGCAGTTGGCACAAGATTTCAGCGCAAAATCGTGATGCGGAGTTTATCGTTTTTTGTGGGGTTCATTTTATGGCGGAAACAGCTGATATTTTAACAACACCAGAGCAAACTGTTGTGTTACCAGATATGCGTGCAGGCTGTTCAATGGCGGATATGGCCGATATTCATCAAACAGAAAGAGCATGGACGAAGCTACAAGAATTGTTTGGTGATACGATTCTTCCATTAACCTATGTGAATTCAACAGCGGCGATTAAAGCATTTGTTGGAAAAAATGGTGGAGCGACTGTTACTTCATCGAATGCTAAGGAAATGGTGTCATGGGCATTCAATCAAAAAGAACGAATCTTATTTTTACCTGATCAGCATTTAGGGAGAAATACAGCGTATGATTTAGGTATTCCACTAGAGCAAATGGCTGTATGGGATCCGCATAAAGATGAATTAATTTATGAAGGAAAGCTCGAAGATTTAAAAGTATTGCTGTGGAAAGGTCATTGTTCTGTTCATGAAATGTTTACACCGGCTAATATTGAACATTTACGAAAAACAAAACCGGAAATGAGAATTATTGTTCATCCAGAGTGTAGCCGTGAAGTGGTGGCGCTGGCGGATGATAATGGTTCAACAGCTTATATTATTAATCAGATTGAAAATGCTGAACCGGGCAGCTCATGGGCGATTGGAACAGAAATGAACCTTGTTAAACGTCTGATTGCGAAGCACCCAGATAAAAATATTGTTTCTTTGAATCCAATTATGTGTCCATGTTTAACGATGAACAGAATTGATTTACCTCATTTATTATGGTCATTAGAATCCATTAGTAACGGGGAAATCATCAATCCAATTAAAGTGGAAAAACAAGTTGCCGATGATGCCATTCTTGCTTTAAATCGGATGCTTCAAAAGAAATAGAACACAAAAGGCCTGAATCGAAACAGATTCAGGTCTTTTTTAATGGAATTATGCGAATTTCACGATTAATCATGCAAATTCGTTTTCTCATAGCGGTCGATTCATCCAATACAAATTAGCGTAGCGGGTCAAAAGTGTGTTATTTTCGTGAAGTCAATTTTTAATTTTCATCTCAAATTCCTATAATTGTGAACAAATATTTCATAAAGTGTCTTCGGATAGCATAAGTTTTGGTGATAAATAGATTAGCAATTTACCGACTGCTTCATAGTATATATGGACATATGCACAGGAGGGGTTACGGCGTGAAAATTCATATAGTCCAAAAAGGCGATACACTTTGGAAACTCGCTAAAAAATATAATGTCAGTTTTGATGAACTGAAAAAATTAAATTCACAATTAAGCAATCCGGATTTGTTAATGCCGGGCATGAAAATTCATATACCGAGTAATACAAATGGCACAAAGAAGGAAGCTGTTCAGCCTATTAAACAAGTAGGAATAAAAGAAGCACTCCTTCAACCACAAGTTTCTGGGGGAAAAGAACAGCCAATCGTCAAAGAGCAACCGATTATGAAAGAACAACCAATTGTAGAAGAACAGCCGAACACGGCAAAAATGCCAATCACGGAAAAACAACCGAACACGGCAAAAATGCCAATCACGGAAGCACAACCGAAGACAGCAGAAATGCCAGTCATAGAAGAGCAGCCGATAATGGAAATACAACCGATCGTGAAAGAGCAACCGAAGATGAAAGAAATGCCAATCGTGAAAGAGAAGCCAATTATGAAGAAAGAGGCACCTGTTATACAGCCATCTAAGCCCGTAAAAGAAATGCAACTTCCGATCGTACCACCACCACTGAAAGTTCCTAACGTTCCTCCAATGGTTCAAGTGCCTGTTTATAATGCTCCTATACCAGAGATAAAAGAAGTTCCAGAACAACCGAAGATGAAAGAAATGCCAATTGTGAAAGAAAAACCGAAGATGAAGGAAATGCCAATCATGAAAGAGAAGCCAATTATGAAGAAAGAGGCACCTGTTATACAGCCATCTAAGCCTATAAAAGAAATGAAGCTTCCGAACGTACCGAAACCACCGAAAGTTCCTGAAGTCCCTCCAATGGTTCAAGCACCCGTTTATAATGCACCTGTTTATAATGCACCTATGCCAGAGGTAAAAGAAGTTGCAGAACAACCAGTAGAAGAATGTGTACCTGTGACGCCAATTTTACCAGGTACGGGCTTTTGTTATCCGCCACCACCACCTTTACCGTGCGGTCCAATCGTAGGAATGCAGCCTACTATGCCAACTTTTGTAGAAAGTTCAGATATATGGGGCGAATCATCATCCTGTTATCCATCCGTACCAGTTGCTGTTGCTGGGGTAAATACGTATCCTGTCTCACAACAGTATCCGGCACAGGTACCTCCCCTTAATCCATTATCTGAAAATATAGTTCCATATTCACAAGGTCCTATGCAGGTACAACCGGAACCATTTAGTTTTCAACAGCCAGTCCCTAATGCCCAACCAAATGTCCAATCCAATATTCAGCCAAATGTCCAACTGAACATTCAACCAACCTATGAAGCAGAATCAGAAGATTGTGGTTGTGGCAAGACTGAAATTGGAACATATGGACCGGACAACAAACAAACTTATATGGTAGGAACGGGAGCCCAACCATATTATCAAGAGCCATTACTGGGAACTATGATGCAACCGCCATATGGGGGACCACAACCAGGTATGGGAGTGCAGCCATCATACGAAGGTCCACAGCCAGGTATGGGGGTGCAGCCATCATATGAAGGCCCACAGCCAGGCAAAGGAATGCAACCATCATACGGAGGCCACAGCCAGGTAAAGGAGTGCAGCCATCATACGGAGGTCCGCAGCCAGGTAAAGGAATGCAGCCATCATATGGAGGTCCACAGCCAGGTAAAGGAGTGCAGCCATCATACGGAGGTCCACAGCCAGGCAAAGGAGTGCAACCATCATACGGAGCACCGCAGCCAGGCAAAGGAGTGCAGCCATCATATGGAGGCCCACAGCCAGGCAAAGGAGTGCAGCCATCATACGGAGGTCCACAGCCAGGCAAAGGAGTGCAGCCATCATATGGAGGCCCACAGCCAGGCAAAGGAATGCAGCCATCATACGGAGGTCCACAGCCAGGCAAAGGAATGCAGCCATCATACGGAGGCCCACAGCCAGGCAAAGGAATGCAGCCATCATACGGAGGCCCACAGCCAGGCAAAGGAGTGCAGCCATCATACGGAGGCCCACAGCCAGGTATGGGAGTGCAGCCATCATACGGAGGCCCACAGCCAGGTATGGGAGTAGCAACCGTATTACGGAGGCCCGCAGCCAGGTATGGGAGTGCAGCCATCATACGGAGGCCCACAGCCAGGTATGGGAGTGAACCGTATTACGGAGGCCCACAGCCAGGTATGGGAGTAGAACCGTATTACGGAGGCCCGCAGCCAGGTATGGGAGTAGCAGCCATCATACGGAGGCCCACAGCCAGGTATGGGAGTACAGCCATCATACGGAGGCCCACAGCCAGGTATGGGAGTACAGCCATCATACGGAGGCCCACAGCCAGGTATGGGAGTACAGCCGTCATACGGAGGCCCACAGCCAGGTATGGGAGTGCAGCCATCATACGGGGGCCCACAGCCAGGTATGGGAGTACAGCCATCATACGGAGCCCAACCGTATTATCAACAGCCATTACCAGGTACAACAGCAAAAAATCCGTACCCAAGTCAGCTAGCTGGTATGTCCGGTCAACCGCCTTATCCAAGTCGCCAGCTTAGTCCAGATGCTCCAAGTTCATTTGCGCAACCACAATCGCTACCAGCACAATTCGGAGGTCAGCCAGGTCCGTTTGTTCCTGAACAATTTGGTGAAGTTCGTGCCCCAGAGACATTTGGAATGCCGACATTTGCAGAGGAAAGTGATGACTTCTAATCAGCCCTTTCAGGATCGCCTTTTTTCTAAAATTAAAAAGGTAAAAGGGAGACCTGAAAGTATTGATCAGCTGCGCGGGAATGTTTACTTGCTTACTTTTAAGAATGAAAATCCTCTTATAGTAAAAGGCTTTAGCAGCTATGATAAATGGAACCGGCAGCAAGTGTTTACTTATTTATTGAAACAAAATCGTTTTAATCAGACGTATCATATGTATAGAGAGCCTGAGCCATTTGAATTAGATGATATGTGGTTTGGTTTTATTGAATATTTACCATTAGATAATCAGCCATTTACCTTTTCTAATTCAATAAACCGAATGGAAGGAGCACAATTACTTGAAGCGTTCCATAATAGTGCCGATAACATTTCACTCGCGCTTCCTTCATATAATCAAGTCAGGAAATGGCAAGATCGATTAAACTTATTTCGCTATCATGCACGCAGCATTAGCCAACAGATTCCGGAATCTATTGTAAATGAATGGATTGCTTGGGGAGAATGGTCATTAAAAGGGCTTGCCGCTAATCGAATCTATTTGGATCAGGAAAGAAATACGATTATTCACGGTGATTGTGCCCATCATAATTTTCTGCGAAAGCAGGATGGCAAATTGGCACTCATCGATTTTGATTTAATTGCCATAGGACCACGACTGTATGATTACTTACAATATGCAAATCGCATTTTACCACATCTTGATAACCCAATTAACGAAATTTGGGATTACCCGCAAATTAATGCGTATCGAGAAAATCCTGCTTTTTTATATGCTTTAGCTTATCCATCTGATATTTTTCGTGAGTGGAATTTATTGTTCAGAACACGTTTTCATTTCAAACATGTTTGGAAAATTTCCGTTGAAGATTTTGAAAAAAGAATGGATTTCAATCATACTCTTGCAAAACTTATTTCAAAAAACTGACTTCGATGTTGAAGTCAGTTTTTTGCGGTTAAATAATCTTCAATCGGTCACACTACTAGAGTATGGAATGCTGCCTCCATAAAAGTTTACGCCGTAAGAGGTGATTGATTTGAAGATACGATTTTTTGCTTGCTCGATTATTTTATTTTTTTCTTTTACTTGGAGTGGGTCAGCTGAGGTACCCTTAGATAAGGATGGGCTACAAGAAAGAAAAGTGATTTTACAACGCGAATATTTAGATGGAGAACTAAGTGAAGAGAAAATAACTGAATGGTTTGGATCGATAGAAGACTTAAAGAATAAATATAAGGGCTGGAGAATCATTGAACAAACGAAAGACTATCTAGTGCTGCATAAAATGGAAAGTGATATTTCTCCTTTGCTTAAAGCAAATGGTTATTTTGGCATGTCTGAAGATGGAACCTTGTCAATCTACAATGGAAAACCAGAGCATGATAAGGTCATTCATACTTTTTTCCAAATTGATGTAGGAAAATTAGAAGTATATCAGCAAGAAGAGCTACAACATGGTATTCAAATTATTAGTAAAGATCAATTTACCAGTTTAATGAACGAATATCGAGAGTATGCGGTGCAACCTAATTAGTAATATGGTACAATGAGAGGTAAAGCAAAAATGGGGAGAGAAGTCATTTGTATGATTATTTAAAAGGTACGGTCGATTATATTGGACCTGAATACATAGTAGTAGAAAATGGGGGAATTGGGTATCAGGTTGTGACGCCAAATCCTTTTATTTTTTCGGCTCAATTAAAAAAAGAGCTTCTAATCTATTTATATCATTATGTCCGTGAAGATAACATCACGCTTTATGGATTTGGAACGCGACAGGAGAAGGCTTTGTTTACTAAACTATTAGGGGTGACGGGGATTGGTCCAAAAGGAGCGTTAGCCATTCTCGCATCTGGTCAAGTGGATCAAGTGGTGCAAGCTGTTGAACAGGAGGATGAATCCTTCCTTGTGAAGTTTCCTGGAGTTGGGAAGAAAACAGCGCGCCAAATGATTTTAGATTTAAAAGGAAAGCTTGAGCATATTATTCCGGATGCCTTTCCAAATCTGTTTAATCATGAGGAGCAGCGTGTGGCTACCACACATCAGGAACTAGATGAAGCGATTTTAGCGTTAAAAGCGTTAGGATATTCAGAAAAAGAAGTACAAAAAGTAGCTAAAATGCTTGAGGCTGAATCGTTAACAACAGAGCAGTATATTAAAAAAGCATTGCAAATGATGTTAAGGTAGGGAGTGGCGTAATGGAGGAGAGAATTGTTAATGGGGATATAGATTCGAACGAACTGTCCTTTGAACAAAGCTTGCGACCACAAAACTTGCAGCAATATATTGGCCAAGATAAAGTGAAGGCCAATTTAAGTGTGTTTATTGAAGCGGCGAGAATGCGAGAAGAAACGCTCGACCATGTATTATTATACGGTCCGCCGGGTCTTGGAAAAACAACATTAGCAGTCATTATTGCTAATGAAATGGGAGTCAATATTCGCACAACGTCAGGACCAGCGATTGAACGACCAGGTGATTTGGCAGCGATTTTAAGTGCATTAGAACCAGGGGATGTTTTATTTATCGATGAAATTCATCGTCTTCCGCGTGTCGTGGAAGAGGTGCTGTATCCAGCGATGGAGGATTTTTGCCTTGATATTGTGATTGGGAAAGGTCCTGAAGCACGTTCTATTCGAATTGATTTACCACCG
Source organism: uncultured Bacillaceae bacterium (assembly GCA_963790055.1). Lineage (GTDB taxonomy): Bacteria > Bacillota > Bacilli > Bacillales > DSM-1321 > Peribacillus. Next base: position 44,337 of record CAWBND010000016.1, read on the forward strand.
TTTACGCTTGTGGGTGCCACAACGAGAGCAGGTGCTTTATCGGCACCATTGCGTGATCGCTTTGGTGTGTTAAGTCGTTTAGAATATTATAATGAGTATCAATTAACGGATATTGTGATGCGAACCTCGATAATTATGGATACCGAAATGAATCAGCAAGCTGCTGCTGAAATCGCAAGAAGATCGCGGGGGACACCTCGAATTGCCAATCGTTTACTGAGAAGGGTACGAGACTTTGCTCAAGTGCGAGGCGATGGTACAATAACGAAGGAACTTTCCAACTATGCTTTAGAATTGTTGCAGGTAGATCGTTTAGGACTCGACCATATTGACCATAAGCTTCTGAAAGGGATTATGGAAAAATTTCGTGGTGGACCAGTTGGGCTTGAAACGATTGCAGCCACAATTGGGGAAGAAGCGCATACAATTGAAGATGTGTATGAACCGTATTTACTACAAATTGGTTTCTTGCAGAGAACTCCTCGTGGTCGAGTGGCTACGCCTCTAGCCTATGAACATTTTCAAATGGAGGTGCCAACCGAATGACTAACTTGCCAAAGCTGTTAATCATGATTGGTGTCATTTTGATTATTATTGGCTTGGGAATGAAGTTTATTAATTTGGGAAAACTACCTGGCGATATTGTCATTAAAAAGGAAAATACAACGTTTTATTTTCCGATTGTTACATCTATTATCTTAAGCATAGTTTTGTCGGCCATTTTTTATATAATTGGACGATTTAAATAAGAAAAGCGGTATGTATCGAACAGAACGGTTAGGAAGTGTAAAAGTGAAGTTAGATTTATTTGATTTTCATTTGCCAGAAGAATTAATTGCACAAGTCCCTTTAGAAAATAGGGAAGCAAGTAGATTGATGGTGTTAGATAAAGAAAGTGGAGAAGTAAAGCATGATGTATTTAAACAGATAACAGACTATTTAAAGCCAGGGGATTGCCTTGTATTAAATGATACGAAGGTATTGCCAGCGCGTTTGCATGGAATAAAAGAAGATACAGGTGCGAACATTGAAGTGCTGCTCCTCAAACAACAGGAAGAGGACGAATGGGAAACACTTGTAAAGCCTGCGAAACGTATTAAAGAAGGATCAACGATTGTGTTTGGGGAAGGAAAACTGACTGCAGTGTGTACAGGTGTACTGGAGCATGGTGGCCGAGTTTTGAAATTTCAATATGACGGTATTTTTTATGAAGTATTGGATGAATTAGGTGAGATGCCCCTTCCTCCTTATATAAAGGAACAATTGGATGATCAAGATCGTTATCAAACGGTGTACGCAAGGGAACGTGGCTCAGCGGCGGCTCCAACGGCTGGACTTCATTTTACCGAAGAGCTGTTAGCAAAAGTTGAGCAAATGGGTGTACATATTGCTTTCATTACTCTTCATGTTGGACTTGGAACATTCCGTCCAGTAAGTGTGGATGATATTGATGATCATGATATGCATTCAGAATTCTATCAAATGACGGCTGATACGGCCAATCTTTTGAATGAAGTAAAAGATAATGGAGGCCGGATTATTACAGTAGGAACGACGTCAACGAGAACACTTGAAACGATTGCTACTCGTCATAATGGTGTTTTTAAAGAGGAAAGTGGTTGGACAAATATTTTTATTTATCCAGGGTATGAGTTTAAAGGGATTGATGCAATGATTACTAATTTTCATTTGCCAAAGTCTACCTTAATTATGCTCATTAGTGCACTCGCTGGCCGAGAACATGTGCTTCATGCCTATGAAATGGCGGTAAAGGAAAAATATCGATTCTTTAGTTTTGGCGATGCGATGTTTATTAGGTAAAATAAGAAAAGAATTGCTCTTGAAAGGAGTCAAACTGTTGACTGCAATACGATACGAACACATTAAAACATGTAAGCAAACAGGGGCGAGATTAGGCATCGTCCATACACCGCACGGTTCCTTTGAAACACCTGCTTTTATGCCGGTTGGAACATTGGCAACGGTGAAAACTATGTCCCCTGAGGAGTTAAAACAAATGGGGGCTGGGATTATTTTAAGTAATACCTATCACCTATGGTTACGTCCAGGTCATGATATTGTCAAAGAAGCAGGCGGTCTACATAAATTTATGAACTGGGATCGTGCTATTTTAACGGATTCTGGTGGTTTCCAAGTGTTTAGTTTAAGTGATTTCCGCAAAATTGAGGAGGAAGGCGTTCATTTTAGAAATCATTTAAATGGAGATAAGTTATTTCTTTCTCCTGAAAAAGCAATGGAGATTCAAAATGCACTAGGCTCTGATATTATGATGGCATTTGATGAATGTCCACCATTCCCAGCAACGGAAGAGTATATGAAGAAATCTGTGGAGCGTACATCTCGCTGGGCGGAACGTTGCCTCCAAGCACATGCCCGTCCTGAGGACCAAGGCTTGTTTGGCATTGTTCAAGGAGGAGAATTTGAGCATCTACGTAAGCAAAGTGCTCAAGATTTAGTCTCTTTAGATTTCCCGGGCTATGCGATCGGCGGATTATCTGTTGGAGAACCGAAGGACATCATGAATCGTGTTCTTGAATTTACAACACCATTATTGCCAGCAAACAAGCCCCGCTATTTAATGGGAGTCGGTTCGCCTGATTCCTTAATTGATGGAGCGATTCGAGGAATTGATATGTTTGACTGCGTATTACCAACGCGTATTGCTCGGAACGGGACGTTGATGACTAGCAATGGTCGCCTTGTTGTCAAAAATGCGAAATATGCTCGTGATTTTGGCCCACTTGATGAAAATTGTGATTGTCATGTTTGTCAAAATTATAGCCGTGCGTATATTCGTCATTTAATTAAATGCGAAGAAACGTATGGAATTCGTTTAACTACTTATCATAATCTGCATTTTCTGTTAAAATTAATGGAACAAGTCAGACAAGCTATTAGAGAAGATCGTCTTGGAGACTTTAGGGAAGAGTTTTTTGAGCAATACGGTTTTAATAAGCCAGATGCGAAAAACTTCTAGTTAATACATAATATAAATAGAAAGGAGAATACATAAATGGATAATTTAATGCAATTTTTACCGATAATTCTTATGTTTGTGTTGTTTTGGTTCCTGCTTATTCGCCCACAAAAGAAACGTCAAAATGCTGTTCAACAAATGCAAAACAGCTTAAAGAAAGGCGATAAAGTGATAACAATTGGTGGATTACATGGAACAATTGATTCAATTGATGAGTCAAAAATCATCGTTAAATCACCAGATGGTTCAAGATTAACTTTCGATCGTCCAGCAATTCGTGAAGTAACAGAAAGTGCTCCTGTAAGATCAGGAGAGTAATATAACAAAAAAACCGAGACTTGTTCTAACGGATTCACTTCAGAGTACAAATAGTTTAAATCACAAAGAAAAACACACTCGATTTCACATATGATTTCGCAGTGTGTTTTTTATTGTTATGATAAACGGGTGCCGTCCGCTTTTCCTATTCTCCGCCTTTCATATTTACACCGAGGATGCCGCCCATTGTGGCTGTGGTGGCAAAGCATGCATAATAAATCCATTGTTTTGCGGAAAATAGTGAGTCCTGCCCTAGATATTGAAATAATACAATAATGGCTAAGTAGAGAAGACCAGTTCCCCCACCAAGTATGATTCCTTGTTTTTTTCCTTTCCCACCGGAGATAAAGCCGCCTATAAACATTGAAAGAAAAGTGACAATCATCATTCCTAAGTTTAAGGATGATTCTGTTAATGAAGTAAAGCGAAGCAGTAAAGAAAAAATCAAGCTTGCTATAATGGCTAAGACAAAAATACTAGTAACACCGTATATGATAGCAACGCTCATTTTTTTTGTTTCGATTGTCGTTCCCGTTGCCAAAAACTTATAAAAAACTATAAGCCTTGTTTGCTTCTTACATACCAAAATTTACAAAGTAAATTGGCTAACGGTTTCACCTCCCTTATAAAAAATTTATGGATATTTACAGCTTTTAATAAAACTTTATAGGTTGAAAAAGCCTCCTTATTGTTCACACATAACCAGGGCCTTCCGCTTTTTTTTGTCTAGCTCCACCGGCTAGCTTGCTGTGGAAAAGATGAAAGCCTTTGAGCGCCAAAGAGCGGCTTCCGGGTCTTTCCCTATTTCCTTCACAAGCTGAACGAGGCGGTTCCGCTTTTCTCTTTGTCTAGCTCCAGGCACCCAGCGACTAATGGACTTCCCACTCCTCCTTACGATAAGTCAACATCGAATCGCTTAGCGCTCTTCGTGTTTCCTTTATCTCATACGGAGCGATCCAGTCCATACGTCGCTAACCGGGTGCCTTGCGCTTTTCTTTGTACAAGCATATTCGGGGGGAGGGGTACATAGACCTTTCGTTTTAAAAAATGGAAAAATATTTTCCGATTTCTAGAGCACTTTAATAATGAGTTTATTGATACATAGGAGAGTGCTTTGAAATGGGAGATTACTCAATTATCATAAGTAGAACGCTCATAAGCTATCTACTTATTATCATTATTTTTCGCTTAATGGGTAAACGGGAGATTGGCGAATTAAGCATTTTAGATTTAGTCGTCTTTATTATGCTAGGAGATATAGCTGTTATAGCGATTGAAAAGTACAAGAATCCTTTTTTGCATACTCTTACCCCAATGTTTGTTTTACTAATTCTTCAAGTTGTTTTTTCGTTTATATCATTAAAAAGTTCAAAGTTTCGTAAAATACTAGATGGGAAGCCGAGTATCATTATTAATAATGGGAAAATTGATGAAAGAGTGATGCGCCAGCAACGTTATAATTTTGATGATTTACTGACGCAGCTTCGGGAACAAGGAGTGATTGATCTTAATGAAGTTCAATTTGCTATTTTAGAATCAACAGGGAAATTGTCAGTAATAAAAAAAGAGCAAAACCAAACTGATACAAGTAAAGAGACAGCACATCCACTCATTATTGAAGGAGCAATTCAAGAAAATAGCCTTCAACAAATTGGTCAAAGTGAATTTTGGCTTCGCCAACAGCTAAAAAAGAAAGGCTATGAAGATGTAAGTCAAGTATCATTATGCACCTATGTGAACGGTGAATTTTACATTGATAAGAATAACTAAGGATGCCAAGCAAAGCGTGCTAAGAAATGTCCAATACGTGGAATTCGTTTGAGAGCGCTTTTGGTAATGCCACCAGTTCCTAGCATGAGTACAAGATAGATGACAATGAGAACGGAAAGAGAGCTTAGTAAACGAACGCTTAATACGTGATTCGTAAACCAGAAATGATACGCGTAAAAACCGCCGAATCCTGAAACAATGGCAATAAGTAAGCTCGAAAGATAATGACGAATATGAAGGGAAATCGGAACGACTTTGATAACGGTAGAAAAATGAAGAAAGGTTACTAGAACTGTTCCAACGGCAATTCCAATTGCAGCCCCCATAATTCCAAAATTCTCTTTTGTTGCTAGCATAAAGATAATGGCAATTTTAACAATCGCTCCAATCAGACTATTTATCATGGCTGCTCGGGCTAAATTCATGGCTTGAAGCATCGATTGTAATGGAATTTGAAAATAAAACATGACGAAAAAGGGTGCTAAAAATTTAATAAAGACGGCAGCATTGGATGAACCATACATGAGTTCTAAAATGGGATCGGCAAAGATAAATAAGGTAACGACTGCTAAACACCCTGTATTGAAAGTAATATTTAGTGATTGTTGTAGTCGGTGAACAACTAATGTCAGATTTCCTTTCGAATTGGCTTCACTAACAGCTGGAACTAGTGATGTAGCCAGAGATGCTGTTAAAAATGAAGGAAGCATTAGCAATGGTAATGCGTATCCTGTAAGTTCCCCATATTGTCTAGTAGCGATAGAGGTGGTCACACCAGCAATGGCTAAGCTTTGGGCGACAACGATGGGTTCTAAAAACCAAGCAATGGAGCCAATCATTCTGCTTCCTGTCGTTGGGAGTGCAATCCCCATTAGTTCACTGAATGTTTCCTTTCCAGCGCTAGCCATTTTAAAAAATCCTTTACGTACTTTAAAATGCTTTTTCAATTTAAATGCATGTAATAAATAGAGAAGGGATGCGAGTTCTCCAATTACTGAAGCTAGCATGGCTCCCGCCGCAGCATATTCAATGCCGTAGGGTAAAAATGTTTTTGTAAGTACGGCAATAAACGCAATTCTCATAACTTGTTCAATGACTTGTGAAAAGGCAAACGGCTTCATATTTTGTTTACCTTGAAAATACCCACGAAGAACAGACGAAATAGCGATAATGGGGATGACTGGTGTAATGGCGAGTAAAGGCCAAATTGTTCGCTTGTCCGTAAATAATATTTCCGAAAGCATGGGTGCGAATAGAAGTAATAGTGGTGTAAATAGGAGCGATAAAGTCAATGTACAAGCAATAGAAACAACGAGAATCTTTTTTATCTTTTTCTCATCGCCTCTGGCATTTGCTTCGGCCACAAATTTTGAAATGGCTACGGGAAGACCAAGCTGTGTAATATTTATGATAAGAAATAAGGTTGGCAGGGCCATCATATATAAGCCAACACCTTCTTCCCCGATAAATCGGGCCACAACAATCCGATTAATAAATCCGAGTATTCTTGTGATGAAGCTAGCTACAATCAAAATTAAGGTTCCTTTTATAAATTTTGACATTTACCTCAATCCCTGCCTTCTCAAAAAAGCTGACATACTATACAATTAACTATATGCAGTGACTTGGACAAAGCATGACAAAAGTGTTTGAGTGATGAACAAATAATTACTCTTTCATAGTTAGATGGAAATAGGGGGGAAGGAATGAACAAGCAGCATCCTTATCAGCGGTATTATTTCAAGGTCAAACCAGCATTGAAAATTAAATTAGAGGAGTTTATCATGCTTGGGTTAAATGAAGTGAAGATAGAAGACATTTGGGAGTGTCTTATTTTAAAAAGATGGAAAAAACCTCAAGAAAATATTCATCTTTATGAAATTGTAGCTGATATTTTATCGCTTTCTAGCAATCAATTTATGACATACCAAGTGGTGGAGGCTTATAAGGCGCCGAGTCTTTTTCAACCTCTTTCAGAAGAAGAGCTGAAGGAATTATTAAAATCATGAAAGGGCTTTCGAGTTCAATTAACCGTATAGGTGTAAAGTGGATTTTCAGTTGTGAAAATCTATTTTTTTAAGCTCGGCTTTGTTAAACCATCATCATAATTAGTTCTATTTTTATACATAAAAAACATTTTTCACTCAAAATATAACAAATCCTTAACAATTCCATTCGTATATAAAATTGACAGTTGCTTTAAATTGAATCATAATATTTATGGTCATTTATTTTATGGTAATAGTAAAAAAATGCTCAGTTTTTTTAAAATAAGAAAGCATGAAATTTTCAACGCGTTTTTGGTGTCTAGCTCCACCGGCTAAACAAGCCGGTTTCGCTTTTCTTATTTACGGGCACTTTTTTGATTGTTTTTATTTTTCACTACAAGGTCATCAGGAAAGTTAAAGAAAGGGGCCTACTACATAATGGTAAAAAGAAGCAGAATTGTGGCGTTTTTTCTTATTGCTATCTTAATTTTCTCGGCAATGGGTACAACGTCCAAAGGAATTCTCAACGATATTAAGTTGGGATTAGACCTTCAAGGAGGTTTTGAGGTACTTTACGAGGTACAACCGGTTAAGGGCGAAAAAGTGACAGAAGAAATGCTGAGCAGTACAGCGCAAGCACTTGAGAAGCGTGTCAACGTACTGGGAGTCAGCGAGCCGGTTATTCAAATTGAGGGAGAAAATCGTATCCGTGTACAGTTAGCCGGTGTAACGGATCAAAACGAGGCCCGAAGAATTTTATCAACTCAAGCGAAGTTATCCTTCCATGATGCTACTGATCAAGAAATGATGACAGGCGCGGACCTAAAAGAGGGTGGAGCAAAGCAAACCTTCCAGGAGAATAAGCCTGTTGTCGAAATTACGTTGAAGGATGCTAACAAATTTAAAGAGATTACGGAACAAATTTCGGCGATGCCGGTTCCAACAAATGTGTTAGCGATTTGGTTAGACTTTGAAAAAGGTAAAGATTCCTATTCAAAATTGGAATCACAAGATAATATGATTTCTGCACCACAAGTTAGTGAAGTATTTAACACGAATACGGTATTTATTACAGGGCAATTCACGGTGGAGGAAGCGAAAGAACTTGCGGACCTTCTAAATGCAGGGGCGCTTCCAGTTGACTTAAAAGAAGTCTATTCAACATCAGTTGGTGCTCAATTTGGACAAGATGCACTAGATAAAACCATTTTTGCTGGAATTATTGGGATTGGGCTTATTTTCTTATTCATGCTGGCCTATTATCGTTTCCCTGGTTTCATTGCTGTGGTAACGCTATGCATTTATCTTTTCCTAACATTGCTTGTATTCGATTGGATGAATGTTGTGCTAACCCTTCCAGGTATTGCGGCACTTGTACTTGGGGTCGGGATGGCTGTTGATGCGAATATCATAAGTGCTGAGCGGATTAAGGATGAATTAAAGCTTGGACGTTCAGTTAGAGCGGCATACAAGGAAGGAAATAAAAACTCCTTAGGCACAATTATGGATGCCAACTTAACCACGTTACTTGCTGGATCTGTGCTATTCTTCTATGGAACAAGCTCAGTCAAAGGGTTTGCAACAACGTTAATTATTTCGATTTTAATGAGTTTTATTACGGCTATCTATGGTACGCGCTTCTTTATGAGTTTATGGGTAAATAGTGGTTTATTGGACAATCGTCCAGGCTGGTTTGGCGTTAGAAAGAAAGATATTCATGAGTTGTCAGACAAACTAGATTTAATGGATTTACCAACTCATTTTGACCGCTTTGACTTTGTGAAAAAGCGTAAAGTATTTTATGGTATTTCTATTGCTATTACAGTTGTTGGGATTATCTTCTTATTTGTTTTTAAACTAAATCTTGGTATCGATTTTACAAGTGGTACACGAATTGAAATTTCTTCAGGTAAAGCATTAACAACTCAGCAAATCGAAACAGAAATGGACAAGTTCGATTTCGAAGTGAAGGATGTTACGTTATCCGGAAATAATAATGAAATTGGTGTTATACGTGTTGTGGGTGCGCTTAATAAAGAGGAAATTGCCGAAGTGAAAGATCATTTCAGTAAAGACTTTGGTGTAGAACCTAATGTAAGTACGGTTTCACCGACAATTGGTAAGGAATTAGCGAAAAACGCAATTATGGCTGTTATTATTTCGTCAATTGGAATCATTTTATATGTTTCCATTCGATTTGAATGGCGTATGGCGTTACCAGCGGTGTTAGCGTTAATGCATGATGCCTTTTTCATCATTACGATTTTTAGTTTATTACGTTTAGAAGTAGATATTACGTTTATTGCGGCCATCCTAACGATTGTTGGTTATTCCATTAATGATACAATTGTTACATTTGACCGGATTCGTGAAAACATGCGTAAGAAGAAAAGAATTAAAACACCTGAAGAGCTTGAAGACATTGTGAATATTAGTATTCGTCAAACCTTAACAAGATCAATTAACACGGTTATGGGTGTACTCGTAACGGTTATTGCGTTGATGATTTTTGGTAGCGAAGCAATTCGCAACTTCAATATCGCTTTATTTGTCGGTATGCTTTGTGGTGTGTACTCATCGCTTTATATTGCAGCTCAAATTTGGTTAGATTTAAAAATCAAAGAATTGAAGAAAAAAGGTACGTTGAATACGGAAAAAGTAAAAAAAGAAAGCTTAGAAGGAACGGTATAAGAGACTGGCATTACGCCAGTTTCTTTTTTTTGCTAAAATTCATAAATTGAAACAGTACCTCTTGTTTTAGTATAATGAAGAGATTGAGGGGTGAAGCCATGTTAAAGTCAAAAACGCGGTGGAACGTACAAACCGCTGATTCAAAAAAGAGTGCTGCACTAGTGGAACAGCTTCATATAACACCTCTAGTGGGACAACTATTAGTCAATCGGGGCTTAGAGGATGTTGAAGCTGCCCGATCTTTTTTATTTGTTAAAAAACAAACATTTCATGATCCGTTTTTATTTAAAGATATGGACAAAGCGGTTGCTCGAATTAACGAAGCAATTGAAAAGGGTGAAAAAATCCGAATCTTTGGGGACTATGATGCTGATGGGGTTACATCGACTACGGTCATGATGACGACATTAAATAAGCTCGGAGCCAATGTTGATTTTTATATTCCCAATCGATTTACGGAAGGCTACGGACCGAATGAAATGGCCTTTCGTCTTGCTGCGAGTGAAGGTGTGAAACTATTAATTACAGTGGATACTGGAATTGCGGCTTTACGAGAAGCAACTCTAGCTCATGAGCTCGGAATGGACTATATTTTAACCGATCATCATGAGCCAGGACCTGAATTACCAGAAGCATTCGCGATTATTCATCCAAAGCTTGAAGATAATCCATATCCATTCAAGGATTTGGCAGGGGTAGGCGTGGCCTTTAAATTAGCACATGCTCTACTTGGAGAAATACCTGAGGATTTATTAGAAATTGCAGCAATTGGGACAATTGCCGATTTAGTACCTCTACTTGGGGAAAATCGTCTAATCGCGGCAAAAGGGATTGAAAGACTGCACGGAACGACAAGACCAGGACTTGTGTCATTAATGAAAGTAGCCAATATTGAACAAGGGACAATAACAGAAGAAACGATTGGTTTTTCCATTGCACCTCGTCTAAATGCAGTTGGACGATTAGGACCGGCTGATTTTGCGGTGGATTTATTAATGACGGAAGATGTTATAGAAGCGAGGGAATTAGCTGAAGAAATAAATGAGATGAATAAAGAACGTCAGGCTATTGTGAATGAAGCAGCGGAGGAAGCCATTCTAGAAGTGGAAAAAAATTACCCGCCAGAATCAAATCATGTGCTTATTGTTGGGAAAGAGGGCTGGAACTCAGGCGTTATTGGAATTGTAGCATCTAGGCTTGTTGAGCGATTCTACCGACCAACCATCGTGTTAAGCTATGACCTTGAAAAAGGACTAGCAAAAGGTTCTGCTCGTAGTATTGAAGGCTTTGATTTATTTAAAAATTTATCGACTTGTCGGGAATTATTGCCTCATTTCGGTGGACATCCAATGGCAGCTGGAATGACGTTACAAATAGAGGACGTACCCGAACTGCGAATGAGACTAAATCAAATAGCGACAGAACAGCTTACCGCTGAAGACTTTGTTCCTGTTACAAAGCTTGATGGAACGGTAAAGATTACGGAAGCAACGATTCAAACGATTGATGAAATGAGCTTGCTAGCACCATTTGGTGTAAGCAATCCAAAACCGAAACTATTAATCGATTCTGTACAGCTTGCAAGCATTCGGAAAATTGGTGCAAACCAAAATCATTTGAAACTGTCTCTTGAAGAAGACAATCATCAGCTTGATGGTGTGGGCTTTGGACTAGGTGAGTATGCAGATCAGATTGCTCCAAACGCTGAAGTATCGGTTATTGGGGAACTATCTGTGAATGAATGGAATAATATAAAGAAACCGCAAATTTTTGTGAAGGATATTTCTATTGATCATTGGCAATTATTTGATTATCGTGGAAAAGGTCAACCAGAGAAATGGCTAGCCGATATTCCACAAGAAGCTCGCAGAATTGTAGTTTTTTCAAAGGAAACGTTAAAGCGGTATTCTTTCTTACAGAACCAATCTCATGTCAGTTTGATAGAAACTGAACAAGATGGAATAGAGTGTGACTGTACGAATTGTCATCTTGTTTTGATGGACTTGCCTTCTTCAAGGTTGCTCCTTCAAAAGCTGCTTCATCATCAGCAGCCAGAACGTATTTATGCTCATTTTTATCATGTGCAAGATCACTTTTTGAGTACGATGCCTACACGTGACCATTTTAAATGGTTTTATGCGTTTTTAATGAAAAAAGGTTCTCTAGATGTAATGAAATATGGGGATGATTTAGCAAAATACCGTGGATGGTCTCGGGATACGATTGATTTCATTTCCAAGGTGTTTTTTGAGCTTGATTTTGTTACAATAGAGAATGGATTAATTACGCTAAAAGCCAATGCGAAAAAACGTGATTTAGCAGAATCACTTGCATATCAGCGAAAGAAAGAGCAATTTGAGCTTGAAAAAGAGCTTGTTTATTCTTCCTACCAGCAATTATTCGATTGGTTTAATCAACAACTAGTACAAGAGGTAAGTGATCTTGAGGAGGAAATAAATCAATGGATTTAAAGCAATTTATAACGGATGTACCAGGATTGGCCGAAAGAAGGAATTCTTTTCAAAGACATTACGACATTAATGGATAATGGTAAAGCCTTTAAATATGCAACGGATCAGATTGTAGAGTATGCACGTGATAAAAAAGTGGACTTAGTTGTCGGACCTGAAGCTCGTGGGTTTATTATTGGTTGTCCAGTCGCTTATGCATTAGAAGCAGGTTTTGTACCGGTGAGAAAAGAAGGAAAACTTCCACGTGAAACGGTAAAAGTCCAATATGGATTAGAGTATGGACAAGATGTATTAACGATGCATAAAGATGCAATCAAGCCAGGTCAACGAGTATTAATTGCGGATGATTTGCTTGCAACAGGTGGTACAATTGAAGCATCCATTAAATTAGTGGAAGAACTAGGTGGAATCGTGGCAGGAATAGCCTTTTTAATCGAACTGACTGAGTTAGAAGGTCGAAAAAAATTAGAAGGCTATGATTTGTTAACCTTACTATCCTATTAATGACGGTGAAAGAGCATTCTAGAGATGGGGTGCTCTTTCATTATTTATTAGAAAATAACAGGAATACTCTTTACATCTATGGTTTTTTTTTCGATAATAGTGATAATGATTTTTTTATACTTTAAGAAAATATTTTTTCTAAATAGAGCAATTATACTGGACCCGGTGTATTATGTGATAAGGGTAACAATACCGTTGGTGGTAAAAGTGGGGTAATGATGATTTATGGCGAATGATCAAATATTGACTGCTGAGCAGGTTGTAGAAAGAGCGAGTCGATATCTTCAACCAGAAGAAACTGAATTTATTTATAAAGCGTATAAATATGCTGAACATGCTCATCGTGAACAATTTAGAAAATCTGGTGAGCCGTATATTATTCACCCTATTCAAGTGGCGGGGATTTTAGTGGATCTTGAAATGGATCCAGCGACGGTTGCATCAGGTTTTTTGCATGATGTTGTAGAAGATACAGAGGTAACGTTAAAAGATCTCGAGGAAAATTTCAGTGCAGAAGTAGCCATGCTTGTTGATGGTGTAACGAAATTAGGAAAAATTAAATATAAATCGAAACAAGAACAACAAGCGGAAAATCATCGTAAAATGTTTGTTGCAATGGCCCAAGATATTCGGGTTATTCTAATTAAATTGGCAGATAGACTTCATAATATGCGGACATTGAAGCATTTACCACAAGAAAAACAACGTAGAATTGCCAATGAAACACTAGAAATTTTTGCTCCACTTGCCCATCGACTTGGGATTAGTACAATTAAATGGGAACTTGAGGATACAGCACTTCGTTACTTAAATCCTCAGCAATATTATCGAATTGTAAACTTGATGAAGAGGAAACGTGTGGAACGTGAGGAATATCTTGAAGATGTGATTGATAATATTCGCGATCAAGTAGAAATAGTTAATATTAAAGCAGATATTTCAGGAAGACCAAAGCATATTTATAGTATTTATCGAAAAATGGTTCTGCAAAACAAACAATTTAGTGAAATTTATGATTTACTTGCTGTACGTGTTGTTGTGAATAGCATTAAAGATTGCTATGCAGTACTAGGAATTATTCATACATGCTGGAAGCCAATGCCAGGACGTTTTAAAGATTATATAGCCATGCCGAAGCCTAATATGTATCAATCCTTGCATACGACAGTCATCGGTCCGAAGGGTGACCCACTTGAAGTGCAAATTCGAACAAGCGAAATGCATCGAATTGCAGAATTTGGTGTGGCCGCACACTGGGCTTATAAAGAAGGGAAAGAAGTGGGGAATCAACCTTCACTTGAAGATAAGTTATCGTGGTTCCGTGAAATCCTTGAATTTCAAGATGATGCAACGAATGCAGAAGAATTTATGGAATCGCTTAAGATTGATTTATTTTCTGATATGGTGTTTATTTTTACCCCAAAAGGCGATGTCATTGAACTACCAGCTGGATCCAATCCAATTGACTTTGCCTATCGTATTCATTCTGAAATCGGAAATAAAACCATTGGTGCTAAAGTAAATGGGAAAATGGTTCCGCTTGATTATAAGTTGAAAACAGGCGATATCATCGAAATTTTAACGTCTAAACATTCATATGGACCAAGTAAAGACTGGTTAAAGCTAACACAAACCTCTCAAGCGAAGAATAAAATTCGACAGTTTTTCAAAAAGCAGCGTCGTGAGGAAAATATTGAAAAAGGCCGAGAGCTTGTAGAAAAAGAAGTGAAGGCCATGGAGTTTGACGTGAAAGAAGTTCTCACAGCAGAAAATCTAAAGCGTGTGGCGGAGAAATTCAATATTCTGAACGAAGATGATCTGTTTGCAGCTGTTGGCTATAATGGAATTACAGCTTTGCAGGTAGCTAACCGTTTAACAGAAAAATTACGAAAACAAAAAGAGCGTGAGCAGGAACCTGATATATCGAAAGCAGTAACGGAATTAAAAACAGTTACAACGGGTAGAAAGCATGAATCAGGTGTTCGTGTACCAGGCATTGATAATTTATTGATTCGTGTATCTCGTTGTTGTAATCCAGTTCCAGGCGATGAAATTGTTGGATATATTACGAAAGGTCGAGGAGTATCGGTTCATCGTCAAGATTGTACCAATCTTGATCTAAGTGAAAATGATAACCGTTTGATTGCTGTTGAATGGGAAAGCAGCGCGAATGATCGCAAAGAATATACGGTTGAAATCGAAATCAGTGGCTATGATCGTCGCGGTTTGTTAAATGAAGTACTTCAAGCGGTTAATGAAACGAAAACCAATATTTCAGCTGTTTCTGGTAAATCAGATCGCAATAAAGTAGCAACGATTCACATGACGATTTATATTTATAATACAGCTCACTTGCAAAAAGTAGTGGAACGAATTAAACAAATTTCAGATGTCTATTCTGTAAGACGGATGATGAATTAAGGAGCAGTAATCATGCGTGTAGTATTGCAACGTGCAAAAGAGGCTCGGGTCTTGGTTGCCGGAGAAATAGTCGGACAAATTGAAAGTGGCCTTGTCTTATTGGTTGGTGTTACCCATGGTGATACAGCTGAAGACGCTGTGTATCTCGCCGAAAAAATTGTCAATTTGCGAATCTTTGAAGATGAAAGTGAAAAGATGAATCACTCATTACTTGATGTGGGTGGTTCCATTTTGTCTGTTTCTCAGTTTACTTTATATGCGGACTGTAGGAAAGGTCGCCGTCCAAATTTTATGGATGCGGCGCGTCCTGATGTGGCGAATGAATTGTATGAAATATTCAATCAAGAGCTTACTAAACGAGGCGTTCATACGGAGACTGGTCAATTTGGGGCAATGATGGACGTTCAACTGACGAACGATGGTCCGGTGACCTTGATTTTGGATAGTAAATAATACAAGCGAAGAGTCTGCCCTCACAACATCTAATGTTGTGAGGGCGGACTTTTTTTGTCTAAGATAAGAAATTTTTGATGCGTACTGGTGCTTTGCACTTTTCTAATAATCCCTCTTTTTTATGTAAGAAATTTTTTTATTAGGAAATACTAAATAAAAAATAGGGGAGGCTACTTTATGAAGTTTAGTGAAAAAGGACAAACAAGTATAAATAGTGCTAATCAACTGTCAGGAGTAGATTTTCGTGATGTTATTCAAAATGCAGAAAGCACGCACTTAATGGAATTTGCGGATGAATTGAGTATGGATGTACGGACTATTAAAAAGGTTAAAAAGCATTTACGGTAAAATGGAAGTGGCACTCCTATCAGTGTGACCCTACTAATGAGGATGATAGGGGATTTTGTCGAACGAGTCTTGACAATTGTAGACAACATCCGTATGATAATAAAATATCATACATAATTTTTGTAAAACTTGTGATGGAGAAAAGTAATTAAGAACCACATGTAGTAGAGAGGAAATGCCTAGGCTGCAAGCATTCCACATGATGCCTTAATGAAAGAACACTCCGTAGGTTTCGCTCTGAAACAGAACTATGTAGTAGGAGATGAACGTAGGCAGGCGTTAACTGCTTAAAAGCGGATGCACATTTTGTACTTTAAGAAATTTAACTTTTTTAAAGGATTAAAGTATAAGAAAAGCATCGACTTTCGCCATCAGGGCGATAAGTCGTGTTTTTCTAATGCGTCAACTAGGGTGGCACCACGGGAATTTCAACTCTCGTCCCTTGTAACGATATCGATATCGTTACAGGGGATGAGAGTTTTTTTGTGGGGAAAAGAACTTGAGCTTTTCTTTAGGGTTAACAAAGTATATGATTTTCGATAAGTACAGGTGGCTAGCTCCAGACGCCCAGCGACTAACGGACTTCCCGCTCCTCCTTACGATAAGTCAACACGAATAAGTGCTATCGCACTCTCCGTGTTGACTTTATCTCATACGGAGGAAATGAACACAGACTAAGACAGCCACGTCCTTATGTCTTCGTCTGTGTGACCCACATCGTGTGGGCCTCAGTCCCTACGTCGCTAACCGGGCGCCTTACGCTTTTCTTAAAAGGAGGAAATGTAAATGGCAATTCAAATTCCTAGAGGTACGCAGGATTTACTGCCGGGCCAAACGGAACTTTGGCAATATATTGAGAATACAGCGCGTGAAATTTGTCGTCGCTATCAATATAAAGAAATTCGGACACCGATTTTCGAGCATACGGAACTGTTTTTACGTGGTGTAGGTGATACGACAGATATCGTTCAAAAGGAAATGTATACGTTTCAGGATCGCGGTGGCCGTGATATTACGCTGCGTCCAGAAGGTACAGCGTCAGTGGTTCGCTCCTATATTGAACATAAAATGTTTGGAAATCCAACACAACCAGTGAAGCTATATTATATTGGACCGATGTTCCGCTATGAACGTCCGCAAGCAGGTCGTTTCCGTCAATTTGTCCAATTTGGAATAGAGGCATTAGGTAGTAAGGATCCAGCGATTGATGCGGAAGTGCTATCACTTGCGATGAAAATCTATCAAGAGCTTGGTTTGAAAAAGTTAAAGCTTGTAATCAATAGTCTTGGTGATAGTGAAAGTAGAATGGCACACCGTAATGCGTTAATCAATCATTTTCAACCGCGTATTAGTGAATTCTGTGACGACTGTCAAAATCGTCTAGAAAAGAATCCACTTCGTATTTTAGATTGTAAAAAGGATCATGATCACGAGCTTATGAACACAGCACCGTCGATTATTGATTACTTAAATGAAGAGTCCCGTGCTTACTTTGACAAAGTAAAGCAGCATCTATCAGCTTTGGAGATTGATTTTGTCGAAGACCCAACGCTTGTGCGTGGTCTAGATTACTACAATCATACCGCGTTTGAAATTATGAGCGAAGCAGAAGGCTTTGGCGCGATTACAACACTTGCTGGCGGTGGTCGCTATAATGGTCTTGCTGAAAGCTTAGGTGGTCCAGAAACACCGGGAATCGGTTTTGCTCTTAGTATTGAACGTTTGATTGCAGCATTAAAGGCTGAAAACGTAGAGCTTCCGATTGAAACAGGTATTGATTGCTATCTTGTTTCTTTAGGGGATGCTGCGCGTGATTTTACCGTTAAGCTCGCTTATCAATTGCGTAATGAAGGTTTTACTGTCGAGAAGGATTATCTTGATCGTAAAGTAAAGGCTCAGTTCAAATCGGCCGACCGTCTTGAAGCAAAATATGTGGCTGTTCTCGGTGATGATGAGTTAGCAAATGACAAAATCAATCTGAAGAATATGGCAACAGGCGAACAAGTAGAGTTAGAGTTAGCAACATTTATTCATGAATTTAAAAAGCTACAAGCTTAAGGAGGAACAAGCATGTTTGGAAGAACATATTTCTGTGGAGAAGTGTTAGAAACAGCTATTGGTGAAAAAGTAACGTTAAAAGGATGGGTAAGTAAACGACGCGATTTAGGTGGGTTAATTTTTATTGACTTACGTGATAGAAGCGGTATTGTGCAAATTGTGTTTAATCCGGATGTATCGGCGGAAGCTTTGGCAATTGCTGAAAAGGTCCGTAATGAGTATGTAATCGATGTTCAAGGAACGGTTATCGAACGTGATGCGTCAACGGTGAATCCGAATATTGCAACTGGTAAAATTGAAGTACAAGTAGAAAATATTACAATTTTAAATGCATCAAAAACACCACCATTCTCTATTGATGACAAAGTCGAAGTATCCGAGGATGTTCGTTTGAAATACCGCTATTTAGATTTACGTCGTCCAGCGATGTTTGAAACATTAAAAATGCGTCATCAAGCAACTCAAACGATTCGTAACTTTTTAGATAGTGAAGGCTTTTTGGACATTGAAACACCGATCTTAACAAAAAGTACACCAGAGGGAGCACGTGACTATTTAGTACCTAGCCGTGTTCATGAAGGTGAGTTTTACGCGTTGCCACAATCACCACAGCTCTTTAAACAATTGTTAATGGTATCTGGGTTCGAACGCTACTATCAAGTAGCTCGCTGTTTCCGTGATGAAGATTTACGTGCAGACAGACAGCCAGAATTTACGCAAGTCGATATTGAAACAAGTTTTATGAGTCAAGAAGATATCATGTCACTTACAGAAACCATGATGGCAAAAGTCATGAAAGAAGTAAAAGGGATCGACGTCGCGCTTCCATTCCCACGCATGACATACAGTGAAGCAATGAGTCGTTATGGTTCGGATAAACCAGATACTCGCTTTGGTATGGAATTGATTGATATCGCAGAAGTAGCGAAACAAAGCAGCTTGAAAGTATTTACAACAGCTCTTGAAAAAGGCGGTCAAGTAAAAGCGATTGTTGTTAAAGGTGGAGCAGTTGACTATTCTCGTAAGGAAATGGATGCTTATGCAGAGTTTGCTGCTATTTATGGAGCAAAAGGTCTTGCTTGGTTGAAAGTGGAAGAAGATGGTTTAAAAGGACCAATCGCTAAATTCTTTGGTGAGCTTCAAGAAGCATTAATTGAAACTGTTAAAGCAGAAGTAGGCGATATCATTCTTTTCTGTGCGGATAAGAAAAGTGTTGTGGCGGATACGCTTGGTGCCCTTCGTGTTAAATTTGCAAAAGAACGCGGCTTAATTGACGAATCTTTATTCAATTTCCTTTGGGTAACAGATTGGCCATTGTTTGAGTACAGTGAAGAAGAAAAACGCTATACAGCAGCACATCACCCATTCACAATGCCATTCCGTGAAGACTTAGATAAATTAGAAAGCAATCCAGGTGAAGTTCGCGCTCAAGCCTATGATATTGTTTTAAATGGTTATGAGCTTGGTGGCGGATCACTACGTATTTTTGAACGTGACATTCAAGAAAAAATGTTTAAAGTACTTGGTTTCTCTGAAGAAGAAGCAAAAGAACAATTCGGTTTCTTATTGGATGCCTTTGAATTCGGAACACCTCCACATGGTGGACTTGCTCTTGGACTGGATCGTTTAATTATGCTACTAGCTGGTCGCACAAATCTACGTGATACGATTGCTTTCCCTAAAACAGCAAGCGCAAGCGATCTATTAACAGATGCACCAGGTGCAGTAAGTCCAAAACAATTACAAGAATTAAACTTAAGATTAGCACCAACAAAAAAATAATTGTATTTTTTTAGGATATGGCTTGAAAAAGATAAAATTAATATGATATGATACTTTCAATAAGTGAGAGTCCTGATGTGTACGTTTCTTTACCTATAAGTTTTGACCGAACACTTATAGTTACGGGAGCTCAAAATCGTTTCCAAACGGCGTAAATGCCTCCTTGAGAGGACTTACAAATGTTTAGAACAGAGCACCCACCTGCGGAGCGCGGGTTCAAAACAAAGGACAAAACGGCATGATTGGGACTCTTGCGTTTTGAAATGAATTTCACAACCCCTATGCTGATGTAGCCTAGGGGTTTTTCAATGGGATTTGAGAGGAACACGTAAAAAGACAAAAATGGATGAGGCATTAAACATTAGTAAGTTCCACTTATGTCGCTAAATATTAGGAAATATTCTAGGAAAGAAGCACAATTGCGAATCCATTTTCGTAAAGTATTGCAACTATATCTTTTTAACCATGCAAGTGAGAAATGAGTGAACATCTTGAAGGATTTATTAAAGGCTAATAAACAAGAAATGCTCCAATTGTTAGAACAGCTGGTCAATATTGATAGTGGTTCTAATACCAAAAATGGAATTGATGCAATTAGTACTCTTTTAAAAGCCAAATTTGAACCGATTGGTTTTATAGTAGAAGTCATACAGGAAAAAGAGTATGGAAATCATCTTGTTATGCAACATCGTGATGCGAAAAATCCGGAAATTATCATTGTAGGTCATATGGATACGGTATTTCCTGAAGGAACGGCTAAGAAACGACCGTTTACAATCGAGGGAGAACGTGCTTTTGGCCCTGGTGTAATCGATATGAAAGCAAGCTTAGTTTCACTTCTCTATGCGTTGACAGCTATGAAGAAAGCTGGAAAAAAAGGATATCAAAATGTTCAGATTATTTTAAATAGCGATGAAGAGATTGGTTCGCCATCATCAAGAGCGCTGATTATGAAGCATGCGATGAATAAGAAATATGCTCTGATTCTGGAAGCCGCACGTCCAGATGGTTCAATTGTTACAGCGAGAAGGGGTAGTGGTCAGTTTCGATATTGTGATTGAAGGGAAATCAGCACATGCAGGAATTGAGCCGGAAAAAGGGAAGAGTGCTATCGAAGAACTTGCTCATAAAATTATTCACCTGCAACAATTAACGAATCATCGGGAAGGAATCCATGTTAATGTAGGAATTATAAGCGGAGGAACAGCTGTTAATACGATTCCAGAGGTCGCTGCAGCAACCATTGATGTTCGTGTTTCACAAATAAAACAAATACAGCCTATACAAAAGGAAATAGAAAAAATTTGTGAGATGACCTATGTTGAAGGGACGAAAACGAAACTAATTGGAGAAATAGATCGAATGCCAATTGAAAAGACGGATGGAGTAAAGTCTTTACTAGAGGTGATTGTGCAAGCAGGGCAGGAAATTGGCCTGACGATTACGGATACGGCAACAGGAGGAAGCTCAGATGGTTCGTTTACAGCGTCTGCTGGTGTAGCAACGATTGATGGTTTAGGACCAATCGGGGGTTTTTTTCATAGTGAAGATGAGTATTTGGAAATCCCCAGTTTACTAGAGCGAACGTTATTACTAGCAGAAGTGATTCAGAAATTATCAACATAAAATAATAACTCCGATTGATTTACTTATAGTGTGTACTTGTCATACATTACCTGTATGTTATATTCTTAAGCGTAGAAGTAATTTTATTGGAGTTGAGAATAATGTTGCACCAATTTTCACGAAATGAACTAGCAATAGGAAAAGAAGGCTTAGATGTTATTAAAAAATTCGACAGTTGCGGTTCTCGGTATCGGAGGAGTAGGCTCGTTTGCAGCAGAGGCATTGGCAAGGTCTGGTGTTGGACGACTTGTATTAGTCGATAAAGATGATGTTGATATAACGAATGTAAACCGTCAAATTCATGCATTATTATCAACGGTTGGACAACAAAAAGTGGAGCTAATGCGTGATCGGGTTAAAGAAATTAATCCAGATTGTGAAGTCATTGCGCTAAAAATGTTTTATACAGAAGAAACGTATGAGCAATTTTTTAGCTATAATCTGGATTATGTCGTTGATGCTTCAGATACGATTATGTATAAAATTCATTTAATGAAAGAATGTTTAAAGCGTAATATTAAGATTATATCTAGCATGGGTGCTGCGAATAAAATGGATCCAACACGTTTTCAAATTGCGGATATTTCAAAAACACATACGGACCCGCTTGCGAAAGTCATTCGAACTAAGCTAAGAAAAGAAGGAATTACGAAAGGAATTACAGTTGTGTTCTCAGATGAAAGTCCGATTGTGATTCGTGAAGATGTTCGCAAGGAAGTTGGGAATGATGCAGCGAAGATTCGTAAAGCCAAAATGCCACCATCTTCAAATGCATTTGTTCCTTCTGTAGCAGGATTAATTGCTGCGAGTTGGGTTGTACGTGACATTCTACGAGATATTACTATTCGACGTGTGAGCGACGAAAAATAACAATTTTTGACTAACTCTTCAAAGAGTTAGTTTTTTTTGTTATATTTCCTCACATAGAACTAGACGAATGATAGATAATAAGTTACAATCTTTACAGAATATTTAATTTATTCTAAATATTCTTTCTTCTTGTTCAGTCAGACACTCAAAATTATAAATGGGGGTTAGACAATGAAGAGAAAAAAACTGATAGGTACATTCCTATCACTATCATTATTTGCCGGCGTATTAGCAGGCTGTAGTAGTTCTTCTAATGAAACTAGTTCTAGTGAAGGAGAAGCAGGGACAATTAAAGTTGGGGCTAATCTAGAACTATCTGGAGGGACAGCTTCATTTGGTCAATCTGTTGCAGAAGGGCTTGAATTAGCAATTGAAGAAATCAATAAAGAAGGCGTACTTGATGGTCAGAAAATCGAAATTATTAAAGCAGATAATAAATCGGATGCTGCTGAAGCAACCAATGGCTCGATTAAATTAATCAATCAAGACAAGGTAGTAGCCATTGTTGGTTCAGCAACAAGCACAAATACGCTTGCTCAAGTCCAAATTGCTCAAGATAATAAAGTTCCGTTAGTTTCACCGACAGCTACAAATCCTGCTGTTACTTTTGATAAAGACATTCTAAATGATTATGTATTTAGAACATGTTTTATTGATCCGTTCCAGGGGACCGTTGCAGCAAACTTTGCGATCAATAAACTTGGGGTGAAAACAGCAGCTGTTTATCTTGATAGCTCAAGTGATTATTCTAAAGGATTAGCGGCAGCCTTTGTGGAAGCATTTGAAGCAACTGGAGGTAAAATTGTTGTACAAGAGGCATATGTAGCTAAAGATACAGATTTTCGTGCGACGTTAACGAGAATTAAATCGGCAAATCCAGAATTTGTTTTCCTTCCAGGCTATTATGAGGAAGTTGGTTTAATTTTGAAACAAGCTCGCGAAGCAGGAATTGATCTTCCTTTCATGGGTGGCGACGGTTGGGACTCTCCAAAAGTGGTTGAAATTGCTGGGGAGAAAGCGTTAGATAATACATTTATTACGAATCACTATTCTCCACAAGATAAAGATGAAAAAATTCAAGGATTTGTAAAAGCGTTTAAGGAAAAATACAATGATAAAACACCAGATGCTTTTGCTGCACTTGGCTATGATACTGGCTATTATTTAGCAGATGCGATTGAACGAGCAGGAGAAGCAACTCCTGAAAAAATTCGTGATGCATTAGAATCTGTAAAAGATTTATCCTTAGTTTCTGGAAATCTTGTATTAGATGATCAGCATGATCCTATTAAATCAGCGACTATTTTAGAGTATGTCAATGGTGAACAAACGTTTAAAACGAAAATTAATCCATAAGAAATGGGGAGCCAGTCTCCCTGTTTTTTTTATACATATTCAAAATGATAAGGTTATGTTGTGTTTAGTTAGCATGACTAACTAGGATAAAATTCCTAGTTAGTTGATGTTAATTGTATAAATTTATTATAATTTCAATATAATAAAAATAGAGAAAATGTTTTTTTTGAGTTGACGCGTTAAAGCGTGAAAAAATAATAAAAATTTACATAAAATATTAGGTTTGAATAATAAAATAAAAAATGCATTATTTATGTCTAAAATGCTATAAATTCAAGTAATATCTAGATTTTTTGTCTAAATTATCATAAGTGATTGGGATAATTTTCTGAAATGTTTCGCTATTTTTATTATTTTGTTTAAATAATTTGAAATTGGTTATAGACGAGAATATATTTTTAGGGTAAACTGATTTTTGAATATTTATTGTTTTATAAATATTATATTTGATGTTGCTTTTTCAGCAATAGAATATTGGAGGTATAGGTATGAAGAAGAAAAAATTTGCAGGAATCTTTATGTCTTTATCCCTAGCAGCGGGAGTGTTAGCAGGTTGCGCAGGAGATAAAGGCGGAGATGCAGGTGGTAATGCAGATACAATCAAGGTTGGGGTCAATCTTGAACTATCTGGAAACGTTGCGTCATATGGACAGTCCATGCTTGAAGGTGTGGAATTAGCGGTTGAGGAAATCAACAAAGAAGGCATTGATGGTAAGAAAATCGAATTAGTTACAGTCGATAATAAATCGGAAGCAGCTGAGTCAACGAATGCAGCGATTAAGCTTACATCTCAAGAGAAGGTTGCGGCGATTATTGGTCCAGCAACAAGTGGAGATACGAAAGCAACAATTCAAATTGCACAAGATAACCAAGTTCCAGTTATTGCTCCTGGTGGAACAGCTCCAGAGCTTACATTTGAGAATAATAAATTAAACGACTTTATTTTTAGAACAAGCTTTATCGATCCTTTCCAAGGAGTAGTAGCTGCAAACTTCGCTGCAAATGAATTGAAAGTGAAAAATGCCGCTGTCTTCATTGATAAAGGAAGCGATTATTCTGGAAATATCGCGAAGGCTTTTAAAGAAGAGTTTGAAGCGAATGGTGGCAAAGTAGTAAGAGAAGAAGCGTATGTTGCAAAAGATACAGACTTCCGTGCTACATTAACAAGAATTAAAGCAGCTAAACCAGATTTTGTTCTTGTTCCAGGATATTATGAAGAAGTTGGTTTAATTGTGAAACAAGCTCGTGAAATTGGTCTAGATGTTCCTTTCATGGGTGGAGACGGTTGGGATTCGCCAACATTAGTTGAAATTGCTGGTGCAGAAGCTTTAAATAACACATTCTTCACGAATCATTATTCTGCAGTGAACCCAGATGAAAAAATTCAGAATTTTATAAAAGCATTTGGAGAGAAATATGACGGTAAAGCACCAGATGCGTTCAATGCTCTAGGGTATGATACAGCGTATTTCTTAGCAGATGCAATTAAACGTGCTGGGTCAGCTGATTCAGTAAAAATTAAAGAAGCTCTTGAAACAACAAAAGATCTTTCCGTTGTAACAGGTACATTTACAGTGGACGAAAAGCATAATCCAATCAAATCAGCTGTTATTCTTGAAATGGTTGATGGTAAACAAACATATAAAACACAAATCGATCCACAATAAAACTTTAAGAAAATAGGGGGCGAAAGCAGCCTCCTATTTTCAACTATTTTACTATATCAAGGAGAGTCGATCATGGAACTGATTCAACAGCTCGTTAACGGGCTTTCACTCGGTAGCATCTATGCGCTCATTGCACTCGGCTATACGATGGTATATGGGATTGTTAAGCTGATTAACTTTGCCCATGGCGACATTTTTATGGTCGGTGCATTTGTTGGCTTTTATTCTATAACGATTTTAGATTTATCTTTTATTCCAGCTCTATTAATATCAATGATTTCATGTGCCATTTTCGGAGTTATCATTGAGCGAATTGCGTATAAACCATTGCGTAATGCAACAAGAATTGCTGCGTTAATTACAGCAATTGGCGTATCATTGCTTATCGAATATGGTGTGATTTATATTCGTGGTGCTCAACCAGAGGCCTATCCAAGTGATGTATTACCGATAAATGAAATTAATATTTTCGGTGTTTCCATTAGCGGTCAGTCCATTTTTATTTTCGCGGTAGCTATTATATTAATGATTATTTTGCAATTTGTTGTTCATAAAACAAAAATCGGTAAAGCGATGCGTGCTGTTTCCTACGATACAGATGCCGCAAGATTAATGGGGATTAATGTTGATAATACCATTTCAGCCACGTTTGCGATTGGTTCTGCCTTAGCAGGTGCTGCGGGAGTTATTTTCGGGGTTTATTATATTAAAATTGAGCCTTTAATGGGTATTATGCCAGGCTTAAAAGCGTTCATAGCCGCTGTGCTTGGTGGAATTGGAATTATTCCTGGTGCCATGGTAGGCGGGCTAGTATTAGGTGTTATTGAGGCTTTAGTTAGTGCAGCAGGCTTCTCTTTATGGCGTGACGCGGTAGCGTTTATTGTCCTTATTTTAATCTTAATCTTTAGACCACAAGGCTTATTCGGTAAAAATAAAAAAGAAAAAGTATAGGAGTGACAAAGCGATGGCTATTTTTAAACGAGCAAAAGGCTTTTGGTTCTCTATTTTGCTCTCATTAATCTTTTTCGCTGTCATTCAAATCATGATTAGCGGAGGAGCATTAAATCCTTTTTATCAAAATACATTGATGTTTATTGGGATTAATATTATATTGGCAACTAGTCTTCATTTAATTATCGGAATAACAGGTCAATTCTCGATTGGACATGCCGGGTTTTTAGCAGTAGGAGCTTACGCCTCTGCTATTATCACAATGAAACTACAAATGCCATTTTTCTTAAGTTTACTTGTTGGTGGAGTAGTAGCTGCTCTTGCAGGGCTTATTATTGGGATTCCAAGCTTACGTCTTAAAGGAGATTATTTGGCGATTGCAACACTTGGGTTTGGTGAAATTGTAAGGATTGTCTTGTTAAACATTGAATATGTTGGTGGAGCGAGTGGGATGCAAGTTTCTCACTATACGACTTGGCCATGGGTATTTGCGTCTGTATTCATTACGATTTTAGTCATTCGTAACTTTACAACCTCTACACATGGACGTGCATGTATATCAGTTCGTGAAGATGAAACGGCAGCAGATTCAATGGGAATCAATACTACGTATTATAAAGTAGTTGCTTTTGCAATCGGTGCTTTTTTTGCTGGTATTGCCGGCGGTTTATACGCACATAACTTCTATATCATTCAACCTTCCAATTTCGGTTTTTTAAAGTCGTTTGATATCTTAATTTTCGTAGTACTTGGTGGTCTTGGTAGCTTGTCTGGTTCTGTTTTAGCAGCTATATTACTTACGATTGTTACGACTTTCCTTCAAGGTTATCCAGAAACACGAATGATTATCTACAGTCTTGTGTTGATTATTATGATGATTTATCGTCCTCAAGGTTTAATGGGTACAAAAGAAATTACAAGTTTCTTCAAGCGTAAAGGAGGTCACAAGAATGACAAAACCATTGCTTAAGGTGGATTCCGTTGGGATTCAGTTTGGTGGTTTGAAAGCTGTTTCTGGTGTAAATGTTGATTTATATCCAGGGGAATTAGTCGGTTTAATTGGTCCTAATGGTGCAGGGAAGACGACTTTCTTTAACTTGCTGACAGGTGTGTATGTGCCAACAGAGGGGAGCATTTCCTTAGATGGAGAGAATTTAAGAAGGGTGCCTCCTTATAAAATTAACCAAAAAGGAATTAGCCGAACATTCCAGAATATCCGTTTGTTTGGTGATTTATCGGTTATTGATAATGTAAAAGTAGCCTATCATTCATTGGTTAAACATAATATGTTGAGCTCCATTCTTCGCTTACCTAGTCATTTTAAAGGTGAAAAAGAAATGGATGAAAAAGCGATTGAATTTTTAAAGATTTTTCATTTAGATGAATATAGAGATGAATTAGCCAAGAATTTACCTTATGGACAACAACGACGCTTAGAAATAGCTCGTGCCTTAGCTGCAAATCCTAAATTACTTCTATTAGATGAACCGGCAGCAGGGATGAATCCACAAGAAACACATGAGCTGATGGAACTCATTGCTTTTATTCGTGAAAAATTTGATTTAACCGTGCTGTTAATTGAACATGATATGCCACTCGTTATGGGGGTTTGTGAACGAATTTACGTGCTCGATCACGGTCAACTGATTGCCTCTGGTAAGCCGGAAGAAATTCGTAACAATCCAAAGGTTATTGAAGCGTATCTTGGCGAGGAGGTTTCATAATGCTAAAAGTAGACGACATCAATGTATATTACGGAAATATCCGAGCACTTAATGGGGTATCGCTTGATATTAATGAAGGTGAAATCGTTACATTAATTGGTGCAAACGGAGCAGGAAAAAGTACATTACTTAAAACGATTTCTGGTCTGCTTAAGCCAAAGATGGGGCAAATTTTATATAAAGACCAATCCATTGGTGGTAAACCAGTACAGTCAATCGTAAAAATGGGGATTTCTCACGTTCCTGAAGGGCGTCGTGTTTTTGCCAATATGTCAATTGAAGAAAATTTGCAACTAGGGGCCTACTTACGTAAAGACAAGGATGGCATTAAGCAAGACTTTGATAAGGTATATGAGTTATTTCCACGGCTTCTAGAACGTAAAAAGCAATTGTCAGGAACCCTTTCTGGTGGAGAGCAACAAATGCTAGCGATGGGGCGGGCTTTAATGGCAAGACCGCAGCTCCTATTATTGGATGAGCCATCGATGGGACTTGCAC
The DNA here is from genome assembly GCA_963790055.1 of uncultured Bacillaceae bacterium. Classification (GTDB taxonomy): domain Bacteria; phylum Bacillota; class Bacilli; order Bacillales; family DSM-1321; genus Peribacillus. The sequence continues at coordinate 72,831 of CAWBND010000016.1, forward strand.
CAATTCTTGTTAAACAAATTTTTTCAATTATTGAAGAAATCAATAAAACAGGAACAACCATTTTATTAGTCGAACAAAATGCCAACCTAGCACTTTCTATTGCAAATCGTGCTTATGTAATTGAAACAGGTCGCGTCGTTCTTTCAGGTACAGCAGCTGAACTGAATGCAAGCGAAGAAATTAAAAAAGCCTACCTTGGTGGGCAATAACAAAAAAACCGCAGATAAGCGGTTTTTTTGTTGGTCAAAAGTCGCAGTGACTTTTTAAATTGTGGATAAACTGTTAGTAACAACAAAAATCCTAAGTCGATATGGACTCAGGGTTTTTGTTGTTTTTTATTTTGAAGCAACCAAACGATATAAATGATAATGGAAATAAACACGGATATGGCGGCTGTGATGTAAATGCTTCGATAATTTAACCAATAGCCAATTTGACCGAATACAATGGCACCGATGCCAATGCCAAGGTCAAAAAAGGAGAAGAATGTCGCATTAGCCATACCTTTTCTATTATCTGCTGCTTTTTCAACCGCCCAGGCTTGCAGGGCTGGCTGGACGGAGCCAAAGCCAAGACCATACAAAATCGCAGCAATAAATAAAACGGTGTTGCTTGGCATCCAAGCTAAAAGTAGCATCGCAATGGTAATGAGAAGAGCAGAGGGGATATAAATCGCTTGATGCCCTTTTCGATCATAGATTTGCCCAGCATATAGTCGTGTAGCCATAAGGGAAACCGCATAAATGAAGAAATACCACTGAATGCCAGATACGCCTTGTTGAATCGTGTAAAGAGGTAAAAAGGTAGCAATGCCTCCAAACGTAACGGTAATGAAAAAAACAAGAATAGCGGGTTGAATAGCACTTCTTTCGTATATATCGAATTTCATTGATGTAGCTTTAGGACTAGACTCGACTTTCTTATAGCGAATGGTGAAAGCTAATAGCCAAGATACGAGACCAAGAAGTCCACAAATGATAAACAGTTGTTGGAATGATAGGACATCGGCTAAGATCAGTCCGAATGATGGGCCAATGGCAATGGCAATATTACCAAATAGGCCATAGTAGCCCATGCCTTCCCCACGCCGTTTTCTTGGGATAAGATCTGTAGCGATCGTACCTGAAGCGGTTGTGGAGAACCCCCAGCCTATTCCTTGGATGATTCGCATCGCAAAAAGTAGAAAGATGCTTGTCATAAATCCGAATACTCCAACCGTAAAGACAAAAATAATGAGACCTAGTAGAAACACGAATCGTCTGCCCTTTGTTTCAAGTGCTTGCCCTGCATATGGACGTACAATGAGTGCCGAAAAAGTAAAAATTCCAATCACTAATCCGATTAAACGTTCATTTCCGCCGAGGCTTTCAACGAATAGCGGAATGGTTGGTAAAGTCATCTGAAACCCTAGAAAGACAAAAAAGTTAGCTAAACAAATGAGTAAAAAATCACGTGTCCAAATATTTTCTTTTATTTTTACTTGCTCCTTCATAAAAGGATCAGCCATATACATTTTCCCCTTTAAAAATAGATAGATATTTCCATTTTACTAGAATTCTATGTATGAAGCGAATGATTGAGAATAAAAAGTAAAAATCAGTCTAAGGTTATGGAAGTATATTGTAGAAGAGGCGTCCTGTTCAGTGTATAATGGAAATTATCTAATAAATGGGAGAAGTTGGATGGAAAAGAATCTAGTTATGAAAAATAGAAAGGGACTCATTGTGATTATGCTCATCGGCTGGGCATTTATTATTTTTATGTTTTCATCACAGCCGTATAAGCAGCAGGATTTAGGACCAATACTTAGTCGTTTACTTGAAGGAAGAACATCATTTGGCATACTGGATCATATTTCATTTATGTTTGATGGTCAAGAGGTTAGTGTGGCCAACCTCGGAGTTGTGCATTTTGCAGAGTTCTTTATCCGAAAGGGAGTTCACTTTTTTATTTTTGCTGTATTAGGCATCCTAACAGTAGTTGTGTGTCGTTTTTTTGTGAAAAACAAGCTACGATTAGTTTCAATTGCGTTGGTTTCCGTTGTCCTATATGCTTGCTTGGATGAATTACATCAGTATTATACAGATGGACGTTCGGCACTTTGGCAAGATGTCGTGATTGATTCAGTAGGTGGACTTTTCGGAATTAGCTTGAGTTATTGGCTATTAAGGCAAAAGTGAGAGGAATCATTAGTGGGTCGAAGAAAACTTGTTGTAGCTACTAAATCTATGCATGTAATTCACTAAAGTTTAAATTGAAAATCCATTGTTCTGATATGAAATAGTGTGCTATACTTATTTCGTTTGAAACAGGATATAAGAATAAAAAGTGTATAAGTAACGTAAATGTTCGGTGAAAATGATTAAAAGCAACAGTCTGATCAAATGTATGTTCCATTAAATTAATATGTCTCCAGTGGCCAATTGCAAAGACCAATTATTTCTAAATAATTGAATGCTGTTTCATATTCTAACTTATATAATTTTGATTATTTTCAGATTTTATAATAAAGAAGGGGTACGATTTGTCCAACTTTTGCATGCCTGAGGGGTAATCAGAAGTTTTGGCTTTTTGGGCACTCCTTCTTTTTTGCTTATTAGTACAAAGGTTTTGCTAAACAACAATGAGTCAAAAAGCAACAGATTGGTACAACAAAGCCAAAGCTTTTTATTTAGAAATTGGGTGGGTATGATTGACGAAAAAAATTTTAATGATTTCTCAGAACTTTTATCCAGAACTAGGGAGTGCTGGTAATCGAATCAAGAATATATTTAAATTATTAAAAAAAGAAAAGTATGATGTAACCGTTCTGACCACTGAGCCATCTTATCCAAGTCGAGTGATATATGAGGATGAACAGTTTTGGGACGATGATTCCATTCGTAAGGACGATGCGGATGTTAAGCGGATTACCGTAAGGAATCGCAAATATTCCAGCAGTATTATGAATCGATTGCTTTTCTATTTAGAGATCACCTTTAAAATCCTACTTACGATTGTTAAAGATCGAAATAAATACGATGTCATTTTTGTTACCTCACCAGCGATTTTTATTGCTTTCGCGGGTTTGTTTGCAAAGTATCGATTTAAATGTAGATTGATTTTGGATATTAGAGATTTATGGCCGGAAACATTAAAAGGTGTAGGGGTATTTAATTATCCGCTCATTCTTTCTTTTTTCAGTCAACTAGAAAAAGTCTTATATAAAAAAGCTGATCATATTATTGTGAATAGTAGGGGGTTTATCGATTTCATCGTAAATCGCGGTATCTCGAAAGAAAAAATTAGCTTTATGCCTAATTCAGCAATGAAAGCCGAACTGGCTCAAAAGCCAGCTGGAGAAGGTGAGTTCTCGGTGATCTATGCCGGCAATATTGGACTTGCTCAAGATATCCAGCTCTTAAAAGACTTGGCGCAGCAATTGAATAAGCATAACATTCAATTAACGATTATGGGATATGGTTTTAATAAACAAGAATTGATTGATTATATTGAAAAAAATAATTTATCGAATGTTCGATTTTTTAAGCCAGTAACGCGGAAAAATAGTTTAGAGATTATCTCTACTCATCATATTGGGCTTGTCGTCCTAAATGATAAAAAAGTATTTGAAACAGTATTACCCGGGAAAATTGTGGATTATATGACATGCGGTATCCCTATTGTTGCATCGGTTTCAGGGTATTCCAAGGATGTTTTGGAAGAGCAGGACGTAGGTTTAGTATCAGAGTCCCATAGTGTGGATCATATGGTACAGCATATTTTAACGCTATCAAGAGATTCACAGCTTCGGGCTCACTTTTCATATAATGCTCTACAATATGTACAACAGCATTTCTTATGGGAAAATAATATTCACATCTTAACGAGAGTCATCGAAAATAAGGTGTCAGTAAACAAAGTATCACATGAAGCAGATTCAATAGAGAAGGTTGATGAGTTATGAAAAAAAACGTATGTATGTTTGTGTGGAATCATTTTACCAATGATGCACGGGTTCTTAGGGAATGTACCGCATTATCTGAGCAACAATATTCCGTTGATTTAATTTGTATAGCGGACCCAAGTGATCCTAATTTACCCGTATTCGAAGAACGTAATCCTAATTTTCGGGTGCATCGGGTTAGAAGATACCCGGTTTTACTTGATTTAATGAAAAGTGGGATTAGATATGTGAAGAGACATAAACCGGTGGGAGCTTTAGCTGCTCTAGCTTGGTTGGCATTAGTGTATTTCTTTCCGATTATTATGATTACTTTAACCCTTTTATTACTACTTCTCTTAAAAACCAAATTGCAGGTTGTTTGGGTAAGAGGAGGCATTATTATGCGCATGATAAGTAAAGGAAGGAAAAAAGATTATGATATCTATCATTCCAACGATTTAAATACATTGCCACAAGGATATGTTTGTTCAAAATTAAGATTTAAAAAACGAAAGCTGATTTATGATTCACATGAAGTGCAAACAAGTAGAACAGGATACGGTAGCTTTCAAGGGAAAATGGAAGGCTTCTTAATCAAAAAAATGGATGAAATGATCGTCGAAAATCATACTCGTGCTAAATATAATGAGGATTTATATGGCTTCTATCCGCATGTTGTTCATAACTATCCATTTAAATCTAAGGAAAATAGTACAGAAAAAGCACCATTACATGAAATACTAGGTTTACATCCTGACGAAAAAATCCTGTTATACCAAGGAGGAATTCAGGCGGGAAGAGGGCTTGAACAGCTTGTCCAAGCAGCCCCGTTATTTAAGGAAGGTACGCTCGTTTTTATTGGAGATGGAAAAATTAAGCCACAGCTTGAAAAAATGGTAAAGGAAAAGGGACTACAAAATAAAGTGAAGTTCCTACCAAAAGTTCCAGTAGCGGAGCTTCCTAAATACACGAGAAACGGCTATTTAGGATTTCAAGTATTAAATAATACGAATTTTAACCATTATTCAGCCTCCTCTAATAAATTATTCGAATATATGATGGCTGGAGTTCCTGTTATTGCTTGTAGCTTTCCAGAAATCCAAAAGGTAGTAGAAACTGAAAGGGTTGGGATTTGTGTGGACTCTCATGATTACGAAGACATTGCCAAAGGAGTTAATCAACTATTGATACAGCCAGCTCTTCGTGAAGAACTACACAAAAATTGTTTGCTTGCTAAAGATAAATATAATTGGGACAATGAGAAAGAAAATTATTTACACGTTGTTTCTTTGTTGGCAGAATAAAAAATTTGTAAGTAGTACGTGATTAGGAAAAGGGAAAAAGAGGTGTCCAAGCTTGAGTCAAATTGAAGATCGTGAGCCTTTAATCGATACAAGTGAGTTAAACAATAGTGAAGTACAAACGCTATTAGTATCATTAATAAAAGAAACCGAACAAAATAAGCAAACGCAACAGAATCATTCACTTGAAATTGAAAATTTAAAGAACCTGATTCAAATACAACAGGAAACGCTTGAAAAGTACAAAAAAGAAAATAAATTATTAAGAAAAAATATGCGTGATCAAAAAATAAGTAAGTTAAAAAGACAAAATCGAAAGCTCAAGAAAAAGATAGATCTTATGAAGCTTCAGGTGGCTGAAGAGATATTTGCCCATTATCAAAGTAAACAAAAATTAGTAGAAACGCTGACTAGGGAAGAACGTATGCTGAAAGATTATAAAAAGTTACTGAAGCAATATGACGCTATAAGTAATTCCAAATTAGGACAATTAACATTATTCTATTGGAAAAAACGAAAACAGATTAAGAGAGGCTTTTAAGATGGAATTTTTAGAAATCGAAAAGCGCTTAGTCGCTATCCAAATGGAGAAAAAAAGAATAAAAAATGAATTAAACAATGATAAGCATCGAATTCAAGAAATTGTTGCTTCCGTTAAGTCAATCGATGAAAAAATGATGAAAAAGTTCAAGTTTTTATCAGAAGACTACAATGATGGAAAAATAGATGAGTTTTATGTACAAGAATATTTAAGTAAGAGAAATAGAGTGGCACAAGTTGATTATTTTGCTGGAATAGAAGAACAATTGAAGCAAATTCCAGATAGCAACGGATCTAAAGTTTTCCAAAAAAGAGACATTAATGTTGGGATTATTTCTGATGAGTTTCTTTACCAATCCTATAAGGACGTTGCCAATTTTATTTATTTAACAAATGCCAATTATAAAGAACATGCGAAGGAGTTAGATCTTCTCTTTATTGTAACAACTTGGAAGGGGTTAAATAAGGAATGGCGTGGTTTGGCTAATCCTTTTTCAGCTCGTCGTAAGGAATTATTTGAAATGATTGCTTTCTTCAAAAAGCTAGGTAAGAAGGTCGTCTTCTATTCAAAAGAAGATCCTGTCAATTATGAAAAATTCGTAGATATCGCTACCCAATGTGATTATATCTTTACAACAGCGATTGAAAAGGTAGAGGATTATAAACGAGAATGTAACAATGAAAATGTGTTTGTTCTTGAATTTGGTGTAAATCCACTTTATCACCATCCAATTGGAATGAAGAAATATCCGAAGCGCAAAGAAGTTTTCTTTGCAGGGTCTTGGTTAGCTAAATATCCAGAAAGACAAACAGATACACAGATCATGTTTGATGGAATCATCGAGGGGAATAGAGATTTATTAATTGTCGATCGAAATTATTCCATTAATCATCCTGATTATTTCTTCCCAGAAAGATATTTGAAATATATTGCACCGTCTATTCCTCATGAGTATATACAGAAGATACATAAATTATATGATTGGGGTATTAATCTAAATTCTGTGAAGTATAGTGAAACGATGTTTGCTAATAGGGTGTACGAATTGCAGGCTCTAGGCAACATCATTCTTACGAACTATAATGTGGGGATTAATAATAAGTTTCCGAATGTGTTTATGATTCATGAGAAGAAGGAAGCAGGGAGAAATTATTAATTCGATGAATGATGAAGAAGTGTATCATCATCAAGTGGTTGGTATTCGGAACGTGATGAAAAACATGACTACGTTTGATCGATTTGATTATTTACTACATTGCATTGGTGTAGATTATATCACTCCGATTAAAAAAGTAGCTGTATTGGTGAATGAGCTAACTGATCAAGTTAAAGCATCATTTAATCAACAAACGTATGAGTATAAAGAATTGATCTTAATAGAAGAGTTTGATGATAAGCTAAAAGAACAATTTGATTTTGTTACTTTCTTCCGTCCTGAGAGTACGTATAAGGAATATTATCTGGAAGATATGATTAATGGCTTTAAGTATACAAATTGTGATTATGTAACAAAAGATGGCTATTATGATGGTACAGAATTCATTCCAGGTGTGGAGCATGACTATATTGATACGATGAAAAATAAATTCCGGACTGTTTTTTGGGCTGAGAGCTTTTCAGCAGCCGATTTAATTAATTTAAAAGGTCAGGAACAGCTTCCGAATGGATATAGCATTGATCATTTTGAATATAATGAAGCGATTATTCAGCATCCAAAAGTAGCTACAAAACAGGATTATAAGCTATCGGTCATCATCCCGGTTTATAATAATGGAAAATATTTGAGATTCAAGTGTTTCCAAAGCTTAACAAGAAGTAGTATTTTCGATGAAATGGAAATTATTTTGGTGGATGACGGATCCACTGATTCAGAAACATTGGTAACCATTAAGCGTTTAGCAGAAGAGCATGATAATGTGAGAACCTATTATTTCAATGATGGAGGAAGCGGAAGTGCTTCTAGACCAAGAAATAAAGGTGCTGAATTAGCGTCTGCTCCATTTATTACGTATTTAGATCCAGATAATGAAGCGGTGAATGACGGATATGCTACTTTATTACAGGTGCTAACCGATGATTCAACTCTTGATATGGCCATTGGGAACATGTTGAAAGTAGACAATGTTAAACGAGGTACGTTTAATTACTTTAAAACAATTAATGAAGCCATTCAGTCCGATACGATCAACAAACCAAACGAATTATTACAATTAACGAATTTGCGAGCTCAAAGCATTCAAGCCTTAATTGTAAAGCGCGAAATTATTCAAGACAATGAATTAAAAATGATCCAAAATGCTGGTGGGCAGGATACGTTATTCTTCTATGAACTTCTGCTTCATTCTCAAAAGACGAAGGTAGTGGACTTAGATATCCATATTTACTATGCAGCTGTTACGGGTTCGGTTACGAATACAATCTCGAAGAAGTTCTTCCATAAATATTTTGTATTAGAAAAAGAAAGACTTCCATTTTTAATAAACAATAACTTGCTTGAAACGTATATGTCGAAAAGATTTAATTTTTACTTTAAAAACTGGTATTTAAAAAGAGTAAAATATATAATGAAATCTGACGCTAAAGAGTCTTTACAGATTCTGAATGAAATCTACATGTTGTATAAAGACTATGTTATCGAGGAAGATCCGGAAATTACTCAATTTATTAATTTGTATAATCGTGGCAAGTATGACGAAATACTTGACTTATACAAGCAATAACATAGTTGGATATGTAGAAATGCCAGAAATACTATGAAGAATGGGGATTTTTTGTATGAAGTTATGTACAGTAGGATTGGGGTATATTGGATTACCTACTTCCATTATGTTTGCAAAATATGGTGTACAAGTAGTAGGAGTCGATGTAAATCCATCCGTAATAGAATCTTTGAATTCAGGTTCCATTCATATTGAAGAACCAGGGTTACAAGAAGCGTTTGTTGAAGTACTGGAGAAAGGGGCCTTTAGAGCGTCCTTACAACCAGAAAAGGCAGATGCTTTCATTGTTGCGGTTCCTACTCCAAATAATGATGATTTGTATAAATCATGTGATTTAAACTATGTGTTAAGTGCTGTTCAAAATGTGATTCCATTTTTAGAAAAAGGCAATGTATTAATTGTGGAATCAACGATTGCACCAAGAAGTATGGATGACTTTGTTAAGCCGCTTGTAGAAAAAGCAGGGTTTGTAGTAGGAAAGGATGTTTTCTTGGTTCATTGTCCTGAACGTGTACTACCTGGTCAAATTCTACATGAGCTTATCTATAATAATCGAATTGTTGGCGGAATTACACCTGCATGTACGGAAGCAGGAACAAAAGTATATAGTACCTTTGTTAAAGGTGAATTAATTAAAACAGATGCTAAAACGGCTGAGATGTCTAAATTAATGGAGAATACGTTCCGTGATGTAAATATTGCGTTAGCTAATGAACTAACGAAGGTGTGTAATGAGCTAGACATCAATGCATTAGATGTTATTGAAATGGCGAATAAGCATCCGCGGGTTAATCTACATACACCAGGTCCTGGAGTAGGTGGGCATTGCTTAGCGGTTGACCCTTATTTTATCGTGGCCAAAGCTCCAGAAACAGCGAAATTAATCAATCTCGCGCGTTCTATTAATACATCTATGCCACATTATGTAGTGGAGAATATTAATACGCTAATGGAAGAAGCACAAGGGAAAATTGTTACGCTATTTGGTCTAACGTATAAAGGCAATGTAGACGATATCCGTGAAAGTCCGGCTATTGAAGTTTTAGAACTGCTTCAGCAACAAGGCAAATATGAAATTCGCGCGTTTGATCCGCATGTGAAAAATGATATGGTGATAGAAGATATGGAAAAAGCTCTTCATCAGTCAGACTTAATTGTTGTTTTAACGGATCATAATGAATTTAAAGAATTAACCCTACATGATTTGGGCACTATGAATACTAAACGTATTCTCGATACAAAAAATATTGTGCCACTTCGTGAGGAAGATGTAGAATACATCAATTTCGGGAATTTAAGTCAATTTACTAAAAGGAAAGCTGCTATGATATGAAACTTGTCGTTCAAATAATTAAGGAACAATTTCTTAATTTGAGATTAATTTTTCAACTAGCTATTTATGATATAAAGGGAAAATATAGCCAACATTATTTAGGTATATTGTGGCAATTTATTAACCCGCTTATTCAAATATCTATTTATTGGCTTATTTTTGGATTAGGATTTCGAAAAGGTCACCCTGTAGGGGATGTTCCATACTATTTATGGTTAGTAGTTGGGTTAGTACCATGGTTTTTTATAACCCCATCTATTTTACAAGGTTCTAACAGTATTTATTCACGAGTCAATCTTGTTTCAAAAATGAAGTTTCCAGTTAGTGTATTACCAACAGTATCAATTGTTGGTAATACCTTTAATTTTGTCGTGATGTTGATTATAATGGGGATATTTTTAGTAATAAATGATGTAAATCCAGGAATCTATATTCTGCAATTGCCTTATTATTTACTTTGTCTTTATGCCTTTTTATTTTCAGTCACGTTGTTATTTTCAACGATTTCCACCCTTGTTCGAGATTTTCAGTTGGCACTGCAATCTTTTATGAGAATGCTTTTTTATGTAACGCCTATTCTATGGGTACCGGGTGATTTGCCTGAAATGATTGAACAAATTTTGAAGTTGAATCCTGTGTATTATGTAACCATTGGCTTTAGAAATACTTTTTTAATGGAGACATGGTTTTTTGAAGATTTACATTTTACTTTTTATTTTTGGATGATAACGCTACTAATCCTATTTGTAGGAGCAATCGTTCATACAAAATTCAAGAATAAGTTCGTAGATTATTTATAATGGGGGCTTATGTAAAATGAACCCTAAAGTAATATTTAGACATGTTTCAAAAAAATATTCACTTTATGAAAATAAACTAGATAAAATTTATGATATTTTTTTACCTGAAAGATCAAAAAAAAGCTTTTATGCGTTAAGAGATATTTCATTTGAAGTATATGAGGGCGAGTCCGTTGGAGTCATCGGGATAAACGGTTCTGGTAAATCAACCTTATCGAACCTATTGGCTCAGGTTATTCCTCCATCTACAGGAGAAATGCAAATCAATGGAGAAACGTCTTTGATTGCCATTTCTGCTGGATTAAATGGTCAATTAACGGGGATGGAGAATATTAAACTAAAATGTGCGATGTTAGGGATGCGACCTGCAGAAATAAAAGAAATCACTCCCAAAATAATTGAATTTGCTGACATTGGCGATTTTATTAATCAGCCTGTTAAAAATTATTCAAGCGGGATGAAATCAAGACTTGGATTTGCCATTTCTGCTAACACAGATCCAGATGTCTTAATTGTAGATGAAGCACTTTCTGTTGGGGACCAAACCTTTTATGATAAATGTATAAGAGTGATGAATGAGTTTAAAGCATCAGGGAAAACAATCTTTTTTATTAGTCACTCTGTTTCACAAGTGAAGAACTTTTCAGATCGTGTCCTGTGGCTTCATTTTGGACAAGTGAAGCAATTTGGTGAAACAAAGGAAGTTATTGCTGAATATCAGAAGTTCATCAAAGAATTTAGTGCCTTAAATGATGAAGGAAGGAAAAAGTATCGAAAAGAAAACTTGGAGAAGCAAAAACTACATTCTAGTGATCCCATTGTGTCTTCTACTATAGAAGAAACCAAAAGAAAGAAATTCTCTACGGTTCCCTTACAATTTGGTTTAATTTTTGGATTGTTTCTTTTAAGTGCTATTATGTTGTTGACTCAGTAACGGTTTCAATCAAATGAAACTTCCGTCAGTGGGGTTTTTCCATCCCCACTGATGATAAAAGTGAATGGGAACAAAATGGAGGGGGTAGGCGTTGTTTGCCAATTATACAAAAAAAATAATAGACTTTGAAAAGTTAGAAAAGTTTGAAATTCCTTTTGAACCACTGTTTTTATCCGTTAACTATCAAGGAGTAACGTATGAATTATTAGTCAATCGGAATCATCATTCAGATAAGCTAGTTGTCTTTGGTTCAGGCGCTTATAATGCAGAAAAAATGAAGCCGCCAATCTTCCAAAGATACTCATGGAGTTCAGAATTTGCCCAATCGACTATTTTTTATAATGATCCAACACTTTATCATGGGGTTATGAATCTTGGGTGGGGACAAGGGAAAGAAGAAAGATTTTATTTAGAGGAATTATCTGCTATTTTACGTGTGATGATGAAAATGATGAATATTCCTTCTGAAAAAACGCTGTTTTATGGTAGCTCAGCTGGCGGATTTATGTCACTTGTATTGGCAGGTTTTATTAAGGGGTCTAGTGCGTTGGTCAATAATCCTCAAACGATTATCCCAAATTATTATCAATCTCATGTTAATAAAATGCTTAAAGCCGTACATCCTACTTTATCGAGACAAGAAATTATGGAAAAATATCAGGAACGATTACATATACTCGAGTTTTACAAAAAAATTAAATTCATGCCAAAGATTACGTATTTGCAAAATCTAGCTTGTGATGATGATTTTGTTAAGCACTATACACCTTTTATTCAAGGATTAAAAGAGATGGATGAGACTATTTTTAATCATGAGGTATCATTTATTCTGTATGCCAATAAAGAACATGGGCATAATCCGTTGGATAAGGAAGAATCGATTGCACATATTCGAGCTGCTTTAAATCAATTGTAAAAAAATATTACATTTTAATAAAAATTGAATAAAGCAGGTAAAAATGGATAAAAAGCGCAGAATTAAAGTGGTTTGAATTAGTAGGATATGATATACTCTCAGTAGTTTCAGGATTTGGGAAGATTAATTAGCTAAACTAGTTATTTTCTCTATGCCCATGAAGTGATAAGAGTATCGATGTAGATCCACACATAAAATAAGGTAAGGGGTTAATGTACCTAGCTTTGATATGCCATGTGCAATGAAAAGTTATGGGTAGTTGATTTCCTCTTTTTTTTATTTTTAAGTCCTTTAATAAAGCATTGATAATGGCAGTAGTGAAGGAAAAAATGAAGTAATTAGTTGAAGGAGAATAAAAATGAAAATAGCTACAATTGGTTTAGGGTATATTGGATTACCAACATCTATTATGTTTGCCAAACATGGAGTTGAGGTAGTAGGAGTTGACGTTAGTCCAAGCGTTATTGAATCATTAAATGCAGGCAAAATTCATATTGAAGAGCCAGGATTACAAGAGGCTTTAAATGAGGTCATTGAGAAAGGAACATTCCGTGCTGCTTTACAGCCAGAAAAAGCGGATGCCTTTATCGTATCAGTTCCAACGCCAAATCATGAAGATGAGTATAAATCATGTGACCTTTCTTATGTATTAAGTGCTGTGAAAAGTGTGATGCCTTATTTAGAAAAAGGAAATGTATTGATTGTTGAATCAACCATTGCCCCTAGAAGTATGGATGATGAAGTAAAACCATTAGTGGAACAAGCTGGATTTGTTGTTGGAGAAGATATTTTCTTAGTACATTGTCCAGAACGTGTACTTCCAGGTCAAATTCTACATGAATTAATATATAATAACCGAATTGTTGGGGGAGTTACACCGAACTGTACGGAAGCAGGTGCTATGGTTTATAGCACGTTTGTAAAAGGTGAAATTATTAAAACAAACGCTAAAACAGCAGAAATGTCTAAATTAATGGAGAACACCTTTAGAGATGTTAATATTGCATTAGCGAATGAATTAGCAAAAGTGTGTAATGAATTACAAATTAATGCGTTAGATGTTATTGAAATGGCGAACAAGCATCCAAGGGTTAATCTCCATACACCAGGACCTGGTGTTGGTGGCCATTGCTTAGCCGTTGACCCTTATTTTATCGTAGCAAAAGCACCACAAAATGCTCAGCTTATCAATTTAGCTCGAAAAATTAACTGCTCAATGCCAGAATATGTTGTAGAGAACGTGAATAAATTAATGGACAATGTTCAGGGTAAAGTAGTGTCCGTGTTTGGGTTAACATACAAAGGAAATGTAGATGATATTCGTGAAAGCCCTGCATTAGAGATTTATGAAATGCTAAAGGCGCAAGGTAAATATGAAGTAAGAGCCTTTGATCCACATGTGGAAAAAGAATGGGTGTTGTCTAACCTTGAAGAAGCGGTAAAAGATTCTAATTTGGTGTTAATTTTATCTGATCATAATGAATTTAAAACATTAGGGTCTGATGAGCTACAAGGAATGGCTACAAAACAAATTTTTGATACGAAAAATGTAGTTCAAAATCGTTCTGAAGACGTTGCGTATATGAATTATGGGAACTTACATGAATTTCTTACCAATAAATCGGTCATTGAAAACGTATAATGGTGAGCAACGTTTGATGAGGATTTAATTTCAGAGTATTCCTTTTAAATGAAGACCGTGCTATATGATACATAGCACGGTCTTTTAGTCATTTTTTAAGATGAATCAAAATGAAAATTTATACATATATTGATAAAAATACTTCGCCTACTCCGTCCTAATCCACCTGTGCGGAGTATTTTTTTATAGATCAAAAAGATCAAACTTTCGATGCGTAACGGGCGCCTTGTGCTTTTCTTATAGGCAAATACACGAATCCCTTTAAAATGGGTTAATAGCAGATAGCGGAAAAGAGGGTAGGTGCATATACATGCATTATGGATATCACTAAAGTACAAATAACTATTGGAGGCAAGAGCAATATGGCAGATAAAGTAGGTTTAGCGTACCTTGAGAAGTTGGTGGGGCGTGCTGTGACGGTTTATAAAGGAGGCCCTGATGCAGGAATGGGTGTTCTTGAGGCGGTGAGAGAAGACTATCTTGTGTTGAAAACAGAAGATAAGGGATATGTGTATTATCCGTTTACACATTTGAAAAGAGTCGTAGATAATTCGAAGACTGCTACAACAATGACTATGGATGAATCTTCAGAGGAGTCAACATCACCAGATTTTCCTGAAACATTTATGGAAATGATAAAATCTCTTCAAAGAAAGCCTGTACTAGTCAATGGCGGTAAACATCCTCATGATCAAGGGTACTTAATTGATGCACAGTCAGAATTTATTGCGTACCATTCAGAAAAAGACGGACTTGTTTTCTATCGTATGGATCATATTAGAAGCCTATCTGCATTAGAAGTAGAGGAAGACGAAACACTTCCTAATGTAGAATTTAGCGGTCAACATTCTTTTGTAGATGTGTTGGGGGTTCATTTACACAAATGGACGTCCATTAATGGTGGACCAGATAAAGTGGAAGGTG
The DNA here is from genome assembly GCA_963790055.1 of uncultured Bacillaceae bacterium. Taxonomy (GTDB): domain Bacteria; phylum Bacillota; class Bacilli; order Bacillales; family DSM-1321; genus Peribacillus. Next base: position 87,867 of record CAWBND010000016.1, read on the forward strand.
TGTTAGTTGAGGTAACGGATAGCTTAACAATTCTTGTTAAAAATGAAGAAATTATTTATGTAACCAATGACTCTATTCATTTTATTAAGCAGAAAGTACATCGCAAAGAAGAGAAGAACGAACAATCCAATGATAACAATAGCACTCAAACAAGTGAAAATAGTAACCAATCAACTGAAAATAGTAACCAATCAACTGAAAATAACAATGAATCAAAAGAGAAAAATAAACAAGAGGCAGTTACCAGCACTCAAACAAGTGAAAACAATAGAAGTGCAACGATTAAAAGGATGATTATTGAGAGTTTAGCAAGAAATTCAGCGGTGCGAAATTGAGAATGAACAAAAGGTACAGCAACTGTAAAATTGCTGTACCTTTTTTAAAATAAGAAAACATAGAATTTTCGATATTGTTTACCATATCCATTAAAATGGACTCTCACTTCAGGGTAAATGAAGGGTTTTCAGATGTTGGCAATTCCAATAGACGATTTCTTCTTCTGCGGTTACAAGGGTAAGCTTGTTATCATACACTTTTTTTAATAGACCTATTTTTTCTGGATGATCGCCGTTATCGAGAATCACAATATTGTTTTCTAATTTTTTACACTGCTCAGTGAAGGTTCTCGCTAACGAGAAGGAAATGGGATTCACTGGTAGATTTTCATTGCTGAGCGAATAAGGAGATGTGTTCTTATTATAGGGAATGAGCCATTTTAAATGATTCATGGAAACATACATCACTTTATGAGCAGGGGAGTAGAAGACGAAATAATCATTCATAATACTTGTTAAATAACCATGAATGGTTTTGTTTCCTTCCACATAAAGAGAAACAAAGGTTCCTTTGGCATTAGTTAAAATTTTTCGAAAGGATATCGTATCTGTATTCGTATTGATTGGTTGCTCTGGTTGAAAGTCTACATCCCAATCATATACGTTCTGTGTGTCTGCTTTGATACGTTGAACATGTCCAATTGGAATATAAAAATATTGTTGATTATAAATCACGAGGATATCCAAGCCAGCATCAATTAGTTTTCCGCAGATTTCCAGTTTACCAGAAATCTCTATGTTCACGTTTTGACTAATAAGATGATTAAAATCACTCATAATAGGTTCTCCAATCTTTTTTTCTAAATTGTGGTTAAAATAACCATGATACCCAGTAGTATAAAAGGACTAACGTTAAAAGTGTTGCTGGTGGAATAACGATGAAGGTAACTTTCATATACTGTCTCCAGGTAATTTTAATGCCGCCATCTTTAACAATGTGCATCCACATAATGGTAGCTAATGTACCCATCGGTAAGAGTAATGAACCCATATCGCTACCAATTACACTAGCAAGGTAAGAAATTTTTAAAGTGAGTGGGTCAAGATTCATACTCGTTAATGTTAAGGTGCCGACCATTAAGGCAGGGTGATTATTAAAGATATTTGATAGGACAGACAGCAAACCACCCATCATCACACTGGCATGTAGTAAGCTTCCAGAAACGATTGGAGCCATAAATTGAATGAGCCAGGTTGTTAAGCCAATATTATGCAAACCATAGATCACAACATACATACTAAAGGCGAAGATGAGAATATACCAAGGTGTTCTTTTTAACATATCAAGCGGGTGATATTTTTAAATACCACCAGCGCCATCCTAACAGAGCAGCAGATCCAATGACTGCCATAAGGGAGACGGGCATTCCAAAGTAGGAAGCAATAAACAAGCTAATTCGAACGAGTAATACAAATAGTAGGATTTTGAGCATAAAGCTCGTGGTTCTGTTTGGATAATGGTGCAGATGTTTGGTGTTTAAGCGGATGATAGGATTGGGTGATTATGCCGGAAACTTGTGTAGGAATGACTTTTGGGAGCTTCTTATAGAAAACAAGAAACAAGAGAAACACGAGAAACAATAAGCCAGTTGTAGCGGGTACAAACATCATTGCGGTATGCATGTACAAATCCATGTGGACGATTTTTAGAGCGATTAAGTTCACAATATTACTTACGCCAATAGGTGCACTAGAGGCGGTTGCGATCAGTGCTCCAGACAGCAAATAGGGAATCTGTTGGTGATGCTTCAATCCTAAATTCTTAAGTAAGATAATGAGAATGGGAGTGGTGATTAAGATGCTTCCATCATTATTTACAAATAGTGTCATCAGAAAGCAAAGTAGGTTTACATACCAGAAAAGCCTGATACCTGATCCTTTTGCTTTATGTGCTAATAATTCAGCTGTCCATGTAAAGAATCCGAAGCTTTCTAAGACGATAGCCATGACGATGGTTGCCATAATGGTAATGGCAGCGCCGCTAATCGTGTCGGTAATTTGCCATAAATCTGATAGGGTCACACTTCCTGTCAGGAAAACTAAAGCTGCTCCAATTGTTGCTGGAATGGCTTCGTTTACACCCTTTGGTCGCCACATAACAAAGGTGACAGTAAGTAAAAAAAACAAGATTGTCAGTAAGCTTGTAGGCTCAAGCATATTTTCCTCTCCTTAACTTCTGTTTAGTAGCCTATTCATGAAAATCTCAACTTTTATCAATATGGTATAAACCTCCATCCATTTCATTTTCCTTATATGTATATGCTTGTTCGATGGTACAAGCATCGGACAAACTCCTAATCTTGTGAAAATCCGCTAGGAGTCTAGTTAAAGAGATTTTAGGTGAAAATAGTAAACTGTAAAACTTCATGTTAAGGAGAAGTGGCTTTCATAGCTTGGAGAGGAAGAAGATCTACCTCCTTCCTCGAATCGTTTGGGAGTTTTTTTCAATATTTTCATAAACCGTAGATAGTGCTTGTTCAAATTTTCCGCTTTTTTTCGGTTGATAATATTTTTTGCCCAATAGCCTGGTTGGTAAGTATTGCTGCTTGACCCAACCACTCTCATAATCATGTGGATATAAGTAGTCAACTCCTCGTCCAAGTTCGTCGGCACCTTGATAATGGGCATCCTTCAAGTGATTGGGAACATCACCACTATGTCCTGAGCGTATATCTGTTAGGGCGTGATCAATAGCTGTGATAGCCGAATTTGATTTTGGTGATAAACAAAGTTCAATGACAGAATTGGCAAGTGGAATTCGTGCCTCAGGAAAACCAAGCCGCTCGGCTGCTTCTACTGCAGCTAATGCACGGGGACCAGCTTGCGGATTGGCAAGACCAATGTCTTCGTACGCAATGACGATTAAGCGCCGCGCAATACTAACAAGGTCACCAGCTTCTACTAAGCGACCAAGATAATGGAGAGCTGCGTGAACATCGCTACCCCGAATGGATTTTTGAAAGGCTGAAATGACGTCATAATGAGCGTCACCGTTTTTGTCATGTGAAAAGCTTTTTTTCTGCATACATTCTTCAGCAATTGTTAGATCAATGACGATGTCACCATTATCGTCGGGTTCAGTGGAGATGACAGCAAGTTCAAGGGCGTTTAAGGCGCTACGGACATCCCCATTTGAAGCAACAGCAAAATGATGAAGAGCATCGTCTGAAATCCTTGTTTGATAGGTAGCGAGTCCGCGTTCCTTATCTTCGAGGGCACGCTCTAGAGCTTGAACGATTTCTGCAACTTCAAGTGCTTGTAGTTCGAAAATTTGGCAACGACTGCGAATGGCAGGGTTGATAGCATGATAGGGATTGCTTGTTGTTGCCCCAATTAAGGTAATCATTCCATTTTCCAGATAGGGAAGCAGAAAATCTTGTTTTGCTTTGTCGAGACGATGAACTTCGTCAAGAAGCAAAATCACTTTTCCGGACATTTTTGCTTCAGCTGCGACGATTTCCATATCTTTTTTGTTGTTCGTAACAGCATTTAAGGTGCGGAAAGCAAACTGCGTGCTACCCGCAATCGCACTCGCAATCGATGTTTTCCCGACGCCAGGGGGACCATATAAAATCATCGAAGATAGCTGCTTCGCTTTCACCATGCGCTGAATGATTTTTCCATCAGCCGACAAGATGCTGCTGACCAATTACTTCATCAATGGTACGTGGACGCATTCGAAAGGCAAGCGGTTTAATACTCATAAACGATCATCTCCTTTCTATATAAAGTAACATATTAATGGTAAAGGCGAAATGGATGACCTGGAAGCAAAACAACAGAGAGGTGCTGAGGATTTACCTATTTTTATCTACATATTTTAAGGTAGGCTAACGACTAAATATATGTTTTCCGATTTAATTGATATGAGTATTATGGATGAGAGTATGCATTTCAAATGATAATATGCTATAATTTCATCATACTTAAAAGATACGGATAAAATTTGAGGTGTATATATTATGAAAATTTCTACTAAAGGTCGCTATGGATTAACGATCATGATAGAGTTAGCAAAGCATTATGGAGAGGGACCAAAATCATTAAAGTCTATTGCCCAAACGCATAATTTGTCTGAGCACTATTTAGAGCAGCTTATTGCACCGCTTCGTAATGCGGGCTTAGTAAAAAGTGTTCGAGGAGCATATGGTGGGTATATTTTATCAAGATTGCCACAAGAGATTACTTCTGGGGATGTCATTCGTGTTTTAGAAGGACCGATTACTCCAGTTGAGGGAATTGAAGATGAAGAACCAATCAAGCGTCAGCTTTGGGTTCGAATTCGTGATGCGGTGAAAGAAGTATTAGATAATACAACCTTATTAGATTTAGCCAATTATAAAGAAACTGAGGAACATGATTCTTATATGTACTATATTTAATGAGTATGGTATTTCTGTATGATTAGGGTATATTTTTAATAGCAAAGTATGTTTGTAAAGCACTGTTTATATAACGGTGCTTTCTGTAGTTTATATAAATGAAAAAATCACGTTTTTTCATATGGAGGATTAAAAGTGAACAGAATTTATTTAGATCATGCTGCGACTTCACCGATGCATCCGAATGTCATTGATAGGATGCTGACAGTGATGACCAGTGATTTTGGGAATCCGTCAAGCATTCATGCATTCGGTAGACAAGCACGACATATTCTAGATGAAGCAAGGTCGACGATTGCTGCAAGTATTGGGGCAGGCAGAAATGAAATTATTTTTACAAGTGGTGGAACAGAAGCTGATAATACGGCGCTAATTGGTGTAGCGGAGGCTAATAAAGAGAAGGGCAAGCATATTATTACGACAGCCGTTGAGCATCATGCCATTTTGCATACTTGCCAGTATTTAGAGAAAAATGGATTTGAGGTCACGTATTTGCCAGTAGATAAAGCGGGGCTTATTTCTGTTGTTGATGTGCAAGCAGCTCTTCGGGATGATACCATTTTAGTTTCGGTGATGTTCGGTAATAATGAAGTGGGTACGATTCAGCCAATCGCTGAAATTGGTCAGCTTTTGCAGGATCATCAAGCGTATTTTCATACCGATGCTGTACAGGCATATGGCTTAATTCCGATTGATGTGAAGAAATTAGGTGTGGATCTATTAAGTGTGTCTGCTCATAAAATTAACGGTCCAAAAGGGATTGGTTTTTTATATGCGCGTGAAGGTTTGAAGCTTCAACCACATACGTATGGCGGTGAGCAAGAACGCAAACGACGTGCCGGTACAGAAAGTGTACCAGCGATTGCTGGGTTTGCTGAAGCTGTAAAGATTGCCCAAGATACAATGAAAGAAAAAAGTGAACGATATCGCAGTTTCAAAAGCATTCTACTTGCCGTATTTGCTGAAGCTGGTATACAATATGACATTAATGGCTGTTTGGAAAAATCATTGCCTCATGTAGTAAATGTGAGCTTTCCAGGGACGAATGTTGAATCAATGCTTGTTAATTTAGATTTGGCTGGAGTTGCAGTATCGAGCGGGTCCGCATGTACAGCAGGCTCTATTGATCCGTCACATGTACTGGTGGCGATGTTTGGAAAACATTCAGAGCGTACGAAAAATTCAATTCGCTTTAGCTTCGGCTTAAACAATACAGAAGAAGAAATTCAAAATGCTGCGCTTGCAACAGTGAAAATCGTCAAAAGATTGGTGTCAGCGAGCGTAAAAGAGTAGTAGGATTTCTCCTTCAAAATTTTAATCTACTCCTTATTATTTTGGAGTATAGTGATACACAAAGAGGTGAAGAAATGAAAAAAGCACCACAAGATACACGTGTCGTTGTCGGCATGTCAGGTGGCGTCGATTCTTCTGTGGCGGCCCTGCTTTTGAAACAACAAGGCTATGATGTAGTCGGGATTTTCATGAAAAACTGGGATGATACGAATGAGTTTGGTGTCTGTACGGCAACAGAGGATTATAATGATGTAATTGCTGTTTGTAATCAAATTGGCATTCCCTATTATGCTGTCAATTTTGAAAAACAATACTGGGATAAGGTATTTACCTACTTTTTAGACGAATACAAAGCAGGACGAACACCAAATCCAGATGTCATGTGTAATAAAGAAATTAAATTTAAAGCATTCCTTGAGCATGCCGTTAGTCTTGGAGCGGATTATTTAGCAACTGGTCATTACGCACAAGTGGAATATCGCGATGGTGATTATAAAATGCTGCGCGGTATCGATGAAAATAAAGACCAAACGTATTTCTTAAATCAATTGACGCAAGCGCAATTGGAAAAAGTAATGTTTCCGTTAGGACATATCGAGAAGAAAAAAGTGCGTGACATTGCTAAAGAAGCAGGATTAGCAACAGCAACGAAAAAAGATTCAACGGGGATTTGCTTTATTGGAGAGCGTAATTTTAAAGAATTTTTGAGTAACTATTTACCTGCTCAGCCTGGTGAGATGATGACCATGGAGGGGAAAGTCATGGGGAAACATGATGGCTTAATGTATTACACCATCGGTCAACGTCATGGACTTGGAATCGGTGGTAGCGGTGACCCTTGGTTTGTGGCGGGCAAAGATTTACAGCGGAATATTTTATATGTATGCCAAGGTTTTGACAATGAGGTACTATATTCTGATTCATTAAAAGCGGTTCATATGAGCTGGGTGGCAGATGCTGCACCAGCAGCTGAATTCAAGTGTACGGCCAAATTCCGTTATCGCCAAAAAGATAGTGGGGTTACCGTGAAGGTGCTTGAAAATGGGGATGTGGACGTTATTTTTGCTGAACCAGTACGTGCGATTACACCGGGACAAGCGGTCGTCTTTTATGATGGTGAGGTTTGTCTTGGTGGCGGCACGATTGATGAAGTGTTTAAGCATGGTGAAAAACTAACGTATGTAGGGTAAAAAAATGGCCCCTTAGCTGATCATGCATGACAGCTGAGGGCCTTTTTTGTGGTTATGAGGATTTATTGAGAAAAATCCTGGGATAATTAATGAAAAATAAAAAGTATTCTCGAAGGTTCACCATTTATTTACTGAATATACAGTGTAGTTCAATACGAAACGCTAGTTATGGTATACTTTTTGTAGAAAAATAGGAGTGTGTGAAATCATGGATAAAAATCAACAAGGCATTCAATATATGCAAGAAGGAAAATATGAGGAAGCAGCTAAGGTTTTTAATGAGGCGATTGAGGAAAATCCGTCTGAACCTGTAGCATACATAAACTTTGGAAATGTATTAACAGCAGTTGGAGAGTATGAGAAGGCGATTCGTTTTTACCAAAAGGCGTTGGAGCTCGATGAACATGCAGCGGCGGCCTATTATTCACTTGGAACTTTATATTATGAAAGTGACAAACTGATGGAAGCCAAGGACATGTTTGAAGCAGCGATTCGTCATGGTTTAGAAAACAGTGATGCTTACTTTATGCTTGGATTAACCTTAATGGCATTGGATCAAGCAAAATTAGCGATGCCTTATTTACAGCGAACGGTCGAACTAAATCCAGAGGACGTAGATGCACGCTTTCAATTCGCCCTTTGCTTGGCAAGTTCAGAGATGTACGATGAGTTAATTGAGCAGCTTAACATTGTGATTGAACAAGATCCACAGCATGCGGACGCTTATTATAATTTAGGCGTAGCGTTTGCGGGTCATCGTAATGATGTCGCGGCAGCGATTCCTATTTTGAAAAAGCACTGGAAGCTCAGTCGGATCATGTGCTTGCAGCTCATGGGAAAAAATTGATGGAAGAAATGCAAGCTGAAAATGAAGAAAACTAACATGCTATGAAAGGTGGGGAGAGGTGTGAGTCAACAAAATGCTTTAGATTTATTTGCTGAGGAAAAACCATATATGAAAGGCCGACATTTAGTCACGATTTTTCATAATGAAGACAATATGTACTCAGTCGTAAGGATTCGTTTAGACGAAACCAATCTGAATTACGATGAAAAAGAGGCAGTGGTGACTGGCTATTTTCCCCGTATCCATGAGCATGAAACATATATTTTCTATGGAGCGATGAAGGAGCATCCACGCTTTGGCCTCCAGTTTCATGTAGACCATTTTCGCAAGGATTTACCGCAATCTAAGGAAGGCATTGTCGCTTATTTATCTGGGGACATGTTCAAAGGAATTGGAAAAAAGACAGCCGAAACAATTGTTGAAACACTCGGTGAAAATGCGATTTCAAAAATTTTAGCACAACCCTCTGTCCTTGACAATATTCCTCGACTGTCTGGTGACAAAGCAAAGAGTCTTTACGATACGTTGCTTGAAAATGAAGGACTTGAACAAGTCATGATTGCCCTTAATCAATATGGCTTTGGTCCGCAGCTTTCCATGAAAATTTATCAAATGTATAAGCAGGAAACGATTTCCATTATTCAATCAAATCCCTATAAGCTTGTTGAAGATATTGAAGGGATTGGCTTTGGACGTGCTGATGAACTTGGTTTTCAGCTTGGGATTTCCGGAAGTCACCAGGACCGTATAAAAGCGGCCTGCTTATATTCGCTAGAAACAGGGTGTATGCAGGATGGACATGTTTATATCGAAGCGGAGGAGCTTTTAGAGGCGGTTAAACGTTTATTGGAGGAAAATAAGCGAGACGTTATTGAGTTCACGGACATTTCCGCAGAAATTGTGCATTTAGAAGTAGAAAACAAAATCGTCATTGAAGAAACACGTATCTATCTGCCTTCTTTGTTTTATTCAGAAAAAGGGATTGTCACGAATATTCATCGGCTTCTCCAACAGACTGAATACGCGGATCAGTTTCCGGAATCGGAATTTTTATTGGCGTTAGGGGAGCTAGAGGAGCGTTTAGGGGTGTCCTATGCCCCAGCGCAAAAAGAGGCAATTCAAATAGCGCTCGGATCCTCAATGCTAATTTTAACAGGCGGTCCAGGTACAGGGAAAACAACCGTTATTAAAGGAATTGTTGAACTATATAGTGAGCTTCATGGCGTGTCGATGAATGTGAAAGACTATAAAAAAGAAGACGATCCATTTCCGTTTGTATTAGCCGCACCAACAGGTAGAGCGGCGAAAAGAATGGCAGAGTCAACTGGGCTACCAGCCGTAACGATTCATCGTTTACTCGGCTGGAATGGTGGTGAGGGATTTGCACATGGACCTGACAATCCGATTGAAGGGCGTATTGTCATTATTGACGAGATGTCGATGGTCGATACATGGCTCGCTCATCAATTATTTAAGGCGCTTCCTGAGCATGTACAACTGATTATTGTTGGTGATGAAGATCAATTACCTTCTGTTGGACCAGGTCAGGTATTAAAGGATTTATTAGCTGCGAAAGTCATTCCGACAGTTGCGCTTGAGCATATTTATCGTCAAGCAGACGGTTCTTCGATTATCGAATTGGCACATGAAATGAAAAAAGGGCGATTGCCACATGATGTGACAAAGCAACAAGCTGATCGTTCTTTTATTACATGTCAATCAAATCAGATTGCAGGTGTGGTTGAGCAAGTCGTTCAAAATGCACGAAAAAAGGGGTTTAGTGCTCGAGATATTCAAGTACTTGCGCCGATGTATAGAGGGCCAGCGGGCATTGATAATTTAAATAAAATGCTTCAACAGGTATTGAATGGGGACCCTGAGAAAAAACGTCGTGAGTTAACATTTGGCGATGTCGTTTATCGAACAGGAGATAAAGTGTTGCAGCTTGTTAATCAGCCGGAAGAAGGCGTTTTTAACGGCGATATGGGCGAAATTGTGACGATTTTATTTGCGAAGGAAAATACGGATCATGTCGATAAAGTTATTATTTCCTTTGATGGAATTGAAGTAACCTATACGAAGCAGGATTTAAATCAAATTACACACGCGTATTGCTGCTCGATTCATAAATCACAAGGAAGTGAATTCCCCATTGTCATTTTGCCTGTAGTTCGTAGCTATTATCGTATGCTACGTCGAAATTTATTGTATACAGCGATTACGCGCAGTAAGAATTTTTTAATTATTTGCGGAGAGGAAGAAGCATTTCGGCTTGGTGTCGAGCGAAATGATGAGACGAGAAGACGGACAACTTTGTTGGAGAAATTGCGTGAAGGTATAGAGAGTCAAGAGGACAAACAGGATCAAGAGCAAAAACAAGCGTCAGTTGAGCCTGTGTATGAGTCATATCTTGATGTATTTAGAAATGCTGATCCGATGATTGGAATGAGAGATATAACCCCATATGATTTTATGTGAGACAGGCTTTGAACTTCGGTTTTGAGCTTGTTTTTTTGTGAAAGAAATAAGAAAGAAGTTTTCGACGAGTACTGGTGTCTAGCTCCAGGTGCCCAGCGCCTAATGGACTTCGCGCTCCTCCACTCGATAAGTCAACATCGAATCGCTATCGCTCTTCGTGTTTCCTTTATCTCCCTGCGAAGCGGTCCAGTCCCTACGTCGCTGAACGGGCACCTTCCGCTTTTCTGAATGGAAATCGTTTCAGCTTATCTTTTTCAGGAGCTGCGGAATACTAGTAATGTTCGGAAAGGTGGAATGACTTTGCGGACGTTTTCTTTATTAAAAGGCTTACCGGTTTTTACAAGTGATGGTCAAAAGCTTGGAATAGTGAATGATCTATTGATATCGGAAGCGGGAAAAGTGGCAGGAGTTGTCGTTCAACAACATAAATTTTTCAAAAAAAATGTCCATGTAGCATTAGAGGAAGTATCTTCATTTGGACCTGATGGAATTATTGTATCTAGTGCATTTCAAGACTCATTTCCGGTATCCGGCCTAAGGTTGAATAAAGATGAATGGCTTGGAAGCATGCTTTTTTCGGATCAGGGAGAAGAATTAGGATTGCTCCAGGATGTATATTTTATGGAAAAGATGGGCAATATTGTAGCGTATGAAACAACCGATGGTTTTTTTTCTGAAAGCAAACTTGTGACATCAGAGCAGCCGCCTGTGTATGGAGAGGATGCCATCATCGTTTCAGTATCAAAACAGTGAGGTGTCCATTTTGGAAATAAAATGTCCCAATTGTTATAGTAAGGATATTGGCAAAATTGGTGTAAATCAATTTTATTGCTGGAGTTGTTTTATTGAAATGACAGTTGCAGGTGGTCTTATCTTGACACATCAGGTCGAAGAAGATGGTAGTCTTAGCTCCCTAGACGATTTATTTGAAGAAGATGATCGCCGCTTTACGATGTAAAGAAAAGAGGTGGCAAGAGATGGCCAGACGAAACTTCGGGAACATGAAAAACATTAATAAAAGTATTAAGAGAATGAGAAAAAAATTAAAAGCTATGCTTTAATAGAGAATTAGCCCTCGCTACTTTTATGCGAGGGCTATATTTTTTCACTTGAAAGGTTAACGTTTCTGCTAAAGATAAAAATTGTAGTTACTGAGTAAATCTCTGTCAAACCACGTATAAAACATTACCAATGTAAAAAACTAACAAGGGAGTGATTGAATGTGGATATACGCTTAAAATGGTTTTATCGACTTGGTTTTTTATTTTTACTTTTTATTGTTTTTTTTATTTTTATGAAGTTAAAGCCAATGTGGGGACCTATTATCTCGGTATTATTCATCATTTTATTGCCTTTTTTTATCGGTGCTTTTATTAGTTATTTACTTCATCCAATTGTAGAGGCGTTGCATCAGAAAGGAATGAAGCGAGGGGTATCCGTGACCCTTATTTATGTACTTTTCTTTGGTGGTATGGGTTTTAGTATATATAAGGGCGTTCCAATGATTTTTAATCAAATTCAAGAACTTTCTGCAAGTGTACCTAGTTTAATTGAGCAATATAAGAGGTGGATGGAACAGCTAGAACGCCAGACATCCAATTGGCCATTTGATATACAGGAACGAATTGAACAAGGAATGTATGTATTAGAGCGGCAAATAAATGAGTTTGCAGATAACATGATGAATTATACGATGAAAATATTCGACTTCCTGATATTATTTGCACTTATTCCGTTTATCGCTTTTTATATGTTAAAAGATTATGATGAGTTAAAAAAAATGATTTGGTATATGACGCCAAAAAAGTGGCGAATTCAAGGACGTGCCTTTTTACGAGATGTGGATACATCACTAGGTGGATACATTCGTGGACAATTGCTCCTTTGTGCAGCAATTGGTGTTGTGGCAACTTTATTATTTTGGATATTTGGGATGAGATATCCATTAGTATTAGGGATTACAATTGGTATTACAAATGTTATTCCATATTTTGGACCAATTATTGGTGCGATTCCTGCTCTCATTATCGCTGCAACAATATCAGTAAAAATGGTCATAACGGTTATCATTATTGTGCTGGTGTTGCAATTTATTGAAGGCAATATTCTATCACCGCTCATTGTGGGAAAGAGCCTGCATATGCACCCATTATTGATTATGCTTGCTTTATTGGCTGGAGAAGAAGTGGGTGGTATTGTCGGAATGATTTTGTCCATTCCTATTTTAGCTGTATTAAAGGTTGTCATGTTACATGCCCGTGTTCACTTCAGAAAGAAAGAACCGCTTGTTGACAAATAAAAAGGTAGTGCATAAAATACTAGAGAATAGATAATTCGTTGAAGGATCAAGTATGCTGAAGTCCATCTTACTAGAGAGAAATCCCATGGCTGAAAGGATTTTAGATTAGGAACAGCAGAAAGCTAGTCCGGAGAGCAGCTAATACCTGCCGTTTCGCCGCGTTAAGGCTAGTTGAAGGTGATGGACTATGTTGTACGATCAGAATTTATATTTTCTCGATGAGTACAGATGTCTAGCTCAAGAAGCCCAACGACTAATATACGTCGCTAAACGGGTGCATTAAGCTTTTCTTATGTCCATAATCAGGGTGGTACCGCGAGTCAATCCTCGTCCCTGTTTTTGGGATGGGGTTTTTTTATGCTTTAAAACGCTTTATTTATCTAAAGTGATAAAGTGTAAAAGGAACATTGTCTTTTGCTAGTAAAGACAATCATTCATATTTTTCTAATGTCTAAAAATTAAAGGAGGAAAAAATAGATGAAAAACTTAACTGGCGCTGAGATACGCCAAATGTATCTTGATTTTTTCAAAGAAAAAGGACATAACATTGAACCAAGTGCATCTCTTGTTCCACATGAAGATCCATCTTTATTATGGATTAACTCTGGGGTAGCAACATTAAAAAAATACTTTGATGGACGAGTAGTCCCTGAAAATCCAAGAATCACAAACGCGCAAAAAGCAATTCGTACAAATGATATTGAAAATGTAGGGAAAACAGCACGTCACCATACATTCTTTGAAATGCTAGGAAACTTTTCTATTGGTGATTATTTTAAAGAAGAAGCAATCACTTGGGCATGGGAGTTTTTAACGGATGAAAAGTGGATGGGCTTCGAGAAAGACAAATTAGCGGTGACCATTCATCCTGAAGATGATGAAGCACATGAAATTTGGAATAAAAAAATTGGGATTCCAGAGGAAAGAATTATTCGTTTGAAAGAGAATTTCTGGGATATTGGCGAAGGTCCAAGTGGTCCTAATACGGAAATTTTCTATGATCGTGGACCTGAATATGGGGATGATCCGAATGATCCAGAATTATATCCTGGTGGAGAAAATGAACGTCATTTAGAGGTTTGGAACCTAGTTTTCTCGCAATTCAATCATAATCCAGATGGTACATATACGCCACTACCTAAGAAAAATATTGATACAGGTATGGGGCTAGAACGTATGGCATCTGTTGTTCAAAACGTGCCAACGAACTTTGATACGGATTTGTTTATGCCAATCATTCGAGCAGTAGAACAATTTACAGATGTGAAATATGGGGCTAATAAAGAAACGGATGTTGCATTTAAAGTCATTGCCGACCATATTCGTACGGTTACATTCGCGGTAGGTGATGGAGCACTTCCATCTAATGAAGGACGAGGCTATGTATTACGTCGTTTATTACGCCGTGCCGTCCGTTATGCGAAACAAATTAATATTAACAAACCATTCATGTTTGAATTAGTACCTGTTGTCGGTGAAATTATGAAAGACTTCTATCCTGAAGTATTATCAAATAAAGAATTTATCGCCAAAGTTGTAAAAAATGAAGAAGAGCGTTTTCATGAAACTCTTCATGATGGCTTAACCATTCTATATGATGTAATCAAAAAGGAAAAAGAACAAGGTTTACGTGTCATTCCAGGTGAGGATGCGTTCCGCTTGTATGATACGTACGGATTCCCGATTGAATTAACAGAAGAATATGCTGAAGAGGAAAATATGACGGTTGATCACGAAGGCTTTGAAAAAGAAATGGAAGCACAGCGTGAACGTGCACGACGAGCTCGTCAAGACGTAGATTCGATGCAAATTCAAGGCGGAGTGTTAGGCGATGTAAAAGTAGCAAGTGAATTTGTTGGGTACAATCAGTTTCAAGTAGAAGCACAAGTTGTGGCAATCGTGAAAGATGGCGAATTAATTACCGAAGCACATGAAGGTGAAGAAGTACAAATTATTTTGAATCAAACACCATTTTATGCGGAAAGTGGCGGTCAAATTGCCGATAAAGGAACGATGTCTAGTGATGCTGTCAAATTAGACGTTTTAGATGTACAAAAAGCGCCAAATGGACAAAATCTTCATCGTGTAATCGTTGCGGCTGGCACTTTATCAACCGATGCACAAGTTGTGGCTACTGTTGATGGAGCAAACCGCAGTCAAATTATTAAAAACCATTCAGCGACACATCTTTTACATCAAGCATTGAAAGATGTTCTTGGTACACATGTTAATCAAGCAGGATCGCTTGTTGAGCCAGATCGACTTCGCTTCGACTTCTCGCATTTTGGACAAATTACAGCAGAAGAATTAGAACAAATTGAAACGATTGTAAATGAAAAAATTTGGCAAAGCTTAGAAGTGAATATTGATTTGAAAAATATTGATGAAGCGAAAGCAATGGGGGCTATGGCCTTATTTGGTGAAAAATACGGCAAAATCGTACGTGTTGTCCAAATGGGTGACTACAGTCTAGAGCTTTGTGGTGGTTGTCACGTTCCAAATACAGCTGTTATCGGTTTGTTTAAAATTGTTTCTGAAAGTGGAATTGGTGCGGGTACTCGTCGTATTGAGGCTGTTACAGGAGCAGGTGCCTACAAGCTAATGGCAGATCAAATTCATACATTAAAAGAGGCTGCAGCTAAATTAAAAACGAATATAAAAGATGTGCCTGCACGTGTGGATGCTGTTCTAGCGGAAGCGAAAGAATTACAACGTGAGAATGAAAGCCTAACTGCAAAATTAAGTAATATTGAAGCTGGAAATTTAGTTTCAAAAGTGAAAGAAGTGAATGGTGTCAATGTGTTGGTGGCTAAGGTTCCAGCAACGGATATGAATAACTTACGTTCAATGGCAGATGACTTGAAACAAAAATTGGATCCAGTTATTCTTGTACTTGGCTCTGCTCAAGGGGACAAAGTAAACTTAATTGCTGGTGTGACAAAGGATTATATAGATAAAGGCTACCATGCTGGTAAATTAATTAAAGAGATTGCAACTCGCTGCGGCGGAGGCGGAGGCGGTCGTCCAGATATGGCTCAGGCTGGTGGAAAAGATCCAGCAAAATTAGATACAGCACTTGATTTTGTTGAAGAATGGGTGCGTTCTCTTTCATAATTAGTAAGAAGTGTTGTACAATATGAATAATATGGAAGTCTCGACGCAGAGGAGAGGTGCAAGACCATGAGTTCCTTTGATAAAACGATGAAATTTAATTTTTCAGAAGAACCGTTTGAAAGAGATGTACAAGAAGTATTACTTCAAGTCTATTCAGCTCTTCAAGAAAAAGGGTACAATCCGATTAATCAAATTGTCGGCTATTTATTGTCAGGTGATCCAGCCTATATTCCTAGACATCATGATGCAAGAAATTTAATTCGCAAGCTAGAGCGTGATGAAATTATTGAAGAATTGGTGAAATCGTATTTAAAGAACCGTCGAGAGGATTACTAATGCGGACAATGGGATTGGATTTAGGGTCAAAAACACTTGGCGTGGCGATTAGCGACGCCATGGGTTGGACCGCACAAGGATTAGAAACAATTAAAATTAACGAAGCTACGAAAGATTTTGGAATTAAGCGACTTGGTGAGATTATTCAAGAGCATGAAGTTTCAAAGATTGTTCTAGGATTCCCTAAAAATATGAATGGGACAATTGGACCACGTGGTGAGGCAAGTCAGGAATTTGCAGCTTATTTAGAAAAAAAATTCAAGCTTCCTGTCTTCCTTTGGGATGAACGATTAACAACAATGGCTGCAGAACGTGTGCTGCTAGAAGCTGATGTTAGCCGCAGTAAACGGAAAAAGGTCATTGATAAGATGGCTGCTGTGATGATTTTACAAGGTTTCTTAGATAGACAAACAAATACTCTATGAGGTGAAAAATATGGAAAATGGTGAAAAAAATATTACTGTAGTCGATGAGAACGGAAACGAGCAACTTTGTGAAATCTTGTTCACTTTCGATTCAGACAAGTTTAATAAATCATACGTTTTATATTACCCAATTTCTGATAATGAAGATGAAGAAATTGAAATTCACGCTTCTTCATTTGTACCAAGCGAAAACAACGAAGATGGAGAGCTTTCTCCAATTGAAACAGATGAGGAATGGGACATGATTGAAGAAATGTTGAATACATTCCTAGATCAAGAAGGCGAAGAATAAGATATAGACTGACCCTCTTTACTTGAGGGTCAGTTTTTTTGCGGATAATAGGTATAAGCTTTTGGAAGAGTACTGAAGGCTAGTGCAAGGTGCCTAGTGACTAATGGACGCCTTCCGCTTTTTTTATCGACAGCTATTGACAAAGGTTGTGAGCGTTTGTCATAAATAGAGAGTGGGAAATATCGAATTTGACCAATTTTGTCTATTTGTTGTCGGTGAGGGGGAAGGGAATTGGACTCAAAGCAATCGAAAAAAGAAGAGATAAGAGAGAAGTTATTAGAGCGGCAGGGAGATGCAATGATTGTTCGTAAAATTGTATTAAAAATTATATTAGCCGTGATGGCGATAATCATAGTGGTGGGAGTAGGTGGATACCTATATATCAGTTCAGCATTAAAGCCAGTCGATAAAAATGACAACACTGAAAAAATAGTAGAAATTCCAATTGGTTCTTCACTTTCCACGATTTCCGCTTTGCTTAAAAAGGAAGAAATAATTAAGAATGCCCATGTCTTTAAATACTATATTAAGTTTCGCAATGAATCTGGCTTTCAAGCTGGACAGTATACGCTTTCTCCGTCAATGACGATTCAGGAGATTGTCGATACGATCAAAACAGGAAAAATGATGAAGGAAGTTGCTTTAAAAATTACAATTCCTGAAGGTAAGCAACTTGTGCAGATCGCTGAAATTGTCGCAGAAAAAACAGATCAAGATTCGAAGAAAGTGTTTGCGGCATTAAATGATGAGAAATTTATTAAGCGAATGCAAGATAAGTTTCCATCTTTATTAATGGATGATATCTTTCAAAAAGATATTAAGTATCCACTAGAGGGATATTTATTTCCAGCAACATATGATTTTGAAGAAGAAACCCCAACGCTCGATACGATTGTTACAGCCATGTTAAAGCAAACGGAAAAAGTGTTACTGGAGTATCAGGCACAAATGGCAGAGCAAAAGTTTTCTACGCATAAGCTTTTAACGATGGCTTCGCTTTTGGAAGAAGAAGCAACAGAAAACGTGGATCGTAGTAAAATAGCTTCGGTCTTTTACAATCGCTTAGATCAGGGAATGCCGTTGCAGACTGATCCAACAGTTTTGTATGCAAAAGGGAAGCATAGTGAACGTGTGTACTATAAGGATTTAGAGGCTGATTCGCCTTATAATACGTATAAACATAAAGGTTTACCACCTGGTCCAATTGCCAATGCTGGTAAAGAATCGATTGAAGCAGCACTTGCGCCAGAAGAGACGAAATACTTATATTTCTTAGCAACTCCAGAGGGCGATGTGCTATACTCGACAACATTGGCAGAGCATAATACAAAAAAAGCTGAACATATTACCAATAATTAATAGGCCTGATGGAATCTACCAAGGGAGAAATATTCACTTTCCCCTTGGTTCTATGGTAGAATAGTGAAAGTGAAAAAAAGTCACAGTTATTTTTAGGCTCGGCAGTTGCCGGGTTTTTCTATTGAAAGAAAGAATAAATAACTATTCGATGAGTTTTAATGTCTAGCTCCAGCGCCAGCGACTACTAGACTTCCCACTCCTCCACTCGATAAGTCAACATCGACGCTTCGCTCGCGTTTCCTTATTTAAGGCGCTTGCGCTTTCTCTTATTGGAGGAATTAGACCTTGGACGGTAAAATAGAAACATATCTTCAATCGCTTATTCCAGAGCAAACAGGGTTATTAAAAGAGATGGAAGAATATGCTGAAGTTGAGCATGTTCCGATCATGGAGCCTGAGGGAATGGAAACATTGCTACAGTTTTTAAGAATTCAATGTCCCCAAGCTATTTTAGAATTAGGAACGGCGATTGGCTATTCAGCGATTCGAATGGCAGAAACGTTGCCCAATGCCCGTATTGTGACGATTGAGCGGATTGAGAAGCGAATTGAGGCAGCAAAGGAAAACTTTACTAAATCTGGTTTTAGTGACCGTATTACCTTGATTGAGTCAGATGCCTTAGAGGCCTTTGAGCAAGTGAAAGAACATGGGTTATTTGATCTTATTTTTGTGGATGCGGCGAAAGGTCAATATCGTCGTTTTTTTGAGTTATATGAGCCTTTACTGCGTCATGATGGCATAATCATTACTGATAATGTATTATTTAAGGGCTTAGTGGCGGAGGATCTAGCGGAGTATTACGCCAAGACGTAAACGTGGACTTATCAAACGAATTCAAAATTTTAATCAATGGTTATTAAGTCATCCAAATTACGACACCATTATTTTGCCGATTGGTGATGGAATAGCTATTAGTAAACATAGGAGTGAACAAAATGAAAAAGCCTGAATTGCTCGTAACTCCAACAAGTGTAGCGAATTTACAACACTTATTGATGCGGGCGCAGACGCCTTTGTCATTGGTGAGCAGCGTTATGCTCTACGCTTGCCAGGAGAATTTACGCGTGAAGATGTAAAACAAGCAATTGAAATTGCACATAAAGCGAATAAAAAAGTATATGTATCGATGAATGCCCTTTTTCATAATGACAAAGTGGATGAATTAGAAGAATATATTACGTTTCTAAAAGAAGCAGGAGCTGATCGTATTCTTTGGGGAGATCCTGCTGTATTAATGGCTGCTCGTGTAGCTGCACCAGATATGCCACTTCATTGGAATCCTGAAATGCTAGCGACAAACTGGTATACCGCTAATTACTGGGGACGCCGAGGTTCAGTACGTGCTGTAGCTGCTCGAGAAATTAGTATGGATGAAGTCATTGAAATGAAAGAAAATGCTGAAGTGGAGATTGAAGTTCAAGTTCATGGCATGACCTGTATGTTTCAATCGAAGCGTTCTTTGTTAGGTAATTACTTTGAATATCAAGGAAAAGCTTTGAAAATTGAAAATGTAAAACAACAACGAAATATGTTCTTACACGATAAGGAACGAGATAATAAATATCCAATTTTTGAAGATGAAAATGGAACTCATATTATGAGTCCAAATGACATGTGTTTAATCGATGAGCTTCAAGAGTTAGTAGAAGCAGGGATTGACTCGTTTAAAATTGATGGGATTTTGCAAACACCAGAATATATTATTGAAACAACGAAATTATACCGCGAAGCGATTGATTTATGTGTAGAAGATCCAGATCGCTATGAGGATGTGAAAGAGGAGCTTTATGCAAAAATTGAAGCCATTCAACCAGAACATCGTCGTTTAGATACAGGGTTCTTCTTTAAAGAAACGGTTTATTAAAGAAAAAATAAAAAATTTTGACTAGGACTAATGTTTAGCGCAAACAATCTGATTAAGATGGTTGTGCATTTCTAATAAGGAGGAATAGCCTTGAACGCTATTGCTGATAAAATTTCTAAGATTGTCGATGGAAAAAGAGTAATTGTGAAAAAGCCAGAGTTACTTGCACCTGCAGGTAACTTAGAAAAATTAAAAATTGCTGTTCATTACGGTGCAGATGCTGTATTTATCGGTGGACAAGAGTATGGATTACGTTCAAATGCAGATAACTTTTCGCTTGAAGAAATAAAAGAGGGCGTAGAGTTTGCTAAAAAATATGGCGCAAAAGTGTATGTCACAACAAATATTATTGCACATAATGAAAATATTGATGGTTTAGAGGAGTATTTAACAGGTTTAAAAGATACTGGTGTGCAAGGCATTATCGTAGCTGATCCTTTAATTATTGAAACCTGCCGTCGAGTTGCTCCACAAATTGAAATCCATTTGAGTACGCAACAATCGATTTCAAACTGGAGAACGGTTCAATATTGGAAGGAAGAAGGGGCAGAGCGTGTCGTATTAGCACGTGAAACAAGTGCGGACGAGATTCAATTGATGAAGGAAAAAGTCGATATTGAGATTGAATCATTTGTTCATGGGGCGATGTGTATCGCTTATTCTGGTCGTTGTACTCTTTCTAATCATATGACAGCTCGTGATTCAAATCGAGGCGGATGTTGTCAATCTTGTCGTTGGGATTATGATTTATATGAATTGGATCAAGATGGTGAGCAAGCTCTTTTTGATGAAAAGGATGCACCATTTGCGATGAGTCCGAAAGATTTAAAACTATTGGAATCATTACCAAGAATGATTGAGATTGGTGTGGACAGTTTAAAAGTAGAAGGTCGTATGAAATCTATTCATTATATTGCGACTGTAATTAGTGTATATCGTAAAGTAATTGATGCCTATTGTGCTGACCCAGAAAACTTCTCGATTAAGCCAGAGTGGGTAGAGGAATTAGCTAAATGTGCGAACCGTCCGACAGCTCCTGCTTTTATGGAAGGAAATATTCCTGGGTATAAGCAACAATTGTTTGGCACGCATGCTGTAAAACCTAGCTATGATTTCGCTGGACTTGTGTTAGATTACGATCCAGAAACGCAAATGGCGACGTTGCAGCAACGAAATTATTTCAAACCTGGGGATGAAATAGAATTTTTTGGTCCAGAAATTGAAAACTTTAGCCAAAGAGTTGGCGTGATTATCGATGACGAGGATGGAAGCGAGCTAGATGCAGCTCGTCACCCATTACAAATTGTTCGGATTAAAGTGGATTATCCAGTATATGCCAATAACATGATGCGTAAAGAGAATTAAGAGGGAAACAATTCTTGAACAAACGTCTATTTTGTAATAACATAGCATAAATAAAGGTAAGTGAATTTTTAAGGCTTTTTAAAAAAAGACTAGACAAATTAAGGGAAGAGTCATACTCTATCTTAAGATAGTTAAATGGTTGACTGCTTTTTGCGGTCACTTATTATACTAGGGATGCACCTAGTTCAAAGCGCGACCTCGTAATAAGGTCGCGCCCTTATATATATTTGGGGGCAAGATTTGAAAGCAATACATAAATATCACAGTGTCTTTTAGCTGTGTGAATTTTAAGGAGTGAACGATTTGGCAGTTGAAAAAGTATTCCCAATGACAAAAGCAGGTAAAGAAAAATTGGAGCAGGAGCTTGAACATTTAAAAGCGGTTAAACGTAAAGAAGTAGTTGAAAGAATTAAAATTGCTCGAAGCTTTGGGGATCTTTCAGAGAATTCTGAATACGATTCTGCAAAGGATGAGCAAGCTTTTGTGGAAGGCAGAATTACAACACTTGAAAATATGATTCGAAATGCAAAAATTATTGAAGAAAGTGATTTAGTTTCAGATGCCGTTTCCATAGGTAAATCTGTTACTTTTATCGAGCTTCCAGATGGTGAAGAAGAAACGTATACGATTGTTGGTAGTGCTGAAGCGGACCCATTTGAAGGGAAAATTTCAAATGATTCTCCAATTGCTCAAAGTTTAATTGGGAAAAAAGTAGGGGAACAAGTGACAGTTCAAACGCCAGGCGGCGAAATGCAAGTGAAAATTGTATCTATTAGTTAATAAAAAGGCTTTTATAAAACGAGTATAACCTTAGACGTGTGAAACTGTTGTTCACACGTCTTTTTTGTGTGCGCCAGAGTTTATGGCATTCTCGATGAGTACAACTGTCTAGCTCCAGGCGCCTTGCGCTTTTCGATGTTTAAAATGCTTCATCGCGTCAACAATGATAACGAGGTGTTGTTATGCATAAACGACGATTGATGATAACGGCTATTATTTTAATTACTTTTATTATGCTTTTAGTTGCTCGACTTGTTCAAATTCAATTAGTGGCAACAGAATCGTTTTCTAAGCATCAGATTAATTTAATTGAAGCAAGTGTGAAGCAGCGTTCACAAGTACTGAAGATAGATGATGGTCGCGGGAAGTTTTATGATCGCAATGGTCAACCGCTTGCTCATGAAGAAATTCCAACGCTCGTTCTTTTTCCATTTTTAAAAAAAATGACATGGCCTGCTCATGAAGTAGCAAACATTATTGGTGTATCGGAGCAAACATTGAAACATGCAGTAGCTAATGCAAAGAAACCTTTTGTTTTTGGGGGCGAGACACCAATTAAGTTGACCGAAAGTCAATCAGCAGAGATTAATGCATTAAAAATTCCTGGTGTTTTTGCAGTTAATCAAAAAGTCTATAATAATCAAGTGTTAGCCGCACAATTAATCGGCACGACGATTAAGTCAGAGGCCATTAAAGAAGAACGCTATCCAGATTTAAAATTGGCTGCAGAAACCAGAATTGGTGATACAGGCTTAGAACGAACATTGGATGAGTTTTTGCTATCAGAAGGGGAGTCAAAGTTAGTTTTTCATGTGGATGCAACTGGTGGTCCATTATTTGGTGTGGATGTAAAGTATGTGGAGCCAGCCAATCCTCTATACCCTGTTAAGGTTGTAACGACAATTGACAAAGACATTCAGGAAAAAGCTGAGCAGCTTGTAGATCAGCACGGAATAAAAAATGGAGGACTTGTGTTACTTGATATTGAAAAAAGTGAAATTATAGCTCTGGTTTCTAGACCAGCCAATCATTCAGACCAACCGAATGGAGCGGGCTCTATTAATATGATGACAACGCAAAAAGCTCCTGGTTCTATTTTTAAAACCGTGACAGCTGCAGCCGCACTCGATTATGGATTAGTCAATCCTAGTCGTGTATTTAATTGTGATAGAACGATTGATGGAAAGCCAGAACTAGATCGCCCACTCGGAATGCTGAATTTTGACAGTAGTTTTGCCCAAAGCTGCAATCAAACGTTTGCAGAACTGGCAACAGAAATAGCTGAACAGAATCCGGACTTTTTAGAGAAATATGCAGAAAAATTAGGGTTGATTGGTCAATCTGGTTGGCATGGTCAAGTGTATCACACAAATGTTACCCAATTATATCGTGAACAAACAGGAAAAGTATGGCATGATGAACAATTAAAAAAAGATCATAAAATGATTGCCAAAACGGCAATTGGACAGCAGGATGTTCAAACGACCCCACTCGCCATTGCCAATATGATGGCAACGATTGCACGCGGTGGCAAAAAAGAAATGGTAAAAGCTGTAGCCAAAATCGAGTTTAATAACGGCACGACTGTTGTTGACTTTCCTAGTCAAAGTATAGATTCTGAGAATATTTCACCGTATACAGCAATGAAATTACAAAAGCTTCTTCGAGGGGTAGTGACAGAACCAAAAGGGACGGGTTCATCCTTACAGAATCTTGCCTATGAGGTTGCGGGCAAATCAGGAACAGCGCAAACGAATATTGCAGAAGGAAAGCTGAATAAATGGTTTGCCGGCTATTTTCCGTATAAAGAACCGAAATATGCGCTTGTTACCGTCAGCTTGGATACAACTGAAAACTCAAGTAGTATGAACGCGTTATTTTCAGATATTGTCGAAATGTTGTATGGGATGAATACACAATAACGAAAGAAGTAGGATACTATCTTATCGTGTAACATGGTAAAATGATGTTGTTAAGAAAAAGATAAGGAGGACTAGTATCTTGAATTCTCGTCTTGATCTCCGTGAAAAAAAACGAAAAATAAACAAAATCTACAATGTTTCCATTACGATTGTTTGTGTACTCATCGTTATCGTGGCCATTACTATTTTTACAGGAAATGATATGGAAAATACAGCTAAAGAGTCAGCCCAATCAATTACAACAGAAGAATCTATAAATAAAAATACTGAAACTAACGAGGAAACAAAAGCCGTTGAAGTTACAAGTGAAGAGATTGAAGAAGAAGAGGTTGTAAAAGAAGAGGATGAGAAAACAGAATCAGAAGAACCTGAACTTGTCAAAATAGCGGGAAGCGGCGATCAAAATGTGTTAAATACGTATACGAGTGATAGCTGGAAGCCAATTGGTACGGAACAAGCCGGTGTACATACGACACAATTTGAAAAGGGTTCAACAGATTGGAATGAGATGACAAAAGCCATTGCTTATGGTGCTGGAATTGATGAAGCGAGTATGCGTCTTTGGTGGTTAAAAAATGGTGGTTCCCCAAATACAGCAATTGCTACCGTTTCAGCAGGTCAAAATCCACAATCCTATCGAGTGTATATTGAGTGGGTAGATGGAGAAGGCTGGAAGCCCGTCAAAGTGGAAGAATTAAAGCAAAATGATATGAGATGATCAAAGGGTTGATAAATAGCTATTTATTAGTCCTGTATAGTGATGTAGTTGAGTAATACATGTGAAGGAGCTTGGACATTTTTGTGCCAAGCTCTTCTTTATTTTATCAGTAGTTTGTTAATGTCTTCGCTATTTCTTTTCTAACGCTTTAGCTTAAAATGAACGACAGCACTATAAAATCGACGTCCTTCGTCGCTGACGTGCATCTGATGAGAAACGGAATGTACTTGCAGCATAATGGCCTTATTAATTTCGATTCTTGCTCCTATGTTTTCTTCTAATGTTTTCAAACTCTCTGCTTCGAAGAACTCAACTTTATCTTCAATTAAATCTAATTGTAAATTCATTAATTTGGATCCTCCATTTTATTAATAACGCCATTTTATCATTCTTTGTGTGTAGTTGCATCGATAATGAAAGACTTAAATGAAGAACAGTTTCATCCATATATCATATTATAGTTATGTGATTTGTAGAGAATGAATGTGAAGGAGCTGACTTTTTTCTCACTTATAAACGAACATAACAAAGGAGAGATGAGCTTTAGGTTGCTCCTTTTCCATAGAAAGGTGAGTATGATGGGGAGAGAATTTCTCGAAGTATTTGAAGATTGGGCAGAATATTATGATGATACTGTAACGAGTCATGATGACGAATATAGAGAAGTATTTAAAGATTATGAGAAAATTTTAGATCGAGTAGCGAGGTATTCAAAAGGACATGTGCTAGAATTTGGAGTAGGGACAGGAAACTTAACAGCACGTCTTTTAAAAGCTGGGCTAGAGGTAACTGGGATTGAGCCGTCTTCTGCAATGAGAGAGAAGGCAATTGCAAAGTTACATGGTCAGGCGGATATTGTTGATGGTGATTTTCTTGATTTTACAATAGAAAAGCAAGTTGATACGGTAGTAAGCACGTATGCCTTTCATCATTTAACGGATGAGGAAAAGCAGAAAGCGATTCTTGTCTATAGCAAGTTATTACATTCAGGTGGTAAAATAGTATTTGCTGATACGATGTATCAATCCAAGGAAGCACATCAGCAAGCAATTCAAGACGCAAAAGATGCAGGCATGCTAAAATTAGCAACAGATTTAGCAACGGAATATTATACAACCATTCCTTTTTTACAACATGTATTTGAAGAAAATGGGTTTAAGGTATCTTTTGAACGTTGTAATCAATTTGTTTGGATTGTTGAGGCTGAAAAACTATAGGAAGAGGTCTAGTGAATGAAAGTAGCGATTATCGGAGCAATGGAAGAAGAGGTAACAATTTTACGAGATAAATTAGAGGATTTGCAGCAAACGACTATTGCTGGGTGTGAATTCAATATGGGTACATTAAATGGTGTAGACGTTATTCTATTAAAATCAGGCATTGGGAAAGTAAATGCCGCAATGTCTACGACGATTTTATTAGAAAAATTTAAGCCGGATGCTGTCATTAATACAGGTTCTGCTGGTGGATATCATGAGAAGCTTAATGTTGGTGATGTTGTCATTTCAACGGAAGTTCGTCACCATGATGTGGACGTAACGATTTTTGGCTATGAATATGGGCAAGTGCCACAATTACCGGCAGCTTTCATTCCAGATGCTAAGTTGTTTGCGATTGCAGAAGAAGCAGCAAAAGAAATAACAGATATTCAAGTGGCTAAAGGGTTAATCGTCACCGGAGATTCTTTTATGAATGACCCTGTTCGCGTTGACTTTGTTCGTGGAAAATTTAATGATTTATATGCAGTTGAAATGGAAGCCGCAGCAATCGCTCAAGTGGCTCACCAATTTGGCACACCATTTGTCATTATCCGCTCTCTTTCTGATATTGCGGGTAAGGAATCGAATATTTCTTTTGATCAGTTTTTAGAAACAGCAGCTCTTCATTCTGCTGAGCTTATTTTAAAAATGGTAGAAAAAATAAAGTAAAACTTTCAGCAAAGTAAGGTTTTTTTATCTCCTGCTGA
The DNA here is from genome assembly GCA_963790055.1 of uncultured Bacillaceae bacterium. Classification (GTDB taxonomy): domain Bacteria; phylum Bacillota; class Bacilli; order Bacillales; family DSM-1321; genus Peribacillus. Next base: position 114,832 of record CAWBND010000016.1, read on the forward strand.
TGGTTCGTTGCGGTCTGCTGGATGTGGGTCATACAGAAGAAGATATAAGGATGTAGCGTTTTTAGTCTATGTTCATTAAACTGGAATAAAATAAAATAGATGGTAAATAACAAAGAAAATCCGTTATTTACCATCTATTTTATTTTACCGACTAAAAAGGTGCGATAACTTATATATGAGGGGAGGAGAAATGAAATGAAAGTCTTCAAAAGTGTACATGAATTAATCGGATCTACACCGATATTAGAAATCACTAATTTTTCTCTGTTGAAAAATGTCAGAATTTTTGCTAAATTGGAGTTCTTCAATCCAGGTGGAAGCGTCAAAGATCGGTTAGGAGTGGAATTGCTCCAAGCCGCCATCGCTAGTGGAAAATTGAAGCCAGGTGGAACCATTATTGAACCTACAGCAGGTAATACAGGAATTGGTTTAGCACTTGCCGCAATCAATCGTGGCATTCATGTGATTTTTTGTGTACCTGAAAAGTTTAGTATAGAAAAGCAAGAAATTATGAGGGCATTAGGTGCAAAAATTGTGCATACGCCTTCCGAAGCTGGTATGCGTGGAGCAATTGCTAAAGCAAAAGCCCTTTTAAATGAAATCCCTAATTCCTATTGTCCGCAGCAATTTGCGAACCCATCTAACCCTGAAACCTATTACAAGACGCTTGGACCTGAAATTTGGGAGCAACTTGATGGTAAGGTAGATGTGTTCGTTGCGGGAGCAGGGACTGGAGGCACGTTTATGGGAACGGCACGTTATTTAAAAGAAAAAAATCCTAATGTAAAAACGGTTATCGTTGAACCAGAGGGATCCATTTTAAATGGTGGTACACCCCGTCCGCATAAAACAGAAGGAATAGGGATGGAGTTTTTACCAGTATATATGGATAAATCGTATTTTAATGATATTCATACGATTCTCGATAAAGAAGCATTCCAATATGTTAAAGAGTTAGCAGCAAAAGAAGGTCTCCTTGTTGGAAGCTCGTCGGGTGCCGCTTTTGCTGCTGCATTAAAGGAAGCTCAAACAGCCAATGAAGGTACGAATATTGTCGTAATCTTCCCAGACTCAAGCGATCGTTACTTAGGTAAAAAAATATATCAAGGGGGTATGTAAAAAATGAGAAAAAAAACACAATTAATTCATGGGGGGATTTGGGGCGACGAAAAAACAGGAGCCGTTTCGATGCCGATTTATCAAGTGAGTACATATAAACAGGATGGTCCTGGTAACCATCGTGGTTATGAGTATTCACGAACAGGAAATCCAACGCGTCATGCATTGGAAACGTTAATAGCCCAATTAGAGGGCGGAAAGCGTGGCTTTGCTTTTGCTTCAGGGATGGCGGCAACAACAGCTGTCATGTTGTTATTGAACCAAGGTGATCATGTTTTAGTAACAGATGATGTTTATGGTGGTACTTTTCGTGTCATGACAAAAGTATTAAATCGCTTTGGAATTGCCGCTACCTTTATTAATACGAGCGATTTACATGAAATTGAAAAAAATATTCAAACGAACACAAAGGCAATATTCCTTGAATCGCCAACCAACCCTCTTCTAAAAATTACGGATATTGCGGAAGTGTCTAAAATCGCTAAAGCAAAAGGATTGTTAACGATTGTCGATAATACATTTGCTACACCTTATTGGCAAAATCCGATTACACTAGGTGCCGATCTTGTCCTGCACAGTGCAACAAAATATCTTGGTGGACATAGTGATCTGGTGGCAGGGCTTGCGGTTGTAAATGATGAAGAACTTGGTGAAAAGCTACACTTTGTTCAAAATTCAACGGGTGGTGTATTAGGCCCTCAAGATTCATGGCTGTTATTGCGTGGAATGAAAACACTTGGACTTCGTATGGAGGAGCATGAACAAAATACGAGCAAAATTGTAAACTACCTTATGGAACAAGAAGACATTTCAAAAGTATATTATCCAGGCTTAGAAAATCATCACAATCATGAGATTGCGAAAAAACAAGCTCGTGGCTTTGGGGGGATGGTTTCTTTTGATGTGGGTAGTGCAGAGAAAGCAGCGCGAGTATTGAAAAAGGTAAAATATTTTACACTTGCAGAAAGTCTCGGAGCAGTAGAAAGCTTAATTTCTATTCCTGCTCTCATGACACATGCTTCTATTCCACCACAGCGTCGCGCAGAGCTTGGGATTACAGATGGCTTAATTCGTATTTCTGTAGGTCTGGAGGATGTAGAAGACTTACTAGAAGATTTACAACAAGCTCTACAAGATTAATTGTTATTTCCACCTTCTAAAAGAATGACAAATATTAACATCAAATGAACAACATATATATGATAAAATAAACTAGCAATATATTTACTAGTTTATAAGAAGGTGGAAGCGTTCATGAACAATAAGAAATCTAAAATAGCAGCACAGATGCACGATTATCGACGCTTTGCCATTATTTTATTATGTGTTGGTTCTTTTTTCTACCTCGGTACGATTCTCCCTGCAGAAGGAAAGACAGGATATAGTACGAATGGCTATTTGCTTGCTTCCGTATTATTTTTAGCCGTTTCGATTGCTTGTTTCTTGCAAGCTACTAAATATAAAAAAAATCTTGCTGAAAACGATGAGTAAGGTGCACTCTAAATATCCTCTGTTCAAATACCTATTTGGATGAGGGTATTTTTTTATTTTTAAAAAGTATTTTATATACATATATTAGGGATTTTTTTCTTTTTGAGTTGTCCACTATTGTCTGAAGCAAATATTTTATTTCCGAATATCTTATACATGACAAGTGTTATGTAAATCAATGTATTAGAACTGGAGGTAGGATAAGGTGAATGAGATATTAATAGAACCTTGGGAACTAGATGATCTTACATTTGAATTTTTTGTACCTGAATATATCGAAAAATTAGCAGACGAAGTACTTCTACAATATGATTTTTCTATTCAGAGTATGCAGGTTATTACTACGAAGTCTGATAAAGGTGGAGCAATTTGGAAAATCGAGACATCCAGTGGACCCAAGAGTTTAAAGTTATTACACCGTAGGCCGGCTAGAAGCTTATTTAGTTTGGGTGCTCAAGAATATTTAGTGGAAGTTCAAGGAGCAAGAGTTCCGGCAATTATTAAAACAAAAGATGGAAACAATTATGTTGAAGCAGGCGGGAAATTATGGTTTGTTGCTGAGTGGATTGAATCCTTAACACCTGTAACAAAAGACTTGGAAGGTGCAAAACAGTTGTGTTACGCTCTCGGTGAATTCCATCGTTTAAGTAAAGGTTATGAACCTCCGAAACAGGCGGAAATTGCTTCGAGATTGCACAAATGGCCGAAAAGTTTTGAGAAAGTGATTGATAAGATGGACTGGTTTCGAAATATTGCTCATGCTTATCAAGAATTGCCAGCTAGCTCGCATTTATTAAGTGTAGTAGATGTATTTGAACAACAAGCCATAAGAAGTTTAGAAAGACTCAATCAATCCAGCTATTTGGATTTTGTAAAAGAAGGAAATGCTAATTGGGGGTTAGTACATCAGGATTATGGCTGGTCTAATGGTCAAATGGGGGCAAATGGGATGTGGATTATTGACCTTGATGGTGTCGCATATGACCTTCCTATACGGGACTTACGAAAGTTAATCTCAGGTACAATGGCAGATGAATATAGATGGGATACGACTTGGGTACGAGAAATGATTAAGGCATACCATGAATCTAATCCTATAAATGCCCAATTATATGAACTTTTAATGATTGATTTATCATTGCCAAATGAATTTTATAAAAATATTAAAGAAGTAGTATATGAGCCTGAATTATTCTTAAATGAACAAACCATCCAATTGATTCAAACGATTGTGGATACCGATCAGACTAAATGGCCAGTGTTGGAAGAAATTAAAGACGATTGGATAGGGGTAGAATAAAAATGAAAATTTTAATGATTTGTACCGAAAAACTTCCTGTACCTCCTATACTTGGAGGTGCAATTCAAACTTATATTTCAGGAGTTCTTCCCCATTTAAGAAATGTTCATGATATTACCGTTTTAGGAATTAGTGATCCATCTCTCCCCGATCAAGAAACGATTGATAACATTTCTTACATTCGCGTACCTGGAAAAATATTTGAATTATATCAAGAAGGCGTTACTAGCTATATACAATCACATTCTTTTGATCTCATCCACATTTTTAATCGTCCACGCCTTGTCCTACCCGTTCGAAATGTAGCTCCCCAAGCAATTATTACCTTAAGTATGCACAATGATATGTTCGGTGTAGAAAAAATTAATTCAGCTGAAGCCAATGCAGTACTAGATGAAGTTTCAAGCATTGTAACAATTAGTAATTATGTTGGAAATGTTATACGTAATCTATATCCGCAAGCTGCATCAAAGATTCGTACTATATATTCTGGAGTCGATACTGATCGTTTTTTACCAGGAAGCCATCCAAATATAATAAAGATACGTAAGGATATTCGGCAAGCCCATGGATTAGAAAACAAGACGGTTATTTTATTTGCAGGAAGACTTTCGAGTAATAAAGGAGTGGACAGGTTAGTCAGAGCTCTGCCTGAACTATCGAAAAAATACGACGATTTGGCTTTAGTGATCGTAGGGAGCAAGTGGTTTAGTCAAGACGGACGTAACGGATTATGTTGCCTATGTCAGAGCACTAGCAAAAAAATTACCGATTCCAGTTGTGGCAACGGGTTTTGTGGCACCAAGTGAAATACAAAATTGGTTTGCTGCTGCTGATTTATTTGTGTGCACATCATTATGGCAAGAACCTTTGGCTAGAGTTCATTATGAAGCAATGGCAGCGGGTTTGCCTATCATAACGACTGCTAGAGGCGGAAATGCCGAAGTGATCGAAGTAGGAGTTAACGGTCTTGTCGTGGAAAACCCAGAGGATCCAAGTTGTTTTGTAGAAAAAATATCAGAAGTATTATCGAATAAAACCTGGATGAAAAAAATGGGGGAAAAAGGTAGAGAGAAATCCCTTTCACAGTATAAATGGGATCGAGTAGCTTCGGAGATACTTGATGTGTGGACAAACTCTAAACAAATTGTGGTAGCTACTGATGTACCTTCGAAGACTGAGATTGTTCTGGAGGATTTTTCTATCAATCATTTAGCTGAGCAGTCTGGAAATGTAATAGAAGATATTCCGTTCATATTGGAAACGAAAGAAAACACATTTGAGAAGGACGATGAAAAGTCTAAATCTAAGAAGAATGATGAAAAGTCTAAATCTAAGAAGAATGATGAAAAGTCTAAATCTAAGAAGAATGATGAAAAGTCTAAATCTAAGAAGAATGATGAAAAGTCTAAATCTAAGAAGAATGATGAAAAGTCTAAATCTAAGAAGAATGATGAAAAGTCTAAATCTAAGAAGAATGATGAAAAGTCTAAATCTAAGAAGAACGATGAAAAGTCTAAATCTAAGAAGAACGATGAAAAGTCTAAATCTAAGAAGAACGATGAAAAGTCTAAGTCTAAGAAGAATGATGAAAAGTCTAAGTCTAAGAAGAATGATGAAAAGTCTAAGTCTAAGAAGAATGATGAAAAGTCTAAATCTAAGAAGAATGATGAAAAGTCTAAATCTAAGAAGGACGATAAAAAATCTAAATAAAGAAACGGATAACGTTGCGAATTGAACATATGGTATTTGTAATCCTTGTTAATAAAAAAATCGGCGATTTGCCGATTTTTTTATTAACAATTAGGACGAAAATTGAATCCATCAAAGCAAATGCCGCTTGTTGTAAACCACCAGAATCCAAAAATAAGCAATAGTATTAAAAGGACGATAATGAGGGCGAATCCAAAACCTGAACCTGTTGCTACAGGAACTGGTACTGGATATGGCCCGATACCATAACCGTACCCATATGGACCATAGGCGTATCCCATAAGAATCCTCCTTCTTTTTGTACATTAAGAAAATATTATTTTGCTAATGACTTGTATTAGTATATGCATGAATGATTGAAGAGGTTGGGATTAATCTAAAGATTTTCAAATAGTACAGACAAGAACAAGCTTATCTTTGCATAACAATAGATATAGGCGAACGTCCAAAGAAACGGGAGGGAAACCGCATGCCCGGAATTCTTACTGCAATCGGCTTTTTAGTCAAAGAATTTTATGTATTAGTTTCTTATGTAAAAAATAATGCCTTTCCTCAGCCTCTATCCTCTGATGATGAAAAAAAATACCTTAAGCTCATGAGCGAGGGGGACGGTAATGCTCGAAACATTTTGATTGAGCATAATCTTCGTCTTGTTGCTCATATAGTAAAAAAGTTTGAAAATACTGGAGAAGATTCAGAGGATTTAATTTCTATCGGGACAATCGGCTTAATTAAAGCCATTGAAAGCTACTCAGATGGAAAAGGAACAAAGCTTGCTACGTATGCGGCTCGTTGTATTGAAAATGAGATTCTTATGCATTTACGAGCGACAAAGAAAACAAAAAAAGATGTGTCTTTACATGACCCGATTGGGCAGGATAAAGAGGGAAACGAAATTAGTTTAATCGATGTATTAAAGTCGGAATCAGAAGATGTTGTTGATACCATTCAACTTAATATGGAATTAGAAAAGGTGAAAAAGTATATCGACATTTTAGATGAACGGGAAAAGGAAGTCATTGTAGGAAGATTTGGTTTAGATTTACAAAAGGAAAAAACACAGCGTGAAATTGCCAAGGAGTTAGGTATTTCAAGAAGTTATGTCTCACGGATTGAAAAGCGTGCTCTTATGAAGATGTTTCATGAATTTTATCGAGAAGAAAAAGAAAAGAACAGACAAAACTAAAGAAAAAGGACTCAAATGGTTGTTAAAAACAACTTTTTTGAGTCCCTTTTTTGTCTAGCTCCAGGCGCCTTCCGCTTTTCTTATCATACTTTTTTTAATTTAAATGGGCTTATCATTAGAATGGATAAGATAATTATTAGAAATACAAAAAAACTAGGATCTACATGTGGGTGAGCTAAAAAGCTTAGCGTAGCGATACATCCAGCGACGGTAATTGGTACGCCTGTGAAAAAGCCATTATTTTCACTAATATTAAAACGCGCTAAGCGAAAGGCACCGCAAGCAATATAGATAATCGTAAAGGCAGCCCCAGGAGCACCAAATTCTATTAAAATTCCTTCATATAATAAAAGAGCTGGAGCAATTCCAAATGAAATAATGTCGCACATCGAATCTAATTGTTTTCCTAGCTCTGACTCAATATTTAATTTTCTAGCGACCATCCCATCAAAACGGTCAGCCAAAGCTGCAAGAAAGATTAGCAGTAAACTTAGGTTTAATTGATCGTGCAGAACACAAATAATAGCGAAACCACCTAAAGATAAATTTAATAAGGTCAAAATGTTTGCTGTTTGCACTTTTAATTTTTTAATAGTGTGATCAATGGCAGCTAATAAGAACAATTTTTTCACTCCTTTGTTGAAACAAAGTATATAAAACGAAAACGTTTATTATATAATAATATTTTAGGTGTTACTATTTATGCAAGCAAATTTAAGAAAAAATTTACAATTGGAGGTGGGTTTGTTTGTTTCAGTATCTTTATCGTTGTTTCATTGAATTAACAAATAACAGAGTGACATCAGTACTTTTAAAAAGCTTTAGTCAATCTCGCTTAAGCAAACCTATCATTCCACTTTATATGAAAGTATTTCAGATGAATCAAAGTGACTCCAAACATGAATTTTCTTCATTTGCAACATTACATGACTTATTTACTCGATCATTGCAAACAGGAGCAAGACCTATTGCAGAAGGAGAACAATCCGTTTCAAGTCCTGTTGATGGGGTGTTAGAAGACTATGGCAGCATTGGGGCAGACAAAACCATCATCGTAAAAGGCAAGATGTATTCTATTAAAGAAATGCTTAGCAATGATGGAGCACTCCAAAAGTACATAGGTGGGAAATATATCGTGCTATACTTAAGTCCAAGTCATTATCATCGTATACATTCCCCAATATCTGGAAAAATATTACAAAGATGGACATTAGGTCAAAAATCGTATCCCGTTAATAAATGGGGAATGAAGTATGGGAAAACACCATTATCAAAAAATTACCGGATGATAACAGAAATTCAGCATGAACAATGTTGTGTAGCTATAGTAAAGGTAGGGGCAATGTATGTAAATTCAATTACCATTACGAATGAAGCAAAATTCCTGCGAAAAGGACAAGAATTCTCGTACTTCAGCTTTGGTTCAACCGTTGTGCTTCTTTTTGAGAAAGACCGTTTTAAAATAAATGATGGTTTATCCATACCAGAGGAAGTTCGGGTAGGAGAAAAATTAGGGGAGCTAAAAGTGATATAAATCAAGGCGGCAGGAATGTAGCTTGCATGATTACATGCCCAAAGTCTAATTATAGGATTGTAGAATGTAAGAATGTCATAATGTAACTTGAAGAATTTTTTTGTCAGATTGACGAAAATTAGATATGATGGATACGATTAATTTTTAGGAAACATTGAGGTGTACTATGCTTAAATCATTTTTACCCAGCGAACATGTAAAAAGTATTTTTGATATAAAACCAGAGGAATTAAAAAAGCGAGGTGTAAAAGGGATTATTACAGATCTTGATAATACCCTTGTAGAATGGGATCGTCCTATGCCTACGCCAGAGTTAATTACTTGGTTTGAAAATATGCGTGCCCATGGGATTCTTGTGACGGTTGTTTCAAATAATAATGAGGATAGAGTAGGGGCTTTCTGTAAACCGCTGCATGTTCCGTTTATTCATAGAGCAAAGAAGCCGCTTAGAACTGCTTTTAAAAAAGCGGCAGAACAAATGGGAATCAAGCTTGAGGAAGCAGTGGTCATTGGTGATCAGCTGTTGACAGATGTGTTTGGCGGTAACAGAGGTGGCTTTCATACGATCCTAGTGACACCTGTATCACAATCAGATGGAATCAATACAAAGATTAATCGGTTTATTGAAAGAAGGATTATGGCTGTTTTAAAACGAAAAGGACTGTTAGAATGGGAGGAAAGTAATTGAGTAATGATCAGGGTTTGGTATGCATCGGCTGTGGGGTAAAGGTACAAACGGAGGATCCAAACATATTAGGCTATGCACCAAAATCAGCGCTTGAGAAAGAAACGATTATTTGTCAGCGTTGTTTTAAATTAAAGCATTATAATGAAGTGCAGGATGTTTCTTTGACAGACGATGATTTTTTAAAGATTTTAAATAGAGTAGGCGAAACGGACTCGTTGATTGTGAAAATTGTTGATATTTTTGATTTTAATGGCAGTTGGCTTCCGGGCTTACACCGTTTTGTTGGTGGAAATGATGTCCTGTTAATCGGCAATAAAGTCGATCTTTTGCCAAAATCGGTGAAGCATAATAAATTGATTAATTGGATGAAGCATTCCGCGAAGGAATTAGGCTTACATCCTATAGATGTGCTTTTAGTCAGTGCAGAGAAAGGGAAATATATTGCTGAAGCAGCCGAGGCCATTGAGCATTATCGTCGTGGGCGTGATGTGTACGTGGTAGGTTGTACGAATGTAGGAAAATCTACGTTTATTAATCGGTTAATTAAACAGGTAAGTGGCGAAGGAGATATTATCACCACTTCTCATTTTCCAGGAACAACTCTTGACATGATTGAAATTCCTTTAGATGATGGACATGATTTAATTGATACACCAGGGATTATCAATCATCACCAAATGGCTCACTTTGTTGATTCACGTGATTTTAAAATTATCATGCCGAAAAAAGAAATTAAGCCAAAGATCTATCAATTAAATGAAGAACAGACATTGTTTTTCGGAGGGTTAGCAAGATTGGATTATATGTCAGGTGGTCGCCGTTCTTTAACTTGTTATCTCTCTAATGAATTACATATTCATCGTACAAAATTAGAAAAAGCCGATGAATTATACAGAAATCATGCGGGTGAATTATTAACACCGCCAAGACAAGAGCAAATGGATGAATTTCCAGTGCTTGTTCCACACGAGTTCTCACTAAAAGAAGCGAAAATGGATATTGTCTTTTCAGGCCTTGGTTGGGTAACCGTGAATGAGCCAGGTGCAAAAATTGTCGCCCATGTCCCAAAAGGGGTCAATGTCATGATTCGTAAATCGTTAATTTAAGGGGAAAGTAAAGGGTGATGAGATGAAAAAAGTATACGCAGTTATCGGGGATCCAATTGCTCATTCGATGTCTCCAGCTATGCAAAATGAAGCATTTAGAAATGAAGAACTAGATGCTGAGTATTTGGCCTTTCATGTTAAACCAGATGGCTTAGGGGATGCGGTAAGAGGGATGAAGGCACTTGGTGTGTGTGGATTTAACATTACACTTCCGCATAAAGAAACCATTATTCCATTTTTGGATGAAGTGGATGAATTAGCTAGAGCGATTGGCGCAGTAAATACGGTAATTAATAAAGATGGTCGATTGATTGGCTATAATACAGATGGAATTGGTTATATAAAAGCTCTTGAAGAGGAACTTACGGGTGAATTAACAACGAAAAAGACGTTAATCATCGGAGCTGGTGGAGCAGCGCGTGCTATCTACTTCACACTCGTTAAACAGGGGGTGGAGCAAGTGGACATTGCGAACCGAACGAGGGAGCGAGCGGTCAACCTAATTTCTGAATGCCCATATGGTAATGAATCGAAAGCATTGACTATTGATGAGGCAGAGCAAAGAATAGGTGAATATGATTTAATTATTCAAACGACATTAATCGGTATGAGTCCAAATGTTGATGATATACCACTTGATGTTACCAACATAAAAGAATCCGCATTTGTTAGTGATATTATTTATAATCCGTTAAAGACGAAGATTCTTATAGAAGCGGAGCAAAACGGAGCAGAAATACAAAATGGAGTAGGAATGTTTGTGTATCAGGGAGCAATTGCTTTTCAGATATGGACAGGAATTATGCCTGATACAACAAGAATGAAACAAATTGTTTTGAACCAATTAGGAGGTCACGTATGCTGACAGGTAAACAAAAAAGATTTTTACGATCAAAGGCTCATCATTTGAACCCTATTTTTCAAGTAGGTAAAGGTGGGGTCAATGATAATTTAATTAAACAAATTGGTGAGGCTTTAGAGGTGCGAGAATTATTAAAAGTGAGTGTTCTGCAAAACTGCGATGAAGACCGTGATGATGTTGCTTCTATGCTTAGCAAAGGGGCAAGAGCAGAATTAGTTCAGGTTATAGGAAATACGATTGTTTTATATAAAGAATCTCGTGAAAATAAACAACTTCAATTACCGTAAGGCGATTACTTATGAAAAAAATCGGAATATTAGGAGGGACATTTAATCCTCCACATATCGGGCATTTAATTATTGCCAATGAAGTATTAGATGCATTACATTTAGATGAAATTAGATTTATGCCAAATTATGTTCCTCCACATAAGGAAAAATCAGGAGAAGTATCAGCGAATGATCGTTTAGCGATGCTTGAGCGTGCTCTTGGCGATCACCCTTCCTTTTTGATTGAAAGGCTGGAGATTGAAAGAAAGGGTACTTCTTATACGTATGATTCGATGAAGTTGCTTATAGAAAAGGAACCGGAAGCTTCGTTTTATTTTATTATAGGTGCGGATATGATTGAATATTTGCCTAAATGGTATCGAATTGATGAACTTCTTCAACTCGTCCGTTTTGTTGGAGTAAATCGACCAGGTTATAATATAGAAACAGACTATCCAATTATCATGGTAGATGTGCCCCAAATGTTTATTTCATCTTCAACGATTCGCCGCAAGCTTCGTACAGGAGGGACTGTAAGATATTTAATCCCTGATCCAGTCGTGAACTATATAAAAGGAAATGATTTATATGAATCGAAATAAGGCTTTACAGCTTGTGAAAGCCCAAATTACCGAAAAACGTTATGTGCATACATTAGGTGTTGCCGAGACAGCTGTTCTGCTTGCAGAGCGTTTTGGTGCTGATGTCAAGAAAGCTGAACTTGCTGCCATTTTTCATGATTATGCGAAATTTCGTCCAAAAGAGGAAATGAAGCAAATTATTATGGATCAAAACATGTCCAAGGATTTATTGGACTTCCATTCAGAATTATGGCATGCTCCAGTCGGTGCCTATCTCGTTGAACAAGAAGCAGGGATTACAGACCGAGAAATCTTGGATGCAATCAAGTATCATACAACGGGTAGAATAGGGATGACATTGCTAGAGAAAATTGTGTACCTTGCGGATTATATTGAGCCAGGCCGTTCATTTCCTGGCGTGGATGAGGTGCGAGAGATGGCGAAGGAGAATTTAGATTTAGCCATGATTGGAGCAGTGCGAAACTCAATTGTTTTTTTAATCAATAAAAAACAAGCGATTTATCCTGATACATTCCATACGTATAATGATCTTATTATAAATTTGAAGGAGCAGATGTAATGACTGAAAGAGAACTTCTAGTATTAGCAGCAAAAGCAGCAGATGATAAACGAGCAGAGGATATTGTTGCCTTAAATATGCAAGGCATCTCGTTAATTGCTGATTATTTCTTAATTTGTCATGGTAATTCAGAAAAGCAGGTGCAGGCTATTGCTCGTGAAATGAAGGCAAAGGCTGATGAAGCAGGAATCCATGTGAAACGCTTAGAAGGATTTGACGAAGCAAAATGGATATTAGTGGACCTAGGGGATGTAGTGGCTCATATTTTCCATCGTGATGAAAGATTGTATTATAATCTTGAACGTTTATGGGGAGATGCTCCTCAAGAAGACGTACTAAGTGAATTAGCATGAGCTACGAACGCTTCGCTTATGTGTACGATGAGTTGATGAAAGATGCTCCGTATGATAAGTGGTTGATGCTATTGACAGCAAAGCTTGAGCAATATCAGGTTGAGGGAAAGAGACTACTTGACCTTGCTTGTGGGACAGGTGAGATGACAGTGGAGCTAGCAAAGCATGGTTTTGATGTTTCGGGTGTAGACTTATCTGATGAAATGTTATTAATTGCTCAAGAAAAGGCGGCTGCTCTTGATTTAGCGATTCCCTTTTATCAGCAAAATATGGCTGAGCTTGAAGGATTGGGTCAATTTGACTGCGTGACCATTTTTTGTGATTCTCTGAACTATCTTCAACATGAAGAAGATGTGGTTTACACGTTTCAACGAGTACATGAACATTTGAATGAAGGCAGTTTGTTTCTGTTTGATGTGCATTCTATATACAAAATGGAACAAATTTTTGCAAATCATACTTTTGCTGTTAATGAGGAAGAGGTTTCTTATATTTGGAACTGTTTTCCTGGTGAAGAGCCATTCAGTGTCGAACATGATGTAAGTTTTTTTGTGAAGGATGCTAGGACTGGACTATATGATCGTTTTGACGAATTTCATTACCAACGCACCTATTCTGCTAGGCAATATACAGAATGGCTTGAAAAAGCTGGTTTTATAGTGTTGGAAGTGTTGTCCGATTTAGAAGACGAACCGCTTCAAGAAAAAACAGAACGAATCTTATTTATTGCAAGAAAATAAGCAACTACCTCCTCTGGTAGTTGCTTATTTTCAATTGTGACCAAGCCGGTTCCGCTTTTCTTATAAAAAATTTAAAAAACGGGAGGATTTGCCGAATTAATTGCGAATAGTATTAGGGTGTCGAAATTGTTTTTCGACTTCTTCGATATCTTCTGCAAATTTTTCGTGTGTTGCCCGAAATACGTCCTCGAATACGTGATTTATTTTTGCTGCTTCTAACACTTTGATTCCTTCGCCGGTTATCCCCCCTTTTACGCACACTTTTTTTTGTAAAGTAGGCAATGTGTAAATTCCTTTACTGAGTAAGTCCCCAAGCCCTATGAGCATTTTCTCTGTTAAAATGGTTGCTGTTTTTCGATCAATGTCTGTTGTTTGGCAAGCTGCGTCAATAAATGATTGTGCTAAAAAGCTAAAAAAGGCAGGTCCACAGCTCACGATATCTGAGCTAATTCGAGTAATCTCATTATCAATCATTACAGGTGTTGAAATGCCACTAGCTAATGTGTGTAACACATCCTTCCACTTTTTCTTGCAATTTTGATGATAGCTCAACAAGGATACGCCAGAACAAGCACGATTTGTAATGCTTGGGATAAAGCGAGCACAAGAACAGCAGAGCTCATGTTCAAGCTGGGAAACAGAGAGTGGACTTGTTAGCGAAACGACTAAATGATCTTTGTTTATATAAGGTTTCAGGACCTGTAATAAGCTATGAATTTGTAAAGGTTTTACACAAACGAATATTACATCTGCTTGTTTTGCTAATTCTGCAGCTGTCTTCGTTACTTTAATGCCAACATATTTTTTTTGAAGAGCCAAAGCTTTGGAGAGTGTCCGATTTGTAATAATCAAATCGGAAGGCTTTAATGTTTTTGTCTCTAGCCATGCTTCGATTAAAATGGTTCCCATATTTCCAGTCCCAATGACACCGATTTTCATACTTTCAACTCCCCTCACGTAAAGCAGAACCACTCCTACACACTATGTGAAATATGCCCGTTTTATTCCGATTTATCAAGGATTATGGAGGTTGAAATGATGGATACAATTGCAAAAAAGAAAGTAATAATGATTGTAGCAGCTGTTATAATAGCTATTTTAGGGTATTTTTTCTTTATACAATCTGAGACGAAGCCAGTAGAGAATGATCCTTTTTTTGCAGAAACGGAGCAGGAAGATTCAGAGGATGTACAGGATAAGGTAGAAGAGCCAGAACCTCCTGCTATTATGAAAGTGGACGTAAAAGGAGCTGTTGGAACTCCAGGTGTATTTATCGCCCAACCTGGTGATCGTGTGATTGATATGATAGCAGCAGCTGGGGACTTCACGAAAGAAGCGGACTTAGATAAGGTAAATCTTGCCCAACTAGTAGAAGATCAAATGGTCATCTATGTACCGAGAGTCGGCGAGGAAGATGTAGAGTTGCCAAACATTGTGCCATCATCATCGGGGAGTGCTGTAAATATGACAGGGAATTCAGATGCTTCTAATGGACAACAAGTTAATCTAAATACAGCTACGCAGGCTGAATTAGAAACATTATCGGGGATTGGTCCATCTAAGGCAATTGCGATTATCGAATATCGTGATACAACAGGAAAGTTTCAACAAATAGAGGATTTGAAAAATATTTCGGGGATTGGGGATAAAACATTTGAGAAGTTAAGAGACTCCGTTACCGTAAAATGAATGGACTATCCAAACGGGGGAGAAGAAGGTAAAATGAGTAAGAAAACGAAGGCGATTGGATGACTGAGGAGGGCATAGCTCTTTGTGAAGCTAAGCACTTATACGTAATAAAAATAATGAATACTTTGAAAAGGGGACAAGCGTCTTGGAACGAATTAGTTGGGATCAATATTTCATGGCACAAAGCCATTTATTGGCATTAAGAAGTACATGTACTCGTTTGACAGTCGGGGCAACAATCGTTCGTGATAATCGAATTATTGCAGGAGGATATAACGGATCCATTGCAGGAGGCACACATTGTATTGATGATGGTTGTTATGTAATTGACAATCATTGTGTAAGAACGATTCATGCAGAAATGAATGCTATTCTTCAATGTGCGAAATTCGGTGTACCAACAGCAAATGCTGAAATATATGTTACACATTTTCCTTGTTTACAATGCTGTAAGTCGATTATTCAAGCTGGAATTAAAGCGGTATATTATGCAGAAGATTATAAAAATCACCCATATGCTGTAGAATTATTTCAACAAGCTGGCGTAAAGACTGAAAAAGTTGAAATCGAAAAGCCGATCGATGTTTATAGTAAACAAAAGCAAGTCTTTATTGATTCTCTTTTGCAGCAATTAGAAGCAAATGGATTGGATCCGGAAGCTTTTGCTAAGCTTCAACAAAAAGCACAGCAATTATTTTACGAAGAATAATCCGGTTGACCACACGCTTATTGACTCCTCGTTAAGCTAGGCTGAAAGTGGAGTCAATAAGCAACACCTTACGAATTGAATCATAAGGGGGTTCACATGACGAAACATATCCTCTTTTTAGCCATTTCAGCTACTCTTGGAGTTGCGGCTTATTCCTCTTTTTCTATCACGACACTTATCCTTATTATCCTCTTTCTAAGCTTTTTATATGTTCATTTTAACGGAAATACAAAAATTGTTTTAGTAAATCTCGTGAACCTTTTGTTATTTGCTACGGTAGCTTATGTTTCAGAGCTACGCCATGAAACGTTATATACAGGTGAAGAGCACAGGTTTCAGATTACGTTTATCGAGCAGCCAAATGTGGACGGAAATCTTTTGAAAGCAAAGGTGATGACGAATCAAAAGGAGAAGCTGCAACTTCGTTATACCATTTCAACGGAAGCGGAAAAAATGAAACTCGAAAGCAATCTTCCTATTGGTTTAACCTGTATAGCCAATGGCTCATTAGTAGAGCCCGAAGCCAGCCGGAATGAAAATAGCTTCAATTATCAGCGCTATTTAAAACAACAGAATATTCACTGGATTTTGAAAGTAGAACATATGACATGGAATCACTGTAGTGTAACCGACTCCTCCTTTGTTACAAGGCTACAAAATTTTCGACAACAAGGCATTGCCTATGTCAATGAACATTTTCCTCCTCAATCAAGCGGTTTTGTAACAGCACTTCTTTTTGGTGATCAAACGTATATTGATGAAGAAAACCTAACGAATTATCAGCGTCTTGGACTCGTTCATTTACTTGCTATTTCAGGTTTACATGTTAGTTTTTTAACAGGCATCTTATTTTTTCTCGGCATTCGAATTGGTATAACTCGCGAGAAGATGATGGGGGTTATTCTCCTGTTTCTACCGATGTATACGATTTTGTCAGGCGGGACTCCTTCTGTTTTGCGTGCTTGTTTAATGGCGATGCTTTTCTTCTTGCTCCTACTATGGAAAAAAAGAATATCAGCGATCATGGCGATTGGGCTTGTGTATTTGTTGTTGCTATTAGTTCAGCCTAATTTGTTATTTAATATTGGTTTTCAGCTCTCCTTTGCTGTAACCTGTGCGATTATCCTATCATTGCCGATTTTTCAGAAATATCCTCAACCAATTATGCAGCTATTCATTGTTAGTGTTGTATGTCAATTAGCCGCTCTTCCGATTTTACTATATCATTTCTATGAAGTATCAGTGCTTGGTATTTTCTTGAATGTCCTCTATGTTCCCATCTACTCGTCTATCTTATTGCCATTCTCCATTCTTGCTTTGCTTAGTCATCTTGTTTTTCCTTCTCTTGGAGATTTGTTAATTGAATGGTTAGATAAGTTGTTTTTCTTGTGTAATAGCTTAGCTACTATTGTTTCGACCATACCGCTGGCTTCTATTAGCTTTGGAAAGCCAATGGGGCTTATTATGATGGTATTACTTATAGGGATCATCGGCTTATTTATGAAGTGGGAATCCTCTTCCTTAAAGGAGTGTAAAATGTGGTTGTATCTATTAATGGTTACTTTGTTGTTTCAATATCATATACAGAAAGTAAATCCATATGGTGAAGTGGTCTTTATTGATGTTGGTCAGGGAGATGCTATTTTTATTAAGCTGCCATTTAATCGTGGCAATTATTTAATCGATACGGGTGGGAAGATTGTATTTCCGATGGAATCGTGGCAAAAGCAGCGTAGAACGTATAATACAGGTGACGATGTTATTATTCCATTTTTAAAAAGTAAAGGTGTTCATCATTTAGACAAGCTTATTTTAACGCATGCTGATGCTGACCATACAGGCAGCGCAACCGAATTAATACGAAATTTTAAAGTGAGGGAAGTTGTCATCGGTACGGGTAGTGAAACGTTTTATCGAGACAAAGATAGTATAAAGTGGGCACTTTCGAAAAATATTCCTATTTCAAGGCTGAAAAAAGGAGATAGTTGGTATGTTGGGGAGGCGAAATTTTATATTTTACATCCTTATCAAAAAAACGAAGATGCAAATGACGGCTCTATTGTGTTATTCGCAGAAATGGGTGGCTTATCGTGGTTATTTACAGGAGATGCTAGTGAATCCATCGAAAAAGAGTTAATGAGAACGTATCCTCAGCTTCGAGTGGATATTTTAAAGGTAGGTCATCATGGAAGTAAAACGTCTTCATCTCCCGACTTTCTTGAGCAAATCAAACCAAAAGTAGCTGTTATTTCTGTAGGAAAGGACAATCGTTATGGGCATCCACATCGTCAAGTAGTAGAGGCTTTAGAAGAACGGGAGATATCTGTAGTCAGAACGGATTCTGATGGGGCCGTATCGTATAAATATCGAAACAAAACAGGAACCTTTCGAGCCCAATTACCATAGGATACATGGAGTTGGTAGACTAAAGGCTTTGCTTAACAAAATTCAGGAGACAAAAAAGACTGCTTAGGCAGTCTTTTCAAAGCGAAATACGTGCATGTATATAATTATATTAAGAACCGAAAGCTTTTATGACAACAGCAATGATGAATATCGTTGCAAAAAAACCAAATGAAACAATAAATCCGATTGCTGAATCAGCAACATCATCCGTTTTTGATTGGACATCTACTTCAAATTGGTTCATTGTCAATACCTCCTATATTTTGTTAATAGTATAAAACATTCCTAATAAAAAATCTATACGTACGAACTTGATTTCCTATACTGACAAGAGTTGTCACAAATAGTTTAGGGCGGTTCGGTCAAAATAAATGTACAAACAAGCTTTCCTAGTGTTTTAACTACTGGATAGAAAGTAACCCGGGCCTTTCTTGATGGTGTTTATATAGATTGGGAACGGTCTTTGCACGCAGACCGTTCCCTTATAGCTTGTCAAAATGTTCTTCCAACTATACCATAAGAATGTACATAGAAAAGCGGAAACGCCTTGAAAGAAGATCGGCTAAGATCGCCACGTCCTGTGGCAACGCCGACCTGACCCGCGTCGTGCGGGCCTCCGAAAAGTGCTGGAGGGTCAGAAGTTAAAGGCGCTCTTTGCCTTTAGCGGCTGAACCGAAGCATCTCGAGGGGCTAGGCGTTGGGGCTGGACAGATAGAAAAGTGGAGGCAGATTTTATTGGTAGTAGACGTTTGGAAAAGCATTAAAAAAGGACAGTTTTCACAAGTATATCTTTTATATGGAACTGAAGCGTATTTAATCAATGAAACAAAGCAATTATTACTACAACATGCTTTACATGAAGATGAGCTGGATTTCAACTTTTCACAATTTGATTTGGAAGAAACGCCAATTGAAGTAGCTTTAGAAGATGTAGAGACGCTTCCTTTTATGGGGGAACGGCGTCTTGTATTCATGCAACATCCATTCTTCTTGACTGCAGAAAAAACAAAATCTAAGGTAGAACATTCGGTTAAAAGGTTAGAAGCTTATTTAGCAGATCCCGTTCCGTATTCAATTGTTGTGTTTATAGCACCATATGAAAAACTAGATGAACGGAAAAAAATCACAAAAGAGTTAAAGCGAAAAGCAACGATTGTTGAAGCCAAAAAGCTAAATGAGCATGATCTTAAGATCTGGGTTCGGGACAAGCTCAATGCTGAGAAGGTTGAGATGAGTGATAGGGCGATTGAACGACTGTTAGAATTAGCAGGAACGAACTTAATGATGCTTACAAATGAAATTGAGAAAATGCTGTTATATGTAGAAGGAACGAAGAGAATAGACATTGATATTGTCGAGAAATTAGTGGCAAAATCGCTTGAGCAGAACATTTTTTCACTTGTTGATTCGGTTTTGCAACGGGATATTCAAAATACGTTGATGATTTATCATGATTTAATGCGGCAAAATGAGGAACCAATTAAAGTTTTGAGTGTTATGGCGGGGCAAGTTCGTTTAATGTATCAGGTGAAGGAGCTTTCTAGACAAGGATATAGTCAGCAAAAAATTGCCTCTGTTTTAAAGGTACATCCATTTCGAGTTAAGCTGGCACAGGAAAAAACAAATCAATTTCAAGAACAGGAACTATTAGCGCTCATTAAAGAACTTGCAGAAGTAGATTATAAAATGAAGACAGGTCAAGGGGATAAAGCCATCACACTTGAATTACTGCTGTTGAAAATGAAAAGATGACGGGTCACTCCGTTATCTTTTTTAATAGTATTAGAATTTATATCATTCTCGATGAGTACAACTGTCTAGCTCCATACGTCGCTGAACGGGCGCCTTACGCTTTTCTTATAAGAAAAAAGCACCTTGAGCATCAAGGCGCTTTTATTTCTTATTTCATTACGCGTTTAAAGAATTGAGTCTTTTCGCTAAACGAGATTTTTTACGGGCTGCCGCATTTTTGTGGATTAATCCTTTAGATGCAGCTTTGTCTAATTTTTTAGACGCAAGTAATAAAGCTTCTTTAGCAGCTTCAACGTTATCTCCAGCTAATGCAGTTTCAGCGTTTTTTACTGTAGTACGCATAGCAGATTTAACTGTAGCATTATGAGCACGGTTTTTATCGTTCACTAGTACGCGTTTAATAGCAGATTTAATGTTTGGCATTCCGTTCACCTCCTACAAAGAAATCGAGATTATATGAACTCGACTTTTCAAATCCATACCAAATAGCACAAGTTATATTGTATCAGACTAAGCTTCATTATGCAATACTCAGATTGAGAATCGAAAAGGAATTATGTTGTAAATATTTTATATCTCGTTAGAAATCATTGTATCAAAAAAATGAATAAGGAAAAAGACATATCGGGAGAATGTTTATAGAAGTAATGGAAAATACTAGAGTAAATGAATATTACATCGTTCTAATAAAGGATAAATGAATCCGTGGGAGGACAACATGGAAGACAAATTAGATTTAAGTAAATATAGTATTCGAACTGATTTAGCGATTGAAGCACATGAAATAGCAATCGAACATAAAGGTGTCGATGTAGAACGGGATATTTCGCAATTAGAAGGCGTCATTATTAAGGAAAGAGAAATTGATGATATTAAAGTTTCCTTAGTAGAAGTAACAGAAGTAGGTGCCAAGGCGATTGGAAAGAAAAAAGGAAGCTATTTAACGATTGAGGTTCAGGGAATTCGAGAACAAGATACCGAAACGCAAACCAAGGTCGAAAAAGTATTAGCCACAGAGTTTGCTAACTTTTTAAAAAGAAAAAAAATCCCAAAGGATAGCAGTTGCTTAGTGGTGGGACTTGGAAACTGGAATGTTACGCCAGATGCTCTCGGTCCGGCTGTTGTTGAAAATCTAGTTGTTACAAGACATTTATTTGAATTACAGCCGCATGCAGTAGAAGAAGGCTTCCGACCAGTGAGTGGGATATCTCCTGGTGTAATGGGGATTACCGGAATTGAAACGAGTGACATTATTTTGGGTGTCGTTGAAAAAAGTAAGCCGGATTTTCTTATTGTCATTGATGCTTTGGCCGCTCGGTCTATTCAGAGGGTTAATTCGACGATTCAAATTTCTGATACAGGGATTCATCCAGGCTCTGGGGTAGGGAATAAACGGAAAGAATTGAGTCAGGAAACGTTAGGTATTCCAGTTATTGCTATCGGGATTCCGACTGTTGTCGATGCTGTATCTATTACAAGTGATGCGTTTGATTTTATTCTTAAGCATTTCGGGAAGGAGCTCAAAGAAGGGGATCAACCATCTCGCTCTCTCGTACCTGCTGGATTTAGTTTTGGCAAACGAAAGAAGCTGACAGAAGAGGATTTACCAAGCGAAAAAGAACGGCAAACATTTTTGGGAATTGTTGGTAGTTTATCTGAAGACGAAAAGCGAAAACTGATTTATGAGGTTTTGTCACCGATTGGACATAATTTAATGGTAACGCCAAAGGAAGTCGATGTGTTTATTGAAGATATGGCCAATTTGATTGCCAATAGTTTAAATGCAGCACTACATGAATCCGTGAATCAAGATAATACAGGATATTATACACGCTAACAAACTCCAGGCACCCAGTCCATACGTCGCTACCGGGTGCCTTCCGCTTTTCTAAGTGCCGAAAAATGGTGTTCTACCCTCTCTAGTAAAGTCATATTTATGAAGTAGCAGGAGATAGAGAGGGTGAAAGAATGAAAAGAAGACATTCGCTAGGAATTATTACAGTTGTTCATGGATCAACTATTATAAGAAGTTTTGTAGCCGTATTTTCTCTACTTCTTTTTGTTTTTTCTCTAAGTGCGATTATGACTTCACTTAAGCCAGAATATCGGCTATCATCCAAGTCTTTTCATACTGTAACGAATCAATTTTCAGGTAAATTGTTATTTACCTTGTTAGCAAACG
Source organism: uncultured Bacillaceae bacterium (assembly GCA_963790055.1). Lineage (GTDB taxonomy): Bacteria > Bacillota > Bacilli > Bacillales > DSM-1321 > Peribacillus. Next base: position 137,092 of record CAWBND010000016.1, read on the forward strand.
AAAATCACTATTTTTTTTCTGCCCTGCCTGAAGGAGAGGAAGTACCTGATTTTTCAAAAGAGCTATTTACGCTATCAACTAATATTTCTCTAGATGATCCGCGTAGTCTATTAGGACGAGAATTACCTGGATTCTCCATTTTTGATAGTGAAATTATTGTGGCTGGAGCAGGGACGGACTATACGAACATGCCGTATGAATCTTCTCCGCCAATCGATGTTTTGAATGAAGAAAAAGATGCAGCTTTACAAAATGTTGATGAAATTAACAATTCAGATACGGGAACAAAAGAACCTCCCGCTCAGACAACGAACGGAAGGAAGGTTGTTCATATTTATTTTAGCCATAATCGAGAATCGTATTTACCCTATTTGAAAGGGGTCACGAATCCAAATCTAGCTTATCATTCGAAAATAAACATTACGAAGGTAGGCGAAAGATTGTCTAAGGTACTTGCTGAAAAGGGGATTGGCTCGGAAGTTGATCACACAGATATTATGGGATTATTAAATAAAAAAGGGTTAAAATATCCGAAATCTTATCAGGAATCAAGAGTAGCAGTTGAAACAGCGATGGCTTCAAACAATAATCTTGAATATTTTATAGATATCCATCGTGACTCGAAACGAAAGAAAGATACGACTATTACCATTAACGGAAAGCAATATGCAAAAATTGCTTTTGTTATTGGGGGGAAAAACCCAAACTATGAAAAAAATACAGCCCTTGCGAATAATCTTCATAAAGCGTTAGAGAAAAAATATCCTGGATTATCAAGAGGGATTATTAAACATAATAGTTCTGGAAATAATAGTGTATATAATCAAGATTTATCAAATAATGCGATGCTAATTGAAATTGGTGGAGTGGATAATACGTTTGAAGAAATGTATTGGACGGTAAATGCTTTTGCCGATGTATTTAGTGAATTTTATTGGGATGCTAAAGCGGTGGATAATATTAAGGGTGATACAGAAGCACAGTAAATAGAAAAGCGCAAGGCACCCGTTCAGCGACGTACGGACTGGACAGCTCCGTATGAGATAAAGGAAACACGAAGAGTGCGCTAGCACGATTCGATGTTGACTTATCGTAAGGAGGAGCGGGAAGTCCGATAGGCGCTGGGTGCCTGGAGCTAGAATACACATCGAAAATGTTATACTTTTTTATCTTATAGAAAAGGGGTCGCCACTCATGGTTCGATTTACACTTAAATGCACATTGATTTTACTTGTATTATTTTTAGGCGTTCTGATTGGAATGCAAACAGCTAACGATGGAATCAAGAAAATGAAAGGATATGAGGACCCAACGTTATCAAGTGCATTTGAGGTGAATCAATCTAATCAAGGGGAGGTGGAGGCGGCCGTTTTAGGTGAAAAAGTGACGAGTCATGATTTAGAAAAGAAGAAGGAGAAGCTCGAAGAAATGAAAGCCTTTAATTTTTTCTCTTCTGTTGGTAAACAATTAGGTGAAGTAATCTCCAATATATTTAGCAGTTTAATCAGTAGGTTGTAAAAAAAGGATTTCATTGTCAAGTGGATATAAAACAAGTATTCGGCATAAAATATAAAAATGCTTAGCTGGATTCAACAATCCCCCGTGTTGAGTCCAGCTTTTTTTGAAAAGGGTCGGAGCTTCGCTATATAATATTAAGGGTTATTTTATTTTAAGAATAATGGAATGCTGTGGAATCCTATATCTAGGCGTATGCTACGGTCCAACGCCTTTGTTTATACATATGTTTTCTTGATGATATAGTGTGAGGTTGTTACTACGTTGATTGAAGGGGTCGGCTTCATCACATATTAGTTCTCCTCTGTGCTTTTCTTATTGAATGTTATATTTTCTATTGATATAATAACGGTTAGTGTATTTGTGTTGACAAGTAGGAGTGAAATGTTATGAATAGAGAAGAAAAATTAAAGAGACAAGAGCATATTCGTAACTTTTCCATTATCGCTCATATTGATCATGGAAAATCAACGTTGGCCGATCGTATTTTAGAAAAAACGAATGCTTTACAGCAACGTGAAATGAAGAGTCAACTGTTAGATTCTATGGATTTAGAGCGTGAACGGGGAATTACGATTAAATTGAATGCTGTTCAATTAAAATATAAAGCAAAAGATGGCGAAGACTATATCTTCCATCTGATTGATACGCCGGGACATGTCGATTTTACGTATGAGGTGTCGCGTAGTCTAGCTGCTTGTGAGGGTGCCGTTTTAGTTGTTGATGCCGCTCAAGGGATTGAAGCGCAAACCTTAGCCAATGTTTATTTAGCACTTGATAATAATCTTGAAATTATTCCAGTTATTAATAAAATTGACCTTCCGAGCGCTGACCCAGAACGGGTTCGGAATGAAATTGAAGAAGTGATTGGATTAGATGCCTCTGAGGCAGTACTTGCTTCAGCGAAGGCTGGCATTGGGATTGAAGACATTTTAGAGCAAGTGGTTGAATTGGTGCCACCACCACAAGGTGATCCAGATGCACCACTTAAAGCGCTTATTTTTGACTCTTTATATGATGCTTATCGTGGTGTAGTTGCCTACATACGTGTAGTAGAGGGATCGGTAAAAGTAGGCGACAAAATCAAGATGATGGCTACAGGAAAAGAGTTCGATGTTGTAGAAGTGGGTGTATTCAATCCTAAAACGCAACTGTTAGATGAGTTAACGGTTGGTGATGTTGGTTTCTTAACAGCATCAATTAAACATGTCGGGGATACACGTGTAGGGGATACGATTACGAGTGCGAAGAATAGCGCAACGGAGCCACTTGCTGGTTACCGTAAAATGAATCCAATGGTTTATTGTGGATTGTATCCAATTGATGCGTCGAAATTCAATGATTTGCGTGATGCCTTAGAAAAATTAGAATTAAACGATTCTGCACTTCAATTTGAGCCTGAAACGTCACAGGCATTAGGATTTGGTTTCCGTTGTGGCTTCCTTGGGTTGCTTCATATGGAGATTATCCAAGAGCGAATTGAACGTGAATTTAAAATTGACCTGATTACAACAGCTCCAAGTGTTATCTATCATGTTCGTTCAAACGGACGGTACATTATTAAATGTGGATAATCCATCGAATATGCCTGATCCACAAAAAATTGAACGTGTCGAAGAACCATATGTAAGAGCAACGATGATGGCACCAACTGAGTTTGTAGGGGCTATTATGGAAATTTGTCAAAATAAACGAGGCAACTTCATTGATATGCAATATATCGATGAAACACGAGTAAGCATTAATTATGAAATTCCACTTTCTGAGATTGTGTATGACTTTTTCGATCAATTAAAATCAAATACGAGAGGCTATGCTTCATTTGATTATGAATTGATTGGTTATCAGCCATCTAAAGCTTGTGAAAATGGACATCCTATTAAATGGTGAAACGGTGGATGCGTTAAGTTTTATTGTTCATAAAGATTTTGCCTATGAACGTGGAAAAATTATCGTGGATAAGTTAAAAACATTAATTCCGAGACAGCAATTTGAGGTTCCAATTCAAGCGGCAATTGGACAAAAAATTGTCGCTCGTTCAACCATTAGTGCGATGCGTAAAAACGTCTTGGCGAAATGTTACGGTGGAGATATTTCACGTAAGCGTAAGTTGTTAGAGAAACAAAAAGAAGGTAAAAAGCGGATGAAGCAGGTTGGTTCTGTTGAAGTACCGCAGGAAGCCTTCATGGCTGTATTAAAAATGGACGATACAACTCCTAAGAAATAAATAAACAAGAAAAAGGGGATAGATTCAATTCTAGCCTCTTTTTTCTATGAAGGTTGTGAATATACATGATAAAGAGTGCCTACATTCATATTCCATTTTGTGAACATATTTGTCACTATTGTGATTTTAATAAGGTGTTTTTACAGGGGCAGCCCGTTGATGAATATATAGACATGTTAAAAAAGGAGATGCGACTGCAACTTAAGACGTATCCGACGGATGAGTTAGACACGATTTTTGTTGGTGGAGGGACACCAACTTCACTGGATGAGACTCAGCTTGCTCTTCTTTGTGAGTACATTGAACAAGAGCTACCGTTTAATAAAAAATCAGGAGAATATACATTTGAAGCAAATCCTGGTGAATTATCAAGAGAGAAACTTGAAATTCTATATCGTGCCGGCGTAAATCGGCTTAGCTTTGGGGTACAAAGCTTTAATGATGAGTTATTACAAAAGATTGGTCGTACTCATCGTGCTGTTGATGTATATGAAACGATACGATTAGCTAAAGATGTTGGTTTTTCGAATATTAGCATTGATTTGATTTATGGATTGCCTGGTCAAACGCTGGATGATTTCAAAGAGACGCTAAATCAGGCGTTAGCACTCGATTTACCACATTATTCTAGCTATTCTTTAATTGTTGAGCCAAAAACGGTTTTTTATAACTTAATGCAAAAAGGAAGGCTGAACTTGCCGCCGCAAGAGCTAGAAGCTGCTATGTATGAACTAGTGATGGAGACAATGGAGCAACATGGCTTACATCAATATGAAATTAGTAATTTTTCTAAGCCTGGTTTTGAAAGCCGTCATAACTTAACTTATTGGGATAATCTTGAATATTATGGGATAGGTGCTGGAGCACATGGATATACAGCGGGAAAGAGAATAGCTAACCATGGCCCGTTAAAAAAATATATAAACTCGCTGAAGCAGGACGATCTACCTGTATTAGAAGAGCATCTTGTTCCGGTTCATGAGCAAATGGAAGAGGAAATGTTTTTAGGGTTACGAAAAATAGAAGGTGTTTCGTTTGCTCGCTTTAAAGAGCGTTTTTCTGTAGAAATGACAGAAATTTTTGCGAAACCACTCGAACAACAAGTCGAAAAAGGGTTGTTGATAATTGAAGACAACGGTGTGCGTTTGACAAGGCAAGGGAAACTACTTGGCAATGAAGTATTTCAAGCTTTTTTGGGAATTGGTGAAAATTCTTAATGAATTTATCTTGCTAAAAAGGGTTTTTTCGTTGACATTAAGGGATTCATTTGATAATTTAATAATATATTAGCACTCATTGGTGTAGAGTGCTAACAGAGGTGATCGTATATGCTAACTGATCGTCAATTATTAATTTTACAAGTGATTATCGAGGATTTTATCCAATCGGCTCAACCAGTAGGTTCACGAAGTTTGTCGAAAAAAGAAGAGATTGCCTTCAGTTCGGCAACAATTCGTAATGAGATGTCGGATCTAGAAGAGTTAGGGTTTATTGAAAAAACCCATACCTCTTCAGGGCGCGTTCCTTCTGAAAAGGGGTATCGCTACTATGTGGATCACCTGCTCTCACCTCAGGTTTTGAAAACGAATGAGTTACAATTGCTAAAATCGGTTTATGCAGAACGAATTTATGAGTTAGAAAAAGTTGTTCAAAAATCAGCAAGAATCTTATCTGAATTGACGAACTATACGGCTATTGTTCTTGGTCCGAAGGTAAAGGACCATAAGCTTAAAAAAATCGAAATTGTTCCGTTGAATACGGAAACAGCAATTGCGATTATTATTACGGATACAGGTCATGTTGAGAATAAGTTAATTTCGTTACCGTCATCTGTGGACATCGATGAAATTGAAAAGATGGTCAATATTTTAAACGAGCGGTTAACAGGTGTTCCAATTGTTGATCTGAAAAATAAAATTTATAAAGAAGTGGCTGTTTTATTAAAACAACATATTCATAATTATGAATCCCTCATGGCTACTCTCACAGAGTCATTTACGACAAATGAATCCGCCAAGTTGTTTTTTGGTGGCAAAACGAATATGCTCCGTCAGCCAGAATTTCATGATATTCATAAAGTACAGTCACTATTGTCCATGATTGAGCAAGAACAAGGTTTTTATGATCTTATTAAACAAAATCCTGAGGGAATTACAGTGAAAATTGGTCGTGAAAATCAAAATACGACCTTGGAGGATTGTAGTTTAATTACGGCAACCTATTCGGTAGGTACCGATCAATTTGGTACATTAGCGATATTAGGACCGACGAGAATGGAATATTCTAGGGTGATTACGCTGTTATCTGCATTCTCGAATGATTTAACAAGGCTGCTGACTAAGCTGTATCAAAACCCTTAACAAAGGCAATATTTATAGGTGGGTAACCAAGCTAAGAAGGCTTAGATTTTAATATGTTTTAGTGTCTAGCGCAAGGACTAGCGACTACTGGACTTCCCGCTCCTCCACTCGATAAGTCAACACGAAAAAGCACATTCGCACTCTTCGTGTTTCCTTTATCTCGTACGGAGCAGGAAAGTATTATACGTCGCTAAACGGGTGCCTTACGCTTTTCTTTTAGGGAGGTGAAAATGGTGAACGAAAATAAGAATAATGAACCAATTATTGAGAATGAAACAGCTGAAGAAACAGTAGTTGAGGAGATTTTTGCTGAACAAGCAGAGGTAGAGCAAGCTTCAGAAACAGAGGAAGTAGATGAGCTTCAAGTGGCTCAAGCGAAAATTACTGAGCTTGAAGCTAAAATAGAAGAAATGGAAAATCGTTATCTACGTCTTCAAGCTGATTTTGATAATTCACGTCGTCGTGCCAAGCTAGATATGGAGGCGGCTCGAAAATATAGAGTTCAAGACCTTGCTACGAATTTATTAGAAGCTCTTGATAATTTTGAAAGAGCGATGAAAGTAGAAGTAGATCATGAACAGGCTAAGTCTTTACTTCAAGGTATGGATATGATTTATAATGGAATTGTAGAAGCACTGAAAAATGAAGGTGTAGAAGCAATTGAAACGGTTGGTAAAGAATTTGATCCTCATTTACACCAAGCGGTCATGCAAGTTCAAGATGAAAATTTTGCTTCCAATATTGTTGTGGAAGAGTTCCAAAAAGGATATGTCTTGAAAGATCGTGTCATTCGCCCGGCGATGGTTAAAGTAAATGAATAATAGTTTACATATAAGTAGGAGGTAATAAAATGAGTAAGATTATTGGTATTGACTTAGGTACAACAAACTCTTGTGTATCTGTACTTGAAGGTGGGGAACCAAAAGTAATTCCAAATCCAGAAGGTAACCGTACGACTCCATCTGTTGTAGCCTTTAAAAATGGTGAAAGACAGGTCGGGGAAGTAGCAAAACGTCAAGCTATTACAAATCCAAATACAATTATCTCAATTAAACGTCATATGGGTACGAACCATAAAGTAACAGTTGAAGGGAAAGACTATTCACCACAAGAAATTTCAGCAATTGTCCTTCAATATTTAAAATCCTATGCAGAAGAATACTTAGGTGAAAAAGTAACAAAAGCGGTTATTACAGTTCCTGCTTACTTTAACGATGCTGAACGTCAAGCAACAAAAGATGCTGGTCAAATTGCTGGTCTTGAAGTAGAACGAATCATTAATGAGCCTACTGCAGCCGCACTTGCATACGGATTAGATAAAACAGACGAAGATCAAACGATTCTTGTATTTGACCTTGGTGGCGGTACATTCGACGTATCCATCATGGAACTTGGTGATGGTGTATTCGAAGTTAAAGCTACAGCAGGTGACAATCGTCTTGGTGGAGATGACTTTGACCAAGTCGTGATTGATTACTTAGTAGAAGAATTTAAAAAAGAAAATGGTATTGACCTTAGCAAAGATAAAATGGCAGTTCAACGCTTGAAAGATGCAGCAGAAAAAGCGAAAAAGGATCTTTCTGGTGTAACATCAACTCAAATTTCTTTACCATTCATTACTGCTGGTGAAGCAGGTCCGCTTCATTTAGACGTAACGATGACAAGAGCGAAATTTGATGAGTTATCTGCTGGACTTGTAGAACGTACAATGGGTCCAACTCGTCAAGCATTAAAAGATGCTGGTCTTTCTGCGTCTGAAATTGACAAAGTTATTCTTGTTGGTGGATCAACACGTATTCCTGCTGTACAAGAAGCAATTAAACGTGAATTAGGTCAAGAGCCATCTAAAGGCGTGAACCCTGACGAAGTAGTAGCTATGGGTGCTGCAATTCAAGGTGGAGTGTTAACAGGAGACGTTAAAGATGTTGTCCTTCTTGACGTAACACCACTTTCACTTGGTATTGAAACAATGGGTGGTGTATTTACGAAGTTAATTGATCGTAATACAACAATTCCAACAAGTAAATCTCAAGTATTCTCAACAGCTGCTGATAATCAAACAGCAGTAGATATTCATGTGCTTCAAGGAGAACGCCCAATGGCGAATGACAACAAAACACTTGGTCGTTTCCAATTGGCTGACATTCCACCAGCACCACGTGGTATTCCACAAATTGAGGTTTCTTTTGATATTGATAAAAACGGTATTGTAAGTGTTCGTGCGAAAGACTTAGGTACAAACAAAGAACAAACGATCACGATTAAATCTTCTTCAGGTTTATCAGAGGAAGAAATCGAACGTATGGTACGTGAAGCAGAAGAAAATGCAGATGCCGATACAAAACGTAAGGAAGAGGTTGAACTTCGCAACGAAGCAGATCAACTTGTTTTCCAAACGGAAAAAACGTTGAAAGACCTTGAAGGTAAAGTAGACGAAGCGGAAGTTACAAAAGCAAACGAAGCGAAAGACGAGTTGAAAGCAGCAATCGAGAAAAACGAATTAGAAGAAATTCGTGCGAAAAAAGATGCGCTTTCAGAAATCGTTCAAAACTTGACAATGAAGCTTTACGAAGAAGCAGCTAAAGCTCAGCAAGCTGCTCAAGCAGGTGGAGCAGAAGGTCCTGCCGATGATAATGTAGTAGATGCTGAATTTACAGAAGTAAATGATGATAAAAAATAATTGAAACAGTAGTATTGAAGTTCAAAATCGGTGAGGGACTCACCAAGGTGTACGAAAAAGTCAAAGTCAGGTTTTCTTGACTTTGACTTTTTTGAATTGCTTTATGGGTTGAATCAGTGATAATATAAAATTTATGTGAAACGATTCGGGAGTGGGTAAATTTATGAGTAAACGCGACTATTATGAAGTACTTGGAGTTTCCAAAAGCGCCTCTAAAGATGAAATTAAAAAAGCGTATCGGAAACTATCCAAACAATATCATCCTGATATTAATAAGGAACCAGATGCAGCGGATAAATTTAAAGAAATTGCGGAAGCATATGATGTATTAAGCGATGATCAGAAAAAAGCGCATTATGATCAGTTTGGCCATACAGATCCTAGCCAAGGATTTGGTGGTTTCGGCGGTCAAGATTTTAGTGGTTTCGGCGGTTTTGAAGATATTTTCAGTACATTTTTTGGTGGCGGTGGAGGACGTAGACGTGATCCTAATGCGCCACGCCAAGGTGCCGATTTACAATATACGATGACGCTATCATTTGAAGAAGCGGCTTTTGGTAAAGAAACAGAAATTGAAATTCCTCGTGAAGAATCTTGTGAGACATGTCATGGATCCGGTGCTAAACCAGGAACGAAAGTTGAAACATGTTCACAATGTGATGGATCAGGTTCTATTAATGTTGAACAAAATACGGCTTTTGGTCGCATGGTAAACCGTCGTGCATGTCATGTGTGTAGAGGAACAGGGAAACAGATTCCGCACAAATGTGCAACTTGTGGTGGCGACGGTACAGTGAAAAAACGCAAAAAAATTCAAGTGAAAGTACCTGCAGGAATTGACGATGGTCAACAATTGCGCGTGTCTGGCCAAGGTGAGCCAGGCGTGAACGGTGGACCTGCTGGCGATTTATATGTAGTCTTCCATGTAAGAGATCATGAATTTTTTGAACGTGATGGTGACGATGTTTATTGTGAAATGCCTATCACATTTGCTCAAGCAGCACTTGGTGATGAGATTGAAGTACCAACTTTGCATGGTAAAGTAAAATTGAAAATCCCAGCTGGTACTCAAACAGGAACACGCTTCCGATTAAAAGGAAAAGGAATTGTAAATGTAAGAGGATATGGGCAAGGGGATCAACATGTGGTTGTTTTAGTTGTGACTCCGAAAAAATTAACAGAAAAACAAAAGCAGCTTTTACGTGAGTTCTCTGAAATTAGCGGTCAAATGCCAGATCAGCAAGACGATGGTTTTTTTTCAAAAGTAAAAAGGGCCTTTAAGGGCGAGTAATAAAATTGGGAGTTGGTAGATAATGAAGTGGTCTGAAATTGCAATTCATACAACAAATGAAGCGGTAGAACCTGTTTCTAATATTCTTCATGAGGCAGGTGCAAGCGGTGTTGTCATTGAAGATCCTTTAGAATTAATCAAAGAACGTGAAAATGTCTTTGGGGAAATCTACCAGCTAAATCCAGATGATTATCCAGATGAAGGTGTTATGGTAAAAGCGTATCTTCCTGTTACTAGTTTTCTTGGTGAAACAGTCGATGCGATTAAAGAATCCATTAATAATTTGTTATTATTTGATATTGACCTTGGACGAAATGCGGTTTCAATCAGTGAAGTGCATGAAGAAGAATGGGCGACAGCTTGGAAGAAGTACTATCATCCTGTGAAAATTTCAGAACGCTTTACCATTGTTCCAACTTGGGAAGAGTACGAACCTGTAAGTAGCGATGAATTAATCATTGAGTTGGATCCTGGAATGGCATTTGGAACAGGCACGCACCCAACAACTGTGATGTGTATTCAAGCTCTTGAACGCACGGTTGTCGAAGGCGATTTGGTCGTTGATGTAGGCACAGGTTCAGGGGTTCTTAGTATTGCTGCTGCACTACTTGGTGCGAAGCATGTTCAAGCGCTTGATTTGGATGAGGTTGCCGTTCGATCTGCAAGAATCAATGTGAAATTGAACAAGGTACAAGATCGTATTACTGTTTCACAAGGAAATTTACTTGATGGAGTAGACCAACAAGCGGACGTTGTTGTTGCTAATATTTTAGCTGAGGTCATCATGCGTTTTACGGATGATGTAGCAAAAGTTGTAAAACCAAATGGCTATTTTATTGCTTCTGGTATTATTCAGCCTAAAAAAGAAGATGTCAAAAATGCAATTATTACGTCAGGCTTCACCATCGAAGAAACGATTCAAATGGAAGATTGGGTCGCTTTAATTGCCAAGAGAAATGCATAACATGAAAAAAAGTGGCGCCCTAAGGCGTCATTTTCTTAAAAGAGGTGCTCGTTTCGTGCAACGATATTTCCTTGAAAATAAACAGATACATGAGAAAACGGTGACGATTCTAGGCGATGATTTTCATCATATTACGCGAGTCATGCGAATGGGGCCGGGTGAAGAAATCATTGTTGTAAATAAAAATGGTTTGTCTGCTATTGCTACAATATCAGAAATTACCAATGAAGCAGTGGTTGGAACTGTTATAGAATGGAACAATGAAGAGAGTGAGTTGCCCATTAAGGTGGTTATTGCGAGCGGTCTGCCAAAAGGGGATAAGCTAGAATATATTGTTCAAAAAGGAACGGAACTCGGAGCTTCAGAGTTTATCCCTTTTATTGCAGCTCGTTCAGTGGTAAAATGGGACAGCAAAAAGGTAAGTAAAAAAGTTGAGCGTCTTCAAAAAATTGCGAAAGAAGCAGCTGAGCAGTCGCATCGTGCTGTCTTGCCTTCTGTACTAGAGCCGATGACAGTTGCTGAATTGATTCAGTATGGGGAAAATTTCAATTATAAATTAGTTGCTTTTGAAGAAGCAGCGAAGCAGGGCGAAAAGGCAAAGCTTGCCCAGGTATTAACCGAGGCAAAGGCAGGTCAATCGATTTTATTTGTCTTTGGTCCAGAAGGTGGATTAACGAACGAAGAAGTGAGCAAATTGAATCATGCTGGCTTTATTGCTTGTGGACTTGGTCCGAGAATTTTAAGAACAGAAACAGCACCATTGTACGCTCTTGCGGCTGTTTCTTATCAAGTAGAATTATTGAGGTGAGATAATATGTCTTCGGTCGCTTTTCATACATTAGGATGTAAAGTAAACCATTATGAAACAGAAGCCATCTGGCAATTATTTAAAGCCCAAGGCTATGAACGAGTTGAATATGAAAATATAGCAGACGTATATGTGATTAATACCTGCACAGTTACAAATACAGGCGATAAGAAAAGTCGTCAAGTCATTCGTCGTGCCGTTCGAAAAAATCCTGATGCGGTAATTGCTGTAACAGGCTGCTATGCACAAACGTCTCCTGCTGAAATTATGGCGATTCCTGGCGTTGATATTGTTGTTGGTACTCAGGATCGTGTGAAGATGCTCGAGTATATTGAGCAATATAAAACGGAACGTGAGCCAATTAATGCAGTAGGAAATATTATGAAAAACCGTGTGTACGAAGAGCTTGATGTTCCAGCTTTCACGGATCGCCATCGTGCATCTTTAAAAATCCAAGAAGGCTGTAATAACTTCTGTACATTTTGTATTATTCCTTGGGCGCGCGGTTTAATGCGTTCACGTGATCCAAAAGAAGTTATTCATCAAGCGCAGCAGCTAGTCGATGCTGGATATAAAGAAATTGTATTAACAGGTATTCATACAGGCGGCTATGGCGAGGATATGAAAGATTATAATTTAGCCATGCTGCTTCGTGAATTAGAAGAAAAAGTCATTGGTCTTAAACGTATTCGTATTTCTTCCATTGAAGCAAGTCAGATTACAGATGAGGTAATTGACGTATTAGCTCATTCAAAAATTGTTGTTCCTCATTTGCATATTCCAATTCAATCAGGATCAGATACCGTGTTAAAAAGAATGCGTCGTAAGTATACAATGGAGTTCTTTGCGGATCGTTTAGTGAAATTGAAAAAGGCTCTTCCTGGTCTTGCAGTCACATCGGATGTCATTGTCGGTTTCCCAGGTGAAACGGAAGAAGAATTTATGGAAACATACAATTTTATTAAGGACCATCAATTTTCCGAGCTTCATGTTTTCCCATATTCAAAACGTACAGGTACTCCAGCTGCGAGAATGACGGATCAAATTGACGAAGAAGTGAAAAATGAACGTGTTCATCGTCTCATTGCGCTTTCAGATCAATTAGCAAAAGAATATGCTTCTCAATTTGAAGGAGAAGTACTTGAAGTAATTCCAGAAGAACAGATGGAAAATGGCTTATATGAAGGCTACACAGCTAACTACTTAAAAGTTCATTTCCCAGCAACCGATGAAATGATTGGCAAACTTGTCAAAGTGAAAATTACAAAAGCAGGCTATCCATATAATGAAGGACAGTTTGTAACGGTTGTGAAAGATATTCCTAGTCAACAAGTAGTGAACGGATAAGGCAGCGATTTTTCGCTGTCTTTTTTGTCCTATCACAAGCTGTATTTAATGGGTAAGTATCGGGTATATATTCCTAAAATCAAGCATAAATCATATGAATCGAGCATGATTGGCATTATAAGTTTAAACATGACGATGATGAATCTTTAAAATGAAATCAGCGAACTGTTTAGCGAAAGGAAGCACAATTAATGATGTGATCACATTAAATATGACGCTAGCGTGAGCAATTTGCGTTTCTTTATTAGCTGTAAAGAAAGCAGCGACTTGTTGGAGTTCGCTAACGAAGGGAAGGAACATACCTACACCTATTACATTTAGCCAAATATGCGCATAAGCAGTGAACGTAGCTTCTTTTCCAGAACCAATGCTTGCCATGTAACCCGTAATGCATGTACCGATATTTGAACCAAGCATAATGAGGATGGCTGAGGTTACTGTCAATTCTCCGCTGGCAACAAAGCTCATGCTGATGCCAATTGTTGCTGAGCTTGAATGAATAATCGCGGTTAGTATGATCCCAACTATAAGAGCTAGGATGAAATGATTGTTCATTTCCATCATCATAGTCTGGATAAAGGGATAGGCAGCGATGAGTGTAGAAAGCATTTTAAAGCCGCTCATTGCGGCAAAAATGGAGCTCAGACCAATTATAGCCATGCCACTGCTTTTAGCAACGACATGAGGAATGAGTAGGAGTATAGCCCCTATCATAACGCCAGGAATAATCCATTGGTCTAAAGAAAAGGATATAAACTCAGTAATAAATGTAGAGCCAATATTTGTTCCTAAAATAATGCCAATCGTTTGCCTAAATGTTAAAGTTCCAGCTGAAACGAGCCCAATCGTCATGACCATTACTGCTGAACTGCTTTGGAGCAGACCTGTAAAAATAATTCCTATCAAGAAGCCTTTCCAGGGGGAGTCTATCCATTTCGTTAGAATCTCTTTTAATTGTTCTCCTGATAAATAAAAAAGGCCTTTGCGTAAAACTGCCATTCCAGCTAGAAACAGGCCGATAAAGAACATAAACAATATAAGTTCGTACATGCTGTCCACCTCATTTCTTATGTTATGGCGAAGAGAGGGGGGACAGACCTGTTTTTTATATTAATCTTGATGAATCCAAATATCTAGCCAGTATATGTAAATTTCGTATTTCTTTTAATAAGTTTCGTCTAAGCAGTTGACCTGTTAATATTGATATATTATAATTGTTTAGTACATGTATAACATGTTGCCAATATAAGTTAGTGTGTTGTTTTCGGAGGGAGGGAAAGAGATGTCTAAAACCGTTGTTCGTAAAAACGAATCGCTTGAAGATGCTCTTCGTCGTTTCAAACGTACTGTATCTAAATCAGGAACGCTTCAGGAATCTAGAAAGCGTGAATTTTATGAAAAACCAAGCGTAAAACGTAAGAAGAAGTCTGAGGCTGCAAGAAAACGTAAATTCTAAGAGAGGGTGGAAGTATGAGTCTTCTCGAGCGTTTAAATAATGATATGAAACAAGCGATGAAGAACAAAGAAAAGGACAAACTCTCTGTTATTCGCATGTTAAAGGCTGCGATTCAAAATGAAGAGCTAAAGCTTAGACATGAATTAACAGATGAAGATGAATTGACAGTGCTCTCTCGCGAATTAAAACAACGCAAAGACTCCCTCGAAGAGTTTGCAAATGCAGATCGTACCGATCTCGTGGACAAAGTCCGTATCGAAATCGGTTACGTTGAGGAATATATGCCGGAGCAACTTTCAGCAGAAGAAATTTCTGAGATTGTTAAACAAACAATTAAAGAAGTAAATGCAACATCAAAAGCAGATATGGGGAGAGTTATGGGTGCTTTAATGCCGAGGGTCAAAGGCAAAGCAGATGGTTCTCTGGTTAACAAATTAGTACAACAACAGCTATCTTAAACTCAAAACCTAAACCGCAGGCAAACGCCTGCGGTTTTTTAATATTTTTGAAACCTTTTTCATACTGTAACGTATATCTTTGTATAGAACCAAAATAGACGAGGAAGGAGGAGTCTCGTTGCGTATTTGGCGAATTGGTTTTCTTTTTTGCATGTTAACCCTGTTGTTCGTTCCTTTTGCAGCTGGAAAGGATCAGGTAGTATATGTTGTACCTATTGAAGCAACAGTTGAAAAAGGCTTAGCAGCTTTTTTAGAGAGAGCTTTGGAGACAGCTGAGAAAAATAATGCTGATTTTGTTATTTTTGAAGTGAATACTCCTGGTGGTGCAGTAGATGCGGCAGGTGAAATCGCAAAATCATTGGAAGATACCTCTATTGAAACAGTAGCCTACGTGAATAATAAGGCATTATCTGCCGGAGCGTATATTTCATTAAGTGCTGATAGAATTTATATGACTCCAGGCGCAACAATGGGTTCTGCTGCTGTGATTGATTCAGCAGGAAATGCAGCAGATCAAAAAGCACAATCGTATTGGTTAGCAGCAATGGCTACAGCTGCGGAGCAAAATGGAAGGAATCCAATTTATGCAAAAGCAATGGCAGATGCAGAGATTGACCTGCCGGAATACGGAGCAGAAAAGGGGAAATTGTTAACGTTTACGGCTGAACAAGCAAAAAAAGCTGGTTATAGTGAAGGAACGGTTTCCGATCGAGCCGAGCTTTATCGTATACTAGGAGTAGAGGATGCGGATATACGATCAATCGAGGAAAGTTTTCCAGAAAAATTAGCCCGCTTTCTAACAAACCCCTATGTTGTACCACTTTTATTAACGATTGCAGGAATAGGGATTGTCATTGAGTTCTTTTCTCCAGGTCTTATATTTCCTGGTCTGACAGGAGTACTCGCACTTGTTTTGTTCTTCTATGGACATCTTGTAGCAGGGATTACTGGATATGAAGCACTAGTACTATTTTTAATTGGAGTCGTTCTCATCATATTTGAGTTCTTTATACCTGGTGGCATTGTGGGAATGCTAGGACTTGCAGCGATTATTGGCAGTTTATTTTTGGCATCAGGTGATGTTGTTCATATGACTATTTCCTTGTTAATTGCGGCATCTGTATCCATTGGTGTATCTATTCTATTAGTAAAGGTGTATGGAAAAAGGATGAAATTTTTCAAAAAAATGATTTTAACTGATTCAACGAACAAAGAGCAGGGCTATGTGAGTAATCGGAATCGAACAGAATTATTAGGAGTAGAGGGAGAGGCATTAACAGATTTAAGACCTTCAGGGACAGTGCTTATCAATGATGAACGGGTAGATGTTGTATCAGAAGGCAGTTTTATTTTACAAGGAACTCGTGTAAAGGTAGTTAAGGTTGAAGGATCTCGAATTGTCGTTCGAGAAGTATAAGAAATAATTAATGAGAAGGAGATGAATAATGTTGGGTTCTGAAACAATCTTTTTAGTGATTGCAATTATTGCTATTGTTATAGTATTGGCAGTATTCTTTACATTTGTACCAGTTGCGCTTTGGATTTCGGCGTTAGCAGCAGGTGTTAAAATTAGTATCTTTACTTTAATTGGGATGAGGTTACGTCGGGTTATTCCAAGTCGTGTTGTTAATCCACTCATTAAGGCTCATAAAGCGGGGATTAATGTGACGACAAATCAATTGGAAAGTCATTACTTAGCAGGTGGTAATGTTGATCGAGTGGTAAACGCACTTATTGCGGCAGAACGTGCGAATATTGAGCTACCGTTTGAAAGAGGATCTGCGATTGACCTTGCTGGTCGTGACGTATTAGAAGCGGTACAAATGAGTGTTAATCCGAAGGTCATTGAAACGCCATTTATATCTGGTATGGCCATGAACGGGATTGAAGTGAAAGCAAAAGCTCGAATCACCGTACGTGCTAATATTGAACGATTAGTCGGTGGTGCTGGAGAAGAGACGATTATTGCTCGTGTAGGCGAAGGGATTGTTTCGACGATTGGTACTTCTCCTAAGCATACAGATGTACTGGAAAATCCAGATTTAATTTCTCGAACAGTTTTAGCTAAAGGCTTAGACTCTGGTACAGCCTTTGAAATTCTTTCGATTGATATTGCGGATGTTGATATCGGTAAAAACATCGGGGCGATTCTACAAACGGACCAAGCGGAAGCGGATAAGAAAATTGCTCAGGCAAAAGCAGAAGAACGTCGCGCCATGGCCGTTGCCCAAGAACAAGAAATGGTAGCGCGTGTTCAAGAAATGAGAGCGAAAGTAGTCGAATCAGAAGCCGAAGTACCGCTGGCCATGGCAAGTGCCTTGAAGGAAGGAAACTTGGGTGTGATGGATTATTATAATATTAAAAATATTACAGCTGATACAAGCATGCGCGATTCCATTAGTAAAATATCAAAAGATCCAAAAGATTCAAAAGAGAAATAAGCTGTGGAATGGAGGCCTCTAAATGATTGAGTTTTTATTCTCCAATCCCATCATCATTATTATCTTAATTGGCGTTATTTCTTCGTTACTTAAGAAGAAAAGTAAACCGAACCAGCAAAAGTCAGGTCAACCTCAAGCGCAAAAGCCGGTATGGCAAGAAGTGGTTCGGGAGATTGAGAAAGAGTGGCGAGAAGAGAAACATAAGATTCCGAAGACTATGCAAGAGGCGAAAAGTATTCTTGTTGATAAAGATGCAGAGAGGAAAAGAGTAGAGGAGCTTAAGCGTCTGCAAAAAGAATATGAGGAACAGCATACTCGTGAAGTGGAGCCTGAACCCCATTCTCCTGCTGTATCCCCAATGCCAGACCGAGCTATGACAACTCCTGTACGTTCAATGAAGACGATTTCTGATGGAAGCAGTCCGATTTATAACAATCAACCTTCCTTTGGAAAACAAGAATTGATTAATGGCATTATCATGTCTGAAATTCTTGGTCCCCCAAGGGCGAAGCGAAGTGAAAGACAATCGCGTCAATAGCTTAAAAAGAAGTGCTAGAATCCTCCTTTATCTCATACATTTGAGATGAAAGGGGGTTCTTTTTTATGGCGCGAAGTTGGAGTCAACAATTGAAACAGCTCATCTTAAAAAGAATGGACCTTCCAGAAGACGTAATGATGGATCTTCCACGTATCACCATGATTGGACAAATACATATTTATATAGAAAATCATCGTGGATTATTAACGTTTACTGATCATGAAGTAAGACTCATGTTAAAACATGGTCAATTATTAATTAGAGGCTCAGGATTTGTCATTAAAACGATTTTACCAGAAGAAATTTTACTTGAAGGACATATCGATCAAGTACTTTTTATAGATGAATAATGTCTAATTGTTTCAATGGGGAGAGGTCCAGTCCATACGTCGCTAAAGGCTTTCTAAAGGAGGTAGCAATGAAGAACCAGTGGACAAACTTTTTTACGGGCTACGTAAAAGTAAAAGCATATGGTAAAGGGACGGAACGGTTGATTAATCATTTGACTCGTCGGGGAATCACAGTATGGAATGTATCTCGACTTGATGGGGATACACTTGTGTTTCATATGGAGTTGGCAGATCTTTTTAAGTTACGTCAAATTGTTCGTAAAAGTGATTGTAAGGTGACTTTTTTACGAGGGAATGGCCTTCCCTTTCTTTGGAAACGAGTCTTGAAAAATAGTGGATTTTTAGTAGGAATTGTGGCATTTCTCCTTTGTATTTTTCTTCTTTCTAATATGGTGTGGGGAATCGAGGTTCATAATGCAAAGCCGGAAACGGAGCATATGATTCGTAAAGAGCTTGACCGAATGGGAATTAAAATTGGAAAGCTCCAGTTTAATATCGATGATGTAGATACCATTCAGCGAAAACTATCGGATCGAATAGAAGTACTGACGTGGGTTGGCGTGGAGTTAAAAGGGACGACCTTTCATTTTCAAGTGGTAGAAAAGCAACAGCCAGAAAAAGTGGAGGTTACGTCACCGCAGAATCTTGTTGCTAGTAAGAAGGCAATTGTTACACAGATGTTCGTCGAAAAGGGAAAATCGATTGTAAAAGTCAATGATTATGTTGGAAAAGGTCAATTACTTGTGTCAGGAATTATTGGTACTGAAAAAGAACCAGAAATTGTATCTGCAAAAGGGATTGTAAAGGGGCAAACTTGGTATAAAGCTACAGTAACCGTCCCACTCAAAACTAAATTTGCAGTGTATGATGGTGCAGAACAAACGCGACATTATTTGAATGTAGCGAATGCTTCCATTCCAGTTTGGGGTTTTACTAAACTAGATTATCTACAGTATGAGGAAGAAATAACAGTACGACCCTTGTATTTTTTACAATGGGAGTTACCAGTACGTTTAAAAGAGAGAGTGTGGAGAAGTAAGGAAGATGTAACGAGAGAGTATACAGAGAAAGAAGCGATTGCTGAAGGAAAGAAGATGGCAAGAAGAGACCTTGAAAAGAAATTAGTAGAAGATGCGGAAATCATTGGAGAAAAAATTTTGCACGAATCAATTGACCATGGTAAAGTTAGATTATCAATACATTACCAAGTTATAGAGGATATAGCAATGGGACAACCAATCATTCAAGGAGACTAACGAATGTCAGATAATGTAAAAGTACTAGAAGTAGAACTTGAATCCACTAATGAGGCGTATGCACTACTTGGAAATGCGGATTCTAATGTAAAGGCACTGGAAGATGAGTTGCAAGTTTCTATTATTACTCGTGGTGAAGCAATTAATGTTATGGGTGAACCGGAAGCCGCTACGATGGCTAAGGAGATTTTGAAGGCATTGTTATCTGTTGTACGCAAAGGGATTACCATAAGCTCTCGCGACGTGATTTATGCGATTGAACTTGCTAAAAAAGGAACGTTAGAATATTTTCGCGATTTATATGAAGAAGAGATTGCTAAAACAGCCAAAGGAAAGTCGATCAGGGTTAAAACAATTGGTCAAAGGCATTATATTCAAGCTATGAAACGAAATGATCTTGTTTTTGGCATTGGTCCTGCTGGGACTGGGAAAACCTATCTTGCTGTTGTTATGGCCATTAATGCGTTAAAGAATGGTCAAGTAAAAAGAATTATTTTAACTAGACCAGCGGTAGAAGCAGGTGAAAGCTTAGGGTTCTTACCAGGGGACTTAAAGGAAAAGGTTGATCCATATTTACGTCCTTTATATGATGCCCTGCATGATTTGTTAGGAACGGAGCAAACGCAAAGAATGATTGAACGTGGTACGATTGAAATTGCCCCGCTTGCCTATATGCGCGGTCGGACCCTTGATGATGCTTACGTCATTCTAGATGAAGCGCAAAATACAACAGAAGCACAGATGAAAATGTTTTTAACTCGTCTCGGTTTTGGCTCTAAAATGGTGATAACCGGTGATCGAACGCAAATCGATCTTCCGAAAGGGGTTAAGTCAGGTTTGGTTCGATCTGAAGAAATAATAAAGAACATCAAAGGCTTATCATTTGTGTATTTAGAGCAAAGTGATGTAGTGAGACATCCACTTGTTGCACGAATTATCACTGCTTATGAACAAGCAAAGGAATAAGAAAAGCGGAAGTCGCTGGGCTTCTTGAGCTAGACACCAAAACGAGTCGAAAAGTTTATACGTTCTAATCTTTTAAGAAATGAAAATCCGCCATAATAAATGAGCGGATTTTTCATATATAACCAAATGGAAGCACTCTTAATGATTATAGATGTTTGACGATTTTTTAAAAGAGGATGAAACTTTTGAAAAAAACTGTTATCATTTTACATATTAGGTAACAAAGTCAAGCGTGAAAATGGTGTTCAGTTTTTGTTAACCAATCCTTTTTTTCTAAAAATTAATTTGATTCATAAGATTAACAAATCGTTGAAACGGCAATAGCGAAGGCTAAGTCGTACATATGAATCTAAAATGAAAGGTGGTAAATCTTTTTGTTTCAGATTCAAAAATTTTTTGAGAAATTAAAAGAGTTAATGGCCCATCGATTGTTTCAAGTGTTATTATTTATGGTGCTTGCCACATCTGCTTATTTATTAATGTATTCCAATGTAAAGCCAGAGAAAGTCAATATTGAGTTATTTAAACCGGCTGAACAAACCATTCGCGCTACCAAAACGATAGAAGATACATATAAAACCGAGCAAGAGAAAGAAGAAGTTCGTAAACAAGTATCGGATGTGTATACGTTAAAAAAAGAATATGCGGATAACAAGGTTGCCTTAATAGCTTCTATTTTTGATTCGGCTATTGAAGTGCAAAAAGAAACAAAAGCAGATGAAGAAAAAAAGAACGTAGCCCCTAAAACAAATACTCAGAAGGTATCCATATTAAAGGAAAAATTAACAGATGAGATTAATAATGAAATAGAAGACTCCGTTTTTTTAGCTTTAGTTACAGCAGATGAAGAAGAATTAAAAATTACAAAGGATTTGACGATTACATCTGTAAAAACTGTGATGAGTTCCAGAATTTCAGCCAGTAATGTAGAGAATGCTAAGAAGCAAGTGGAAGAAGAATTACGTTATACTAGTATTGATAGTGAAATGAAAACTGCTGCTATTTCATTAGCACGTTCCTCCATTATTCAAAATGTATTCTATGATAGTGAGAAAACAGAGGAACAGCGAACAAAAGCAGTTGAAAGTGTCGATCCTGTACGAATTCTTCAAGGACAAGTGATTGTTGAGGAAAATCAGCTTGTAGACCGAGAAATTTATCGTCAACTTGAGTTAGCAGGATTTTTAAGGACAGATAAGTCAATTGATCCGTATCTAGGTTTGTTTCTATTTATATTGTTAACATTGACAGGGTTTTATCAATTCTTTTATTTATCGAAGACAAAGGGAGAAAATCAGCATAATCAGCTTCTTATCTTTAGCCTTGTGCTCATTCTTTCCTTAATCATGATGAAAATCTTTAGTTCTATTGTTGACTTTCCATATATTGATTTTGCGTATTTCTTTCCAGGGGCTATGGCGGCTATGCTTATTAAAACGCTGTTAAATACTCGTTTGAGCGTAGCCATGTCCATTTTGCTAGGTATGTATGGAACGATTATTTTTAATGGAGAGTCTCCAAATAACTTAGACTTTTCAATGGGGCTTTATATTATGTCTAGTTGCTTTGCAGCGATTATTATTTTATCGCGAGACAACTTTAAAACAAAAGTACTATCTGCGGGTATTCTTTTGTCGCTAATCAATGTAGCATTTCTTTATTCCCTGCTGTTTATGATGAACGGAAGCTATTCAAATATGGAATACCTCTATTATTGTCTCGCAGCACTTGTATCGGGTCTGGTTTCTGCAGTATTAACGATGGGCTTATTGCCATTTTTTGAAGCTGGGTTTGGGATTTTATCCACAATTAAGCTATTAGAGCTTTCAAATCCCAATCATCCGTTATTTCGGAAAATCTTAACAGAAGCGCCAGGAACTTATCATCATAGTATTATGGTGGCTAATCTCGCGGAATCTGCGTGTGAGGTAATTGGAGCAAATGGTTTGCTTGCAAGAGTAGGGTGTTATTATCATGATATTGGTAAAACAAAGCGACCTCAGTTTTTTATTGAAAATCAATTAAGTGAAAGTAATCCACATGATCAGTTGCCACCGAAAACGAGTAGAGATATTATTATCTCACATGCAAGTGACGGTGCTGAAATACTTGGTAAAGCTAAGTTTCCAAAGGAAATTATTGATATTGCCTACCAGCATCACGGCACATCATTATTGAAATTCTTTTATTACAAAGCACTGAAGCAAGATGAAACGATAAAGGCGGAAGATTATCGCTACCCAGGTCCCAAGGCGCAAACGAAGGAAGCGGCCGTTGTCGGAATTGCGGATAGTGTGGAGGCTGCTGTAAGATCGATGCAGCGCCCTACACCTGAAAAAATAGAAGAGTTGGTACTTACTATTATCAATGATCGGATTCAAGATCATCAATTTGATGAATGCGATATTACATTGAAGGAATTGTACAAAGTGAAATGTTCATTATGTGAATCATTAAATGGTATTTTCCATTCACGTATTGAATATCCTGAATTCAATCAAATAGAACGGAAGGTGGAAATGTGAGACTAGAAATTGATTTTATAGATGAAACGAGTAAAATTGAAGCATTGGCCCAGCAGTTAGTAGAAAATGTGCTGCAATTTGCTGCTGATAAGGAAAAAATTGAAGAAGGAACGGAATTGTCAATAACATTTGTGGATAACGCAAGAATTCAGGAAATTAATAGAGAATATCGAAATAAAGACGCTGCAACTGATGTTATTTCTTTCGCAATGGAAGAAATGGGAGAAGATGAGATCCAAATTATTGGTGAAGATATCCCTAGGGTACTGGGGGACATTATTATTTCTATTGAGCGTACAAAGGAACAAGCTCATGAATATGGACATTCCTTTGAACGTGAGCTAGGTTTTTTAGCACTACATGGGTTTTTGCACCTTCTAGGATATGACCATATGACAGAAAGTGATGAAAAAGTGATGTTTACCAAACAAAAGGAAATTTTAGATGAGTATGGGTTATCAAGGGAAGCGTAGGCACCCTCTTATCAGGAGCTTTTATTTTGCGTCAAGGGGTATAATAGAGGCACTTAAAACAGAGAGAAATATTAAAATTCATAGTACGGTGGCAATTATTGTTGTTCTTGTCGGCTTGTTTTTTTCGTTAAATTGGCTAGAATGGCTATTTATTCTCGTTGCTATTGTTGGTACGATTACTCTTGAATTAGTGAACTCTGCTATTGAGCGGGTAGTGGACTTAGTTACGACTGAGCATCATCCACTAGCCCAGCAAGCAAAAGATATTGCGGCAGGAGCTGTATTTCTATATGCTATATTTTCTATTATTGTAGGGATCATTATTTTTTTACCAAAGGTTATGAACGTATTTTGATGGGGATAAAAAAGTGATATTAAAGAAGCGTCTGTGAAAGAATTACTTCCAGAAGCTTTTACATCGGAGGCATTACATGAATAAATTAATGGATGATACAAATGTAAAAGGATACAAATCAGGTTTTATCTCAATTATTGGTCGACCGAATGTCGGAAAGAGTACATTCTTAAATCGCGTAATTGGACAAAAAATTGCGATTATGAGTGACAAGCCACAAACAACTCGTAATAAGGTGCAAGGTGTATTAACGCTTAATGATGCTCAAATGATTTTTATTGATACACCTGGAATTCATAAACCAAAGCATAAGCTTGGTGATTTTATGATGAAGGTTGCGACGAACACATTGAAGGAAGTCGATCTTATTTTGTTCATGATTAATGTGACAGAAGGGTATGGTCGGGGCGACGAGTTTATCATTGAAAAACTAAAAAATGTGAATACTCCTGTTTTCCTTGTGGTAAATAAAATTGATGCTGTTCATCCAGATGAATTATTGCCGATTATTGAGCAATACCAGAGCTTATATCCGTTTGCTGCGGTTGTTCCTATTTCGGCGCTTGAAGGAAATAATGTGGAAACGTTGCTTATACAAATTAAAGAACATTTGCCAGAAGGACCACAATTTTATCCGGCAGACCAGGTAACGGACCATCCTGAACGATTTATTATTTCAGAATTAATTCGTGAAAAGGTGCTTCATTTAACGCGTGAGGAAATTCCTCATTCAGTTGCTGTTGTGATTGATTCTATAAAAAAAATGGATAACAGTGAAACCATCAATGTTATGGCGACAATTGTTGTTGAACGAGATTCTCAAAAAGGAATTGTCATCGGCAAACAAGGCAAGATGCTGAAGGAAGTAGGTAGCCGTGCTCGTGTGGATATTGAAAACTTACTAGGATCGAAAGTATTCCTAGAACTTTGGGTGAAAGTGCAAAAAGACTGGCGTAATAAGCTTGGTCAGTTACGTGATTATGGTTTTAATGAAGATGAATATTAATTAGCAAATTTTACGCTTCATGAAAGTGGTGAATTAGGTCAAGCTAAATATAAGTTGGAAATGAAAATATGCTAGTTAACACGAAAGGTGGGCTTTATGATGTTGGAATTCACCTGGAAATTATTTGCCGAAACAGGTAATGTGGACAGCTATCTGCTTTTTAAAGAGATGGAAGTCGAAAAACAGGAAAGAGCCGAGCAGTCATATGAAGAGCTAGCAAATATCGATTTTCCTGTTTCCTAATTATTAGCTTGGCAAGAATTGGTGGTGTCTAAGCATGTTTCAAAAATGTGAGGGCATAGTCATTAGGCGAACAGATTATGGAGAAACGCATAAAATCATTACCATTTTCACTCGTGAATTTGGAAAAATAGGCGTAATTGCAAGAGGAGCAAGCAAGCCTACTAGCAGGCTTGCTTCTGCTACGCAACTATTTTGTTATGGGTATTTTGTTGTGTCGACTTCCACGGGACTTGGTAGTGTACAGCAGGGTGAAATGATAGATTCCATGCGTTTTATTCGTGAAGATTTATACGCGACGGCATATGCTTCTTACATTATCGAATTATTAGATCGTAGTGTAGATGATAAAAAGCCAAATCCATATTTATTTGAACTGACGTATCAAACCCTACATTACATAAATGAGGAATATGATCCAGAAATTTTAAAATTTATTTTTGAAATGAAAATGCTTCCTGTCAACGGGATTCATCCGATTCTCAATCAATGTGCGGTATGTGGTGAAACAGAGGGTAAGTTTGCTTTCTCTCTTCGTGAGTCAGGCTTTATTTGCCATCGTTGTTTAGAACAAGATCGTTATCATTTGAAAATCTCACCTGCAGCTGTAAAGTTGTTGCGTGTGTTTTATTATTTTGATTTATCCCGTTTAGGTACTATTTCGGTAAAATCAGAAACCAAAAAGGAATTGCAAAAAGTTATTGATGCTTATTATGATGAGTATTCTGGCCTGCATTTAAAGTCAAAAAAGTTTTTAAAACAATTAGACTCAATGAAAGACTTGCTTTGAGGTTGACAATTATTTCGTAGTTGGATAGAATACAATCAATATGAAACTGCGTTGATGGAAAGGAGTACCTGTTTTTCGCCATAAAAGCGAACCTGGGAATAGTGGAAGCCAGGCTATGGATATTCAGGGAAGGGCGTTCCGGAGCAATGATTTGTAAAAGAGGTTGTTTCTTTGGAAATAACAATTAGGGTGGAACCGCGGGTAAACTCTCGTCCCTATGCTTTTTATTAGGCATAGGGTCGGGAGTTTTTTGTTTGCTTTTAAAATTTTGGAGGTGTAGAGATGAATATTCAAGATATGATTTTAACGTTACAAAAGCATTGGGCTAATCAAGGTTGTATTTTAATGAACGCTTATGATACGGAGAAAGGTGCAGGGACGATGAGTCCTTATACGTTTTTACGTGCAATTGGACCAGAACCCTGGAATGTAGCTTATGTCGAGCCTTCTCGTCGTCCGGCTGATGGTCGTTACGGGGAAAATCCAAATCGCTTGTACCAGCATCATCAATTCCAAGTGATTATGAAGCCATCACCAGATAATATTCAAGAGCTTTATTTAGACTCATTAAAGGCACTAGGAATCAATCCGCTCGAGCATGATATTCGATTTGTTGAGGATAACTGGGAAAATCCTTCTCTAGGTTGTGCAGGACTTGGCTGGGAAGTTTGGTTAGATGGAATGGAAATTACACAATTTACGTATTTCCAACAAGTTGGAGGACTAGAGTGTAAACCTGTCTCTGTAGAAATTACATATGGAATTGAACGTCTTGCTTCTTATATTCAAGAAAAAGAAAATGTATTTGATTTAGAATGGACGAATGGCTTTACGGTTCGGGATATTTTTGGACAACCCGAATATGAACATTCCAAATATACATTTGAAACATCGGATTTAGATATGCTATTTACGCTATTTAACATGTATGAAAAAGAAGCTCATCGTCAAATGGAAGAAGGTCTTGTCCATCCTGCTTATGATTATGTGTTGAAATGTTCGCACACATTTAACCTCTTGGATGCGAAAGGAGCTATTTCTGTGACCGAACGAACAGGATACTTAGCTCGTTGTCGAAACTTGGCACGTAAGGTAGCTAAAACTTTCTATGAAGAGCGTGAAAAACTAGGCTTCCCGATTTTGAACGTGAAAGGAGACAATACAAATGAGCAAGCGTAATCTATTATTAGAAATTGGTTTAGAGGAATTACCCGCACGTTTTGTGACGGCATCGATGAATCAATTAGGCGAAAAAGTGGAAAAGTGGTTAACGGATAAAGCGATTGAATTTGGTACAGTTGACGTGTTCTCATCACCAAGACGTTTAGCAGTACTTGTTCAAGATGTCGCCGAAGCGCAAAAGGACATTGAAGAAGAAGTAAAAGGACCGGCTAAAAAGATTGCTTTAGATGCTGAGGGGAACTGGACAAAAGCAGCAATAGGCTTCACAAAAGGCCAAGGAATGACAACGGATGATATTTATTTTAAAGAAATAAAGGGGATCGAGTACGTTCACTTAAATAAATTTATTAAAGGACAGCAAACAAAAGAGTTACTGACAGAGCTGCAAGCCATTATTACGAGTATGACATTTGGCAAAAATATGCGCTGGGCTCATCAAGAGCTACGTTTTATTCGTCCAATTAAATGGTTAATCGCCTTATTTGGTCAAGATATTATTTCGTTTACGATTGCAGATGTGCCGACAGATCGTCAAACGAAAGGGCACCGTTTCTTAGGTGAAACGATTTCGATTGAAGAGCCTATCCAATATGAAGAAAAACTAGCGGAGCAATTTGTTGTTGCGAATCCTGATAAACGACGTAACATGATCTTAGCGCAAATTAAGGATTTAGAAACAGAGAAGAACTGGATTATTCCTGTCGATAAGGAATTACTAGAAGAAGTTAATAATCTTGTCGAGTATCCAACTGTTTTATTTGGGCAATTTGAAGCGGAGTTTTTAGACTTGCCAAGTGAAGTATTAATTACATCGATGAAAGAGCATCAACGCTATTTCCCTGTAAAAAACCAGGATGGAAACTTACTTCCGTATTTTGTAGCTGTACGAAATGGAAATGACCAGCATCTAGATACAGTCGCAAAAGGAAATGAAAAGGTATTGCGAGCACGATTGGCAGATGCAGACTTCTTCTACAAAGAAGATCAAAAGAAAGAAATCTCTGGTGCTTTGAAAAAACTTGAATCTATTGTCTACCATGAAGAAATTGGTACATTGGCTGAAAAGGCAGCACGTGTAACAACAATTACAGGAGCATTAGTAGAGGAATTGCAGTTACCTGTTGAGAAAGATTTGGCACTTCGCGCAGCGAGCATTGCTAAATTTGATTTAGTCAGTCATATGGTATATGAATTCCCTGAATTACAAGGATATATGGGGGAAAAATATGCGCTTTTAAAAGGAGAAGCACCAGAAGTAGCGGTAGCGATTCATGAGCACTATATGCCAAAATCTGCTGATGATAGTGTTCCACCTTCTCTTATTGGAGCCATGTTAAGTGTAGCGGAAAAAATAGATACCATTGCATCATTCTTTGCCATTAATATCATTCCAACAGGATCCCAAGACCCATATGCATTAAGAAGACAAGCGAGCGGGATTGTTCAAATTTTATCAGAAAAAAATTGGAATATTTCATTAGAAATGATTATTGACATTGCTTTACATGAAATTGAAGCTAAAGGGATTGCAAAACGTGATTTCAATGCGATCAAGGAAGATATAGTAACCTTCTTTAAAGCGCGCATTAAACATTTGCTGCAAGAACAACAGATTCACTATGATGTAATTGATAGTTTATTAGTAGGTGAACTGGGTCGAATTTCTTCTCTTGTAGAACGTGCACACGTACTAGAAACGAAGAAGGATGAGGCTGGTTTTAAAGAAAGCTTAGAGGCCTTAAGTCGTGTCATGAATATAGCAGTAAAATGTGAGAAACCAGCACAAATCAATCGAGCTATTTTTGAAAATGAACACGAAACGGCATTGTTTGATAAATATCAAAATATAGTCGTGCAGTATAAAGACACTACAAATGAAACAGAGCGCTTTGAATTGCTGACTTCCCTGCAAACGGAAATTGAACAGTACTTCGAGCATACGATGGTTATGGCAGAAGATGAATCCATTCGAAACAACCGTTTATCCTTAATGAAGGAAATTAGCGATTTAGTCGCAACCTACGCAGCTATGAACAAAATTATTGTTTCGTAAAGAAAAGCGGAAGTCGGCTGGGTGCCTGGAGCTAGACAGAAAAGCGGATCGGATACTCCTTTAACAGATGCTAGAAAGTAGTATCCGGTTTTCTTCTTTTTCGCTATTATTTCATTTCCATAAAAGATGAATCAATGGAACCGCAAATGTAAAACCGTTAAGCAATAAATCACATATTTACATTTATTTCTTTATATAATAATGGTGTAGTATTATATAAATGATGTCCTTTTTTCTTAACCCATTAAGGTGGTGATTAAAATCCAACTAAATAAGCGTCAAGAAAAAATATTGGAAATTGTAAAGGGGAATGGACCGATAACGGGTGAGCATATTGCAGAGCGATTAGGCTTAACAAGGGCAACGCTTCGCCCTGATTTAGCCATCTTAACAATGGCTGGATTTCTTGATGCAAGACCGCGTGTGGGTTATTTCTATACAGGAAAGTCGGGTACGCAACTCCTAACTGACAGTTTAAATCAAATATTTGTGAAAGATTATCAATCTATTCCTGTTGTTATTAATGAGAATATTTCCGTTTATGATGCGATTGTTATGATGTTCTTAGAGGATGTCGGGACGTTGTTCGTTGTTGATAAGAATTCTCTATTAGTGGGTGTCCTTTCACGAAAAGATTTACTCAGGGCAAGTATTGGAAAACAGGAATTGGCTTCCATACCGGTTAATATTATTATGACTAGAATGCCTAATATTGCGATGTGTTCCAAAGAAGATTTAATGATCGATGTAGCTAAGAAACTAATTGAAAAACAAATTGACTCGTTGCCAGTTGTGAGAGAAACGGAAAAAGGCTACGAGGTAATCGGCAGAATTACAAAAACGAATATAACCAAAGCTTTTGTTGCTTTAGCGGATGAAAGCTATTAGGGGGCTGGCAAAAAGGATGACTATGACGAACGGTTCAATCATATATGTAGTATCTGACTCGGTAGGAGAAACTGCGGAATTAGTAACAAAAGCAGCTGCGAGCCAGTTTATGGGTGCTTCTTTTATCATTAAGCGAATTCCATACATAGAAGATGAACAGAATGTAGATGAAGTAATCTCACTTGCTAAATTAAATGATGCGATTATTGCTTTTACGCTTGTAAAGCCAGAAATAAGAGCATATATGAAACAGCAAGTTGAAAAAGAGAAGTTAGCTGCTTATGATATTTTGGGACCACTCATGGATATTCTTCAACAACGGGCGTCTTTGAAACCACTAAATGAGCCAGGACTCGTACGAAAACTAGACGATGATTATTTTAAGCGTGTTGAAGCTATTGAATTTGCAGTAAAATATGATGATGGTCGTGATCCACGAGGGATTTTACGAGCTGATATCGTATTAGTGGGTGTATCCCGTACATCTAAGACTCCACTTTCACAATATTTAGCCCACAAACGCTACAAGGTAGCGAACGTACCACTTGTTCCAGAAGTAGAGCCTCCAGAAGAGTTATTTTTAGTACCAGCTGAAAAAATTATTGGTCTTAAAATTAGTCCAGAAAAATTAAATCATATTCGTAAGGAACGGTTAAAGTCACTTGGATTAAATGACCAAGCGATTTATGCAAATGTTGAGCGAATAAAAGAAGAATTAACATACTTTGAATCCATTACATCTAAGCTTCAATGTCCGATTATTGATGTAACAAATAAAGCTGTGGAAGAAACAGCGAATTTAATTATTAATATTTTTCAAAATCGAAATATATTTTAAACCGAAGATTTGTACAATTTAAGGATAGGTAAATATTGAATAAACGATGGGCGATTATACCAAAACGTGGTGAATCGCTTCATTCGATTTTTTTGTGTAAAAAACAATGGAAACTTTTATGGAAATAGATTATAATAAAAAATTGTGAGAAATTGTGTTCTTGAGGTTTAGAGTTAATTAATAAGGAATAAACTAATGATTAACGAGAAGTCAAGGTTTTCGTCATACATATCTTTATATATTTACAAATATCAATAAAGATTTAATGGAGAAAGAGGATTATGGGGAAAAATGTAGAATTAAATGTTATGAACGAAAAGCTATCGATTTACGTCGATGCGGATGCTTGCCCCGTAAAAAAGGAAATTTTGGATTGTGCCAAACGTTTTCAAGTGGAGGTTATTTTTGTTGCTTCATACAAAAATATGATGAACCATCCAGAAGGAAAGTGGGTATATGTTGATGCGGTTAAGGAAGCTGCTGACTTATACATCGTTAATGCAGTAAAAAAGGGTGATATTGTTATTACAAACGATATTGGATTGGCTGGAACACTGCTTCCAAAGGCAGTGTATGTTCTTTCTTCAAAGGGAGGGGAATATACCGATGAGAATATTTCGTTGCTCTTAGATATGCGTTATCATTCTGCAAAATTACGTAGAGCTGGTAAGCATACAAAAGGACCGAAAGCATTCACAAAGGAAGATCGAGTAAATTTTACTAATAAACTCGTTAAAATTTTGTCGAACTTTGAAGGAATTTAGCAATTTGTATCGAATAAAAAGGTATCACCTAAAATATAAGGTGAAAATATGACAAATGCCCGAATAGAAGATGGAAAAATAAATCAAATTCGCGAAGCTGTTGATATTGTTGAATTGATTGGTGAATATGTGCAGTTGAAAAAACAAGGTCGAAATTACTTCGGTCTTTGTCCTTTTCATGGTGAAAATAGCCCCTCTTTTTCTGTTTCAACTGAAAAGCAAATTTTTCATTGCTTTGGTTGTGGAGCAGGTGGCAATATTTTTACTTTTTTGATGGACATTGAGGGATATAGTTTTGTTGAGGCAGCAAAGGTTTTAGCGGAAAAAGGGAATGTTCCTTTGGATGTTGAAATAAATAAAGAGCAAAAGCGCTCTTCATTGCCAGCTGGTTCAGAACAAATGCTCGAAGCTCATGATCTATTACGAAAATTTTATCATCATCTCCTTACGCATACAAACGAAGGACAAGAGGCGTTAGAGTATCTACTTAATCGTGGATTTACAGAGGAGACAATTGAAAAATTTCAAATTGGCTATGCTCTAGATTCATGGGATTTTGTTGCGAAATTCTTAAAGAAAAGGGGTTTTTCAACAGAATTAATGGAACAGGCAGGTCTGATTATCTTTCGGGAAAAGGATGAAACTTATTTTGATCGATTTCGTAATAGAGTCATGTTTCCAATTATGGATCATCAAGGGAATACGATTGCATTTTCAGGAAGAGCAATAGGCGATGATCAGCCTAAATATTTAAATAGTCCTGAAACACCAATCTTTAATAAAAGTAAAACATTATATAATTTTCATCAGGCCCGACCTCATATTCGAAAAAAAGAGCAAGTTGTTATTTTTGAAGGCTTTGCGGATTGTATTTCGGCTGTACGAGCTGGAGTTGAGAATAGTGTAGCAACGATGGGAACAGCTTTAACAGATCAGCATCTAAAGCTTTTAAAACGGAATACCAATCAAATTATTATTTGTTATGATTCCGATTCTGCTGGGATAAATGCGGCTAATCGCGCAGCAAATATGCTGTATGAACAGGATTTTGTGATTAAAGTAGCGCTTATGCCAGATAAACTTGACCCCGATGATTATATTAAGAAATATGGTGAGAAAAGCTTTGTTTCTGAAGTAATAGGGAATAGTCTTACTTATATGGCATTTAAGCTTCATTACCTCCGTTTAGGAAAAAATCTAAACAATGAAGGAGATCGAATCCAATATATTGAAGAAGTGCTAAGAGAAATTTCGCAATTATCCAATGCTGTTGAACGCGATCACTATTTACGTCAACTCTCGAGTGAATTCTCTTTGTCTTTAGATGCTTTGGAACAGCAGCAACGACAAATCTTTTTCAATGAACGAAAGAAGGGGACGTTGCTCAAATCTCCGATTCAAAAGCCATTGACTTTGCAATATGAACATAAACTAAGACCTGCTTATCTTAATGCTGAGAGATTCTTAATTGCTCATATGTTAAAAAGTAAAGAAGTGGCTTATAAAATTCAACAATTGTTAGATCATACCCTATTTCATCTTGATGAGCACCAAGCGATTATTACGTATTTATACGCTTTTTATGAAGATGGGCATGAACCAGATACAAGCTTTTTCCTTACGTATTTACCTGATCCAAATTTGAGAAGGATTGTTTCTGATATAGAAATGATGTCCGTAAATGAGGAAGTATCTGATAAAGAACTAACTGATTGTATAAATCAAGTGTTGAAATACGAAAAATTGTTAAAAATAAAAGAAAAACAAGAAGAACAGAAAGAAGCGGTAAGACGTAGCGATACGGCAGCTGCTGCAAAGATTGCAATGGAAATTATTCAATTACGAAAAATGCTATAAGGATGCAAGTGCGTAAGTCTTGGAAGGAGGGGAACTAATGGCTGAAAAATCAGCACGTTCCAAAGAAGTTGAAAATGAATTAACTCTTGAGCAAGTAAAAGAACAGTTAGTGGAGTTAGGGAAAAAACGTGGCTCATTAACTTTAGAAAAAATTGCTGCAAAAATAGGGAAATTTGAATTAGATTCCGATCAAATGGATGAATTCTATGAATATTTAGGAGAACATGGAATTGAAATTCTCACGGATGGTGAGGAAGAAGAGGATGATGACCCGAACGGAAAAGAACTCGACAAAGAAGAAGAGTTTGATTTAAATGATTTGAGTGTTCCCCCTGGTGTCAAAATTAACGATCCAGTTCGAATGTACTTAAAAGAAATTGGACGAGTCAATCTTTTATCAGCTGAGGAAGAAATCTCTTTAGCAACAAGAATTGAAACAGGGGATGAAGAAGCGAAGCGCCGTTTAGCTGAAGCAAACTTACGTCTTGTCGTAAGTATTGCAAAGCGTTACGTAGGTCGTGGAATGTTATTCTTGGATTTAATTCAGGAAGGAAATATGGGGTTAATTAAAGCGGTTGAAAAGTTTGATTATCAAAAAGGCTTTAAATTCAGCACATATGCAACTTGGTGGATTCGTCAAGCTATTACACGTGCTATTGCTGACCAAGCGAGAACAATCCGAATTCCTGTACACATGGTTGAAACGATTAACAAATTAATTCGAGTTCAAAGACAACTTCTTCAGGATTTAGGACGTGAACCATCTCCGGAAGAAATCGCCGAAGATATGGATTTAACTCCAGAAAAAGTTCGTGAAATCTTGAAAATTGCTCAAGAACCTGTATCACTTGAAACGCCAATTGGAGAAGAAGATGACTCACACTTAGGTGATTTTATTGAAGATCATGAGGCAACCTCTCCTGCAGAACATGCGGCATATGAATTATTAAAAGAACAGCTTGAAGATGTTCTTGATACGTTAACCGATCGCGAAGAAAATGTTTTACGACTTCGTTTCGGATTAGATGATGGTCGTACTCGCACACTTGAAGAAGTGGGAAAAGTATTTGGTGTTACACGTGAGCGTATTCGTCAAATTGAAGCAAAAGCACTTCGTAAGCTAAGACATCCAAGTAGAAGCAAACGATTAAAAGACTTTTTAGAATAAGATAATCGAGAGTCATCCTGTAGGAAGCAGGATTGGCTCTTTTTCTTTTTAAAAGAAAGGCTTGATTATGAGACTCTGTTAATTTTTAGCAGCATTGTCGTTTAATAAAGCTAATACAAAAAATATCTTTTGTAACTAAGGTACTTGCGTATATCCCCTTAACTGTTTACGGTTTCTGCCGATATATAGACATGAAGAAAACTTAAACTGAGGGTGTGCTTATGAATGAAACACGCAAGAAAATCATCATACAAGAAATTAAATATTGGAAGCAAAGTAAGCTACTTCCGGAACAATATTGTGATTTTTTATTGACCTTATATAGTGGTGGGGAAGAAAGCATTGAGCCTATGAAAAAAAAGAGCAAGTCTTCTTTACATATTCCATTATGGATCTTCACGACCATTTTTTTTATAATCTTATTTGTTAATTATTTTACTGAAATTCCCATAGGAATGCAAATTACTTTAACAGCAATTACAATCATTATTTTTGGCTTTTTGATGATGCGGTATGTAAAAGAGGCATTGTTATTTCAATTAACATTGGTTTGTTTAGCGTTATTCATTCTAATGGAATCCGTAAATCTAGCTGATTTTATATTTCCTAAAAATAGTGGAATCTTATATATCATTTTGCTCGTGCAATGTGGAATTTGGTGTATGGTAGGTCACAAATTAAAATTGCTCTATTTTTTTATTGCAGGTGTTATTGGTGCATTAATTATTGTTTATTTTTTAGCAAAATCATGGATTCCGATTTAATCGGTATCCTTTTTCTATTTCAGCATAGTGGGAAAAAATAAGTTGGGAAAAGCACAAAATATTTAATAATTTTCTCATTCCCCCTTTCTGTTGGAAATTTTTTCAAGTAGGGTTATAATAGTTTGTACAGAATATGCTCATACAAACAATTAGGCATTGCATAGGGGAGGAAGATGAATGAATCGTAATCCAGTTATACCTTTTGTGGTCATCATGGTTTTTGGAATTGGACTTATGTTTTTGCTTTCTTTTAAAGGGGTAGGGGATTCTAAAGAAATCGCTAAGGAACAGGAGAATGGTGGAAAAACAGAAGAATCTACTGACAGTGCCTCCGCTGCACCGGAAGATATTTATAAACAAAATTGCATTAGCTGTCACGGTGATGCCTACCAAGGGGCAATGGGGCCTGCTTTAACAGGTATTGGTGACCGTCGATCTGCAGATGAAATAAAAGACATCATAATAAACGGGAAAAATTCTATGCCTGGCGGATTAGTGAAAGAAGATCAGGCAGAAAATATGGTGAAATTTTTACAAGGCTTAAAATAGTCATAACTGGCTGACTGTATTGTCTTTTACGGCAATACAGTCTTTTTTTACTATCAGAACTTATATATAATGGACGATAGTATAAGAAAATAAAGTTAAGCGAGTTGAGGATAATGAATCATGAAAAGTTGTCGTTGCGCTTGCAATGTGTTACCGTACATATTCCCAAAGGGAGTATTCTTGCTGATATAGGATCGGACCATGCGTATCTTCCTTGTTATGCTATTATCAATGATTTGTGTTCAAAAGCGATTGCCGGAGAAGTAGTAGAAGGACCTTATCAGTCAGCTTTAAAGCAAGTGAAGGAAACGGGCTTACAAGCAAGGATTGATGTTCGAAAAGGTGATGGTTTGGATGTTCTTGAAGTAGATGAAGCAACCTCGGTGACAATTGCTGGTATGGGTGGAACATTAATAGCCAGTATTTTAGAAAGAGGAAAGAACAAATTAGCCAAAGTGGAACGTCTTATTCTTCAACCGAATGTAGGCTCTCAAAATGTTCGAATTTGGTTAATAGAAAATAATTGGGAGTTAGTGGATGAAGAAATTCTTGAAGAAGATGGGAAAATCTATGAAATCTTAATTGCTGAACGTGGTGGACCACTCAAGCCTTATGAAGATGAACGTGAAAAGGAGATTAAATTTGGTCCATTTTTAATGAAGCAGCAGCACCCTATTTTTGTGAAAAAATGGGTTGGAGAAAAGCAACATCTAGAAAAAGTTATTGAGCAAATGGATGCAAGTAGTAACGACCATTTACAAGAAAAAAAGAAGGAATTACTTGCACAGATAGCGGTTATCGAGGAGGTACTTAAGCGATTATGAAGACAGCAAATGGTTATCAAATTATTGAGTTGTTTGAACAGTTTTCGCCAAAGCAATACGCAATGGAAGGGGATCCAATTGGTCTACATATTGGGTCTTTACATAAGCCTGTATCAAAAGTAATGATTGCTCTTGATGTATTAGAGGAAGTGGTTGATGAAGCAATTGAAAGCGGTGTGGAGCTTATTATTGCTCATCATCCTTTGATTTATCGTCCGTTAAAGAAAATTGATACAACCACTTCGTCTGGCAGAATCGTTGAAAAATTGATTAAGTACGATATTGCTGTGTATGCAGCCCATACCAATTTAGATGTGGCAAAGGGTGGCGTTAATGATTTGCTTGCTGCTGCATTGCAGTTAGAAAATACTGAGGTACTCGTGCCAACCTATGAAGTTGCGTTGAAAAAATTAGCAGTGTTTGTACCTTTGGAAGCAGAAGCTAACGTTCGAGAAGCACTTGGGAGAGCGGGAGCAGGGGCAATAGGGAAGTATAGCCATTGTTCGTTCTCTGCTCAGGGAACAGGAAGGTTTTTACCTGAGGATGGAAGTGAACCGTCCATAGGGAAGGTAGGACGACTAGAAGCAGTGTCAGAAGTGAAGATTGAAACCATTTTTCCAGAGAATATGGAGAAAAAAGTAGTATCAGCGATGCTGAAGGCACATCCATATGAGGAAGTTGCGTATGATATTTATCGTTTAGATAATCAAGGCGAGATGCTTGGCCTTGGCAAAATTGGTTCGTTAGCGCATGAAATGACGCTTGAACAATTTGCCCAGCATGTGAAAAAGACATTAGATGTGACTGGGGTTCGAGTAGTTGGAAATTTAAACTCAACTGTGAAAAAAGTAGCTGTGCTTGGAGGTGATGGCAATAAATACTTCCAAACGGCAAAATTTAAAGGGGCAGACGTGTATGTGACCGGCGATATGTATTATCATACAGCCCACGATGCTATGATGCTTGGTTTAAATATTGTAGACCCTGGTCATAATGTTGAAAAGGTAATGAAGCAAGGGGTTGCAACGGTCCTAGCTGAGATGTGTCGTGAACGCAAGTTAGCTGTTGAATTCATTTCATCTAAAGTGAATACGGATCCGTTTACCTTTGTATGACTCTGCCTACTGCAAAAGTTAGGATACTCAAATAAAAAAAGTCGTCAATGACGACTTTTTTATTTAGGTACTTTTATTTTAGGTAAGATTTTATTTAAAGGTGTTTTTTTATCGGTATTCCATGTAGATTCATCATTCTTATCGTATGTTTCTAAAAAGGAAATGACCTCTTTGGTAATAGGCGTTGGAGTAGAGGCGCCTGATGTAACGGCAACTGTTTCAGCGTCTTTCAGCCAATCCAGATTAAGTTCTGAAAGATCGGCAATTCGATAAGCCTTTGTACTGGCGATTTCTTCGGATACTTGAGCAAGGCGGTTGGAGTTATTACTTCTTGGGTCACCAACGACAATCAATACATCCGCTTCACCTGCTTGGCTAGCCACTGCCTCTTGACGAACTTGAGTAGCTAAACAAATTTCCTTATGAACCTCAGCGTGCGGATATTTTTCTTTTACCTTTTCAATAACATCTAAAACATCCCATTGACTCATTGTTGTCTGGTTCGTCACAATAATTTTTTCATTTTGAATGTCCAGTGCTTCCACATCTTCAAAATTTTGAACAAGATGAACGATATTTGGAGCAACACCTACTGCTCCTTCAGGTTCTGGATGGCCCTTTTTCCCAATGTAAATGACGTGATAGCCTTCTTGTTCCTTTTCCTGAATTAATGTATGGGTGCTCGTTACGTCTGGACAGGTTGCATCTATTGATACGAGTCCTTTTTCTTCTGCGATTTTTCGAATCTCAGGAGAGACACCATGTGCCGTGAAAATGACTGTACCATGTTCCACTTTTTCAATAATTTCTTTGCGGTTGCTTCCATCTAGTGTAATAATACCTTCTTCTTCAAAGGCATCCGTCACATGCTTGTTATGAACAATCATCCCCAATATATAAATCGGGCGAGGCAATGTTTTATCTAATGCCGCATTTCTAGCAATAACCATAGCATCAACAACGCCATAGCAATAGCCGCGCGGAGATATTTTAATAACTTTCATCTATATGTCCTCCTCTTAATAGGCAAAGAAACTATGAATATAATTCTTTTCTATTATATAAGAGAAGGGAGGATAATACAAAATTTCTATTAGTGGGGGCATGAAGAAAAACCCTCACTAATGGAAGGTTCACTTTATTAAATATATAGTTTTGGAACAGAATCCCTTTTCTTTTTTTTAGAGCGTTGTTTCGTTTTCTTTTCAGCTGGTGCGTTTGATGCATCTCGGTGTTTTTTCATTGGTGATTTTTTAACGGTTTCTTCTTTTTTCGTTTCTTCTTGCTTCGAATTATCAGAATTAAGAGCACGCATGATATTCCACATAGACGGTAAATTTTTTATAATAGGTCCGTATTGTTGAATCATAGGCGTAAATTGTTCGGCAGCTTGCAAAACCCGTTGCGTATTGTTTAACATCGTATTAAGGCCTTCAGGATTTTTCAGTGTTTCTAAAATACCGCCGCTGCTGCGTGTTTCTTGTTTTACTCCTGATGGTGGTGCAAATAAATTTTGAGGCTTTTGTGTTTGTTTAGATTTACCGAATAGCTTTCCAAGTAAACCTTCTTTCTGGGAAGGTTGTTGAAAAGGTCCATTTCCTCTAAATGGGTGCCCCGTTTCTTGAGGCTTGGGCATTTGTTGAAAAAAAGGATGGTGTGGTTGAGGCATTCTTTGGAGATTTGGTCGCTCTGGCTGCATAAATGGTCCAGTTGGTCGTAAAAAGTTTGGTCCTTGCCCTTGGTGTCTTCCTTGAAACATGTCCTTTTCCCTCCTTCTAGGGATGAAAATAGTTCTTTCTATATGATTATGCAAAAGCGAAAAAAAGGTTTGAGCAATCATGAAACTAGAACAAGCTGTTGTGAAGTTAGAAGAAAGAGGGTAAGATGGTAACGGTAGTTTGTTAGCAAGTGATAAGAAAGTCTAAAATTTTCGATGTATACAGGTGTCTAGCTTCAGGCACCCAGCGCCTATCGGACTTCCCGCTCCTCCTTGCGATAAGTCAACATCGAATCGTGCTATCGCACTCTTCGTGTTTCCTTTATCTCATACGGAGGAAATGAACACAGACTAAGACCGCCACGTCCTGTGGCAACGTCTGTGTGACCCACATCGTGTGGGCCTCAGTCTGTACGTCGCTGAACGGGTGCCTTCCGCTTTTCTTAAGTAGTCCATGATACTTATGTAAATGCCTTATGAATTCGAGTGCCTCTATTCAGCATTTGTGTTTTTTAAATAAATATTTGATAATCGAAGGATATGTCAAATGATTAGACCCCATAAAATAAAGGAGTTTTTTGATGAAACAAAACCAATTTGAACGATTTAATTTGAAAGGTTATTTGATAGATGCAGTTAGTGCTGTAGGCTTTACTAAGCCTACGGAGATTCAGGAGCGTGTCATTCCAGCTATTCTAAGTGACCATAGCCTAATTGGACAATCTCAGACGGGTACAGGGAAAACACACTCGTATTTGCTGCCGATTATGGAGAAGCTTGATCCTGCTAAACAGGAGGTTCAAGCAATTATTTCAGCACCTACTCGAGAATTAGCCGATCAAATTTATAAAGAGGCTTTGAAGATTGCTGAACATTTTCCTGAGGATACACCCGTCCAAGTTCGTTGCTTTATTGGCGGAACAGACAAACAGCGTACCATTGATAAGTTGAAAACACAACCTCAATTAGTGATTGGGACACCAGGGCGGATTAAGGATTTAGTCGAGGAGCAAGCTTTGCAAGTATATAATGCGACAATGCTTGTTGTCGATGAGGCAGACCTAATGCTTGATATGGGCTTTATTGAAGATGTTGATCAATTTGCTTCACGTATGGCGGAAAAAATCCAAATGCTTGTATTCTCAGCAACCATTCCTGAAAAACTAAAGCCATTTTTGAAAAAATATATGGAAAATCCGAAATATGTTCAGGTCAATCCAAAGCAAGCTACAGCTGCGAAAATTGAACATGTATTGATTCCACTACGACATCGAAATAAAATTCAACTATTGCACGATATTGCGGTTCGCTATAATCCGTATTTAGCGATTATTTTTACGAATACAAAGAAAATGGCGGATGC
Source organism: uncultured Bacillaceae bacterium (assembly GCA_963790055.1). Taxonomy (GTDB): domain Bacteria; phylum Bacillota; class Bacilli; order Bacillales; family DSM-1321; genus Peribacillus. The sequence goes on from CAWBND010000016.1 coordinate 178,220, forward strand.
TGTTGCCGATGAATTAATTACAAAAGGCTTAACAGTTGGTCGTATTCATGGTGACTTATCACCACGAGATCGCAAACGAATGATGAAACAAATTAATAATTTAGATTATCAATATATCGTTGCTACCGATTTAGCTGCGCGTGGAATTGATATTGAAGGCGTCAGCCATATCATTAACTATGAGCTACCTTCTGACTTGGATTTTTATATCCATCGAACAGGTCGAACAGCACGAGCAGGAAAATCAGGTATTGCCGCGACCATTTATGATCAATCTGATGAAGATGCATTGATTCGACTTGAAAAAATGGGTATTGTTTTTCACGATGCTGATATCCAAGATGGTGATTGGATTGAAATCGATGAACGAAACAAGCGTAAACATCGTAAAAAACAAGTAACTCAAATTGATGTAAAGGCAAAAACGATGATTAAAAAATCGACTAAGATCAAACCAGGATATAAAAAGAAACATCAACGTGAGGTGGAAGATTTTAAGAGGAAACAACGTCGAATAGCAAAGAGACAAAAATAGATTGTTAGTCGTGGGAAAGGGGAAACAAATGTTAAAGATTGGATCGCATGTTTCAATGAGTGGGAAAAAAATGCTGCTTGGAGCAAGTGAGGAAGCGGCTTCTTATGGTGCCAATACCTTTATGATTTACACAGGTGCACCGCAAAATACGCGCCGTAAGAAGCTTGAAGAATTAAATATCGAAAACGGTCAACAACATATGACCGAGCAGGGGATGGAAGACATCATTGTCCATGCTCCTTATATTATTAATATGGGGAATACAACGAATCCAGCTACTTTTGAACTGGGTGTGAACTTTTTACGAAGTGAAATTGATCGCACAGAAGCTATTGGTGCTAGACAAATTGTCTTGCATCCTGGAGCACATGTAGGTGCAGGCAGCGAAGAGGGGATTAAAAAAATTATTGAGGGCTTGAACGAAGTATTAACAAAGGACGATCAAGTTCAAATCGCTTTAGAAACGATGGCAGGCAAAGGTTCGGAATGCGGTCGTTCTTTTGAAGAGTTAGCCATGATTATTAATGGTGTGACCTATAATGATAAATTATCTATTTGCATGGATACCTGTCATATTCATGATGCGGGCTATAATATTATAGAAGACTTTGATGGCGTATTAAACGAATTTGACAAAATTGTTGGGATTGATCGTATGAAAGTTTTGCATATTAATGATAGCAAAAATGAACGTGGGGCACGTAAAGATCGTCATGAAAACATCGGTTTTGGTCATATCGGCTTTAAAGCTCTTAGTTATATCGTTCATCATCCACAACTAATGGCGTTACCGAAAATTTTAGAAACACCTTTTGTCGGCGAAGATAAAAATGATAAAAAAGCACCGTATAAGTTTGAAATTGAGATGTTAAGACAGGACAGCTTTGATGATAACGTGTTAGAGAAAATCAGGGAAAGTTAAACAGACAGAAAAAAGGCTAGCCCCCACAGCTTCTTGTTGCTGTGGGGGCAGAACCTTTTGTGTTAGGATGTGTTCTATATCGTTCCAGTCAATTGATAGAATATGTTTTCAATTTGTTTAGCTTTGTTCATACCTGTGATCCCTGCAATTCTTCCTATTAGCATCTGTCTTTGTCTGGCATCAAAGATATTAATATTTTGTCCTGATAACAGTTTGGAAATTTGAACAGCTTCACTTTGTGTTAAGGTTACTTGATACTGTCCTGCTAGAGTAAGTAGTTCATCTGGCTTTATTTGATTCATTTTATGATTGACTACCATTTCAATTAGTTTCATCAGCTTCCCTCCTTTTTTTAAACATATGAGGGGAGAGTCAATATGTGAACGAAAACTGAAAGTGGAGTTCTTTACTTTTGCTTACTTTTCGTATATACTACTCTTTGTAAATCGGAATGATTCTTAAAAAAATAGGTGATATAATTTGAATAAAAAGGATCTACATCCTATTGTTAAAGTAAAAAATCTTTCGTATAAATATTCAAAAGATAAAGTACTAGAAGATATATCGTTAGAAGTTCCAAAGGGAGCTTTTTTGGCGATTGTCGGGCCAAACGGATCGGGAAAATCCACCCTTTTGAAATTAATGCTCGGATTATTAAAAACTCAAACAGGTACAATTGAATTATTTGGTGAAAGTATCGATCGATTTAAAGATTGGCAAAAGGTTGGGTTTGTTTCACAAAAGGCAAACTCATTTAACTCAGGATTTCCTGCAACTGTCTTTGAGGTTGTGCAAAGTGGGTTAACAAAGAAAATTGGTTTATTTAAATTTCCAAGCAAAGCAGATAAGCAAAAAGTAAGAAAGGCGCTTGATTCTGTAGGAATGCTTTCTTATCAAAATCGTAATATTGGCGAATTATCTGGAGGTCAACAGCAAAGAGTGTTTATTGCACGTTCACTTGTAGTCGAACCAAAATTAATGATTCTAGATGAGCCAACGGTTGGCGTAGATTCCAAAAATGTTCATCAGTTCTATGAGTTATTAGACATGTTGAACAAAACACTAGGTATCACGTTAATCTTAGTTACTCATGATGTGGGAACTGTAACAGATAAAGTAACACATGTAGCTTGTTTAAATAAACAATTACATTTTCATGGAAATGCTGAGGAATACAATCAATTACATGAAGAAGAGCTGTCATCATTTTATGGTCATGACGTTAAGCTACTCACTCATAATCATTAAGAGATTTTGGAGGATCGTGAATGATATCGGGGTTATTGCAATATGAATTTTTGCAAAATGCGTTTATTACAGGAATCATCATAGGAGTAATAGCGCCATTATTGGGTGTGTTTGTTGTTGTAAGGCGAATGTCAATGATTGCAGATGCCCTGAGTCATGTGGCACTTGCAGGAATTGCATGTAGTTTACTCCTGCAAAAAAGTTTTGTTTCGCTAGCTGGATTAAATCCACTTTATTTTGGGATGGCTTTTTCTGTTGGAGGATCTTTATTTATTGAAAAGTTAAGAACGATTTATAAGCATTATCAGGAATTGGCCATTCCGATTATACTTTCTGGAGGAATTGGTCTCAGTGTTATTTTTATTTCGATAGCAGATGGCTTTAATGCTGATTTATATGGGTATTTATTTGGAACTGTAAGTGCGGTTAGTCGGTCAGATTTATATCTAGTCATTGGGGTAGGGATTGCCGTTATTATTACCTTACTCATGTTTTTTAAAGAATTATTTTTGCTTTCCTTTGATGAAGAACATGCAAAAGCGTCTGGCATTCCTTCTAAAGCTATTCATTTTATTTTTATTGTTTTGGTTGCACTTGTCATTGCAGCTTCCATGAGAGTTGTTGGTATTTTGCTTGTTTCTTCCTTAATGACGTTACCTGTTGCGGCAAGTTTACGATTTGCAAAAGGATTTAAGCAAATGATTGCGTATTCCATTATTTTTGGAGAAATATCGGTTATGGGTGGACTAATCCTCTCTTATCAGCTTGATCTTGCCCCAGGTGGAACGATTGTCATGCTTGCTGTACTCATTCTGATTATAGCCATTTTGGTTGATAAATGGAAAAACCGATAAATGAGGTGTTTATGTGAATGTAACAACTGCTATTCAATTATTGAAGGATCATGGTTTTAAACATACAGGGAAAAGAGAAGATATGCTTGCGCTTTTTTCTGCCAGCGATAAATACTTAACGGCTAAAGATGTTCTAGAAAATATGAGACAGAATTATCCGGGGTTGAGCTTTGATACGATTTATCGAAATCTTTCTTTGTTTGTCAAATTAGGTATTTTTGAAATGACCGAACTAGAGGGAGAGAAACATTTTCGCTTCAGTTGTGGTCACTCTACACATCATCATCATTTTATTTGTTTAGATTGTGGAAAAACAAAAGAGATTGAAACATGCCCAATGAAGGATATAGAAGAAAATTTAAAGGATTATGATATATCTGGTCATAAATTTGAAATCTATGGTCGATGTCCAGAATGTGTACTTCAACCATCTCGTTAAAAGTGCGAAAACCATGTAAATGGCTTTCGCACTTTTTTATTGTTGTTCCAGCAACCAATTGTGGACCCACTCTTGGGCTTGAGACCATGTTTGAACTCGAATGACCCTATTCGGAACAGGGTCTTGATTATAAGGGGTGTTAAACAATAGCACCGGTATTTTACATTCCTCAGCAATCGCTACAGCATTATCATGTTTATCTTCAAAAAAAAGATCAACAGCTAATTTTTTAGCTGTTTCTACCTTATCGTGAGAGCCAACTAATTCTAAATGGTGATAGTGCAGGTTGTGAGAAGCAAACCAATTTTCGGTAACTTCAAATAAGCCTTGATGACGTGCACTAATGTAATATAACTCAGCGTGTGAGGTCCACTTATTTAATACTTCTTTTGCGCCAGCAGCGGGCAAAGATTCCCTATAGAATATTGGCTCGTTTGTCCTAAACCAATGATCTAATTCTTTTCTTGATACGTTGACGTATGGGGAAAAATCATATTGAGTAACATCCTCATAGGCTAAATTTAATTGGAATGCTTTGTTCAAATATGGAATGAAGGTGTCAGGTCTAGTGACCGTTCCATCTATATCTATGCCAAATCGTTTCATCATCTATCTCCTCATTTTTCTTTAAGCTTACATTTATACAGTTGATAAGCAGTATTAGGCTCAGTTACACAATTGTAATGGAAAGGATTTAAATATCAAAACCTAATCTAATCTTCTTATAAAATACAGTGTACCACAAACAATGAAGTATGAGGGGAGATGAAAGTTCTGCCAAGAGAAGAAAGATTTTTAACGAGGGGTTTTTCATTTCTTACATACACTATAAATGCTCCTACTTAATGAAAGTGAGGGATGTAAGATGGAGGAAAATCGTTCTAAACGAATTGATACTGATATTCCATCAGATCCAATTCCAGGTACTTTTCAAGTGATTGATGTGGAAGGATCTGAGAGGGAATCCATCGATAGAGCAAAAAATGATTATCGTGAAGAAACAGCAGCAGAAATGACTGTCCCCCGTGTGAATCGTGTAAATAATACTTTTACCGATAACCGCAATGAGACAAATGGAGTTGCGTTTGGTGGCACGATCGTCGGGGTTATTGCTTTAATCCTTTCCATCCTTTCTTTGTTTACGATGCCATTTCTATTTGGGATTATTGGTATCATCGGCGGTTTTTATAGCCGTAGCAGAGGAGCAAAAAGTCTTGGTTCATGGGCAATTGGTATTGGTGCCGTATCCATTATTGTAGGTATCTTTATCTTACCATTCTTTTAAAGGCAAAAAGCTTGGATTCAAATTGAATCCAAGCTTTTTCTTACGATGTAATACCTTCGGATTGCTGTTTTTCAAAATATTCTTTAGCAATTAAATCAATTTCTTTTTTTAATTCCTCAACCATTGTTTCTTCAGGTACTTTGCGGATTATTTCTCCTTTACGGAAGAGTAAACCTTCTCCCCTTGCTCCAGCAATACCAATATCTGCTTCACGAGCTTCACCTGGTCCATTAACAGCACAGCCAAGAACAGAAACCTTAATCGGTGCTTTAATGGTTTGAATATATTCTTCTACTTCATTGGCAATCGAAATCAAATCAATTTCAATTCTACCGCATGTAGGGCAAGAAATCAGTGTCGCCATATTCGATGCTAGTCCAAATACTTTTAGCAGCTCACGAGCCACTTTTACTTCTTCAACAGGATCGGCACTCAATGAAATTCTCATTGTGTTACCAATTCCTTTACTTAATATTGCTCCAAGTCCAGCAGCACTTTTAACAGTACCAGAAAATAAAGTACCTGATTCTGTAATACCAAGATGTAGTGGATAGTCAAAGGCTTTTGCTGCTTTTTCATAAGCTTCAATAGCTAAGTTTACATCAGATGCTTTCATGGAGACGATGATGTCATAAAAATCAAGATCCTCCAAGATCTTAATATGATGCAAGGCACTTTCAACCATTCCATCTGCTGTTGGATATCCATATTTTTCAATAATGCGTTTTTCTAAAGAACCAGCATTAACACCAATTCGGATTGGAATCCCTTTTTCTTTTGCTGCTTTTACAACGGCTTCTACTTTTTCACGACGGCCAATATTACCAGGATTAATTCTAATTTTATCAGCGCCGCCTTCAATTGCCTTTAACGCAAGTCGATAGTCAAAATGAATATCAACGACAAGCGGAATGTGAATCTGTTTTTTGATTTCTGGAATGGCCTCAGCAGCTCGCATATCTGGACACGCAACGCGTACAATTTGGCAACCGGCTTCTTCAAGACGTAAAATTTCAGCAACGGTCGCTTCAACATCATGAGTTTTCGTTGTTGTCATACTTTGGATAATAACTTCATTATTGCCACCGATTATTAAATTTCCAACTTTAATTGGACGTGTTTTAGTACGATGTATTATTTCACTCAAGTGGAACTCGCTCCTTTAGATTAAGAAAGTATCAAACTTTCGCTGCATTTTGATATCAAGTGAAAGCATCCCGCTTCTTTGCTTAATCATTTTTATTCGGGGCTTTCGTTTTTGCTTTTCCTAATTGTTTGCAAAAATATTGTATCAATGTTTAACACTTCTTGACAAGGAATTGAATGTATTATCTTTTTTAAGTTTTGCGTAATTAAGGTGCCTGCGCTTTTTTTGTATAGGTTGGAATTTTATATGTTTTGCCAATTTGCATTTTTTCAGGTTTGAGTCCTTCATTTAGCTCTTGAAAATCAGTAACAATCGTTTCAATAGGTTGAGTAAGAGCGCCTTCTTCTCGTTCAATAATTGATAGTAATGTATCACCAGGTTTCATCGTGATTTCAATATAATTTGATTTACTTTTGTGTTCAGATTGAGTGACAGGCAGGGAAGGTTCTTTCATTTTGGTAGGAGCCGATTTTTGTAGAGTTCCTGTTGTTATATCGTGATAAACAATAAATAAGACAAAACAAATGATAAGAAAAGAGAGCAATCGTTTCATTTTAATCCCCCGAGGATTGTCTTTTTTTCTATATATACGAGGAGATTAATCTTTGTATGCCTAAAATTGAGCAGCGTTTAAAAAAATCAAAATATAGTTTTATACTTAATCATGGCCAAGGAGTAAGAAATTTAATTTTGTAGGGTTTTTATAGAGGAATGACTGAATTATTCATTAGAATTTTGATTTGATTCTGACTTTAAAAAGTTTTTGATTTCATCAATTGTCAAACCAATTTTTTTGGCTTCTAAAATAAGAGTGAACCAATGTTGATCAATTTGATTGTTTTTAATCATTTATATCCCCTCCAATGACTATGTATTAATTATTATAAAAGAATCAACTGTAGAATACTGTCGAACAAAGAAAAGAATATTAAATTATTTATTACAGAAAGTGCATACCATCACTGTGCTATTCATAATGCTGTAAGAAAATTATTCTTATTTTTACGTTCTTTTTACAATAAATTAATATTTCAAAGTGATAATGGAAGTGATTCAAAAGGAGGATAAAATGAAAAAGAAACAGAAAGATACGATAAATAAACCGAAAAAGGAAAAGAAACATAGAACTTCAACAAGTAGGTCAAAAGTATCGGTTCAATGGACGTTGAAAACAAGATTGCTTATTTTGGTTATTACTTCATTAGTGCTTACATCATCAGTAATCAGTTATATTGCATATGAACAATCGAAAGCCTCTACTATGAATGCAGTTGAAAATAGATTGGATCGAGAAACTGCGCTATTTTATCATATGGCCCAAAATTTAATGTACACATATGTTGGAGATGAGGAGAAGTTTCAAAAGAATGTTGAAAGTGTAGTAAAAAATCAGAGTTCTCAAATGGCTCAAGACGGTCTGCAAAGTGATTTTTTTCTTCTAAAAGATGGAGAAGTCACACCATATTTAACAAGTAAGCAATCTAAGTTAGATTTTTCACAAGCATTACGTAAAGATATTGTGGAAAAAAAGGACGGTATTATACATACTTCGATTAATAGTGAAGAGTACACGATTGTGTTTAAATATGTACAAGAGGTAAGAGGGCATTATGTGATTGCTGTACCACAAGAAAGGTACTTAGGAGACATTCATGACATGGCGGGGTCTATTATAAGTGTAGCCTTAGTTTGTTTAATTCTTTCTGTACTGATTGCTATGCTTATTATCAATAAATTAACGAAGCCTTTAGAACAAATTCGTGATCTGATGAAGAAGGCGAGAGAAGGGAATCTTGATATCTCTTTTGAAGGGATTCAACACACAACACCAGAGGTGAAATCGTTAATTAAAAGTTTTCAAGCTCTGCTTGTTTCATTGCAGGGGTTACTCCAAAATATTGGAACAACGGCGGGACGATTGCATGAAACGGGTCAACAGTTGCAACAATCTTCTAGTCACGTATTAGAAAAAAATCAGGAGCTATTAACGGGGATTGAAATTGTTCAAAAAGCAACAGAAGAAACTGCTAATAGTTCAGAAGATCATTTGGACACGTTCCAAACAATGAAAAAAGATGTATTATTAATTTTTGAGGAAATGGACCAATTGTTTGAAATTGCTCTAAAAATGAATGATTCTGCTCAAGAAAGTACGAATCGAATGGATGTTCTGTTAGAGCGAATGGGGATGTTTCAACAAGAATCAAGACGTATAACGGAAACGGTCAATACGATGAGTGCACATTCCAAATCTGTTCATTCCATTGTAGGGCTTATTCAATCTATTTCTGAACAAACTAAATTACTTGCTTTAAATGCAACCATTGAGGCTGCACGTGCTGGGGAATACGGCAAGGGATTTTCTGTTGTGGCAACAGAAGTTAGAAAATTAGCGGATCAAACTTCAGCAGCAGCAAAAGAAATTGAGTCAAATATGAGCAATATGATTAGTCTAACCGAAAAAACTCAGCTGGAGTATGGGAGTATGTCAACGCATTTAAATGAAAATGTCGAGGCTGTTACAGAAAGTAAACATTCTATTGATATTTGGAATGTAGATGTTCAGCAGGTAAAACAGAAACTTACATATATTCATAAATATGTCGGACATTTACAAGAATCTTTGCCGAAAGTGGAAGAATCAACGGAACGATATGCGGCATTATCACAACAAACGAGTGCTAGTTCTGAGCAAATGCTAAAAAGTTCCTATGAACAGCAAAATCAACTTAAAGAAAGTTATGAAATTGGAAATGTATTAAACGAATTATCTGGTGCGTTAAACCAACAAATGAGACAATTTCGATCAAAATAATAAAAAAGGAAGAGGGAATAAGGTCCTCTTCCTTTTCACTATTAAAGTGTAAAATAACATATGGAAGTTAATAATGAGAATGACGTAATGATTCATGCATATACATGTAATCATTATGATTGGATACTTTCTCTTTGAAGTGTTTTAGTAGAATAAATAAAAAGTTTTGGTAAACAATATGATTGAGAACATGCTTGTTCAGTTTGTTGTTTCAAATCGTGGTCTTATGTCTGTTAGGACTGTTGAATAAACGAGCGAAAATCATATATATACAAAAAACAAAGCATAACGTTTGAAACGCTATCAAAACTTTGATAATCTAGATTTATAGGCTTTAGGAATCTTTGGAAAACTAGGGCCCGCAAATAATTATAAGAGTACATAGGGAGGAATTTTATAATGGCTTTCGAATTACCACAATTACCTTACGCATATGACGCTTTGGAACCACACATTGACAAAGAAACAATGAACATTCACCACACTAAACATCACAACACATATGTGACAAACTTAAATGCTGCAATTGAAGGGAATCAAGACCTTCAAAATAAAAGCATTGAAGAATTAGTCGCTAATTTAGACGCTGTTCCAGAAGCAATTCGTACAGCTGTTCGTAACAATGGTGGAGGACATGCTAACCACTCTTTATTCTGGACTATCCTTTCTCCAAATGGTGGCGGAGCTCCAACTGGCGAATTAGCAGATGCTATTTCTGCTAAATTCGGTAGCCTTGATGCTTTCAAAGAAGAATTTGCAAAAGCAGCTACAACTCGTTTCGGTTCTGGCTGGGCTTGGTTAGTTGTAAATAACGGTGAATTAGAAGTAACAAGCACACCCAACCAAGATTCACCTTTATCAGAAGGTAAAACACCAGTTCTTGGATTAGATGTTTGGGAACATGCATACTACCTTAATTACCAAAATCGTCGTCCTGATTATATTGGCGCTTTCTGGAATGTTGTAAACTGGGAAGAAGTAGCAAAACGTTACGCTGCTGCAAAATAATAAAATGTGTAAAGCGAGAATCTGATTTTTCAGGTTCTCGTTTTTTTATTCTTTAAGAGAGTTTAACTGCTTTAAAGGATTAAAGTATAAGAAAAGACATCGACTTTCGCCATTGGGGCGATAAGTCGTGTTTTTCTAATGTTCCACTAAAGGTGTTTACCTTTTGAATAAATCTCTAACAATATTCAAACACTAAAGCGAACAAAAAGGAGCGTTTGAATATGGGGATTTTACATAGTTTAACAGGAGCTAAGGAAGATAAAAAAGATCTACATTTACTTTTAATGATCAATGGTTTATATAGCCTGAGCATCGCTTTATCGAATACATTTGTGAATATATATTTGTGGAAACAGTCTGGTAACTATCTTGATATTGGCATCTATAATTTAATTGTTGTGATTGTTCAACCGTTTACCTTTATATTTGCTGGCAGATTAGCGAAAAAGGTGGATCGAGTTATTGTTTTACGACTGGGGGTTATTTTTTTAACTCTTTTTTATTTAACGGTTCTTTTAGCGAATGGAAGAGCAACGAGCTATATTTGGTTGTTTGGTGCTTTTTTAGGAATTGGTTGGGGATTTTATTGGCTTGCCTTCAATGTGTTAACGTTTGAAATTACAGAACCAGAGACGCGCGATTTCTTTAATGGTTCTATGGGGATTTTAACATCTAGCGCGGGCATGATAGGGCCTATTTCGGCAGGGTTTATCATTTCACGAATGGATCAATCTTTTGGATATACGATTGTATTTAGTTTATCTCTCTTTCTGTTTGCGGTAGCTGTTTTTCTTAGCTTTTCATTAAAAAGGCGTCCTGCACATGGAAGATATTGTTTCGTGCGAATTTTGCAAGAACGAAAAAATAATAAAGACTGGCGTGCTATTACTTATGCTCATTTCTTCCAAGGTATAAGAGAAGGAGTATTTATGTTTGTCATATCGATACTTGTCTTTATCCAAACTGGAAGCGAGCTAGCACTCGGCAGCTATGGCTTACTTCATTCAGCTGTGTCGTTTATTACTTATTATTTTGCTTCACGTTATATTAAACCACCGATTCGTAACAAGGCCATATTACTAGGAGGAATTCTTCTATATTTAGCTGTCGTTTTTATTACCATAAAAGTTACATATGTTAGGCTACTGATCTATGCAGTGATAATTGCCATTGCATATCCTATATTACTCGTCCCGTATGTATCAACTACCTATGATGTGATTGGACGAGCTTGGAATGCAGCAGAAATGCGGATTGAATATATTGTTACCCGTGAGATTTTTATTCATTTCGGTAGAATTGTTTCGATAATAGGCTTCCTTTTTGCGGTATCTTATTTTGACCCCAAACAGAGCTTGCCGATTTTCTTGTTAATTGTTGGTTTAGGTCACACAATGATTTATTTCTTTATCCGTAAAATAAAACTACCTTCAAATATTGGATGAAAAATTTATAGTAACTGAAGGTAGAAAAAAACAACAAGGTTCTATAGAATAAGAGAGAATCAGCTTGAAAATGGATAAAGGAAGTGTGGCTTAGAGTGAATAAAAAGAAAAAGAAAAAGACGCATGTGCCTTTTCGTTTAAATGTTCTTTTCTTTTTAGTGTTTGTCTTATTCTCTGTATTAATATTACGATTAGGTGTTGTGCAGATTGTTTATGGGGACGAATATCGTCGTGAAGTAGAAAGAACGGAAGAAGTAACGGTTAATAATTCAGTTCCTCGTGGTAAATTGTATGATCGTAATTTTAAATTAATGGTCGATAATCAGCCTTTGGATGCTATAACCTATACAAGGCAACAAGGAACTAAATCAACGGACATGTTTGAAACAGCTCAGAAACTAGCAAAGTTGATTGAGAAGGAAACAAAAAAAGTAACGGTACGAGATAAAAAGGATTTTTGGATTTTAATGCATCCAGAGTTAGCTGAGAAGAAAGTGACAGAAAAAGAAAGAAAACAAGTTGAAGAAGGGGTACTTGAAGATAAGGATTTGTATCAGCTGCAAATTGATCGAATTACCAAACAAGAATACGATGCACTATCAAAGGATGAACTTGAGATATTAGCTATTTACCGAGAATTTACAAGTGGCTATGCTTTAACACCGCAAATTGTCAAAAATAAAGAGGTAACCAAAGAAGAATTCGCCAGAGTTAGTGAAAATCTTGATTCATTGCCAGGTGTGAATATCTCAACGGATTGGGATCGTTCTTATACTTATGATGAGACATTAAAATCAGTACTAGGAAAGGTTTCTTCTTCTGAGGAAGGGTTACCTAGCGAAAGCCTCGATTATTACTTAGCACGGGATTATAGTAGAAATGACCGTGTAGGAAAAAGTTATATTGAAATGCAGTATGAAGACGTTTTGCAAGGTCAAAAGGAAAAAATACGTAATATTACCGATAAATCCGGTAATATTGTCGATTCAGAAGTCATTTCTGCAGGGCAACGAGGCAAAGATTTGGTTCTAACCATTGATATGGATTTACAACTGGCTACCGAAAAAATGATCGAAAATCAATTATTAGCTAAGAAAAGAATGGGCAATACCAAATTTTTAGACCGAGCTTTTGTTGTGCTCTTAGACCCGAAAACAGGCGAAATATTGACAATGGCTGGAAAACAATATGCTAAAGATTCTGAAACGGGCAAATATGGGATTAAGGACTTTGCTTTAGGCAATATTACGACTTCTTATACAATGGGGTCGGTTGTAAAAGGAGCAACAATCTTAACAGGGTATCAAGAGGGGGCTATTCAGCCTGGAACAGTCTTTTATGATACAAAGCTACGCATTAAAGGAACTCCACCCAAGGGATCTTATAAAGATTTTGGTAATATTAATGATTTGAATGCTTTAAAAGTTTCATCGAATGTTTATATGTTCCGTACGGCTATTGCTATTGGTGGGGGAAACTATGTACCGAATCAGTCTTTGCGTATTAATGAGGAAGCTTTCCCAACCATTAGAAATTCTTTTGCTCAATTTGGGTTAGGTGTCCGTACAGGAATCGATTTACCGAATGAAATGGCTGGGTTTAAAGGAACAGAAACGAATTCAGGGAAACTTCTTGACCTTGCAATTGGTCAATATGACACATATACTCCGATGCAGCTTGCTCAATATGTTTCAACTATTGCCAATGGCGGGAATCGAATGCAGCCACATATGGTAAAAGAAATTCGCGATCCGGTAGATGATAATGAAGAGCTAGGTCCGGTGGTGCAAGAAAATGAGCCAACTGTATTGAATCGATTAAATATGAAGGACGAATGGATTGAACGGGTCCAATCAGGCTTTGAAAAGGTAGCGATGGAACCCGGTGGAACGGCTTATTCCTCTTTTGCTAGCAAACCGTATACGGTAGCGGCCAAAACAGGTACTGCAGAGGCATTTTATGACGGTCCAGATCGAGTGAATTATAGCGAACCACAACCAACCATGAATAGTACACTTGTTGGGTACGCACCTGCTGATGATCCAGAGGTCGCTTTCGCAATCGTTGTTCCATGGGCATATCAAAGAGGTTCGAGTCATAGTATGAATAAAGAAATTGGTGCAGCAGTGCTCGATGAATATTTTAAACTAAAAGAAGAACGAGCAAAGGAAGCAAAAATAGAAACTTCTACAACAGTAAAAGTGAATCAAAGTAAAAGTGAAAAAGCAGAAGAAGATGAAGAGGATATAGAGTAAAAATATTGTTAAAAGTAGTGCCTGATAGACATGCTTTTAGGCACTATTTTTTAACAAAAAACGAAAGAAATATTTATTTTTAAACAGAGAAATTAAGTCGTTTTGTAATATTTTTCCAGAGTTCAACTTGCCTTATGTGGGAAATATAAATATTAAGAAATATATTTCAACCCCGTAAAATCATTTACACAAAGTTAACATTTCTTTAAAACGGGGTTAATAGTACAACAGTATGCTTTTATATGTAAGCAAGATAACTTATCTCGTAGGGGGAAATTGGAATGAAACGCCTTAAATTCGCAGCATTAACAGCAATAATCGGTGGAGCAATGGCTGTATCAGCAGCATGTGGCTCAGACAATGCAAAAGACAGTGGAACAGGATCAAAAACAAACGAAACAGAAACTGCTCTTTCAGGCGATGTGCTTCTAGACGGTTCTTCAACAGTGTTTCCAATTATGGAAGCTGTTTCTGAAGAATATATGGCAGAACAGCCAGATGTTAAAGTTTCAGTTGGGGCTTCTGGTACTGGTGGTGGATTTGAAAAATTTATCGCTGGTGAAACAGATTTAACTAATGCATCTCGTCCAATTAAAGATGAAGAAAAAGCAAGTCTTGACGAAAAAGGAATTAAATATACTGAGTTAGAAGTAGCTTATGATGGTTTATCAGTTGTTGTAAATAAAGACAATGATTTTGTTGATCAATTAACAGTTGATGAATTGAAAAAATTATGGCTTGAAGACGGCAAAGTGAAAAAATGGTCTGATATCCGTCCTGAATGGCCAGCAGAAGAAGTTAAATTCTATTCTCCAGGAACTGATTCTGGAACATACGATTACTTTGATGAAGTAATCTTAGAAGAAAAACCACTTGTGAAAAATGCAACTCTTTCAGAAGATGATAATGTTCTTGTACAAGGTGTAGCAGGTGATAAAAATGCGATTGGTTACTTCGGATATGCTTATTACCTAGAAAATCAAGATAAATTAAAAATTGTTCCAATTGATAATGGTAAAGGCGCAGTTGAACCAAATAATGAAACAATTCAAAGTGGAGAATATGCACCTTTATCTCGTCCATTGTTCACTTATGTATCTAATAAAGCTGTAGCAGATAAAGAACAAGTTGCTGATTTTGCAAAATTTGCAATTGAAAATGCTGGAGAGCTTTCTGAAGAAGTAGGATATATTGCTTTACCTGAAGAAAAATATCAAGAAGGCCTAGATAAAATAGCTGAACTTGAGAAATAATAATGATAAAATGATTTAGTGGAAAAAAGATGAGAAGTGATACACTTCTCATCTTTAGTCTGCTAAATAGGCGCTAGGAAGGAGTCACCATTTTGAAAGCAAAAACAGCAGAGTTTTCTGTACAGGAATTAATTCAAGAACGAAGAAAGCAAAAAAGGATTAATAGTGATAAAATTGTTCCAGTTATTTTATTACTAACAGCTGTAGTTTCTGTATTAACAACGATAGGAATTGTCTTAACGCTGATATTTGAGACGATTACATTTTTTGGTGAGGTATCAATAGTTGAATTTTTTACTAAAAACGAATGGTTTCCATTTGCTGGAACACCTTCGTATGGAGTCCTACCTCTAGTTCTAGGGACATTAAAAATTGCAGTTATTGCTGCTATCGTTGCAGTACCAATTGGTCTTGCAACAGCCATTTTTTTGAGTGAGTATGCATCAGATAGAACACGCAGAATAATAAAACCGATATTGGAAATATTAGCTGGTATTCCTACAATTGTTTATGGTTTCTTTGCCCTAACTTTTGTTACTCCAGTACTACGTTCAATCTTTCCTCAGTTAGAGATGTTCAATGCTTTGAGTCCAGGGCTTGTTGTCGGTATTATGATTACACCGATGATTGCATCGCTATCTGAAGATGCACTAGTCGCTGTACCTCGTGCTACTCGTGAAGGTGCTCTTGCTTTAGGATCTACAAAGCTTGAAACAACAATTAAAGTTGTTCTTCCTGCAGCCATTTCAGGAATTGTTGCTTCAATTGTGTTATCCTTATCTAGAGCAATTGGCGAAACGATGATTGTAACGGTAGCTGGTGGAGCAACACCGAATACGAGCTTAGATATAACAACTTCTATTCAAACGATGACAGCTTACATCGTTCAAGTAAGTTCTGGAGATGCCGGATATGGAACAACCATTTATTATAGTATTTATGCGGTTGGGATGACCTTATTCGTATTCACCCTTCTTATGAACTTGCTAGCTCAGTTTATCTCTCGTAAAATTAGGGAGGAATACTAATCATGAAGCTTATTGATCAAAAAATTGTTGCAAAAAAAATGCCGATTAGGCTCGCGTTAAATACGGTTTTAAAAGGAGTATTTGCATTAGCGACAATTATAGCACTTCTTGTGCTGGCTATTTTATTATATCGGATACTAACTCAAGGAATTGGCTATTTGGATTGGCAGTTTTTACAAAGCTTTGCTTCTAGAAAACCAGAAGAAGCTGGAATTAAAGCCGCATTAATAGGAACACTCTGGTTGATGTCTGTTGTTGCTCCAGTTTCCATATTTCTCGGCTTGGGTGCGGCTATTTATTTGGAAGAGTACGCAAAAAATAATTGGTTCACAAGATTAATTAAAACAAATATTTCAAATCTTGCTGGTGTACCATCGATTATCTTTGGACTATTAGGTTTGACTATATTTGTAAGAGCGCTCGCTTTAGAACGGTCGGTACTGGCTGCGGGTTTAACAATGAGTCTCCTAGTTTTACCGGTTATTATCGTTGCTTCACAAGAAGCGATTCGTTCTGTGCCTCGTGAATTACGAGATGCATCCTATGGTATGGGAGCTACAAAGTGGCAGACGATTCTTCGTGTTGTTTTACCGGCGGCTCTTCCGGGGATTATAACAGGAAGTATTTTAGCATTATCTCGATCTATTGGGGAAACGGCACCTTTAATTGTTGTGGGGATTCCAATGTTTATTGCCTTTGTACCGAAAACGGTGTTTGATACGTTTACTGTCTTACCAATGCAACTTTATAACTGGACTTCACGTCCTCAAGAAGAGTTTCAACATGTAGCAGCAGCAGGGATTCTTGTGTTACTTATCGTTTTAATTTGCATGAATTTAGTCGCGGCGCTCATACGTAATAAATTTCAAAAAAGATATTAAAGTGAGGAAGATACGGAATGGATATGACGTTACTAAAAAAAGAAACGCCGAAATCGGGGGATACTGTATCATCTCTTGAATCAAAAGAAAGAGTATATGAAACGATTGGTTTAGATTTATGGTATGGAGAAAAACAGGCTCTAAAAAAAATCAACCTTGATATTTATGAAAATGAAGTAACAGCAATTATTGGACCATCAGGTTGTGGGAAATCCACCTATTTAAAAACATTGAATCGAATGGTCGAATTGACTCCAGGTGTGAAAACATCAGGAGAAATTAAATATCGGAATCGTAATATTTTAGATAAATCCTACAAAGTAGAAGAGCTACGAACTCAAGTCGGAATGGTTTTCCAAAAACCAAATCCATTCCCAAAATCTATTTATGAAAATATTGTGTATGGACCGAAAATTCATGGAATTAAAAATAAAAAGATTTTAGATGAAATTGTAGAAAAAAGCTTACGTGGGGCTGCAATCTGGGATGAAGTGAAGGATCGTCTTAACGAAAATGCATATGGTCTTTCAGGTGGACAACAACAGCGTATATGTATTGCACGTTGCCTTGCTATTGAGCCAGATGTTATTTTGATGGATGAACCAACATCTGCACTTGACCCAATTTCAACATTAAAAATTGAAGAACTTGTACAAGACCTTAAAAAGGATTTTAGTATTATCATTGTTACGCATAACATGCAACAAGCGGCTCGTATTTCGGACCGTACAGCCTTTTTCTTAAATGGGGAAGTTGTTGAGTATGATGATACAAATGTCATTTTTACGAATCCAAATGACCAAAGAACAGAAGATTATATTAGCGGACGTTTTGGTTGATAAAAGTTAATTTTTCATAAAAGTAAAAAAGCAGGCTTGATTAGAAGGAATTTTAAAAATTCCTCTAATCAAAGCTGCTTTTTCTTTATTGTGCTTGAGTTATTAGTTGTCCAATCTCTTCATAATCCATATCGCTTGAAACTGGATATTCACCAACTTGAACTTTTCGGGTAAGCTGCTTTTTTTTCATATAATCTTTAAATTTATTGGCACTATCAATAACTTGTTCTTCTTCAAGCACTGCAGCAATCTGGCCAGCTGTCATATTACTTTTAACCTGTAAAACATATGAAATCTTTTTTTGCGGCTTTTCTTCTTGTTTAGGGGATTGTGTGACAATGGTCTGTTTAGTTACACTGTTTGGTTCGATACTGGTATTTGTTTCTTCAGAACTAATCTTAGTTTTGCTAGTTCCTTTAGAAAGGACGTAGCCTTGAGCTTCAAGCATTTTTTTAGCATCAGCTGTTGTAAAAGCCGCTTCCTCTTTTGAGTGATTGATATAGTAATACGCAGAAAGGATAGCTGTGGCGAATATAATTCCCGCTGAAAAGGCTTGAAGGGTAGTTCTATTCATGTTTCATTCCTCACATTCTTTGTTCGTTTATAATATCTACAATTTGATCTTTTGACAAAGTAGATTGCTTTTCAATTTGCTCCAAAGTTCGGCCCTGACGATGTAGAGCAAGTACTTGATTTTTTAAAATCTTATTTATTGCAACGGGGCGAATGCTTTGTGTAACAGGATGAAAAGAAGCTGATGAATAACGACTAGGCTGATCTTGGATTAACAATTCTTCTTCTAATATATTTACTTTCTTTTTCAACTGATATATATCTTGCATATGGGTAAGTGTAATTTGTTCAAGTTCCTCTTCTAACTTGGCTACTTTATCTTTTTTGAAGAATGAAATGATTAGTAAGAGTATCGCCAAGGAGAATAAAGAAATAATAACGATTTCCATGTTTCCACCTCAAAGTTAAATTTAGACATATCTCCTTCTATTCTACACACTTTTTTAGTAAAAAGGACAATTCTTCAATTTATTATCCTACAAAATTTTTAATATGGAATGCATAAATAATGAAGTTTTTAAATTTTTATTCACATAATAGTATAAAAAGCGAAAATTCGACAAAATGCGTTTATTGTCCATATACGATTTCAATGCTAACATAGTATTAACTTAACTAATTTAGAAAATTGTGTATTTTCAATGAAATAGAAAGGGATGATGATGTGAATACCTCGTCAGCATACATGGAGCAAAATAGGTATGAATTGCCTAGCAGAAACTTAAAAGTAGGGTTATGGATGAACGAGAATTTTGACTGGTATTTAGAAGAAGATATGATGAGTCATCCTGAGGATGGCATTCGAACACTTTTACAAACGTATACAAAAAATCAAATTTCATATTCGAAGTTCACTATTAAGAACGTTTCACTTGAAAAGAAACTCCCTAAGATATTCTTTCATTATGAAAACGCTTTCGAAAGGCAGGCTGTAGCTTTTTATAGTCCTAATGAACAGGCCATTGTCCATGTTGCACCGAACTCCGTTGCTTTATTAGGAGGAATCGTGAAAGGAAAGGGAATCGCTCAATATTGTATTCAAGGAAAGGGAGGCTTATACGAGAACGGATGCTTTAAATCAGTAAGAGAGGGAACGTTATTCTACTCTCCACTGGCAAAAGGTGAAGTGACTAGTATTTTTACCCTTGAGTCTGAAATTATGCCATTAGAATGTGTAGAGGTTATGGCATGGGCTATTACATGCTAATACGAAAGAGGAAGCGACGTTATTAAATCGTCAATTAGTTCAGTCCGCACAAAAAGAAATATAAGAATTCCATGTATTTCTCCTAAAAACAGACTAGCATTTTATTATGAATAATGCTATTATAGAAAGGTCCTATGTGAACAAGTCAATATGTTTGGAGGGAAATACAACATGCGCGTGAATATTACATTAGCTTGCACTGAATGTGGCGACCGTAACTATATTTCTAAAAAAAATAAACGTAATAATCCAGATCGTTTAGAGCTTAAAAAATACTGCTCAAGAGAAAAACGTACAACGGTTCACCGTGAAACAAAGTAAGCAACAGGATTTTTCCTGTTGTTTTTTTTGTATGTGAAGCTTCATATGTAAAAATGGTGAAATAGTATCATGGGAGTAAACTTGATTTCATCAAGAGGAGTGAAGCAATTGAATGATGAAAAACAAAAGGTAAGGAAAACAATTAAAACAAGTCTTGAACAACTTTCTGAAGAAAAACGTGTGGAGTATACGAATCAAATTTCTGCACAATTATTTGAACTTATCGAATGGAAGCAAGCAAAGGTAATAGGGATTACGATAGCTATTCCTCCAGAAATACCGACGCTACATATGATTGAACAGGCTTGGCGAGAAGGAAAAGAAGTAGTCGTTCCAAAGTGTAATCCTGAAAATAAAACGATGCAGTTTAAAAAGATTACAACCTTTGAACAATTGGAGTCCGTTTATTCAGGTTTGCTTGAGCCAGTTGAAAGCACTTTGGAGATAAATGCTGACGAGATTGATCTCTTAATTGTTCCAGGATTGGCTTTTACGAAGGAAGGCTATCGTTTAGGTTTTGGTGGAGGATATTATGATCGATTTCTCTCAAAATATAATGGACCAACGATTGCCCTTGCTTATGAGTGTCAGCTAATTGATGAACTTCCTATTGAATTGCATGATATTCCAGTTCAGCTAGTAGTAACAAATCATAAAGTGTTTCGTACATATGCTCATTAACTGGTACATATTTTTACTCATAAAAATTCCTACCTGAATCAAACTATGGGTAGGAGGGATTATCATGTTACGATGGATTCTACAAGTGTTAGTTATTGGATTAGTCGTTTATTTGGGCTATTATAATCGGTACCGTTTGTTAAATGTAATCTTGTCTAATGGGATAATTAGACAATTTCTTGTGTACTCGTTCATTAAATGTTCCTTTCATTCGAAATCGGATGATGGGGACGGTTTTTAATCGAAGCTAAAAAGAGTGAGAAGGATGGAAAGTTTTAGGGGCCTATAAGGGCTCCTTTCTTTTTTACATTTGTTACATAATCGTCTATAGTTAAATAAGGTAAAGATGCAATGTGTTTTGCTAATTGAAAGTAGGGAGAATGTTGGGATATAAAGAGGATTATTTATATTGGTCAATTATTTGGGAGCTTACCTCCACATATCATTATCAGTTCATAACTAGTACGGAAAACCGTCAGGAAATATGGCTTGAAAATGTGACAAATAAAGATCATCCAATGATTAGGATTATTCGTCATGATATTGACTGGGCAAATTGGTTAAAAAGAGATATTGAACGAACGATTCAAAATGGAGAAAAAATTCGTAAGAAATTATATAAAAAGCCGTTAGATGTAATTAGTATTTATGTAACAAAGTTTGCTCCAGTGGATAATTATGATTTTATTGGGCTGCCTGTCACATATCAAAAGACAAAACTGCACTCCTTTATTATAGATAGTCAAAGTATTCCGAATGCACTACAGGCTCTGGAAAAGAAATTGAATATCGAATTATCTATTGAGTTGAATGAAGAAGAAGCTGTTTTGCAAGAGCGGCTTCCATATTTACAGGAGAAAACATTAGCTGAATCGGTTAAGCAAGTAAAAGAAGAGCAAAAAGTATTCGTTTCAGGGAAACCCTTCTTAACGTATGTGTTTATGATTATACAAGTAGTCGTGTTCTTGCTAATGGAATTGAAGGGCGGCAGTACAAACTCGGCGACGTTAATTGAGTTTGGAGCCAAATCTTCACCTTATATTCTTCAAGGGGAATGGTGGCGCTTCTTTACACCTATGGTCATTCATATTGGTTTTGTTCATTTACTTATGAACACGATTTCCCTTTATTTAATAGGATCAGAAGTAGAAAGAATTTATGGAAACACACGATTTCTCTTTATATACCTGTTCGCTGGTTTCAGTGGAACGTTGGCTAGCTTTATGATGACACCTAACTTGGCTGCAGGGGCCAGTGGTGCTATTTTTGGTTGTTTTGGTGCTTTATTGTATTTTGGAATGGTCTATCCTAAATTGTTCTTTCGTACAATGGGTTCGTCCGTTATCGTACTCATTATTATAAACTTAGTGTATGGCTTTGCTGTTCCTGGGATTGATAATGCTGGACATATTGGCGGCTTAATAGGTGGCTTTTTAGCTGCTGGTATCGTTTCATTACCAAACAAGAAATTAATCATGAGACAATTAACTTTGCTTGTCGTTACGAGTCGGAATAACGTACTTCTCGCTTCAATATGGCTTTAGCCATCACAACAGTGCTGCCTTAACAGATGAAACGATGGCAATGCTAGCTCAAGATTATCTAACAGAAGGAGACACTGAGAAAGCAAGTGAGTTGTTAACGGACTATACAAACGGCCATACTGATGCCCCGCTCTCTTATTTCATTCTTGGGAAAATATCCACTGAGAAGGGCGAGTATGTCAATGCAAAAATTTACTATGAAAAAGCAATTGAACAAAACGAAAAGCTTCATGAAGCCTATTATAATCTTGCGTTAGTACACATCCAGTTACAGGAATATCCAGAGGCTAAGAAGCTTTTAGAAAAGGTAATTGAAGTAGATCCTTCCAATAAGGTGTATAGCAAGTTATTACAACAGTTAGAAGCGAATACGCGTTAAATTTGTTGTCGAAGCATGATGGGCGTTCCATCGTTTAAGGTAAACAAAAGGAGAAGTTCACGATGATTGTTAGCGACAAGCAGCTGCGGGATAGAACTCCCTTGTGGTTGTACAAGTGTGCCATCTTCCAGCTTAATGCCTAAGAGATAGTTTTTATAAATCCCTTCCCATAGCTTACCGATGATTTCTTCCTGTTTTGCTTTTGGAAAGGCTCGAAAGATGGTATTGGCTTTTACAGGTAAATCAGTTAGTGAAAGGATTTGATAGTGCTCCTTATTAAGGTGAAAATATTGCAGTGCTTTATTCAGAGCTGATTCTGTTTTGCTTGTTGTGTAGCGATCTAAACTACTTTTCCATTGCTTCTGCACGTCGGATATAGGAGTTTGAAAAGCTTCAAACAAAGGAGTTGTAAAAGCGTATAGACGTGCTTTACTCATTTGTTGAACACTTGTATATGTATTTTCGTTACGATGCACCTCTGCATAATGAAACGAAAGAGTATCATATCGAGCACTGTCCTGTTCCTTTAGTTGCTTTTTTTGAGTAACGATTGGATTATGTTGTTGCCATTTGTTTAATATAGCTTCTAACTGACCGTTTTTATATAAAAGGGAAATATCTTGTCGTAAATAAGCAGGTTCGTTTAATGTTGAAGCTACGTTCCATTGAACGGAGTATGTTCCCTTTGAAGCTGGTGTTGGAAGTAGATGAGTAGAAGCATGTTCAAAATATAGCGTGGGGTCAATTGGAAAAAAAATAATGGTTTCTTTAGCTTGATTTGATTGAAATAAATAAATGGAGATAAGGATTGTAGAAAAAAATAGAATAAAACTTGTTTGTAGCTGCTTGTTCATATGGTCCCCCTAATTGATTAAACGCATCCTAGGTTAAAGATATGATGAATAAGAAATAGACATGCCTATTTATTGTGCGATTACATGATTTATCACACTAATCGTTTTATCAATCTTATTATTTTACAAAGCAAAAGTATTAAAGCCATTGGTGGAATGTCCATCAATGGCTTTTTATTTTACATCAACGCTTTGTCAAACAACAATGTGGATAAAATGATTTTTTAACATAATAGACAAAAAGGTACAATATAAGCCATTCTTTTTTTACATCATGAAAAGGGGATTATTTGATATGTTAATTTTATACAAATGTTATTATGCAGAATTATCTTTTGAATAAATAGAGAATATTAAACGAGAAACAAACTTTTTTTATGGTAATTGTCTAAGAAATTATGGAGGTGTATGACTGTGGAAACAAGTTATAAAGGGACAAATAAAATGTTAACTGGAATTGTCTTTGGGGTTATCACATTTTGGCTTTTTGCCCAAGCGATGGTCAACGTAGTTCCAGCTGTACAAAAGGATTTAGGGATTTCACTTGGAACATTAAATATTGCGATTAGTTTAACTTCACTATTCTCAGGCATGTTTATCGTGGGTGCTGGTGGACTAGCTGATAAAGTAGGACGTAAAAAAATTACCTATATTGGGTTAATATTAAGTGTAATAGGTTCACTACTTCTTGTAATAACACAAGGAGCAACATTACTGATTATTGGACGTATTATTCAAGGTATTTCAGCAGCATGTATTATGCCAGCTACAATCGCTTTAGTGAAAGAGTATTATGAGGGAGCAGATCGCCAACGCGCTCTAAGTTTCTGGTCAATCGGTTCTTGGGGTGGATCAGGGGTTTGTTCATTCGCTGGTGGTGCAATCGCAACATATATGGGATGGAGATGGATTTTCGTCTTTTCGATTATCTTCGCTCTTCTTGGCATGTTTCTTATTAAAGATACTCCAGAAAGTAAAGCAGAATCAAAAGGTACTTTTAAATTTGATACTAAAGGATTAATTATTTTGATCGTCACAATGCTTGCTTTAAACCTTTTCATTACTCGCGGAGCGGATTGGGGTTGGACAAGCGCCATTACGTTAATTTGTGTAGTTGTGGCGATTATTGGGATTATTGTTTTCGTCAAAGTTGAAAGAAATAATGCTATTGCTTTAATTGACTTCTCTTTATTTAAAAATAAGCCGTATGCAGGAGCAACATATTCCAACTTCTTATTAAATGCAGTTGCCGGTACACTTGTGGTGGCAAATACGTACGTTCAAGTTGGTCGCGGATTTACTGCTTTTCAATCAGGAATGTTATCACTTGGTTACTTAATCGCAGTTTTGGCGATGATTCGCGTCGGTGAGAAAATTTTACAAAAAGCAGGTGCGAAATCTCCGATGATTTGGGGAGCTATCATCACTACAGTTGGTGTAGCACTGATGGGATTAACTTTCCTGCCAGGGGTTACTTATACAGTTGTTGTGTTCATCGGTTTTGCATTATTTGGTTTAGGGCTTGGCATCTATGCAACTCCATCTACAGATACTTCTGTATCAAATGCTCCTTCGGATAAAGTGGGGGCAGCTGCAGGGGTTTATAAAATGGCAAGTTCACTTGGTGGAGCCTTTGGTGTTGCGATCTCTGCAGCGGTTTATGGTGCAATTACTTCTATTTCAAGTATTGAAGTTGCGGCAACAGGAGGAATTATTGTAAACGTCGTATTTGGTATTCTTTCCATCCTTTCAATTATAGTAATGGTTCCGAGCGATGCTGGAAAGAAAAAAGCAACACCATCCATATCACCTAGACCTGTAACAGAGTAAAAAACAAGTAGGAAAGATCGGCTAAAGCGATAAGGATTTAGTCGATTTTTCTCATATTAGGTCATGTATCTAGCTTGATTTTTAGAGATGTAGAGAGGGAGACGGTTTTTATGAGAAGTCAATTAATCAAACTGTTGGAAGAGCGAAAAGATGAAGTTATTCAAATTCGTCGCTACTTACATGAACACCCAGAGTTATCCTTTAAAGAAGAAAAGACATCACAATACATTCTTGATTTTTATAAAAGAAAAGAGGTTGAAGTTCAAACAAATGTTGGGAATGGCTATGGAATCATTGTGACAATCAAGGGTGGAAAACCTGGAAAGACTATTGGCTTGAGGGCTGACTTTGACGCCTTACCTATTGTTGAAGAAACGGATGTTTCATTCAAATCGAAAAATGAAGGTGTCATGCATGCGTGTGGTCATGATGGACATACGGCTTACATGTTAGTATTAGCGGATTGCTTAATTCAGCTAAAAGATTCCATCCCAGGTACCATTAAAATTATTCACCAACATGCGGAAGAAATGCCTCCAGGTGGTGCGAAAAGTATTGTTGAATCCGGTTTCATTGACGACTTAGATGCTGTGTACGGGATTCATTTATTCCCTACACATCCAGCAGGATTTGTTGGATACCGTAGCGGCTATGCATGTGCTGGACGAACGTATTTTAAATTAGTGGTTCAGGGTGTAGGTGGCCATGGATCTTCTCCTCAATTATCCAACGATTCGATAGTGGCAGCTTCTCACTTTGTGACAGCTGTTCAAACTGTTATAAGTCGCCGGTTAAATCCTTTTGATATGGGTGTTATTACAATTGGGTCTTTTGATGGGAAAGGCTCATTTAACGTCATTAAAGACAGCGTCGTACTTGAAGGCGATGTCCGCTATATGGCTGTGGAAACTCAAGAGCTAATTGATAAAGAAATTCACCGCATCGTAAAAGGAATCGAAGCAGAATTTGGTGTAAATTGTGAATTGACTTATACAGCGGATTATCCGCCGTTAAAAAATGATGCTAAAGTTACAGCAGAAGTTGTAGCAAGTTTGGAAAGTACGAATGATCCCGATATTCAGGAAGTTGCTGAATATCCAATGCTCTCTGGCTCAGAAGACTTTGCGTATTATTTAGAAAAATTCCCTGGTTGTTTCTTCTTCATCGGCTGTAAGCCAAAAGGAGTAGAACAAGCCTATTTTAATCATCATCCGAAATTTGATATTGATGAAGATGCTCTGCTTGTTGCCGCAAAAGCAGTGGCACAAGTGGTTTGTAGTAGCTATGAAGTAGATTGAAGGAAATATTTGCTGTGATTTCGTAAAATAAAATTTTCATTATGGGGGCTGTCTTATGTTGTTGAACGATTTAATGAACAAATTAGATGAAAAAAAAGATCGCATAATTGAAATTCGTCGTTATCTTCACGAACACCCAGAGCTTTCTTTCCAGGAAGAGGAAACATCTAAATATATTGCTGATTTTTATAAAGATGTACCAGTAGATTCAGTGGAAACAAACTTTGGCGGTCAACGTGGTATTGTCGTAACGATTGAAGGTTCAAATCCAGGTAAAACCATTGCGATTCGTGCCGATTTTGATGCATTGCCAATCACAGAAGAAACAGGATTGCCATTTGCATCCAAAAATGAAGGAGTTATGCATGCTTGTGGACATGATGGGCATACGGCTTATATGTTGGTATTGGCTGAGACATTAGCTGAAATGAAAGAACAGTTAAAAGGAACGATTCGCGTGATTCATCAACCTGCAGAGGAAGCTCCTCCAGGTGGAGCAATCGGGATGATTAAAGCCGGTGTGTTAGATGGTGTAGATACCATCATTGGAATTCATGTTATGTCTACTATGAAAACAGGTCATGTTTATTACAGAAGCGGTAACACTCAAACGGGAAGATCCTACTTTAAATTAATTGTTCAAGGTAAAGGTGGACATGGATCATCTCCTCATATGGCTAACGATGCTATTGTGGCAGCAAGTTCGTTTGTCATGAATTTACAAACAATTGTCAGCCGCCGGATTAACCCATTTGATACGGCTTCCATTACCATTGGTAATTTTGATGGTAAAGGTACCTTCAATGTAATCAAAGATTCGGTTACGCTTGAAGGAGATGTTCGGACGATGTCTCCTAAAACGAGAGAAATTGTTGAAACACAAGTTCGTGCTTTTGCGGAAGGATTAGAAACATCATATGGTGTAAAATCCATCCTAGAATATACGAATGACTATCCGGTTCTATACAATGATCCTGAAGTAACAGAACATGTAAGTGAAGCGTTACAACAGGCATCTATTCCAGAAGTAGAAGCTGTTTTAGAAACAGAACCACAGCCACCTTCAGAAGACTTTGCATACTATCTACAAGAAGTACCAGGCTGTTTCTTCTATGTAGGTGCTGCACCAGAAGATGGGGAAGCTTATCCGCATCATCATCCTAAATTCGTGATTGATGAAAAAAGTTTGATTATTAGTGCAAAAGCTATGGCTGCTGTTGTCGCTTCTTACTGTGATGGCAGTGAATCATAAGCATACAAAAATAAAAAGGAAATTTTCTTATCATACAGTGCCATGAAAGGGCATCTATACTAAATAAAATAACTCGAGTTTGTTTTTTCTAGGAGCAAACTCGAGTTATTTTCATTTTTAGCGCGTTTCGATTATACTTTTAGAGAGAAAACAGTAAAGAGGTTTAATATGAAAACAATTTATGATATTCAGCAATTTTTAAAAAAGTTTGGAACGATTATTTATGTAAGTGACCGTGTAGCTACTTTGGAACTTATGGGAGAGGAGGTTCAAGAGCTATATCGCTCACAGTTGATGGAAGCAAAAGATTATCAAACGGCAATGTTATTGTTAAGGCAGGAAATTAGGCTTGAAAAGGAGCGGAAAAATAAATTGTAAAGGTGAGGCAAACATGGAGAAATGGTTCTTAGGTGTTGATCTTGGTGGGACATCAACTAAGCTTGCTTTCATTAATTTATACGGAGAGATTATACATAAGTGGGAAATAAAAACGGATATTTCTGGCGATGGCATACATATAACAACGAATATTGCTAAAGCAATCGATGCAAAGCTTGCCGAGCTAAATGAACCAAAAAGTAGGATTTTGGGAATTGGAATGGGGGCGCCTGGTCCCGTACGGTTTGAGGATGGTTTGGTATATGAAACGATTAATATAGGTTGGCATCATTACCCGCTAAAGGATGTATTAGAAGTGGAGACATCGTTGCCAGCGATTATTGATAATGATGCTAATATGGCAGCGTTGGGGGAAATGTGGAAGGGTGCTGGTCAGGGGGCAAAGGACCTTGTATGCATTACACTGGGTACAGGAGTAGGTGGCGGTGTCATTGCAAATGGGCAAGTAGTGCATGGGAAAAGTGGTGCCGCTGGTGAAATCGGGCATATTACCGTTAAGACCAAGAATGGTGCTCCTTGTAATTGTGGTAAAACGGGTTGCTTAGAAACCGTTGCATCAGCGACAGGTATTGTTCGGTTAGCTAGAGAGGCGTTAACGAATACGGAACGTACATCCTTATTAAAACAAAAAGTAAAGAATGGTGAAATACTTTCAGCGAAACTTGTATTCGAGTGTGCTAAAGAGGAAGATATTCTTTCAAATGAGATTATTAAAGAGGTAAGTTTTTATTTAGGACTTGCCATTTCCCATATTGGCAATCTTCTTAATCCAGAAAAGATTGTAATTGGAGGAGGTGTGTCCAAAGCAGGTGAGCTTTTAATTCAGCCTGTTCGTGAAACGTTTGAGAAATATGCATTTAAGCGTGTAGTAAAGTCGACTAAAATCCTGCCAGCTACTTTGGGAAATGATGCGGGTGTTATTGGTGCAGCATGGTTAATTAAAAATCGATTGAATCAAGATCTTTAAAAGTAATTTTCCATTCGTCTAATTATTCTCATCATTTTTGGGAGAGAAAATGTTAAAAATAGTGAAAGTTTAAGTCCCATATTTCCTATTTTTGTTTTATAATGAAGGTCGTATGGTGTTTACCTCGCTCATGAATATAGGGGGTGCGTGGAGATTAAAGGTAGTAAAGCTGCTTTTATTAAGCAGCTGTTAAAAGGTAAGGTCATCATAAATATAAAGTGTACATGTTATATTGTACTTTTGTTAATCTCCACTTTCCTTCTTTTAGCGGCTTGCGAGCCCGCCGAAGACCTTCAAGATCATGCAAACAGAAATCCTGATTTACAAGAACAAATTTCCATAGAAAAATTGATATTGCCAGGAAAAAATACTGGTGAAATGGAGGCCATTTATGGATGGCTAAGTTCTGATACGATATTATATTCAAAAAGGTCTAAAGATGATCAGTTGTCACAATTAATGACCTGGAATTTAAAATCAAATGAGCATCTTGTTTTTTATAATTCAACTGCTCCTATTTCGACTGTCTCCATTAGTCCTTCAAAATCGTATATTCTCGTTTCGACAACATTGGAAGAAAAAGTACAAAATAATATATTGAATGCAAATGGGGATCCTGTATACTCTGTATCATTGCCAGCTTTCGACATAACGTATGAGTGGAATGTATATAAAGAGGGCGTCTTATTTTTATCTATCTTTTTTGAAGATTGGACGTATAACAGCTATATTGTAAACGCAGAGAAACAAACCACAACAATGATTGACCACCCAGAACCATTTGCCCAGTGGGATAGTGCTCAGGGGATGATGTTTCTTGATTGGCAAAAAGGTGAATCAACTTTGTCAGCTCCATTAGTTAGAAAAGAGTTAAATGAGGAAAAGATGGATAGTATTATGTTGGATATTGCTTATTTTAAAAAAATGAAGAAAACTCTGATGACTATTCGAATGAATAGTGAGAATCCAAATCGGGTTACATATACATTTTTTAATGAAAAATATGAACCACTCTCCACTTTTTCAGTTCCGTATTTGAAAAATAATGATCATTTGAAGGTTTCAGCGTATGACTTTAATGACCAAAAAGGGGATTTTTTTACCTTTGTTCCAGAAAAATCAATAAATGCTGATCACTATGATGGAAAGTTTACCCTAATTAAATTTAATTGGAAAACAAATAAGAAAATAGAGATTTTGGATAATATTGAAGATGAGCCATTAAGTTGTTCTCCAAATGGAAGCCTTTGTTTATATGGTTATCGATTAGATAAAATGATTGATGTAAAAAAACATAAGATCGTGCGGATATTTACTCCTGCTTAATCGATATAAAAAGTTACTTAACAACAAAAGCTCGCCAATGGCGGGCTTTTGTATGTTGTACGGTAAGCTAGTGGGAAACAGGGAAGCCATTATTTAGAATGGTCATAACAGTAAACCATCCAAAAACAGCTGCACTACCAGCAGCAAAGATAAAGCCTAAATAATTCTTGGTTTTTAAAGTCTGAAAGACAGCGAATAATCCTAAGATTGAAACAAGTCCGAAAATAACCATTAATACCATGATTCTGGCCTCCTTCATTATTATTCAGCTTTTCTATTATGTTCACAACAAGATGTATTCATTACATTCCATTTGTTAATATTTTACTTTTTTTAAAATGGTTTGTCGAGGTTTTAAAGTTAACACTTCTATAGTGTATGCTAATTATAGATTTCACTATATAATAAAAAAATATAGAATTGGGAGATGATGTTGAAAATGAAATGGAAGCAAATTCCGTTAGGACCTTTACAAACGAATTGTTATATACTTTCGAACGAACAAAGCTGTATTATCTTTGATCCAGGTGAAGAGCCTCAAAAAATTATTCAGTATATTCAAACAAAGAAGTTGAAGCCGCTTGCGGTATTACTTACACATGCTCACTTTGATCATATTGGAGCTCTTGATGCTATTCGAGAACAGTATCAAATTCCTGCTTATGTTCACAAAAAAGAAGCTAAATGGTTACTAGATGCAGAATTAAATGGTTCACAAAAATGGTTTCCGAATAATCCTCTTCACTTGAAGCCTGCTGAGCATGTCCTATCAGGTGAACAAGAACTACTAATTGGTCCGTTTCAATTTCAATTATTTGAAACACCAGGTCATTCCCCTGGTAGTATTTCCTATTATTTGAAAGAGCAAGGAATGTTATTTTCGGGTGATGTTTTGTTTTTAAATAGTGTGGGGAGAACAGATTTACCTGGTGGAAATCAAACTGAACTATTTAAAAGTATAGAAAACAAATTGTTAACATTATCAGATGATACGATTGTTTTCTCAGGGCATGGTCCTGTAACTATGATTGGTGATGAACGAGAGAATAACCCTTTTTTACAAGGAATGTAGAATCATGTGTTTATCAAAATAGTCAGGAAAGGGTGAAGGATGAATGAGAAGTAATGAAATTCAATTAACCGTAGAGTTTGGACATACAGATGCAGCAGGAATCGTATTCTATCCAAATTATTTTATGTGGTTTGATAAGGCAACCCATTGGCTATTTAAAAGTATGGGGCTAGCACCTAAAGAGCTTCAAGTAAACCATAACATTATCTTGCCCATCTTGGATGCTCAATGTACATTTGAAGCATCACTTGTTTATGATGATGTAATAACGATTCAATCTACTATAGTAGAAGTAAATAGAAAAACGATTAAAGTCCAACATAAAATTTTTAAAGAAGGAACAAGAGTGTGCTCGGGGTATGAAGTAAGAGGATGGGTTAAAAAAGAAGGTGAACATATTGCCGCAACCCTTATTCCGGACAAGATAGGAGAAATATTGTCCACAAATGTTGCTGTTAACAATGTAGAAACCTATTAAAATGAAGTCCATAAAATCAACGAAGATTTTATGGACTTTATATTGTCTAATGCGCGGCACCCGGTGTCATTAAAAATACACTATAATAAGTAAATCCAACAAAGAAAACGGTTAGGTATGCTCCAAACACGTATAGATACATACGTTCAGATAGTTTTAAATAACTTAAAAGAACAAAAAATCCGGTTTGGGCTAAGAAAAGTAAAGAAGTTTGGTACATATCACCGAGATAAAAGAAAATGGCCATAATCCCTGTCCAAAATCCACATACCCTAAACATACGTTCCATGTATAACCCTCCTTTTCCAAATATTGTCATCACAAGATTATTATAGTGTAGTTTATAAGAGGATGTAAAGTTATGTTTCTCTCTACTTTGTGATAGTTGCTTTATAGGCACAAAATTCACATTGTGAAAACATATTTTCAAATTCTGTTATTTCAACATTTTCAAATACTGACTCAAACATTCCCATTAGAAATGAATTATGCATGTTACAAATCACATCAGGATCTGCAATCGCTAGCTCTTTAAATGGACAGTTAAATACTTGTAGGAAGACTTTGCCGTCTTCTTCAGTCGCATGAAACTCTGGTGAAAATCCTGATGTTTTTGCGGCATCATTGAGCAAGTCAACTTTATCCTGGAATGATAATTGATGAACATGTATATTAGAAAGCATTAATTTTTGTTGAATAAGTTCTTGTCCAAACGCTTTACCAGCTTGTTCTAGTGCTTTATTTCCCTGTTCGCCTAAGCTGCTGATAGCTTGAAGAGATATTTTAGCAAGAAGCTGGTAATCTCGAAAAGGAAAATGAAGTTGAATGACTTCATCTGATAATCGATAAAGTCTACTTGGGCGTCCACCTTTTCCCGTTTTCTTTGATTCAGAAACAATCATTTTCACATCTTCAAGCTTAGAGAGATGGAGTCGTGCGACATTTGGATGAATTTCAAATTGATTAGCAATATCTTGAACAGTCACTTCGCGGTGATTATTAAGAATGAATTGATAAATATAATAACGTGTAGGATCGGATAGTACACTTGTGATTTTTAGCGTTTGTTCCATGTTTTTACCTCCTTTTTAGTACTTGTTCAATTATAATACAGTGAGGAAAAAATGAAATAACAGATTAGCTGATATTCATTTTGTTTAGAAAATGTTCACATTTCAAACAGGATAATAGTGTTAAATAGGCAATTAAATTTGTCACCATTTATACATAATA
Organism: uncultured Bacillaceae bacterium; assembly: GCA_963790055.1. Lineage (GTDB taxonomy): Bacteria > Bacillota > Bacilli > Bacillales > DSM-1321 > Peribacillus. The sequence continues at coordinate 211,588 of CAWBND010000016.1, forward strand.
TTTATATGTCTTAATTAATTTTGACGTAAAAAGATTATTTCATGCGATTTAATTAGTGAAATTTATGCCAATTTCACTAATTGCTAGTGAGGAAATAAAGAAAAATTACTAATGAAAGTTTTCCTTTATTAAGGGAGGAGATGTTTATTCATTAAGAAATTTTAAAAAACTTAATTTTTTTTGATTAGAAAGAAGGAATTTGTAGAAGAATATCGAATCTTGTTACTGTACAAAATTAGGAGGTGAATCATTATTATATCAATTGAAAAAATGGCAGATAATATCTTGAAGCGCGCGATTAAGCTAGGGGCGTCCGATATTCACATTCTGCCGCGTAAAGAAGGTCCACTCGTCCAATTCCGTATTGACAATCATCTTGTTCCTCAGGAAACCTTAACCTTTGATGAAACAGAACGATTAATTTCTCATTTGAAATTTCTTGCATCAATGGATATCGGTGAAAAAAGAAGACCACAAAATGGGGCAATTACGATCAACTTAGAAGATAAAGTAGTTGGTCTTCGCTTATCGACTTTACCTACTGCTTATTTAGAAAGCTTAGTAATCCGTTTAATCCCTCAGTACAACATCTTGCCTTTACCACAACTTTCTCTTTTTCCAAATACGGCTCATCAACTGATTTCTCTACTCAAGCATTCACACGGAATGATTATCTTTACAGGTCCGACCGGATCAGGTAAGACGACCACGCTTTATTCTCTTCTCCATCATACTCAGGAACTGCTGAACCGCAACGTTATTACTTTGGAAGATCCCATTGAAAATCAATCAGAAAAAGTGTTGCAAGTCCAAATTAATGAAAAAGCAGGCATTACCTATTCCGTTGGTTTGAAAGCTGCACTCCGGCATGATCCAGATGTAATTATGGTGGGGGAAATTCGTGACGCTGAAACAGCTCAAATTGCTATTAGAGCGGCACTTACAGGTCATTTGATTCTAACAACGATGCACAGTCGCGATGCGGAAGGAGCCATTTTTAGACTGTTAGAATTTGGTGTGAGTTGGCTTGAAATTCAACAAAGTGTGATTGCCGTAACGGCACAAAGGTTAGTTGAATTAAAGGATACAGATATGACAAAAATCGATGTTAATCGGAATAAACGAGCGAGTGTGTATGAACTTCTGTACGGCAAAGACTTAGCGAAAGTACTGCAAGCTGTAAAAGGAGAAGGAGCCAAACCAAGCCCAAGCTATCGGACGTTGAAACAAGAAATCGGAAAAGCTGTTGCAATGGGATTTGTTGAAAACGGAGAATTTGAAAGATTGGTCTATATGGATGACTAAGAGTAGGTGGAAATTAAAAGAACAAGCTATTTTTCTAACTAAATTGGGCGAACTGTTGGAAAATGGGTATTCCCTTTCCGATGCAATCCGTTTTTTAAAGTTCCAAGAGCCTAAAAAGAAGCAAGAGGACTTTCAGCATGTACTAAAGGATTTCAAAAATGGACATCCACTGCATTATGTATTAACGAAAATGAAGTTTCATCCTCAGCTCGTTAGTTACATTTATTATGGAGAACAGTACGGCGAGCTATCGCGAGCATTAAAGGAAGGGGGACAGTATTGGTCTAAGCGAACAGATGATGTGGAGAAAATGAAGAAGCTACTCATTTATCCAATTTTTCTCGTTTTTTTTGTTGGAAATGTATTTATGATTTTACAAAGTGTTCTTCTTCCTAAATTTGAAACGTTATTTACGACGATGTCTATCCAACAAAATGTCTTTCTCACATTTGTTTTAGCCGCATCATCTTTTCTCCCAAAGGTTCCCGTCATTCTACTCATTACACTTTTACTCGCTTTTCTCCTTAAACGATATTGGTTTAATCGGTTATGCCCCTTAAAACAGCGAATGCTCATCTTGAAAATTCCAGTAGTAGGTATGTTTACTCGCTTATATGATACCCATTTTTTTGCGAGTCAGTTTAGTGGTTTATTATCAGGTGGCTTTTCCATTAATGAAACGATTAAGCTATTTGCGCAAAATCAGCGTCAACCTTTTTATCAAAAGCTATGTGAACAGGTGAAAGTTGATTTATTAGAAGGAAAGCAGCTGGAAGTCATTTTTCAACAGCTGCATTATTTTGAAAAAAATCTTTCTATTGTTATGGCAAATGGTCAGAAATATGGAAGACTTGATGCGGAGCTGCTTCATTATAGTCGTTATCTATTAGAGAAAATTGAAGAGAGAATGAGTGTAATGATGAGAGTTCTTCAACCGTTGCTATTTTCATTTATAGGATTGCTCATTGTTTCGATTTATTTAGCTGTATTATTGCCGATGTTTTCATTACTTGATGGAATGTAAGGAGGATGGTTTTATGAAAAATTTAAAAAATGAAAGAGGATTTACTTTGATAGAGATGTTAATTGTGTTGCTTGTTATATCCATTTTGCTGATTATTACGATTCCTAATGTTACCAAACATCAATCATCCATTCAGGGAAAAGGCTGTGAAGCATTTGTAAAAATGGTTCAAGGACAAGTCCAGGCCTTTGAAATGGATCATAATAAATGGCCAGCTAGCGTAGAGGAATTGAAAAGCGGAGAATATTTAACAGAGACAACCTGCCCAAATGGCGATGCAATTAGTATTGATGCTGAGGGAAAGGTGACATCTGTTGCAAATTAGAAATAGTAAAGGATATACCTTAGCTGAAACATTGATTGTTCTTTCCATATTTATGCTGCTCGTTAGTCTTAGTCTTAATTTGTATCCAAAATATATGGAGAGGATGGAAATGAAGCGTTTTGTTCATCAATTTGAAGAAGATTTGTATTATACACAGGCCTATGCAATTAGTCATGAAAGACCTATTTCAGTGTATCTAAATGATGGTCAGTATACGATTACTTCAAATATGGATGGGCGCATATTACAGCGAGTGAATCCTGACAATATTCGGTTTGTAAATTCTACATTAGGTTTTAAAATTATTTTTAATCATCTAGGTTCACCGATTACTTCAGGATCGCTTTATATATCGTCCGAGCAAGAAAAATATAAGGTGACTATCTATCTTGGAAAAGGAAGAATCAAAATTGAAAAAGTCTGATGGATATATTTACTTAGATATGATGGCTGCATTATCCCTTTGTCTATTTATTGCGCTGACCTTGTTTCCAATGATCCATCAACTAAAACTTGATCGTCAAAATATTGTATTAAGGACCGAAGCTCACTATGTATTATATGAAAAATTAACGGCTTTTCTTGATGGAGAAATAGAAGCCATTCCTATGGAAATTATGCAGAACAAGCACCAATATACATTAACTTGGAGGGTGCATGAGGAATTTCCAGAAATGATGGAAGGGTGTATCCAATATGAAAATGCTTTTGGCAAGACAGAAATGGTTTGTGATGCTACGAAGCGGTAAGGGGTTTACATTTGTTGAAATGTTAGTGTCGTTAGTCATTTTTATGATTATTTGTATTCTTAGCGTGCAGATTTTTTTTACGATGCGTGAAAATCTTGCTAAAAATAATGGGCTAGATCTGAAGGAATGGGAGGTTTTTTCGCTGCAGTTGCAAAATGAATTAAGGAATTCAAAAGATCAATACGTTGTAGAAAATAAACTGTACCTTATGGTGAATGGGAGCATAGCAACAATTGAATCTTATGAAAGTATCGTGAGGAGGCAAGTGGAGGGAAAGGGCCATGAGATTATGCTGAAAAATATTGCTGACTTTCATGTGAAGCAGGAAGGAACGTATATTACGGTTCAAGTGACTGATTATGAGGGACGTCAATATATGCGAAAGTTTTATCCATATTTTAAGAAAGAAATTGAACAAAATGGGTAATGAGAAGGGTTTTGCTTTGCCAATGGTGCTCATTATTTCCACCTCAGTTATGTTATTTATTGGATATATGGTAGATCAATTTGTGATAGATAAGCGATTTTATAAAGAGGTGGAAGAAAGTTTAATTTCCACTCATTTACTTCGTCTCGCTGTACATGATTTGCAGCAGGAATGGAGTCAAAACGAAGAGGTAATCATTACGGATGGAATTGTATTTTATCCAAAGGGGGATGTATATTATCAAGTTACGACACAAGATGATCAGGACGCTTTCATCCTGTTGTATGGATCGACTAAAAATGAACGAAAGGCAATTGTCACTATTCATTATGACAAGTCATTAAGAAAAGTAATCCAATGGATAGAAAATTAGGCTATATGATGGATGTCATAGCTGAAGTAAAAGTGAGAATAAAATAAAGAGACATTTCTCATTCATTTTGGAGGATAAAGTTGAACCAAAGTGGACATACTTACAGTGGGTGATGATAATGTCAACAAATGCTTATATTAAATTTTTAACACAACAATTGGTTCAATATTTTAGTTTAACGAAGATAGAACGCAAGGAAAATCGTCAACAAAAAAGGAATGAAAGAACATCGTCAGTATCTACTTGGTTTGGGATTATGCCCTTTGCCTTGTCAATGTTCTTTAAAAAAGTGTCCAAACGAAAACAGATGTCCTAATCTGGGCATCTGTTTTCTCGTGTAAAGCCTTTGGCCTAATAAGTAAGTGTTTGTTCTGTCAAATAAAATAGACCACCGTTAATGATTGAAATGTGGATATTTGGTTCGTATTGAGCCCTTAATGCTTCTTTTTCAGAAAAATAAGTTTCGCTTTTGTCTTCGACATCCTTATAAAAATGTTCTAATAATTGTAAATCCTGATTCCACCGCTCTATGGCTTGCTCTGCCCAAGAGTGATCATCAACTTCAAATTTCTGACGAATATACGTATCCAATCTTGTTAATCCACTCTTTGGCATAATAAGTGGAGATAATGTAAAAGAATAGTCTGGAATTTTAGGCGTTAAGTGTATGGAAAGAATTTGATTATAAAAGTCCTCTATTATTTCCCCGGTGATTAAATTCAATCCCACTGAAAGAAAGATATCTTTTTTTCGATCACATTGGTAAGAAATCTTCACGTTGAGATTTAACCAAGGGAACAGGGGAGTTTGCTGCCCGACATTTATTTCTTTATTTTCATATAATCGAATGTAACTGGCTAGCTTTTTTGTAGATTCAATCATTTGATGCAGACGTGGAGCACCAAAATAAATAGCTTCTCCTTTTATATCTGGTGGGACATTTTGGCTATCGACTATAAGAGTTAATTTTGCTGGATTAGGGACTCCACCTGTTTTTTCGAGATATTGCCAATAAAATGGGCGATTCATTAATTCCTTATCCATGTCAATCGTCAGTTGAATCGTTATATAGGTGTCCTGGTTTTCAATGATTCCACAATGATTAGCCTTGAAGTAAGTCAATAAAAAATTATGAATTTCCTGTTGCTGCATGCATTTCACCCTCTTTCATTTGTTGAGCGAATAGAATAAGAGAAGATAAGTTATCCATTTTTACTTTCATTTCACCTTCTGTATTGGACTCCTCCACTACATCTATTAAGTATTCTTCGATGTTTTTGATATCCAGTTTCGTTAAAATATCATCTAATTCACCAACCACCTTTTCAAATAAATGAATTTTTTCATATAAAAGCTTAAGAATATGCTCTTCCACTGTATTCCGCGTAGCTAAATTGTAAATCATGACGTCTTTTTCCTGGCCTAGCCGGTGTATACGTCCAATTCTTTGTTCAAGTCGCATAGGGTTCCATGGAAGGTCAAAGTTAATTAAGTGATTGCAAAATTGTAGGTTTATTCCTTCTCCTCCGGCCTCTGTTGCAATGAACACTTGGATATGTTTTTGGAAAAGCTCTCTCATCCAATCTTTTTTTCCACGTTTAAATCCGCCACGAAAGGGTACAGAGGATATTCCATTTTGTTGTAAATACCATTGTAGATACATTTGGGTGGCACGATATTCCGTAAAAATAATGACTTTATCATTTATTTTTTGAATTAATTCTAATGTTTTTTCTGCTTTTGAATTTTGCGTCGTTTCATTTATTTTTTGAAATAGATCATCAAGCATTGCGGAATAAGATGGAGAAGGGTTTTCATACTTTTCTTTCATATTTTTTAATGTGTAATAAACAGCTTCGCGACTACTGCATGCTTCTCTTTGTAACGTGAGTGTTGAAAATGAATGATTACTGAGTTGCGCTGGATGAGCTTTAAATTGAGATACCGCATCATATAAGGCTTGCTCCGTTTTAGAAAAATCAATAATAATGGTTTCAACTTGTCGTTTTGTCCATTCGATTTTCGTATTCGCCCGACGATTTCGAATCATGACAGTGTTTACTAGCTGTTTTAAATGCTCATCATTGTGAAGCTGACTACCTTTTCCTTTGTACTTTTGAGAAAATAACTTAGCATTGCCGAGATGTCCCGGTTTTAATAATGAAACTAAGTGAAAAATCTCATCTACTTTATTTTGAATAGGAGTAGCCGTTAATAATAAACAAAATTTCTTTTTTAATTTCTGGACAAATTCATAATTTTTCGTCTTATTATTTTTTAATTTATGAGCCTCATCAATAATGACAAAATCATAGCTTTGTTTCAAAATCATGTCACAGTGTGGCTGTCTTTTAGCGGTATCAATGGATGAAACTACAACATCACAAGAATCCCAAACATAGCTTTTTCTTTGGGTAACTGCTGGAATATGGAACTTTGTATTTAATTCAAACGACCACTGTGTGACAAGTGAAGCAGGTACAAGAATTAATACTTTTTTTACAAGCCCTCGAATCATATATTCTTTTAGAATTAATCCAGCTTCGATTGTTTTACCAAGACCTACCTCATCTGCTAAAATGGCTTTCCCATTCATTTCTTCCACAACTTGCTTAGCGGCTTCAAGTTGGTGAGGCAATGGAGTCAAGTTCGGCAAATGCTTAGGTGCCTGTAATCCTTCAAAATCAGAGATAACAAGATTTTGGGCTACTTCAATGGCTAATTTGTATAATTCCCAGTTTGCCCATGGACCATCTTCTTGAATTCTATTTAAAAAGCCATCACTCCATTCTAAATCAGAAGTAATTTTGATTTTCATCTGTTATAACCCCTTTCTAATCGCTAAAAACACGAACATTTTTTTGTTGGAATGCAAAAACGATAAGTTTTTTTATGTTTTTGAGCAAAAAAAGATTGCAGATAAATGTGTGTTAGGGTAGGATGTAAGTAACTTATTAAGTTCTTTTGATGGCTTTAGTTTTTCGTTCTCTTGCTATCTCATTTTCATGTTTTTGATGATGAATACGTTGTTACAGAATTATTTATTTTAGGTTTCTAATTTTTTTAATAAATAATATAGAAAGAAATGAGACTCCTTCTTCCGAAAAAGTATGGAGAATGGCTGGATTTCTTTTATTATGTACATGATTTACACAATTTATTTATAAGCGGATGAAGGCAAGGGGAGAGACTACGGATGTAGCGCCGAAGGAGCAAGCTTAGTAGCGAATCTCTCAGGCAAAAGAACTCTTGTTGGACGCAACTCTGGAGAGCGTCGCAAAGTGCGACCACCAAAGGGGAAAACCTTTTATGAAGGTAAACTTTCAGGTTTCAGGACAGAGAAAAAGCTAATTTTGGCTTTCTCTGTCTTTTTTTATGTCGATTTTCGGAAATAGTATAAAGGATGAGAGAAAGATCAATTTCAAACAACTCATTATAATAGAGGGGGTAATTTGTGTGGCTAATTTGAAACGTACGCCATTATTCGAGGTTTATAGTGAAAGTGGTGCAAAGACAATTGATTTTGGGGGCTGGGAACTTCCTGTTCAATTTTCTGGGATTATTCAAGAGCATGAAGCGGTTCGTACAAAAGTAGGTTTGTTTGATGTATCGCATATGGGAGAATTTGAAGTAAAAGGCAGTGGCAGTCTTGGCTTTTTACAAAAAATGTTCACAAATGATGTATCAAAGCTGAAAGATGGTGGAGCACAATATAATGCGATGTGCTATGAAAATGGTGGAACAATTGATGATTTAATTGTTTATAAACAGGCAGAAAATGATTATTTGCTTGTTGTGAATGCAGCGAATATTGATAAAGATTTTGAGTGGTTGAAGTCGCATCTTGTAGATGATGTGGAGCTAGTCAATGTTTCTAACGAGATTGCTCAACTTGCGCTTCAAGGTCCTCTTGCAGAAAAAGTGCTGCAAAAATTGACGAAAGATTTAGATTTAAGTGGCATGCGTTCTTTTACCTTTAAAAATAATGTCGATGTTAATGGAGTAAAAGCACTTGTGTCACGCACAGGCTATACAGGGGAAGATGGCTTTGAAATCTATTGCCGTAGCGAAGATGCTCAAGGCATATGGAGAAAGCTGTTAGAGGTTGGTCAAGAAGAAGGTATTCAGCCAATTGGACTTGGAGCACGTGATACGCTTCGCTTTGAAGCAAAATTGCCACTATATGGTCAAGAGCTTTCAGCGGATATTACACCTATTGAAGCTGGAATTGGCTTTGCGGTTAAAACAGATAAGTCTGTTGATTTTATTGGCAAAGCTGTACTTGCTGAACAAAAAGCAAATGGAGCTCCTCGTAAGCTTGTTGGGATTGAAATGATTGATCGTGGTATTCCACGTCATGGCTATAACGTATACAAAGGTAATGAGTTGATTGGTTTCGTCACAACAGGAACACAATCACCAACGTTGAAGAAAAATATTGGATTAGCCATTCTAAAAAAAGAATACACAGAACTTGGTACAGAGGTAGAAGTAGAGATTCGTTCAAAACGTCTTAAGGCTATTGTAACAGCAACACCATTTTATAAACGACCACGAAACTAGAGGGGAAGGTTATTTCTATGAAACATCGCTATTTACCGATGACAGAACAAGATCAAAAAGAGATGCTTTCAAGCATAGGTGTAGAAAAAGTTGAAGAGCTGTTTAGTGATATTCCAGAAAGTGTTCGCTTCAAAGGGGAATACAAGATTAAGCCTGCTAAATCTGAGCCAGCTTTATTAAAGGAATTATCAAACTTGGCAAGTAAAAATGCAGATTTAAAACGCTATACATCATTTTTAGGAGCAGGTGTGTATGATCACTATGCACCAGTTATTGTCGACCATGTCATTTCTCGATCAGAATTTTATACAGCTTATACGCCTTACCAACCAGAGATTTCTCAAGGGGAATTACAAGCAATCTTTGAATTTCAGACGATGATTTGTGAATTAACAGGTATGGATGTTGCGAACTCATCGATGTATGATGGCGGCACAGCTTTAGCTGAAGCAGCGATGTTGAGCGCTGGGCAAACACGTCGCAAGAAAATTTTACTTTCAAGTACTGTACATCCTGAAGCAAGAGATGTCATAAAAACCTATGCCAAGGGACAACATGTGGAAGTTGTCGAAATCCCTTATCAAGATGGCGTAACAGACATCGCGGCTTTAAAAGAGATAATTTCAGACGATGTTGCAGGTGTTATTGTTCAGTATCCAAACTTTTTTGGCCGAATTGAATCGTTAAAAGAAATAGAAGAAATCGTTCATAGCGTTAAATCGATGTTTATTGTCTCAAGTAATCCGCTTGCTCTTGGTGCGTTAACTCCACCAGGTAAATTAGGAGCTGATATTGTAGCGGGAGATGCACAACCATTTGGGATTCCAACAGCATTTGGTGGACCTCATTGCGGGTATTTTGCGGTAACGAACAAGCTTGTTCGTAAAGTACCTGGTCGACTTGTTGGTCAAACAGTTGATGAAAATGGCAAACGCGGTTTCGTATTAACCCTTCAAGCGCGTGAACAGCATATTCGCCGTGAAAAGGCGACTTCCAATATTTGTTCGAATCAAGCATTGAATGCATTGGCAGCTTCAGTAGCCATGACAGCACTCGGTAAAAAAGGGACGAAACAAATGGCGGTTCAAAATATACAAAAAGCTCATTATGCTAAACAGGTTCTCAAACAAAAGGGAGTAGAAATTGTTTTTGATGGTCCTGCCTTTAATGAATTTGTTGTTAAACTACCTGTCTCTTATCAAGAAGTAAGTGACAAATTGTTCAGCCAACAAATGATTGGTGGCTATGACTTAGGTCAAACCTATCCAGAGCTAAAAGACCATATGTTGGTGGCTGTTACTGAGTTAAGAACGAAAGAAGAAATTGATGCATTTGCTAATGAATTGGGGGATCATCATGAATAATCAAGACCAATCGTTAATTTTTGAAATGAGTACACCTGGTCGTATCGGCTATAGCTTACCAGAAATGGATGTGACAGAAGTGGCATTAGAGGAGCTTCTGCCTGCTGAATATATTCGTACGGAAGAAGCAGACCTGCCTGAAGTATCTGAGCTTGATATTATGCGTCATTATACAGCTCTTTCTAAACGTAATCATGGTCTAGATTCGGGATTTTACCCACTAGGTTCTTGTACGATGAAATATAATCCTAAAATCAATGAAAGTGTGGCGCGTTTTAGCGGCTTTGCTCATGTTCATCCATATCAGGATCCTAAAACCGTACAAGGTGCATTAGAACTGATGTATGATTTACAAGAGCATCTTGTTGAAATTACGGGCATGGACCAAGTCACTTTGCAGCCAGCAGCGGGCGCACATGGAGAGTGGACAGGATTAATGATGATTCGTGCCTACCATGAAGCGAATGGGGATACGAAGCGGACAAAAGTTATTGTGCCAGACTCTGCTCATGGTACAAATCCAGCGTCTGCAGCGGTTGCGGGCTTAGAGACTATCACGGTTAAATCTGATGAAAATGGCTTAGTCGATTTAGAGGACCTAAAACGTGTGGTGGGTGAGGATACGGCTGCACTTATGTTAACGAACCCTAATACACTGGGCTTATTTGAAGAAAATATTTTAGAAATGGCGAAACTTGTTCATGATGCGGGCGGTAAATTGTATTATGATGGAGCAAACTTAAATGCCGTTTTATCGAAAGCACGTCCTGGAGATATGGGCTTTGATGTTGTTCATTTAAATCTGCATAAAACATTTACAGGTCCACATGGTGGCGGTGGTCCAGGATCTGGTCCTGTTGGAGTAAAAGAAGACTTAATTCCATTTTTACCGAAACCAATCGTGACAAAGAATGGCGACGAGTTCATCTTGGATTATGACAGACCACAATCTATTGGTCGTGTTAAACCTTATTACGGAAACTTTGGTATCAATGTTCGTGCGTATACGTATATCCGTTCTATGGGACCTGATGGTTTGAAGGCTGTTACCGAAAATGCGGTGATTAATGCAAATTATATGATGCGTAGATTAGCACCATTCTATGACTTGCCATATGACCGTCATTGTAAGCATGAATTTGTGTTAAGTGGCCGCAGACAAAAGAAACTAGGGGTTCGTACGTTGGATATTGCCAAAAGGCTGCTTGATTTCGGCTATCATCCACCAACCATTTACTTCCCATTAAATGTGGAAGAAGGTATGATGATTGAACCTACGGAAACAGAATCGAAAGAAACGTTAGATGCATTTATTGACGCGATGATTCAAATTGCGAAAGAAGCAGAAGAATCACCTGAGATTGTTCAAGAGGCACCTCATACAACAGTAGTGAAACGTATGGATGAAACTCTTGCAGCGAGAAAACCTGTATTACGTTATCAAAAACAGCAGTAATAGATTCCCTTTCATAGCAATGAGCATGAAAAAAATCCCGGCCTTGTTTGTAAAGGCCGGGATTTTTGTGACGAGATAACAAAGATTAATTTTTCTTTTTAACCTTACCTGTCCACATTTTGAAGCCACCCTTTAGATGGTACAGTTCTTTGTATCCTTTTTTCTTTAGTAAAAGAGCTGCTCTACCACTAACAACTTCACTTTGTGCATATAAGTACACAGGTTTGTCTGGTCTAATTTCTACAAGTCGTGTTTTCATTTGGGTTAATGGAATATTTCTAGCTCCTAAAATATGCCCGTTTTCAAAATCAGATGATTCACGAACATCGATGAGCTGAACTTTTCGATACCCAGCAATAAATTCGTCTTGCGTTAGTGCAGTAACTGCTTTTTTTTGACGATACCATTGTATCACTGCATACAGAACAATGATCACGATTGGGATAAGCAGTGAATATAAAAAATCCAAAAGTAAAACCCCTTTCTACCTAGACAGCATACAGACATTTATTATTATATAGTTGCAACTAGTAACAAGCAAAATAATTTTTCATTAAATAAGCATCTCTATCAAGAAATAAAGAAAAAATCAAGTTATAAGCGGAATATTAAATTTATATAAGGAAAATAAAGAACATTCCATTTTCTTTGAGGGAGTTAGTCTGAAAAGCTGTAGTAAAATTGCAAGTTTGAAATTCATTGAAATACCTTTAAAAATAACTCGAAATCGAGGTTATTCTCTATTTTACTAGTATAATTAAAATTTTTACTGTTTGACAAAAATAATAAATAAGAGAATAGGACACAATATATAGTGTAGAAAATATTTAATGATATCTATATGTTGATTTAATTAATGGCGTATGTTAGATTAATATTACTTGTTAAGTGAAACGATTATGTAGAATTACAAACGAATTTCAACAGCAAGAACGGAAAGGGGGAAAACTTCTATTTATAGGGAGCTATCGATGTATAGGACATCGAGAATCATTCCCTGAGAAGGATTAAACCCAGCAAAATGATTTCTAAAAGGAGAGGACAATATGTCGGTTGTATTAAATTCCACTTCAAAGGTGAATGTCGAAAGGCTAAATAAGGATATTTCATTATTTCCAGCTGTTCACCCGATTACACCAGATATGAACATGGCCCATAAAGGGGTATCACGCCTAGTTATGATTGACCGCTACTCATTTAAAGATACAGAAAAAATCACGCTTGCTCAAGGTGATTTTGTTGTATTAACGATTAAAGAGGATCCTAAATTCCCTGCACGCGGATTAGGATTTATCGTAAGTATTGATTGGGAAGCAAAAAAGGCGAGGGTATTAGTGGAAGAAGAATTCCGTAGTGCTTTAGATAAACCAGAAGAAGTGGAGACAGGCATCGTTAACCGACCGTTAGATGTCATTGAAAAGCCGCTTGAAATTTATTATGAACAAATTGCAAAACGTAATGCTACAGGACTTGCAGCTGTAGAAGAAACAGAAGAAAAAAGACAAGAGTGGTTTGAAAAATTTTATCAAGAATTAAAGAGTTTACATTTCGTACCAGCAGGACGTGTTTTATATGGAGCTGGGGCAAATACAGATGTAACGTATTTCAACTGCTATGTAATGCCGTTCGTTCCAGACTCTCGTGAAGGGATTTCTGAGCACCGTAAGCAGGTCATGGAAATTATGAGCCGCGGTGGCGGAGTTGGAACAAATGGTTCAACCCTTCGTCCACGAAATACGTTAGCAAGAGGTGTGAACGGAAAATCATCCGGTTCGGTTTCATGGTTAGATGATATTGCGAAATTGACTCATTTGGTTGAGCAAGGTGGATCAAGACGTGGTAAAGTAGCATAAGCGTGCCTCGTCTATAAATAAACCTCGTGAATTGCTGGAACCTCTTTAATGACTTGCTGGCTACAACGTAACTGGAAACGGTAAGCGTGAATGCTTAGAAAACAGCAAGTGGATAAAGACAATCAGCAGCCAAGCTCCTGTAAAATGGAGAAGGTTCAACGGCCATCAAAAGCACACCTAAATAGGTGGAAGCGAGTAGAGTAGGGATCAAGCGATTCCGAAGTGCGAGGGCATCTGAAAAAGATGTAAGATATGGTCTGAGCGTCTAAGGTGACTTAGAGAGTTAGAGTAGCGATCTAACGCAACATATTGGCACAAATGATTATGTTAGCGGACTGGCATCCTGATATCATTGAATTTATTATTTCTAAAATGCAAAATCCACGTATTCTTCGCTATTTAGTGGAAAATACAAAGGATGAAAAAATTAAGAAGCATGCATTAGATAAATTGAAATTTACGCCGCTTACGGAACAAGAAACAGCGATGTATCAAGGTATTGTGAACTATAAACACATTCCAGGTTTAGGCGGCTTTACTGAAAAAATTATTAAAAATGCGGAAGAAAAATTACTTACTGGTGGAAACTATAGCGTTCATAACTCTGAATTCTTAACAGGAGCTAATATTTCTGTATGTTTAACCGATGAGTTTATGGAAGCAGTCGAAAATGATGCTGAATATGAGCTTCGTTTCCCAGCGGTTGAAACATATAATGCAGAAGAAATGGCTCACTATAATGAGGAATGGCATCAAGTAGGCGATGTACGCGAATGGGAAAAACAAGGTCATAAAGTGCGTGTATATCGTAAAATTCGCGCAAAAGAGCTTTGGAATTTAATCAATATTTGTGCAACGTATTCAGCTGAACCAGGTATTTTCTTTATTGATAATGCGAATGAAATGACAAATGCCAAAGCTTATGGTCAGCAAGTTGTTGCTACGAATCCGTGTGGGGAACAACCCCTAGCACCATTCTCTGTTTGTAACCTTGCAGCAGTAAACCTTGCAGAAATGGCTAATAAAGAGGACAAAACGGTTAATTTTGAAAAATTGAAACGTACAGTAGAAGTCGGTGTCAGAATGCAGGATAACGTAATTAATGCGACACCATACTTCCTTGAGGAAAATAAAAAGCAAGCACTTGGTGAAAGACGTGTTGGTCTTGGTGTTATGGGACTTCATGATTTACTTATCTATTGTGAAACAGAATACGGCTCTGAAGAAGGAAATGTATTAGTTGATCGCGTATTTGAAGTGATTGCGACAACGGCTTATCGTGCATCTGTAGAGTTAGCTAAAGAAAAAGGAAGCTTCCCATTCCTTGTTGGTGAATCAGATGAAGAAACGATGGAATTACGTAAACGATTCACTCAAACAGGATTTATGCAAAAGATGCCGGAAGATATTCGCGAAAGCATTGTTGAGCATGGTATTCGTAATTCACATCTATTAACGGTTGCTCCCACGGGATCCACTGGTACAATGGTTGGTGTATCAACAGGTCTTGAGCCATACTTCTCCTTTACTTATTTCCGAAGCGGACGCCTTGGTAAATTTATTGAAGTAAAAGCAGATATTGTTCAAGAATACTTAGATCGAAATCCAGAAGCAGATTCGAACAACCTTCCAGATTGGTTTATTTCAGCAATGGAGCTAGCTCCAGAAGCACATGCTGATGTTCAATGTATTATTCAACGCTGGATTGATAGTTCAATTAGTAAAACGGTGAATGCACCGAAGGGCTACACGGTTGATCAAGTGGAAAAAGTGTATGAGCGTCTATATAAAGGTGGCGCAAAAGGCGGTACAGTCTATGTCGACGGAAGCCGTGATAGTCAAGTGTTAACCTTAAAAGCAGAAGAAAATCAACTAGATGAAGAACCAAAGACTGACGAAGTACCTGAAAAGAAAAAAGTGGTGTTAGTTGATACCATCAATGAACTTCGCTCAACGAATGTAACGATTGGCTCTGAAGTAGGAGATACATGTCCGGTTTGCCGAAAAGGTGAAGTGAAAGAGCATGGTGGATGTAATACATGTGACAATTGTGGTGCACAATTGAAATGTGGATTGTAAGAACAACGATGGATTAAATAAAAAAGCTAATTAGATAAGGTTTCATACTTGTCTAATTGGCCTTTTTTTATTTAGTAAGAAAAAGGAGATAGCTATGTGGAAAAACTTAATAAAAAACGTCTCTGAAGAATCAAAATTTAAGTATGAATAAATCAATTCAACCATCTAGAATGAAGAAAAAAAGAGACTAAGTAATCATTTGAGAAACAGTCATAATTCTCCTTCCCTAAGCTTACAAATGTAGAAGGCAGCTAGGGGAGGGCAGCGATGATTATTGATGGAGTTTTTTCTGGTGGAGGCATTAAAGGATTTGCTTTGGTTGGTGGACTTCAGGTATTAGAGGAGAATGGATATACATTTCAAAGAGTAGCAGGAACAAGTGCAGGGTCTATTTTAGCTGCGTTAGTGATAGCTGGTTATACAGGGAAAGAAATTGAGCAGTTGTTAAGCGACATTGATACGGGTGACTTATTAGATAGAAGGCATGGATGGCTTCAACGTCCGATGTTAAAATGGCTGCTGCTTTATTGGAATTTAGGCTTATACAAAGGAGAGGCATTAGAAGCCTGGATTGCCGAAAAGCTAGCAGCAAAGGGAGTTGTTACGTTTCGTGACATACCAGCTGATTCTTTAAGTATTATTACTTCAGACATTACAAATGGCAAATTAGTTGTTTTGCCAAATGATTTACAAAATTATGGGATTGACCCACTAAGTTTCCCTATTGCAAAGGCAGTTCGGATGAGTTGTAGTGTACCTTATTTTTTTGAACCAGTAAAAATAAAGGTAGGTCATCAAACAAATATATTTGTTGATGGTAGTGTGCTAAGTAACTTTCCAATGTGGTTGTTTAACACAGACCAAGTACGAAGGGAAAGACCTGTTATCGGTTTAAAATTACAAGGGAATGAAACGTCAAAGTCGCATCAGGTAGATAATGCGGTAGAAATGTTCACGGCGCTATTTAAAACAATGATGAGTGCTCACGATTCTCGTTATATTTCAAAAAAACATGTAGATAATATTGTTTTTATTCCAATGAAGGGGATATCTGGTTTGGATTTCAATATGAACGAAGAGCAAAGGGATGAATTAATTCAAAGAGGCCGGGTTTATACAACAAACTTTCTAAAGAACTGGAATAATCGCCTATACACATATAAATAAGCTGTAGGGCAAAAAAAGAGGACCTCCTAAAAAGAGGCCCTATTTTTCTTTTTATTTTTTTTCCCTTCAATTACGGTTAATTGAGCATCGGATTTTTTACGTGGTTTTATTTTTTGAACTGACTTAGTAGAAGTCATATTCGTAACATTAGTTTTCTTTGTGGCACGGTCCTTGCTTCGTTTCTTAGAGTGACGAACTGCTTTTCTAAAAGCAAGTTGCTCTTTTCTGTCGGTTTTTCCTTGTGTTAATCGGGTGTAGACTAAATAAACAATCCCAGCAATGGCAGCAATGATCGCAATATTCATTAGCAGGCCAAACGGATTTTTCACTAGTTCACTGAATAGCCCAAGTATACCAAGTGCAATTACGCCATAAATCACATATGATATTGTTCGATTCAACAAAGACACCTCCATTATGAGCATCATAAGTTAATGATACCACTTTATAATCCTTTTTACAAAATAAACAAAAAATGTAAATTCCTTATTTTTATTTTAGACAATGTCTTCTGATTCTAAACCTTGTTCGGTATTTTTTTCTAAACGTAATAATTCATTGAAAGAAGCTAAAGCAACTTCAACTTGATCATCAGATGGTTCTTTTGTCGTTAATAATTGAAGCCATAGACCGGGATAACCTAAAAAACGTAACACAGGAACATTTCTTACTTTATTTGTCAATTGCAATACTTCAAATGCTATACCAAGCACGACCGGAATAAGCAGAATACGATTTACAATTCGTACCCAAAGTGGATCGACAGGAACGAGTAAATAAACAAACATACCAACAATCACCGTAAATAAAATAAAACTACTGCCACAACGATAATGAAGACGAGAGCTTGCTTGAACATTAGTAATTGTCAATTCTTTACCAGATTCAAAGCAGTTAATGACCTTATGTTCAGCGCCATGATATTGAAAAACTCTTTTAACAATAGGTGTTAATGAGACAAGATAGATGTAGCCAAGCAATAAAATTAATTTAAAAACGCTTTCTACTATTATTTGTGCTACATCACTTTGGAAGACGGGCTTCGTCAATGCTGCAAGAAATACGGGAATAATCGTAAATAACAACTTTCCAAATAAGAAGGAGAGTACGCCAATAGCAGCTACACCTAGCCATAGACTTAATTTCGATGGTTCTTTCGTTTCTTTTGTCTGCTCGTTGTCCTCGAATTGTTGGGATGAAAAATTTAGGTGTTTTGAACCAGTTGCACTTGATTGAATAAGTGCAGCAATTCCACGTAAAAAGGGAATCTTTTTCAAGGTTTGAACAATAGGTGCCGTTTTTCTTGGTAAATGATAATACGTAATCGTTGAATCTTTGCGACGAACAGCGGTCACTGTATGATGTTTGCCTCCAAACATAACGCCTTCAACAACAGCTTGCCCACCATAAACAGGTTTTTGAACCTCAGACATTTGTACACCAACCTATTATTTTATTTCACGTTGTTCGTAATTGAACTAACACGTGCTTTATATTTCCATCATACCGAAAAATGTGAAAAACCTCTAGTCAGACCTCTTATTTTAGAAAAAAATCAATGTAGGGTGATTGCGCGTGGTTTCGTCCTCCCTTTGCTATTAATATTTCAATTTAATAAGGGACATACTATGTAATGGAGGTGTACTTTATGTCAACAGAGAAAGAAAAAAATAGATATTATAGTCAAAGTACATTGCTTGTTAATACACTAGTCGTCGGCTTTGTAGGAGGGGTCTTAGCAAGCTTTTTAGGAATTGTTGCACATTATTTTCATGTTATGGATTTTAGTCCGAAATTTATTTTAACGTCTTGGTCAAATCAAGCGTGGGTCAAAGAGTGGCAAGGTTTTTTGATCACCATTCTGCTGTTTGGAATCCTTTCTATTGTAATAGCTTTCTTATACTATTTTCTATTAAAGAAAATGAAGAGTATGATTGCCTATATTTTGTTTGGCATCATTTGTTGGCTGCTTTTTCTTTTGATATTTAGCCCGATGTTTAAGGATTTGCCAGGTCTTACGAAAATGTCTGCCAATTCCATTATAACGAGCCTTTGTATATTTGTACTTTACGGGGTTTTTATTGGGTACTCTATTTCCTTTGATTATAAAGAATTTATAAGAGAAGAAGAGGGGCAGATAGAATCTGAAACAAGTAGTTAAAAAATGAAAGAGCACCTGATACAAGTATGATAAAATAGTAATGCTTATCATTTCAAAAGGCAGGTGTGAAACATGATAAAAATATTAGTAATAAACGGACCTAACTTAAATCGGTTAGGAAAACGGGAGCCAGCCCATTATGGGACAACAACACTTCGCGATATTGAACAGGGACTACAAGAACAAGCCGAACAGTTACAAGTGGAATTAAGCTGCTATCAATCAAATCATGAGGGAGATATTATTGATAAATTGCATTGGGCTGAAGATCATGAAGTGAAGGGCATCATTATAAATCCTGGTGCTTTCACTCATTATAGTTATGCTATTCGAGATGCCATAGCAGGGATTGATGTTCCAGTCATTGAAGTACATATTTCAAATATTCATGCTCGTGAAAGTTTTCGTCATCAATCCGTAACAGCGGCTGTTTCAGCTGGACAAATTGTAGGTCTGGGAGTCTTGGGGTATAACCTAGCCATGCAAGCCATTGTGAACATTGCAAAGGGGAGAGAGTAAATGGAAAAATTGACTCGTTTACGGGAAGCAATGGAAAAAGTCAGCATAGATGGTCTTCTTATTACAAGTACATATAACCGCAGATATATGACTGGGTTTACTGGTAGTGCAGGTGTGGTGCTTATTTCATTAAAGGAAGCAAAGTTTATCACCGATTTTCGCTATGTGGAGCAAGCAGGTAAGCAAGCACAAGGATATGAAATTGTTCAGCATAAGCGGACGCTAGTTGAAGAAGTTGGAAAACAAGTGAAGGAGATGAAAATCGAAAAGCTTGGTTTTGAACAAGATCATGTTACTTTTTCTTCCTATAAAGCATATGAAAGTGTGGTTAGTGCTCAACTTGTACCGATTTCCGGGGTAATTGAGAATTTACGCTTGATTAAGACACCATCAGAGATTAAGATATTAAAGGAAGCGGCTAACGTTGCAGATCGGGCGTTCACACATATTTTGAATTTTATCCGTCCTGGCATCACGGAGCTTGATGTATCAAATGAGTTGGAGTTCTTCATGAGAAAAGAGGGAGCCACTTCGTCTTCTTTCGATACAATTGTGGCTTCTGGTAAGCGATCTGCCCTGCCGCATGGAGTAGCAACAGATAAGGTTATCGAAAAGGGCGACTTTGTTACATTAGATTATGGTGCATACTATAACGGATATGTGTCTGATATTACTCGAACCGTAGCAGTCGGCAAGCCAAGTGAAGAACTTATAAAAATTTATGACATTGTTTTAGAAGCGCAGCTGCGAGGAATGGCCGGTATTAAACCAGGTATATCTGGCAAACAAGCAGATGCACTAACTCGAGATGTAATTGTAGGCAAAGGATATGGCGAATATTTTGGCCACTCAACCGGACACGGAATTGGCCTTGAGGTTCATGAAGGTCCTGCTCTATCCATGAAATCTGATGTTATTTTACAACCAGGAATGACTGTTACCGTAGAACCTGGTATATATTTACCGGGAATTGGCGGTGTCCGGATTGAAGATGATACGATTATAACGATAGATGGCAATGAAGCATTGACCCATTCCAAAAAAGAGTTAATTATTCTGTAAACATGTATATGTAGGAGGACAAACGATGATTTCTGTAAATGATTTTAAAACGGGATTAACAATTGAAGTAGATAATGGAATTTGGCAAGTAATTGATTTCCAACATGTAAAACCAGGTAAAGGAGCAGCATTCGTACGTTCAAAATTACGTAACCTTCGTAATGGTGCTATTCAAGAAAAAACATTCCGTGCTGGTGAAAAAGTAGCGAAGGCTCGTATTGAAAACCGTAAAATGCAGTATTTATATGCTAGTGGTGATAGCCATGTGTTCATGGATACTGAATCGTACGAACAAATTGAACTTCCAGCAGCAAATATTGAGCGTGAATTGAAGTTCTTGAAAGAAAATATGGAAGTACATATCATGACTTTCAACAGTGAAATGCTTGGTGTTCAACTTCCAAAAACAGTTGTTCTAGAAGTTGCTGAAACAGAACCAGGTATTAAAGGTGATACTTCTTCTGGCGGTTCAAAATCAGCGGTGCTTGAAACAGGCTTAACTGTACAAGTTCCTTTCTTCATCAACCAAGGAGATCAATTAATTATTAATACAGATGACGGTAGCTATAGCTCACGCGCGTAATTAGAAAAGCGGAAGGCGCCCGTTCAGCGACGTATGGACTGGACCGCTCCGTATCGAGATAAAGGAAACACGAAGAGCGATAGCGATTCGATGTTGACTTATCGAGTGGAGGAGAGGGAAGTCCAATAGTCGCTGGGCGCCTGGAGCTAGACAATAAGAAAAGTGGAACCGGCTTGGTCAGTTCGCGAAGAAAATAGGAAAAGACCCGGAAGGCGCTTTTTGCCTTTCGAGGGCTTTTATCTTTTTCACAGCGAGCTAGCCGGTGCAACTAGACAATAAGAAAAGCGGAAGCGGCTTAAAGATATCGAACTTATATAACGTAAAAAGGTTCACTTCAAATTTGAAGTGAACCTTTTTGGTGTGTTAAATACGTATAAATTTTCGATGTGTACTAGTGTCTAGCTCCACCGGCGTGAACGAGCCGGTGGAGCTTTTCTTTGAAAGCTTGTCATGAACATTCTGCGCTGTGCATACATATTAGGGAAATGGTAGATACAGGAGGAAGCGTATATGGAATCAGTACTTGCTCTTTTGCCGAAAAACATTCAAGGTCAGCTTCTAAGAATGCCTCCGGAAATCTTGTTGAAAAGTGAAGAATTACGTATTCGTATTGACAGACCAATTGAAGTGATCATTTCAGGCGAACCACATTTCATTCCTTATGAAGTAAGTAGGCAGGATGCCGAACAATTATTAAGTCACTTGAGTCAGTTTTCGTTGTATACACTAGAGGAAGAGTTGAAGCGCGGGTATATAACGATAGCTGGCGGGCATCGGGTTGGACTTGCTGGAAAAGTAATTCTTGAACAGGGGATGGTGAAAGCCATTCGAGATATCTCTTCCTTTAATATCCGTATTGCTCGTCAAAAAATTGGGGTAGCCGAATCGCTCATTCCATATTTATATAACGATGTATGGCAACATACATTAATCATTGGGGCACCACAAACGGGGAAAACCACAATTCTACGAGATATTGCTCGCATTATGTCTATCGGAATAAAGTCACTTCACATTCCTGCACGAAAAGTGGGAATTATTGACGAGCGGTCCGAAATTGCAGGGTGTGTTCATGGCGTACCACAGCTAGAATTTGGTGTAAGAGTGGATATATTAGATGGGTGTCCAAAAGCTGAAGGAATGATGATGATGATTCGGTCGATGTCACCAGACATATTAGTTGTCGATGAAATTGGGCGACCAGAAGATTCAATGGCCGTACTAGAAGCAGTGAATGCAGGAATCAAATTGATTAGTACAACACATGGACATACCTTTGAAGACATTCAAAAACGTCCATTTCTGGCTGACCTTCTATCACAAAATGTTTTTGAACGATTTATTGAAATTCAAAGGAATGATAAGGGAGAGCGAAACTACCGTATTTTAAATGAGCAAGGACGCCCTTTGAAAGCGAAGTTTGGGGTTGATTGCCATGATTAAATTATTAGGAGCTGCAATTATTATGGTAGCTACTACTTGGGCGGGTTTTGAGGCGGCTAGAAAAATCAGTGCGAGACCTAGACAACTTAGACAGTTAAAGGTGGCATTGCAATCGCTAGAAGCTGAAATTATGTATGGGCATACGCCGTTAAAAGAAGCTGCACAAAAATTGCAGAAACAATTGCCGAAACCGCTTAATCAATTATTTGTTTTCTTTGCGAATCGACTTGATAGAGGAGAGACGACAGTGAAAGAAGCGTGGGATGACAGTTTAACAGAAGTGTGGAGCTCGCTTGCTTTAAAACAAGGGGAGTACGAAATCCTATCCCAATTCGGTGAGATGTTAGGGAAAAGTGATAAATACCATCAACAAAAACAAATTTTATTAACATTGGCTCATTTGGAACGAGAAGAGAATGAAGCCATTGATTTGCAAGGGAAATATGAAAAAATGATGAAAAGTCTTGGTGTTTTATCGGGATTATTATTAATTATTTTGTTGATGTAGCATAAGCGGGGGGAATGTGTGATGGGCATTGAAGTGGACATTATTTTTAAAATAGCTGGGGTAGGTTTAGTCGTTGCCTTTTTACATACCATTTTGGATCAGGTTGGCAAAAAGGAATATGCCCAGTGGGTTACGTTATTTGGGTTTATTTATATCTTATTTATGGTTGCTTCTATTGTAGAAGATTTATTTCAAAAAATTAAATCGGTCTTTTTGTTCCAATAAGGGGGGCTGCGTCATTGAGATCATAAAGATTGTCGGGATTGCTCTCGTGGCCACTTTTCTTGCTTTAATCGTAAAAGAACAAAAACCGAACTTTGCCTTCTTGCTGATTATCTTTGTAGGATGTTCTATTTTTTTATTTTTAGCAGATAAAATTTATGAAATTATTATGATGCTTGAGAAAATGGCTGTCAATGCACAAGTGAATACGTTTTATTTAGAAACGATTCTCAAAATTATTGGGATTGCTTATATTGCCGAATTTGCATCCCAAATTACAAAAGATGCAGGTATGGGTTCACTTGCTTCAAAAATTGAACTAAGTGGAAAGATCTTAATTTTGGCTATGGCCATTCCTATTTTAACGGTCATTATTGAAACAATCATACAGATGCTACCAAGTTAAATATTGACTAGTCAATGAGGTGGATATATGAAGCAGTGGCTCACCTTTATCATCATTCTATATGCCCTGTCCTTCTTTTTTCAAACGACCGTTGGACATGCCAATGAAGACAATCCAATTGAACAAGAGCCAATTATGCAATCTGATTTAGTACAAGCCCAGTTTGAACGAATAGATTTTGAGGAAATAAAGGTATTTTGGGATGATATTGCCACGAAATATGGTGGTTTTTTGCCGGAAAGTCAAAAGGGAAGTTTAATGGATTTTGTAAGTGGAGAAAAACAATTCTCCTTCAGTGAGTGGTTTAAAGGGATTGCTAAATTTGTATTTCATGAATTACTGGTAAATGGAAAATTGCTTGGTTCCCTTATTTTGCTTACAATCTTCAGTATGTTTTTACAGTCTTTACAAAATGCGTTTGAACAAAGCTCCATAAGCAAGGTGGCATATGCCATTGTTTATATGGTGCTCATCATTTTGGCGTTAAATAGTTTTCATGTAGCCATTGAATATACAAAAGAAACGATTGCAACAATGACTTCCTTTCTTATGGCTCTTATTCCACTTTTACTTGCTTTAATTGCCACATCAGGAGGCATCATTTCAGCTGCATTTTTTCATCCGGTTTTGCTTTTTTTGATGAATACGAGCGGGATTTTAATTCAGTACATTGTACTTCCGTTCTTATTTTTAGCGGCGATTTTAAGCATTGTTAGCACGATGACCGATCATTACAAAGCGACCCAGCTAGCACAACTACTTAGAAACTTTGCTATCGGTATTCTTGGGGCATTTATGACGGTCTTCTTAGGGGTAATCTCGGTGCAAGGGACTTCATCAGCTGTAGCAGATGGGGTCACGTTGCGCACAGCTAAGTTTGTAACTGGAAATTTCATTCCTGTAATAGGAAGAATGTTTACGGATGCAGCAGATACTGTCATTAATGCGTCGGTTTTATTAAAGAATACGGTTGGCTTGGCTGGTGTCGTGATTTTATTAATGATTGTGACGTTTCCGGCCATAAAAATATTGATTATATCATTTATTTATAAGTTGGCAGCAAGCCTTTTACAGCCACTTGGTGGAGGTCCAGTGATTAAGTGTCTCGATATTATTAGTAAAAGTATGATTTATATTTTTGCTGCATTAGCCATTGTTTCACTCATGTTTTTCTTAAGCATAACCGTAATCATTGCGGCTGGAAATATTACGCTAATGGTTCGTTAGGAGTGGGCAGAATGAGTTTTTTAACTAGTTGGATTTCGAATATTATCATATTTATTTTACTAGCTACTGTGATTGATATGCTCTTACCAAGCTCATCACTTCAAAAATACACGAAAATGGTTATTGGGCTTTTATTAATAGCGATTATTATCACGCCTATTTTAAGTTTATTTCAGACAAACTTTGATCAATTACTAGCATCGGCCACGGTTCAATTTAAAGCAGATGAGGAAAATACACTCGGAAATTTAACGGAATCAAAGAAAAAAGAAATACAAGCTGTGCAAAGTGCATATATTTTAGAACAACTGGCTAATCAATTAGAGGGAGACGTTGAAGAGGAGCTGATGAAGAAATATCAAATGAAACTAGACGTAACGGATATAGCTGTTCTGAATCAGGAAAATCCAGAACTACCAGACGATTTACAGAATATCTCGATTTCGTTAACAGAAGTAAAAGATGATGCTGTTGTTGAGACAATCGCTAAAGTTGATATTAATACGAAAGAATCAGTAAACACAAATCATTCAGACTATGAAGAAATTAAACAATTTTTAGCCCAAAGCTGGTTAATTGATGAAGAATTGATTCAAATTGCCGGGGAAAGGGGGGACTTTACGCTTGAAAAATGAAAAAGGTCCATTATCCTGGCTTCAGCAACTCTTGAATAAAAATAAGAATCAAAAGGATAAGAAACCATCCATCTATGTATATGTTTTTATGGTTGTCATACTTGGAGTAGGGGTTATGATGGCTAGTAATTTTTTTACTACTACTCAAACTGGACAAACTGACGAGCTTCAAACCGTTTTCAATAATAACGGGAAAGAGGAAAATGCAGACGCTGAAGCATTTAGTCAGAAAAAAAGTGAAGAATTTAAAACAACGAGAGAATATGAAATATATATTGAAAATGAGATGAAGGAAGCATTGGAAATGATTGCTGGAGTGGGTGATGTAAAGGTGGTCATCTATGTCAATGCGACTGAGAAAAAAGAGTTTGAGAGAAATAAAGTCAACCAGAAACAAGTGACGGAAGAGGCTGATCAAGAAGGTGGAAAGAGGGTAGTCGAAGATACTTCAGTTGATGAACAACTTGTTATCATCAAAGATGGAGATAAGGAGGGGCCTATTGTTAGTCAAACAATAAAACCAAAAGTTAGTGGTGTATTAGTTGTTGCCAAGGGGGCGGAAAATATTCAAGTGAAAAAATGGATTATTGAAGCGGTTACTCGTTCTTTAGATGTACCAAGTCATAGAGTATCTGTAATGCCTAAAAAATAGGAGGTTGATAAAATGTTATTAAAAAAACAAACAGTATGGTTATTAACGATGTTAAGTCTTGTTGTTGTGTTATCTGTTTATTATTTAACTTCTCCTGAAAGTACGAAGGATAATTTAGTAACAACAACGGAGCAACAAAACAATAATGGTTCAAATGAAAATGGAGCTTTAATGGAAGAGAAATCAGAGTCAGAGTCAAAACCAGAGTCAACTGAGAAGTCTGATTCAAAAGCAACGAATAATGGGGATGCAACAACTGAAACGAAAACGGAATCAGATGAAGCATCTGTGAAAATTACTTCAGGTGATGAGGAATTTGAATCATTACGTATGCAAATTGATGATGAACGTGCAAAGCTGAATGAAGAGTTAATGAATAAGGTAGGAAATACGGAATTATCTGCAGAAGAAATTAATAAAGCATACGAAGCGGTTGAACAACTAAGTGAAACGAAGGTGAAGGAAAATATTTTAGAGGGTATGATTGTTTCAATGGATTATGACGCGGCTCTTGTTCGTGTGGATGGAAATGATGTTAAAGTCACTGTGAGAGCAGATCAACATTCACCATCGGATGCAAATAAAATTATTCGACTTGTAAGAGGAGAAATTGAAGATGTAAATGATATTTTTGTAGATTTCCAGGTGGAAAAATAAAGTAAGCTGATACAGAACAGATGTCATCTATTCTGTGTAAATATGAAGCCCTACTCTTTACAAGAGGGCTTTTTTTATGCTTTAATATTAACCGCGCTACAGAAATAAAGTAAAGATTTCAATGGTTTTTAGGTACATCGATTTCCTTTATCAGCGGTGATAGGACTTGCTTTTCTAATGGAATAGAAAACTGCTTATTGAATTTTTAGTAGATATTAGCGTATGATAGTAGAGATAGCCATTGATAAGTCAAGTCAAAATAAAAAAAATATTCCATATTGTTTTAATGTCTGTTGTAATACAGATAAGGTGTTATTTTAGTAATGAAGAGGACTAAAGTAATCCGCAAAATTTATAGACAAAACATAGCTACAATAAACAAGGGGTGCCAAGATGAAAGTACAAGAAATTCGTGAGCTAATTAAGTTAGTTGACCAATCTAATATTAGTGAATTCTCTTTTGAAAGTGAAGGAGCAAAAATTACTTTAAAAAAAGCAGAAGCAGGAACGGTTGTTTATTCAACTACAACACCTGAGGTAAAAGCTGTTGAAGTAAAACCAGCTAATCCAGCACAGGTTGCTAAACCCGCTGAAGCTCCAAAAGCAGCTGCAGTATCGGAAGGAAACATTGAAGGTTTACATAAAATTACGTCTCCGATGGTTGGGACATTCTATGCATCTTCATCACCAGATGCAGCACCATATATAAAGGCTGGCGAAAAAGTAACGAGTGATTCTGTCGTTTGTATCGTTGAAGCTATGAAACTCTTCAATGAAATTGAAGCTGAAGTGAGTGGTGAAGTCGTTGAGGTTCTAGTGAAAGATGGGGAACTGGTAGAATACGGTCAACCATTATTCTTAGTAAAGCCTGAGTGAGGAGCTGTTTCTAAATGATTAAAAAGGTATTAATCGCAAACCGTGGAGAAATTGCTGTCCGCATTATTCGGGCATGTAAAGAAATGGGGATTGAAACAGTAGCAGTTTATTCTGAAGCAGATAAAGAGGCCTTGCATGTGCAGCTTGCTGATGAAGCCTACTGTATTGGACCTAAATTATCAAAAGATAGTTATTTAAATACGACAAACATTATCAGTGTAGCGAAGAAAACAGGAGCGGATGCCATTCATCCCGGATATGGTTTCCTAGCTGAAAATGCTAACTTTGCTGAGCTTTGTCGTGAAGTAAATGTGATTTTTATTGGGCCAAGCCCAGAATCTATTAATCAAATGGGTACAAAAGACGTTGCTCGTCGCACGATGGAAGCAGCGCATGTTCCGATTGTGCCTGGTACAAAAGGTGTTATTGCAAGCGTTGAAGAAGGCGTAGAGTTTGCTAGTAAAATTGGATATCCAGTGATCATTAAAGCAACAGCTGGCGGTGGTGGTAAAGGAATTCGTGTTGCCAGAACAGAAGAAGATTTAATTAAAGGAATCAATATTACGCAGCAAGAAGCAGCGACTGCTTTCGGTAATCCAGGTGTGTATCTCGAGAAATTTATTGAAGATTTCCGACATGTTGAAATCCAAGTTTTAGCCGATAACCATGGGAATGCCATTCATCTTGGAGAGCGTGATTGTACAGTGCAACGTCGTATGCAAAAACTAGTGGAGGAAACGCCGTCACCTGCTCTAGATGGTGAGACTCGAGCTGAAATGGGTCAAGCAGCTGTGAAAGCTGCACTAGCTGTGAATTATTCTGGTGCAGGTACAGTTGAGTTTATCTTTGATTACAAACATCAAAAGTTCTATTTTATGGAAATGAATACACGTATTCAGGTAGAACACCCGGTTACGGAGATGGTAACAGGTGTTGATTTAATTAAAGAACAAATTAAAGTAGCTTCTGGTGAAAAACTTTCTATTTCACAAGAAGATGTAACATTCAATGGCTGGGCTATTGAGTGCCGTATTAATGCTGAAAATCCAGCAAAGAACTTTATGCCTTCTGCTGGTAAAATTCATATGTATTTAGCACCGGGTGGCTACGGGGTTCGTGTTGATTCAGCGGCTTACCCAGGCTATTCTATCCCTCCGTATTATGATTCAATGATTGCAAAACTGATTGTACATGCTCCGACACGTGAGGAAGCAATTGATAAGATGAAACGTGCTTTAAGTGAGTTTGCAATTGAAGGAATTCATACAACCATTCCGTTCCATCTTAAACTACTTCAGCATGAACAATTTGTTTCTGGAGAATTTAATACCAAATTCCTTGAAATATATGATGTAATGAATTCATAATATAAGAAAGACTAGGAGGTGTTTGGAATGAGTGAGATAGAAAACCAATTACTTGAAATGAGTGAGTACAATACTGAACTTGGCAAAGTAGAAATTGCTCCAGAGGTAATCGAAGTGATTGCTGGTATCGCTGCAGCAGAAGTTGAAGGAATTTCTGCTATGAGAGGAAATTTTGCTACAGGCGTTGTTGAAAAGCTTGGTAAGAAGAATCACGGTAAAGGCGTTAAAGTAGATTTGACTGGAGAAGCAATCAGGGTTGATCTTTATTGCGTCATGAAATTTGGAGTCTCTATTCCTAAAGTTGCGCAAGCAGTACAAGACAACGTACGTGAGGCTTTATTAAATATGACTGCACTGGATGCAGGGGAAGTCAACATACATGTTGTCGGAATACAATTTGAAAACGCAAAACAGGAAGCAAATTACGAGCCAGAAATCTAATGACACCATTTTAACTGAATCTTAATGGAAAACCCGGCTATTAGTCGGGTTTTTTGCCCTTTTATTCAAGTTTATTTTCTGTTAGAGTAGAAAAGATGAATGAAAGAGGGTTATGAAAAGTGGGCAAGTAAGCATACTAACTGATAAACATAATAGAATAAATAATGAAAACCCTAATATTTTTGATTTTTTTAAAATTAATGTTCGTCTGTGCTAGCATTTTCGGATATAATAGTAGAGGTTAAAGGAGAAAAATGATGAAAAGAAGAACAGCACGTGAGAAAGCCCTTCAAGCGTTATATCAAGTGGATATTGTAGGGGCAGAAGTAGAAGATGCGATGGAAAGTGCATTAAATGGAGCTGAATCGGATCCTTATTTCGAAGCACTTGTAACAGGAGTTATTGAAAAACGCGAACAATTGGATGAGCTGGTCCGAACTAATTTAGAAAATTGGACATTAGAAAGATTAGCGAATATTGATCGAAATTTACTTAGAATCTCTGCTTACGAAATGATACATAGCGAGGACGTTCCTGTTAGTGTTGCGATGGACGAAGCAATTGAAATTGCCAAGAAATTTGGGGATGACCAATCTAGCAGCTTTGTGAATGCAGTGTTATCCAAAATAAAAGATAATCTAGGCTATTAAGAGTCTGTGAATGTGAGGGTTATCACGGCTTCTTTTACAGCTTAATCATAGTAGGAGGATTACAATCATGACAGCTCAAATTATTAATGGGAAAGAGATTGCTCAAGCAGTAAGACAAGAAATTCGCAAGGAAGTAGAAGAGTTAAAACAAAAAGGGTATGTACCTGGCTTGGCCGTAATTTTAGTAGGCGATAACCAAGCTTCGCAAACGTATGTACGTAATAAAGAAAAAGCTTGTTTAGATTTAGGGATGCATTCAGTCTTAATCAAAAAAACTGCGACTTTATCACAGGAAGAACTAATCGAAAATATTAATGAGTTAAATCAAGATGATTCCATTCATGGTATTTTAGTTCAATTACCTTTACCAGCACATATTAATGAAAAAGCAATTATTGAAGCTATTTCACCAGAAAAAGATGTGGATGGTTTCCATCCAATTAATATTGGGAGAATGATGACAGGTCAAAGTGCTTTTTTACCTTGTACTCCATATGGTGTGATGGTTATGCTTCAACATATTAATTATAATTTAGAGGGAAAACATGTTGTTGTTGTTGGGCGTAGTAATATTGTTGGGAAACCAGCTGGTCAATTGATGTTAAATGCCAATGCAACGGTAACCATTTGTCACTCGAAAACAAAAGATTTGGCGTACTACACGAAACAGGCTGATGTAATTGTTGCAGCAGTAGGAAAACAAAATACCATTACTGCCGACCATATTAAAGAGGGCGCTGTTATTATTGATGTAGGGATGAATCGTAATGATGAAGGCAAGCTATGTGGTGATGTGGATTATGAAGGAGTACTAAATAAAGCTGCTTATGTTACGCCAGTTCCAGGAGGCGTTGGTCCAATGACGATTACCATGCTGATGCAAAATACTGTTGAGTCTGCCCAAAAAGCTTATGGTTTAAACTAAAAGCTAAAATATTGTTAAAATCTTTCGATGAAATGGTTTCTTGTTTTATAATAACAAGAGACCGTTTTTATTTTATTTAAGATAGGTGGAGGTTATGGACGAACAACAATATTTGAGCGTTTCGGCATTGACTAAGTATATTAAACGAAAGTTTGATGCGGATCCCCATTTACAAAACCTGTATATAAGGGGAGAAATCTCTAATTTTAAGCAGCATACTAGTGGACATATGTATTTTACGTTAAAAGATGATAAAGCCCGCCTCTTAGCTGTCATGTTTGCTGCTCAAACGAGAGGGATGAAATTTGTTCCTGAAAATGGAATGAAGGTGCTGATTCGTGGTGATGTGACAGTTTATGAAGCGAGTGGTCAATATCAAATGTATGTGAAGCATATGGCGCCTGACGGGATTGGAGATTTATATTTAGCCTATGAGCAATTGAAAAAAAGGCTTGAAGAAAAAGGGCTTTTTTCTGATCGTCATAAACAGAAAATTCCTCCCTATCCAAATACGGTTGGAGTAATTACATCACCGACTGGAGCCGCTTTACGAGATATTTTAACGACGATTAAACGTCGCTATCCTATTGCAAAAGTCATTATTTATCCTGCGCTTGTGCAAGGGGCTAATGCAGCAAAGTCAATTTCCTTAGCCATTTCAGTAGCTAATGAGAGAAAGGAAGCAGATGTGCTAATTGTAGGACGCGGTGGAGGCTCTATAGAAGAACTGTGGGCGTTTAACGAAGAAATAGTTGCGGAGTCTATTTATGATTCTGATTTGCCTATTATATCTGCTGTCGGACATGAAACAGATTTTACGATTGCCGATTTTGTAGCTGATTTACGTGCTCCAACGCCAACAGGGGCAGCTGAACTTGCTGTTCCTCATATTAATGAAGTGCTCGAAAGATTAATGAATCGTAAACATCGTTTAACACGTTTCGTGCAAGAACGTTTAAGTGCTGAAACAAATCGTTTGTCTAGGTTGGAAAAATCATATGCTTTTCGATATCCGCACAAGATGTACGAGCAAAAACTTGAACAACTGGATCGGGCAATAGAACGATTACAAAAAAATAGTCAGCGATATTTTTCGCATAAACAAGAAGTGTTGGAACAATTAGATGCTATTCTAAAGCGCCAACATCCTGAACAAGCCATCCAAACGTCGAAAGAAGCATTGAGTCAAAAACAAAAGAATGTAAATCGTGCGATGACTGCAATCTATAAGCAAAAAGCACAGCAATTTGTTCATCTTACATCAACTCTATCTGCAGTCAATCCATTGAAGATTATGGAAAGAGGCTACGGACTTATTTTTGGAGAAGATGAAGTATTAATTAAAAGCACGAAGCAAGTATCTAAAGGAGATGCCATTTCTGTATCTATTAAGGATGGCACATTAGAATGTGAAATTAAAGATATTAGGGAGGGTAAGCGTCATGGCTGATAATCAAGAGCTATCATTTGAAGAAGCGATGAAAAACTTAGAGGAAATAGTAGAGAAGTTAGAAGAAGGAGATGTCCCTCTCGAAGAAGCTATTTCTATTTATAAACAAGGCATGAATTTATCACGTCTTTGTCATACAAAATTGAAATCAGTAGAAGAACAACTAACGCAAATTTTAAATGAAGATGGTCAATTAGAAGGTTTTGCAGCTTTAGAGGAGGAGCAAGGATGATTTCAGATTACACTATGTTGTCAAAAGAATATAAAGTAGTACTTGAAAAACAAATGGTTAACTATGTAAAGAAATTACAAGCTCCTTCAGTAATTAAAGAAGCCATGATCTATTCACTAGAAGCAGGCGGCAAACGAATTCGTCCGATGCTTGTGTTAGCTGTACTATCTTCCTTTGGGAAGGATGTAGAAAGAGGGATTCCGGTTGCAGCAGCTATCGAAATGATACATACCTATTCACTGATTCACGACGATTTGCCTTGTATGGATGATGATGATCTTCGTCGTGGTAAGCCAACCAATCATAAAGTATTTGGAGAAGCCGTGGCTGTTCTAGCTGGTGACGCGTTACTTACATATAGTTTTCAACTGATTGCCGGGATAAATCATCCTGAAGTGACACCAGAAATGAAATTGGCACTCATAGCTGAAATTAGTCAATCTGCAGGTGCAGAAGGAATGGTCGGTGGTCAAATTACAGATATGGAAGGCGAAAATAAGCAATTGACCATAGACGAATTGGAGTATATGCACGAACATAAGACAGGAAAGCTATTACAAGCTAGTATTCTTTCAGGTGCTATTTTAGCAGAGGCAAACGCGGAGCAACGAGAGCACTTGCGTCAATTTGCTTTTCATTTAGGTCTTGCTTTCCAAATCCGCGATGATATTTTGGATATTGAAGGGTCAGAGGAAGTAATTGGTAAGCCTGTTGGCAGTGATATGACTAATCATAAAAGCACCTATCCAGCATTACTTACATTAGAAGGTGCAAAGGATAAATTGGGTGAGCAAATTCAACTTGCTCATGCAGCATTAGCAGCAACAAATTTACCAACAACCATACTAGGCGAACTAACCGACCTAATCGCCAACCGTGATCATTAAAAGAAAAGCGGAAGCAGTTTGTGATTAAAAGGTCTTTATGCTATACTATTCATGCAAAATATGTCAAACGAACTAACATATAATGACTACAAGAGAAGCCAAAGGGTCTTGCTTTTTTACATGCTGTAATTAGACAGAAAAGTATGTTGAGAATGCCATAAGGACTGTTTATAAGTCGCCGAGATCATTTGGGATGTTCGGCGGCTATTTACTATAAGAAACTAGAAACAATTGAGATTTCTTACTACTAACAATATAACTTAAAAAATTTTTCGGACTGGCATGACAGCTTTATCTAGTTTTTCTATAAGAATGAAATGACTTGCCGAAAATGAAAGAAAGTGAGTGGTCCTGTTTTGGATCTTCTATCTATAAAAGACCCTTCATTTTTGAAGAAAATGAGCCATGAAGAATTGGTCAGCTTAAGCGCCGATATACGTGAATTTTTAGTGGAGCAAACATCCGTTACTGGTGGTCATATTGGTCCTAATTTAGGTGTGGTTGAACTTACGATTGCTCTCCATAAAGAATTTGATAGTCCAAAAGATAAAATTATTTGGGACGTTGGACATCAATCTTATGTTCATAAAATTCTAACTGGACGTGCAAGTGAATTTGACACGTTAAAAAAGTATAAAGGTCTTTGTGGATTTCCAAAAATGAGTGAAAGTGAGCATGACGTTTGGGAAACTGGGCACAGCTCTACTTCTCTTTCAGCTGCAATGGGTATGGCTGCTGCAAGAGACATTAAAAAAGAAAACAACTATGTTTTACCGGTTATTGGTGATGGAGCATTAACAGGTGGAATGGCACTTGAAGCACTTAATCATATTGGACATGAGAAGAAGGATATGATTGTTATTTTAAATGACAATGAAATGTCCATTGCTCCTAATGTCGGTGCGCTGCATTCCATACTTGGTCGCCTTCGAACTGCTGGAAAATATAATCGTGCAAAAGATGAATTAGAAATGTTGATTAAAAAAATACCAGCAGTAGGTGGCAAATTAGCTGCAACTGCAGAACGGTTAAAGGATAGCTTGAAGTATATGCTTGTTTCAGGTGTGTTCTTTGAGGAATTAGGCTTTACCTATTTAGGACCAGTAGACGGGCATAACTACGAGGAATTATTTGAAAATATCCGCTATGCTAAAAAAACAAAAGGTCCTGTTCTTTTGCATGTTATTACGAAAAAAGGAAAAGGTTATACACCAGCTGAAAGAGATACAACGGGAAATTGGCATGGAACGGGTCCATATAAAATTGAAACAGGTGACTTTGTTAAATCACCAAGCAAAGGACCGGCTTGGAGCTCGCTTGTAAGTGAAACCGTGCGTAAATTGGCTCGTAAAGATGAGCGAATTGTAGCCATTACACCAGCTATGCCAGTAGGCTCCAAGCTAGAAGGGTTTGCAAGTGAATTTCCAGAGCGTTTCTACGATGTAGGTATTGCCGAACAGCATGCAGCTACATTTGCGGCGGGGCTTGCTACGCAAAATATGAAGCCATTTTTGGCTATTTATTCTACCTTTTTACAAAGAGCTTACGATCAAATTGTACATGATATTTGTCGTCAAAACTTAAATGTATTTATTGGCATTGATCGAGCAGGGCTAGTTGGTTCAGATGGGGAGACGCATCAAGGTGTTTTTGATATTGCCTTTTTACGTCATATTCCTAATATTGTGTTAATGATGCCGAAGGATGAAAATGAAGGTCAACATATGGTGAATACGGCGATTCACTATAATGATGGTCCGATTGCCATGCGCTTCCCGCGTGGAAACGGATACGGAGTTCCAATGGATGAAGAATTAAAGGAAATACCTATTGGAACTTGGGAAGTGCTAAGAGAAGGAACGGATGCTATCATTTTAACATTTGGAACAACGATTCCAATGGCTATGGATGCAGCGAACCAACTTGAAAGGGAGAATTATTCTGTAAAAGTGGTGAATGCACGTTTTATTAAGCCGATGGATGAGAACATGTTACGTTCATTATTAACAGGCAAATTACCTATTTTAACCATTGAGGAAGCCGTACTTCAGGGGGGATTTGGAAGTGCAGTGCTTGAATATGCACAGACCCAAGGCTTTTACGGTGCTGTTATTGACAGAATGGGGATTCCGGATTATTTTATTGAACATGGTAGTGTAGATGAACTTCTTGAGGAAATCAATTTAACTGCTGAAGCAGTTGTGAAAAGAATAAAACGGATCGCTCCAAAAAAACAAAAAAGGGCATGAAATGATGAAAGTGATGAAAGAAAGACTAGATGTTCTTATCGTACAACAGGGACTAGCTGAAACGCGAGAAAAAGCGAAGCGGATGATTATGGCGGGACTTGTTTATGCAAATGAAGAAAGATATGAAAAGCCTGGTGAGAAAGTACCGGTTGATTTAGAGTTTACGATTAAGGGAAAAGTAATGCCTTATGTATCTAGAGGTGGCTTAAAATTAGAGAAAGCCTTAAAAACGTTTGATATAACAGTTGATGGGAAAATTTTGATTGATATTGGGTCATCAACAGGAGGCTTTACTGATTGTGCTTTACAAAATGGAGCGCTTATGTCGTATGCAGTGGATGTTGGTTATAATCAGCTGGCTTGGAAACTTCGTCAAGATGAACGTGTAAAAGTAATGGAAAGAACGAACTTTCGCTATGTAACACCAGCTGATTTAGATGGTGAGATGCCTAATGTTGCAAGCATTGATGTATCGTTCATTTCCCTTACTTTGATTTTGCCTGTACTAAAAACGTTGCTTGTGCCTAATAGTGATGTTGTAGCACTTGTCAAACCTCAATTTGAAGCAGGAAAAAATCAAGTAGGAAAAAAAGGGATTGTACGCGATGCTAACATTCATAAAGAAGTATTGAATAAAATTATAACCTTTGCTGAAAGTGAAGGCTATGACATACGTGATGTATCTTTTTCTCCTATAACAGGCGGAGATGGAAATATTGAATTTTTACTACATCTTAACTGGCAAGGACCAAAACCAAGGGGAGAGAATTTGCTAAAACAATCTATTGATGAAGTTGTCACGGAAGCTCATATGCAATTTAAAAGAGAATAAATTTTTTCTCCTTTAGTCCCCAAGACTAAAGGAGTTTTTTTGTCTAGCTCAAGAAGCCTTCCGCTTTTCGATTGGAAAGAGAAATGCTTGTACAAATGTATAAAAATACGCTAACATTAATATTAACAAAAATGATTGAGGAAAGTGAGAGGTGCTTGTAACGCATATGAATAAAGGACAACGACATATAAAGATTCGCGATATCATTACAAATAACGATATCGAAACTCAAGATGAGCTGGTCGATGAGTTGAAAAAGGCAGGGTATAATGTTACCCAAGCCACCGTTTCTCGTGATATTAAGGAATTGCATCTTGTAAAGGTTCCTTTAACCGATGGTCGATACAAATATAGTTTGCCTGCGGATCAACGCTTTAATCCCTTACAAAAATTAAAGCGAATGCTTGTTGATGCCTTTGTCAGAATTGATGCAGCAAATAATTTATTGGTGATGAAAATGCTTCCGGGAAATGCCCAAGCTATATGTGCTTTAATTGATAACTTAAATTGGGAAGAAATTTTGGGAACCATTGGCGGCGATGATACATGTTTAATCATTTGTCGATCTGATGAAGAAGCAAAGTTAATAGCACAAAAATTTTTAGATATGCTCTAGTCATTATGAGGTGAAGAATTTGTTATCAGAACTATCGATTAAAAACTTTGCAATTATTGATAAGTTAACGATTTCTTTTGAAAAAGGATTGACTGTCCTGACAGGTGAAACGGGTGCAGGAAAGTCGATTATTATAGATGCTATTCATTTATTAGTTGGAGGTCGAGGCTCGACTGAATTTATTCGTCATGGAGAAGCGAAGGCTGAGATTGAAGGATTATTCCAACTAGATAATGAGCAACATCCAGTAGTAG
Organism: uncultured Bacillaceae bacterium; assembly: GCA_963790055.1. GTDB lineage: Bacteria > Bacillota > Bacilli > Bacillales > DSM-1321 > Peribacillus. The sequence continues at coordinate 249,127 of CAWBND010000016.1, forward strand.
AAAAAGCTTCTGAATTTGGAATTGAAATTAGCGATGGAATGATTGTTGTCAGAAGAGAGATGTCAACGAACGGAAAAAGTGTATGCCGTGTGAATGGAAAGTTAGTAACAATTGCGATTTTAAGGGAGATAGGTAGAACATTGATTGATATTCATGGACAGCATGAGCATCAAGAATTAATGGATGAACGTTTGCATTTGCCTTTATTAGATCAATTTGGTGGTACAGCTATTTCATTGGCACTTGCCGAATATCAAAAGCTTTATAAACGTTATGATTCAATTCAGAAGCAGTTGAAGAATCTTAGTCAAAATGAACAGCAAATGGTGCATCGCTTGGATTTAATCCAGTTTCAATTTGAGGAAATTCAAAAGGCAGAATTACAACTACATGAAGACGAGCAGCTTCTTGAAGAACGTAAGAAAATCAATAACTTTGAAAAAATTCATGGTGCCTTACAAACAAGCTATAATGCTTTAAAGGGTGAACAGCATGCATTAGATTGGCTGTCTGTCGCAATGAATAACTTAGAAGAAGCCGCAAGTCTAGATGAGGCGTTAAGAAAAAGTTCAGATAGCGTATCAAACAGTTACTATTTATTAGAAGATGCCATTTCTACCATTAGGGACCAGCTAGATTCGCTTGATTTTGATAATGAACGGATTGATTTTATTGAAAATCGTTTGAATGAAATGAATCAACTGAAGCGTAAATATGGAAGAACGATTGAAGAAATCCTAGAATACAGCGCAACAATTGAAGAAGAAATCGAAAAACTACAAAATCGAGAAACTCATATCGTAAAGTTAGAAAAAGAAATGAACGCCATTAAAGCGGATTTAATGGTTGAAGCGAAAAATCTTTCGCAACTTCGCCAAGCGTGTGCTGAGCAGTTAACAATAAAAATTCAACAAGAATTAAAAGAACTGTATATGGGAAAAACGATTTTTGAAGCTCATTTTCATCAAACTGCTGAGACATTTGATGAGTTATCCTCTCATGTCATTAATGGATCAGGTCTTGATAGTATGGAATTTTATATTTCAACCAACCCTGGCGAACCGTTAAAGCCTTTATCGAAGATTGCTTCTGGCGGTGAAATGTCGCGAATTATGCTTGCTTTGAAAAGTATTTTTTCACAGCATCAAGGCATTACTTCTATTATTTTCGATGAGGTTGATACAGGCGTAAGTGGTCGAGTGGCGCAAGCTATTGCTGAGAAAATATACAAAGTTGCGACGGGTTCACAAGTGCTTTGTATTTCTCATTTGCCGCAAGTTGCTGCAATGGCGGATGTTCATCTATTTATTGCTAAAAAAGTTACGGATGGGAGAACAAGTACATCCGTTACAACTCTCGCTTTGGAAGAAAAAATAAAAGAAATTGGACGCATGATTTCTGGTGTTGAAATAACCGACTTAACCAAGCAGCATGCAAATGAATTAATTCAACAAGCTAATAAAATTAAGCTTACTTGAAAAGCTATCCATAAACGGATAGCTTTTATTTGTTGGTGCAGTTATAAATGAGTGTAAGGTAGGCTAAATTAAAGATGTAACCATAAGCATGTAAATAGCGAGGAGAGTGTAAAGAGTGAAATTTGCATTAATGAACAAAATCATCGGTGGAATTCTCCTTGTTTCGCTATTAACATTAGGGTTATACCAGCCATTACGTGATATTTTTTTAATTCCCAACCAGCTTGTGCTGTTTAAAGGAAGTCACTATAATATTTCTACTTCATTACCCGTTTCCGTCAATAATGTAGATTCCAGTCAAGGTTTGTCCCTTAAAGAAAGTGAAGATTCTATTACGTTTCATGCTGATAAGATTGGAACAAATGAGTTTTTACTTGATGTAGCAGGATTACCTGTAAAAAAGGTCGATGTCAAGGTATTAGAGGACTTTAAGGTAGTACCAGGTGGTCAATCAATTGGTGTTAAGCTTCATACACTAGGAGTTTTAGTAGTAGGGCATCATTTAGTTACAACAACTGAAGGAGAGAAATCACCAGGGGAGATTGCAAAAATCCAAGTAGGTGATATTATTACAAAAATTAATGGTCAAACGATTAAAACGATGGGGGATGTAACTCCTTTTGTGCAAGAGTCTGGAAAAAAAGGTGTACCATTAAAACTGGACATTCAACGAAATCAAGAAGCATTAAAGGCTTCCTTGCTTCCACTAAAAGATAAAGGTGAAGGTACTTATAAGCTTGGTCTGTATATTCGGGATTCAGCTGCAGGGATTGGTACAATGACCTTTTATCATCCGAATTCTAAAAAATATGGGGCTTTAGGACATGTGATATCTGATATGGATACAAAAAAGCCAATTGTTGTGAAGGATGGACAAATTGTCCAGTCTACTGTTACATCTATTGAGAAAGGTAGCAATGGGGAACCAGGTGAAAAGTTAGCTCGTTTTTCCTCAAATCGTGAAGTTATTGGGAATATTAATCGCAATAGTCCATTTGGGATTTTTGGCAAATTACATCAACAATTGAATAATGGAGTGATGGACCGAGCAATTCCAATTAGCCTTTCTCATGAAGTAAAAGAAGGTCCTGCAAAAATTTTAACTGTTGTTGAAGGCTCGGAAGTAGAAGAATTTAATGTGGAAATCGTTAGTTCCATTCCACAAAAGTTTCCTGCTATTAAAGGATTGGTATTAAAGGTAACAGACAAGGAACTTCTTAAGAAAACTGGGGGAATTGTTCAAGGTATGAGTGGTAGTCCAATTATTCAAGATGGCAAATTAGTTGGCGCAGTAACTCATGTATTTGTAAACGATCCTACCAGTGGCTACGGAGTTCATATTGAATGGATGTTAAATGAGGCCGGTATAAATATTTATGAAAAAATGGATAAGGAAAAAGCTAGCTAATGGGGGCGTTTATTCGCCTCTTTTTTCAATTGATGTAGAACGGTACCGACATGATTAATATAGTAGAAATACATGTATCTTTATCCTACTAAACGGCTTAAATTTGTAAAAGGTTTATAAAGATGCAGGAATTTTCTTGTTTATATGATAAAATGCAAAAGAGTAAGTGCTTTTTTGCTGAATTTCTCTGATTGAGAAATCGAAACACCTTGAAATTTAGTGAAATTAAATTTAATTTTAGAATTTTCTCAAAAATAAAAGGTATTTTGTTTTCATTGTCGAAAAGTTCATACAGGAGAATTTTCAATTGTTGGAAAATGTTGTTAGGAGGAATTACAGCGTGAAAAAAATTAAAGTTTGCGTCGTAGACGATAATCGTGAACTAGTTGCTCTTTTAGGAGAATATATTTCAGCTCAGGAAGATATGGAAGTAATGGCTGTAGCGCATAATGGACAAGAATGTCTGAAAATGTTGGAAACGATGAATCCGGATGTTTTAATTTTAGATATTATTATGCCTCATTTAGATGGATTAGGAGTGCTAGAAAAACTTCGAGAAATGAATCGGGAAACAATACCTAATGTTATTATGTTAACGGCCTTTGGTCAAGAAGATGTTACTAAAAAGGCAGTTGATTTAGGAGCATCCTATTTTATTTTGAAACCGTTTGATATGGAAAATTTAGTGAAAAATATTCGTCAGGTAAGTGGAAAAGGGCAATCTTTCATAAAAGGTACATCACAAATCGCTTATCGCCCACAATCTGAGCAAAAACCAAAAAATTTAGATGCTAGTATAACAAGCATTATTCATGAAATTGGTGTACCGGCACATATTAAGGGGTATTTGTATTTAAGAGAAGCCATCTCTATGGTATATAATGATATTGAATTATTAGGGTCCATCACAAAGGTGCTTTATCCTGATATTGCTAAGAAATATAATACAACGGCTAGTCGCGTTGAACGTGCCATTCGTCATGCAATTGAAGTAGCATGGAGTCGGGGTAATATTGAATCCATTTCATCACTTTTCGGATATACAGTTAGTATGTCAAAGGCAAAACCAACAAATAGTGAGTTCATTGCGATGGTGGCTGACAAACTTCGCTTAGAACATAAAGCTTCTTGAGAGGGTTAGGAATCCCCAGTAATTTTACTTATTGGGGATTTTTTTATATTCAATTTGAAGTATGGTCCAAAGAATAAAAGAGATAAAAAGTACCTTTGTATCATATGTTTTTTTATTTGCAATAAAAATAAGATAGGGACCTTGAAATGAAAAAGGTACTGACTCATACGGAGGAAATGAACACAGACTAAGACCGCCACGTCCTTATGTCTTCGTCTGTGTGACCCACATCGTGTGGGCCTCAGTACCTACGTCGCTAAACGGGTATATCCGCTTTTCTTATTACATTTTATTAAATCGGTCCTGGACTTTATTTCGTTTTCGATCGCGATACAAAATAAATCCTCCAATAAAGGCAATACCACTGATGGTGAAGATGAATCCGATTACTGATTGTAACCAAAGTGTGGGATAAGGAACATGTTGGATTCCAAATAGCATGTCTCTCATAAGTTTAATGCCATATGCGGCAATTACTCCAGGGATAAAGAGAATGGCGAAAGCGATTAGACGTTTCATCTGGTCAGATCCCTTCTAACAAAAATGTCTTTCTATAAAAATCATAGATGATTCCAACTATTTGTCAAGTATTCCATTATAATCCATATTTGATGGAAATAATGAGCATGATATGATAAATATAACTAGAGCTTAAGTCGATTATGATTTAAAATAATTGAGTTGGAAAGGAGGATTTCGATGGCAGAGGAATATGATGTAGTGATTCTCGGCGGAGGAACAGGTGGATATGTTGCGGCAATTAGAGCAAGTCAGCTCGGCTTAAAAACAGCCGTAGTGGAAAAGGGAGAGCTTGGAGGCACATGTCTGCATAAAGGCTGTATCCCATCAAAAGCATTGTTAAGAAGCGCAGAGATATATCGAGTAGCTAAAAAAAGTGAAGAATATGGGATTCTTACATCGGATGTAAGGATTGATTTTATAAAAGTACAGCAGCGGAAAAATCAGATTGTTGGTAAGCTTCATAGCGGTGTTCAACATTTACTAAAGAAGAATAACATAACGGTTTATAAGGGAATTGGTAGAATTTTAGGTCCATCTATTTTTTCACCACTACCGGGTACTATTTCTGTGGAAATGAATGATGGTCGTGAAAATGAAATTTTACTACCGAAATATGTCATTCTTGCGACAGGTTCACGTCCTAAAACGTTGTCAGGATTAACGATTGATGGAGAGTATGTAATGACTTCGGATGAAGCACTCCAACTCGAAACGTTACCACAGTCAATCATTATTGTTGGTGGAGGGGTAATTGGAATTGAATGGGCCTCTATGCTTCATGATTTCGGTGTGAATGTGACTGTGCTTGAATATGCATCAAGCATTCTTCCTCAGGAAGATGAAGACATTTCGGCAGAGATGTCTCGTATCCTGCAGAAAAAAGGGGTCAACGTGATTACGGGAGCAAAAGTCCTTCCGGAAACATTGCAAACAGGTAAGGCTGTTTCGATTAGTGCTGAAATAAATGGTAGCATTGAGACATATACTGGTGAAAAAATGCTAGTTTCAGTAGGAAGAGAGGCAAATTTATCAAACATCGGATTAGAAAATACAGAAATAGAAATCGAGCATGACTTTATTTCAATAAATGAGATGTATCAAACAAAAGAATCTCATATTTATGCGATTGGTGATTGTATAGGTGGGTTACAATTAGCACACGTAGCTGCTCGAGAAGGAATCATTGCGGTTGAGCATATCGCAAGGAAACAACCGCTTGCATTGGATTATTCAACTGTTTCAACCTGTATTTATGGGAACCCTGAGATTGCAAGTGTCGGATTATCAGAAAAAGATGCACTGCAGCAGGGATTTACAGTAAAAGTGGGTAAATTTCCATTTAGCGCGATTGGTAAAGCGCTTGTATATGGTGAAACAGAAGGCTTTGTTAAAATCATTGCAGATCAAACGACAAATGATTTATTAGGAATACATATGATTGGCCCACATGTTACGGATATGATCTCAGAGGCTGGTTTAGCCAAAGTTCTTGATGCTACTCCGTGGGAAGTGGCTTCAACTATCCATCCGCATCCAAGTTTATCAGAAGCGATTGGTGAGGCAGCGCTTGCTGTCGATGGACTAGCTATACATTTCTAGGGAGGTTTTATTAATGGTCGAGAATCGTCATAGCTCGTTAGGATTAAGTGATGAAATGGTATTTGACATGTTTCGGACGATGCTCCTTGCGCGTCGAATTGATGAGCGAATGTGGCTTTTGAATCGTTCTGGGAAAATACCATTTGTTATTTCTTGTCAAGGACAAGAGGCTGCTCAAGTCGGAGCTGCTTTTGCTCTGAATCGTGAGGAAGACTATGTGTTACCATATTATCGTGATGTTGGCGTTGTGTTAGCATTTGGAATGACGGCCAAAGATTTAATGCTGTCAGGGTTTGCTAAGCTTGAAGATCCGAATTCAGGTGGACGACAAATGCCAGGTCATTTTGGTCAAAGGAAGAATCGAATTGTGACAGGCTCATCTCCCGTTACGACGCAAGTACCGCATGCAGTAGGAATTGCGCTTGCTGGAAGAATGGAGAAGAAAAATTTAGTCGCGTTTGTTACTTTTGGGGAAGGCTCCTCCAATCAAGGAGATTTTCATGAAGGAGCCAATTTTGCGAGTGTTCATAAATTGCCTGTTATTTTTATGTGTGAAAATAATCTATATGCGATTTCAGTACCAATTTCTAAACAACTAGCGTGTGAAAAGGTATCTGATCGAGCGATTGGATATGGAATGCCAGGTGTAACCGTTGATGGCAATGATCCGTTAGCTGTGTATCAAGCTGTAAAAGAAGCAGCAGATCGCGCACGAGCAGGCCTTGGGCCGACCTTAGTTGAAACGGTTTCCTATCGACTCACTCCTCACTCAAGCGATGACGATGACAGAAGCTATCGTACAGAGGACGAGGTTCGAGAAGCAAAAACGAAGGACTCCATTTTTACATTTGGACAGTATTTAAAAGAAATGGGTATCATGGATGAAGCAAGAGAAAAACAATTAAATGATGAAATCATGCAAATTGTAAATGAAGCAACGGATTATGCTGAGCAAGCACCATATGCAAACCCAGAGTTAGCTATGAAACATGTATATGGGGGGAACTAAATGACGGTTATATCGTATATTGAAGCAGTGACACTTGCGATTCGAGAAGAAATGGAAAGAGATGAGCGAGTATTTTTATTAGGTGAAGATGTTGGACAAAAAGGTGGTGTTTTTAAAGCTACCTATGGATTATATGAACAGTTTGGAGAGGAACGAGTAATTGATACACCACTTGCGGAATCAGCTATAGTGGGAGTAGGCGTTGGTGCGGCCATGTATGGAATGAAACCAATTGCTGAAATCCAGTTTGCGGATTTTATTTTGCCTGCAGTCAATCAAATTGTTTCGGAAGCAGCGAAAATTCGGTACCGTTCCAACAATGATTGGAGTTGTCCAATGGTCATCCGTGCTCCATATGGAGGCGGCGTACATGGTGCTCTTTATCATTCTCAATCATTAGAAGCTATTTTTGCCAATCAACCCGGTTTAAAAATTGTGATGCCCTCGACTCCTTATGATGTGAAGGGGTTACTTAAAGCGGCGATTCGTGATGAGGATCCGGTCCTTTTTTTCGAACATAAACGAGCCTATCGTATGATTAAAGGCGAGGTGCCGGCAGAGGATTATGTGCTGCCAATTGGAAAAGCGGATGTGAAGCGCGTAGGAGATGATATTACGGTTATTACCTACGGACTTTGTGTTCATTTTGCCTTACAAGCAGCCGAAAAGCTGGCGAGTGACGGGATTTCTGTTCATATTCTTGATCTTCGAACGGTATATCCGCTTGATCAGGAAAGCATTATTGAAGCGGCTGTAAGAACGGGTAAGGTTTTACTTATTACGGAAGATAATAAAGAAGGTAGTATATTAGGTGAAGTTGCCGCTATAATTGCTGAGCATTGTTTATTCGATCTTGATGCGCCAATTATGAGATTAGCCGGTCCAGATGTTCCAGCGATGCCATACGCACCGACAATGGAAAAATACTTTATGGTGAATCCTGATAAAGTGGAAAAGGCGATGCGTGAACTAGCGGAGTATTAAGGTTGTGAAGGAGTGGTACCATGGCAGTAGAACATATGAAAATGCCACAGTTAGGTGAAAGTGTTACGGAAGGAACGATTAGTAAATGGCTGGTTGCTCCAGGCGATCTTGTTCAAAAATACGAACCGATTGCCGAAGTCGTCACCGATAAAGTCACTGCAGAGATTCCTTCTTCTTTTACCGGAGTCATTCAAGAACTGCTAGCTAAAGAAGATGAAACATTAGCTGTAGGAGAAGTGATATGCTTAATTGAGGCAGAAGAATCGTCAACAAATCAACAAATCAACCAGGTTCCAGAGAGCCGTGAGTCGACTATTTTAGAAATGACTCCGATGAAGACAAGATATTCCCCTGCTGTTTTAAAAATATCTCAAGAGCATGGAATTGATTTATCGACAGTAAAGGGTTCTGGAAGAGAAGGACGAATTACCCGCAAGGACTTGCTAGCATTGATCCAATCTAAGGGGGCTCCGATTGAAGCTCCAGTTGAACGGACTGTGATGCAAAAGCAGGTGGAAGTAACATCTGTTCAACGGGAAGCAAGGAGCATTCCTTCTATTCAAGGTGGCGATATTGAAATTCCGGTTACGAGTGTGCGTAAAACCATTGCAGCGAACATGGTAAGAAGTACACAGGAGATACCCCATGCGTGGATGATGGTAGAAGTGGATGCAACGAATCTCGTAAAGTTACGTGATTCATTAAAAAAAGATTTTCTTGCAAAAGAAGGCTATCCACTCACTTATTTTGCTTTCTTTGTTAAAGCAGTTGCTCGTGCCCTGACGGAATTCCCGCAAATTAACTCCATGTGGGCTGGAGATAAAATTATTCAACGAAAAGACATTAACCTTTCCATTGCTGTAGCAACGGATGATGCGTTATTTGTACCTGTCATTAAAAATGCTGATGAGAAAACCATCAAAAGAATTGCCAGGGAAATTTATGAATTAGCTCAAAAAACAAGGGCTGGGAAGTTAAAACAAGAAGAATTACAAGATGGAACGTTTACCGTTAATAATACAGGGGCATTCGGTTCTATACAGTCGATGGGGATTATTAATCATCCACAGGCCGGTATTCTACAAATTGAAAGTATTGTAAAACGTCCGGTAATTATAGAAGATATGTTTGCCATTCGAAGTATGGTAAATCTTTGTTTATCATTAGATCATCGAGTATTAGATGGATTGATCGGTGGACGCTTTTTAGCTAGAGTGAAAGAAATTATTGAAGGCATGACAAAAGAAAACACATCAATCCATTAATTTTTACACCAGTTTTTGACTGGTGTTTTTTTTGTGATGTATGTTTTTATATTATTTTACATCACTTTGTTATAATACATTTATTTTGTTCTGAATATGATTTATAGCAGGAGTGAAAGACATGCTTTTCTTACCATGATATGTTTGAATATTATCCATATTCAAAAATAGGGGAGGGTAGTTTTCTTACTCATACGGACTGAGCGCTTGTGTTACGTAAAAGTATGAGTATAAGAAAGCGAGTATAGATGGAATTAAGAAATGTAAAAAAGATTTCTTTTCCGAAACCTTCGTATGAAGAGTGGAAAACTGTTGTTGAAGCAGGTTTAAAAGGCAAAACCATCGACCAGTTACAGACCCATACATATGAAGGTGTGACATTACACCCCCTTTACACACAAGAATCTGTAGGTCATTACTGGGAACTACCAGGTTTTCCTCCTTATACGAGAGGGATTTCAGCAACAGGATATCTAACACAACCATGGCTTGTTTGCCAGCCTATTAGTGCAGCTACTGCGGAGGAAGCCAATGAAAAATTAAAGTCCGTTCTTAATCGTGGACAAAATACGATTACATACTCAGTAGATTTGTTGGCAAATGGAGCAAACTTGCCAAAACTGCTAAAAGATTTACCACTTGCATCCTTACCATTTTTTATCGATTTAAAAGGCATGCAAAAAGAATGGTTTCCTGAATGTAAAGAAATAGAAGGACCTGTCACAGGTGTTCTTGCCGAAGATCCCATTGCTGAATGGGTAGTGACTGGACAAATGCCTGAAGATACAGAAGCTTTTTTTGTAGACTGGGCAAAAACCATTAGAGCATATGAAACTGTTTCACCAGATTTAAAAACAATTTTAATTAAAACATCTGTTTTTCATAATGGAGGTGCTCATGCCGTTCAAGAGCTTGCGTATGCTCTTGCGGTAGCTGTTCAATATTTACTCCAAGGACAAAAGCAAGGTTTGTCCATTGAAAGTATAGCTTCCAAAATGGTGTTTTCCTTTTCGATTGATTCCCATTATTTCATGAATATCGCGAAGCTTCGTGCTGCTCGCCGTCTCTGGGGTGGATTATCAGCGGCATTTCATACGAATCGAGAACATTTTAAAATGCATATTCATGCCGTAACGTCAGAAGTGACCGAAACACTTTACGACCCATATGTCAATATTCTTCGAACAACCAATCAGGCATTTGCAGCGGCTATTAGTGGAATTCAATATATGCAAATTCATCCATTTAATCATGCAACCCGGGAGTGGGATGATTTTTCTGAAAGAATTGCACGCAATATTCATTTAATTTTACAAGAAGAAATGCAGATTACACGTGTGATGGATCCTGCAGGTGGTTCATTCTATGTCGAACAACTAACGGATGAACTGGCTGATTTGGCTTGGCAAAAGTTTTTAGAAGTAGATGCTGCTGGCGGCATTCTTGAATCTCTTAAGCAAGGGACGATTCAAGCGGAAATTACGGAAGTTTTTCATAAAAAGGTGCAAAATGTAGCATTAAGAAAAGAACGTATCATTGGCACAAATGTATATCCTAATCCAACTGACGAGGTAAATGTAACTATTAAAGACAATGTTGCTTCGTATAGTAAGATAAATGAGTCAAAGTCCATCACACCTATTAGGTTAACACGAATTGCCCACCAGTTTGAAAGCTTAAGATTGCGAGTAGCAGCTTATAAGCAAAAGAATGGAGAATCACCGAAAATAGGCTTAATCAACCTACAAGAATTAAAATCGTATAAGCCTCGTGCAGATTTTATGAAAGGGTTAGTCGCAGCGGGTGGGATTGATACGTTAGAAAGTGAAGGCTGTCACTCAACTGATGATGCACTAACTTTTGTAGAACATACAAAACTCCCAATCTATTGTATTTGTGGAAGTGATGACGCATACGCATTATTAGCAGAGCAATTTGTTGCAAAAGTAAAAGAGGCTTATCCTGAGATAACCATTTATTTAGCTGGTAAACCATCAGGAGCATTAGAAGTAGCATTACAAACAGCTGGTGTAAAGGAATTTTTCCATGCTGGGTCAAATGTGATTTCCATTTTGACAGCATTCTTAGAAAAAATAGGGGTGAGTTAGATGAAAAAACCTAATTTTTCAAACATTAATCCGGCAAAAGCTAATCAACAAGTCTCAGTTGAAGCATGGAAAAAAGAAGTAGAAGCTGTTGTAGGAAAATCGATTGATGATCTCCTGTTCGAAACAAATGAACAAATTAAGGTGAAATTACTTTATGTGAAAGAAGATTGCCAAAACCTAGAGCATATGGGCAGTGTAGCTGGTATTGCTCCATTTACACGTGGACCATATCCATCGATGTATGTAAATAGACCTTGGACTGTTCGACAATATGCTGGATTCTCAACAGCAGAGGAATCTAATGCCTTTTATCATCGTAACTTGGCGATGGGACAAAAGGGTCTTTCGGTTGCTTTTGATTTAGCAACCCATCGTGGCTATGATTCGGATCATCCTCGCGTAGTTGGTGACGTAGGGAAAGCGGGAGTGGCCATTGATTCAATTCTCGATATGAAACTATTATTTGATGGAATTCCACTTGATCAAATGTCCGTATCAATGACAATGAATGGAGCGGTTTTGCCCATATTAGCTTTCTATATTGTAACCGCAGAGGAACAAGGTGTGACACTAGGATAAGCTATCTGGAACGATTCAAAATGATATTTTAAAAGAATATATGGTTCGTAACACTTATATTTATCCTCCAGAAATGTCGATGAAAATTATTGCGGATATTTTCGAATATACATCAAAATACATGCCAAAGTTCAATAGCATTTCTGTTTCTGGTTATCACCTGCAAGAAGCGGGAGCTCCAGCTGATATCGAGCTTGCCTATACGTTGGCAGATGGTCTTGAATATGCACGTACAGGCATGAAAGCAGGCATTGATATTGATAAATTTGCACCACGTCTTTCTTTCTTCTGGGCGATTGGGATGAACTATTTCATGGAAGTTGCCAAACTGAGAGCAGGTCGTTTTATTTGGGCAAAATTAATGAAGCAATTTGATCCAAAAAACCCAAAAGCACTAGCGCTAAGAACACATTCGCAAACATCAGGCTGGAGCTTATCGGAGCAGGATCCATTTAATAACGTGGCTCGTACGCTAATTGAAGCTCATGCTGCTGTACTTGGTCATACGCAATCGTTGCATACGAATGCATTGGATGAAGCGATTGCCCTCCCAACAGATTTCTCAGCTCGTATTGCACGTAATACACAGTTGTATTTGCAAGAGGAAACAAGCATTACAAGGGTTATTGACCCATGGGCTGGTTCTTATTATGTAGAGGCATTAACGAATGAATTGATCCAACGAGCATGGACGCTTATTGAAGAAATTGAAGATTTAGGCGGTATGACAAAAGCGATAGAAACTGGTATTCCTAAAATGAGAATTGAGGAAGCTGCTGCTAAACGACAAGCAAAAATTGATTCTCAAGAAGAAACGATTGTTGGTGTAAATAAGTATCGTTTGAAAACAGAAGATCCAATTGAAATTTTAGAAATTGATAATACGGCTGTTCGTGAAAGTCAAATTAAACGTTTACATGAACTAAAAGCAAACCGAGACGAAGCGAAAGTGAACGAGACCTTACAAGCATTGACACATGCAGCTAAAACTGGAGAAGGGAATTTACTGGAGCTTGCTGTTGGAGCGGCTCGTGTTCGAGCATCACTTGGAGAAATTTCGGATGCGATTGAAAAAGTTGCAGGCCGCCATAAAGCGACGATTCGCTCGATTAGTGGTGTGTATAGTGCTGCTTATTCAAAAGAAGCAGAAATGGAAGAAGTGAAACAAATGACAGAAGAATTTCTCGAAAATGAAGGACGTCGGCCACGTCTGCTAATGGCGAAAATGGGTCAAGATGGCCATGACCGCGGTGCTAAAGTGGTTAGTACTGGATTTGCTGATTTAGGATATGATGTGGACATCGGTCCGCTTTTCCAAACACCAGAAGAAACTGCGCTACAGGCAGTAGAAAATGATGTTCATGCCATTGGAATGAGTTCGCTTGCTGCCGGACATAAAACGTTATTGCCACAACTTGTGGCAGAGTTAAAAAAATTAGGTCGTGAAGATATCGTCATCATCGTTGGTGGCGTAATCCCAGCCCAAGATTATGAGTTCCTATTAGAAAATGGAGCGGCCGCCATTTTCGGACCTGGTACGGTCATTCCGCAGGCAGCGAAGAAAGTGCTTCAAGAAATCTATCACCGTCTTGGCTATGAGGAAGTGTCCGAATAATGAGCAAGGATAAGAAACCTGAACGGGTCGACCCAGATAATCTGGAAGGTTTTGCTTCTTTTATTAAAAAAGGCGTAGAGATAGCGGCTACTCATAATCAAGCTTCTACGAATCGTTTTGTAAAGAGAAAGGGTCAAGAGATTTCCGTTGCAGACATGAAAGCAGGAATTCTCAAAGGCGACCGTGCGAAGCTTGCTAAAGGCATCACGTTAATTGAAAGCAACGCTGCTCACCACTTTGAGCTAGCTCAAGAATTACTTCAATCGCTCCTTCCTTATACCGGAAAATCTCTTAGAATTGGGATTTCCGGTGTGCCTGGTGCTGGAAAAAGCACGTTTATTGAAGCATTCGGAACTCATTTATGTAATCTCGGCAAAAAAGTTGCCGTGCTTGCTGTTGATCCTAGTTCATCAATCAACGGAGGGAGTATTTTAGGGGATAAAACAAGAATGGAAGAGCTATCGCGAAATCCACGGGCTTTTATCCGTCCGTCTCCTTCAGAAGGCACCTATGGCGGAGTTCATCGGAAAACACGTGAAACGATGCTTCTTTGTGAGGCAGCTGGCTTTGATATTATTCTGATTGAAACAGTTGGCGTCGGTCAGAGTGAAGCAATGGTTCGAAGCATGGTCGATTTTTTCATGTTGCTCGTCCTGACTGGTGCAGGTGATGAATTGCAAGGGATGAAAAAAGGAATTATGGAACTCGTCGATGGAATTGTCGTAAATAAAGCAGATGGGGACAATCTCAAGCCTGCTCTAAGAACACAATCAGAATATAGTCGTATTCTGCATTTCCTACAGCCTATCACAAAAGGCTGGATGGCCAAAGCGTATACATGTTCAGCAGTAACTGGTAAAGGGATCCTAGAGCTTTGGGATATGTTGCAGGAATTCACGGATACTACGAAACAATCTGGCGTGTTTCAAGATCGAAGACGTATGCAAACGAAAGAATGGTTTTATTCATTCATTGAAGGACAGCTTCAGCAACTGTTTTATAAACACGATAACGTGAAACAACTGCTTCCTATTCTTGAAAATCAAGTAATGGCAGGAAACAAAACGATTACGAGGGCCGTTCAGGAAGTGTTTCAGTCTTTTTTACATGATAAGTGAGGAAGATTCTAGAGACATGCTTTGGAATCGCCTTTTAAGGTATGTAACGCAAATGATGATAAGCTTAATTATTTGAATCCATTTCGAGCAATTGTTATTATGATAGAAGTGAAGAAAAAATCTGGAAGGGGAAATAACATGAAAATGGACTTTAACTTTTTTATGAATGACGTTGTTACAACTGCACGTGATGAAATCAAGGCAGCTGGATATACAGAATTGAAAACATCAGAAGAGGTCGATGATGTTTTAACACAAAAGGGAACGACGCTTGTGATGATTAATTCTGTTTGTGGTTGTGCAGGAGGAATTGCTCGTCCGGCTGCAGCATATGCGGTACATCATGACAAACGTCCAGATCAGTTTGTAACGGTATTTGCTGGTCAAGATAAAGAGGCAACGACAAGAGCACGTGAATATTTTGAAGGCTATCCACCATCTTCACCGTCATTCGCTTTATTAAAAGATGGAAAAATTTTAAAAATGGTAGAACGTCATGAAATTGAAGGGCATCAACCAGTGGAAGTCGTTCAAAAACTGCAAGCCTACTTTGATGAATATTGTGAAGAAGTGTAAGACTCGTGTATACGGGTCTTTTTTTTGTAAAGGGTCGGAGCTCCGCTATGTAATTTGAAAAATCATCTCGTTATTTAGATGCATGCTATGGTTTGATCTAGTGACTTTTGGATGAAAGTTTTATAAGATATATATATAGTCCAATATAGGTGCTTTTTAGTTAGAATAGAATTATTTAAATGATTTAGAATTTTCTACATATATGTCTATAAATTTGTCGGATTTATAGTCTTACAATGGAAGAGGAAAGACTAAGGTGATTTATAACAATGTTTAAAATTGGTTATAGAACGGCAAAAACGGCTTTAGGGACTACTTTAGCCATTTTGCTGGCTCAAGTAATTGGCTTAGAAAATTTTGCATCAGCAGGTATTATTACTATTCTTTGTATCAAGGCGACAAAGAAAAAGTCTTTAAAAGCATCTTGGTCGCGCATTCTTGCTTGCTTAGTGGCGATGGGGTATTCGACATTACTTTTTGAGATTTTTGGTTACCATACGCTTACAATAGGAATAATTCTATTACTTTTTATCCCTACTACAGTTGCTTTAAAGGTAAACGAAGGGATTGTAACGAGCAGCGTTATTATTTTACATCTTTATTCTTCAGCTGGCGTTACGTTTAAGCTGATTGTGAATGAAACTATCCTAATCATTATTGGTGTAGGGGTGGCCCTTATCATGAACGTGTATATGCCAAGTGTTGACCGTAAATTGAAAGTGTATCAACAGAAAATAGAAGCCAATTTCAGCACGATTTTAATGGAGATTGTGAAGTATGTTCGCGATAATGATTATACATGGGATGGGAAAGAAATACCAGAAACTTCCAAATGTCTTGCTGAAGCAAAAAGTTTAGCATTTCGCGATGTTGAAAATCATTTTCTACGTGAACAAAATTATTACTATCGCTATTTTGATATGCGTGAAAAACAGTTTGAGATTATTGAACGAATCTTGCCGCTTGTTACGAATATTCCGAGTATTGTTAAGCAAAGTGATATACTTGCCGACTTTATTCGTGAATTAGCAGAAAATGTTCATCCGCAAAATACGGCGATTATTTACTTAGATAAGCTAGAAGACATGAAAAATAAATTTAGTGAAATGGAACTTCCTGTAACAAGGAAAGAATTTGAATCAAGAGCCGCTTTACTTCAGTTAATGAAAGAAATGGAGAGGTACTTATTGCTTAAGCATTCTTTTGGTAGCAGCAGCGAGGGAATGAAAAAACGCATGTTTGCTTAAACTAAGTAAAAAAAGGATGATAGATATGAAAATATTTCTATCTTTATTGCTTAGTCTAACCTTGTTTTCTACTGCAGTAGAAGCAGAAGTAGTAGAAACGGAATCTTCGCTCTTAATTATAAATAAAGCAGTGAACCAATTAGCCTTTATTCGCGACAGTACCATTCAAGAAATTTTTTCAGTTGGAACGGGGAAAAGCAAGGAACTCACTCCTGAGGGGGTATTTACTGTCACCGTAAAAGCTGAAAAACCGTACTATCGTAAACATGATATTCCTGGTGGTGATCTAAGAAATCCACTAGGAACTCGTTGGATTGGGTTTGATGCCTTGAACACAGATGGAAGAATATATGGTATTCATGGAACAAACCAACCAGATTCGATCGGGCAATATATATCAAATGGCTGCGTTCGATTAAGAAACGCTGATGTTGAAAGGCTCTATGGAAAAGTTTCACTTGGTACTAAAATATTGATTGTAACATCAAATGAAGATTTTATAACATTAGCTAAAAACTATGGGGCAATTAAATAATGAACATAAAAAAGGGGCTGTTCAATAAGTCGATTTTTCGGCTTTTGGATGCCCCTTTTCATGTTCGAGAACGTTGATATAACAGCATTCTTGGTTTTTAAATTTTATCGGATTTGCCCTTTTCGGACAGCCCCTTCTTAATCATTAAAATAAAAAAGCAACCCCAGAAAGTAATGTTGTCAGTAACATCGAGATTAGCATTAAATAAATGACAATTTTTCTGATTTTCTTATTTTTCATTTTGCTCTCCTCAATTGAAATCATTTAGTTTACTTTATTGTAACTTGAACAATTAGGATAGACAAGGGGAATAAAAATTCTGAGTATTTTAAATAATCCCGTAATTCAGCTAATAAAGTTAGTAGATTTTCTATATATATAAACAGTAGGGGGGACGTGAATGATAAAAAATATTGATCATATTGGTATTGCTGTCAAATCATTAGATACAGCTTTGCCGCTGTATACGGACATTTTAAAACTTGAGCTAGAAGGTATCGAAATAGTAGAAAGTCAAGGAGTTAAAGTGGCTTTTATTCTTGCAGGGAATACGAGATTGGAACTTTTAGAAGCTCTGTCACCTAATAGCCCCATTGCTACATTTATTGAAAAGCGTGGAGAGGGTATTCATCATGTGGCATTAGGTGTCGAGAGAATTGAAGACCGTATTAAAGAAATAAAGGAATGGGGTCTCCGAATGATTGATGAGACATCTAGAATAGGAGCACATCAGGCAAAAGTGGCATTTATTCACCCCAAGTCTACGGCAAGTATTTTATATGAATTGACCGAAAGACCGAAATAAGGGGAGGGATGATCATGACAGATATCTATGAAAAAATTAATGAATTATATGATAGACGCCGTGAAGTAGAGCTTGGCGGCGGTGATGAACGAATTGAGAAGCAACGCGCAAAAGGCAAATTAACGGCTCGTGAAAGAATTGAGATATTAGTAGATCCAGGTTCATTTGTAGAGCTAAATCCATTTATTCAACACCGCAGCACCAATTTTGGTCTAGAAAATGAAAAAGGTCCTGGTGATGGTGTTGTAACAGGGTACGGCAAAGTAAATGGTCGTGATATTTATTTATTTTCTCAGGATTTCACGGTGTTCGGAGGAGCTCTTGGAGAAATGCATGCTCTAAAAATTGTGAATGTTATGGATTTAGCAGTGAAAAACGGTGCACCCTTTATTGGTTTAAATGACTCAGGCGGGGCACGTATTCAAGAAGGGGTTGTTTCCCTTGATGGGTACGGTCAAATTTTCTACCGCAACTCTATTTATTCAGGTGTGATACCGCAAATTTCTGTCATTATGGGGCCTTGTGCAGGTGGAGCCGTCTATTCTCCAGCGATAACAGATTTTATTTTTATGGTTGAAAAAACGAGCCAAATGTTCATCACTGGACCGAAAGTTATTGAGACGATAACAGGAGAAAAAATCTCATCTGAAGGATTGGGAGGTGCACATGTTCATAATACGGTCAGTGGTAACGCTCACTTCAAGGCAGTTTCTGAGGAGCAAGTATTACAAGATGTTCGAAGACTATTAAGTTATTTACCTCAAAATAACCAAGAAAAACCACCTGTATGTAAGGTAGAGACTGATGACGATTATCGCCCACATCTAGCTGATGTTGTTCCGTTTGAAGGGGTTCGTCCTTACGATATTTGTAAAGTAGTAGAGCAGGTTGTTGATAAAGGTTCATTCATGGAGGTACAAGCAGGCTTTGCCAAAAATATCGTTGTAGGCTTAGCGCAAATAAAAGGCCAATCCGTTGGTCTAGTATGTAATCAACCAAAAGTGTTAGCAGGGGGGCTTGATATTGATTCTTCTGATAAAGCAGCTCGTTTCATTCGTTTCTGTGATTCGTTCAATATCCCGCTCATTACATTTGAAGACGTGTCTGGTTTTTTCCCAGGTGTAAAACAAGAGCATGCTGGTATCATTCGACATGGAGCAAAAATTTTATTTGCGTATTCGGAAGCAACGGTCCCCAAATTAACGATTATTCTTCGTAAAGCGTATGGTGGTGCTTATGTTGCTCTAAATAGTAAATCAATTGGAGCGGACCTTACATTTGCCTGGCCAAATGCAGAGATTGCTGTTATGGGATCAGCAGGTGCTGCAAACATCATCTTTGCTCGTGAAATTGCGAATAGTGATGATCCAGAAGCAACACGTGCGGAAAAAATTGAAGAATACCGCAAAAAATTTGCGAATCCATACGTAGCAGCAAGTCTAGGAATGGTGGATGATGTGATTGATCCTCGTGAAACACGCATCAAAATCATTCAAGCTCTTGAAATGCTGCGTAACAAAAAAGAGGAGCGGCCTTGGAGGAAACATGGAAATATTCCATTGTAATGTAAATATTGTATTAAAAGCTCAAAGCATTTTTGTTTTGAGCCTTTTTCATATGTCGCTAAACGGGTGCCTTCCGCTTTTCTACTTGTCTAGCTCCAGGCACCCAGCGCCTACTGGGCTTCCCGCTCCTCCTTTCGATAAGTCAACATCGAATCGCTTCCGCTTTTCTTATTTGCTGCTTTACTTTATTAGAAGTATACTAAATGGAGAGATTGATTTTGGAGGTTTTTACATATGATTAATGAAAAGCGTTTAGTAGACGAATTTTTTGAATTAGTTCAAGTGGATTCTGAAACAAAAAATGAAGCAGCGATTGCTAAAGTTCTTAAAGAAAAATTTACGGCACTCGGTTTAGATGTATTTGAAGACGATACGACGGCTGTTACTGGTCATGGAGCAGGTAATTTAATTTGTACATTGGAAGCGACAAAAGAAGGTGTGGACACGATTTATTTCACTTCACATATGGATACGGTTGTTCCTGGGAACGGAATTAAACCATCGATAAAAGATGGATATATTGTCTCAGATGGGACGACGATTTTAGGAGCAGATGATAAGGCCGGACTTGCTGTTATGCTTGAAGTGTTAAAGGTCATACAAGAACAAACATTACCTCATGGTAAAATTGAATTTATTATTACGGTAGGGGAAGAGTCAGGCTTAGTTGGTGCGAAAGCATTGGATCGTTCTCTTGTTACTGCAAAATATGGCTATGCGCTTGATAGTGATGGAAGAGTCGGAAATATTGTTGTTGCAGCGCCAACTCAAGCAAGAGTTGAAGCAAAAATCTTTGGGAAAACCGCTCATGCAGGTGTTGCGCCTGAAAAAGGAGTTTCCGCTATTACAATTGCTTCCAAAGCCATATCAAGAATGCCGTTAGGTCGAATTGATTCGGAAACAACAGCCAATATTGGTCGATTCCAAGGTGGACAACAAACGAATATTGTTTGTGATTTTGTGGAGATTCTAGCAGAAGCTCGTTCCCTTATTCCAGAAAAAATGGAAGCACAAGTGCAAAAGATGCAAGAGGCATTCGCTACCGCAGCAGGAGAAATGGGTGGACGTGCAGAAGTAGACGTGACCGTTATGTATCCAGGCTTTAAATATGGGGATGGCGATCATGTTGTGGAGGTAGCGAAACAAGCTGCTGCAAAAATTAACCGTTCATGTGAACTGCAACAAAGCGGCGGTGGCAGTGATGCAAATGTCATTGCTGGATTTGGCATTCCTACGGTAAACTTAGCTGTGGGCTATGAAGACATTCATACAACAAACGAGAGAATCCCTGTTGAAGAATTAACGAAGCTAGCGGAAATGGTTGTGGCGATTATTGAAGTTGTGACAGGAGAATAATAGCAAATAGTGATGGAAAAACCCCCAGTTGGAAAAGGTTAATTAACCTTTTCTCAACTGGGGTTTTGTGTTATTTTATCGGTTATCTAAGTCTTGTTGGCTTTCTAGTCAATGTTCCACCTGAGCTAGATTCGATTTTGAGCGTTGCATCTGAGTTAATACTTGGACCTAGAGCTCTAAATTTCCAATTTCCTAACTCATCAATATTAACAGGAATCGTTACTTTACCCCCTTGTGTTGAAGTGATGGTAATAGTTGGCGGTATAGCCGATTTTGTAATGTTCAATGTTCTATTCTCAAGGTTTTCTCCAAATTCAGTCACTGTAAGTGTTGGAGCTGGAGAAGCAACACGAGTAAAATATTGTTCTTTGTTTTTATTATCTACTTTTAGTCGTATTGACGTGATAGTACGTGCTGAAACTTGAATGGTTTGACCGGATTCTATGGAATTTAAATGTTTGATTCTATATGGATTGTTTTGAAAATATTTTTCAAAGGCTGCTCGAGTAAAAAGTATGTAAAACTTTGATATAATGAAAAAAGAACTGTGTAGGAAGAAGGGACAGCTGTGCATGAGATGTACCCAAAGAAGGGGCGAGTAATCCTGCATGTAGATATGAATAGCTTCTATGCTTCTGTTGAAATGGCTGATGACACTTTATTAAAAGGAAAGCCGCTTGCTATTGCTGGAGATGCTGAAGAAAGACGTGGCATTATTATAACTTGTAGCTATGAAGCACGAAAGTTTGGCGTGAAAACGACGATGCCGATTTGGCAGGCGAAGAAACTTTGCCCGCAATTAATGATTCAAAAGCCAAATTTTACTCGTTATCGTGAAGCTTCTGCAAAAATATTTGAGCTATTGCGGATGTATACAGAACTAGTAGAACCTGTTTCCATTGATGAAGGGTATGTAGATATTACGGACTGTGCTTCTCTCGGCTCACCTCTTGAGATTGCTAAGAGTATTCAAACGTGCCTCCTTGAAACGTTAGATTTGCCATGTAGCATCGGAATTGCTCCAAATAAATTTTTGGCAAAAACAGCATCCGATATGAAAAAGCCACTTGGCATAACGATTTTAAGAAAGCGTGATGTTCATGACAAACTTTGGCCGCTTCCCGTTGGAGAAATGCACGGGATTGGACAGAAGACGGCTGAAAAACTTTACTCACTCGGTATTCACACAATTGGCGACTTAGCAGTGGCTAACGATGTTTCATTAAAAAAATTGCTAGGCGTTAATGGGACTCGTTTGAAGGAACGGGCAAATGGCATCGATTTAAGACATGTTGATCCCGAATCTATTTTTGATCATAAAAGCATTGGTAATTCCATGACGCTTCCTAAAGATTTGACTAATCAAAAGGAATTAATGGAGATCCTTAAGAAATTGTCAGAAAAGGTGGCCGTCCGACTGAAGAACAAACGCTTGCTTGGGCAGAAAATTGGTGTTACGATACGCTACAGGGATCGCAGGACGATTACAAGAAGTCAAATAGTGGATAATCCTTTCTCTGATGCAACTGAGGTCTCTCAATTAGCAATCCATTTATTTTTAAAGAATTGGAATGGTGGAGCCGTACGCTTGCTAGGCGTAACAGCTTTTGATTGTCTTGAGAAAGATTTGGCTACTAAGCAGCTTGATCTTTTTTCTTATGAGGTGGAGGCAGAAAAAGAACCTTTATATAAAGCAATGGAACAGTTGCAAAATAAGTATGGAAAAAATATTATTAAAAAGGGTTTAGCTGCTCGCCATTCATCTATGAAAGCAGAAACGAGTTTTAGCAAGGATTTTCTTGATGGGATTCGCCGAAAAGATCAAGAGTAGGATTTACATAGGTGTTTACACTAGTAGTAAGATACAAAAAGGAGAGAATACATAATGTCAAAACAGCAAATTGGTGTAATAGGACTTGCTGTAATGGGAAAAAACTTGGCTTTTAATATTGAAAGCAGAGGGTATACGGTTTCCGTATATAACCGTTCACAGTCCAAAACGGATGAAATGATGAATGAAGCACAAGGGAAAAACGTTGTACCTACTTATTCATTAGAAGATTTTGTGGCTTCTCTTGAAGTTCCACGTAAAATTTTATTAATGGTTAAAGCAGGAGAGGCAACCGATGCAACGATTAATCAATTAAAACCGTTGCTTCAAAAAGGGGATATCCTGATTGATGGAGGAAATACGTTCTTTAAAGATACACAACGCCGTAATCAGGAGCTAAGCGAGCTTAGGTCTTCATTTTATCGGAACAGGTGTATCAGGTGGAGAAGAAGGAGCTTTAACAGGTCCATCGATTATGCCAGGTGGTCAGAAGGAAGCATATGAACTAGTAGCTCCCATTTTAAAGGCTATTTCGGCAAAAGTCGGTGATGATGCTTGCTGTACATATATTGGACCAGATGGAGCAGGTCATTATGTAAAAATGGTGCACAATGGGATTGAATACGGCGATATGCAGTTGATTTCTGAGTCGTATTTCTTGTTAAAACATTTACTTGGCTTATCAGTAGAAGAGCTTCATGAAGTGTTTGCTGAGTGGAATAAAGGCGAACTAGATAGTTACTTAATTGAGATTACGGCTGATATTTTCAAAAAGTACGATGATGAAACAGGCAAACCAATGGTGGATATTATTTTAGACAAAGCAGGCAATAAAGGAACAGGTAAATGGACAAGTCAAAGTGCATTAGACCTTGGTGTTCCGCTTCCTGTTATTACTGAATCGGTGTTTGCTCGTTATATTTCAGCGCTTAAGGATGAACGTGTAGCAGCAAGCAAACAAATTCAAGGACCAAAGCCTGCACCGTTTACAGGAGACAAGCAAGCGTTAATCGAAAGCATTCGTAAAGCCCTATATATGAGCAAAATCGTATCTTATGCTCAAGGCTTTGCTCAAATGAAAGCAGCATCTGAGGAATACAATTGGGATCTTCAATATGGGGACATTGCAATGATTTTCCGTGGCGGCTGTATTATTCGTGCTCAATTCTTACAAAAAATTAAAGATGCCTATGATCGTGATGCAAGCTTAAATAATTTGCTGCTTGATCCATACTTCAAAGACATTGTAGAAAACTATCAAGGAGCATTACGTGAAGTAATTGCTACAGCCGTTATGAATGGAATTCCTGTGCCATGCTTTGCTTCTGCTTTATCTTATTTTGATAGCTACCGTACGGAAACATTGTCTGCGAACCTAATTCAAGCGCAACGTGACTACTTTGGAGCTCACACCTATCAACGTGTTGATAAAGAAGGAATTTTCCATACGGAGTGGTTGGATAAATAATCTTTACAACATATTTACAATGAAAAAAATCGAAAGTATTGACAAGTATATCCTCGATTATTTATGATTGATTCAGATAATTGAATGGTATTCCTAAAGGGGAGTAGCTTTTATAGCAAAGTCGTCATTACAGAGTGTATACTCTCGGCTTTGTTAGCAACGTAACGTTGTTAGCCAGACCTTTACCTGTTGGTAAAGGTCTTTATTTATGTAAAAAACCTTTACCGCTTATAGTAAAGGTTTTTTTGTTGAATTAGAATCATGAAAGGTAGATATATGGAATAGAATCTACTTATTCAATGTTTTATAACGCGTTAAATCAAAGAGAATTAATAACCATGAAAGGGTTATCCAAAACCAAGGGTATTCATAAAATTATATAAATTTTAAACATTTAATTGAGGAGGGTATTCAGTGTTACTAAGGAAATACATGTCTCTATTAGGAATAGGTTCAGCGCAAATAGATCTTATTTTACCTAAGGAAGCATATCGTCCTGGCGAATATATAAAGGGGTATTTCTTAATAAATGGGGGTACGATTGAACAAAAAATTAGACAAATTGATTGTGATTTAGTGATGCTTGATCAATCTACAGGGAAAGAAAACGTTATTGATACAACATGTATTTTATCATCAAAGCTTATATCTTCTGAAGAATTTAATAAAATACCATTTACGTTTAATCTACCAGACTCTGTACCAGTTTCGAGCGAAGATATATCGTATCAATTTAAAACAAGACTTACTTTTGATGAAGGTGTAACAAGTAGAGACCAGGATATCATTCAAATCATCTAATTATGACATTAAATGTATTTTTATTCCATTCCAAACCATAATATTGTATTCTATATATAGGGAGATATGTTATCTACATGTATCTGGAATACGAAATGGGAGCGAGGGATTACAAAATGTGGATCGTCTGGATTGTCTTATCCGTTTTAACTTTGTTTATTATTGTTGAAACAGCTACATCCATGTGGCTTAATGCTGATACTGAGAAAGTGAGCATAAAGAGTAAGTGGTCCATCCAGCATATTCAGGGGAAAATTGTAAAAAAGAATGCATCGTAATCAGAAAAGCGGAAGGTACCCGTTTAGCGACAATATGGTAAGCGGTTTCTTGGAGGAAGAACTAAAATAGAACAAAAAGTATAAAAAGGATGCCATGTCTAGGCATCCTTTTTATACGTAAAAGCTGAGCTTTGTGTTTATAAACAAATGGAAGGTACCCTCGTTTTTAATTTGTGAAGGTAAGAAAAAGTATCATTCTTTTTAGCTTTCTTTTTCCAATTGTTCAACAGGCCACCACCAATGACCATCGTGTGCTAATAAATCATCTGCAGCTTGCGGACCAGTAGAACCAGCGGGATAGTTAGGGAAATGCTGTTCCTTTGTGCTTTCCCAAACTTCAGAAATCGTATCAACAAATTTCCAAGAGAGCGCTACTTCATCCCAATGAGTAAAGTTTGTAGCATCACCGCGCATGCTGTCTAAGATTAGCTTTTCATATGCTTCCGGTGTATTAATTTGGTCTGTTTCCTCATTTGCTACCTTTAATTTAACCGTTTTTGTTTCTGATGTTGTTCCAGATTTTTTAGCATTTAATAATAAAGTAATCCCTTCTTCTGGCTGAATATGAATAACAAGCAGGTTTGGTGTTAGCGTTTCTTTTGTTTTATAGTATAAATTCATTGGAATATCCTTGAATTGAACAACAATTTTCGTAGATTTGACATCCATTCTTTTTCCAGTTCTGATGTAAAAAGGAACGCCCGCCCAGCGGAAATTGTTAATCAGTAATTTACCAGCAACGTATGTCTCCGTATTAGAATCAGGGCTTACATTTGCTTCTTCGCGATAACCAGGAAGCTTAGTACCGTTGACGATACCTGAACCATATTGACCACGAACAAAGTTAGTATGTACATCATCTTTCGTTAATGGGCGAAGAGAGCGGAGTGCCCGTACCTTTTCACTGCGAATTTCCCTTGGTGTCAAGGCAATAGGAGGTTCCATTGCAAGCAACGCAACCATTTGCATAAGATGGTTTTGAACCATATCACGAAGAGCACCGCTATTCTCATAATAACGACCTCGTTCTTCCACTCCTAGAACCTCACTTGATGTAACTTGGATATTGGAAATGTAGCGATTATTCCATAGAGGCTCAAACAACGCGTTAGAAAAACGGATCACCTCAATATTTTGAACCATTTCTTTTCCAAGGTAATGATCGATACGGTAAATTTCCTCTTCATCAAAAGCAGCACGAATTTGTTCGTTTAGCACCTGTGCTGTTTCCAAGCTTGTGCCAAATGGCTTTTCAATTACAAGACGTTTATAGCCTTGTGTATCTGTTAAGCCTTGGGCTTTTACCTGTTCAGCAATAGTTCCAAAGAATTCAGGTGCCATCGCTAAGTAAAAAATTCGGTTTCCTTCAAGAGTATATTGATCATTCAATTGGTCGGCTAGCCATTTTAATTGAACATATGACTCAGCATTCGTTACATCATGGGAGTGATAGCGAAAATGTGAAATAAAATCTTCAACATTTTCATCGGCTCCTCCAAATGTTTTTATGGAATCTTTTACATTTTCTTGGAATTGCTCATTTGTTAGCGGTCGTCTAGCCACGCCAACAACAGCAAATTTTTCAATATTATTTTTTTTGTATAATTGATATATAGAAGGAAATAGCTTTCGTTTCGCTAAATCTCCGGTAGCTCCAAAAATGACAATTAATGCAGTTGGTTTTGTATTTTCTGACACAATAAATTCCTCAACTTTCTTATTTCAAAGTTTTGATGTGTAAATCACGCTCTTCATTTTACGTTTAGCTTACCCACAAATCAATTGTTTTGCGCATTATTTTATAAAGCTGCGGTATAAGCAATGTGCTTAGTGGCTATAAGATATGCTATAGTAAACGTATTAAGGAAGATTATTGGAGGAAGAAATGTGGATTTTGTTTTTTTAGGAACAGGAGCTGGTGTTCCATCAAAGCTACGTAATGTCACATCTATTGTTTTACAATTGTTGGAAGAGTGTGGAACGGTATGGCTATTCGATTGTGGCGAAGCAACGCAGCACCAAATTTTAAAAACAGCGGTTAAACCGCGTAAAATCGAAAAGATTTTTATTACCCATTTACATGGTGATCATATATTTGGGTTACCAGGTCTGCTTAGTAGTCGTTCGTTTCAAGGTGGCACGGAAAAATTAACGATATATGGACCAGAGGGCATCGCTGATTTTGTAAATATCAGTTTGAAGGTAAGCACAACTCATTTGCAATACCCACTTGAAATTATTGAAATTAAAGAAGGGCTTGTGTATGAAGATGAACAATTTACGGTTCAGGCATTGCCACTCGACCATGGAATTTATTGTGTAGGCTATCGGATTGTCGAAAAGGATCGTCCTGGTGCTTTACTAGTCGATCAGCTAAGGGAACAAGGAGTAAAACCAGGCCCGCTATTTAAAGCATTAAA
This sequence comes from uncultured Bacillaceae bacterium, assembly GCA_963790055.1. GTDB lineage: Bacteria > Bacillota > Bacilli > Bacillales > DSM-1321 > Peribacillus. Next base: position 276,826 of record CAWBND010000016.1, read on the forward strand.
AAATGGTGAAACGGTTCAGCTTGAAGATGGTCGTATATTAGATGGCAAAGATTACTTAGGCGAGCCGCAAAAAGGCCGCATTATTACGATTTTAGGAGATACGAGGGTGTGTGAAAATGCTGTTCGTTTAGCCGAGAATGCCGATTATGTTGTGCATGAAGCCACATTTGCTGCTGACGAATCTGAAATGGCAACCGCTTATTTTCATTCGACTACCTTACAGGCAGCTCAAACCGCGAAAGCAGCTAAGGCTAAATGTCTCATTTTAACCCATATAAGTTCACGTTACTCCGTTGAAGAGGCTGAACTTCTTCGACAACAAAGTGAGACGATTTTTCCAAATACGATTGTTGCGGAGGACTTAGTACAAGTAAAGGTACCCTTATATATCGATCGGCAGGATGAAAAGGGACTATAAATGTTTAAAAGGGGAAAATAGAATGAATGAAAGTATGTTACATAAAAAAGCAATGGAGTTTCTTTTAGCGACGAGTCGGACTTTTTTTATTCCCATTAGTCATCTGCCGGAACGATTACAGGAAGCGGTTGGTTCAGCCTATTTATGCATGCGGGCGATTGATGAAATTGAAGATGATCCAAGACTTCCGGCTGATACGAAAATTTACCTGCTGCAAGCTATTGCAAAGTTGTTAAAAGAGGGTCATAGTCAATCGAGTATAGAAGCCCTTTTTACTCCATTCAAGAAGGACTTGCCCGAGGTGACGCTATTTCTTGCAGACTGGATTGAGTATTGTCCACAAGGTGCCTTGGATCGGGTTTTAGCGTCAACAGCTGAAATGGCTGAAGGAATGGCGAAGTGGGTTGCGAAGAATTGGAAAGTAGAAACAGAAGCTGATTTAGATGAGTATACATATTATGTAGCAGGTTTGGTTGGCGTTATGTTGTCGGATATTTGGAAATGGTATGATGGAACAGAGACGGATCGAGAACTCGCCATTGCCTTTGGTCGCGGACTACAAACGGTTAATATTTTACGAAATCGTGAAGAGGATGCAGAACGTGGCGTTCAGTTTTTCCCAGATGGCTGGGGTTTTGAAGAAATGCTTGCACATACGGAGAAAAATTTAGCGCTAGCGGATCAATATTGTCGAGGCATTGAAACAAAGGCAATTATTCATTTTTGCAAAATTCCTCTGGAGTTAGCGAAAGCAACATTAGTTGCGTTAAAAACAGGAAGAGAGAAGATTAATCGAACAGAAGTGAATGAAATTGTGAAGCGAGTAGAGAGTCAATAGTAAGCAAAAAATGAGGTTGAGCTGTAAGTATAAACTTATGGACAGCCTTATTTTTAGGATTAATCTCGATTTCTAAATACGGAGGAAATCTAAAATGAAATCACAGGATACACTGACTATTTATTGGTCTTTACTAACGCATAGGGATTGGAATCTTTATATTGCTTCAACATCGAAGGGGCTTGTGTTTGTTGGTTCAGAAAACAAACCATTCGAAGAATTGTCGGAATGGGCTCAAAAACGCTTTCCAAGAAGTACGCTTGTTGAAGATAGTGAAAAACTGGAACCCTATGCGGTCGAGCTAAGGGAGTATTTAGAGGGGAAACGGAAAAATTTCACTGTTCTATTTGATTTCAATGGGACAGCATTCCAGTGTGCTGTCTGGAACGCACTTTGTGAGATTCCCTATGGACAGACTACGTCCTATTCAGACATTGCGAATCAAATAAATAAACCGGCAGCAGTTCGGGCGGTAGGGACAGCGATTGGAGCGAATCCATTTTTAATTACTGTACCGTGTCATCGTGTAGTAGGAAAGAATGGCTCCTTAACCGGCTATCGTGGCGGATTAGACATGAAAACAAAGCTTTTAGAGTTAGAAAGAAAAGGCTTACGGTAAAACAGAACAGTGGACTATAAGTCGTTGTTAATCATGACTTTTAGAGTCCACTGTTCTGTTTAAATAGCTTTTCTTTTTGATCTTTTTACTAAAATAGCCTGAGGAATTCTCCAAAGTTTAATCCATTTTTTTATAGAGGTTATGATAATGATGAGTCCAAGAAGGAGCATGATTATTGATAGTGTACCGTTAAGCAGGTTGAAACCTGGGCTTTGGGTATTCCAGTAAACATTTTTCACCATCCAATAGCCTGCTACATTTACAGTTACGTATAGGTAAGCGAGTGGTACAAGACAAGTGAGCATATACCAACGCTTATTCGCTATTTTTAGAATAACGGTTGCTCCAATAATGAGACCGATCGAAGCCATTAATTGATTGGATACACCAAAAAGGGCCCAAACAGAACTAATATCACCAGAATATAATAAATACCCCCACATAAAACAAGCTAAAGCACTAGCGGAAATGTTAGAAAATAAGGAGTCTGTCCTTTTTAATGGTTTAATGAAATTTCCTAAGAAATCCTGGATGAGATAGCGAGCAACACGTGTTCCGGCATCGATGGCTGTTAAAATAAATACCGCTTCAAACAGAATAACGAATTGAAAGAAGTATGAAGCTAATGTTGCGAAAATAGGGATTTCGGTAAAAATATAAGTCATTCCAACCGCGAGTGTAACAGCACCCCCAGTTCGTCCTTCGAGATTCATTCCAACCTCATCGCTTAGTCGGTTAAGATGAACGGTTTCCATTCCTAACGCAGCAAATTGTTCAGGTGTGGAGTTAATGGCGAAATAGTCGCCTGGTTGTAAGGAAACAGCCGCAATTAATGCCATAATCGCCACTAAACATTCCACAAGCATTGCCCCAAAGGCTACTCCTTTTATATCGCTCCATCGATTAATCATTTTTGGAGTGGTCCCAGAGCCTATGAAAGCGTGGAAGCCGGAGATGGCCCCACAAGCTATGGTGATTGAGATGAACGGCCAAACAGGACCAGCGATGATCGGACCGCCACCATTAATAAACTCTGTAAAGGCGGGGAATTGAACAACTGGATTTACATAGAATACGCCAATAATTAATGCTGCGAATACCCCAATTTTCATAAAGGTACTTAAATAATCACGGGGTGCAAGTAATAACCATACAGGTAGTGCGGCTGCAAAAAATGCATAAATGGGTAAAATAATAGCGATTGTACTAGCTTCCATGGTTAACAGCTCACCTAGTGCTGTGCCTTTGATGTTCGGTCCGAAGACAATTGCTGCCATAATAAGAGCAAAACCTACAGTTGTTGCCACCTTTAGATTTCCTGTCTTTTTATGGTAAATCCCTACTCCCATTGCGATTGGGATGGTAATTCCTACAGCAAATGTACCCCATGGGTTATTTTCTAGTGCATGTAAAACAACTAATGAAAGTCCTGCCATTGTAATCGTGATAATGAATAACATGGCTAAGCCTGTACAAAAACCAGCGACAGGTCCAAGCTCTTCTTTTGCGACTTCTGATAAAGATTTCCCCTTTTTACGCATCGAAGCGAATAGGACAACCATGTCATGGACAGCTCCGCCAATGACTGCCCCAATTAGGAGCCAAAGTAAACCTGGTAAATAGCCAAACTGTGCGGCAAGGATTGGACCAACTAATGGCCCCGCAGCTGCAATTGCTGCAAAATGATGTCCGAATGTGACCCATTTATTAGTTGGTACATAATCTTTTCCATCCTGTAATTCATGTGCGGGAGTAGGTTTAGAATCATCTAATTTTAACACCTTTGCTGCCATGAATGTTCCGTATAAACGATAGGTAATCATCAACATACAGATTGAACCAATCACAATAGAAGCCGCATTCATTTTTTTCCTCCTATTCAATGTAATCTATTCTTAGATTATGATTATTGTATAAATCTACTTTATAGAATGCTATTAAATGATTATAGGTAAAAATGACCGTAACAAATTTACGATCCCTCTTGTGATTTCAACATAATCACGATAAAATATAGAAAATTTGAAATTTTATTAATAAATTAAAAATATATTGAAATAGTAGTGTAAAGCGTATTATAATTTAGTACATAAAAGCTTAAAAGTGTAAAAGTGCTATTTTACAATAATTATAATGAAAAAGCGGGGGAGAAATATGAGAAAAAAATTATATTCAACAGCTGCTATCACACTTGTAGCTAGTGCTTTATTAGCAGGCTGTGGCAGCGACTCTAGCAGTGGTTCCAACAAAGAGGGGAACAATGAAAAAACGTATCAAATTGGTATGACTCAGATTGTTCAACATGCTTCTCTAGATGAAGCGTCAAAGGGATTTAAAGATGCTTTAACAGAAAGTGGGCTTTCTGTAGAGTTTGATGAGCAAAATGCGCAAAATGACCAAAATAATAACCAAACAATTGCTAATAATTTCGTTAGCGATAAAGTAGACTTAATTTTTGCTAACTCAACTCCAAGTGCTCAAAGTGCCAAAAATGCAACAAGCGATATTCCGATTGTTTTCACATCGGTGACAGACCCAGTAGCAGCTGAGCTTGTACCTTCTATGGAAAAGCCAGGTGAGAATGTAACAGGCACAACAGATTCTCATCCTGAAGCTATTGCTAATACGGTAAAGTTTATTGCTGAGGAAATGGGTGCTAAAACAATTGGAACTGTCTATAATTCTGGTGAGAAAAATGCTGTTGTTCAAGTTGATAAAATGAAAGCTGAAGCAAAAAAATTAGGCTTGAAAGTAGTCTGAGGCATCTGTCTCTACATCAGCAGAAGTAAAACAAGCAACAGAATCTTTAATTGGAAAAGCAGATGTATTTTATATTATTACTGATAATACAGTTGTTTCAGCATTAGAATCTGTAGTAGGTGTGGCAAATGATAAAGATATTCCGTTGTTTGTAGGCGAATTGGATTCAGTTAATCGTGGTGGTTTTGCTGCTTATGGCTTCAGCTATTATGATATTGGTCATGAAGCTGGCGAAAAAGCCGTTGAAATCTTGAAAGATGGCAAAAAAGCAGGCGAAATTCCTGTTACACCACCACAAAATCTAAAACTTGTAATCAATGAAAATGCAGCAAAAGAAATGGGAATTGAAATCAAAGAAGAATGGAAGAAAGATGCAGAGCTTGTTAAGTAAGTTAATAGGATAAAATTTTGATGTGTAATGGTGTCTAGCCAGATGTAATAGGCAGGGCACCATACGTTTTTATTTAGGAAGGAAGAAATCTATGTTTACAGCCTTGTTCAACTCATTTGAATCCGGAATGATTTATGCCCTTATGGCACTCGGTGTTTATTTAACGTTTAGGATCCTTGATTTTCCTGATATGACGGTAGAAGGAAGCTTTGTTACGGGAGCCTCTGTTTCTGCCATTATGATTGTGAATGGTTCTTCTCCAATCATTGCGACATTAGCTGCGTTAGTCGCAGGCTTTATCGCAGGTGCAATTACAGGATTATTGCATACAAAAGGGAAAGTCAATGCACTTTTATCTGGGATTTTGATGATGATTGCTTTGTATTCAATTAATCTACGAATTATGGGAACATCTAATATTCCTCTGCTTTCGCAAACAACCTTAATGACAAATATTCAAGATGCGTGGGCGAAAACAGGTTTAGATAATGCATTAAATGGTGTATTATCGGCAATTGGTTTAGGTGATAGCCTTCCAAAAACCTGGTCTATTTTGATTATTATGTTGGTACTTGCTTTGCTTATTCAAGCAGGAATATCAGCATTTTTGAAAACGGAAATTGGTTTAGCTATTCGCGCAACAGGTGATAATGAATCAATGGTGAAAAGCTTCTCAGCTCATACAGATAACATGAAAATTTTAGGGCTCGCAATTAGTAATGCTCTTGTCGCATTTTCGGGTTCGTTAGTTGCCCAATATAATGGCTTTAGCGATATTGGAATGGGAATTGGGATTCTTGTTATTGGCTTAGCTTCTGTTATTATCGGGGAAGCCATCTTTAGTTCAAAAACGATTGCTAAAGCTACACTTGCTGTCATCGGTGGTGCCATTATTTATCGTCTTGTTGTTACGTTGGCTTTACGTGTAGAGTTTTTAGAAACAGGCGATGTAAAGCTAATAACAGCCCTTATTGTCATTTGTGCGCTTATTCTTCCACAGTTTTCTGAGCGGAGAAAAATGAAAACGCGTAAGAAAAAACGTCTTAGCGAACTTCAGCATTTTCATAACTCATTAAAGGAGGGAAAATAAGTTGCTACATCTTAATCAGATTTATAAGGTGTTTAATGAAGGAACACCTGACGAAAAGCTTGCGTTGCAAAATCTTCAGCTTCAACTTAAAAAAGGGGAATTTGTGACGGTAATTGGCAGTAATGGTGCTGGTAAGTCAACACTCATGAATATGGTTTCCGGAAAAATTTTACCTGACTCAGGGGAAGTTTTAATTGACGGTAACAATGTATCAGCGATTGAAGAACATTCTCGTGCTAAAATGATTGGTCGTGTCTTTCAAGATCCAATGGCGGGGACAGCTCCTCATATGACCATTGAGGAAAATATGGCAATTGCTTATGGACGTACGAATCGTCGTGGTTTACGCTTTGGGGTAACACATAAGCGTCGAGAATTTTTTAAAGAAAGTCTTGTTTCACTTGGCTTAGGTTTAGAAAATCGAATGACAGCCAAGGTTGGTCTATTGTCTGGTGGGGAACGTCAAGCGTTATCGCTATTAATGGCGACATTTACTGGACCGAAAATTTTACTATTAGATGAACATACAGCAGCACTTGATCCATCTCGTGCGGAGCTTGTTACCCAATTAACGAAGGAGATTGTTGAAAAAAACAAACTCACCACATTAATGGTGACACATAATATGCAGCAAGCGATTGATCTTGGAGATTCCTTAATTATGATGGATAAAGGGCAAATTATTTTTGAAGCTAGAGGTGAAGCTAAACAAGCTTTAACGGTTGAGAAATTATTAAACGAATTCCAACGCATTAAAGGTGAAAAAATGATTAACGACCGAGCTGTATTAATTTAAGTGTTGCTTCTTTAACGTAAAAAGTGCCTGATTCAGTTTTGAATCAGGCACTTTTTACGTTAAAGTAATCTTTTTTAGTGAGATCATTTAAATAGATAAGCTATTCATTATTAGTTGGATGATCCGAAAAATGTTTTGAAAAAGGGCTTTTTCTTTTGTTTTTCAGTGGTGGCTGTTTCGTTGAAGGCGAAGTAGTAGTCTGATTGAGGTCCGTTTGTCATTTTGGATTCAAGTATTTCAAGCTGTTTAGTAAGTTGGTTTATGGTTTTTTGAAGATCTTCGATATCGCTTCGATGCTGTAATAGTTGATAGGAAACAACATCATCTGCTTTTGTATCTAATCGTTTTTCTATTTGCGTTACTTTTTCTTGAAGCTTTTCAGCAATTGTTTGTTCATTTGTTATTGCTTGTTTGGTTGTAATCGTTGCTTTACGCACTTTTTTTTCCCCTATTTCAATATTTTGCAAAAGAGTGCCATTTTGGAGCTGTTCCCTAATATGCTGGAGTAAAGAAATATCTTCGTCAGAAAAGCGGTAATGACCGTTTGCTGTTTTGTCAATATCTAGCTTTAATTGAGCAATCCAGCGGAAAATAGTGCTAGAAGACACACCTACTAATTTTGAAACTTCACTTGTATTCATCGAGTTCCCTCCTGATTAGAATTTTCACCGATCAATGTAGACAACGTGAACAGGCATGGATAGAGAAGAGGTAAGGACAGTTTCTTATTTACATTTAATTCTAGATGATAGAAGTAAATCCTTTTGAAACGACAAAACTAGTTTGCTTTCGATAAAAAAAGTGAAATTATTCTGCTTGTTTTTTTGATAGATGAATGTTTGGAATCAGATTGAGGTGGGATTGAAAATATTCAGAGTGGGGTGCAAAAGTGTGAACTTGGTAAAAGAAGTTGTGACATTTTTGCAATGATCATTCATTTGTATCTCTAAAAAGGATAAGACCGAATCACATCTCATCGATGATTCGGTCTTATATAATGAGGGAACTCTGATTTTTTTCACTGAGTTACGATATATTTAGCGAGCTCTTCGCTAATTTGTTTGCCCATTCGTTTGGATTGTGCTGTTGCTTCTTTAATACAGGAAAAGAACGCATCTCCAACTTGATTCGCTTGTAATACTTTTAGTCCAGCTTCTGTTGTTCCACCTGGAGATGTGACTTCCTGTCTTAGGGTAGCTGGTGATTTAGTGGAGTGCTGTAGCATGTCTGCTGCACCAAGCATCGTTTGAATAATTAATTGTTTAGCGGTAGCCGCTTCTAGGCCAAGTTCCTCTGCTGCTTTTTCCATTGCTTCTACTAGGTAGTACATATAAGCAGGACCACTTCCAGATAAACCAGTAACAGCGTCTAGTTGGTTTTCTGCAACGACAACGACAGAGCCTACTGTTTCAAAGAGGTGAATAGCCGTTTGACATTGTTCGGCTGTTGTATATTCATTGGTGCAAATAGCAGTCGCTGATTTTCCAACTGTTGCCGATGTATTTGGCATTGCACGAACAATTGCGATTTTCTTCGCAGCAATCCCTTCAAGGCTTGCTGTATGAACTCCAGCTGCAACAGAAATGAGAAGCATTTCTGTTGTAATGTATGCTTGTATAGACTGCATCGTTGAAAGGATATCCTTCGGTTTTACGGCTAGTACAACAACGTCTGCGTCCTTCATCGCTTCCTGTACGGATCTTGTTCCTGTTATACCGTATCTTTCGCTTAAATTTGCTAATTTAGCTTCATTCGACTTGTTTGTGACAAAAATGTTTTTTGATTCAATCATATTTCGGGCAACCAATCCTGAGATAATTGCCTCAGCCATGGCTCCAGCCCCGATAAAAGCTATCTTTTTCATTTTTATCGCTCCTTTTCAATACTTGTGATTATGAACGATAAGCAAGCAAGCTGTCAATATGTAATATCCCCAGCTTTTCTAAAAGACAAGAATAAATTATGTGAAAATAATGACAATATGGATGGGAAAATGTAGAATATGAAGTAAATATGGATTTAAACATGAACTGTAATTTAAACAAGTTAGGTGATGAAAAGATTGTGAATTGGGATGGAAATATTGCAAAAGTTATTTTGCCGACACCGTTTCCGGTGGGGGATGTAAATGTATATGTAGTAAAAGGAGACGTTCTTACCCTAGTTGATACAGGCGTCCAATCAAAGGAATCAAAAGAGGCATTATCCTATCAATTAGGCCAATTAGGATTAAAAATTAAGGATATTGAACAGATTATCTTAACCCATCATCATCCAGATCATGCAGGGGCACTTGGTTTTTTTGAACAAGATGTACCAGTTTATGGCCATCAGAATAATCAGCGCTGGCTTGAGTGGAGCGATGAATTCATTCAAGAACACAATCAATTTTTTCTAGATGATTTTGCCCCAAGATACGGTGTTGCCGAAGAATTAAGACCGAAGCTTATGCATCATCGTGAAGAAAAGGAATTTTTTACAACACGAAAACTTGCTGGTTTTTTGAAGGAAGGTGACGCGTTGCCTGGTTTGTTTGAATGGAAGGCCATTGAAACGCTTGGGCATGCGCAAAGTCATCTATCATTTTATCGAGAAAGGGACGGGATGTTACTCGGGGGAGATCAATTACTTGCTAAGATTTCACCGAGTCCAATTATAGAGCCACCGTTTCTTCCTGGTGAAGAGCGTGTACGCCCACTCCTTCAATATAATGAGTCGCTTAGAAGATTAATAGAGATGCCTATTTCTAAAGTGTACTCTGGCCATGGCGAGGAAATAGAAGATGTAAATGAACTGATTATATTCCGTATGTCTCGTCAGCATAATCGTGCGATGCAAGTGAAAAGTATGCTTGAAGAACAGCCGCTAACTGCTTATGAGATTTGTCAGCAACTGTTCCCAAAGGTATATCGCGCTGAAATTGGATTTACGATGGCAGAAACCATTGGTCAGCTCGATTATTTAGAGGATTTGGGGGAAATTGTGAGTGAAACACAAGATGGATTAATGAGGTTTAGGATTGCATGATAAATAGATTACGAGGAAAAATTGTGGTGATTACAGGTGCTTCTGGTGGGACTAGGGAAAGAAATTGCTCTAAAGGTAGCTGAAATGGGCGCACGACCAATACTGCTTGCTCGCTCCAACAACAAATTAAACGAGATTTGTGAAGTAATTAATACAAAGACATCAGCAAAATCTATTTATTATCAACTTGATGTGAGCGATTATGAACAAGTGAAAGCCACTTTTGGTAAAATTCATCAAGAAGTAGGCCATATTGATATCCTTCTAAATAATGCTGGATTTGGTATTTTTGATTCATTTCATGAAGCAAATTTTGAGGATATTGAAAAGATGTTTGAAGTAAATGTGCTGGGAGTAATGGCCTGTACAAAGGAAGTTCTGCCTTCAATGATTGAACGTAATACTGGTCATATTATAAATATTGCTTCTCAAGCAGGTAAACTTGCAACACCTAAATCAAGTGGTTATGCTGCAACAAAACATGCGGTTCTTGGATTTACAAATAGCTTGAGGATGGAGCTTGCAAAAACAAACATTTCTGTATCAGCAGTTAACCCCGGTCCAATTGAAACTAATTTTTTCAACACTGCTGACAAATCAGGGAATTATGTTAAAAATGTAAAAAAGTTTATGCTTACATCTGATTATGTGGCTGAAAAAATTATTCAATTAATGATTCGACCAAAGCGTGAGTTAAATTTACCAAGATGGATGAATATGGGGAGTGTTCTATATAATCTGTTCCCAAATATTGCAGACAAATTGACTGGAAGGCTACTGAATAAGAAGTAGAAAGCTTTGTAATGTAAATAAGCCGTATCAAAAGATAAACTAATTCATTGGCAAACGAGCTTTTTTAAGAAATGATTTTCGAATCCCAATGAACTAAATGTATATTTTTGAGCCAGCTTTTTTGAGAAGAATAGTAGGGAGGTTTATTTGGATGTATATCGAATGGACGAATGAGGCTTTAACGAAAATAAATGAAAAGATAGACGGGGAACACGGATATCTATTACTGAAATATGATACAGATGGTTGCGGTTGTGCAGTTGATGGAGTATCAGCTCTTTGGCTTATTTCTGAACTAGAGGACGATTTCGAGAAGGTAGAAACGAATGGGTTGCTATTTATGTAGAAAAATCAAAAATGGTGTTCTTCGATGAGAGAATGAAAATAACATTTGAACCGACTGTGAATAGTTTTATGCTAACGAGTCCGAATCAAATCTTAAACCCACGGTTAAGCTTGCATAAAAAGTAAAAAAGGGTGCGATTAGGCACCCTTAATACGCCAGAAAGGTGTGTAAAAATGCTGTAATTTCAGCTTCATATTCTTCAGGATTTTCATTATAAGACTGTGCATGGCCACCTTTTTTGGCTAAATAAAGCTGTTTAGGTCCTTCTTTTTTCTCATATAAATCCTTTGTCATAGATACCGGAATATAGAGGTCCGGCTCACTATGAATAAATAAAACAGGCTTTTGGATATTTTGTACATAATCGATAGGTGAGACCTCACTTGTCCAATAACCATCGCGCAGCCTAATAAAGGCTCGCCCAATTGGGAAAACCGTCCATGACGGTAGTGGGATTTCTTGACTCATTTGATGTTTAATTTGTTCCTCAAAGTCAGAAAAAGGGCAATCGACGACATAAAAATCAGCTCCGTCTTCAAGCATTCCTGCGTATAACAGGGTGGTGACGGCCCCCATGGACTCACCATGAATGCCAAGGAGTATGTCGTTTCCTTTTCGTCTTTTTAATTCAGCGATGACCGCTTGTAAATCAAACTTTTCATAATGACCATAGCTACTTGTTTTACCACCAGATTCACCGTGGCGTCGATGGTCATAAATGATCGCGTTAAACCCTAATTTTATAAAAATATTCGCATATTTAATCGAGTTGATTTTGTTTTCAGTCACACCATGACAAATAATGACCCATTTCTTCGTATCATGAGGTTCCATAAATACACATTTCAACGAATAGCCCGAAGGTGATGGAATGAGGAGCTCCGTTTTTGGTAGTGCTTCAACATCATCGACAATTAGTCGTTTCGCTTTCATTTCACGCTGTCTAATGAAGTCATCTTCTTTTTTCTTCATATACATAATTCGGTTAGAGAAATAGGTACCAATGCCAATCACGTAGGTTAGGATTCCAATAAGGACTAAACCACCATTTTTTCATAAAAAATCCACCTCTTACGGCTTATTGTAACATCACGATTAGAAAACTAAAAATGAACGGTATTCCATGTTATAATCTTACTAACGTAAGGAGGGGTATCGATGGCAAAGAAACAACATCGCAACACAAATACATCGAAGAAACAAGATAAGGAAGATTCTTTGAAGCTGGGTGACCTTATTAATCAAGACATCATGTCTCAACTTCGTCAAAAGCAAAAAGAATTAACCGATGCAGAACAGGCGAAAAAAGAAGCAGAAGAAGCGAGAAAACGTGAGGAAAGAAAACAACGCGAGAAAAATAAATCATTTGAAGAATTGCTTGGAGAAAGTGATTTGAACTGGAAGAATTTTAAATAACTCAATCGATAGAGGATAGATGGTATAAGAGTATACGATTTATCCTCTTCTTTCTTTCCATGAGTATAAGTATTAAAATCGGCCACGTGATAAAAACGATAGAGTAATAGGGCTTTTCTTAGTCACGATGAACATCATACACATTTGCTTTTGTCAATTGTCGTAATAGTTGAAGTTCTTCAGAGGATAAAGCTTCACTTCGCACAGCGTGACAGTTTTCTCGAAGCTGTTTGACTGAACTGGCTCCTGGAATAACGGCTGCAACGGTTGGCTCGGCAAGGACATATTGCAAAGCGGTTTCGTTTAATTTTCGAGGAGACAGCTTGTCCTGTAGTAATGGAAGCAGTTCCTTTAATTCGTTATAGCTATAATGTAAGTAGCCATCCTCTTTTAATTTATCGAGCATGCCGTCACTTAATAACCCTTTTGCAACTGGACCGCGGGCAATGACGCTGATTTGTTTTTCTTCAAGAAGTGGAAACCATTCTTCTGGACGACGATCAAGCAAGCTGTATTGCATCATTACTGAATCAATGTTGGATTTGGCAGCATATTGTTTAATCACATTCGGACGAATCGAAGAAATGCCGTATGCACGAATATCCCCAGCCCTTTTTAATTCCTCAAATGTTTCAATGACTTCATCAATATTGTCTTCGATCATGCCTCCATGAAGCTGATACAAATCAATATAATCTGTTTCAAGACGTTTTAAGCTCTCTTTTACCGCTGATGTTATATAAGCACGAGAGGCATCCCAGTGCCAGCCATCTTTCGAATTATTCCACCGATTGCCGACTTTGGTAGCTAGAATGACCTTGTCTCGGTGAGCTTGTAGTGTTTTGCCGACAATGGCTTCGTTCATTCCAAAATCATATAAATCAGCTGTATCAAAATAGGTAATGCCTTCATCTAGCGCAGCAGATATGATTTCCTCTGCTTTTTGTTCATCGGTACCTAGCGACATGCAGCCAAGGCCTATTTCTGAAACGAAAATGTCAGAGTTACCTAGTTTTCTTGTTTTCATAGTATGTATCTCCTCTCATAATAAAGTGAAAATCTTTCGAATGACTACTGCTATTCTTTCATTTTATCCTAAACCTTTCGAAGGAAGAAATATAAGAAATGGTTACAAATAAAAAAATGTAGAGAAAAATAGGATTTCTCTACAATCTTTCTTTTACATTGATTTTCTTTGCGTTGTTAGGGCCTGTCCATGAATATCCGTAATCCAATCATTTACATACGTATATTGATGCTGCGATTCTTTTAGCTTTTGTTTAATTTCCCATGCCTTCCCCGAGAAAATAATGCCTTTTTCCAACACATAAATTTTCATTACATCGCCCTCCAGGATCATTAATGATAAAATATATGAAGAGAAAAGCTGAATAGAACAGAGGAGTGGACAAGTTGAAAAAATTTGAAGAAAAAACATTGTCTTCAGAAAAAATATTTACTGGGAAAGTAATTAGTTTACAGGTAGATGAGGTCGAATTGCCTGATGGAAACACGAGTAAACGGGAAATTATTAAGCATCCAGGAGCTGTTTGTATCATTGCACTAACGGATGAAAATAAAATTGTCATGGTAGAGCAGTATCGAAAAGCGCTAGAAAGAAGCATAGTCGAAATTCCAGCTGGTAAGCTAGAAAAAGGAGAAGAACCATTAAAAACAGCAGAACGTGAATTAGAGGAAGAAACAGGCTATGTGTGTGAAAAGATGGACCATCTCATTTCTTTTTACACATCTCCTGGTTTTGCAGATGAATTAGTACATGTATTCTTGGCGCAGCATTTATCGAAAAAAGAAAATGCAGCTAGTTTGGACGAAGATGAATTTGTTGAGGTGTTAGAGCTAACACTAGAGGAAGCGGAACGCTATGTACAAGAAGGAAAAATATATGATGCAAAAACAGCTTATGCGGTTCAGTTTTTGCAATTAAAGAGGGCGTTGAATCAATAAATGAACGAATATTATGCCGATTTTCATATTCATATCGGTAGAACGCAGAGCGGTAAGGCCGTCAAAATTACAGGCAGTAAAACATTGACACTTAAGAATATCCTACAAGCAGCTAGTGATAGGAAGGGTCTTGACTTAATTGGAATTATCGATTGTCATTCACCCGAAGTATTGGATGAAATAAAAGAACTTATTTCAAGTGGTGAAATGACTGAACTTTCCCAAGGTGGCTTACGCTATCAGTCCATGACGATGATTCCAGGGGCGGAAATTGAAGTCTATGATCAACATTGTCATGGACCGATTCATGTTCTAGCTTATTTTCCCACGTTTGAAGCGATGAGATCTTTTTCAGAGTGGATGAGTGGGTATGTGAAGAACATGACCTTAAGCACGCAGCGCATCTATTGTGATGGAATCACTTTGCAAGAGAAGGTTCATGTATTTGGAGGCTTGTTTATTCCGGCCCATGTGTTTACACCATTTAAGAGTCTTTATGGAAAAGGAGTTATTGCGAGTGTAAGTGAGGTATTCGATCCAGCTCGAATCGATGCAATGGAGCTTGGGCTTAGTGCAGATACAATGATGATTAAAGGAATAAAAGAGCTAGAACAATACGTGTTTTTTACGAACTCTGATGCCCACTCGCTTGGGAAAATTGCTCGGGAATACCAAAAGATTCGAATAGACCAAGCAAGCTTTACAGAATTGCAAAAAGCACTCCAAGAAGTAGACGGACGAGAAATCACGGCGAATTATGGTTTAAATCCTTTGCTTGGTAAGTACCATCAGACGGTTTGTGGTGACTGTTATCGAAAAGTAGAGGATGGAGAACTATTTTGTCCAGCGTGTAACTCTAAACATATTATTAAAGGTGTATCAACTAGGATTGAAGAGCTATCTGAAAAAACAGAAAGCACTCGCCTACGTCCTCCATATATCTATCAAGTGCCGTTGGATTTTATTCCGGGTCTTGGTCCAAAAACATTAGATCGATTGCTTCAGGCGTTTGGGACAGAAATGAATATTTTGCACCATGTCGCCATTGAAGAATTAGAAGAAGTCGTTCCCAAAAAATTAGCTCATTATATTGATTTAGCAAGAATGGGGAATTTGTCTTTTGAAGTAGGCGGGGGAGGACGTTACGGTAAAATAGTTCAATAAAAACGGAGCTGTCACATAAGTCAGGTAAACTGATTTATGTGACAGCTTTTATACTAGTAGCTTTGAATTTCTGACGCATAAATCCCAATGAACGACATAGATTCTAGTAAGTAGATTTGGGCCTCTGTTTGGAAGGATTACAGGCTCGTTTACAGCAAATTAAAAGAAAAAGAAGCAGTTCTTTTGAAACATCAGGAAACAGACACCATTCCTCCCGTTATTTTTGGTGGGAAGAAACAGTTTTACGAACGGTGTAAAGGGGAAAATTACTAATGAGGAGTGGAAGGAGTTACGTTCCAATACCCTTTATTCTCGTGGTGATCAATCTAAAAAGGGGAATTTGAATACTAGAATCGTGTTCAATGATCAAGATCAACATTTTTATCTAGAAGTGGCCAATCCACTACTTGTAGAGAAAGGGAAAAATAGTCCACGATTGCGTTTTAAATTGCGCATTTCGGATAAATACTTTGCTGAAATTGTGGATATAGTGCTGCCTACCACTGTAGGTGAGAATTCTAAAGGGAAACTGATAGAAGAATACAAGGTTTATTCCGTTGAAATCAAACGCAAAAAGGAGCGATATTATGTACACATTACCTATGATGTGGATGAAGTAGGCTCTGAACTAACATGGAGCGACAAAATCACTTCTGATTATATCGCTGGGATCGATGTGAATATCGATCGAGTAGCGGTTTCTGATTGTATCGAAACAAGGAAATTTGCTAGAGTCCAAAACCTTTTACTGTCATGAAATGGAGTACGTGCGGAGTAATAGAAGAAGTAATATCGCAGGTGAACTAGCGAAACGAATCATCGACTACTTATTGAAGCTGGAATGTCGGAGCCATCGTAGTAGAAGATATCACGTTTACAACAAGATCATGATACGAATCGTCGTTTGAATCGTCTCGTTCATTCTTTCGCCAAGAATAAACTGCAAAAGGCGTTAATCTCAAGAGGATTGAAGTCGGGTTTTCACATCAAAAAGGTCAATCCAGCGTATACGTCGGTGATTGGACGATGGAAATATGCGAAGATGTACGGGTTATCTGTGCATGAAGCGGCTTCTTTCGTAATCGGAAGAAGAGGTTTAGATTTTGAAGAAAAAGTGCCAAAAGAATTGCTCAAACAACTGAGGACGAAGGTAAAATCTCATTTGATTGATCTTCTTGGGTAGATGGAAGAATCAGAGAAACAATCAAACAATGGGAAAAAAAGAAGGAAATTCATGGGCATGATGCTCAAAAACATAGACAATTTTCAAGAACATCACAGGTGGAAACTGTGGAATGTCGTGCATAAAACAATGAGGATGAAAAACCAAGAAGTACAACTGAAGGAGGTGTAACCCTGGTGCTAAAATCTTGGCGGTAAACTGACCTAGAAGGAATGGTTTGTCGCACCCCGCTGGCTCTAACAGAGCACCACAGGTTGTTTTGGACAATAGGTTCATGACAAGGGTAAGATTCCCTTCCTGATGGAATGACGTGAGAATCGTCACAGTAGGTCCCTTTTTTCTTGGTTGAGGGGCGAAAGGTAGTTTGTGGTAGATTTTAGTAACCAGGAAGAGAGATGAAAAAAAAATCATTGCTACAAAATGCCGTAATTAAACATATTACCGAACATTCCTCACTTTATGTTTTTATTACTGTGCTATTTTTAATGGGGGTTATATTTGGTGCTGTGCTTGTCAATAGTCTAAGTTTTTCACAAAAAGAAGATTTATTTTATTATTTATCGCAATTTTTTGGACAAGTTTCCCAAGGAGAAGTAGCAACCACAAACGAAATGTTTACTCAAAGTATCTTCCATAATTTCAAATATATCAGTGTCATTTGGATTTTGGGTATCTCTATTATTGGATTACCCGTCATTTTGATTTTATTATTTTTAAAAGGAATGGTTGTTGGATTTACGGTTGGTTTTTTAGTGAATCAAATGGGCTGGAGTGGTTTTTTACTTTCATTTGTGTCTATTTTGCCACAAAATATTTTTATCGTGCCGGTCTTTATCATCATTAGCGTTCTTGCTGTGTCACTGTCCATAAAAATGATTAGTCGTCTTTTTTTAAAGCAAATAAGAACACCTCTGAAGCCTGTCCTTATTCGTTACTTATTTTCACTAGTTATTTCAATTTTTTTCTTAATCGCTGCTGGAGCCATTGAAGCGTATTTATCACCTGTATTGATGGAAAGTGTCGTAAGTATGTTAGATAAATAAAAAATTTTATGAATCTAGAAGAAATGTCTTTTGACAGTGTTCCCTCATTTGTTATAATAGAACAGATAGCGGCGCGGGAGGGAATTAGGTATGGAAGAAAGAATAGATAGAATAAAAAAGCAGTTGCACTCGTCCAGCTACAAATTGACGCCTCAGCGAGAAGCGACCGTCCGCGTTTTACTTGAACACGAAGAGGATCATTTAAGCGCCGAAGACGTTTACCTCCTTGTCAAAGAAAATTCGCCGGAAATTGGATTAGCAACGGTTTATCGTACGTTAGAGTTGTTAACCGAACTAAAAATTGTAGATAAAATTAACTTTGGAGACGGGGTTTCCCGTTACGATTTGAGACAAGAAGGAGCAGCACATTTTCACCATCATCTCGTTTGTGTGGAATGTGGTGCAGTAGATGAAATTCAAGAAGATTTACTTGATGATGTCGAGGCGATTGTAGAGCGCGACTGGAATTTCAAGATAAAAGACCATAGATTAACGTTCCATGGCATTTGTCATCGTTGCCATGACAAAACAGATGACAATGGAAGAAAAATAACAACCTGCCTTTTCCTTATTAAGGAAAAGGTTTTCTTTTTTCAGAATGTATAAAACTTGTCTCCCAGGGCATAGATTGGAAGTATAGAGTAATGCCACGATGGGAGGATGCTTATGAAAACATCAATAGCGCTTATTTTACATACCTGTAAAGTCTTAGTTCTTTTTGTGAGCTTTACTGTTCTTTTTTATATTGGAATGGTATGGTTAAATCAAGAATATCAAAGTTATCATCGGTATGATGAGCCACAAGGAGCGGCTATTAAAGTAACAAAAGCGGTAGAGTCAGAGTCAAATACATGGCTAGATCGTTTATTGTTGTTTTATTTAAATGGGGAGTAATGAAAATATGGAAGATCAAATTAGAGATTTTATTCATTTTTTAACAATTGAAAAAGGATTGGCGAAGAATACGATTGTTTCTTACGAACGTGATTTAAAATCCTATTTGCAGTATGTGACAAAGGTTGAACAAATTAAGGATTGGAATGATTCTCGACGGACGAATATTATTCATTTTTTAGCTCATTTAAAGGATCAAGGAAAATCTTCTAAAACATTAGCCCGTCATATTGCTTCGATTCGCTCATTTCATCAGTTTTTATTACGTGAAAAAGTGACCGATCAAGATCCATCGGTGCATATTGAAACACCACAGCCGGAACGAAGTCTGCCAAAGGTGCTTAGTATGGAAGAAGTGGAAGCACTTCTTGATGCTCCAAAAGCGAATGACGAATACGGGCTTCGCGATAAGGCGATGCTTGAACTATTGTATGCGACAGGGATGCGGGTGAGTGAAATTATTTCGCTTAATATAGGCGATGTGAATAAGCTGATGGGGTTTGTACGCTGTATTGGTAAAGGAAATAAAGAACGTATTATTCCTATTGGACAAACAGCATTAACGGCTATTGACGCATATTTGGAAAAAGGGAGAGGGAAATTTGTTCGTGCAAACCATCGTACGAATTCTTTATTTTTAAACCATCATGGAGATCGATTAACGCGACAAGGATTTTGGAAAATTTTGAAAAAACTGACAAAAGAAGCGGATATTGAAAAAGAAATTACACCACATACATTGCGTCATTCATTTGCAACTCATCTATTAATGAATGGAGCGGATTTACGGTCGGTACAAGAAATGCTTGGACATGCTGATATTTCTACGACGCAAATTTATACTCATATTACGAATGTTCGGATTAAAGATGTGTACTCCAAGTACCATCCACGTGCGTAAATTTTAATAGAATTATAGAAAGATGAAAATGTATCTATACTCTTCAAGAATTAGCTGAATTGGACTAAAGGGGGGCCTTGCTAATGTATGAACTAATTGAAAAAGCAGCTTTATTTATTAAAAGTAAAATCATAGATCAACCAGAGATTGGCTTAATTCTAGGTTCAGGACTTGGTGTCCTAGCTGAAGAAATTGAACGGCCTATTATTTTACCATATAATGAAATTCCTGAATTCCTGTATCGACAGTTGAAGGACATGCAGGACAATTAGTGCTTGGTGAATTATGCGGAAAAAAAGTGATGGCAATGCAAGGACGCTTTCATTTCTACGAAGGCTATTCAATGGACAAGGTCATCTTCCCTGTGCGTGTGATGAAGTTGCTAGGCGTAGAAACGTTAGTTGTGACGAATGCTGCAGGTAGTGTAAATGAAAGCTTTGCTCCTGGAGATTTAATGCTCATTACCGATCATATTAACTTTATGGGAACGAATCCGTTGATTGGAGCTAATGATGAACGCTTTGGTCCACGTTTTCCCGATATGTCCGAAGCGTACAGCAAAGAATTACGACGGTTAGCTAAACAAGTAGCCTATAAACAAAATTTGGATGTGAAAGAAGGGATTTATGTAGGCAATTTAGGCCCTACATATGAGACACCTGCGGAAGTAAGAATGGCAAGAGTGCTCGGTGGTGATGCTGTCGGAATGTCTACAGTTCCTGAAGTCATTGTGGCCCGCCATTGTGGGATGAAGGTGCTTGGTATTTCCTGTCTAACGAATATGGCAGCAGGTATACTCGATCAGCCTTTATCGCATGATGAAGTAATGGAAACAAGTGAAAAAGTGAAGGGGCGTTTTATCCATTTTATCAAAGAAATGGTGAGAGAAATGTAAGTAAGTGGCCAAACAGGTACTTACTTTATAAAAATAGTAGAGTGAATGTTGCTAGAACATGGTATCTCAAACAATTGAGGTGCCTTCCGCTTTTCTTAATAAGTTTGTACAAAGAGACCATCTCCTTCTAACCATTCAGCTATGAAAACTTCTTTGTAATCCGTAATACCCTGAGAGTGCAGCTGTGTATGTAACCAGAACTCATCAAAACCTAACTCCTTTAGTTCATCCCACAAAACTTTACCGTCTCGTATAAGTGTGACAGGAACATAAACGGATTTTATAGGCATATTGAAATCCTCTTGAGTAGTCTTTTGGTATTTTGTCTTTTTTAATATACTTATCGAGCCGTTTGCTTCTAAATAGCAAAAGGCGACTTCTCGAATGGAAAAAGTTTCACTTTGCCGAAGTAAGCTTTGAAGTTGATTGAGGTTCATTCGGTTTTTTCTTAGTTCTTCTCGATTCACTCGTCCATTTTTAATAAGAGCAGATGGCTTTCCTTCAAATATGCCACGAAATGATAGAAATTTTTGTCCGAGGTATTCGACTAAAAAAAGTAATAGACCCCATAATGCCATAGAGTAAACCACGTAAGGGACCCCAATTTTAGGATCGTATAAAGCGTTCCCAAGTAATTCTCCTAACACGATAGAAGCGATAAATGTAAATGGAGTAATTTGGTTAATGATTTTCTTCCCAACAAATTTGATGATGAAAAAAAGTAAGAAAAATCCTACGATTAGCTCAATAGTTAGATGCATGACTTTCATTTGTTTCTCCTATCTATTTGTAAAATATAGCAATTCTTCGTATATTTCCAATTATTTGTCGTAATCATACAAATCTATACTAAGCGTGCGTTATTTTATATTTTAGGAGCCTAGAGTGATCTCTAGGTTTATTTTTATATTTTTTAATTGTATAAAATTGGATGTACTGGAAAAAATGTATTTTATAAAGATTGGAGGGTATGGAGATGAAGCGGATTCTTTCTCTAGGATTAACGGTGTTGTTAACAGCAGGCTTTGCTATTCCCTATACAAAAGCTGAAGAAGATAAAGGAGTTGAATTGGCCGAAAATACTAAATCAGCCATTCTGATTGAAAGAGATACAGGAACAGTTTTATATGATAAAAATGCAGATGAAAAACTATCCCCTGCAAGTATGACGAAAATTATGACGCTTCTATTAATTATGGAAGCAATCGAAAAAGGTGAGCTTTCTACAAAGGAAAACATTCGAACGAGTGAATATGCAGCTTCAATGGGTGGTTCACAAATCTTCCTGGAGCCAGGGGAACAGATGACTACGGAAGAAATGCTGAAAGGGATTACGATAGGTTCAGCCAATGATGCATCTGTTGCGATGGCAGAGAGACTGGCGGGATCAGAAGAAGCCTTTGTTAAGAAGATGAATGAGAAAGCAGCAGAGCTTGGCTTGAAAAACACAAAATTTCAAAATGCAACAGGACTGCCAGTAGCTGATCACTATAGTTCAGCTCGTGATATGTCAATCATGGCTAAAGAATTGTTGAAATATCAATTAATTACAAAATATACAAGCACCTATGAAGACTATCTTCGTGAAAATACGGATAAGAAATTTTGGTTAGTAAATACGAACCGCTTGGTAAAATTTTATCCGGGTGTAGATGGTTTGAAAACAGGGTTCACATCTGAAGCAAAATACTGTTTGACGGCAACGGCTAAAAAAGGAGATATGCGGGTTATTGCCGTTGTATTTGGGGCGCCTACTCCAAAAGAGAGGAATGCCCAAGTAACCAAAATGCTAGACTATGCATTCTCTCAATACACGACTCATCCAGTCTACAAAAAGGATGAAGTATTAACAGAGTCAAAAGTAAGTAAGGGCAATGTGAAAATAGTTACTGGAGTAACAAGTGAACCTATTTCTATACTTACAAAAAAAGGAATTAACCCAAAGGATTTTTCAAAAAGCATTAGGATGAACAAAAATTTAAAAGCTCCTATTAAAAAAGGGGACACAATTGGTACCTTACAAATCAAAAAAGATGGAAAAGTGTATGTCGAATCACCAATCGTAGCGAAAGAAGATATCGATACAGCAAGCTGGTGGCAGCTGTATAAGCGAGCATTCGGCATGTTTTCGCAGACAAAGTAGTATAAGTTGTCATAACTAAACTAATTTAGGCGAATCGACACTAGTTTTGTTTATAAGAAGGAATACACAAAGCAAAGCTAGAATTTGACTCAGAGAAGACAGAGAAGGGAGCTGTTAATGTGAGTCTTGTTATGGAGATGGAAGCGAGAAGTTCCGTGTTATTGATTCGCCTTAAAGGAGAATTAGACCATCATACAGCAGAGAAATTACGATTACAGGCAGAAAATGAAATTGAAAAAAATGGGATTAAGCATATTGTTTTAAATTTAGAAGAACTGCATTTTATGGATAGCTCAGGACTTGGGGTTATCCTTGGACGGTATAAAAAAATAAAGAAAAATAATGGTGAAATGATTATTTGTGCTATTTCTCCAGCGGTAAAGCGATTATTTGAAATGTCAGGGTTATATAAAATTGTTAAAGTAGAACCTTCTGAAAAAAACGCTTTGCAAAGATTGGGGGTAGCGTAATGATGAAAAATAAAATGGAAATTCAATTTTCAGCATTAAGCCAAAATGAATCCTTTGCAAGGGTCACAGTTGCTGCCTTTATCGCTCAGTTAGATCCAACAATGGATGAATTAACAGAAATTAAAACGGTTGTGTCAGAGGCTGTCACGAACTCTATTATTCATGGATATGAAAATGACCCAAATGGTGTCATTTATATTGCTGTTGTGATAGAAGGCGATACTGTAGAATTGACGATTCGGGACGAAGGAGAAGGCATAGACGATGTAGAAGAGGCAAAGCAGCCGCTTTTTACCACAAAGCCAGAACTTGAACGTTCGGGTATGGGCTTTACGATTATGGAAAATTTTATGGATGAAATTCATATTATTTCTCACCAAGGCGAAGGCACAATTATTCGATTAAAAAAGCATTTAACCAAAAGTAAAGCCTTGTGCAATTAAGGAGACTTGCCTATGGATGTTGAGGTAAAGAATGAGAAAAGTAAAAAAGCTCAGGTCCATTTAAAAGATGAAGAATTAAAGAGTTTAATTCGACGCAGTCAGAGTGGCGATCAAGAAGCACGTGATTTGATTGTTCAGAGTAACTTACGATTGGTTTGGTCAGTTGTTCAACGTTTCTTGAATCGAGGGTACGAGCCAGATGATTTGTATCAGATTGGCTGTATAGGTCTATTAAAATCTGTTGATAAATTTGATTTATCGTATGAAGTGAAATTTTCAACCTATGCAGTACCAATGATTATCGGTGAGATTCAGCGTTTTATTCGTGATGATGGGACGGTAAAAGTAAGTCGCTCATTGAAGGAAATGGCGAATAAAATTCGGCGTGCTAAAGAAGAACTTTCTAAAATGAATGGCAAAGTCCCAACAGTAAATGAATTAGCCCAGCATCTAGAACTGTCTCCAGAGGATATCATTATGGCACAGGAGGCAAATCGCAACCCATCTTCCATTCATGAAACGGTATATGAAAATGATGGGGACCCTATTACCCTTTTAGATCAAATTGCTGATCAAAATGAGACAAAATGGTTTGATCAAATTGCTTTAAAAGAAGCAATTCATGGACTAGATGAACGGGAAAGGTTAATTGTCTTTCTTAGATATTATAAAGACCAGACACAATCAGAAGTGGCAGCACGCCTTGGAATTTCTCAAGTACAAGTTTCAAGATTAGAAAAGAAAATTCTACAGCAAATGAAAGACCACATGAATCAATGATTCATGTGGTCTTTTGCTTGTTAATTATTGGTTATCCTATTCTTTCTGCATGTTCAAGCAAATTCTCATGCATACTAGATATAGGAAAAATTAATAGGCTGGATGTGATACATATGGATATCATCTATATTCGAATGAGAAATCGAGTGCAAGTGAAGCAAAATCAACAAGTGAAAATTAAGGATGTAGCAAGAATCATTGGCGCAGGTGAAAAATTGAAAATGGTAGAAGAACAGATTTTACACAAGGTAACATCAGAAGATAAAAATATTATTATTATCGATTTAACTCAAATGATTGAAAATATCCAATCGATTGACCCGTCGTTAGAAATTCAAACATTTGGCCCATCACAAACAATTATTGAAGTAATTTACGAAAAAAAGAAGGTTTCTATTTTATCTTTTATTGCTGTATGGTTATTACTTTTCTTTGGGGCGATGATGACGATTATGAATTTTCATGTGGATGTGAGCATGGGAGAGGTGCACCAAAAGTTATTTACAATTATTACTGGAAAAGTGGATGAGAAACCGTTGTTGATTCAAGTTCCCTATAGTATTGGTCTTGGACTCGGAATGATTTTATTTTTTAATCATTTTTTCAAAAAGCGATTTAATGAGGAGCCTAGCCCACTAGAAATTGAAATGTTTAATTATCAACAGGATTTAGATCAGTACGTTATATTAAATGAAAATAAGGAAAGTGTTAGGCACCTTGATAACCGGTAAAGTGCTGTTTGGTCTTTTTTTAGGATTAGCTAGTGGTTTTGCAGTAGGGGCTGGATTTGTTGCCTTTTTAACGGTATTAGGTGTTATTCCGAGACTTACTCAACTCACTAAATCCATGCAATATATTCATTTTTACGAATGGGCAATTGTGATAGGTGTTGTCATTGGTACGTGGCTTGGATTACAGGAAATGAAGCTTTTTTGGACGAAGTGGGTGCTCATACCAATTGGCTTTGCAGATGGTATTTTTAATGGCATGCTAGCCGCAGCTTTAACAGAGGTATTAAATGTGTTTCCAATCCTTGCTAAACGATTAGGGATTCAAGAAAAAATTATTTATTTAATGATGGCACTTGTTTTTGGGAAAATTGTCGGTTCGTTATATCAGTGGATCTACTTTGTTGACTTATAGAAAGGAGGAGGGGGAAGTCCAGTAGGCGCTGGGTGCCTGGAGCTAGACACCAGTACTGATAGAACATGATATATTCTGTTACTTTTAGTTCATTGAAAGGAAGTCAAAGATGGGGCAAAAGCGAAAGGTGATTCTCATTACGGATGGTGATAAATATGCAAAAAAGGCGATTCAATATGTCGCTCGTGAAGTAGGCGGACGCTGTATTTCCATGTCACAAGGCAATCCATCACATCTCTCTGGAAAAGAGTTGGTCCGTCTTATACATAAAGCAAAATCTGATCCGGTATTAGTGATGTTTGATGATAGTGGATATGTGGGGGAAGGGGCTGGTGAAAGGGCCATGAGAATTGTGGCAACTGATCCTTCGATTGAGGTTCTTGGGATTATTGCAGTTGCTTCGAAAACGAGAAGGGAAGAATGGGCCAAAGTAGATGTTAGTATTGACCGTTATGGAAACTTAACGTCCAGAGGTGTAGATAAATACGGTATGGAAGAGATGGAAATAGGGAAAATAATAGGAGACACTGTCTATTGTATTGATGAGCTCGATGTCCCCGTCGTTGTGGGAGTTGGTGATATTGGTAAAATGGCTCAAATAGACGACTATCGAAAAGGCTCTCCCGTTACAAAACTAGCAGTAGAAATCATCTTAGAGAGGAGTAGATATCGTGACGAAAGAAAACGAACAGAACAAGAAACCGATACCTGAAGCAGTTTCGGAAGTTGAACGCTATATGAAGGAGCATGTGGGTTTAGGTAAAAGCTTCGACTTAGGCGTTCGAAAAATTACGCTGTTAAAAAAAGATGTACATATTTATTATGTAAATGGACTTTGTGATACCAGTTTCATTATTCTAATAATGGAAACGTTAATTGAATTGAATGAAGCTGGAAAACTGACAACAAAAGTATATGATGTAGTCAAAAATAGTATTGCTGAACAATCTGTTGCTGAAATTAAAACAATGGATGAATTGGTGGATCAAGTGTTATCAGGTCTTATTGTAATCGTAGTGGATGGAACGCCAATCGGAATTGTGGTTGATGTGAGAAGCTATCCAGGAAGACAGCCTCAAGAACCTGATACAGAAAAAATTGTACGCGGATCTCGTGACGGGTTTGTTGAAAATATTATTATCAATACAGCTATTACAAGACGGAGAATTCGTGATGAGCGGCTGCGCTTTGAAATGTTAAAAGTCGGAGAACGCTCTAAAGCCGATATTGCGATTGGATATATTGAAAATATCGCAGATCCAGGCTTAATTGAGATTATCCGTAAAGAGCTAAATTCGATTAAAATTGATGGCCTAACAATGTCCGATAAAACGGTCGAAGAATTTATTGTAAGACAATCCTATAATCCCTATCCACTCGTCCGTTTTACAGAACGGGCTGATGTGGCTGCGACTCATTTGCTTGAAGGTCATGTTCTTATTTATACTGATACGTCACCGAGTGTCATCATTACTCCAACTACCATTTTCCATCATATGCAGCATGCTGAAGAATTTCGGCAATCACCAGTTGTAGGTACGCTGATACGCTGGGTTAGGTTTTTAGGAATTTTCGTTTCCCTTTTTTTATTACCTGTATGGTTGTTATTTGTTTTGGAACCTACCCTTTTACCAGATAAACTAGAATTTATTGGACCGAATGAACACACAAAAATCCCGATTGTGCTTCAAATTTTTATTTCGGATATTGGGATTGAATTTTTACGGATGGCAGCGGTTCACACGCCAACCCCATTATCGACGGCGATGGGCTTAATTGCCGCTGTGCTAATCGGACAAATTGCGATTGATGTTGGTTTATTTGTTCCTGAGGTAATTCTGTATGCTTCTGTAGCGACAGTCGGAATATTTGTAACACCAAGCTATGAGCTAGGCATGGCTAATAAAATAGCACGAGCTTGTGCTTCTGCTTGCCGTTGTCATATTTAAAACGCCAGGTTTCATTATTGGATCGACACTGCTTATTTTACTTCTAATAGGTATGAAAACGTTAAATACGCCTTATTTATGGCCACTCATCCCATTTCAGCCAAAAGCATTATCTCATATTATTTTTAGAAGACCATTTCCTGGTTCAATTGAACGACCAAGTATTGTCCATCCACAAGACAAATATCGTCAGCCAAAAGAATCTAAAGGTTGATGTTGTCAAAAAGTTATGGTAATTTAGTTTTATTCATAAAAAGCGCGAAAGATTAGATGAAATGAGGCTGACTAAAAGAAAGATGCCGAGCTGCAGTTCGACACTCTCATAGGTCTGCCTCATTCTTGTCATAAATCGCTTTTAATTTAGGAAGGTGGTACACTGATGTATTTGTATGGAACGGGACGCGTCAATGAACGAGGACATCTTGAAATTGGCGGAGTAGATACGATTGAATTAACTAAAAACTATGGGACGCCATTATATGTATATGATATTGCCTTAGTTCGTGAACGAGCAAGAGGGTTTAAAAAGACGTTTGAAAAATTAGGCGTTTCCGCACAGGTTGCCTACGCAAGCAAAGCATTCTCTTCGATTGCAATGATTCAGGTAGCCGAGCAAGAAGGTTTATCATTGGATGTAGTATCGGGTGGAGAGCTGTATACAGCCATAAAAGCAAATTTTCCTACAGAAAGAATTCATTTTCACGGAAATAATAAAAGTGAAGCAGAGTTACATATGGCTTTAGATTATCAAATTGGGTGTATTGTCGTTGATAATTTTTCAGAACTCCTTCTTTTAGAAGAAATTTGTACAAAACGAGAGCAAAAAATGAACGTGTTACTTCGAGTAACTCCTGGAATTGAAGCACACACGCATGACTATATTTTAACAGGTCAAGAAGATTCTAAGTTTGGTTTTGATTTAATGAATGGGCAAGCAGAAGAGGCGGTAAAATATGCCTTGAAAAGTGACTGGATTCATGTGCTAGGATTACATTGTCATATAGGTTCTCAAATTTTCCAAACAACAGGCTTTATTTTAGCCGCACAAAAAATTATTGGACAATTAAGAAATTGGCAGGCGGATTTCGGTTTTCAACCACAAGTATTAAATCTTGGTGGTGGTTTTGGCATTCGTTATACAAAAGAAGATGAACCGCTTCCAGCTTCACAATATGTGGAAGAAATTGTACGTGAGGTGCAAGCACAAATTGCTGATTCTGCTTTAGATATGCCTGAAATTTGGATTGAACCAGGTCGGTCATTAGTAGGGGATGCAGGAATTACCTTATATGAAGTTGGTTCTGAAAAAGAAGTACCAGAAGTGAGAAAGTATTTAGCGGTCGATGGAGGCATGAGTGATAATATTCGTCCAGCTCTTTATGAAGCAAAGTATGATGCGATATTAGCAAATCGTCCTTTAGATACAGTAGAAGAAACCGTATCAATTGCAGGAAAATGCTGTGAAAGTGGTGACATGCTTATTTGGGACTTGCCATTGCCTAAAGCAGGCCGTGGTGATGTGTTAGCAGTATTTTGTACAGGAGCTTATGGCTATAGCATGGCTAATAACTATAACCGAATTCCTCGTCCAGCTGTAGTCTTCGTCGAAAACGGTGAAGCTCGTTTAGTTGTGAAACGTGAAACCTATGAAGATATCGTTCGTTTAGATTTAGCGTTGCAAGAAGTTGTGGATTGTAAGTAATAAAATGAATAGATAAAAAAGGGTCTGACCCACAATCTCTATATACAGATATAGAGTGTGGAATCAGACCCTTTTATGTCGCTAACCGGATGCTTTCCGCTTTTCTATTGTCTAGCTCCAGGCATCCAGCGCCTACTGGACTTCCCGCTCCTCCACTCGATAAGTCAACATCGAATCACTATCGTTCTTCGTGTTTCCTTTATCTCATACGGAGCGGTCCAGTCCATACGTCGCTAATCGGATGCCTTTCGCTTTTCTTTGTCTAGTTCCAGCGCCCAGCCCCTCGGGACGTTTCGGTCCAGCCGATGAAGTCAAAGAGCGACTTCACCTTCTGGCCCTCCAACGCTTTTCGGGGCTAACCAGGGCGCTTCCACTTTTCTTATTTAAAGAGTGATGCGATTGCGTCAACTAAGCTGGCAAAAAATTCTTTAATTTTTTCAAGAAATGTTTGGCCTTCTTCTGATTGGAGGAAGGTATCTAGTTTTTCTTTTGCTTCGGTTAATTGATCGCCGACAGCGTTCCAATCAATATTTAATTCTTTTAGTTTATTAAATAAATCGAGTAAGCTTTGTATTTGATTTTCGTTAAGTGTAATTCCTAGCTCTTGGGAGGAAGCCTCAATGATAGCTCTAGTTTCTTCTTCTGTCTTAGGTGTATTTTCAGCCATTTTTTCTTTGATATTTGTAACTAAGGCAGCAGCTTGATCTGTGCCAATTTCATCACCAAGCTTAGCTGTAGTGACCATCTCCTGATTGGCTGCTTGCTTTACATCTTCTGGAATAACCTTCTCAGAAGAAACTTCATATGCTTTAATGATGCCTGTTAATGCTGCTGTCCCAGATACAGAAAAAGGGGCTGTGACATAAACAGAAGCATCTTTCACACCAGCTGTTGCTAATGCATTAATATACATGTCTTCTGTAACCCAGTTAATATTCTTGGTTTCAACTTTTAATCCAGTGCCTGATTGTTCAAATGTAACGGATGAAGATGAAATGGCTTTCGTTCCAATTAGAGCTTTTGAAATATAATCACCTAAATATTGATGTTCTTCTGCATTGGATACCGTTATGGTTTGTACATCATTGGGAACATTCATTTCTGATAAGAGCATATTTTTTTGTTCAGTAGTTAAATTTTCACCAAGAGTGACAATCATATCTCCAGCAGCTACATCTGCAAATGCTTTATACGGTACGATTAGACATAATAGAACCGTAATAATCGTCCATTTCTTAATCATTTTACCATTCATGCCTTTTCCTCCTTAACTTGGGTGAACGAATTATATTATAAAAGATGGCTGTAATAAAAAGTTGTACTCGTTTTACAATGTAGTAAAAAGAAATGAAGATTGCAAGTAAAAATGTTCCACCGTACCCTCATATATTATATCAAACACTATAATCAAGGGGGAATAAAAGACTGATAAATAGAAATATTGTCATAGTTAGGTAAAAGAATTTGTGATAGAATAATCACGTAAATGAAAGAGAGACGTCAGACAACATTTTAGAGGATGTTGAAACAATACTGATTTTTATGTATGATATTAAATATCATAGTGAAGCACCCTTTTATACTAGAATGTAGTATAAGAAAAGAGGGATTTTCGGTATATTAACTTTCGCCATTAGGGAAGAGAAGTCTTGTTTTTCTAATAACGTAAACTGTCAAATAAAAAGGAAGTAACTAAAACGTTATGTAGTAACGAGGGATTATATGTTAATTAAGTATAAAAAAGCATACGAGAAGTTTGCGATGGGTTTATTGTCATTTATGCCTGATGAACGTGACATTAAAAAACTTCAACAAACGATGAAAAGCTATGAGACAGATGAAGATATGCAGTTATTTCTTTGGAAAGATGAAGAAATAATTGGCCTAATAGGGATAGAGATCTTTGTAGAGTGGATAGAAATTCGGCATATTTCTGTTAATCCTTCCTATCGTCAACAAGGTGTCGGGAAGTCCATGGTTAGAGCTTTAAAAGAACTTTATCCCGATAAAGAAATTAAGGCAAATGAGTATACGGCAGCTTTCTTAACTAAATGTGAAACAGTCGAAGCTGAAATAAACAATCAAACATAGAATAGAGATAGAGGGTGACGTTTGTCAGCCTCTATTTTTCAGTGAACGAATTTTTATTTGGCGCTCTCGTTCTTGAATAACCCCTGAACGATCCCGATTCATGTGCTTATTTATGATGCCAGGGTCAGTAAATGGGTTGTTGCTGCACCATATAAATCCCAATTGATTGCATTGATTGATACATTGTGTGATGAGCTGTTCATCAGTAAGCGGGAGATTGATGCTTTCGTAAGGAAGACAAGTAATCATTCGCTCTCTTGTCTTTTTTAGCAATACCAGAAGCTTGTCTACATCTAGTCCAAGTTGTTGTAGTTCCTTTATCTTGTGGCTTAGGATTCTTATAGCTTTCGTAATAGTTCGAATGGCACCAGGACGATTCCCTCTTCGTTCATGATATAAAGCGACCGCTATTTGGATAAGCCCTACCCAGTGAGAGCTTCGGTCTCTGGGGCTTACTTTTTTCCAATGTTCTTCAAGAATTTCGTGACATTCAAAATAATCCCGATCTCCGTGAAAATGAACTAAGTACGATACATATGCTTTCGGATAATTTAACATAGCTTCTCCTTTCATTTTTAATGATTTTATCACAAGCGAAAAGTTTTAAGAATAGGAAAGGCTGATTGCTTAGCAATCAGCCAAATTGTTATGGTGTATTAAAACCAAGAAGCACCGACAATAATTAACAAAATGAATAATACTACGATTAACGCGAAACCGCTGCCGTGTACGAAACCTGCACCACCCATAATAAGTACCTCCTTTTGATGCTTACTTTTTATTACATTTCTAGATTATGTACATTTGTGAAAATTGCTTGGGCGAGGGCCTAGTATACTAAAATCCAACCTTAAGATTTTTTGGATATTGGATAAATGATTGGAATCCTCTATACTAAGATAAGTAAGAATGGCGCAACTATGGGCTAATTTGATTTAAATGTGGGGTTGTATAATGGGATATAATATAAAAATCGATGCTTTTGAAGGACCAATGGATTTACTCCTTCATTTAATCAATCGTCTTGAAATAGATATTTACGATATCCCAATGGCTGAAATTACTGATCAATATTTGGGCTATATTCATACGATGCAGCATTTAGAACTGGATATCGCTAGCGAATATTTAGTAATGGCGGCAACATTACTGGCTATTAAAAGCAAAATGTTATTACCTAAGCATGAGGATGAACTGATAATAGATGAAAATGATGAAAGTTTTGAATTAGATCCCCGTGATGAACTTGTTGAAAAACTATTAGAATACAAAAAGTACAAGCACGCTGCGCTTGCATTTAAAACGTTAGAAGAAGAGCGGAGTTTAATGTTTACGAAGCCACCAAGTGATTTATCAGAGTATGTAAAGGAAGCGGCTAGTGAGCAGCAAAACCTAGATATTACCCTTTATGACATGCTGGGTGCTTTGCAAAAATTACTTCGTAGACAAAAACTACAAAAGCCCTTGCATACTAAAGTAACGAAACAAGAGATTTCTATCGAGAAAAGGATGGAGGAAATTGTATCTGAACTTAAGGTGATTAAGGGAAGAAAAAACTTTTATGAACTATTCACAGAACCAGTGAAAGGGCATATTATCATAACGTTTCTTGCTTTACTTGAATTGATGAAGAAAAATGAGGTTAAGGTTCAACAAGAGAAAAATTTTTCAGACATATGGATTGCAGCTAAGGATGGTGTAGAACCAGTTGGAAAGTAGTAAATGGAAGGGAATCGTTGAAGCCTTGCTTTTTGCATCAGGAGATGTTGGACTCTCCATTTCGCAAATGGCTTCTGTGCTTGACATTACAGAGCTTCAAGTAATGGATATTATGGAAAGTTTAAAGGAGGATTATGCCGCAGATACAAGAGGGATTCATGTAGTAGAAATGGCTGGTGTGTTCCAGCTTGCAACGAAAAAGGCGCATTCCGACTATTTAAAAAAGCTAATTGAATCCACGAATAAACATGGATTATCTCAGGCAGCACTAGAGACGTTGGCTATTGTTGCTTATAAACAACCGATTACGAGAGTGGAAATAGAAGAAATTCGAGGTGTCAAAACAGAAAGTCCTCTTCATACCCTTGTTTCCAAAGTCCTTATTAAGGAAGTTGGTCGGGCAGAAGGAGCAGGAAGAGCTTATTTATATGGTACGACGAAGGAGTTCTTGGATTATTTTGGTCTTAAATCTCTAGAGGAATTACCGAAGATAACAAATCTACCAGAAGACAACTATGAGACAGGGGAAGCAGATTTATTTTTTGAGAAATTTCAGCAATCAATTGAATGACATTTTCTCTTAAGACTGTGATACTATAAGATAAATTCAACTTTGATTTTCTAAGATCTTTTACTGAAGTGTATTCACTACTTGTTTTGGTTATGACAATATGGGTTTTGGATTACCAAAATAATAAAGCGACTTAAGGAGGGTTTGAGGATGGGAAATACGATTGTACAGTCTCAACTTAAGGATGTTCAAGTTTTTTTAAAAACAACAGTGGAAAGGCTAGAAAACTTTTTAAATGAGACAACATTTTCTAAACTTCAACAAGAAAAAAATGGAGATGAAAAGTATTATAAAGGTATTTTATCAAGTCTTCGAAGATTGCTTGTTAATTGTGAAGAGGGATTAGAAGTCTGTCAGATTATCCTTAAAAATGAAATGTTCAATAAAGCAGCAGCTGAAAAAACGCTTTATAAAATTTATCATCAATGTATTGAGGAATATTTCTCTCCTAAGTCGGATCGCTGGTACGAGGATAGTCGTGCTGCGTACACTGGAAAGAATTCAATCAAGTTCCATGCTACAGTGCCAGAGAGCATCCTTGCTATTTTGAAAGAATTAGAAAATGGATTCCAAGCGATGCGCGAAGAATTAGAGTTTTATGAGACGGATTATCGTACGAAAATGATGCAATCTAAATAGTTAACCACTCTCTAACCTAAAGGTGTCGTGGGCTTACGCTTCATAGATAAAAAAACAGTGAGGGATTGTAACGGGTTCGGATTTGAAGTACAAAATAACAATTAGCAGTGAATTTGGCAAATAAAAATGGTACCAAACCCACAGGCTAATCAGCATTAATATTAGTACAGTAAAATGCTCAGAGCTTTTTATGCTCTGAGCATTTTACTTTAGCTCGATTTATTCAACAGTAGTTTATGTTATTGGCATATTGCTAAAAACAGCGCTAATTCATAGGTTGTTTACCTTCATATCTTTTATAAAACAAAACAAGCAGCCCAATTTTAATGCTAATTGGACTGCTAATTTGTGTGCTATTTAAGTTTTTGTACTCTTAATCCGAACCCGTTAGAGGGATTGCTACTCGCTGTTTTTTGGTCGATCAAGGCGCCTGTCGCTTTTCTTATTGTCTAGCTTCACCGGCTAGCTCAGCACGTGAAAAAGATAAAAGCCCTCGAAAGGCAAAAAGCGCCTTCCGGGTCTTTTCCTATTTTCTTCGCGGGCTGAGCCAAGCCGGTTCCGCTTTTCTGTGCATATCTAGTTATTTTTTTCATATGTAGATAGAGAATGTATTTTATGTGAAGGGAGCTGTTTTTATGTCGCAAGTGAAGAGTTATGGTCAAGATGTAGAAAATTGGATTATGGAGATTACGGTCTTTTTAGAACGAAATGAGTTGACTGAGCAAAGGGTATTGGCTACCTTGGATCGTCTTTCACAGCTAGCATATCATTTACAGACAGAGGAAGCGACAGATGAGGACATGAAAATGGTGGAAATGGAGTTGGCGCATGCTCATCAAGAAATTATTGAGTATATCAATCAAAATAAGGAACGGCAGGATGGTCATGCTGAACAGTCTGTGCCAATTGGAAAACATACGCTTCCTCCTCTCTCGTATCCATATAATGCATTAGAGCCAGTTATTTCAGAGGAAATTATGCGCTTGCATCATGATAAGCACCATCAGTCCTATGTGGATGGTTTAAATAAGGCGGAAATAAAAATGAAGCAAGCAAGAGAAACGAATGACTATGCTTTAATAAAGCATTGGGAAAGAGAAGCTGCTTTCCATGGGTCCGGTCATTACTTACATACACTGTTTTGGGAAGTGATGAGTCCAAAGGGAGGAGGTCAGCCAAAAGGAGTATTGCTTAAACAATTAGAAAAGGATTTTGGGAGTTTTGCAACCTTTAAAAAGCATTTTAGTGAAGCTGCTAAGCAAGTTGAAGCTGTTGGATGGGCCGTACTTGTCTGGGTACCACGCGCTAGACGATTAGAAATTCTTCAATCTGAACGACATATGATTTTAACTCAGTGGGATACGATTCCAATTCTTGTTTTAGATGTATGGGAGCATGCGTATTATTTACAATATAAAAATAATCGAGCACAGTATGTTAATCAGTGGTGGAATATTGTTAACTGGCCATACGTAGAACGTCGTTTTCAGGAGGCAAAAAAGCTAATTTGGAAGGCCTATTGATTGGTTTAAGTACCAAACGTCGCTAAACGGGCACCTTCCGCTTTTCTATTGTCTAGCTACAGGCACCCAGCGATTACTGGACTTCGCTTTTCTTATCATAACCCTGGTCTCTTTGCATAAACTTGTACAAAAACAAGAAAAGGGACGAGGGGACTTCATGCATGTTTACGGTAAAGGTTTAGCAATGATAAGTATTGTCATTCTGCTATTTGTCACGTACTTTCCAACGACGGCTACGGCTCAAACCATAGATGTAAGTGCTCGTAGTGCCATTCTAATGGATGAAATAACGGGGCGGGTTATTTATGACGTTAATGCACATGAGAAAAGCAGAATTGCTAGCATTACTAAAATTATGACGGCTATTTTAGCGATTGAATCCGGTGAGCTAGATGAAATGGTAACAGTGAGTGGTAATGCATTTGGAACAGAAGGTTCATCTTTGTTTTTGAAGAAAGGAGAAAAAATTAAGCTTGAGGATTTAGTGTATGGCTTAATGCTTCGTTCTGGAAATGATGCAGCAGTTGCTATTGCTGAAAAGGTTGGGGGAAGTCTGGATGGTTTTATTTGGTTAATGAATCAAAAAGCTGAAGAAATCGGGATGAGGGATACTTATTTTTCCAATCCACATGGCTTAGATACTACAAAAAATCACTATTCAACTGCTTATGACATGGCTCTTCTGACACGCTATGCTATGCAAAATGAAACATATGTGAAAATTTCTGGCACAAAAGTACATCGTGCTCCAAACTCAACGGAAAACTGGGACTATGTGTGGAGAAACAAAAATAAATTGCTCACTGGATTATATGAGTACACAACAGGAGGGAAAACAGGTTACACAAAATTAGCGAAGCGGACGCTTGTTTCGACAGCGACGAAGAATGGACATGATTTAATTGCGGTAACGATTAATGCACCAGATGATTGGGATGATCATATAAGAATGTACGAGTCGGCTTTTAGAGCATATAAGCCCATTACGGTTTTAGCGGAGGGGGCCTTGACTGATTTGAATGTTAAATTATACAACAATCACGCGTACATCAAGAATGAATTTATCTATCCATTAACGCAGGATGAGCAAAAACAAATTCAAATAAAAGTCAAATTGTTGAAACCCAAAAAAGCATGGGATCAGCGTGAAAATATCCCAGAAGTCATAGGTAAGGCTTATATTTATCTCGATGGTGAAAAAATTGGTACACGCACTATTTTTTATGGGGAAACAAAGGAAAGTTTTCATCAGCAATCCTTTATCTCGTCTTGGAAAAGGATTTTTCAATCACTGTTGGGAATGAAAAGCTATGGTTAACTATATTTGGGTAGGAATGACCGTAATCGGTGTTTTATTTGCCATGTTTAACGGAACGATGGATGAGGTGAATAAGGCGTTATTCGAGAGTGCAAAAGAGGCGGTTACTCTATGTATTGGGCTCATGAGCATCCTTGTATTTTGGCTAGGGTTAATGAAAATTGCCGAGGTCTCAGGGTTACTTGAGAAATTATCATTTTTATTTCGTCCTTTTATGAAATGGCTATTTCCTGATATTCCTGTTAATCACCCAGCGATGGGGTATATTTTATCGAATATGATCGCAAATACGTTTGGTTTAGGGAATGCAGCGACTCCACTAGGCATTAAGGCAATGGAAGAAATGAAAGAATTGAATCATGGAAAAGGACAGGCAAGTCGTTCGATGATTACCTTTTTGGCCCTTAATACATCCAGCATTACCCTTATTCCAACGACTGTCATTGCGATACGGATGAACTATGATTCAGCAAGTCCGACAGATATTGTATTTCCTACGATTCTTGCAACGGCTATATCGGCGGTAGGTGCCATTATGATTGATCGTTATTTTTACCATAAAAGGAAGAGGAACGGGAGGGAGTAACATTGTCTTGGATTACAACGATTTCTGTTTGGCTAATCCCACTCATTATTTGTATCATCTTACTTTATGGTACATTCAAGAAAGTCCCGACATATGAAACATTTGTTGAAGGTGGAAAAGAAGGCATTTCTATGGCGTTTTCCATCATTCCCTTTTTAGTAGGTATGCTTGTAGCGATTTCTATTTTTCGTGCATCTGGTGCTTTAGATCATGCGATTAATTTCGTAAGACCGTTACTCTCCCTATTACATGTACCAGCAGAAATTGTACCGCTAGCGATTATTCGTCCTATTTCTGGAAATGCAGCACTTGGAATGACAAGTGATTTAATTTCCATCTATGGAC
Source organism: uncultured Bacillaceae bacterium (assembly GCA_963790055.1). Classification (GTDB taxonomy): domain Bacteria; phylum Bacillota; class Bacilli; order Bacillales; family DSM-1321; genus Peribacillus. Next base: position 314,786 of record CAWBND010000016.1, read on the forward strand.
CGGATTCATTTATTGGAAGACTTGCCGCAACGATTCAGGGGAGTACTGATACCACGTTCTATGTGCTGACGGTTTACTTTGGAGCGGTTGGAATTAAGAAGATGGGTGATGCGCTAAAAGTTGGTTTACTGGCGGACCTTATTGGCATTATAGCAGCTATTACAGTAGTGAGTTTAGTATTTGGAACAAAATAAGGCTGACTGAACAGAGTAGATTTCTCTCTCTGTTTTTTTCTATGTGTTAAAATTCTTATTTTTGGAAAAAGTGGATATTTTATGCTACACTCAATAAAAATAGTAAAAGATGTCTCTTTTTTTAAAAGGCTATGTTAAAAAACCTTTTGTTTTTGCATCACACTATGTAATAATTGTATGATTGTGTGTAAGAATACGATTCAAACAAGATTATTATGAGGTGAAAATAAATGGAGCGACTGCAAAAGGTAATTGCTCATGCTGGACTGGCTTCACGCCGTAAAGCAGAAGAATTAATTAAAGAGGGCAAAGTAAAGGTAAACGGTCAAGTTGTTAAAGAGTTAGGAATTAAAGTAGGTCCGAATGATAAGGTGGAGGTTAATGAAGTTCCTTTACAAAAGGAAGCACCTGTTTACTTTTTATTTTATAAACCGCGCGGTGTTATTTCAGCGGTAACGGATGATAAAAATCGAAAAGTCGTAACAGATTATTTTCCGCATATTCGAGAACGAATTTATCCAATTGGTCGTCTCGATTATGATACATCGGGATTACTCTTATTAACAAATGATGGTGAATTTGCAAATGCACTTATGCATCCAAAACATGAAGTGGATAAAGTGTATGTAGCAAAAGTAAAAGGTATCCCACTTCGTGAAAATTTAAGAAAGCTAGAAAAAGGAATTAAGCTTGAGGATGGTAAAACCGCTCCTGCGAAGACAAAAGTGTTGTCTATTGATAAACAGAAGCAAACAGCTATTGTCGAAATTACGATTCATGAAGGTCGGAACCGCCAAGTTCGCCGAATGTTCGAGGCAATCGGTCATCCTGTATTAAAATTAAAACGAGAACAATACGGTTATTTAACCCTTCATGGTTTATCTACTGGTGACGCACGAGAATTGACTCCTCACGAAGTGAAACAAATGCGTGCGCTTGCATTAAACGAGCAAAAGAAAAAGTACTAATACCAGTATCATTTAGGTGATTAGGAACAGCTTGCCGCATTCATCTTCGAAATGTAAAAGTAATATGGTCATCCCGCTAGATGGTATAATAAAACATATACCTATTTAGTGGGAGTTTAGGGGGGATTGTATGGATAAAAAAAAGCGGCGCCTAATCACTAGAACGCTTATTTTATTTCTTCTAGGCCTAGCTTTGCTATATGCACTTTATACGAATTTTACAAAAGATAAAAGTAATCAATTACAAGTAGGAGCGGAGGCTCCAAACTTTGTCTTAACCGATATGGATGGCACGCAACATAAATTATCTGACTATAAAGGTCAGGGCGTTTTTTTAAACTTCTGGGGGACTTGGTGTAAACCTTGTGAATATGAAATGCCTTATATGGAAAAGCAATATCAAGCTTATAAGGACAAAGGAGTTCAGATATTAGCCGTCAATGTAGGCGAATCTAACTATGCTGTGAATACTTTCACCACAAAACACAATCTCTCTTTCCCGATCATGATTGATGAAGGCCAGGAAGTGCAAGTGGCTTATCGAGTGAATCCATTGCCGGTTACTTTTTTAATAGATAAAGAGGGTAAGGTGGTTGACATGATTACGGGGAGTTTAACAGAAGAAAGCATTCAGCAACATATGGAGAGAATTAAACCATAATATGGGGAGTTTTTGTCATGAATGATGTGAGATGTGAATGCGGACATGTGAACCGGGCCGGTGCTATCATATGTGAAGCGTGTGGTAAAATCATTGGCAACCATCAAGATGAAAACAAACTACTAGATATGCGCTATGAAGGCAGTGCAAGACGGTCGCAAACCTATAACAAATCTATAATCGATAAAATATGGAATTTTTTTTCATCGGTAAAGGTTGGTGTATCGCTTATTGTCATTGCACTTGTGGCATCATCCATTGGTACAATTTTTCCCCAGGAGGCATACATACCTAGTACCATTCCTGCTTCCGAGTATTATCAGCAAGAATATGGAACGCTTGGCCAATTATATTACGTGCTTGGGTTTCATCAACTTTACAGCTCGTGGTGGTACATACTGATTATTGGCATGTTAGGTACATCCCTTTTAATTGCTAGTATTGATCGTTTTTTTCCTCTTTATCGTTCGTTGAAAAATCAAAGAGTTGTTCGTCATGATAGTTTTATGAAACGACAACGCGTATATGGCATCACGAAATTGAAAGAAGAGGAAGTTGATCTTGAGCAGCTTAAACAAAAGTTAAAAGAGCGTCATTATCGAATTCGCGAAGAGAATGGGAGTATTTTAGCTGAAAAAGGCCGTTTTGCCCGTTGGGGTCCATATGTAAATCATATTGGTTTAATTATTGTCTTAATTGGTGCTCTCTTACGTTCTGTTCCAGGAATGTATGTTGATAAAGTCGTGTGGTTGCGAGATGGAGAAATGAAAGAAATCCCGGGTACAAACGGCGAGTATTATTTAAAAAATAATCAGTTTGTTTTTGAGGTATATGATAAAGAAAATAAAGAGGATCAAGCCTTTGTCGAAGCCATTGACAAAACAGGGGTGATTGCGAAAAACTATCAATCTAATGTTACCTTGTATAAGCAGGATGGGGGCGTATTGCCAGGGGAAACACCGCAACTAGAAAAAGTAAAAGATGTTGAGATTAAAGTAAATGAGCCGTTGAAATATGATCATTATGCGTTATATCAAGTAGATTATAAGCTTGATGAATTAAGTAAAATGTCCTTTCAATTAATTGATAAAAAGTCAGAAGAAAGTTTCGGTATGATTACAATTGATTTAAATGATCCACAACCTACTTACTCATTAAAAAAAGGGTATTCAGTAGAATTAATGGATTACTTTCCTGATTTTGAGTTTAAGGAAAACGGAGAACCGACAACAAAAACAAGAATACCAAACAATCCCGCTTTCATTTTTAAAATGTATACACCTGATAAGCCAGAAGGTGAGGTTAGCTTTGTTGCTATAAGAGAAACGATAGAACCACTGGGAGAAAACGTATACAAAATGACCTTTGCTGGCGTTGAAACAAGAAATGCTACTGCTTTAACTGTACGTAAAGACTTAACACTAGGGGTTTTAATTGCTGGTGGGATCATCTTTATGATTGGAGTAGTACAAGGAGCTTATTGGAACCATCGTCGAATCTGGATTAAGCGAAAAGATGAAGAAGTATGGCTTGCAGCTCATACAAATAAAAATTGGTTTGGTCTGAAGCGAGATATTTCAGTTTTAGTAGAAGCAACACCTCTTTGTGAACCAGCAGATCAACTTGACGAGGATCTTAATAAGGGGGAAGTAATAAATGGCTGAGTGGAGTGGAAATCTTTTATATACTGCATTCTTTTTATATTTAATCGCTACTTTTCTATTTGGCGGGTCGATTAAGGTGAAAAAAGAAGCGGAAGCTCATACACAAAATAAATGGGCTACATTAGGGATTACAATTACAATCATTGGATTCGTGGTTCAAATAGGTTACTTTATTACGAGATGGATTGCGGCTGGACATGCACCTGTTAGTAATCTATTTGAATTTACAACCTTTTTTGGGATGATGTTAGTCGGAGCCTTTATTTTTATTTATTTTATTTATAAAACACCCGTACTAGGGGTGTTTGCGCTTCCGATTGCTATTATTATTATTGCATATGCTAGTATGTTTCCAAGAGACATTTCACCCCTTATTCCAGCTCTGCAAAGTGATTGGTTGCATATTCATGTAACAACGGCTGCTTTAGGACAAGCGGTGCTTTCCATTAGTTTTGTGGCCGCCATTATTTACTTGGTCAAATGTGTGGATCAATCACGTTCAAGTAAACGAACATTTTGGTTAGAATGTATCATGTTTGTTTTAGTATGTACCATTGGTTTTGTCTTGGTGAGTTCTACATTTGCGATGACCTCCTATAAAGAGAACGTTACATGGGTCGATAAAAATGGGGCATCCGCCAAACTGGAATATCATATTCCAGCGCTTATTGGACCAAATGAGTGGGAATTGACTGATCAGGGTCAAATGGAACCACTGATTGAAGTACCAGCAATCGTGAATGCTAAAAAACTAAATACGGTAATCTGGTCACTAGGTGCAGGAATTATCTTGTATGGTGCATTAAGACTGATTTTGCGAAAACGACTGGCTGCTGTTTTTCAACCTATCGTAAAAAATGTTAATATAGATTTAGTAGATGAAATTAGCTATCGCTCTGTATTAATCGGATTTCCCATTTTTACATTAGGAGCATTGATTTTTGCGATGATTTGGGCACAAATTGCTTGGACTCGCTTCTGGGGATGGGATCCAAAAGAAGTCTGGGCATTAATTACGTGGTTGTTTTATGCCGCTTTTCTACATTTGCGGTTGTCGCGAGGCTGGGAAGGCGAGAAATCTGCTTGGTTAGCTGTCATCGGATTTGGAATCATTATGTTTAACCTAATTGCGGTAAATTTAATTTTAGCAGGGTTGCACTCGTACGCGTAATGAAATGAAGATAAAAAATATATGATGAGTCTATATTGCAACCAGAAAGGGACTGTCGGTAGAAATCGGAGTAATTTTTCTCGGTTTTTATTGACTGTCCTTTTTGTTTTAATTTAATAAAGATGTTGTTAGGTTCTCTTGAAAAGTGTGACAAAATAGTGAATTATCCAATAGAATATTACTGCTTTTTCTGATAATATACCATTTGTGTTGAAAAAAAATTAGAAATAATAGTATTGATTTTGTAAAATATAATATAGAGAGGATGGTTGAATAAATAATGGATAGTTCTGTAAAAATTTTAGTGGTGGATGATGAAGAAAGAATTCGCCGTCTTTTAAAAATGTACTTAGAAAGAGAAGAATACATAATAGATGAAGCGGATAATGGTGAAGATGCGTTAGCCAAAGCATTAGAAAATGACTATCATTTAATCTTATTAGATTTAATGATGCCTGGCAAAGATGGGATTGAGGTGTGCCGTGAATTAAGAGAAACAAAAGCAACACCGGTCATTATGCTAACAGCAAAAGGTGAAGAGGTGAATCGTGTTCAAGGGTTTGAGGCTGGTACAGATGATTATATTGTCAAGCCATTTAGCCCGCGTGAAGTTGTTCTTCGTGTGAAGGCGTTATTGCGTCGCTCTACAAGCATGAATTACATTCAATCAGAGACTGCAACAAAAGATATTATTGTGTTTTCTCATTTAACGATCGATAATGATGCTCATCGAGTGTTAGCCGACGGAAAAGAGGTTGCACTAACCCCAAAAGAATATGAGCTACTTCACTTTTTAGCAAAATCTCCAGATAAAGTGTTCGATCGTGAACAATTGCTAAAAGAAGTATGGCATTACGAGTTTTTTGGAGATCTTCGAACTGTTGATACCCATGTAAAGCGCTTGCGTGAAAAATTAAATCGAATATCCGAAAGTGCTGCTAAAATGATTGTCACCGTTTGGGGTGTCGGTTATAAGTTCGAAGTTATTAATGACTAATGCTATGGCGTAGCGTTGTAGGAAAACTTTGGGGAACGATTTTGTTGTTAGTGTCATTTGTTTTGCTTGTGCTATCGGTTTTATTAATTGAGTTTTTAGGAAGGTACGAAATCGATACAGTAGAAAAAAATTTAACAAAAGTAGCCAAACAAGTTGTTTCTGTAACAAGTGAACATGCTAATTCAGAAGATGTATTACAAATCGCTTCAGAATTAATTGGGAAAGATACGAAAATCCTTGTACTACATGATGAAGAAGTGATTTTTTCTTCAATCCATGATGTGAGCAATGAGATTACACCTGAATTTATTAAATCTGATCCCGATTTAGTAAATGTTTTTACGGATAAAGAGATTGTCAAAAAACAAATACAGTTACCTGGAAATGAAGGAAGCGATGAAAAGATTTCCTCAATTGCTGTAGGAATTCCACTGACTATAAATGGTGAAAGAGATGAAATGTTTTTATTTCAATCACTTGAATCTATGGAAGACACCATTCAGACAACGACGAGGTATATTCTGTTAGCTGCTGGTGTGGCAATTATTTTAACAACTATTTTTGCGTTCTTTTTATCAACAAGAATTAATGCTCCGTTACGAAAAATGAAGGAAGCGGCTCTTGCTGTTGCGCGCGGAAAATTTGACACAAAAGTTCCCATCTTAACGCAGGATGAAATTGGAGAACTGGCGATTGCCTTTAATCAAATGGCAAAACAGTTAAAATATAATATAACAGCGCTTAGTGAGGAAAAGGAGCATTTATCTAGCATATTAAGCAGTATGGCTGACGGAGTGATTACCTTTAGTAAAGACGGTACGATTCTTGAAGTAAATCCCCCAGCTGACCGCTTTTTACAGAGTGTGTATTTCGAAAAAGGTTTCTCACGCGAAGAAAGCAACAGTGTTCCTCAGGTTTTAATGAATTTATTTGATGAATCAGAGCTCCAAGGCAAGGAACAGGTTGGAGAGATTACCCTACAAGGCCGCGACTGGGGATTAATTGTGAGTTCATTGTATAGTAATGATGGAGCCGTTCGTGGGGCTGTAGCGATTATTCGCGATATGACTGTGGAAAGACGGATGGATAAACTACGGACAGACTTTATTGCCAACGTCTCGCATGAATTAAGAACACCTATTTCAATGTTGCAGGGGTATAGTGAAGCACTTGTTGATGATATTGGTAATGAGGAAGATAAAAAAGAAATGTCACAGATTATTTATGACGAATCACTGAGAATGGGACGGTTAGTAAATGATTTGCTTGATATAGCGAAGTTAGAATCGGGAAATATGGATTTAACCTATGAGCATATTGAATTAGCTCCTTATCTCAAAAGAATTACCGGTAAGTTTCAAGGAATCGCAAGAGAAAAAGACATTACAGTATCTGTCGTCCTGGAGGACGAAACGATTAGTTGGGATTTTGATCCTGATCGTCTTGAACAGGTATTAACCAATTTAATTGATAATGCCATACGTCATACGCCTCCAGGTGGAATCATTGAAATAGGGCAACGTACAAGTGATCGAAGAGGACTTATTATTTATGTGAAGGACTCAGGCTCTGGTATTCCTGAAGAAGACCTCCCATTCCTGTTTGAACGTTTTTATAAAGCAGATAAAGCAAGGACAAGAGGAGCATCCGGTACGGGACTCGGTCTCTCTATTGCTAAAAAAATTATTGGAGCACATGAAGGGTTTATTTCTGTGCAAAGTAAGCTTGACGTAGGTACGATGTTTAGTTTTGTGTTACCGCGAAAAATAAGATAATAATGAACGACAAGGGGATGCCTTGAAAACGTTTTAAAATGATGAAAACCCACAGAAAAATTTATTTTTCTGTGGGTTTTTTATATCGTGAAATAGTTCTAAAATAGACATTATTTTCATACGATAAGCACGTATGAAGTGAGGAGGTATGAAAATGAGAGAGTATAGCGTGCGTTTTTTAATTGCCATGATTATAGGAATTTGTGTTTTATTGCTGTTTATGACAGGAAAGTCGGATCAAACAGCAATAGCAGAAATCTCGTACATCGCTCATATCGTAGAAGAGTAAAGAGGGTGAACGTACATAAGTGTAGAGAGAATAGATTTAGAGAATAAATATAAAAATAGACTATTCAAAAAATGAGAAATCATATATAATGAGTATGAAATAAAAATTTTATAGGTCTATCTTCGGGGCGGGGTGCAATTCCCCACCGGCGGTAATGAAGGATAACTTCTCAGCCCGCGAGCCTTTTTTGGTTGATTTGGTGAGATTCCAAAGCCGACAGTATAGTCTGGATGGGAGAAGATGGAGGTTCTGTAAAACGTTCAATTAGGAATTGATACGTTTATTTGTTGAATCCATTCATTTATCCCTTTAATTCAATCAGAATTAAAGGTTTTTTTGTGGAAGCAACATGTTTACAAGAACCAATCCTCTTTTTCGGGGTAGATCGGAAAAGTGAGGAGAGAACTATGAAAACAAAGAAACTAGTTAGTTTGGCTATGCTGGCGAGCGTTTCGTATGTATTAATGCTTTTGAATTTTCCGCTTCCAGGTTTTCCGGTGTTTTTAAACATTGATTTTAGTGAAATTCCAGTATTAATTGCCGCATTACTATTTGGACCTGGTGCAGCAATTATCGTGGAGTTCGTTAAAAACTTATTAGACGCTATCATGACAGGAAGTTTAACTGCTATACCAGTAGGACATATAGCTAACTTTATCGCCGGCCTTTTGTTTGTTTTACCTACTTATTATGTATATACAAAAATAAAATCGAAAAAAGGAATGACTTTTGGTCTCATTATTGGAACGGTATTAATGTCGGTCATGATGAGTATTTTAAATTATTATGTGTTCCTTCCTGCCTATACGATATTTATGGGGATGAGTGTGATGTCTGCTACTGAAACAAGACAGTATATTACAACGGCCATTCTCCCGTTTAATCTTATAAAAGGTGTTCTTATTACATTCTTGTTTATGCTTATTTTTTCTAAAATGCAAACATGGATTTCTAAACAAAATATATATAAAAATGCGTAAAAAATGAAAACGGGCATACTTGTCCGTTTTTTTTTACGCATTTTTCATTATTCAGGATAAGTACAGATGTCTAGCTTAGTACGGCAGAAGATAATTGCCCTTAAAAGGCAAAAAGTATATGCGGAATCAATTTCTATCTGCTTCATAAGCTGAACGAGCCTGAAGTTAGACAGCAGTATACATCGAAAATTTTATACTTTCTTATCTCATAAAAAAGCCATTTCTGTAAAAGAAATGGCTCAGTCATCTATTCAAATTTTAAAGCGTCACCGTCAAATGATTCGTCAGCCACTTTAATTGAATCTGTTGGACATCCTTCGAATGCGTCCATCATGTCATCTAATAAAACATCAGGAACTTCAGCAGTTCCTTGATTGTCATCTAGAGTTACAAATGCAATCCCTTCATCATCGTAGTCGTAAATATCAGGCGCAGCTGCTCCGCAAGCACCACAAGCGATACAAGTCTCTTTATCGACAATTGTAAATTTTGCCATAAAATAAAAACCTCCTAATTGAATGCCACCCATATAACCATGTATACATGTGTTAAATCTCTTTATTATTGTAAAACTGAATGCCGAACTTTTCAATAAAAATATACGGATGAGAATCTTTTAATGAACGAATTGTTACGTAATTTTTATTATTTAGTAAATTTTTATATATTTTTTATATAGAAAATGAAGATTCATCTTTTTTGGTGATCAAAAATAGGATTTTCTACAGAGTTTGGTAAAATATAAATAAGTTGAGAGAAAGTAAAGGACGTGACGATGCTTGCCCAATTATTTGACTACAATGATCCTTCACATCATAAAAAAATTCGAAGGCGAACGTTCTATACATGCTATTTATCATTTGTTACAAGGGAAAAAATCATCACAAACGATACAAGATGCTCATTTATATGGATTAACGAATATTTTTGGAACGGTTCCACAATTTACTCGGCGTCAATTGCAATCGATTATTGAAAGGTTAGCTACCGAAAACTGGATTGCAGCGCAAGAAAAACCTGAAGTGTTTATTGTATCAGCAGAAGGTATGGCTCAGTTAGAAGAAACCTCTCCAATCCCACTCGGCTTAAATGGCTGGAAATATCAAAATACAGCCAATGCCTTCTGGAGCAGATTAAATTTACTTATTCAAACGCTCTCTTACATTATTCACAACGAAAAACGATTTTATCCGATTCAGCGTCATCCAAAAACGCAACAAGCCATCAAACACTTTTTGCAAAAAAACAAGCAAGATCGTGAAGAACTAGCTGCTCAATTATATGGCGAATTAGTGCATCTCTTGGAAGTTCAAAGTGTAGTACACCAACAAATTTTTGTTAGGAAATTAACGGGAATGAATCGTGTTGGGGAGACGTTTGAACAAATTGCTAAAACAATGGATCTTGACCAATGGTATGTTCGCTTCTTATTTTTAGAGTGTATACATGTGATGCTAGAAGAAGTGAAAAAAGATATAAAGCAATATGGCTTGATAGCGATGCTTATGGAGGGTTTGCATCAGTCAAATCTAACTCAGTCAACGCAGGCGACATTTGAATATATAAAGGAAGGTCGATCATTGTCAGAAATAGCGGCAATTCGTCATTTAAAACGTAATACGATTGAAGATCATTTAGTCGAAATTGTATTAACGGACAAGACATTCTCTATTCGTGATTATGTCCCAGATGTTGTGGAAAAGAAAATTTGTGAGGCGATTAAAGTGTTGCAAACAAAAAAGTTAAAAGTTATCAAGCAGTGGTTAGCAGATGATGAAATAAGCTTTTTTCAAATACGTCTCGTGTTAGCAAAAGTAGGTGATGATGTATGAATGTAGAACGATTATTAGAACAGTATTTTGGTTTTACTTCTTTCCGTCCCGGACAAAAAGAGGTAATCTTATCCATTCTGAACGGTGAACACACATTTGCCATGCTACCTACAGCCTCAGGTAAATCTTTGTGTTATCAACTTCCTACATATATTTTAAAAAAGCCAGCCTTAATTGTGTCTCCTTTGTTGTCATTGATGCAGGATCAGGCTGAGCAACTGAAAATGGGTGGTGAAAAACGAGTATTAACATTTAATTCATTTTTAACTAATCAGCAAAAAAGAGATGCGCTGACTGGATTATCTCACTATCGTTTTATTTTTATCTCTCCGGAAATGCTTGCATTAGATTATGTTGTGAAGGCGATAGATAAGCTAGATATTGGCCTGTTCGTTATTGATGAGGCACATTGCATTTCACAATGGGGATATGATTTTCGTCCAGATTATTTAAACTTAGGAGAAGTTCGTGAACGTTTAGGAAAGCCGTTGACGTTGCCTTAACAGCGACAGCAACTAGAGGAAGTCAGGCTAGATATTATGGAAAAGTTAGGAATAACAGATGCAACGCAAGTGATTTCTACGGTGGATCGTCCTAATATTGCTCTCTTTGTTGAAAAAATGGCCGATTACGAAGATAAAATGACAAGATTATATGCGCTTATTACTCAACTACCAGGAAGCGGCATTATCTACTTTTCCTCTAAAAAAGTGACTGAATCTGTTTCTGAGTATTTGCAAAGTAGGGGTGTGAAGCAAGTTGCCTATTATCATGGAGGAATGGAACAAGACCAAAGGATGCTGATACAACAGCAGTTTATTAGTGGACAATTAAGAATGATTTGTGCTACTAGTGCCTTCGGAATGGGCGTTAATAAGGCTGACGTGAGATTTGTGATTCATTTTCATTTACCTGTAACGATGGAGAGTTATGTTCAAGAAATTGGTCGTGCCGGTCGTGATGGTAGACAAAGTGTTGCCGTTATCCTGTATGGTGAAGGGGATGAAGGATTACCACTGCATTTGCTGGAACAACAGCTTCCAACAGATGCTCAAATTGAAGACATGTATTCGTATTTTGTGTCAGCTGGTATAGAGGATGCTATGAAGGTATCTATAACAGAGAAAGAACAGCTTATGCAGCGATTTGCTTTGAATGAAATTCAATTTCGTATTCTTGCTCAGCTTATTGGGGCACCACCTTATAGGATGCTGGAAATGGAATCATTAAAACAATTTTTTCAAATTCGGAGAAAGCAAAACATGTTAAACTTAGCCCAATTCATGAAGTGGGTCAGTAACTCGGAATGTAGACGTGTGGAGATCATGAGGTATTTTGGTGAAAATCATAAACTGGATAATCCGCATTGTTGTGACAATTGCGGCGAAACGGTACAGGACCTTTTAACGCATCTTCCGACAGTGGCTGCTGAAGAGAGTGATGCATACTCTGATTGGAAGCACGTTTTAGCATCTATGTTGTTAAAGGCATAAAATCGGTGGCATACGATCTGTAAAATAGTATCTTAACGATTTTGCTTTTATTAGGTATGATGTAAGTAGGACTTATTTTACTTTTTCGACTTATTTTTCGTTTTGAATCATTTCATCAAGATAAGAAATGAAAGGGGTGTCAACTATGATTCCAAATAAAGAAATGAATAAGAGCATTGGACATGTCGAGCAGACGAAGACAAAATCATCTCTTCCTAGCCGAAGTGAGGTACATAGGAAAAAAAAGAAAAAAAGCAAGGTTAAAATTAGGTTTCCATTGATTAAACTCTTAGTACTATTTTTTATTTTACTTCCGATTGGGTTTTATTGTATATATGCGTATCTTCAAGATCGTCCCGTGTATAAACAAAATTCGTCTGAAGCTATAAGTGAATGGAATGTTGATCAAGAAAGTGTGGTAAGTATCTCTACAAGACAATCATTAAAAATGGCGATAGAGTAAAGGAAAGAAAAAACATTCTGAAATCCGTTCAGGATGTTTTTTTTCGTCATATATAAAGAATGCTTGTACATATAATGTGATGAACGTAATGATTTACGAAAATGGAGAAATTAAGCTCAATAATGATGATAGGATAGGAGGGGCAATGATGGATCCTGAGATTATTTCATTAGATAAGCATACTGACCAAGCAACCAAGCAGATGCTTCAACATGTAGTTGATCGAAAGCGTAAATTTGAAGCATTGCAAAGAAAGCATCGTACTGTTATGTGGGTAACAGTAGGTGTAGCCACTCTTTTTGCAGTTTATCTATATTTATATGTGTTTATTCCTTATTCTTATTCCTTCTTTACTATCTTTTCTGTTTTTGTCAGCCAGATTTACCATTTATTCTTTTTGCTTTGTACAATGGGCTTATACGGTTATTTAACTATGGTAAAGAACAGAATGGATAAAGCTGAAAAAGAATATCAACTACTGCGATGTGAAATTGTTACAAAGAGTAAATTATTATGGGAAAATGAAGATGAATGGAAAAATCGACATAAGGTATTTGAAATCATGAAGAAAAAATTTGATATTAATCTTTACCATGAAAATAAATGATAAACTATTTTTATTTAATGCTGAAATATGATTAGATGTTGGAAGGTAGTGTGTGGTTAGGAAAGAAGGGAAAGGATGATTTTTTTTGATTTATTTTTACTAATGGTTGTAGTACTTGTAGTAGCAACTATTATGATATTGATCATGTATAGGACGGCAAAGCTAGAACGCGTTCTTTATCAGGAGTTATACTTTGAGGATTTTCCAAAAAGTATGGAAGATAGTAAGATTTTTTTTATTTCGGATATACATCGACGAGTCATATCGGATCGACTTATTGAAACTGTTAGGAACAAAGCTGATTTTGTCATTATTGGAGGAGATTTGACAGAAGGGAGTGTACCTTTAACTCGTGTTAAACAAAATATAGTGAATTTAAACAAGATTGGCCCAGTATATTTTGTTTGGGGAAATAATGATTACGATGTGAATCCCAATGAATTACAATTACTTTTATTGAAACATGACGTCACCATTTTAACGAATACCGCTGTTACTATTAAATTAAATAATAATGAAAATGTTACGTTGCTTGGAATTGACGATATTTCACTGAAGCGAGATCATCTAGATGCAGCTTTAGCAAAGTGTGATGATGATAAATCTTTTCGAATTTTGGTTAGCCATAATCCTTTGGTTAAAAAACAATTACGTAAAAAGCATGGGATTAGTCTTGTTCTTTCAGGGCATACTCATGGCGGACAAATTCGCATATTGGGCTATGGCCCTTATAAGCTAGGTGGTATTGAATTTGTTCAGAATGGCTTGTTTGTCATAAGTAATGGCTACGGTACAAGTACCGTTCCTTTCCGTCTAGGAGCTAAGCCAGAAACACATGTTTTCACCTTGAAAAGAGGGCACCATTTAGCGGTTGGAGAGAAAAGAGAAATTCAATTGTAGTAATGCTTTTTGATAGATACTAATAAATCACTATCGTTCTTGGCGAGCTGACCAAGCCGGTTCCGCTTTTCTTACTGTCTAGCTCCAGGCACCCAGCGCCTACTGGACTTCGCTCTCCTCCTTACGATAAGTCAACATCGAATCGCTTTTCGCTCTTCGTGTTTCCTTTATCTCATACGGAGCGCGAAAGTACCATATGCCGCTGAACGGGTGCTTTCCGCTTTTCTTTGCACCTTGTTTTTGTTTCTTCATATGATGTATGAAGATGGAATCAGGGGGCATTTTTTTATGAAGATGGAACGGATTACGCATAATAAAATTAAAATTTTTTTAACACTGGATGATTTATTGGATAGAGGAATCACATATGACGATATTTCAGGAAATTCTCTTAAGGTGCAAAAGCTGTTTCAAGAGATGGTGGAGGAAGCGTGTGATAACCTATGCTTTAAAATGAGTGGATCGGTGGCCATTGAAATATTCACTTTACCAGCTCAAGGATTAATTATCACCATTACAAAAGAAGCGGAAGAACATTTTGATGACGAAGATGATTTCAACCTGCGTGTAAAGCTCGATCATTGTCCACATATTTTATATATTTTTGAGGACTTTGAAGATATTATTCAATTAAGTCATCAATTGAAAACTCAAGAATTATTGAGTAGTACGCTCTATTTTTATAATGAACACTATTATTTGTTAATTGAAAATGTGCCAGAGACGATTTATGATAAAATTATTTCCTTAGCTGCGGAGTATGGAAATGCTTCCACATTAACTTTATATAGAATGAATGAATATGGAGCTTGTTTAATTAAAAATGAAGCGATTCAAGTGTTAACATCCTTCTTTCGTCATCCAAATAATTCATAAATTAGTTTGTATGTTAAAGCTATGCATAAGGGATATGAAGGTGTATACTAACATTTGAAGTAGTAAAATGGTTAATTACTATGATGATTTAGGGGGTACATAAATGGTGTCTAGTGGAAGAGATCATGACCATTTAAATAATGAAAAAAATGACGTACTAAGGTCGACACAGACCATTATACATAAAGCTCTAGAAAAACTAGGTTATCCTGAAGAAGTATATGAGCTTCTAAAAGAACCTTTGCGCTTATTAACCGTAAAAATCCCAGTTCGTATGGACGATGGGTCTGTAAAAGTATTTACAGGTTATCGTGCTCAGCATAATGACGCGGTTGGCCCAACAAAGGGTGGAATTCGTTTTCATCCTGATGTAACAGAGCGTGAAGTGAAGGCACTTTCTATTTGGATGAGCCTAAAATGTGGAATCGTTGATCTTCCTTTTGGGGGAGGTAAAGGTGGGATTGTTTGTGATCCACGAAACATGTCATTTCGCGAGTTAGAAAAGCTTAGTCGTGGGTATGTTAGAGCAATCAGTCAAATTGTTGGTCCAACAAAGGACATTCCTGCTCCTGATGTGTTTACAAACTCTCAAATTATGGCGTGGATGATGGATGAATATAGTCAAATTGATGAATTTAATTCCCCGGGATTCATTACGGGAAAACCACTTGTTCTAGGTGGATCCCATGGTCGGGAGTCAGCGACTGCAAAAGGTGTGACAATTGTTATAAATGAAGCCGCCAAGAAACGTGGAATCGATATTAAAGGTGCTCGTGTTGTGATTCAAGGCTTTGGAAATGCGGGAAGTTTTTTGGCAAAATTTATGCATGATGCAGGAGCGAAAATAGTGGGTATTTCCGATGCTTATGGTGCCTTGCATGATCCAGAAGGTCTAGATATTGATTATTTATTAGATCGAAGAGATAGCTTTGGAACGGTAACAAAGTTATTTAAAAATACTATTACGAACAAAGAGCTACTAGAACTCGATTGTGATATATTAGTTCCGGCTGCTATTGAAAATCAGATTACAGAAGAAAATGCAAACAATATTAAAGCTAAGATTGTTGTAGAAGCTGCTAATGGTCCCACTACTATTGAAGGAACAGAGATTCTCACAAATCGCGGAATTCTTCTAGTTCCAGATGTATTAGCATCTGCTGGAGGAGTTACAGTGTCATATTTTGAATGGGTTCAAAATAATCAAGGTTACTATTGGACAGAAGAAGAAGTGGATGAAAAGCTAGAAAAAATTCTTGTGAAATCATTTAATAATATTTATGATTTATCACAATCCCGTCGTGTAGACATGCGCTTAGCTGCTTATATGATTGGTGTAAGAAAGATGGCAGAGGCATCCCGCTTCCGTGGTTGGATTTAATCATGATTGAAAAGATGACAGAAAACTCCTATCATTAGTTGGTAGGAGTTTTTTATACTATCAGAATCTATATCCAATGGACGATAGTATAAGAAAAGACATTTGGATATTCTATTGTGAATGGAGATATTCAAACGAAATCTATATACGTTTGGGGACATGAAAATGATAGTCGCACTTGGATAGCACCTTCGTCAGAACAATTATTTATATGGTGGAGTGAAGGGGAAATAAGTGTATAAATAATCTTTAATAATAAAATAAAAAAATAAACAATAATAAAACAAGGCTATACAACGAAGAGAGGATGAATTACATGCAAAGTGAAGAAGTGATTATTATAGGGGGAGGTCCATGTGGGCTTGCTGCAGCTATCGCTTTACATGAAGTAGGTAAGCGTGCATTGGTTATTGAAAAAGGGAATGTGGTGGATTCCATTTACCGTTATCCAACACATCAAACTTTTTTTAGTTCAAGTGAAAAGCTAGAAATAGGAGATGTTGCCTTTATTACGGAAAACCGAAAACCAGTCCGAAATCAGGCATTATCATACTATCGTGAAGTGGTAAAACGAAAAAACATACGAGTAAACGCTTTTGAAAAAGTAGAACAGGTTCAAAAGCTTGAGAATGGATTATTCCATGTTCATACATCAAAAGCAGATTATGAAGCAACTGCCATCGTTGTTGCAACAGGATATTATGATCATCCCAATTATATGAATATTCCGGGTGAAAATCTTCCAAAAGTATTTCACTATTTTAAAGAAGCACATGGCTATTTTGATTGTGATGTAGTGGTCATTGGTGGTAAAAACTCTAGTATTGATGCAGCGCTTGAACTAGTGAAAGCGGGTTCGCGTGTAACGGTACTTTATCGTGGATTGGAATACTCATCAAGTATAAAGCCATGGATTTTGCCAGAGTTCGTGTCATTAGTCAAAAGCGGTGTTATTCATATGGAATTTAATGCTGAGGTAGATGAAATTACGGAAACACACGTAAACTATCATGTACATGATGAAAGAAAGTCGATTAAAAATGATTTTGTATTTGCGATGACAGGATATCATCCAGATCATCATTTTTTAAAAAGAATGGGCGTTGAAATTGACAGTGAAACAGGACGGCCTATTCATAATATTGAAACGATGGAGACCAATGTGAGCGGGATTTATATAGCTGGTGTCATTGCTGCTGGCAATAATGCCAATGAAATTTTTATTGAAAATGGTCGTTTTCATGGTGGGGCAATTGCGGCACATTTAGTTAGTAAAAATGACAAATAGGAGGCACTTTCATTTGTCTATATGTGGTATGATGGAAGTGGAAGATTTGCGAGCATTTTCAGCAAATAATTATTCATGTACATTCATATCAATTAAAGAAGAGAGGTCAGCAAATGCTGGTCATTTTGTCAGCGGGAATTGCACCGGGATTAGCTTTGCTCAGCTATTTTTATTTGAAAGACCATTATGAAACAGAGCCGATTTCTGTTGTGCTAAAAGCATTTTTATATGGTGTTTGTCTCGTGTTTCCTATTATGTTTTTACAATATGTATTGGATGTAGAAGGAGTTTTTACAACCGATTTTGATACGGCTTTTTTATCAGCTGCACTTTTGGAAGAATTTTTTAAATGGTTTATCCTTATGGTTGCGATTTATCAGCATATTGCTTTTGATGAACCTTATGATGGAATTGTGTATGGGGCAGCTGTTTCTTTAGGATTTGCAACGATGGAGAATACCCTATATCTTCTGGCAAATGGGGTAGAGCATGCTTTTACTAGAGCGATTTTACCAGTGTCCAGTCACGCTCTTTTTGGTGTAATCATGGGTTTTTATTTGGGAAAAGCTAAATTTTTAGCAGTTAAAAGAAAGTATTATGTTTTACTAGCATTCATCGTTCCTTTTTTATTGCATGGGGTGTATGACTTTATCTTAATCACTCAGAAAATGTGGGTCTATTGGATGCTACCCTTTATGATGTACCTTTGGTGGTTTGGCTTGAAAAAGGTGAAGCGAGCGCGCATTTTATCAGATTTTCATGCTGCAAAATCAATATCGAGATAAATAAGTTACGGAGTGTTGGCATAATTTGCCCACTCCGTTTTTTATTGACTTGGAATAAAAATACCATAACAGCAGAAAATAGGTGTACATTATTTTTTCAAAAGAGGAGTGTTTTTGATGAAAGGCATTTCGTCCAAATGGAAAGCGCTAATCATCTTTATCTGTGTGATAAGCCTGAGTGGATTGCTACTCTCTGATACGAAGATTCAAGCCTTTTCAAACCAAACCATTCAACGTGGTGCTGTCGGGGATGATGTAATTGAGCTTCAAGCACGGCTACAAAATATTGGCTATTATCATGGAAAGATTGACGGGGTATATGGCTGGGGAACGTATTGGGCACTAAGAAATTTTCAAAAAGATTTTGGTCTGCCCATTGATGGTTTGGCAGGAGCAACAACGAAAGCTAAATTAGCGAAGGCCTCTAATTTCAACAAAGCATTTGTTCATGATCAAATTAATAAGGGAAATGAATTTACGTATTATGGCGGAGTCGATATTGAAAAGCAAATAAAGCCAAAAAAAGCACCAACTGCTTCTACAAACTAAACCGAAAGAAAGTGCTCCTACTAAATCTAAAGAAAGTGCTCCTACTAAATCTAAAGAAGGATCAGCAGCTAAAACAGCCAGTACATCTGCAAGTTTACCAGAAGGATATTCACAAAATGATATTCAATTAATGGCCAATGCTGTATATGGAGAGTCTCGAGGAGAACCTTATCAAGGTCAAGTAGCAGTTGCGGCCGTTATTTTAAATCGAGTTGAAAGTGCATCATTTCCTAATTCCGTTTCCGGTGTTATTTTTGAACCGGGTGCGTTTACAGCGGTAGCGGACGGTCAAATCTGGTTAACACCAAATGAAAAAGCGAAAGAAGCGGTCATTGACGCCATAAATGGGTGGGACCCGACCGGCAATGCAGAGTACTATTTTAATCCTGATACAGCTACGAGTGATTGGATTTGGTCAAGACCACAAATCAAAAGAATTGGCAAGCACATATTCTGCAAGTGAAGGGGTGAAAATATTGTTTAGGAATATAGTCATTATTGTATTAGCACTTACTACAGTGGGAGCTGGATTTTGGGGGTATCAAGAACATAAAGAAAAAAATGCGGTCCTTCTTCATGCGGAAAATAATTATCAAAGAGCGTTTCATGATTTAAATTATCAAGTTGATTTGCTGCATGATAAAATTGGCGCGACGCTCGCCATGAATTCTCGAAAGTCGTTAAGTCCTGCATTGGTAGATGTTTGGCGGATTACATCTGAAGCCCAAAATGATGTTGGGCAATTGCCGTTAACTCTATTACCTTTCAATAAAACAGAGGAGTTCTTATCCGATATCGGGAATTTTAGTTATCGAACAGCTGTAAGGGATTTGGAAAAGGAACCATTATCTGATAAGGAATATGCACAGCTTAAATCGCTTTATAAACAAGCTGCGGAAATGCAAGATGAATTGAGAAAAGTTCAATATACGGCTATGAAAAACAATCTTCGCTGGATGGATGTTGAAATGGCGTTAGCATCCAGCGATGAAAATACAGATAATACGATTATTGATGGATTTAAAACGGTTGAAAAGAAAGTAGCTGGTTATACGGAAGCAAATGCTCAAAATCCGACACTTTTATCCGTAAACAAAAAGGATGAGATCTACAAAAATATAGAAGGAAAAACGCTCACCAAAAAAGAAGCAATTGCTACTGCAAAAAGGTATGCAAAGCTTAATGGCGATGTAGAAGTAAATATTGAAGAGAATGGAAAAGGTTCGGACTATGGATTTTATAGTATAAGCCTGTTAGAGAAAAAAACAAATATTGAAGTGAATATGGATATCACCAAAAAAGGCGGTCATCCAATTTGGTATTTAAAGAATAGGGAAGTAAAAAAGCAAAATCTAGATTTAAATCAGGCTTATAACAAAGCGCTTACATTTTTGAAAAAATATAAGTTTGATTCATTAGAGTTATTTGAGAGCTCACAGTATAACCAGATTGGCTTATTTAACTTTGTAACATTAGTAGACGGAGTTAGAGTGTATCCGGATTCAGTGAAAGTCAAAATTGCGCTTGATGATGGTTCCGTTATTGGCTTTTCGGCTGAAGAGTACTTACAAGCTCATAAATTAAGACAAATTGGTGATGCAAAACTTTCCGTTAAGGATGCTAAAGCAGAAATCAATCCGAACGTAGAAATAATGGAGCAAAGCAAAGCGATTATTATCAATGACATTGGTGAAGAAGTGCTTTGTTATGAGTTTTTAGGAGTTATAGACAATGACACGTATCGTATTTTTATCAATGCGAATAATGGTCAAGAAGAAAAAGTTGAAAAATTGAAAAACGCTGAGCCAGTGTATGATAGTATGCTGTAAAGATTATTTGTTAAGGAAAAGCATGTAGTTGCTTTTCCTTTTTCCTATTATATGAAATAATAACTATACATCTATAAGAAAAGGGTTTTGTCAAGTTAGGGGGAACAGTAATATATTATGTTGAAAATTGGTGAATCACTAATGCTAGAACCGAAATATGCTACTAACAAAGAATCCTACAAATGTATGATTGTTGAAATTGGAGATGGTACATTCTGTATCGATTATCCTGTTGATGTTCAAACGGGAAAAGTGGTTTTTTTAATGGATGGTACAGAGTTGAAGGCCTCCTATCAGGACAATGAAAAAGGTACGTATTTATTTGATACAGAAGTGTTTAATAAAATTAAGGGAAATATTCCAATGGTTCAATTATTGCTTCCCCCAGAAGAAATGTTTATAAAAATTCAACGGCGTCAATTTGTGCGTATAGAAACGAGTATTGATGTAGCTATCCATCCTATCGATGGCGAATTTTTTCCATTTAGGACAGTAACGGAAGATTTGAGTGCAGGGGGCGCTGCTATTCGACTACCTAAAAATGTGGATTTGAATGGCGCAGCTTTTATTAATATTTGGTTGGCACTTCCATTGAATTCAGGAGAAATCGCCTATATGAAATTGCTGTCGAAAGTAATTCGAATAGTTGATAAACAAAATGGATTGAAGCGGTTATCTGTTCAATTTGTAGCTCCAGCTAAAAACGAAACTCAAAGTATTATGAGATATATATTTGAAAGACAAGCGGAAATGAAGAAACGAGGATTAATCGGCTAAATGAATGAAATATAAACATTATTTCCATACTGTTTACTAAGAACCTAAAAGGGGATGCTTATGAAAACAGTAGAGCGAATTATTATAAAATTAATTATTATTCAAGCCATATTTTTATTTCTCATACAAGTTTTTTTAAGTTTTGAAAATCATGTTGTTCAATTATCAAAGCTTTCTGAGTATGAGGGCGTAAATAGAAATAACTACACGAAAATTATTGAAACATTTGAAGATATTTCTAAATAATAACAGTTTGAGTGGCTTTTATTAATGATTTTTCTGTTTTTTGTGATAAAATAAAATAGTAATAAAAGTTTCATCAGGATTGTCAGGAATACAGGAGGCATTAATGAACAAGAAAATATCGATTGCAATTGATGGACCGGCTGCTGCTGGAAAAAGTACAATTGCAAAAATGATAGCAAAAACGTTAAATTACATATATGTTGATACAGGTGCGATGTACCGTGCTTTAACTTATAAGGCATTACATCAAAAGGTCTCCCTTATTGATGAACAGGCTTTATATGATCTTTTAATGGAAACAGATATTGAATTGAAGCCTAGTGAAAATGGGCAACTTGTTTTCGTGGATCACCAAAATGTTACAGCTGAAATTCGCAATAATGAAGTGACAAGTTCCGTTTCAGAAGTGGCAAAGCATCGATTAATTCGGGAAGAAATGGTTCGTAGACAACAGCTTTTTGCAAAAAATGGTGGCGTTGTGATGGATGGCAGAGATATTGGCACACACGTTTTACCAAATGCAGAAATTAAAATCTTTATGATTGCTTCTGTTGAAGAACGTGCCGAGCGAAGACATCAAGAAAACCTACAAAAAGGTTTTCCTTCAGATATAGAACAATTAAAAGAAGAAATTGCATTACGGGATAAACAGGATTCTGAACGCGAGGTTGCACCATTAAAAAAAGCAGAGGATGCCATTGAAATTGACACAACATCCCTAACCATTAATCAAGTAGTTGACAAAATCATGTCTCTAATCGAAGAAAGGAGACATTGATTTTGAATTTGTACCCATTTGGAAAACAAGTTGTAAAAACAATTTTAACACCTTTATACCGAATCAAAACAATAGGAAAAGAAAACTTTCCTATGGATGGTGGTGTGTTAATTTGTGCCAATCATATTGATAATTTAGATCCTCCCGTTGTGGGACTCACTTGTCCACGAGATATTCACTTTATGGCTAAGGAAGAATTGTTTCATGCACCCATTTTAAAGCAGCTGCTACCGACCATTAATGTCTTTCCTGTAAAAAGAGGTTTGAGTGATAAAAAAGCGATTAGAACAGGCTTAACGCATTTGAAAGAAGGACGTGTGCTAGGGTTATTCCCAGAGGGAACAAGAAGTAAAACGGGGGAGATTGGTAAAGGACTTGCTGGTGCAGGATTTTTCGCATTGCGTACGAATGCAGCTGTTGTTCCTTGTGCTATTATTGGACCATATAAGCCATTTCGCCAGCTAAAGGTTGTTTATGGGAAACCGATTGATTTTACTACTTACCGTGAACAAAAAATATCTGCGGAAGAGGCAACAGAAGTCATAATGAATGAAATCAGAAGATTAATTTCTGAAAATAGATAAATCTTCTTACTTGACAATTTTCTGATTTTGTTGGAATTTTATAAAAAGGATATTTATTCCAAAAGGTGATAAAAGTATTATATAACACCAATAAATAATAGAAAATCTGCTGAGCAGTCATGGGTTAAGGAGGAGTTTAGGATGACAGAGGATATGAATCAAGTAGAGGTTAATAGTTTTCAAGTAGGGGATCAAGTAAAAGCAGTTGTTGTGAAGGTGGAAGAAAAACAAGTAATTGTTGATGTTGAAAATAGTAAAACAGATGGAATTATTCCAATTAGTGAACTTTCAAGCCTGCATATCGAGAAAGCATCCGATGCTGTTGCTGTTGGAGATGTACTTGATTTAGAAGTGACTAAAGTTGAAGAAGAAGCTCTGATTTTGTCAAAAAGAAAAATAGATGCTCTTAAAGCATGGGACGAGCTTGAGAAGAAGTTTGAAAGTGGCACAGTGTTTGAAGCAGAAGTTAAGGATGTTGTAAAAGGTGGTCTTGTTGTAGACTTAGGAGTCCGTGGTTTTGTGCCAGCATCCCTTGTTGAAGATTATTTTGTCGAAGATTTTTCTGACTATAAAAATAAATCATTAACATTTAAAATTGTTGAACTTGAAAAAGACAAGAATCGTTTAATCCTCTCTCATCGTGCTGTTGTTCAAGCAGAAAAAGAAAAACAAAAGCTACATGTTTTAGATTCTTTAAAAAGTGGTCAAGTATTAGAAGGAACCGTTCAACGAATTACTGATTTTGGAGCGTTCGTTGATATTGGTGGTGTAGACGGTCTTGTGCATATTTCACAACTATCTCATCAACACGTGGAGAAGGCGTCAGATGTAGTAGCAGAAGGGGATAAAGTTCAGGTTAAGGTACTTTCAGTGGACCGCGAAAATGAAAGAATTTCCTTGTCTATTAAAGATACACTACCAGGGCCATGGACAAATATAGCTGAAAAAGCACCAAAAGCTTCTGTTCAAACAGGAGTAGTAAAACGTCTTGTATCTTTCGGCGCTTTTGTAGAGATTTTTCCAGGTGTTGAAGGTCTTGTACACATTTCGCAAATTTCTCATAAACATATCGCTACACCACAAGAAGTACTAAAAGAAGGACAAACTGTTCAAGTCAAAGTTCTTGAAGTGAATGAAGCAGATCAACGTTTATCTCTTAGCATAAAAGAATTAGAAACACCACAACAAAATGATAATTTTTCAGATTATGAGTTACCAGAAGAATCCAAAGGGTTTCAATTAGGAGAAATGATTGGTGACCAACTGAAGAAATTACGATAAGAAAAAAGCTTGCCATTTGGCGAGCTTTTTTCTTATTGCCAAACCGGAGCCTTCCGCTTTTCTTATTGTCTTGCTCTTGCTTCTTCGGGGCCTTCTAGTCTAGTTGCTCCAGAGTACTTTAAGGATTGATCACGATCGGATTCCACACGATGACTCTTTTTTAATTTTTTTTCTTGGCGATCTTTACCCATCTCTCAATCACCTCCTAGTTGGTAAGGTATCTAATTTTCTCCCTTTTATACTCTGTATATTTAATATGTGTCTATGTCTAGCCTCCTGTACATACGTCTTCTTACGTTTATACTTTCTGAAAACAAGCCATAATGATGGTAACAGGAGGTTTATACATTGGAGGGTGTATTTTTTTATTGGATTTTTTGGCTAGCCTGGGTATGGATCATGTTTTTTGTCCCCAAAATGGTTTCCATTCGTTTCTCGTTATTATTTCATTTGCTAGCTGTAATGGTTCTTTCTCGATACATAGTAAGCATTTATTTTTTTTCAGTCCAATTAAGCGGATTGTATATGTTCTTTGTTGGATGTATAGTGATTAGAAAATATTCTTTTTTAAAAACATTAGCAGTTATAATTAATTGTTTTCTTATTGCAATGGCTTATGCAAGCTTTCAATTATTTATGTTACTCGATCCGATTTGGGTAATCGTGAAACCGATCTATTTACAATGTTTTTTCATGAATTACTTAGTAAATCTGTTGGTGAAGGATTGGCGGATTAGGGTGCTTGTTTTACTATTAGGAATGATTCTTGGTGATCTTGTATATGGAGGATTATTAACGTATAAATCCATGTCGTATGTATCATTATCCTTTGCGTGGCATGATGCAATTGTCATGGTATTAATCGTTCAGCTATTTTGGTCTCTGCTAGAGTATGTAAGTAAGTGGATCTATAGACAAACTCAACATAGGTTTTTATTAAAGCAGAAACAAGGGTAAATCCGCTTTTCTGATTGTCTAGCTCCAGGCGTCAGCGACTACTGGACTTCCCTCTCCTCCTTACGATAAGTCAACATCGAATCGCTACCCGCTCTTCGTGTTTCCTTTATCTCATACGGAGCGGTCCAGTCCATACGTCGCTAAACGGACGCCTTCCGCTTTTCTGATAATCATTGTTGATTTTTGAAAAGTTTGGTACTATAGGATAGTTAGTGCTTGAAATTGGTGTAAAGTAAATGAGCATGATGTAGCAAGGATAAGGGAATAGATTTTACCTTTAGGCTTGTCAATTGACAAGCTATCTTCATTTAACAAGTGTTTTTATTTAGATAAAATTAAATAATATAGATAATGATGATTTCAAATTATATAGATGAATGTCATGATTTTATCCAGAAATAGAGAGTGGAAAGGGTGAGTTGCAATGCCGAAACCGGTTGTTGCTATAGTTGGTCGTCCAAATGTAGGGAAATCGACCATTTTTAATCGAATTGTTGGTGAGCGAGTGTCCATTGTTGAGGATATTCCAGGTGTAACGAGAGATCGTATTTATAGCTCTGGTGAGTGGTTGACGTATGACTTTAACGTTATAGATACAGGGGGAATTGATATTGGTGATGAACCGTTCCTCGAACAAATTCGTCAGCAAGCTGAAATTGCGATTGACGAAGCAGACGTTATTATTTTTATGACCAATGGTCGTGAAGGGGTTACAGCTGCTGATGAAGAAGTAGCGAAAATCTTATATAAATCCAAGAAACCAGTTGTCCTAGCTGTTAATAAAGTGGATAATCCAGAAATGAGAAATGACATTTGGGATTTTTATTCTTTAGGATTTGGTGAACCATATCCTATTTCAGGTTCACACGGTCTAGGTCTGGGAGATTTATTAGACAAGGTTGCTGAATATTTTCCTAAATATGAGGGACCGGATTACGATGAGGATGTTATTAAATTTTGTTTAATTGGTCGTCCCAATGTAGGGAAGTCATCGTTAGTCAATGCTTTATTAGGGGAAGATCGTGTCATTGTTAGTGATATTGAAGGAACGACTCGAGATGCGATTGACTCTCCGTATACATATAATGGGAAAGAATATGTCATTATTGATACAGCAGGGATGCGGAAAAAAGGAAAAGTGTATGAAAGTACAGAGAAATATAGTGTGCTTCGTGCCCTTAGAGCCATCGAACGCTCTGACGTGGTCTTAGTCGTTTTAAACGCGGAAGAGGGCATTCGCGAGCAGGATAAGAAAATTGCTGGATATGCGCATGAGGCAGGAAGAGCTGTTATTATTGTTGTGAATAAATGGGATGCGATTGAAAAAGATGAGAAAACAATGAAAGAGTTTGAAGAAAACATTCGCGCTCATTTCCTTTTCCTTGATTATGCACCGATTATCTATTTGTCAGCATTGACGAAAAAACGGACGCATACATTAGTTCCTGTTATTGATAAAGTAAGTGAAAATCATGCTATCCGAGTTCAAACAAATGTGTTAAATGAAGTGATTATGGATGCTGTTGCGATGAATCCAACACCAACGCATAATGGACAACGTTTGAAAATCTATTACACGACTCAAGTGTCCATTAAACCACCTACATTTGTAGTGTTTGTAAATGATCCAGAGCTACTGCATTTCTCATACGAAAGATTTTTAGAAAATAGAATTCGTGAAGCATTTGATTTTGAAGGAACCCCAATTCGAATTTTTGGACGCAAAAGAAAATAGAAGGGGAGGTGCTTGCAATGGGGAAAGAAAAAGTATCAATTACCATTCTTGGTGCTGGTAGTTGGGGAACCGCGTTAGCTATGGTTTTGGCTGATAATCAACATGAAGTAAGGCTATGGGGTCATAAAGAGAAACAAATTGATGAAATGAATCAATCTCATACAAATGAACAGTACCTACCTGGCATTCATCTTCCAGAGGGCATAACAGGGTACTTTTCGTTAGAACAAGCATTAGAAGGTGTAGAGACCGTTGTTTTGGCTGTTCCGACTAAAGCATATCGCGAAGTGCTTGGAAACATCGCAGGGATTGCAACCAAGCCTCTAACGGTCGTTCATGTAAGTAAAGGAATTGAACCGGACACATTGCTCCGTATTTCTGAAATGATCGAAGAAGTAGCTTCACCTGTTTGGCTGAAAGATATTGTTGTATTGTCTGGTCCAAGTCATGCGGAGGAAGTAAGTTTACGACATCCTACAACGGTAGCCGTTTCTTCAAAAAATATGAAAGCTGCCGAATATGTACAAGACTTATTTATGAATCAACATTTTCGTGTCTATACGAATCCAGATTTGATTGGTGTAGAAATTGGTGGAGCTTTAAAAAATATTATTGCCCTAGCCGCCGGTATTACCGATGGTTTAGGCTATGGGGATAATGCAAAAGCTGCATTGATGACTCGTGGATTAGCGGAAATATCTCGACTCGGAACGGCGATGGGAGCAAATCCGCTTACCTTCTCTGGGCTAACAGGAATCGGGGATTTGATTGTTACCTGTACAAGTGTCCATTCTCGCAACTGGAGAGCAGGGAATATGCTAGGGAAGGGTCACAAACTAGAAGATGTACTTGAAAATATGGGCATGGTCGTTGAAGGGGTAAGGACGACAAAAGCCGCTTATCAGTTAGCAATGAAATATGATGTTAATATGCCGATTACGGAAGCACTCTATCATGTATTGTTTGATGGACAAGATGTTAAAGACGCGGTAGACCAATTAATGTCGCGAATGAAAACAAATGAAATGGATGAGCTGTTTAATATTTTGGATAACCGACAACAAAATTAAGCGGTTGTACAAATGAGATAAAATAAAAGAATTTGCTCAAAATAGGCATTTGAGGATACCGCTTTCTATCTACTTGCATAAAATGCAACGAAAGTAAACTGGTAATTTGAACTCGGTTTTGGGGGATTTAGTCAAAGGCAGAAGATATTTGCGAATGTCTTCTGTTTTTTGCGTAAATAAAAGTATAATAAGTAAAAATTTGTAATTTTCAATGGTGATTGTGTTATAATAATTTTTGAAAAAAGGAGGATAATAGATGTCGCCTGGATTACAAAAAATGTGGATTTCCTTTGTTGGAATGGGCTTTATGTTCTTTTCGCTGTTCTTTATTTATATAAGCCGTTATAAATTAAAAGGATTTTGGAAAGGGCTTACAGGAATTATCGCATACATATTGATGCTTCTTGCTGGATTTATTATTTTTGTTGTAGTAGTAAGTGGTCCAACAACTGGATAGTGGGGCGAAACAATGAATATGGTTAGGAAATGGAGTTTATTAATCGGCATTACATTTCTTCTGGGTGGTTGCTTGTACCCGCAAGTAGAAAAATCAAAAAATCAAGTACCCTATGAAACTCAAATTGAGATGGTTCAGCATGCAGTTGATCAATTTCAAGAAGATGAAGGCTGGATTTTACCAATTAAAACGAAGGATGCCAAAACACCTATTTATCAGAAATATGTAATTAATTTGAAGCAGATATCACCTAGATATATGGCTGAGCCCCCTGAAAATGCGTATGAAGCGGGTGGTTTTTTCCAATATGTACTAGTGGATGTTGAAAATGATCCGACCGTAAAATTGCTTGATGTTCGTGTAGCTCAAGAGATACAGGATTTATCCTTACGATTAAATGTGTACCGACAAAAGAATGGATACCCTCCTTTTAAGGAACGATTAGCGTCCCATGCTTTTACGCTTGATTATGAAAAAATGGGGTTGAACGAGGCTCCCACTGTTACAAGTCCTTTTTCACAAAAGGAACTTCACTTCATTATTGATGAAGTAGGAGATATTTATGTGGATTACACACCTGATTTATACGATGCTTTGCAAAAATACGAAGGAGTTGTGAAACCAGGTGATGATATTCGTGAAATTTTAGTGGAAACTAGTGACTTCGTACCTGCTTATTCCTTAGCTTATACAATAGATGGAGAAAACAAACCTATATTGCTTGAAAAATAGTCCTTAATAATAAAATTGTCATAACCTTTTCTCTGCAAAATATATTGTAGGGGAAGGGTTATTTTTCTTCTTCTTAACTATTAAAATAACAATCCCTTATATACATGAATGTTGAAGAGGGGAGAAAGATAAAAAAATAAATGGAATAATTTTTTAGGACAACATCATAGATATGGAATATCCAATAGATATAGAAGTGGATCGTGTAATCCCAATATGCTAATTTCGGGAGGGGATACCTTGGAAAAGGTAGATATTTTCAAAGACATTGCCGAACGTACCGGCGGTGATATTTATTTAGGGATTGTTGGAGCGGTTAGGACAGGAAAATCAACATTTATTAAAAAATTCATGGAACTTGTTGTTATCCCTAATATAGCATCAGAAGCGGATCGCGCGAGAGCACAGGATGAATTGCCGCAAAGCGCAGCAGGAAAAACAATCATGACAACTGAGCCAAAGTTTGTCCCAAATCAAGCTGCCTCTATTCATGTTGCTGAGGGGCTAGATGTCAATATTCGTCTTGTAGATTGTGTAGGTTACACTGTCCCTGGTGCAAAGGGATACGAGGATGAAAATGGTCCAAGGATGATTCATACTCCTTGGTATGAGGAGCCTATTCCTTTCCATGAAGCAGCGGAAATTGGAACGCGTAAGGTTATTCAAGATCATTCGACTTTAGGTGTTGTTGTGACAACGGATGGAACAATTGGTGAAATTCCGCGGAGCGATTATATAGAGGCTGAAGAACGTGTAATTGAAGAGTTGAAAGAAGTAGGTAAGCCATTCATTATGATTGTGAACTCGGTGCAACCGCATCATCCTGATACGATCTTGTTAAGAGATTCTTTGCAAGAAAAATACGATATTCCTGTGCTTGCCATGAGTGTGGAAGGGATGAAGGAATCGGATGTTTTAAATGTGTTACGTGAAGCCTTATTTGAATTTCCTGTGCTTGAGGTAAACGTTAATTTGCCTAGCTGGGTCATGGTTCTCAACGAAAATCATTGGCTGCGTGAGAGCTACCAAGAGGCTGTAAGAGAAACAGTGAAAGATATTAAGCGTCTCCGTGATGTAGACCGTGTTGTCGAGCAATTTAATGAATTTGAATTCATTGACCATGCAGCTTTAGCTGGCATTGAAATGGGGCAGGGTGTAGCAGAAATTGACCTGTATGCACCAGAACAATTATATGATGATATATTGAAGGAAATTGTCGGTGTGGAGATTCGAGGAAAAGATCATTTATTATCGCTTATGCAGGACTTTGCACACGCAAAAGCAGAATATGATCAAGTAGCAGATGCGCTTAAAATGGTAAAGCATACGGGGTATGGTGTAGCTGCTCCTTCTTTAAATGATATGAGCTTAGATGAGCCGGAAATTATTCGTCAAGGATCGCGATTCGGCGTAAGATTAAAAGCGGTTGCTCCATCTATTCATATGATTAAAGTGGATGTGGAATCAGAGTTTGCACCCATTATCGGTACGGAAAAGCAAAGTGAAGAGTTGGTTCGCTATTTAATGCAGGATTTTGAAGAAAATCCACTCTCTATTTGGAACTCTGAAATTTTTGGCCGAAATTTAAGTTCTATTGTTCGTGAGGGGATTCAGGCAAAACTAGCGATGATGCCTGAAAATGCACGTTATAAATTAAAAGAAACATTAGAGAGAATCATAAACGAAGGTTCAGGTGGTTTAATCGCTATCATTTTATAATAAGGAACATGACGGTGAATTCAAGACCATCCAATCTAAAACGCAAATGAGATCAATCCTTTACGGGAATGGTCTTTTTTTGGTTGGCTTTGTTATTTAAACTTAATTAGTGTATATTACGTTCAAATGCTTATATTTTAGTATGTTTTAAGGTCTCGTTGGATATAATAAGTCTAAAAATATATAAATGAATGGTACAAAAAAATATTTTTGCTGTTGTAGAATCTTTTTATGAAAAGATTCCCATGATTTTTATGAATTTTCTTGCTAATAGAATAGGATTTATGATAATCTACATACAGAAAATGCGTTAGAATAGAGATTTCTAACTATTTTTGAGATTCTGAGCAATAACTATTTTGAATGAAATTTTACCCATTTAGTGTAGTTTCTTGAAGAGAATACTCAACTTGGGATGGATAACAAATTACTATTATTTATGTTTGTGATAATAATTTGTTACAAAGATCCTTTTGGGAGGAGGTGAATGGCATGAACAAAACAGAATTAATTAATGAAGTTGTTGCAATAACTGAAATTTCTAAGAAAGATGCTACAAAGGCTGTTGATGCTGTTTTTGATACAATCTTAGAAGCGTTAAAAAATGGAGATAAAGTACAATTAATCGGTTTTGGAAACTTTGAAGTACGTGAACGTGCGGCTCGTAAAGGTCGTAACCCACAAACAGGTGAAGAAATCGAAATTGCAGCTAGTAAAGTGCCAGCTTTCAAACCTGGTAAAGCGTTGAAAGATGCAGTGAAGTAATACTTATACATACGGGTGCTTTACCGTATAAAAGGACCGCGCATTCACGCGGTCCTTTTTTTGCTTCTTTTTTTCTAACTGTGTTAAGATAAAAGACAGTGTAAAATAAAAGTAAAGAAAATGTAAACCGTTATCCTTTATTCTTTTAGAAAGATATACTTCTTTAAAAGATTTATATAAGAACTGAAATCGACTTTTGACATCTGAAGCGACAAGTCGTGTTTTTCTAATAATATGTGAAATACTAATGATTACTACTTAGATATAAGCTTAAGTTGGGTATATAGGAGGAAATAGTATGGCAAACGTAGATCATGCAAAAATTGAAGAAGCGGTAAAGATGATATTAGAAGCAGTAGGGGAAGATCCACAACGTGAAGGGGTACTGGATACCCCAAAAAGGGTTGCAAGAATGTATGAGGAAATTTTTTCAGGATTAAGGCAAGATCCAAGGGAATATTTTGAGACTGTTTTCGGAGAGGATCACGAAGAACTAGTTCTTGTAAAAGATATTCCCTTTTATTCAGTATGTGAGCACCATTTAGTTCCTTTTTACGGAAAGGCTCATGTGGCATATATCCCTAAAGACGGAAGGGTTACGGGTTTAAGTAAATTGGCCCGTGCAGTAGAAGCAGTTTCTAAACGTCCTCAGTTGCAAGAACGTATTACTTCTACGATTGCTGATTCGATTGTAGATACACTCAAACCACATGGTGTAATGGTAGTCATAGAAGCAGAGCATATGTGTATGACGATGCGAGGCGTGAAGAAACCTGGTTCAAAAACAATTACGTCTGCGGTAAGAGGTACATTTGCTCAAGATCATCGAACTAGAGCAGAAGTGCTAGCCTTTATTAAAGATTAAATAATGCAGAGGAGGAAAAATGAGTGATGGACAATAAATTGAATAATGAATACGTAGTGATTAAAGCTTTAGAAGATAGTGTAAATGTAATCGGACTAACTCGAGGAACAGATACGAAGTTTCATCATTCTGAAAAATTGGATACTGGTGAAGTCATGATTGCTCAATTTACGGAACACACATCAGCTATTAAAATTCGGGGACATGCAAAAGTTTATACAGCTGTTGGTGAGGTAGAAAGTGAGTCGAAAAAGGGTTCTGTTGAACATAAATAGATTTGAAATCAAGCGTTTCATCTAATTACTTTTATGGTATAATAGTTTGTGTTTTATATATTATCCATATAAATGATCAGCTTTCTAAGTTGAATGAATAGAGATTGATATCAGGGGTTAGTTATTAAAAAATTTACCTTTCGGGGATGCAAGGTGATTCCAATTGTTAAACGTAATGAACGATATAAAAGAAATAAGACAATTAATAGAAAAGAGAGCTTGTCATCCTTATTTACAAAAATATGTGGATAAGCCAAAGGTTGATGAAGATAAGCTATTATTGTTGTGGGGTTTGTTTAACGAATTGGATCTTTCAGCTGATGAACGGAACCATTATATACTTGCAACGATGTTAGTTCAAATTGCACTAGATACACATGAAAAAGTATCAAATACCAATGTAACACTAGAAAGTCCAGACATACTAAAGAATCGCCAGTTAACTGTTCTTGCTGGCGATTATTATAGCGGCTTGTATTATCAAGTATTATCTGAAGTCGGAAATGTTGAGTTGATTCGTTCTTTATCTAGCGCCGTTAAAAAAATGAATGACCATAAAATTCTTTTGTATCAATTAACGCTAACTAGTATCCCTTCATTTTTAAATAGTATAAAGGCAGTAGAAGCTTCTCTTATTTATAAAATAGCGGAATACTATCAAAAATCAGCTTGGATAAATAGAGCAGAGAATGTTTTAGTATTAAAGCGTTTGCTTTTTGAAAAAGAACAATATTTGAATACGGGGCAATCTATTCTTTTTGAAGGTCTTCGTATGATTTTATTTCCTACTATTCAACGAAATATACATTTGTCTGAAGAACAGGTGAAACAATTAAAGGATACGATGGATTCTTGTATTGAGGACGTAAATCATGCTGTAAAAAAATCAAAGGATGAACTTCCTTTAGAAAATGTTGAACTTCACCGACGGATTGAAGAGTTAGTATCGTCTACAATGCTTAAAGTGAATTCATATGTGAAAGAAGGGTGAGCGTTGGCACAATCTAAAGAACAAAAAGTTCATCATGTATTTGAAAAGATATATGGCAATTATGATCAGATGAATTCGGTCATTAGCTTTCAACAACATGTCAAATGGCGTAAAGTGACTATGAAGCAAATGAACGTCCCTAAAGGTGCAAAGGCATTGGATGTTTGCTGTGGGACAGCAGATTGGACGATTGCATTAGCACAGGCTACAGGAACTGAGGGGGAAGTATACGGTTTAGACTTTAGTAAAAATATGCTAAAAATCGGGGAAGAAAAGGTAAGTCAGCTTAACCTTGATCAAATCAAACTACTACATGGGAATGCGATGGAACTTCCTTTTCCTGATCATCAGTTTGACTATGTAACGATTGGATTTGGCTTGCGAAATGTACCAGATTATATGCAAGTATTAAAAGAAATGTATAGAGTATTAAAACCAGGTGGTATGGCTGTTTGTCTTGAAACATCGCAACCGACTTTAATTGGCTTTAAGCAATTATACTTTTTCTATTTTCGTTTTATTATGCCGTTATTTGGAAAGTTGTTTGCGAAAAGTTATCAAGAATATTCATGGTTACAAGAATCAGCCCGTGATTTCCCAGGGATGAAAGAGCTTGAAAGCATGTTCAAGCAAGCTGGTTTTGAGAATGTGAGTTTTAAGGCTCATACTGGTGGTGTAGCGGCAACTCATTTCGGGATCAAACCAATGTGAGCATGTTAGCAATGGACAAAGCTGGGTGGAATATATGAAATATAAAATGAAGTATTCATTTTTAAGTGCGGATTTACAATTAGTTGAAAAAGAATTAGAAGCGGCAATTCATGCGGATTCGATTGTATTGACAGAAGCATCCCTTCACTTATTGCAATCAGGTGGGAAACGAATACGACCTGTGTTTGTTTTGCTTTCCGCTAAGTTTGGGAATTATGATATTCATGTTGTGAAACATGTAGCAGCGACGCTCGAGTTAATCCATACAGCTTCATTGGTACATGATGATGTCGTC
The DNA here is from genome assembly GCA_963790055.1 of uncultured Bacillaceae bacterium. Lineage (GTDB taxonomy): Bacteria > Bacillota > Bacilli > Bacillales > DSM-1321 > Peribacillus. Next base: position 349,726 of record CAWBND010000016.1, read on the forward strand.
GATGATGCGGATTTACGCCGAGGGTCTGTTACGATTAAATCCAAATGGGATAATCGTGTCGCTATGTATACAGGCGACTTTATTTTTGCTAGAGCGCTGGAGATTATGAGTGAGATTCATAATCCATTAGCACATAAAGTATTGGCCAAAACAATGGTTGAATTATGTTTAGGTGAAATTGAACAGATTAAAGATAAATTTAACTTTGAACAAAATTTGCGTACCTATTTAAGAAGAATTAAACGCAAAACAGCTTTGTTAATTGCTTCGAGCTGTCAATTGGGAGCGATTTCAGCTGGAGTCGACGAAAAGATTCATAAAAAATTATATAAATTTGGCTATTATGTTGGCATGAGTTATCAAATTACGGATGATATTTTAGATTTTATTGCATCAGAAGAGGAGCTAGGCAAACCATCAGGCAGTGATTTATTACAAGGAAATATTACATTACCGGTCTTAATTGCAATGAAGGACCCGACTTTGAAAGAGTTAATCAAAACTGTGAATGAAGAGACGCAGAAAGATGAAATGACAGCGATTATTGGAGCTATCAAATCTTCTGGAGCAATAGAGCAAGCAACGGAAGTAAGTGAAAAATACTTGAATAAGGCTTTTCATGAATTAGAGGGTTTACCTCAAAATAAGGCGCGGAAAATCCTGTCTCAAATTGCTAAGAATATTGGAAAACGAAAGTTTTAAGCCTCAGAATGAAACGAATAGAGAAGAGGAACCTAGTTGCCTTATGTTTTTATCAGTTTGATATACACTTTGCGGAGCTAACCACCCATTAGAGTAAATCTCTTTAATGGGTAATTAGCATGGTGTAGAACGGAACTTTTCTTCTATCTTTTTGTCTTTTTCTATGTTTATAGTTGATAAAATTGGCAAACAATGATAATATTTCTAAGGGATTGCCTGGAATAGGCAGAATATTTTGATACATAATGGGAGTGACAATGATGGAGAGAACATTTTTAATGGTTAAACCTGATGGGGTTCAACGTAATTTAATCGGGGAAATCGTTTCTCGTTTTGAAAAGAAAGGTTTTCACCTTGCAGGTGCTAAATTGATGATGGTTTCACAAGAATTAGCACAGCAACACTATGGAGAGCATAAAGAACGTCCATTTTTTGGTGAATTAGTAGATTTTATCACTTCAGGTCCTGTATTCGCAATGGTATGGGAAGGTGAAAATGTGATTGCTACTGCTCGTCAAATGATGGGTTCTACTAATCCAAAAGATGCGAGTCCTGCTACAATCCGCGGTGATTTTGCAGTAACGGTTGGTAAAAATATTATTCATGGCTCTGACTCTCCAGAGAGTGCTGTTCGTGAAATTGGTTTATTCTTTAAAGAAGAAGAACTAGTTGAATACTCTAAATTAATTAACGAGTGGGTATACTAATTTCTAGTAAAATTGTAAAATCAGCGAGTTTTTCGTTTAGACGAAAAGCTCGCTTTTTATTTTGAAAGATAAGAAAGAACATTTTCGATGAGTATGGATGTCCAGCTTCAGTCTCTACGTCGCTGAACAGGCGTATTAAGCTTTTCTTGTAACTAAGTTATATCTTATTAGTAAAGATTTAGTACTTTATACCGATATAAAAATAGAATATATCATATGAACAAGGGAGTTTACCTATGCTTGCGGAATACGAGGATTTTACGCAAAAAATAAAAAAAATGACAGGAATCGATTTGTCATTATATAAAGAAGGACAAATGAAACGGAGGCTTACTTCTCTATATGAAAAAAGAGGATATAGGTCGTTTCGAGATTATTATCAGGCTTTACAAACTAGCCAGGAACTTTTAATGGAGTTTTTAGATCGCATGACGATTAATGTATCAGAATTTTATCGAAATTATAAAAGATGGGAAGTGCTGGAGAAGAAAATATTACCTTCTCTATTAGCTTCGTCGAAAAAGTTGAAAATTTGGAGTGCTGCTTGTTCAACTGGAGAAGAACCTTATACGATTGCTATGATTCTGTCTAAGTTTATACCGCTAAGCCAGATTCATATTTTAGCAACAGATATTGATGAAAATGTAATGGCTAGAGCTAAATTAGGCATATATCCAGATCGCTCCTTAGCGGAGGTTCCTGAGGAAATGAAAAAGAAGTACTTTTCTCGTGAACAGAACGGTTTTTACAAGGTAGCAGATGAGATTAAACGAACGGTAACGTTTAAAAAACATAATTTACTCGCTAATCCATTTGATTCAGGCTATGATTTAATCGTTTGTCGGAATGTACTTATTTACTTTACGGAAGAAGCAAAAATTATATTATATGACAAATTTAGTGATGCCTTGAAAAAGGATGGGATATTTTTTGTGGGGAGCACAGAGCAAATTTTTAATCCTAATAAATATAGTTTAGAAACGGTTGATACATTTTTTTATAAAAAAATATAGTAAAGAAGCCGACATACTCTAATCTAAGGTATGCGGCTTTTTTATTACGAAAAATAATATTTGATTCTTTAGAAAAAGGGTAAGAAAGTGTAAAATAGCACAGGAGGATATAAAACAATAATATACTTTTGTTTTTTCATATTCCCACTTTTTAAAAAATTGTGGTATATTGATACATACATCCTTTAAAGTGCTAAAAGGGGGCATAAAGTAAAATGAGATATTTAACAGCTGGAGAATCACACGGTCCACAATTGACAACTATTATTGAAGGTTTGCCGGCAGGAATGCCGATTTCAAATGAAGATATTAATGAACAATTGGCGCGCCGTCAAAAAGGTCACGGTCGTGGCCGAAGAATGCAAATTGAAAAAGATACAGCATTTATTGCATCAGGAATTAGACATGGGTATACCCTCGGGTCTCCTGTAGCTTTAGTTGTTGAAAATGACGACTGGAAGCATTGGACAAAAATTATGGGTAGTGAAGCCATTTCTGAAGAAGAGGAAGAGGAAGTTAAACGAAAAATTACACGTCCACGACCAGGTCATGCTGATTTGAATGGTGGAATAAAATATGGTCATCGTGATTTAAGAAATGTATTAGAGCGTTCATCAGCGCGTGAAACAACAGTTCGCGTGGCTGCAGGAGCAGTGGCGAAGAGATTACTATCTCTACTTGGGATTGAAGTCGCTTCACATGTAATAGAAATCGGAGGCGTTAAGGCAAATCCAGCTCCGTATGATTCTATTCAACAATTACAAGAAGTAACGGAAGCATCATCTGTTCGCTGTTTTGATAAAGAAGTGGAACAACAAATGATGGATGCGATTGATAATGCGAAAAGTAAGGGAGATTCTATCGGAGGTATTGTCGAAGTTGTGGTTGAGGGAATGCCTATCGGAGTAGGAAGCTATGTCCATTATGATCGCAAGCTTGATGCTAAGCTAGCAGCAGCCATTGTGAGTATTAACGCCTTTAAAGGTGCAGAAATCGGTATTGGTTTTGAAGCTGCTCATCGTTTCGGAAGCGAAGTGCATGATGAAATTGCCTGGGACAAAGAGAAAGGGTATTACCGTTTGTCCAATCGTTTAGGTGGTTTAGAAGGTGGAATGACGAATGGAATGCCAATTGTCGTTCGTGGAGTCATGAAGCCTATTCCAACGTTATACAAGCCGCTTCGAAGTGTAGATATTGATACGAAAGAAGTGTTTGAAGCAAGTGTTGAACGTTCTGATAGCTGTGCTGTACCTGCAGCAGCCGTCGTTGCAGAAGCTGTCGTTGCTTGGGAGTTAGCAGCAGCCATTGTTGAACAATTTCCATCAGATCGCTTTGATCAGTTAGCTGATTATCTAAAAGCATACAGGGAAGAAGTAAAGGAGTTTTAATTCAATGGAAGCTATAACGATTAAAACTACTTCAAAACAATATCCTGTATACGTGGGTAAACAAGCGATACAAAAGTTACCTGAATTCATTTTGAGCCAATTGCCACAAGTAAATAAAATTGTCATTATAACAGATGAAAAAGTGGCTACTCTGCATCTTGAAACGGTCAAGTCGGTGTTAGAGACAACAGGAAAAGAAGTACTCCAGCATGTTGTTCCAGAAGGTGAACATGCCAAGACATTTGAAGTCTTTTATGAATGTCAGAGTTTCTGTCTCTCTCATCAGCTAAATCGCAAGTCACTGATTATCGCGCTTGGAGGAGGAGCTGTTGGTGACCTTTCTGGGTTTGTTGCGGCTACATTTATGAGAGGAATTCCTTTTATTCAAGTACCAACGACCCTACTCGCTCACGATAGTGCTGTAGGTGGAAAGGTTGCAGTCAATCATCCGCTTGGGAAGAATATGATTGGTGCTTTTTATCAACCAGAGGCAGTCATTTATGATTTAGACTTTTTAAAAACACTTCCGGTACAGGAACTACGCTCTGGCTTTGCAGAGGTCATTAAACATGCGTTAATTGCGGATGTGGATTTTTATAACTGGTTAGTTAGTCACATTCATGATTTGGCAAACATCACGGATGAGCAATTTTTTACAATGATTAAAAGAGGAATTGAAATCAAAGCAGCTGTCGTCGAAGAAGACGAAAAAGAAGCAGGAATTCGTGCCTTTTTAAATTTTGGACATACGCTTGGACATGCAGTAGAAGCTTCAATGGGATATGGAAACTTTACCCATGGAGAGTCTGTACTAATTGGTATGGTGTATGCACTCGAACTTAGTCGGAAAAAGGCGCAGCTTGAGTTTGATGTTGCAGCGTTTGTCGAATGGGTTCAATCATTAGGCTATGTGACAGCTATTCCAAAGCATCTTCAAATGGATCAGTTATTGAAACTGATGAAAAGTGATAAAAAATCTGTCACAAGTAAGGCTACATTCGTTCTATTAGAAACAGTTGGTTCGCCTTTACTAACGGAAATGGACGATGAGGAACTACTAAGCGAAATGGCGAATTTTGTTGATAGATAAGAAAGTATATAATTTTCGATGAGTACAGATGTCTAGCTCAAGAAGCCCAGCGACTAATGGACTTCCCGCTCCTCCTTACGATAAGTCAACATCGAACAAGCGCATACGCACTCTTCGTGTTTCCTTTATCTTATACGGAGGAAATGAACACAGATTAAGACCGCCACGTCCTGTGGCGACGTCTGTGTGACCCACATCGTGTGGGCCTCAGTCCCTACGTCGCTAAACGGGCGCCTTGTGCTTTTCTGTAAAATAATGGAAAGGGTGGAGTAGTGTGATAAGAGGAGTTAGGGGCGCAACGACGGTTGAACATGATACAGAAGCAGAAATAGTAGCTGCCGTAGAAGAGTTAATGGCCGAGATGATTGCTGCGAATGAGATTGAACCAGAAATGGTTGCATCTGTATTTGTTTCAGCAACCGATGATATTCGCTCAATTTTTCCAGCTAAAGCATTGCGAAGCATGGATGGATGGAAGTATGTTCCTGTCACATGTATGGCGGAAATTTCTGTAGAAAATGCATTAAAAAAATGTATTCGAGTACTGCTTCATTTAAATACGACAAAATCTCAGGCAGAGATTCAGCATATTTATCAAGCAGGAGCAAAAGTGTTACGTCCAGATTTAACGAATTAAAAATAGTATAGAGGTGAGCGGAATGAAATGGAATGAGGCAGTGCTTACTTTAAAGCCATATCAGCCTGGGAAATCCACAGATGAGGTAAAACGTCAATATGGTCTAGAAAAAATTGTGAAATTAGCTTCAAATGAAAATCCTTTTGGATGTTCTGCTAAAGTAAAAGAAAGTATTCGAGAGTTTAGCGGTTCGTTTGCGATTTATCCAGATGGGTATGCGACCAATCTACGTGCTGCTGTGGCAAAACATACAGGAGTAAAGGAAACAGAGCTTCTATTCGGCAATGGTTCTGATGAAAATATTCAGATTATTTCTCGAAGCTTACTAGGGCCAGGGAAAAATACGGTCATGGCTACAGGAACTTTTTCTCAATACCGTCATAATGCGACACTTGAAGGGGCAGAAATTCGTGAAGTACCGCATATTGACGGTGAGCATGATTTAGATGGAATGCTTGCTGTTATTGATGAAAATACAGCTGTTGTATGGCTTTGTACACCAAATAACCCAACGGGAAAATATATACCAGAACAAAAGTTGACGGCTTTCTTAGAAAAAGTGTCGGAAGATGTGTTAGTCGTGTTAGATGAAGCGTATTCTGAATATGTAGTAGCAGAAGACTATCCGCGCACAAACGACTGGCATCACACATATAAAAATATTATTGTGTTAAGAACCTTTTCTAAAATTTATGGTCTTGCAAGTCTTCGTGTTGGATACGGAATTGCAAACGAAGAGATTATTCAAAGATTAGAACCTGCACGAGAACCGTTTAATGTAAATACATTAGGGCAAATTGCAGCAATTACGGCGCTTGAGGACCAAGCCTTTATTGATACATGTGTTGCCGAAAATCGCAAAGGCATGGAACAATATCATCAGTTTTGTGAGCAAGAAAATCTTTCTTATTATCCTTCACAAGGTAATTTTATTTTCTTACATTTTGAGCAAGATGCAGATGAAGTATTCCAATATCTGTTGGAGCGTGGCTTTATCGCTCGTTCTGGTAAAGGCTTTGGTTTCCCAACAAGCTTACGTGTAACAATCGGTTCTGAAGAAGAAAATGCAGGCATGATTGAAGCGATTAAAGGATTCTTAAACGCTACTAAATAATAAAAGTAAAGTATGGAGGAGAGTAGCGTGGAGGGTAAGGTTTTTGTGATCGGTCTCGGTTTAATTGGTGGGTCTTTAGCCATGGCTATTCGTCAAGCGCATGATCATGCTCAGATTATAGGGTATGATGTAAACAGCAAAAATGTCGAACTCGCTAAATTTCTTGGAATCATTGATCATCAAGTGAATTCTATCGAAGAAGGCGCGCTTGAAGCAGATTTAGTCATACTTGCTGTTCCCGTTAATCAAACAGAGAAAATTGTCGTTTCATTAGCGGATATGGTGCTTAAACGTCATGTCATTGTTACCGATGCAGGAAGTACAAAAGGTACTGTCGTAGAGGCTGCGAAGCATTTAATAGAAAAAGGTGTGACCTTTATTGGCGGGCACCCTATGGCAGGTTCTCATAAAAGTGGGGCAGCTGCTGCAAAACCACTTTTATTTGAAAATGCGTTTTATTTGTTAACTCCTTCGGAGAATTGTAAGTCTGAAGATGTTGAAAGATTAAAAGAATGGCTAAAAGGAACCCGTGCTAATTTCTTGATTGTTAGTCCGCACACACATGACCTACTTACTGGTGTCATTAGTCATTTTCCGCATATTGTGGCAGCTGGACTTGTCAAGCAAGCTGAAAAATACAATCAGGAAAATGAACTTGTTTCTAGATTAGCAGCCGGTGGTTTTCGAGATATAACAAGAATTGCCTCAAGCAGTCCAGAAATGTGGCGCGATATTCTTTTACATAATCGTGATATTCTTTTGCATTTACTGGATGATTGGCTACAAGAGATGGCAAAAATTAAAGAGTTAATGGCGAGTCGAAATAGTGAAGAAATTTATCGCTTTTTTTCGGAAGCAAAGGCTTTTCGTGATGAAATGCCCGTTCACGCCAAAGGTGCTATTCCTGCTTACTATGATTTGTACGTGGATATTCCAGATACTCCAGGTAGTGTAGCTGAAATTACAAGCCTGTTAGCGCAGGAAGAAATTAGTATTACTAATATTCGTATTATCGAAACACGCGAGGAAATTTACGGGGAACTTGTAATTAGTTTCCAAACGGAGGAAGATCGTTTCAAAGCAGCTAATGCAATAAAGAAACATACTTCTTATGAAACAATATTGACATAAAGTGAGATTTTCATCAGTAAGGCGTTCCTTCCCAAAGGTTGGGTCGTTAAACTGGGATAAATAAAAGTGAAGGATGATTGCATGAACACCAAAACATTACAAACAGACATACAATCATTACGTGGAGAAATTGCTGTACCAGGAGATAAATCTGTTTCGCATCGTTCGATTATGTTTGGAGCTCTTGCGGAGGGAGAAACCGTTGTTACAAACTTTCTTCCTGGTGCAGACTGCATAAGTACGATTGCTTGTTTTCAAAAAATGGGTGTATCCATTGAGCAAAACGGAAAGCAAGTACGTATCGTTGGAAACGGATTTAACGGGTTAATCGAACCAGATGAGGTTCTTGATGTAGGAAACTCTGGGACGACGATTCGTTTAATGATGGGGATTTTGGCTGGTCAAAATTTCTCGGCTGTACTTGCTGGTGACAAGTCTATTGCCAAGCGGACGATGACTAGGGTTGTGAAGCCTCTTCAAGAAATGGGTGCGGCAATTGATGGAAGAAATAATGGAGAATTTGCGCCACTTCATATTAGAGGGGGACATTTACATCCAATCTCTTATGTCTTACCAGTAGCGAGTGCCCAAGTGAAGTCAGCCATTTTACTTGCCGGGTTACAGGCAGACGGAGAAACGGTCGTCATTGAACCAGAAGAGACGCGTGATCATACAGAACGAATGATTCGTCAATTTGGTGGACAAGTCGACAAAGTAGATAATGCTATTAAAGTACAGGGACATCAAGTATTAAAAGGAACAGAAGTTTATGTTCCAGGCGATATCTCTTCTGCTGCTTTTTTCATGGTTGCAGCGGCTATCACAGAAAACAGTGAAGTGGTTTTGAAAAATGTAGGTCTAAATCCAACAAGAACTGGAATTATTGAAGTGATGCAAAACATGGGAGCGGATCTTACTGTTGAGGAATTGCCATCAACTGGGGAACCCATTGGCAATATCACTGTTCGCAGTTCAAAGTTAAAAGGAACGACGATTAGTGGAAAGTTAATTCCACGACTAATTGATGAGTTGCCGATTATCTCTTTGTTAGCAACGCAAGCTGAAGGAACAACGGTTATTCGAGATGCGGCTGAATTAAAAGTAAAAGAGACAAATCGAATTGATACGGTTGCACATGAATTATCATTATTAGGAGCAAATGTTACGCCAACCGATGATGGTTTAATTATTGAAGGTAGCACAGCACTTCATGGTGGCAATGTTACTAGTTATGGTGATCATCGCATTGGAATGATGCTTGCTGTTGCGGCTTTAATTGCAAAAGGAAAAATAGAACTTCATGATCCAAGTGCTATTGATGTTTCGTATCCGGAATTTTTTGATCATTTAAATCAACTTATTCAAGCATAAGACGATAAGCTTGTAGACGATGAATCGTTTACAAGCTTTTTTTACTATCAGAATTTATATCTGATGGATGATAGTATAAGAAAAGACATCGACTTTCGCCATTAAGGCGACAAGTCGTGTTTTTCTAATCATACTTTTGGATGCACTGTAGATGGTTATTTATAAAAAATAGGTGAATGAAAAGGATAATGAACATAAAATGGAGAATGTTAAATTATCCCTTTTTTAGTTGTTTTGCTGTATATGAAAAAAGAGGAGACGTTCAGCTAGCTACTAAGGAACATTGCAGAATGGCATTATGAGAGTAGTCTGTGGTAAACTAAGTACTGTTCTAAAGCGAGCGCAGAAATGTTCCATTCTTGGGTGTCTAGTCCCAGCACTAACTAGGGTACTTTTCACCTTTTTAATTTGAAAGTTTATTAGTTAAGGGAAGGAAACAGGTATGAATTCAGTAGAGAAAGTGGTACAACTTTTAAAAAAAGGAGAATTAGCTGAAGCACATTCACATATAAATCGAATAACATCAACTGAATCGGCAGAGGATATTTTAACATTAGCTGAAGAGGTATCCCAGCTGGGATACATGGAAGAGGCAAAAGGGATATATGAGCAGTTGCTTGAATTATATCCTGGGGAAGGGGAACTGATTATATCAATTGCCGAAATTTTAATTGATAGTGATCAAGAAGATGAAGCTATGTTAATGCTTGAAAACATCAGTCCCGAAGATGATTTGTATCCAAGTGCTCTATTGTTGGAGGCAGATTTGTATCAATTACAAGGAATGCCTGAAGTAAGTGAAAGAAAATTACTTCAAGCGAAAGAGTTATTACCGGATGAAGTCATTATTGATTTTGCTCTTGGGGAATTATACCATGAGCAAGGAAGAAGTCCGGAAGCTATTTCTACTTACAAAAAAGTACTAGAGTATGAAGAGGAAATTGGCGGAGTTTCTATCCAGCAACGAATTGCAGAGTCATTAAGTGGGACAGGTGAATTCGAGGAGGCCCTACCTTATTTCGAAAAAGCACTCCAGCATCAACTAGAGATTAATACGCTATTCGAATATGCCTTTACTGCGTATCAAGCAGGAATGTATCAAACGGCAATAAAAAAATTCACTGAATTAAAGGAACTTGATCGTGAATATCATTCTATGTATTTATACTTGGCAAGATCCTATGAACATGTAGAAGATGTTGATCAAGCGTTAAGAACAGTTAAAGAAGGAATTCATGCAGATGAGTTTAACAAGGAATTGTACTTCTATGGTGGAAAACTTGCTTTGAAGAAAGGTTTAGAGGATGAAGCAGAACAATTTTTCAAGGAAGCTTTAGCACTTGACCCAGGGTACTTAGAAGCTAGTATTACTTTATTAAAGGTCTATATGCATCGAGAACGATATAATGCGGCATTGGAATGTATAGACGAAGTCCGTAAATATGGCGAGGATGATCCCCAATTTGATTGGATTGAGGCTGTTAGTTTTCAAAAAAATGAACAATATGATAAGGCATTAAATAGCTATCATCAAGCATATAATTACTTTAAGGATAATGAAGACTTCTTAGAAGATTACGGTTTCTTTTTAATAGAAGAAGGGGATCAAGCCAAGGCAAAAGAAGTATTTACGAAGTTACTCCAGTTTAACCCTACAAATGATGAATATGTATCCATCTTAGAGCGACTAAATGAAGATTCAGAGAATATGTAAAAAAACTCTAAATGAAATTAATATCAATACAGAGGAGGGAATTCAGATGGCTACCCCTGTTTCTGTGAACGAAAAAAAGGATTTTATTCGTTGGTTTTTAAATAATTACCAACTAAAACGCAGGGAATGTGTATGGATTTTAAATTACTTAATGAGTCATGATCAGTTAATGAAGAAAGTTCATTTTGTTGAGAATGCCCAATACTGTCCTCGAGGTTTGATTATGTCGACCCATTGTGTTGATGAAGTACCATTTAGATTTTATAAATCCAATATTATGACTACGGATGCTGAAAAGTCTTTCCATGATATTCGCTTAAATCGAGACGAAGAGATTTTTATTCAGCTCAATTTTAAATCAGCCTACTCATCACATCAGTTTGTTGCCGTATTAGAAGAGAACCCTTATATGCCTAAATCAATGGTGTCTAGTGCAAAGGATCAACAGCTTGTTGAGCAATTTTTAGATAAAAGTATCTTGAACTTCCAAAGAGACCGTTTGCTAAAAAAAATAGACGAAGCACTAGATCAACACGATGAAGAAGCATTTCGAGTATTAACAGAAAAATTAAATGCATTAAAAGTTCATTAATGAGTCTCTATGCCTTTCCGTTATTCGGAGAGGTTTTTTTATTTTCTTATACTATACATTGATAAATATGGTAATAATAATAAACATTCATGTTCAATAGGAAGGATATTCCGATGCCTTGTGTAATCTTTAAATGAAGAGAGGTGGAGTAATAAATAGTAGGGGGAATGTCTAGCATGAAATGGAATGGTAAAGATTCGGACATGTATGTACAGGCTAAAGAATATATAGATACAGTAGTAATACCGCTTATCCCGATTACATTTAATCATGAAATAAAACAATTAACATCTGCAAGCGACTTTATTTCTATGTTGTGTATGGAGATTGAAAGAACATGTAAAGGAAGAATGCTATTAGCACCTACATTCCATTATGTAAATGGGGATGTAGGGAGGGTAGATACGTTGCAAAATTGGGTAATGGCGTTGAATGAGGCACAGTTTAAGCATATATATTTTATATCGACTGATAATGTTTGGAAAAAAGATGAAACCTATCTTTCAGGTCCATTTTTGTGGATTCCTTCTATTTCTTTAGAACATGTGGAAATTGGTCAAGCACAGGATATGATTAGGCAGCAAGCGGCACAAATTATTGATATTTTTAAACATCATTGGGAAAGAAAACTGTAGATAGTAGTTGCCTTATTAGTTATATACAATTTCCTTATTTTGGGTTTTGTGAATGTTGACCTCAGGAATTTAATGGGATATTATGGAAATATCCTAGTTTTATAGTGTTACTATTAACAGGGTTAAAGAGCCTTATTTAGTAATAGAGGGGGGAGAATGTATGAGCAAGCGCAATGTTTCACGACGTCAATTCTTAAATTACACACTAACTGGTGTAGGTGGTTTTATGGCAGCGGGTATGTTAATGCCGATGGTTAGGTTTGCGATTGATCCAGCTCTTGCTGCTAATAAAGGGGGGGATTATATTGCCACTAAACTCAAGATAAGCGACTTGACGACTGAACCAACGCGTGTGGACTTTAGTTTTACACAAACTGATGGTTGGTATGAATCTGATGTCACAAACACAGCTTGGGTTTATAAGCAACAGGATGGTACGATTGTTGCTTTGTCACCTGTTTGTAAGCATTTAGGCTGTACGGTTGACTGGGGAGGGGACAAGCAACATCCAGAACAATTCTTTTGTCCTTGTCACTATGGTAGATATGAAAAAAGTGGATTAAATGTGAAAGGAACACCACCTATTGGACCACTTGATATGTTTGAAACAAAAGAAAAAGATGGAATTCTCTATTTAGGTAAACATAAACCGAATCCGATTGGGGAGGCGTAAACATTGTTAACAAAACTTTATGATTGGGTTGACGAGCGTTTAGACATTACGCCGCTATGGCGGGATATTGCTGACCATGAGGTTCCAGAACACGTTAATCCTGCACATCATTTTTCTGCATTTGTATACTGTTTTGGCGGTTTAACCTTCTTTATTACGGTGATTCAAATTCTTTCAGGTATGTTCTTAACGATGTACTATGTACCAGATATTAAAAATGCTTGGGAATCTGTATATTACCTGCAAAATGAAGTTGCATTTGGACAAATTGTTCGGGGGATGCATCACTGGGGAGCTAGTTTAGTCATCGTCATGATGTTTTTACATACTCTTCGTGTATTCTTCCAGGGTGCCTATAAAAAACCTCGTGAGCTAAACTGGGTTGTCGGTGTATTAATATTCTTTATTATGTTAGCGTTAGGATTAACAGGTTATTTATTACCGTGGGATATGAAAGCGCTATTTGCGACTAAAGTTACATTAACCATTGTAGAATCTGTTCCGTTCATAGGGCCAGTACTTCGGACGTTAATCGCAGGAGATGCTACAATCGTCGGAGCACAAACATTAACTCGATTCTTTGCTATTCATGTATTTTTCTTACCAGCTGCTCTTTTCGCTCTATTAGCAGCACACTTTTTAATGATTCGTAAACAAGGAATCTCAGGTCCTTTATAAATAATAGCTCAATGAAATTTTGAAAAATAAGGAATATAAAACCTTTTTTATGAAGGAGGGGATTATTCATGCACCGTGGGAAAGGAATGAAATTTGTTGGGGATTCCCGTATCTCTGCAAGTAATCGGAAGCCCAATATCCCGAAAGACTATTCAGAGTACCCAGGAAAAACAGAAGCATTTTGGCCAAATTTTCTATTGAAAGAATGGATGGTAGGAGCGGTATTTCTCGTTGGTTTTTTATGTTTAACAGTTGCACATCCATCTCCTTTAGAGAGAATTGCAGACCCAACGGATACAGCGTATATTCCATTGCCTGACTGGTACTTTTTATTCCTATATCAATTATTAAAATATACGTATGCATCCGGTCCATATAATATCATTGGATCAATGGTCGTTCCTGGATTAGCCTTTGGGGCACTTTTACTTGCACCATTTCTTGATCGAGGTCCAGAACGTAAACCGGCAAAACGACCATTTGCCACTGGATTTATGTTATTGGGATTGGCGGGTGTTGTGTATTTAACTTGGGAGTCTGCTGCCCATCATGATTGGGAAGCGTCTAAAAAACAGGGGGCTATTGTTGAAGGTGCTGATTTTGATAAAGAGAGTGAAGGCTACCAAATTTTAGATGCAAACGGATGTATTAGTTGTCATGGTGCTGAATTAACAGGTGGACCTGCTGCACCAAGCTTAGTTGATACTGGTTTAACACCTGAAGAGATAGCTGAAATCGCTGTTAAAGGTCAAAATGCGATGCCAGCAGGAATGTTTAAAGGTACGGATGAGGAATTACAGAAATTAGCTGAATTTGTCTCCAATTTATCTGCAAAATAAATAGGTACGTGCTTGGATTATAGCTTTAGAGATGAGAAAAAGGTAAGATATTACGAAATGCGTAGTATCTTACCTTTTTTGTGTGTATTAGAAGGTAGAACATACTCGACGAGTACAGGGGTCTAGTTTCAAATAGGATTGAAAAACTTGGATTTTAAGGTTTAAACAGGTAAGATAATACTATTGAATGCTGAAAGAGGGAAAGCTGAATGAATTGGATTTATAGTTTACTAGCTAATCGAACAATCTTATTTGCTTTATTTCTTGTTAATATTTTTGGAACGATTTATGGGTATATGTGGTATGGGTATCAATTAGCAGAAACCCCAAGTATATTTCTAGCCTTCGTACCAGATAGTCCAACCGCAAGTTTATTTTTTGTTTTTGTATTACTAGCCTTTTTGTTAAAAAGAAACTGGGGGCTTATGGAGGCTTTAGCGATTATTACGCTATGTAAGTATGGGATTTGGGCCGTTATTATGAATCTGTTAACGCTTGCTACAGCGGGCTCTTTATCATGGCAAGGATATATGTTAATTGCTTCTCATTTAGGAATGGCCGTTCAAGGGATTTTATTTGCTCCTTTTTATCGAATAAAGCTTTGGCACTTTGTGATTGCTGCCATTTGGACCATTCACAATGATATCATTGATTACGTTTTTGAGATGATGCCTCGTTACGGTGATTTAATGCAATACATGAATGCCATTGGATATTTTACATTTTGGCTCAGTATTTTTTCGATTTGGGTAGGCTGGTATTTTGGCTATCGTAAAAATCGTTTCACGCTCACTATTTAAAAAGATGGTCTACTCTTGTTTTTTTTTACATATCGTGTAGTAGAGATATGAGGAGGGACAAGAGTATGTTCAAAAAAATCTTATTAATAATAGTCGTATGGTTCATGTTTCCATCAAACTCAATCTTTGGACAAACCTCTTCAAGTTTAGAGCAATTAGATGCTTTATCAGATAAAGCACTTGAAATGACAAAATTAGAGCGATATGAAGATTCAGAAAAGATGTTAACATCTTTTTCTAATTTATTTTTGCAGGTTACGGCAGAAGAATCTATTTTTAATATGGATGAATTACGGATTATAACAGTTGCTCATAGTGAAGCATTAGAGGCTATTCAAGATGGAACAATGCCTAGCAATGAAAAGGTAAAGTCGGTCACAAAATTTAGATTAGTCATTGATGCTGTTAAATCGACTCATCAACCAATTTGGGCAAATATGGAATCTTCGATGATGGAAACCTTTACCCAAACAAAGGAAGCGGCTCTCCAGCAAAACTCAGAAAAGTTTCAGCAAGAATTATCAATCCTCCTTGCTCAATACGATATGATTTATCCTAGTTTAAAAGTGGACTTGTCTTCGGAAACTATTCAACAATTGGACACGAGAGTTCATTTTATCAATCAATCGAGAACAAGTCTTATCACCAATCAACAAGAATTAGATGCCCTTCAATATGATTTGAAATCCATATTTGAAAATATGGAAGAAGATGAAGCGGATCCATCACTATGGTGGGTCATTATTTCCACTGGCAGTATTATTATCCTTACCCTCTCATATGTTGGTTGGAAAAAGTATAAAGGGAGCCAAGAAGAAGTAAAAGCACGAAACAGACAAGATGATTAGAAAAGCGGAAAAAGAACAGTTTATTTGACACTCATTCCTACCTTTCATAAAATGAACGTAACAACGAAAAGGGGAGGAAATTATGTTTTTTATTTATTTGGCGATTATTATCTTAATCCCGATTTATGCACAAATGAAGGTGAAACGCACATACAAAAAGTATTCACAAGTGTCTGCTTCTTCAGGAATGACTGGTGCAGAAACAGCACGAGCTATTTTAGATCAAAATGGACTGTATAATGTTCGGGTAGAAGAAACTCATGGAGTATTATCTGACCATTACGATCCGCGTGATAAAACGGTTCGTTTATCTAGTGAGAACTATCATGGTCATTCTGTAGCTGGTGTTGCTGTTGCAGCCCATGAATGTGGGCATGCGATTCAAGATAAAGAGGCATATGCTTTTCTGCGTGTACGACATGCATTAGTACCAGTTGCCAATTTTGGTTCTAATATTTCTTGGATTTTAATTCTAATTGGAATCTTTGCTAAACTTTCTGGTTTGCTGCTTGTGGGGATTATTTTTATGGCAGCAGCTGTATTGTTCCAAGTTGTTACATTGCCAGTTGAGTTTAATGCGTCCTCAAGGGCAATGGATCAAGTCGTATCTCTTGGTGTAATTCGTAATGATGAAGAGCGTGAAACGAAAAAGGTGTTAAGTGCCGCTGCGATGACGTATGTAGCTGCCGCTTTAGTTGCCGTATTAGAATTAGTTCGCCTTGTGCTTATGTATACAGGTATGAGAGAAGAAGATTAATATACAACAAAATGGGACTCCACGCTGGAGTCCCGTTTTTCTTATTGCAACGGATTTTTATTTTCGTCCAATGTGAATCCTTCACCTAATACATCATTCACTTCGCTGACCGATACAAATGCATGTGGGTCAACAGAAGTAATGGCACTTTTTAAACGAAAGAGTTCATTTTTACTAACGACACAATATAAAACTTTGCGTTCCTGTTTCGTAAAATAGCCGTATCCATTTAGTACGGTCACACCTCGTTCCATTTCTTTCATAATTTTTTCGGCAATTTCATCATTTTTTTCACTTATAATCATAGCACCACGTGCAGAGTATGCACCTTCTTGAATAAAGTCAATTACTCGTGCTGAGATAAAGACAGCGACTAGCGTGTACATCGCTTCTCGGTAGCTTAAATATGTAACAATCGATAGGGCAATAACACATACATCAAAAATAAATATAGATCGTCCCATATTCATTCCTAATAATTTATGAGCAAAACGAGCAATAATATCGACTCCGCCTGTTGTACCCCCATATCGAAAAATGATTCCGAGCCCTACTCCAATAAAAACACCTGCGAATAAGGCGACTAGGATTAAATCATCTCCTAATGGCATTTGAATTTGATATTTACCAAAAACCCAAATCCACAAAGATAAGCCTACGGTACCGATAATGGTATAATAAAACGAAGTTCTGCCTAAGTACTTCCATCCGATAAAAAATAGAGGGATATTTAGGATAAGATTGGAATAGGAGGGGTTAAACCCTGTTAATTGATAAATAATTAAGGTGAGACCAGTAAATCCACCTTCTGCTAAATGATTTTGCATATTAAAATGGACGAGACCGAATGAAAAAATGGCTGCCCCAAACAATATGAAAAAGATATTCTTGATTCGTAAGTCCCTTAACATCATGTATGCCTCCGAATAGTGATAGTCATGTAATTGCCAATGTGAAACATTGTAATTATACGGAAATGAATTTGAATCTTTTAAAAATGAGCTAAATAATCAACGGACATCGCCTTTCCACTAAATTATTATAGCGAAGTAAATGAGGATGAACAATTTACACTCCTATTATTGGATAATTTATCTAGAATTATGAAGTTTAATCGTCAACTATACACTAAAATGTTGTCATCCGTGTCACTTTTAGCTAACATAAGAGGGTACATAATTAAATTGTTTAAGAATTGGGTGACAGCATGGACAATCAAAAAACAATCCAAGAAATGCAAGCTGAAGTGGATCGATATATTAGTCAATTTAAAGAAGGCTATTTTAGTCCATTAGCGATGTTAGCAAGGCTATCTGAGGAGCTTGGTGAATTAGCCAGAGAAGTCAATCATTTTTATGGGGAAAAGCCAAAGAAAGCGACAGAAGAAAAAAACACTGTCGAAAATGAATTAGCGGACATGTTATTTGTCATTATCTGCTTTGCAAATTCATTAGGAATTGATTTACAAAAGTCACATGATAAAGTGATGCATAAATTTGCAACACGAGATAAAGATAGATGGACGAAAGTTGATGAGTCAAAGGAGTAGGAATGTGTAATGGAAAATATTAAAGTAATTATAGCTGGTCCAAGAGGAAGAATGGGCAGTGAAGCAGTAAAATTAGTACATAATACGGAACACTTTGAGCTTGTGGCAGCGATTGATCACAAGTATGATGGAAAAAACTTAGGAGATATCGAAGGGTTTCAAGGAATCCAAGCACCTATTTTTTCCGATATTAATGAATGCTTTTCAAAAGTCGAAGCAGATGTGTTAATTGATTTAACGACACCAGAAGTAGGGATGTATCATACAGAAACAGCTCTAAATTATGGCATTCGTCCTGTGGTTGGAACGACAGGTTTTACAAAGGATGATTTGGCAAAGCTAGATGCCTTAACAAAAGAAAAAGGTCTAGGCTGTATCATTGCTCCAAATTTTGCGATTGGTGCAATCTTAATGATGAAGTTTTCGCAAATGGCGGCTAAATACTTCCCTGATGTAGAAATTATTGAAATGCATCATGATCAAAAGTTAGATGCTCCATCTGGAACAGCAGCGAAAACAGCGGATCTTATCACTTCTGTTCGGGAAGCTAAGATTCAAGGACATCCAAATGAAAAAGAAACCCTTTCAGGAGCACGTGGTGCAAATGTTGATGGTATGCGTATTCATAGTGTACGACTACCTGGTCTTGTTGCTCATCAACAAGTGTTGTTTGGAAGTGCAGGAGAATTATTAACCATTCGTCATGATTCATTAAATCGTGCTTCATTCATGACAGGGGTAAAACTTGCTGTTGAAACCATCATGAACCTTGAAGTTCTTGTTTATGGCTTAGAAAATATTATCGAATAATTCAACTAGGAGGGGAATTTTTATGAAAATTGCCTTAATTGCACACGATAAGAAAAAAGAAGATATGATTCGTTTTGTAACTGCTTATAGAGATATTTTTGAACAACACGAGCTATATGCAACTGGAACAACAGGAACAAGAATTATGGACGAGGTTTCATTATCTGTTCATCGCTTCCATTCAGGTCCGCTTGGTGGGGACCAAGAGATTGGTGCAATGATTGCACAAGATAAAATGGATATGATTATTTTCTTTCGTGATCCACTTACTGCGCAGCCGCATGAACCAGACGTATCAGCCCTTATTCGTCTTTCTGATGTATATCAGGTGCCGCTTGCCACGAATATGGGAACGGCTGAGGTGTTGGTAAGAGGGTTAAGAGACGGGTATATGGATTGGCGTAAATTAAGAGAAGATTAAGGTGAAGCTAATATGAAACAACACTCTGTTGATATATTAGCTTTTGGTGCCCATGCCGATGATGTTGAAATTGGTATGGGTGGTACAATAGCTAAATATGCACAAATGGGTAAAAAGATTGTAATTTGTGATTTAACAAAAGCAGAAATGTCTTCAAATGGAACCGTTGAACGAAGAATAGAAGAAGCCGATAAAGCGGCTGGCATGATAGGAGCCAAGCGAATCTCGCTGGATTTACCTGATCGAGGATTGTATATGAAAGATGAATACATAAATCAAATTATTACCATTATTCGTACATATAAGCCAAAGCTAGTGTTTGCCCCGTATGTGTTGGATCGGCATCCTGATCATGGAAATGCAGCACGATTGGTAGAAGAGGCTGTTTTTTCAGCAGGTGTTCGAAAAGTAATGGAAAATGAACTACTCCGTGCTCATCATGTACAAAATATGTACTACTACATGATTAATGGTTTTCACAAGCCAGATTTTGTGATTGATATCTCCTCATGTATGGCTAGAAAAATAGACAGTTTACAAGCTTACAAAAGCCAATTCATTAAGACCGATACAACGGTAGATACGCCGCTAGTGAATGGCTATATTGAAACAGTAGAATCAAGAGAAAGATTATTTGGCAAAGAAGTGGGCGTAAAATATGCGGAAGGTTTTATGACGAAAAAGCCACTTCTTGTTCATTTAGATTTGTTAGGAGAATAGTATGAAATTGAAAATTGGAATTACCTGCTACCCTTCAGTGGGAGGCTCAGGTGTAATTGCCACAGAGCTAGGAAAACTTCTTGCAGAAAAAGGACATGAAATTCATTTTATTTCAACAAGTCTTCCGTTTCGTCTCAATAAAATGTACCACAACGTGTACTATCATCAGGTGGAAGTGAATTCTTATTCAGTGTTTCAATATCCACCATATGATTTAGCACTTGCAAGCAAAATGTCTGAAGTGATTCAACGAGAAAAATTGGATATCTTGCATGTCCATTATGCAATTCCTCATGCGGTTTGCGCCATTTTAGCTAAACAAATGGCTGGAACGAATGTGAAAATTGTTACGACTCTTCATGGTACGGATATAACCGTGCTAGGATATGATCCATCTTTAACGAATTTAATTAAATTTGGTATTGAGCAATCCGATGTAGTGACAGCTGTGTCTCGGTCACTTGCAAAGGAAACAAAAGAAGTCATCTCTCCTGATCAAGACATTCAAACCGTCTATAATTTCATTGATGAGCGAGATTATCACAAAATGAATTCTGATTACTTACGTGAACAATATGGAATTTTAAAAGATGAAAAAGTCATGATTCATGTTTCTAATTTCCGATCAGTGAAGCGAGTGACGGATGTTGTTCGCACCTTCCATTTAACAGCAAAAAAAATTCCCGCAAAGCTCCTGCTTGTTGGGGATGGCCCAGAAATGACCATTGTCGTAAAGCTTGTGCAGGAATTGGGTATCGAAGATCAGGTATTGTTTTTAGGAAAACAAGATAACTTAGCGGAGTTATATTCCATTAGTGATGTCATTCTTTTATTATCAAAAAAAGAGAGCTTTGGACTTGTACTGCTTGAAGCAATGGCTTGTGAAGTCCCAGCAATTGGAACAAATATTGGCGGGATTCCTGAGGTTATTGTGGATGGTGAAACAGGCTATTTATGTGAACTAGGTGATGTTGAAACGGCTGCCTCGCTCGCCATTCAGCTTCTCAGTAATGATGAGCTTCATCAGCGGTTTTCGAAGGCTGCAGTTGAGCGTGTGAACGATACCTTTTGCTCACATCGTATTACTGCTCAATATGAAGAAATTTATCAGCAATTAGTAGGTAAATAATGGAGGGATGCTGATGGACTCATTATTTGTAAGGGCAGTGCCCATATTAGAAAAAATTGAAGGAGCAGGATTCGAGGCCTATTTTGTAGGGGGATCGGTGCGGGATCAGATACTTGGTAGAGCGATTCATGATGTCGATATTGCTACGTCTGCCACTCCTCAAGAAATCAAATCCATTTTTTCTCGTACTGCAGATATTGGGATTGAGCATGGAACGGTTTTAGTGATTGCTAAACAGGATACATATGAAATTACTACTTTTCGTACGGAAAGTACTTATAGTGATTTTCGTCGCCCGGATTCCGTCCAATTTGTTAGATCGTTAACTGAAGATTTAATGCGTCGAGATTTTACTATGAATAGTATAGCCATGGATAAGAACGGGGATATTGTTGATCCATTTCATGGAAAAGAAGCGATTGAACAAAAACAAATTGTAACCGTTGGAAATCCTCATGAACGATTTCATGAAGATGCACTGAGGATGATGCGTGCACTACGATTTGTAAGTCAGCTTGGCTTCGAGATAGAAGATGGAACGTTTGATTCACTTCGAGAAAATGGCAAACTTCTTCGTCATATTTCTATTGAGCGAATTTTAGTAGAAATGGAAAAGCTGCTAGGGGGGCCATACCGTGTAAATGCGCTACAGCTTTTACTAGAAAGTGGGTTGTATCAATTTTTACCAAGTTTATTTAATGATAAGGCGACTTTAGAAAAACTGATAACGTTACCAATCATGAACCTTAGTGTCATAGAAATTTGGTCGCTATTATGTTTGCTTAGAAAAGAAGATGATGTGTCCGGATTGTTGAAGGTTTGGAGATTACCACGGAAAACAATGAAATCAATTCAACGGACGGTTCTGTTTGCGAACAAGGAGCCGTTTTTTGCGAATCAAGTTTTTGAGCTTTTCCAAGTAGGTCTAGAAGAAGGAATTCAGGCAGCAAAAGTTCGTGCCGCTATGAACGGAGAGACCGTATCTGAAGTAGAAGCTTTCGTTGGGGAACTCTATCAGAATTTAGTTATTAAAGATCAGTCAGAGCTCGTGGTAAATGGAGCTAATTTGCTACAATGGCGCAAAGAAAAACCAGGACCATGGCTAAGTGAATATTTACAGCAAATCGTAGTAGCAGTACTTAATCTAGAAGTAGAGAATGATAAAGAGAAGATAAAGGAGTGGCTAATCCAATGCAATCTGATGTAAGAACAAAGCTCATTGAAGCCTTTTCACATGCGGACGGGTCATTTATTTCAGGCCAACAGATTGCTAATTATATTGGTTGCTCGCGAACGGCTGTCTGGAAGCATATTGAAGAATTACGAACTGAAGGATTTGGTATAGAGGCTGTTAGGAATAAAGGGTATCGAATTGTTTTTACACCGGAAAAAGTGACGGCAAACGAAATACAGCTAGGCTTACAAACCAAAACATTAGGAAAAGTCGTACATTATGAAGAAAGTGTAGAAACGACTCAAAAAATTGCGCACACTCTTGCTAATGAAGGAACTCCTGAAGGAACGCTCGTTGTGGCGGAAGAGCAGCTTGGTGGTAAAGGGAGACTTGCACGTAATTGGTACTCTCCAAAGTACAGTGGGATTTGGATGAGTTTAATTTTGCGTCCTGCTATTCCGTTTCATCAAGCACCACAGCTAACCTTATTGGCAGCTGTCGCTGTTGCACAAGCGATTGAAGGTGTAACCGACCTGCAGCCTCAAATAAAATGGCCGAATGATATTTTGATCAATCGTAAAAAAGTGACGGGCATTTTGATAGAGCTACAAGCAGAGTCCGATCGTATTCATTCTGTGATTATTGGAATTGGAATGAATATTAATCAGCAAAAAAGTGATTTTCCAGAAGACTTACAAGAAACCGCTACTTCGCTTTTAATTGAAGGGAACAAAAAAGTATCACGAGCAACAATGATTCAAGAAGTACTTGTTCGTCTTGAAGTTCTGTATGAGCAATTTTTAGTAGAAGGATTTTTACCAATCAAAAAATTATGGGAGAATTATGCAATTAGTCTTGGCCAGGAAATAAAAGCAACAACGGTCAATCATACCATTATTGGAAAAGCATTAGGCATTACAGAAGAAGGGGTATTATTACTCGAGGATCATAGTGGTAAGGTCCACTCTATCTATTCAGCAGACATACATATATAAAATGTCGAAAATGTGAAGAAATACATAGAAATTTATCGATCAAGTTGGTATAATGAACTCCAAGTGGGCAGTATCAATTGAACTGCACCTTATTTCACAAAAAATTTAAAATTCTGCCTTGATCCAAAGTTATTGGACGGGGACGGAGGGATGAAACTTCAAAAGTTAACGAAGAGATTAGCTAAAGAAAATAAAACTGTTTATCGAGCGAGTTTATTTGTTCACGCAGTTTTCTATTTAGTTAATCTTTTTTTGCGTAACGAAAGAGTAGACACCAGGGTTTAGACTGATGTTTCATCACCTCTATTAAAAAGGAGGCGCGTTATGAAATTAGCTGGAGAGTTCTTAAAAATGAAACAACAAAAAGAGAAAATTGTTATGCTTACAGCCTATGATTATCCATCAGCGAAGCATGCTGAACAAGCAGGAGTTGACATGATTCTAGTAGGTGATTCCTTAGGAATGGTTGTACTAGGCTATGATTCTACTATTCCTGTCACAATGGAAGATATGATTCACCATACAAAAGCGGTCAAACGAGGGGCACCTAATACATTTGTTGTGACAGATATGCCGTTCATGAGTTGCCATCTTTCACTTGACGAAACATTAAAAAATGCAGCACGTCTAATGCAAGAAGGAGGAGCGGATGCTGTCAAAGTAGAGGGAGCGGATGATGTGGTAGAGAAAATTACTGCTATGACAAAAGCTGGTATCCCTGTTGTATCGCATCTTGGATTAACTCCACAATCTGTAGGGGTGTTAGGTGGTTATAAAGTTCAAGGAAAGAGCGTTGAAGCCGCAAAGCAGTTACTAGAGGATGCAAAGAAATGTGAAGCAGCCGGCGCACTTGCGATTGTGTTTGAGTGTATTCCGTACCAATTAGGTCAATTAGTAACAGAATCTCTCTCTATTCCGACCATTGGAATTGGTGCAGGCTCTGATACAGATGGACAGGTTTTAGTATATCATGATATCCTCACATACGGTGTCGATCGAGTGGCGAAATTTGTTAAACAATATGGTAATGCTAATCAAATGATGAGTGAAGCTATCATGAATTATGTAAGTGAAGTCAAAATGAACCATTTTCCAACACGAGAACATTCGTTTACGATGAATGAGGAAGACAGGTTAGCTTTGTATGGGGGAACGAAATGAAGATTATAACAACCATTGCAGAATTACAACAAATCATTCATGAGGAAAAACAGAATGGAAAAAGTGTTGGGTATGTACCAACGATGGGTTTTTTACATGAGGGACATGTAAGTTTAATGCAGCGTGCACGTAAGGAAAATGATTTGGTGGTTTTAAGTATTTTCGTGAATCCTTTACAATTTGGACCAAACGAAGATTTTGATTCGTATCCACGTGATATCGAACGTGATGAGAATATGGCTAAGAATATAGGCGTCGACTATTTATTTTATCCGAACGTAGAAGAAATGTATCATGGGACACCATCTGTTACGGTTCATGTGCAAAGCAGAACGGATTGCTTATGTGGGAAAAAGCGTCCAGGTCATTTTGATGGTGTTGCTACAGTATTAACAAAGTTCTTCAATATTATTCAACCAAATAAAGCTTATTTTGGGCTGAAGGATGCCCAACAAGTGGCGGTGGTAGAAGGATTAATACAGGATTTTAATTTTCCTGTTGAACTAGTTCCAGTCGAGATTGTACGTGAAGAAGATGGTCTTGCCAAGAGTTCACGTAATGTATTTTTGAGTGCTGAGGAACGACAAGAAGCGAAGGAATTATATCAAAGCTTACTAAAAGCACAGGATGCCATTGCTGCAGGCGAGAGAAATCCAGATACCATTGTAAAATTGGTTTCAGATCATATTAGTGCTCATACGCATGGACTGATTGACTATGTTGAAGTGTATCAATATCCAGAACTGCAATGGGTTACCACACTATCAGGTCAAATCATTGTAGCGGTAGCTGTAAAATTCACAAAAGCTAGACTGATTGATAATATTACACTTACGGTATAGAGGGAGACTTTCATCAGTGGAAGTCTTTCAAAGGTGGTTCGTCCAACCGAGATAAATCATAGAAGATAGGGGAGATTTGATGTTTCGTACAATGATGAATGCGAAAATCCATCGCGCTCGAGTGACAGAAGCTAATTTAAATTATGTGGGTAGCATAACAATCGATGAAAATATTTTAGATGCTGTAGGCATTTTAGCAAATGAAAAAGTAGCAATTGTTAATAATAATAATGGAGCACGTTTAGAAACATATGTGATTGCTGGGGAAAGAGGTAGCGGTGTTATCTGTTTAAATGGTGCGGCAGCAAGGCTTGTGCAGCCAGATGATATTGTCATTATTATTTCTTATGTTTTAGTAGCTGAGGAAAACATTCATGACCATAAACCAAAAGTGGCAATCATGAACGAAAATAATGAAATAGTAGAATTAATTTCTCATGAACCAGAAGCGACAATTATGTAAGTGAAAACCGACTTAAAGTGAGCTTTAAGTCGGTTTTCTTTATTTTGCTCAATATGATATAAAAAAAGTGAGACAATAGAGATGTAGGAAAGTACGTGAAATTTGAGAGGTACAAATTATGACACAACGATATGTAGTAATTGATTTAGAAACAACTGGAAATTCTTCGAAAAAGGGAGATCGAATTATTCAATTTGCAGCAGTAGTGATTGAAAATGATCAGATTGTTGATGAATTTTCGACCTTTATTCATCCTGAACAAGAGATTTCTTTGTTTATCGAAGAACTAACGGGAATTACGAATGACATGGTGAAAGATGCACCCATTTTTAGCGATGTCGCTGAGCAGATTGTAGATTTGTTACAAGGGGCTTGTTTTGTGGCCCATAATGTCCTTTTCGATTTATCATTTTTACAAGAAGAATTTTCTCGCTGTGGCTTTGAGCCATTTTATGGATCGACGCTTGATACGGTAGAGTTAGCCAAAATTTTGAAGCCTACTTCGGATGGCTATAAGCTTCATCAGTTAGCTAAAGAAGAACATATAGAGCATTTGCGTCCGCATCAGGCAGATAGCGATGCATACGCTACGGCTTTATTACTCTTATCCTTTAAGGAGAAGCTGTTACATTTACCCGTTATGACATTAAAGCAGCTGCATCGTTTGTCCTTTTCTTTACAAAGTGAGGTAGCTGAATTAATGGAGGAGTGTATTGCGACAAAGCTCGCAAGGCCTGAAGAATATGTGCCTCACCTTATCACCTATCGTGGTCTGGCATTTAAAAGAGTGAATGAAGAGTTTGAGCAGAATGAGGGAGAAGTACATTTTCCATTTGATGATGGCAAGAAGATGAGGATGCTTAAAGAGACGTTCACGGAATTTGAGCAAAGAGAAGGTCAACTTAAGATGATGAATATCATTTATCAATCTTTTGACCAGGGCACTCATGCAATGATTGAAGCAGGAACGGGAATTGGAAAATCTTTAGGTTATTTATTCCCTGCTATGTTCTTTTCTAAAAATCGAAAACAGCCCATTGTTGTTTCTACTTATACCATTCAGCTTCAAGATCAGCTTTTGCAAAAAGAAATTCCAAAGTTGAAAAAGATTCTCCCGTTTTCCTTTAAAGCAGTGCTCCTTAAAGGACGTAGTAATTATATAAGCTTAGCCAAGTTTGAACGTGCGCTACGTGAAAAAGAGGATCATTATGAAAGTGCCTTAACGAAGATGCAAATTCTTGTTTGGCTTACGGAAACAGAAACGGGAGATAAAGATGAGTTAAACTTATCGAGCGGAGGGCAGTTAGTCTGGAATCGATTACAAAGTGATGATCTTACCTATCCTGGATTAAAAAAACCTTGGCTTGAAATGGATTTCTATGAAAGAGCAAAACGTACAGCTACTAAAGCAGATGTGATTATTACAAATCACGCTTTTTTAATGAGTGAATTAGTTAAAGAGGATGCTATTTTACCAAAGCAAGGGTATTTAATTATCGATGAAGCTCATCATTTAGAAAGAGCAGCGTCAAGACAATTGGGGCGTCGTCTGGACTATGTTTCTGTTAAAACAGTCCTCAATCGTCTAGGGACCTCTGAACAAAAACAACTTTTATATCGAGTGGAACGTATGCTAATCAATCATCATCTACATGTTGAACATAAGGGAGAGCATATAAATCAGAAATTACATGATTTTGCGTATGAGTTTGAACAATTATTTTACATATTAGCTTATCAAACAAAAAAAATAGCCAATAATATCATTCCAAATCGAATTGCGTTTAAACTACATGAAAGAAAAAGTTGGCTGCAAGCAACAATAGTAGCAGAACGATTAGTAGATTTGTTAGCATCCATTTTGGCTGTATTAGACGAAAAAATTACGGTACTAAAACAAAATGAAGAGGTATTAGGTAAAAATGCGTTATTTCATTTGAATGATTTGGAAATGATTGTAGGTCAAATGAATGATACGAAGGAAACACTCTATGAATTTTTTATTCAGCCTAGAGAGGATTATATTTATTGGATTGATTATGTGAATAGTGCAATTCAAAATGGAGTGGTATTGTATACACAGCCTATTATGGGCAATAAGGAAGTGTGGAATCGTTATTTTGGCAATCAAAAAAGCATAATCATGACTTCAGCCACTCTGTTAGTGAGACAGTCATTTCAGTATATGAAAACACAATTAGGTATCGCGGATGAAAATATCTACACAGCAAGTTTCCCATCTCCTTTTCATTATGAGCAACAAGTGAAGTTTCTTGTACCGAATGATATTCCGGATATTCAATCATTAACAGTAGTAGAATTTTCGGAAGCAGCAGCGAATTATATTATCGCAGCGGCACAAGCCGCAAAAGGAAGAACACTGGTACTGTTTACGTCACATGAATTACTGCGGGCAACTTATTATACGGTAAAAGAATGTGGGCTGCTTGATGATTATACATTACTAGGTCAAGGAATTTCAGGTGGAAGTAAAATGAGACTATTACGAAACTTTCAAAGCTTTGATAAAGCTATATTGTTTGGTACAACGAGCCTTTGGGAAGGTGTCGATATTCCCGGTGAAGACTTGTCATGTTTAATTATCGTAAGATTGCCATTCTCCCCACCAGATGAACCATTAACAGAAGCGCGATGCAAGATGCTTGAAAGAAAAGGCGAAAATGCTTTTTATGCTTACTCATTACCAGAAGCACTTTTACGTTTCCGCCAAGGATTCGGTCGTCTCATTCGCACATCAACAGACCGTGGTGTGTTAGTGGTACTCGATCGAAGGATTATAACAAGTAAGTACGGGATAGAATTTCAAAAAGCGCTACCACCTGTGAAATGGAATCAAGTGTCTATTAATGAAATGACAGATATTATTGAAAACTGGCTATAAGGTGTTCGTTCATCACTATTCAAAAGATAATAGAAATTTTATAAAATAATAAAGAAAATAATCAATGAAACTGATATAATGTGGAAAGATGTCATGCCAACAATCCTTATCATATAAGCATTTATTGACAATTTTCAGGTATTTGGAGGAAGGATTTTCATGGAAAGCAAAATTGAAGTTATTTCAACAGTAAAGGTTCAAAATTCACCCGATTTATATAAAATTGTCGATTGCTTAAATCGCAACTTGAAACGTCAGGATTTAATGTTCGGATTGGCATTGGATTCAGAAAATCAAGAACAGGCGATATTTACGATATATCGTACATAGGAAGAGTGAAAATATTGAAAAAGTGGGTCATTATTTCTTCTATTTTGTTCCTTTGTTTTCTTGGCTTTGTAACGGGCGCCTATATAAAAGCTATGCAACCTAAACATAAAGCCGAGGATCTTGCTTTTGAAATGGCTAAGGCGGAAGCAGGGTTGAAAACGATGGATGAGTTTTACCTCTATCATGGAAAAGAGTCATACTCCGTTGTGGTTGGTACAACAAGTAGTGGGCAAAAGCAAATCGTTTGGATTCCTGACAATGACCGTGATAAGATCGTGATAGAGAATGTTGCAAATGGTAAAACAAAAGAAGAAATTCTTTCGATTGTGCAGCAGAATATAGATTCTAAAAAAATTATATCTGTTAAGTTAGGTATGGAAAATAGTGTACCTCTATGGGAAGTGACCTATAAAGATCGTTCTGGTAGATATAATTATGATTATTATGATTTTAAAACAGGAGAATGGCTTAAATATTATCGAAGTATATAGCAATAGTAGCTTGTAGATTAGCTTTAAAGGTGAAATCTACAGGCCTTTTTTTATCTAAGAAAGTATAAAGTTTTCAATGCGTATTGGTGTCCAGTCCCTACGTCGCTGAACGGGCGCATTAAGCTTTTCTTCTCTGTTGCTTGTCTCATCAGCTAAGGGTATAATATGAAAAAAGAAAAAAATGGAATTCATCACTACTTTTGGAGGGGACTATTCGTGAAAATTACAATAAATCAAGCTAGTCAATTTGTCGATCAGGAAGTGACGATTGGCGCATGGCTGGCAAATAAACGTTCAAGTGGGAAAATAGCATTCCTGCAATTACGTGATGGAACAGGGTTTATCCAAGGTGTTGTGGTGAAGGAGGATGTCGGGGAAGCGATTTTTAATCAAGCTAAAGTGATTGCTCAAGAAACGTCCATGTATGTAACAGGGACTATTCAAAAGGATGAGCGTTCGCCTTTCGGCTATGAATTACAGGTAAAAGACGTGGAGGTCATTTCTGAGTCCATTGATTACCCAATTACTCCGAAAGCTCATGGAACAGAATTTTTAATGGATCATCGACACCTTTGGCTACGTTCAAAACGTCAGCATGCGGTCATGAAAATTCGTAATGAAATTATCCGAGCTACATATGAATTCTTTAACAAAGAAGGCTTTGTTAAAGTTGACCCGCCCATTTTAACGGGAAGTGCTCCAGAAGGAACAACAGAATTATTTGCAACTAAATATTTTGATGAAGATGCTTATTTGTCTCAAAGTGGTCAGCTTTATATGGAAGCAGCTGCGATGGCTCTAGGAAAGGTATTTTCGTTTGGTCCAACTTTTCGTGCAGAGAAATCTAAAACAAGACGTCATCTTATTGAATTTTGGATGATTGAACCAGAAATGGCCTTCGTTCAATTTGAAGATAATTTAAAGGTACAAGAGCAGTATGTAGCGTATATTGTGCAATCTGTACTGAAAAACTGCCAACTCGAGCTTCATACGCTTGAACGAGATACAACAAAGCTTAAGCAAGTTACAGCACCATTTCCGCGTATCACCTATGACGATGCACTTACATTTCTTCATGAACAGGGCTTTAATGATATAGAGTGGGGTGATGATTTTGGTTCTCCTCATGAAACGGCGATTGCGGAAAGCTATGACAGGCCTGTCTTTATTACGCACTATCCAACTTCATTAAAACCATTTTATATGCAACCTGATCCAAATCGTGAAGAAGTGGTGCTTTGTGCGGATTTAATTGCTCCCGAAGGATATGGAGAAATTATTGGGGGGTCAGAGCGGATTCATGATTATGGAAAACTAGAGGCCAACATCAAGCAGCATGGCTTAGATGAGGATGCTTATAAATGGTATATGGATCTTCGGAAATACGGCTCGGTACCTCATTCAGGTTTTGGGCTAGGTTTAGAACGTACGGTAGCATGGATTAGTGGTGTCGAACATGTTCGTGAAACGATTCCTTTCCCTCGTTTGTTGAACCGTTTATATCCTTAATAGGTAAGCCTATTTTAACTATTTGTATCCGATTGAATGGTACTTGAAGAAGGTTATCGTGTTGAGTTTGCGATAGCCTTTTTAAATGAAATCATTTCCTTACGTGAGTAGTCGCTCTTTTTTCCCTTCGTTAAAATTATCCGCTTATTCCGTTGTCCTATTCATGATATACTGTATGAGAGGTGTTCAAAACATGATAAAAAATTATCTACATGCTTGGTTAAAGGAAGGAACACTTACGATTCCTCACTTTTTATTAACTCACTACAAAATGATGGGGTTAACTGAACAAGAGTTAGTCCTTATACTTCAGTTACGAAATTTTATAGAAAAAGGTACCCCATTTCCTACTCCTTCTCAATTAGCAGAACGAATGACCTTTCAAGAATCGGAATGTCTGTTTTTAATTCAAAGCTTAATTCAAAAAGGATTCATTGGAATAGAAGAAGAAAATAGCCAGGAAGTTGGAAATGAAAAATACTCTTTAGAACCACTATATGAAAAGATGTTATCACACTTTTTATTGACGCAAAAAAAGGGAGAAGTTAAGCAAGCGAAAGAAGCAGGGGAAAGTTTATACACCGTTTTCGAGCAAGAATTTGGCCGTCCTCTATCCCCATTTGAATGTGAAACATTAGCGATGTGGATAGATGATCAGCATGAACCAGAAATTATTAAAGCAGCCTTAAGAGAAGCTGTTATTTCAGGAAAATTAAACTTCCGTTATGTCGATCGAATTTTATTTGAATGGAAAAAGAACGGGATTAAAACGCAAGAACAAGCTCGAGAACAAACACAGAAATTCCGAGCTCATCAAAGGCGGGAACGAAAAACAGAACCCACTACACCTGTGAAAGATGTACCGTTTTACAACTGGCTCGAGCAGTAAAAGGAGACTGATATGTTAAATAATGCTCAAATTCGCCATTGCTTGGATGTAATGGCGGAGATGTACCCAGATGCCCATTGTGAGTTAAATCATTCTAATCCATTTGAACTGGTCATTGCCGTTGCTTTATCTGCTCAATGCACCGATGTTCTTGTTAATAAAGTAACGAAACATTTATTTCAAAAGTATAAAACACCTGAAGATTATCTTAGTGTTCCTATTGAGGAATTAGAAAATGATATACGTTCAATTGGATTATATAGAAATAAAGCAAAAAATATTCAAAAGCTCTCAAAAATGCTAATTGACGATTATAACAGGGAAGTACCTCGCGATCGCGATGAATTAACGAAGTTGCCTGGAGTAGGCAGAAAAACAGCAAATGTGGTTGTCTCCGTTGCATTTAGCATCCCTGCCATCGCTGTAGACACTCATGTGGAAAGAGTGTCGAAGCGATTAGGAATTTGCCGCTGGAAAGATAGTGTGTTAGAAGTAGAAAAAACATTAATGAAAAAAGTTCCTCGTGAGGAATGGTCGGATACGCATCATCGTCTTATTTTTTTCGGCCGTTATCATTGTAAAGCGCAATCCCCACAATGTGGTCAATGCCCGCTTTTAGAGCTGTGTAGAGAGGGAAAAAAGCGAATGAAAAAGGGGACAAGCAAATGAGTTCCAATGTCCAACTACATGTACCAGCAGAATTGAAATTTGCTTTGTTTTTTTCAGAACAAAGTGTAATGATTGATGTAAATGAACTCAAGGCATGGAAGAAGCCGTATACATTTACTCAATTTCCGTATGATTTTGCTTTTTTTCAGGGGATAGAGGCGTATCAGCCATGGGCATATGCAGAGAAACATGTGTCTGTTCTTTTGACAGAGTGGAAAGCCATTGAGCTAGAATGTCAAACACTTTTTTCAGAACGAAAAGCAAAGATGACCTTAGAGCCGATGAAGGAGGGACTATCCCTCTTTTTCACTTTAATTTATTGGATCCACAAAAAACCAGTTGAGTTAGCAGAATGGGAAGGAAAAGTGAATGAGCTTCCGATAAAACCCGTTAATGTCGTTGAGAGATTAGCATTTATTGTTCGACGTCCAACGCTTTACCATTCTTTTATCCAATTAAGTGAATTATTTCATGAGTTAGAAAAGCATTACGTAAAGAGTACGATAAAAAAATCGCCTAGACTTCATTAGTCTAAGGCGATTTTTTTATTATTGATCTTGTTCATTGTTACTTGGAGGTGTTTCATTATTAGGAGAATTTTCCCCCTTCGTTGTCTCTTGAGGTGGTGTTGTCACCTCTGGTGGTGCTGTTTCCTCTGGTATTGGATTTTTAGGTGTAGATCCTTCAAGAGTTGTACCTTCACCAGATGGGTCACCATCTATGTCTTCTCCATTTTGATCGGTATCTGTTTCGGTGTCGGTTTCCGTCCCATTTTCAGTTTCTGTTCCATCTTCAGTTTTGGTTCCATTTTCAGTTTCTGTTCCATCTTCAGTTTTGGTTCCATCTTCAGTTTCTGTTCCATCTTCGGTTTGCGTTCCGTCTTCGGTTTCCATTCCATCCTCGATGTCCGTTTCAGTACCTGGTTCTTGAATGATTTCTGTATCGTCCGTTCCTGGTATGCTGACAGATGTAGAAGCCGAGTTACTTGTTTGACCATCTACAATGGCGACGATAGAGAAGGTGTACTTGCTACCAGGCGTTGGGTTTTTCATACTTAAGAACGTCTCGCTTGTATTGTCAAGAGTCTTCGCTTGTCCACCGTCAACGGATACTGTTACTGCAAATTTCGCAGCTGTTGGATAGGCCCATGAAAGTTGAATCTCATTACTATCTAAATTGTATGAAGCAGACAGACCTGATGGTGCATCTAATTTTTTGTATTCAGTTGTTACTTGGGTTGGCTCATGTCCCTTTACATAGTACTCATATGTTACTCTGCTGCTTGGAGTATATGAATTTGCTTTAATAGCAGGGTTAGAACCTTTGATAACCCCCACTTTCACAACGCTGTTAGGCTGCGTAAAGTCAGCCGTTTGCTTGCCATTTGAGACATATTGCATGAGATTTTTGAAAATGGATTTTGGGATTCTCTGTGAAGATGGCCCGAGATAATCAAAATCCTCTTCTGAACTATTTTTATAGCCCGCCCAAACCGCGACTGTATAGTTTGTTGTATAACCAGCCATCCAGCTATCTTTAACAGCATTTGATGGGATGTTATATTTTGCTCGTTCTGCAGGTGTAAAGTTCGTTGATCCTGTTTTCCCAGCTAGTGGAAGACCAGGTACATTTGCTAATTGTCCTGTTCCATAACTAGTGTTTACAACGGATTTTAACATATCCGTTACAATAAAGGCTGTTGAATCTTTCATAACCGGTTCCGAAGCGATTTCATTTTTAATTTCTGTTTTATCACGTAAGACAATTTTCGTTACAGCATGTGGTTTGTTATAAATTCCGCTATTCCCAAATGCACTATAGGCTCCAGCTAACTCAAGGGTCGATACTTCCACACCACCACCGAGTGACGATGATTCTACGATTGTGTTGTTATTTGAAAATGAAATGCCTAAGTTATTTGAGAACTGTTTTGCGTTATCTAAGCCCACTTCTTGAAGCGTCTTTAAGGCTGCAATATTTAATGAGCGGCCCAATGCTTCACGTGTAGTGACTAAACCATAATGGCGTCTTGATGCATTGTTAATCGGTGTACCGTCACTATATGTGTAAGGTTCATCTAAAATTTGGTGATAGGTCGACCAATTTAGATGTTCCACAGCAGGACCGTAATCGACGATTGGTTTAATGGTTGAACCTGGTGAACGTTTTGTATCTGTTGCATAGTTCCAGCCACGTTTAACCGTTGTATTTCTTCCACCGCCAATCGCTCGTATTTCACCAGTTTGAGTGTCAAGTAACGTGATACCCGCTTGCAAGGTTTCATTTGGATAGCTAATGACCTCATCGCTATTCAGCATATTAAATACATATTCTTGAGCATCTTTGTCAATGGTTGTATATACTTCAAGTCCGTCGGTAAAAATGTTATAATCACCCATTTTTTCGACTTCTTCGATGACTTGGTCAATATATGCATCATATGGTGTTGTATCCACTGTGCTTGTATCTTTAGGCTGTAGACCATCTTCAATGCTTTGTGCTTGCGCTTCTTTCATTTCTGCATCTGTAATATAGCCATGTTTATTCATCAGATGTAAAACGACATCACGACGTTCTTTTGCACGTTCAGGATATTTATACGGGTCGTAGCGACTTGGACTTTGTGGAAGGCCAACAAGCATCGCTACTTGATGTAATTTTAAATCCTTTAAATCCTTATCATAATAGGTTTGAGAAGCGGTTAAAACTCCGTTTGAATTGTTCGCAAACCATATTTTATTGACATACATTTCTAAAATTTCTTCTTTTGTATATTTCCGTTCAAGTTGCAAAGAGAGCCACATTTCTTGAACCTTCCGTTTAACCGTTTTGTCAGGTGTTAAATACGATCGTTTTACGACTTGCTGGGTAATCGTACTCCCACCTTGTGAACCAAAGCCACCTGTGATATTCGCCATTACGGCGCTACTTAAACGAAGAAAATCGACACCATGATGTTTATAAAAGCGACTATCTTCAGTAGCTAAAAAGGCATCTTCAACGAGCTGCGGAATGTCTTCGTAGTTGACGTAATCTCGATTCTCTTTACCTAGTTCTGCAAGTAATGTTTTATCCTTGTCATATATTTTTGAAGCGACTGGGTCCTTCAACAAGCCTTCATCAAGCTTAGGGGCATCACTAATATAGTAGGCAAAGGTCCCAACTCCTACTAATAAGAAAATAATTCCAATTGCAACAAGAGTAAGAAAAACTCGCTTAAGCAATGTTTTAGGTTTTTTGTCTGATTTTTTATGAGATTTTTTCTGAGCTTGAGCTTGTTTTCGTCGTTCTCCTCTTGTTTTATAGTCTTCAGCCATCTAGCTAACCTGCCTTTCTAAACAAACCTTCCAAAAAATTTTAGAAAATGAGAGAATCTATTACTTTAATATAGTCAATTCTAGGTTGAAAGCCAAGAGGAATCTTTGTAGAAGTCTGTTTTACCTCTTCAAGAGAAATAGATTTCCGGCCACCTGCTTTCATTCTTTCCCAATAGCGCAATAAATCTTTTGTAATCATTAAGTAGATTTCATCTATAACTGAAAAACGAATAATAACAAAAGCAAAACCGCCTTGATGTGTGACCTGATTCATGTGCTCAATTTGATGTTCATGAAAGTTTTTAAGCGGGAAGGAGGTACAACTTTTCGTCTCCTTTGCTTCAAAATCGATATATTTCCCTTTATATACGCCGTTATAGTCTGTCGTTGAAGCCTGTTTAAAATAGGCTTCTTTTATAACAGCAGCACTTCTTTTAGGGTAATGAACATCAACAATTTGGATAGGTGTCGGTTTTTTGTGAATCACTGCAATTCCCTGTACTAAATAGTATTGATTTGTTTCGTTTAAATCATCCTCCAATGTTTTACCGCGATTACTGTAACTTAATTCTTTAGGTAAAGAATGTTTTTCCTCTTGTGAATGAGAAATAAATTTGCGCCCATTGGGATAATGAAATGCCAACTTTAACCCTCCTTTTACACCTATTTTATGATAGCAAAAAAAGTGAATAAAAGGGGAATAAAACGTATCTTTTCTTTAGATGCTAGATAATAGTTATCCTTGAAAGTGGTGTTTTAAAGTGAACGATTGGCGATTTCTTAATACGATAAGGTGTTTAACGAGAAAAGGAAATAGAGATAATATCTCAAGAACAAAGGCCTACGAGCATTTTTATAGGAAGTATCCTGAAATTAATTGGGCCTTATTAGCTGGATTAGTGTCTAGAAATGCTGGCTGGAATATGTGTGATCTTGAAGGGAATTGGCTACCTTTTTTTTTGACAAAACGCTTTCGTTATCAATTATTTTTAACGTATGAAGAAGCAAATTGGCGAATCTTTCAGGATGCTTATCCGCAACTCTTGCTTTATCACTTTTCAAGAAAATATAATAGACCTTTGTTTTATTTATGTAAAAGATTATATATCACTGCATTTATGGAAAAAGAATGGGAGAGGTTTTGGGAGAATCGAAATGAAAGACGGTTGGCGTATGCTTTAATTATTAATGAACAACATATCATTGAAAAACCAGTTATTGAGAAGCGTACATTTGTTTTTCATTCTCTAGTATTTTTGTTACAGGATCAGCTTCATCATAGTAAGGTGCTGTTTCCTACTTGCAATGGTGAATTATATGGTTTTTCTGTATCCCATTTTCAAGATGTGGATGCTCGAATACATCTAGGAAAAAAATTGTATGAATTATTATTTTCTCCTCCATTATTTCCTTATTTTTATCAATTTGTTTCTCAAACAGAACCAAGTGGATCACGCTATGATTATAGTCAATATAGCCACTCTTTATATAAAAGACACACACCTATGCTTCGTACCGTATACCCTGTTATTACACATCAGCCAACAATAACAGATCAATGGGATGTAACATGTAAGATTAAATCAAAATGGTTTCGAAAACCCAAAATGCCCGAAAATGTTGAACTAACAAAGTGAAATAAAAATCTATTCTAATAAAAAGGAAAACGCCAGGGTGGATTTCCCCTGGCATTTTAAACGTTGAAAAGTGAGTACCTGTCCGCTTTCCTTATTGTCTAGCTTCACCGGCTAGCTTGCTGTGCAGAAGAGAATTGCCCCTAAAAGGCAAAAATACTCCTTTTGGGTCAATTCCTATCTGCTTCACAAGCTGAACGAGCCGGTCCCGCTTTTCTATGTTGATGGGCGATTTTCACCATCTAATTTTGGATTACCACTTTGTTTTTTTACAGATTGATTTTGTTTTTTCTGCTGCAGCTCTTGTTTGCTATTACTAGACTTCATATACATCATCCTTTTTTTATGATTGTGAATTGAGATTTCTGTAGTAGTATTCGTGTCGAAAGGGTTAAAAATTCCTGAAATATGCACTTTTTTTGCCGAATTACTTCTAGTTTTGTCGTATAGGAAGGACTTGGGAATGAAAGAACGAATACTAATAACTAGTAAAGACAGGAGGGATAAACGTGGGAAATAGAGACGTTGCACTAGAAGAAATGTTAGAAATGATTTCTGATATTCATTCAAGCCTCGATGGTTTAGAAAGAGCGTATGGTCTTGCAGTAAACACAGAACGCTGTAAATTATGGGCAGAGCAATATAAGATTGTGAATCAGGCACAGGAAGCGTTAGAAACGGTAGAGTTGTCTTTGAAGCAAAGCCCCGTTTATTCAGTAAAAATAGAAAAAGTATCGAATGGAATGAACATGACGCCTAATTTAGGGTATTAATTATATGATGCAGCTGACATTCAGCTGCATTTTTATATGGACTGAATGAATCATGTTTGAACAAAGAGCTCTATCATTACGAACTAAACCCTTTCGTTTTACGGAGGAATACCCTATGTGATAGTATGAAAAAATCGATATTGGTTGATTATTTTTGAATAGGGGGAGAAGATATATGGATCGACGAGTAGTCACTTTAACGCAGCAATTAATTACTTTTGCTGAAGAAGCAGATTCGATATATGAAAAAGTACGTTTAGACGGGCAAGAAAAAGATTTTTATAAAGAGGTTAAACCCTTTGCGGATGAAGTCAAAAAGGTTTGTGAGGAATGGGAAACCGTCATGAAACAAGTAGTAACTGAAGTGGAATTGAAGTACTTGTTCCCAGAACAAATTGAACAAACAGCTCAAAATCTAGTTGATGTTTCGATTCAAGCCTTTTTTCCAAAAACAAGTTATCAACGATTTAAAAGTCATGTACAGTCTGTTTTATTTATTTTAAACAACGTAAAAATGGAGAGTGAACGAATTTTATCCCAAAAGAACTAGGGTATTCACTCTCCTTCCTTTTTTTACATACCTTGTATAGTAGCTAATTTCCTGCAAAGGAGGAGAATGCTCAATGAGACCAAGTTATCATCAAGGCTATCCGAATCAGGGCTATCCTCAGGCTATGCCAAATTATTGGGGAGGCTATCCTCAAGATATGACTTACTATCAGCAGCCGATGCAATCTTATCCATTTCAAATGGCGGGGGAAAGTATGTATCAAAAACAGGGGGAAATCCAGCAAGATTTTTATCAGGTTGGGCCGTATCCAGATCAACCAATGACTATTGGTGCGTTTCCTAGTGCAACGATGCAGCCTTTTCAAGTCCAACACCAATCCCAACAGCCGTTTAACCCATTTGAAAACCCACTGCAGCCGAAAGTAAAAAGGCCACCACAACAATCATTCGCAAATCCTTATCCACAGCAGCAGTTTATGCAAAAGGCACAGCCATCCGGTTTTCAATCTGTACTCAATCAATTTAAAACACAAGATGGCTCTATGGATGTGACCAAAATGATGAATACGGCAGGACAAATGGTAAATACTGTTTCACAAATGACTTCGGTTTTCAAGGGTGTCGGGGGCCTATTTAAGTTAAAAGTATAAAAAGAAAGAGACTCAGAGTCATTATACATGACTCTGAGTCTCTTTGTTTGCGTACTATACGTCGCTGAACGGGCACCTTACGCTTTTCTATTGTCTAGCTCCAGGTGCCTAGCGACTAATGGACTTCCCACTCCTCCTTACGATAAGTCAACATCGAATCGCTCTCGCTCTTCGTGTTTCCTTTATCTCATACGGAGCGGTCCAGTCCCTACGTCGCTGAACGGGCACCTTACGCTTTTCTAATTGTCTAGCTTCAGGCACTGGACTTCGCTCTCCTCCTTACGATAAGTCAACATCGAATCACTATCGTTCTTCGTGTTTCCTTTATCTCATGCGGAGCGCTCCAGTCCATCCGTCGCTAACCGGGTGCCTTACGCTTTTCTAATAAACGAATATTCGCTACACTGTACAAGTAGGGGGTGTGCTGCATAATGAAAAAGAAATCACTTTCTGAGTTAATAGAAGAACTAAAACATCATGAACATATTATACATTGGCATGAAATTGAACCGAAGGAAGCTCGAACGAGAGAAATTCCAAATCATGTAGATACGCGAATTAGAGAGGCGTTAAAGAAGCGAGGAATTCATCAGCTATATACACATCAATATACGGCCTTTCAAACGGTTCAAAAAGGGGAGAGTATTGTAGCAGTTACCCCAACAGCATCAGGAAAAACACTTTGTTATAACCTTCCTGTTCTGCAAGCAATTGCCGAAAATGATTGCAATCGAGCGCTGTATTTATTTCCGACAAAGGCCTTAGCTCAGGATCAGAAAAGTGAATTGAATGAAATCATTCAAGAAATGGAAATCGATATCAAAAGTTTTACCTATGATGGGGACACATCACCAGTCATTCGGCAAAAGGTTCGCAAGGCTGGGCATATCGTAATTACAAATCCTGATATGCTTCATTCTGCCATCTTGCCACATCATACAAAATGGGTAAGCTTATTTGAAAATCTAAAATATATTGTCATTGATGAACTACATACATATCGAGGCGTTTTTGGCAGCCATGTAGCAAATGTCATTCGGCGACTAAAACGAATTTGTAAATTTTATGGCAGTAATCCGATTTTTATATGCACATCGGCGACTATTGCTAATCCAAAAGAATTAGCGGAGCAGCTAACAGGAAATCCGATGACGCTCATCGATGATAATGGGGCTCCTAGCGGTAGAAAGCACTTTGTCTTTTACAATCCTCCGATTGTAAATAAGCCATTACATATCCGGAAAAGCGCAACAGTTGAGGTCAATGGGTTAGCTAAACAATTTTTAGAAAATAACATTCAAACGATTATTTTTGCGAGAAGTAGAGTTAGAGTGGAAATTATTTTAAGTCATTTGCAAGAGCTCGTAAAAAAAGAATTAGGTGCTAAATCGATTAGAGGCTATCGAGGAGGCTATTTACCGAAGCAGCGTCGAGAAATAGAAAAAGGGCTGCGAGATGGTGATATTCTAGGTGTAGTAAGTACGAATGCTTTAGAATTGGGTGTTGATATTGGACAACTCCAAGTTTGCGTGATGACAGGTTATCCAGGCAGTGTAGCAAGTACCTGGCAGCAAGCAGGGCGTGCTGGTAGAAGGCATGGGGAAGCTTTAATTATTATGGTTGCTAGTTCAACGCCGATTGATCAATATATTGTGCAAAATCCGGATTACTTTTTTGATCGTTCACCAGAGTACGCTCGAATAAATCCAGAAAATTTGATTATTCTTGTTGATCATCTTAAATGTGCTGCATACGAATTGCCCTTTAAAGAAGGTGAGCAATTTGGACCAATAGAAGTACAGGAAATATTGGAGTATCTAGTGGAGGAACGAGTGTTACATCAAAATGGCGATAAATTTTACTGGGCTAATCAATCTTTTCCAGCTACAAATATAAGCCTACGTTCTGCTTCTCAGGAAAACGTCGTCATTATTGATAGATCACATACAGCGAATGTTAAGATTATTGGCGAGATGGACCGATTCAGTGCGATGACGCTTCTTCATGATGAAGCAATTTATTTACATGAAGGGGTCCAATATCAAGTAGAAAAGCTAGACTGGGAACATAACAAAGCGTATGTTAGAGAAGTAGATGTGGAGTATTATACAGATGCTAATTTAGCTGTGCAGCTTAAAGTACTAGAGATTGATAAAACGGTTCATCGTAAGCATTATGCTATTCACTATGGTGATGTAACGGTCAATATGCTACCGACGATTTTTAAAAAAATTCGATTAACCACTTTTGAGAATATTGGTTCTGGTCCCATTTATTTACCAGAAGAAGAACTCCATACGAGTGCCACTTGGCTAGAGTTGACAGAAGTGGGCGAATCGCATCACGGAGAAAACGTTAGAGCAATTATTATTGGGCGTCGCCAATGTTATGCAGCATCTTGTTCCTATTCATGTGATGTGTGATCGAAATGATATTCATGTAATATCTCAAATAAAAGCGGCACATACGGGACTACCGACGATTTTTATTTATGATCATTATCCAGGAGGCATAGGTCTAGCGGAGGATGTATATAACCGATTTGACGAAATAAAAAAAGCGGCTACACTTTTAATTAGTAAATGTCCTTGTGAAGATGGCTGTCCGTCTTGCATTGGAATGGAAATAGAAGGCGTTTCTGCAAAGAAGCAATGTATTGAGCTATTACAGCAATTTTAGACGTCGAAATAGCTGTTTTGTTTATAGTTGTTATTGAAATAAGGTAGAGGTGTTCCGTTTTGTCTTTAAAAATGAAATTAAATCGTCTAAAGCCGCATATGAATATAGAAGAGCAACCTGTTCAAATAAAGAGTGATGAAACAGAGTCTCGATGTAGTTGATATCCCGTTTATAGATAAATGGCTACAGCATGATACGAGTGTGTACGATTTTGATGATTCCTACTGTTTTATTCGAGAAGTACGTTATCCACTTCATTATCAGCATGGGAATTATTCCTTTTCGCAATTACAGACTATTATTGAACATTGGAATAACACGTCACTTCATCACCCCTTGTCAGCAAATGGACTAAATAGTGACGATTTATTCTTTTTTGATACTGAAACAACAGGGCTAGGTGGAGGAGCAGGAAATACAATTTTTTTGCTAGGGTATGCCTTCATAACGGAAAACAGAAGTGGTTGTAAGGCAGCATATTTTACCACAGCCAGGCAATGAAATTCCGCTATATCAGAGCTTTCTTGAGAGAATTAATTATGACACACTTGTGACCTACAATGGAAAAGCATTTGATTGGCCACAATTAAAAACACAGCACACGCTTATAAGAGAGCATGTTCCGAAGTTGCCTGAGTTTGGTCATTTTGACTTGTATCATGCTTCAAGAAGGCTTTGGAAAGACAAATTAGAGCGGGTAAA
Organism: uncultured Bacillaceae bacterium; assembly: GCA_963790055.1. Classification (GTDB taxonomy): domain Bacteria; phylum Bacillota; class Bacilli; order Bacillales; family DSM-1321; genus Peribacillus. Next base: position 392,734 of record CAWBND010000016.1, read on the forward strand.
GCTTTCTGCTGTTGAAACAGATATTCTTGGCATTAAACGGACAAGCGATATCCCGGGTTATTTAGCACCGATGATTTATTTTGATTTCATTGAACGCAAAGATCCTGAAATATTGTTTGGTATTTTAAAACATAATGAGTTGGATGTTTTGTCGCTTGATTTGTCTGTATATCCATATTTCCAAACAAATTTTACAAATCGATGGGTATAATGAGGAGTCATTAAAAGTGGCTCGATGGTTGGAGTATTTAGGAGAAAAAGAGAATGCACTAAGTACGTATGAAGAGGTAAGAAAAGTAGGGAATGAACTAGATCGGATTACTGCTAGTCATGCACTTGCTTTTCAAAAAAAACGAGAGAAACAATATAAACAGGCTCTTGATATTTGGCGAGATGTAGCCGTTCATGGAAATCTGTTACAACGAGTAGAGGCAAACATTGAATGTGCGAAGCTACTAGAACATCAATTCAAAGACGTTCCTGCTGCCTTGTATTATACGGAAAAAACGTTTCAAGAAATAAAAACGATTGAAGCAGAAAAACTTTCTTCTAAATCGCTAGAAAATCTTGAAAAAAGATTGGAAAGGTTGAAGCGTAAACAGCATTAAAATTAGGTTATTTTATTAGTACACGTATGCCCCTATATTCATAGTCTATAAGTGAAAGCAAAACTATGATGAAAGGGGACGTTTATATGTTCAATCGCCACTCAGGGTGTCCTAAACCGCATATGGGTAAAGTAATGGGGGCAGGGTATGCTCCTAATGTACCATATGGACCAACAGCGGTATCACCAGCAGGAATGGGTCCATCACCATATGGACCAGCAGGAATGGGTCCAGGACCATATGGACCAGCAGGAATGGGTCCAGGACCATATGGACCAACAGGAATGGGTCCAGGACCATATGGACCAGCAGGAATGGGTCCAGGACCATATGGACCAACAGCGTATCACCAGCAGGAATAGGTCCAGCACCATTTGCACCAACTAATGTATTGCCAACTTCTGTAGCACCAACACAAGTAACACCACCACAACAATTTGTGAACACAAATGTCATGAATACGGTTGTGCCTCATGTTCATCCGTCGCATACAACAACAGTAAATAAGCATGTGTTTACACATAAACATTATTTTCCACACACACAATCTGTTGTGAATCAATGCTTAAGTCAACATTTGGTGTGTTGTGGTCCACCACCGATGGTAGGTCCGATTTGTCCACCAAGACCATTCTGTTAAAATATAAGGGCTTTTGCCCTTATATTTATACATAAGAAAGGAAGCATGAAACTGTGAAAGTGTTGTATGTCACTGGGTATAAAGCTTTTGAACTCGGTATTTTTAAAAACGATCATGAAGCCGTCAAATATATAAAGAAAGCCATCCAATCTCGTCTGTTGCCAATGGTGGAGGAAGGTCTGGAATGGGTCATTATTTCTGGACAATTAGGAACTGAATTATGGGCAGCAGAAGTGGTATTTGATTTACGTGAGGAATACACTCAATTAAAGCTTGGCATTCTGTTGCCTTTTTTAAACCAGGAAGAGTCATGGAACGAGATAAATCGCGAGTATTATCAAGCTATACTTGCACAGGCGGATTTTGTTGATGCTATTTTTAAGAAGCCTTATGAGGGACCACAGCAATTACGAATAAAAAATCAATATATGGTTCAAAAGAGCGATGCCATGCTTATTCTTTATGATTCTGAAAAAGAAGGCTCACCCAAATATCCATATTTGGAAGCACAAAAGAGACAGAATCAAAGTGAGTATCGGATATGGAACATTAGTTTTGATGACCTTCAGCAGGTTGCAGAAGAAGAACAATGGGCAAATGAGTAAGGATAAAGTGAATTGTTTCACTTAAAATGATAAGTATCGTTGACAAATCCATGTAGATTTGAAAAAATATAAATAGATTAGATTGATTAGCGAAAATATTGAGGTGAAAATCTTATGCTATCTGATAAGATAAAATTAACAGCAAAAGATATTTTAGAAAAAGATTTTAAAACGGCTATGCGTGGTTATAAACCCGAAGATGTAGATCAATTTTTAGATTTAATCATAAAAGATTATGAAATTTTTCATCAGGAAATTGAGGATTTGAGACAGGAAAACGTAAAACTTAAAAAAATGGCTGAATCGCAACCAACAAGAGTTACTCAGCCTACGCCTAGTGCAACTCCAGGAACGACAAACTTTGATATTCTTAAACGTCTATCTAACTTAGAAAAACATGTTTTTGGAAGCAAGCTTTTTGATTAATGCTCGAAAAAGCGCCAACACACCCAAAATTACATAGTCGACTATTTATTTCCATTGCGTTTTATTTAAATGTCGACTATAATGAATTTTGTTATGCTAACGTTTGGGTAATTGCTGTAGCATGTATATGCTATAGAGGAAAGTCCATGCTCGCACGGGCTGCGATGCCCGTAGTGTTCGTGCCTGGCGAAAAAATAAGCTTGGGCAACAGGTGAACCTGTTGACGGCCGGGAAAATGCCTAAGTCCTTTATGGATATGGCATGAATACCTATAAAAGTGCCACAGTGACGTAGCCTTTCTAGAAATAGAAAGGGTGGAACGCGGTAAACCCCACGAGCGAGAAACCCAAATTATGGTAGGGGCGCTTTCTTTCTTGGAAATGAACGAGAAGAAGGACAGAAGCTAATACTTCTGTAGATAGATGATTACCACCCAAGTACGAGATGAATAGTCGTTTGCAGTACTGCGGAACAAAACATGGCTTATAGAACGTTATCATACATGAATACAACAAGACAACTCTCCTATAGCAGGAGAGTTTTTTGTTACAATCATGAGTCTTGCTTTCAAAAAACGTAATTCTTCAGTTTGTTATTACTAATTATGATTTGAATTTTTTTTGAATTTATCTGTAAATATACCTAAATCACTACACTTAATAGGTAAAATAGATTATTATAGTAGAATACGTATAACAGCTAGACATAATCTAGGGGGACTAATAAGTGAAGTACATATCATCCAAAGTTACTATTCTCGATATATATTCACTACTAGAAACGATGCTGCAACAGCTAGGAGAAGGGGCACTCGTTTTTTCTAATGATGGAAAAATCCTTAATTCAAATCGGTTATCCCAAACCATTACAGGTTATGAGGAATTTGAGTTGCATTGTATGTTTTTTTCTTCACTTTTCTTGAATGAGAATGATTATATAACAATATGTAAAACATTAGATAAAGAGGGCCAATATATAGATCATGTAAAGCTGATTAGAACTGATGGGGAATCTTATACTAGTAAGGTTAAAATTAGTAAAATACAGCTTGGTCAAGCTGAACCATTATTTTTGGTGCTATTTGAGAATAGTTCTTATCAAAGCATGATGGAAAAAGAGTTATTTGTTGCTAGAAAAATTTACGAAAATATTGAAGAAGCCATCCTTTATACAGATCAAAAAAGTCGTATTCTATATGTAAATCCCGCTTTTGAAATAGCAACGGGTTATTTATCGGAAGAAGTGCTCGGAAAAAACCCCAGTATTTTACAATCTGGTTATCACCAAAAGGAATTTTATCAAGCATTATGGAACAGTATTAAAGAAAAAGGATATTGGAAAGGTGAAATTTGGAATAAACGAAAAAATGGTGAAATATACCCGGAGTGGTTAACAATTAGTACGATTACGAATAAAGATGGTGAAGTGACGAATTACGTATCTGTTTTCTCTGATATTACCGTTCATAAGCAAAATGAAGAACAAATTCAAAAATTAGCAAATTATGATGTATTAACAGGAACAGCCAATCGATCGCTGTTAACACAAGAACTTCAGCGTTTTATTGATATGGCGGGGGAACATAATCAACTGCTCGCTGTATTATTTTTAGATTTAGATCGTTTTAAAATAATAAATGAAACTCTTGGTCATAAATATGGAGACTTACTTTTGAAAAAAGTATCATCTCGCCTTAAATGGTTGTTAAAAAAGAAAGATTTATTGGCTCGATTTGGTGGGGATGAGTTTGTTATTATTTTACCGAATATTAAGCATGAAAATGATGCTGTACAAATAGCGAATGATATTATTATAGCTCTTAAAGAGCCCTTTTTCTTAGAAGAACAAGGAAGTATTTATTACTACAAGTATTGGAATATCCGTATATCCAGTGAATGGGGAAGACCCTGATTCGTTAATCAAAAATGCAGCAAAAGGGACGAATAAAGCCAAATCTAACGGTCGAAATAATTTTGAATTATATGATGAAAAGCTACATCCACAAAATCATTCACGCAGAATGATTCTTGAAAATAGACTTCGAAAAGCTATTAACAATCAAGAATTAACCTTGAATTATCAACCTCAAGTAGAATTAAAGACAGGAAAGGTTATAGGTGTAGAGGCTCTTTTACGCTGGCATAATTCAGAGTTAGGCTCAGTCTCTCCTGGTGAATTTATTCCAATTGCTGAAGAAACAGGGCTTATTATTCCAATTAGTGAGTGGGTTATTTTTCAGGCTTGTAAAGAAGTTAAGCGATTACATGATGCTGGGTATACTGAACTTAAGGTGAGTATTAATATTTCTGGACTTCATTTTAATCAAAGTGATTTTGTTAAAGATGTTAGTACACTTATTAACAACACGAATATAAATCCGAACCTAGTTGAATTAGAATTAACGGAAAGCATGATTATGCCAAATGCAAAAGAATTAATTGATGAATTAGTTCATTTAAAGAATAAAGGAATGAAATTATCCATTGATGATTTCGGTACGGGATATTCGTCACTTAGTTATTTGCAACGCTTTCCCATTGATGCTTTGAAAATTGATCAAAGCTTTATTCGTAATTTAACATCGTATTCGGGTGATGCAACGATTGTTAAAGGCTATTATCACGATGGCAAAATCTCTGCAACTAGAAATTATTGCAGAAGGAGTAGAAAATCAAAAGCAGATAGACTTCCTTCGAAAGGAAAAATGTGATATTATTCAAGGGTTTTATTTGTCTAAACCACTCCCTTTTTCAGAGCTAGAAGAGTTTTTAGAAAAGTGGGAACCGGAGATGTTAATTGGAAAGTAGGTATTTCTCAACATGAAAACATTTGATATCATTGCTACGTCAGCAATGGGACTAGAGTCTGTTGTAGCAAAAGAAGTACGAGACCTTGGCTATGACTGTAAAGTGGAAAATGGGAAAATTATGTATCGAGGTGACGAAAAGGCCATCGCTCGCTCTAATTTATGGCTTAGAAGCGCAGATCGAATAAAAATTAAAGTGGGCGAGTTTAAAGCTACTTCTTTTGATGAGTTATTTGAAAAGACAAAGGCATTAAACTGGGAAGATTATTTATCGTTAGATGCGGAATTTCCTGTCAGTGGGAAATCGGTTAAATCTAAGCTATATAGTGTTCCTGATTGTCAAGCGTTAGTAAAAAAGGCGATTGTAGATCGCATGAAAAGAAAATACAAACAAGTATCATGGTTTACTGAAAATGGTCCGCTTTTTAAAATTGAAGTGTCTATTTTAAAGGATATTGTGACATTAACCATTGACACTTCTGGAGCAGGTCTACATAAGCGAGGATATCGCAGTGGGCAAGGGGAGGCGCCACTTAAAGAAACGATGGCGGCAGCGTTAATCATGCTCACAAATTGGCACCCAGATAAGCCGTTTATTGATCCATTTTGTGGTTCAGGCACCATTCCAATTGAAGCAGCTCTAATCGCACAAAATATTGCCCCTGGTTTTAATCGTGAATTTGTTTCAGAAAGCTGGAAATGGTTTGATCAAAAAGTTTGGGACGAGGTACGTATGGAAGCTGAAGATGTGGCAAACTATGATCAGCCCTTAGACATTATTGGTTCTGATATCGATCATCGAATGGTGGAAATAGCGAAGAAAAATAGTTATGAAGCTGGTTTAGGTGAACTTATTGATTTTAAACAAATGCAAGTTCGTGACCTAACAACAAAGAAAGAATATGGTGTGATAGTGGGAAATCCTCCATATGGAGAACGACTTGGTGAAAAAGAAGCAGTAGAGCAAATGTATAAAGAGATGGGTCAAGCCTTTGCAAAATTGGATACATGGTCAATCTATATCATTACATCTCATCCTGATTTTGAACAATTCTATGGGAAGCCAGCAACGAAAAAACGTAAGCTCTTTAACGGGTTTATTCGTACCGATTATTATCAATATTGGGGGAAACGACCACCAAGAAACGTAGAAAATAAAGAGTAAGATTTAGTGGAGGATATGAGTGGGGATACTCGTATCCTTTTTTTATTTTCTTTTAATTCGTGAATGAATGTTGCAGGAGAGCGCGGAAAGGTTATCAGTATATGTTAGTTTGTTCTAGTTATGAATGGATAAGTACACCCTTAAAGATTGATGAATACCTGTTTAGTATATGTTCATACGTGTCCACGTCAACAATATAACTATAAACAGGTTTGAAACACGAACGGTGGTATAACATGTAGAGATCATCAATAATAACCGTATCGGTTAAAGTTAATTCGGAGTTACATACGTTACAGCAGCACATGGAGTTTGCCCTCTTTCGATGTTAGATTTAGTTAGTCATAGTTTAGCATGGATTAATTAATTGTAAAAGGTCGAATATTCAGTTAATTATGTAGAATTAAAGGGAAAGGTGAAAAACAAGTTATTAATTTGTAAACATCTTATGACATTTTCATCATAATTTATACCAGCCTTGCGTGTCATTATCTTTTCTGCTATCCTATAGAGGAATTATTTTTGTTCAATATTTAGGAAAGCCCTTTATATGAATGAGCAAGGATAGTAATACAATTGTGTGGTAAGCGCACTAGGAGGCAACAAGCATGGAACAAGGTAAAGTAAAATGGTTTAACGCAGAAAAAGGTTTTGGATTCATCGAACGCGAAAATGGAGACGATGTATTCGTACATTTCTCAGCTATTCAAGGTGAAGGTTTCAAATCACTTGAAGAAGGTCAAGAAGTAACTTTTGAAGTTGAACAAGGTCAACGTGGACCTCAAGCTTCTAACGTTAACAAAGCTTAATCAACTAAAACTCAGACAGGCTCTCATAAGAGGGTCTGTTTTTTTGTAAAGATTCATTGACCAATACAAAAAAATAAAGGATAATGTTTATTTGGCTTAGAATATATAAAAAGAGGAATAAATTATCGTTTCTTTATGAAAAATAGATAAGATGTTGAATGAAGGGGAGAACAAAATGCTTAAAACACTACCTTTTCCAATTACTAAAGAAGATTCTTTTTACGATAAGCTTTCCGAATGGATCGGTGATGTTTTTTACGATATTCTTCCCGATAAAGGATTCGAGCTTCGTGATGAACAAGTCTTCATGGCGTTTCAATTAGAAAAAGCATTTAAAGAAAAAAAGGTGATTTTTGCAGAAGCAGGTGTTGGTACAGGGAAAACACTTGTCTATTTGCTTTATGCACTTTGTTATGCTCGTTATACGAATAAACCAGCCGTTATTTCGTGTGCGGATGAAACATTAATTGAACAGCTCGTAAAAAAAGAAGGTGACATTCAAAAAATCAAGGATGCCCTTGGGATTACAATGGATGTTCGACTTGCTAAATATCATGACCAATACATATGCTTGAAGAAATTAGACTATGCTGTTAATCATGTAGATTCAGAGGGGATAGATCGACTTTATGATGAATTGCCTTCGTTTGTTCATGATAATTCTTCCATGACTGCGTATACAGCTTATGGAGATCGAAAGCAATATCCATACTTAAATGATGAAGATTGGAATCAAGTGGGCTGGGATGCTCTGCAAAATTGCTTTACTTGTGAAAAACGTCATCGCTGTGGTCAGACATTGTCCCGCGACTATTATCGAAAAGCGACAGATTTAATCATCTGTTCTCATGACTTTTATATGGAGCATATTTGGACAAAAGAAAAAAGAAAGCGTGAAGGTCAACTTCCGTTATTGCCAGAGCATAGCTGTGTTGTTTTTGATGAAGGGCATTTATTAGAACTGTCAGCTCAAAAAGCGCTTACCTATAAAATTGGAGAGCAAACTCTCGAAACGGTATTGCAGCTATTATCTGCGAATCAGGTTAGAGAAGAAACCCTATATATTATTGAAGATTTAATTGACCTCAATGAGGAGTTCTTTGCAATTTTAGAAGAAAAAGCGGTTGAGATTAGTGGATCAGATCGATATGAAATTCCAAATTCACCACAATTAACGAGCTTTGCTGTTAAATTTCAGCGTCAAATTGAAAAGTTAGAAGATAGCTTAGTGTTTGAAGCAGAAATGTATACAATAAATGAATATGATTTGCATGTAGCAGAAGAATATTTAGAACAAATTGGCTATTCACTTTCCTTATTTGCTAAAAATGAACAAGCTATTACATGGTTTGAGGAAGTGGGAGAAACGAAAACACTTGTGATTATGCCTCGGTTAGTCCAAGACATTTTAGCAGAGCAAGTGTTCAATAAAAAGATTCCTTATATTTTCTCATCAGCTACTCTATCTGATAATCAATCCTTTCAATATATTGCAGATAGCCTAGGGATTCAAGATTATCTTCACTTTTCTGTTGAGTCGCCTTTTGATTATGATGAGGTGATGCGTATTTATATGCCATCCTTTGACCAACAGAAGCAAGAGGATAAACTTGCATACACAATGAAAACCATTGAAGAGCATGAAGGAAAAACATTAGTGTTGTTTAAGTCAAATGAAGAACTGCAATGGTTCCAAGAGCACTATATAGAATCAGAGTATCCTTTCTATTTTGAAGGAGATGCGGAAATTAGTGAACTTGTGAAAAAGTTCCAAGAAAATGAGCATTCTGTTCTGTTGTCTTATCATTTATGGGAAGGGTTAGATGTTCCAGGGGCATCTCTTGAAAATGTTGTGATATTCTCATTGCCGTTCCCACCACATGACCCTGTCTTTGCTGCTCAAAGAAAAGCTGTGGATCAGCCTTTTGAAAAGGTAGATATGCCATATATGCTCCTTAGACTTCGACAAGGCATCGGGCGTTTAATTCGAACAAGTGAAGATCAAGGTTCTGTCCATATTTTAATGGAGAACCAAACTCCAACATCAGTCGTTGAAAAAGTGATATCTGTTTTACCGACAACTCTACAAGGTTGATCCTAACAATCAAGGTGTTTATTAATACGCCTTGATTTTTTAATAATATAAGAATTTATAAAATTTTTGATGCGCTTTGGTGTCTAGCTCCACCGGCGTGAACAAGCCGATTCCGCTTTTCGTCTAGAATATGGTAAAGTTGAGGAAAGTAAAAGGAGGCGTGAATGGTGAATAATGAAATGAAAAGGGTTGAAAGAGATTTTTTGGAATATGTAAAAAAGATGTCTGCATATAACGAAGCTCTTTCCGTTATTTACTGGGATTTGCGTACAGGTGCACCCAAAAAGGGAGTCGAGCAGCGCTCTGAAGTAATTGGAATGATTTCGTCTGAAGTATTTAAGATGAGTACGAGCGAGGAAATGGCTTTTTTCATAGCCAAACTTGCAGCAGAAGAAGCACAAACATCCATATCAGATATCACGAAAAAAGCTGTTAAAGAATGTAAAAAAGTGTATGAACGAAATAATAAAATTCCAGCTAATGAGTATAAGGAATTTGTTATTTTGCAATCCAAATCAGGGAGTGCGTGGGAAGAAGCGAAGGAAAAAGCTGATTTTTCATTATTTCAACCATATTTAGAACAGATTGTTACCTATACGAAAAAATTTATTGAATATTGGGGCTATCAAAATCATAAATATAACACGCTTCTAGATATGTATGAACCTGGAATGACCGTAGAGGTTCTTGATCGAGTATTTGCACAGCTTCGTGAACGAATTGTACCGCTCGTAAAACAAGTGACGGAAAGTGAATTCCAGCCTAATACAACTTTTCTGTATCACCATTTTCCAAAGGAAAAACAGAAACAGTTTAGTATTGAAATGTTAAAGGAGCTTGGTTTTGATTTTGAGGCAGGACGTTTAGATGATAGCTGTACATCCATTTGCCACAGGGATTAACCGTGGCGATGTGAGGGTGACGACCCGTTATGATGAACATGATTTTCGAGGAGCCATTTTTGGGACGATTCATGAATGTGGTCATGCCATTTATGAACAAAATATTTCAAGTGAATTAACAGGAACACTATTAGACGATGGTACGTCCATGGGGATTCATGAATCGCAATCATTGTTTTTTGAAAACTTTGTTGGTCGCAATAAGTTCTTTTGGGAGAAGCAGTATGCCGTATTAAAAGAAATAGCTCCTGGGCAATTTGGACAGGTTACACTAGATGACTTTTATCGAGGAATTAATGAATCTAAGCCTTCGCTTATACGAATTGAAGCGGATGAGCTTACATATCCACTTCATATTATGATTCGATATGAAATTGAAAAGGCATTGTTTGATGGGGAATTAGCTGTTACCGATTTACCGAAAGTTTGGAATGAAAAATATAAAGAATATCTAGGTATTGTTCCAGAGAATGATGCAGAAGGTGTGTTGCAAGATGTACATTGGTCAGATGGTAGCTTTGGCTATTTTCCATCCTATGCATTAGGTTATATGTACGCTGCGCAAATGAAACAAGCGATGTTGAAGGATTTGCCTCAATTTAATGAATTATTAGCAAAGGGCAACATAGAACCAATCAAAGCATGGTTAAATGAAAAAATTCACCAGTATGGTAAAATGAAGCAACCACGTGAAATTCTTCAGGAAACAACGGGCGAAGGTTTAAATGCGCACTATTTAATCAACTATTTAGAAGAAAAGTATGGAGATGTATACAAACTTAAGTAGACAAAAGGCCTTGGGCTCGTTTCCAAGGCTTTTATAATGGTTTTATACAAGTGGAGGCAAGTAAAAAATGATTGTCTGATTATACCTCAATAATCAATACAGCATTAAGCTTTCCTACATTCTCTAATAAAATAGGTAGGCTTAATGCGTTTTCAAACCCTGCCATTCGTGCCTTCCCAATAAGCACTGTTGGAGGGGTAATATCTATAATCGTGTTACTTTGTGCTAGCGTTGTAGCTAAATTGCCAGCAATCATATTGCCGAGTTCAGCGGCAAAAGATTCTAGCATGGCTCCTTCAAGCGGCATTCCAAACATGACTTCTCCTATTTTACTTAGACAGGTTTCCGATCCATCAATGATTAATCTTCCAGGGAAATCTCCTAACATTCCGATTAAGACACTGATTTCTTCTTGTTCAAAATGTTTTTGAATTAATTGTGGTGGGTGTATATCCATTTCAAGGGGGAGTACAGATTTTACTGCTGAAATTGTTCCGTTTAAAACGCTCGTCACTTGAGTACCAATGGTCATCGTCATTCCTCCAGTTTTGTTCAATACAAACATCATAACAAAAAAGTAGTTAAATATTACTATTAATTTTAAAAAATTCACATAAAAGATTCATTGTACATAGATTTTCGAATAGTTTACTGAGCATTGGTTATATTAACCAGTAAAATGGAAGAGAGAAGTGGTGAAATGGTGTACATTATCTCAGCCGCTCATGCAAAATTACCATTTTTATTAGCTCAAGACGATATTATGGAGTTTTCAAGAGAAATGTTTGGAGCGTCTTTTAGCAATATTGAACGGCTTTTACAAGCGTTTAAAAATGGTCAAGTTGAACAGCGTTATTTTACAAATCATCTAGACTGGTTTAAAGAGGGGCATACATTTGCCCAAAAAAACGATTTGTATATTGAACAAGCAGTTGAATTCGGTACAGAAGCGATAAAAAAATGTTTAACGAACGAAATCTTTTTAAAAAGAGAAATAGCGGCAAGTGAAATTGATGCTATTTTTTACATATCAAGTACAGGCATTGCTACACCAACCATTGAGGCACGAATTATGAATATACTGCCTTTTCAAGCGCATGTGAAACGAATACCCATTTGGGGATTGGGATGTGCAGGGGGAGCGAGTGGACTTTCACGTGCTTTTGAATATTGCAAGGCCTATCCAACAGCAAAAGTATTAGTATTGAGTGTAGAATTTTGCAGTTTAACCTTTCAAAAAAATGATATTTCTAAAAGTAATATCATTGGAACTTCATTATTCTCTGACGGTGTTAGCTGTGTATTGGTGTGCGGGAATCAAGCTTCTGTAGCTGATTTTTCCAAGCGTCAGCATTCACTTTACGATTCTTGCCACTCAATCTACACTTATGGCTCATTCATTAGACGTGATGGGATGGGATGTGCGGGATGAAGGGCTTTTTGTGATTTTTTCAAAGGATATCCCGACGATTGTGAAACAATGGTTAAAACCAAATGTGGATACATTTCTTGCTCTTCATGATATAAGGTTATCAGATATTAAGCACTTTGTAGCCCATCCTGGTGGAAAAAAGGTCATAGAGGCGTATCAGGATGCTTTAGGATTCCATGAAAGGATGACAGAAATATCAATGAAGGTATTACAGGATTTCGGTAATATGTCTTCAGCAACTATTCTTTTCGTATTAGAGCAATTTATGGAACGGGGTGGGGAAAGTGGTGAATACGGGATCGCCACAGCCCTTGGACCCGGTTTTTCATCAGAGCTATTGTTAATGAGGTGGACATGATGTTATTTAGTTATTTGATTGGCTTTGTTATTCTACAAAGGGTAGTTGAATTAGTCCTGGCAAAGAGAAATGAGCGACAATTAAAAAAGAACGGTGCTATCGAATTTGGTACAGGACATTATCCGTGGATGGTGTTACTGCATACTGGATTTTTCTCTGTATTAATTATTGAAGTTGTAGCTTTTCAACGTGAAGTATCCTCTTTTTGGATGCTGTGGCTTACGATATTTGTTTTAGCTCAAATGGGAAGAATGTGGGTTATTTCTTCACTTGGTGAGTACTGGAATACAAAAATTATTGTACTACCTAATGCAAAAGTGATTGCTAAAGGACCGTATAAATATGTGCGACACCCTAATTATATGATTGTCGCAACAGAAATCCTGGTTATTTCGCTATTGTTTAACGCCTTTTTTACGGCGGTCCTTTTTTCATTATTAAACGCTTGGATGATGAGTATTCGAATACCAGAAGAAGAACGAGCATTAAGAGAGAATACGGAATATGTGACGATTTTTCAGAAAAAATAAAAAAACGTCTATTGAAAATGATTATCGTTCATGATACTATGTAAATGAAGATGAAAATTATTCTCAATATCAACGTACAGAAATATAGATGAAAACATGAACTAAGGATGGTGTTCAAGATGGTTTGGTTTTTTATTATACTGACAGCAATTACATATAGCTTTGTGATGAAATATGTATTACATCATATTCAAAAACCAGTTAAAGTAATGAATACAGTGAATCCATTAGAAAATGAAAATATAAGGGAACTTGCTTCCGTACATTCAGTCAGGTAAAAGAGCCTGGCTATTTTTTTGTCATAAAAAGTTAGTAGCTTAGCTGCAAGTGCCATCCTTTTTTTATACAATCGAAGTTTTTATAGGCAACTCTTTCGAAATCGTTTACAATAAGAGTAAATTACAGAGATATAAGGGGATCGGAGACATGATGTTACAAACACAACAGCGACAGTCAAAAATGGAGATTTTGACTGCACTATATGAACAGTTTCAATCGGCAGGTGATGTAAGCAATGCCGACAAAATGAAACAGTTAATCATGAAATGTAATCAAGAAGAATTTGTGATTGCTTTTTGCGGTCATTTTTCAGCTGGAAAATCAAGCATGATTAATTTCTTTCTACAAGATCAAGTCTTACCTTCAAGTCCAATTCCAACAAGTGCCAATATGGTAAAAGTACAAAAAGGGGAGAATTATGCAAAGGTATTTTATCACCATGAGCCGCCTGTCCTTTTTCCGGCACCATATGATTTTAAGGAAGTAAAGAAATTTGCTAAAGATGGCGACTCTGTTTTAGCGATTACCATCAGTTCAAGTGAGTTTCCATTGCCAGACTCATGTGTCATTATGGATACTCCAGGCATTGATTCAACTGATGACGCTCATCGTGTTTCAACGGAATCTGCCTTGCATCTTGCTGATGTTGTCTTTTATGTGATGGATTATAACCATGTTCAATCAGAAGTGAATTTCTTATTTACGAAGGAACTAGTTGATGCGAATAAACCGCTGTACTTAATTATCAATATGATTGATAAGCATGATGAAAAGGAGCTCAGCTTTGAAAGCTTTCAACAATCTGTAACGGAAGCCTTTGCGAATTGGAATGTGGTTCCAAATGGTATTTTTTATACATCGGTAAGGGATTTACAAAACAAATCGAATCAGATCGAACATGTACGACAATTTCTTTATGATATGGCTGAGAATGGTGAAGGAAGCGGTACAGATACCATTATGCAATCAGCTAACGCATTGATGGATAAGCATCTTGCTTGGTTAGAAGAGCAATTTGAAGAGGAGCACGCAACAGATTTTGCTTTATTAGCAGAGCTGCCTGATGAAAAGCGTCAGGAAATGACGGAGCATGTAAGGAGTCTTCAGCGAGAAAAACAAAGCATTCGTGGGAGTATAGATGAGGTAAAAGAACAATTCACAGAAGCACTGGAAGAAATTTTAAAAAGTGCATATTTGATGCCGGCTACCACTCGGGATTTAGGAACAGCCTACCTTGAATCAACCCAGTCTACTTTTAAAGTAGGAACGTTTTTTGCGAAGAAAAAAACAGAGGCGGAGAAAGCGGAACGATTGAGTCTGTTCCTAGCGGATATTCAAGAAAAGGCGAAAATTCAACTAGAATGGCATATAAAAGAAATGTCCGTTAAAGTATTAGCTGATGCAGAAGTTCATGATGCGAACTTGGAAAGTGCAGCGCAAGACTTGAAAATTTTGATTACAGAGGATTTCTTAAATAACTGTTTAAAGCCTCAAGCAAGTATGACAGGAGAATATGTACTGAATTACACAAATGATTTAGCTAATGAGATGAAAAAAGAAGCACGTTCAGTAGCTAATGGATTTTTAGCTGACCTATTAGCTGTCATGACTAAAAAAGTAGAGCAAAAGCTAAGACAGCTGAATCAAGGTTTAGAAAGCTATGCTGAGTTTGAACAGGCACTGCGTATGGTTGAAGAATTAAAAGAAAAAGTTGCAGAGGTTAAAAAAGCTCTTCAGGACATTATGGAGGCTACTTCTACTATTTTTGAAAATCTAAATGTGGATCTGTTATTACAGCAATGGATTGAAGAAGAAAAGAACGTCACCGTTAAGACGATGGACGTAGTCGAAACAGATAAGCTCAATTCGTCCAATCCATCTATTATGGCGGAGATTGAAGCATGTGTCAGTGTAGAAGTACGAGACAAAAGTAGTCATGTAAAAGGTAAGGATAAACTAACGGAAACAGCAGGAAGCTTACAAGAAGCTGCGACACTGATTCAACCGTTAAAAGGGTTTCATTCACTGTATAAAGAGTTAACGGAAAAAGCAAGCCGCCTACAACAACAAACCTTTACAGTTGCGTTGTTTGGTGCCTTTAGTGCAGGAAAATCATCATTTGCTAATGCCTTAATGGGGGAAAGTGTGTTACCTGTTTCACCAAATCCAACTACAGCTGCTATCAATAAAATCATGTCTTCCAACGCAGAGCATGCTCATGGAACAGCAACCGTAACCTTAAAAACGGAAACTATGCTGCTTGCAGATGTATCTCTAGCACTAGCTGCTTTTGGTAGACGAGCAGCAACACTTGATGAAGCGTATCAATATGCAGGCGACATTGTGGCAAAAGCAGATGAACAAGAAACGGGTAAAACGCATCTTTCATTCTTACGAGCGTTTTATCAGGGGCTTCCACCTTATAAGGAACAGCTAGGTACTATGATTACCGTTGATTTAGATGGCTTTAAGCGTTTTGCTGCTGAAGAGTCGAAGTCTTGTCTTGTCGATTTAATTGAATTGTACTATGATTGCGAAATGACAAAGCAAGGAATGGTATTAGTCGATACACCTGGAGCAGATTCGATAAATGCTCGTCATACAGGAGCAGCGTTTGAATATATTAAAAACTCTGATGCCATTCTATTTGTCACCTATTATAATCATCCATTCTCGAAAGCAGATCGTGAATTCCTAATTCAACTTGGTCGTGTAAAAGATTCATTTGCAATGGACAAAATGTTCTTCCTCGTTAACGCAGTCGATTTAGCACAAACACCTGACGAATTAGAGGAAGTTATGGAATATGTGACATCTCAATTAAATGGCTTTGGCATTCGCTTCCCGAAATTATTCCCTTTAACGAGTAAGGGAGCACTTGCTGAAAAACTGAATCCTGGTTCTTTTAGTCATACTTTCCTTCCAAACAGTGGGATTACTACATTCCAATCACGCTTTGATGATTTTATTGAGCATGATTTAACAGACTTGGCAATAGAGTCAGCGGAGGCAGCGGTTATTCGAGCTGAAGAGCTTTTAGTCGATGTGATTCAGGCTTCGAAGCAAGATGAACAGGCAAAACGTAGAGCGTTAGTCGCTTTGAGCGAAGAATTTGAAGCGATTTCTAACATTCTAGCAGATATTCCGAGCGATGCCGAGAAACAACGGTTGAAAAAGGAAGTGGAGGAGCTTACTTTCTATAGTAAGCAGCGTGTTTTCTTGCGCTTTACAGACTTCTTTAAAGAATCGTTTAACCCAGCTGTCATTAAAAATGATGGGCAAGACTTGAAAGTTGTGCTCAAACAAGCACTGACAGATCTTCTAAAATCCATCGGCTTTGATCTTGCACAGGAAATGCGTGCTACTGCTCTTCGTTCAGAGCTATTTGTGAATAAATTATTGAAAGAAAAACAAATTTCCCTTTTACAGCAAATTCAAGAAGTAAGAAAGACGATTTCCTTGCAAACTTATGAAGCGTCTGAAAGAGAGATCCTTGAATTTAGGGTAGCCTTTGAAGATCTACAGGAAGAGGAGTTTAAAAAAGAATTAGCGCTATTTAAAAATCCGAAAGCCTTCTTTGAAAAAAATGAAAAAGTCCTTATGCAGGATGCTCTTCAAGCGCATTTAGATCAACCAGCTCTTGATTATGTGCATGCTCAAGGAGAGAGACTGTTTGCCAATTATACAAACATGCTCGAAGAAGAACTTAGTGTGATTCAACAAAACTATACAACAGAAATTGCTGATATTTTTGCTGGTCTTCGTTCGGCTTTAGAAGAAAAAGTGGATATTCCGTATTATGAGGAAGTATTGGCGAAAATGAAGAGCAAGCATTCTTGAATTACCAATAAATACAAGCGAGGAAAAAAAGCATCGATTACATGTAAGTAGTTCAGTTTTTGTGGAGAAATAGTAGAAATATAATATCAATTCTAAGACCAAATCGCACAGTGATTTGGTCTTTTCTGTTTGTTGATATATCAATGTTTTATCCAAAATAGATATAAGATAGCATTGTAAATAACATACTAAATAACAGATAGTTCGCTTAAAAATCAAGCGAACTTATTTTTTGAAGGAAAGTGGAAAATTTATGTTAAAATAGATTGTGAATGGTTGTACTTAAACAATACAGATTAGTAAAAGATTAACAGTATTGGATTTTAATAATTATGCTAACGTTTCAATTATATTATTTATAAATAAAGGGGGTTAAAGATATGGATTTATTGACAATGAAAAATGAGCTATCTGTAAAAAGCAAAAATGGTACCTCTTTTTTGTTATCAGGTGTAATTATATGGGGCATCATAACAATCCTATTCTTACAATCATTTGAAATCAATACGAAGAATATATTTGCTTTGTACTCAACTGGATTAATGTTTCCGTTAGCAGTTATTATTTCAAAAATAATGAAAGTTGATTGGAAAGCTAAGAACAACCCACTAGGTAATTTAGGTTTAATTTTGAACTTAGCACAGTTAGTTTATTTTCCTTTAATTTTTTGGGCATTCTTTTCCAACCCAAATGATGTGCTTGTATTCTTTGCCATAATAACGAGTGCACATTTCTTTCCATATGGTTGGCTATATAATACAAAGGTTTTTTATATTCTATCTCCTATAATGGTTCTGTTAGTTTTTTTTATTGGATTGATTTTAAATGGTGAATACTTGTGGGTAATTCCTTTATCAATGTTAATATCGTTGGTGTTTTTAAATTTATTCCTATTTATAGACTATAAGAAAAAAGTGTCTATTACATCTGGTTTTACAAAAGACTTTAACTTTTAGCATTAGCAAGCCATGTTTGTCTAAAGGGTACTTTATTTGAAGAACAAAAATTAAGCAAATAATAACTGCTAATAATAATGCTATTTCTACTGTTTTTTTGAAATGAAAAATTTACTGCGATTTTAGATTTTCTCCACATTATCTGAACTACTTAGATTACATGCGATGCTTTTTTTTCTATGTGCTGGTGGGCATGAAAATTCATACTATCCTCCTAAAAATCATGATAAAATAGAGAAACATCATAGGAGAGGTGATACAGTGATCAATCATGAAAATGAACAGCGTCCAACCTTCATGCTTGTAGATGGGATGGCGCTTTTATTTAGGGCTTTTTATGCAACGGCTGTTAGTGGGCAGTTTATGATTAACTCAAAAGGAGTGCCGACTAATGCGGTTCAAGGCTTTTTAAAGCATTTATTATTAGCTACAGATCATTTTTCACCTAGTCATGTGGCAGTATGTTGGGATATGGGCAGTCAAACCTTTCGAAATGAATTATTTGACGGTTACAAGGCGAACCGCTCGGATGCACCAGTGGAGATGATTCCACAGTTTGATTTAGCAAAGGAAGCTGTCGAGGCTTTCGATATTCCGAATATTGGACTAGCAGGCTATGAGGCAGATGATTGTATTGGGACAATTGCTAAAGGGTCAGCTGACCATAGTCATGTAGGCATTTTAACAGGTGATCAGGATATGCTACAGCTATTAGATGAGAATATTTCTGTTGCGCTTTTGAAAAAAGGGTTTGGCAACTATGAGGTGCATAATCCAACTAGTTTTTATGAATGGAAAGGCATTACCCCAAGGCAGATGATCGATTTAAAGGCTCTAATGGGAGATACGGCGGATAATTATCCAGGTGTGAAAGGAATCGGTGAAAAAACGGCATTAAAGTTATTAATGGAGTACGAGAATATTGAAGGAATCCTCGCAAATCTGTCTTCGTTAACGAAAGGACAGCGTACAAAAATTGAAGCCGAATTAGAAATGCTCCATTTATCGCGGCAATTAGCGGAGATTAAATGTGATGTGCCGATTACTTATTCATTAGCTGATGCACATTTTAGCTATGATGAGGAAAAAGTACGTCATCTGTTAGAGCTTCATGAGTTTCGTTCAGTCATGAGAATGCTGTGAATTGTAAGGTGAAATAAAGGAAAAAAGTAGGTTGGAGGAAGATGTTCGGTTGGGACAGACAGTAGAAGATTACGTCGCTTTTCTTGAAGGAAAAGGCTTTTCTTTTGGAAAAGATGCGATTGGATTTATTCATTTTGGAAAGCAATATGCGAATGCTAGTGATTTTTTAGTCAATACAGCGATTGAAATCACGCTAAAGGCACAAAAGAGTTTTGATGGAAGTTTTTATGTGTCACTGCTAGAAAACTTAAAGCAGCATAATATTAGAACGAAACGGGAAGCAGAACAGTTTGCCAAAGAATATGGCTTACTTTAAGAAAAATCGGACTCCATTAGTGGAAGTCCGATTTTTGTCTAGCTCCGCTGAACGGGTGCTTTCCGCTTTTCTTATTTCTTAGACGGTAATTCGGCAATGATCATGCCAAATAAAATAAATATACAGCCAGTAATAGATGCTGCGGTTAGCTTTTCCCCAATCCAAAGGTAGGAGGTAAGTGCGGCAAATACAGGCTCTGTTGCAAAAATTAAAGCAACTCTTGTAGGAGATATGTATGCTTGGAAATAGGTTTGTCCTAAAAAGGCTAAGGCAGTAGCAAATACAGCTGTTATCAGTAAAGCAATCCATACATCCCGCTGTAACATAATGCTCCAATCAAAGATTAAAGAAATGTCTTCAAAAATCATAGCAGATAGAAAGGAGAGGATGGAAACGGTACATAGTTGAACTAAAGTTAAAGGCAAGGCACTTACATCACGTGCGTATTTGGCAGTCATAATAATCTGCATTGCAAAGCTAATGGCACATAATAATATAAGTAAGTCACCGAGTCGAAAGGAGGAACTGTCCACAACGGTCAGTAAATAAAGTCCGATGGTAGCAGCTAGGACTCCAATGATGGCCTGTAATGAGAGCTTTAATCGTAATAAGATGACAGAAAATAAAGGCACCATGACCACACTTAATCCTGTAATGAACCCTGCTTTTGCCGGAGTTGTATAGGCTAAACCAATTGTTTGAAAGGCATAGCCTAAAAAGAGCCAAATCCCAATTTTAAAGCCTGATCCTAAAAGCCTTTTTGTCCAGCGTTGCTTTTCTCTTTTGAAAAAAAGTAGATAAACAATAAGTAAAACGATAAAGGCCAGCATAAAGCGAACCGCATTAAAGCTGTGAGGCTCTAAAAAGGAAATCGCGTTTTGAACCATGACAAAGGTAGAGCCCCATATAAAGGCGATAAATAATAAAGTCAAATCAGCCATTTTTCTCATTTGACTTCTCCTTGTTTAAACGAATGGCACGTCTTGCTAATTGATCAGCTGACTTATTTTCAATACTTGGAATCCATTTAATAAAAAATAATTCCAGTTGTTTCTCTAATTCTAGAGCTTGAGCAAGCAATGGCGCATACTTTTTATTTTTCGCAAAGGCTTTTTCCATAGCTGAATAAATAGCTTGTGAATCTGTACGAAAGGAAACGATTGAATAGTTATTTATAACGCAAATTTCTAATGCCTTAATAAGTGCATGATATTCAGCTTCGTGATTTTCCATTTCTCCAAGTGGAATGGAATAACGTTCAACATGACCATTGTTGTTAATGAAAATACCAGCACCGCTTAGCCCGGGATTACCTGCACTGGCTCCATCAATATATACTTCAATCACATACGTTCACCTCGAACTTTTGAATTCGGTATGCTATCATTACTTTTTGTAGAAAATAATCAGAAAACATCAGTTCAAGCATACTTTTAAATTATAGCGAGAAAATGACAAAATAGATAGAATAAATCAAAAGGGGCTGAATGCGTTGAAAGTACTCATTCACTGGACATATTTTTTTACTAAAACAGGAACAGCATCATTTCATTCGGATTGGTTGCAAGCGGAGTCTGCTTTAAGAATTGTAGAAGATCTTGAAAAAACAGGACGATTAAAAGAAGTAGAATTTGAAGATGAAGTGGGCACGGTATGGACAAAAAAAGAAGTAACGAAGCTCCTAACACAGGTCGAAACTGAACCACAAAATGTTACTGTTTATTTTGATGGTGGCTTTCGTAAAAATGAGGGACTGTCAGGATTGGGAATCGCGATTTACTTTGAGCAAAATAAAAAGCAATGGAGAATTCGTAAAAATTCAGTTCTCGAGCAGCTAGAGTCTAATAATGAAGCAGAATATGCGGCATTTTATGAAGCATTAAAACAACTCGAAGAATTAGGGGTACATCATCAACGCTGTGTGTTTAAAGGGGACTCACTAGTTGTCTTAAATCAGCTTTCAGGAGAATGGCCATGTTATGAGCAACCGTTAAATCGTTGGATTGATCGAATAGAAGAAAAATTGGAGAAGTTATCGCTCCATCCTATATATGAACAGATCTCTAGAAAGGCTAATCAGGAAGCGGATCATTTAGCCTCACAAGCGCTAAGCGGTGAAGAAATTTTTAGTAAATTAGAGCTCAATCAATGAAAGGAATTGGACAATAAATGAAGCGGAAAAAGATTTATGAAGAGTTAGAGGAGATTCTTTCTTTTTGTGAGGGATGTTTCCTCCAAAAGCATTTTCGAAAAGAAAAGGGAAAAACTTTTGCTCATCAATTTTGTTTATCACAATGTACCATAGGAGAAAAGTTAAAACAATTAGGAACAGAGTTAATGAATGCCAAATGAATAAATAGACCGCTTTGTATGTGGTCTATTTATTTGTAGGAAGGCCTAGCCTATTTCGATAAAGGCCTTCCTAATTATAGCTTAGACGGTTCATTTTGTCCCGATTGAAAATAGGCTTTAAGCATGGCGGTATTTTCCGTAATGTCTGCCAATGTATATCCATCGAGAACCCGAATAAATGCGTCTAATGCATCATTTAGAATAAACTTTAAGGAGCAAGCAGGAGAGATGATACAGTTATCGTGATCCTTAAAACATTCTACAACATGGAAATCCTCTTCTGTTTGACGAACCACTTCCCCGATATTAATATCGGCAGGTGCTTTCGCCAATCGAAATCCACCGTTTCTGCCTCGAATGGTTTCAATATAGCCCATTTTTCCAAGATTATAAACAATCTTCATCAGGTGATTCTTCGATATACGATAGACTTCAGAAATCTCTTTAATATTCGTTAGCTGCTCTTTACTTTGGGTAGCTAAATAGATTAAAACTCGAATGGAGTAATCGGAATAATTCGTTAATCTCATCTTAATCGCCTCACAATTTTTTCCTAGCTTTCTTTTATCATAGCATAATTACATAATTGTGAACATTTTTTAAACATTGAATAAATAGACCTAAAAAGATGTATTAAAAATATTGCTTTATAAACTAGTTAATACTATTATTAACGTATAAAACATGTATATAAAATACTTCTTTAAAGAAAAGGGGAATAATGATGTTATCTCAACAAACAATTGATATTGTCAAATCTACAGTGCCGGTGTTAGAGGAATATGGTACAACAATTACTAAAACGTTTTACAAAAATATGTTTGCTGCACATCCGGAGTTATTGAATATTTTTAACCAAGCAAACCAAGAGCGAGGACGTCAACAAACGGCATTAGCCAATACGGTCATTGCTGCTGCGAAATATATTGATAATTTAGAAGTGATTGTTCCAGTCGTTAAGCAAATTGCTCAAAAACATAGAAGCTTAGCTGTAAAGCCAGAACATTATCCAATTGTTGGAGAAAACTTATTGAAAGCGATTAAAGAAGTGCTAGGTGATGCAGCAACAGATGACATTATCAATGCGTGGGGAGAAGCGTATGGTGTAATCGCGGATGCATTTATCGGTATTGAAAGAGATATGTATACTGTAGCTTCCGAGCAAGAAGGTGGCTGGACGGATTATAAAGATTTTACAGTGACGGATAAAGTACAAGAAAGTGATGTTATTACATCTTTCTATTTACGACCAGCAGATGGTGCAAAAGTACCAACGTATTTGCCAGGACAATATATTACCGTTCGTGTAAAAATTCCAGGAGAGCCATATTTGTTGAATCGTCAATATAGTCTATCTGTCGCTCCAGGTCAGGAGTACTTCCGAATTTCTGTAAAAAAAGAAGCAGAAGGCGAAGCATATGAAGGAAAAGTATCCAATTACTTACACAAATCTGTACAAATCGGTGATACGCTAGAAATTACAGCTCCTGCTGGTGAATTTACATTCGACAAAAAGGAAACTCCCGTTGTTTTCCTTGCTGGTGGCGTGGGAATCACTCCGTTATTAAGCATGGTGCAAACTGTATCAGCTCAGCAACCAAATCGTTCTGTCCAATTCATCCAAGCAGCAACGAATGGAGCAGTTCAAGCTTTTAAAAATGAATTAGCACATATCCATCTAAAAGATTACAAACTTTCTTTTGTCTATGAGAATCCTTCTGCAGTAGATGAACAAAATGCTCATTTTGCTAAAAAAGGTTTCGTGGATCGTGAATTTTTAACAAGGGTAGTAGAAGAAATTGCGGATTACTATGTGTGTGGACCAGTTCCATTTATGCAAGCCGTCGTTCGTGCATTGAAAGAGTTAGGTGTTCAGGATGAAAACATTCACTTTGAATTCTTTGGACCAGCGATGCAGCTAGAAACAGCTCAAAGCGCAGTTACTGTTTGAAAATTAGACTACTAGCATTGACATTCTGATGAATATTTTGCATACTAGAGAAAAAAATGAACGTTAATAGAAGACTAGTATGTGAAATCTTACTGTAACAGAGAGCGGTGTTTATAGCTGGAAGACCCGCAACAGAAAAGGCACAGAACCTACTTCTTGAGTCCTATGCAAACATAGGCGCAGTCTCAAGCGTTATGAGGTTAAGTGGGGTGCAGTCATTTGCATCCAATAAAGGTGGTACCACGGAAAGCAGCCCTTTTCGTCCTTAGTCATAAGGATGAAAAGGGCTTTTTGTATATAGAAAAAGGCGTAGAGTTAGATGAAATAGAGTAAGCTTGAGTGATAAGATACAAATTGGAGGAAGTATGATGGAGAAGAAGCGCATCGTTGTCAAAATTGGAAGCAGTTCATTGACAAACTCAAAAGGTGAAATTGATCAAGAAAAATTTTCAGATCATGTACAAGCAGTATCTCAGTTACGCAAGGCGGGACATGAAGTAGTACTTGTGTCATCAGGTGCTGTTGCCACTGGATTTCGAAAGCTAGGCTATCCATCTCGTCCCGTTACGCTAAAAGGAAAGCAAGCAGCGGCAGCAGTTGGACAGAGCTTGCTCATTCAGTCTTATATGGAGCAATTAGGCCAGTTTGGCATTATTCCTGCACTGATTTTATTAACAAGAACCGATTTTTCAAATAAAGAGCGCTATAAAAATGCGTACGATACATTAACAGAATTGTTAGAACGAAGTATTTTACCAATTATTAATGAAAATGATACAGTATCAGTAGCAGAGTTAACATTTGGCGACAATGATATGCTTTCAGCGCTTGTAAGTGGGTTAATTCATGCAGACCAGTTGATTATCTTAACGGATATTAATGGTCTTTATGATGCTAATCCGCATACAAATCCAGAAGCAAGGAGATATCATCAGATTTCTGAGGTAACAGATGACCTGTTGCAACTAGCTGGAGGCTCTGGTTCAAACGTAGGAACTGGCGGGATGAAATCTAAATTGTTTGCTGCAAAAACGGCGTTAACTCTCGGTGTTAAAGTATTTATCGGTACAGGCCAAGGCAGTGATAAACTTCTGCAAATTTTGGAAGGTCATGGTGACGGAACATATATCGGTCATGATTTGCTCACAACGGTCAACAAAAATAAGCAATGGATTTCGCTTCATTCAACTGTTTCTGGGAAAATTTTTGTAGATGAAGGGGCGGAACAAGCGCTTGTGTCACAAGGTAGTAGCTTATTACCTGCAGGAATCTATGATATTCAAGGAAACTTTCAAAAAGGTGATGTTGTAGAGGTATATGGAACGAGTGGCTTACTAGGTCGAGGAGAAGTTCGCTATTCTGTTGACGAACTAACACTCGCGATGGGAAAACGGACGAATGAGCATGATTACTCATCGACTGAAGTGATTCATCGAGATCATTGGGTGAAAGCATAATAAGTTTAAAGGGGGATTTAGATATGAGTGAAATTATTACAAAAGGTAAAGCGGCTAAAGCTGCGAGTTATAGTATGAATGAGAAATCGACACAGGAAAAAAACGAAGCGTTAGAAAAAATTGCTCTGCAATTACTGCTAGACAAAGAATATGTAATCGCTGAAAATCAAAAAGATTTAGAACAAGGAAAAGCAAAAGGGCTATCAGATTCTGTATTAGATCGAATTATGTTGAACGAAAAGCGGATTGAGGATATGGCCGCGGCGATTCGATTATTGATTGAGCTGAAAGATCCAGTTGGGGAAAGTTTAGAAACGATTGAAAAAGAGAATGGATTACTCATTAAAAAGAAACGTGTTCCATTAGGCGTCATTGGTATGATTTATGAAGCACGCCCAAATGTTACAGTTGATGCGGCGACGTTATCATTAAAAACAGGAAATGCTGTCATTTTACGTGGAAGCTCATCAGCTAGCTTCTCCAACCAAGCACTTGTTGGATCGATTCATCGTGCTTTGGAGCAAACTTCGCTTCCAGTGGATGCCGTCCAGTTATTAGAAGATACAAGTCGTGAAACAGCGAAGGAGCTTTTCCATTTAAAAGAATACTTAGATGTGTTAATTCCTCGTGGTGGTAAAAATCTAATCGACACAGTTGTTAACGAATCAACGGTTCCAGTTCTTGAAACAGGCGCAGGTAACTGTCATATTTTTATTGATGAAACAGCGGATTATAGTATGACAGAACAAATTGTGTTGAACGGGAAAACACAACGCCCTTCTGTTTGTAATGCAACAGAAAGCTTGCTTATTCATGAAAGTTGGTTGGCAAAATACGGAGCAGACTTATTAACGGTTCTTCAGGATAAAGGA
The DNA here is from genome assembly GCA_963790055.1 of uncultured Bacillaceae bacterium. Taxonomy (GTDB): domain Bacteria; phylum Bacillota; class Bacilli; order Bacillales; family DSM-1321; genus Peribacillus. The sequence goes on from CAWBND010000016.1 coordinate 419,063, forward strand.
ATTGAATTATACGGAGACCAAAACGTTTGTGCAGCCTTCCCAGAGGCTAAACAAGCGACAGAGGAAGATTGGGCAACCGAATATTTAGCGCTTAAACTAAGTGTGAAAACGGTGAAAGACGTAACAGAAGCCGTTGCTCATATTAATGAGTATGGTACAAAACATTCAGAGGCGATTCTGACAGTGAATGAAAAACATGCAGCTACTTTCTTAAACGGTGTCGACGCAGCAGCTGTTTATCATAATGTTTCCACACGCTTTACAGATGGCTTTGAATTCGGGTACGGGGCTGAAATTGGTATTAGTACTCAAAAGCTTCATGCTCGTGGACCAATGGGACTGCCAGCATTAACATCAAGCAAATATTTTATTTATGGAAAAGGGCAAATTCGAGGCTAAAGGGCGAATTTGTAAAAAATAATAGCAATGGACACTTGAAATAGCATAATGATTTATTAATGAATTGTCATGTATTTGTCACTAATTTATCATAAAACCTGCATCGAGTATATTGATGCAGGTTTTACAATGATTATAGGAGCCAAGTAAGTTTATCTGAAATTACTTACTTGTTAATACTCAATTTCATCGTAATCTTTAGGCTGAGGTACCGGCTGACCACTTTCTGGATTAGAAATATTAGTAATTGTTTGTAGCTCATCCTGTTTTTCCTTAACATTCTTTTTATTTTGTTTGATTTGTTTCTTCATGGTTCTCAACCTCCATTTTAATCTCTTTGAACCTTAATAGGTAACCCTTTTTAAGATTTCACCATGCTAAAAAAATACACCTACAAACTGATTGCTAATTGACTATATTTGAATTTTCGATAAAATATGGCTCTGAATATTCAAAACAATTTTTACATTACATCTCATTTTCGCAGATGGTATGATAAAAGAATAAACTTGAATTAGACTTAGGAAATGGAAAGTATCGTCTTTTATAGTTTTCACATATTAGGAGATGTAATAAGTATGAAATTAATCATTGCAGAAAAGCCGGATCAAGGTCTTAAGCTCGCTTCGCCTTTTTCCTTTAAAAAAAGGGATGGGTATGTAGAAATAGAACCCAATCATATTTTTCCCAATGGGGCGCTGTTAACCTGGGCGATTGGTCACTTATGTGAGTTAATTTCCCCTGACGAATATGATGCGAATTGGAAAAAATGGTCCCTTGAAACGTTACCCATTATACCAACAAAGTTTCAATATAAAGTGACAAAGTCAAAATGGAAACAATTTACTATTATTAAAGAATTGGTCCATCGAAAAGAAGTCAATGAAATCATTATTGCGGGAGATGCGGAGAGAGAGGGGGAAGCAATTATACGAATCATCCTTACTCAATGTAAAAATCAAAAACCGATGAAACGATTATGGATTTCCTCTCTTACCCCCAAATCGGTTGTAACTGGTTTTGAAAATCTCCTTGACGAACAGGAAACGAGGAATATTTACCACGAAGCGTTAAGTCGAGCATGTGCGGATTGGCTTGTAGGAATGAACGCATCTAGAGCGTATACGCTTTTACTCCAAAAAAAGGGAATATCAGATGTCTTTTCAACAGGACGTGTCCAAACACCGACACTAGCGTTAATTGTGAAAAGAGAAATAGAAATTGAAAATTTTAAATCAGAGCCATTCTGGGAAGTGATGGCTACCTTTAATATGGACCAAAAAGAATATCAGGGTAAATGGCATAATAATGGTGAATCACGTTTACAAGATGAAATGATGGCCCAGAAAATTGCCCAATTTTGTATGGGAAAAGAAGCGATAATCGATTCTATTGAAAAAGAACGTAAAGAGTTTCAGCCGCCATTTCTCTTTAATTTATCTTCTTTACAAGCCACTGCTAATAAGATGTTTAAATTTTCGCCGCAAAAAACACTTGAAATTGCGCAAAAACTGTATGTAAAAGGGATTATTTCATACCCTCGCTCCGATTCAAGTTATGTTACAAAAGAAGAAGCAGCGATGTTTCCCGATACACTGCAAAAGATTAGTGGGTTAGACACTTTTAAAAAGTATTTTCCGTTACCATTTCAATCTCTGTTGGAGAATAAGCGGTATGTAAATGAAAAAAAAGTAACGGATCACTATGCCATTATTCCTACCGAGCAAGTGACGGATCCAGCTAAAATGTCAGCGGAAGAAGAAAAAATCTATACATTAATTGTTAAAAGGTTAATTGCGGCTCATTATGATAAAGCGATTTTTGACTATACGACGATCCATACATTGGTTGCAGGAAGAGCAACTTTTATTTCTAAAGGAAAAGAACAAATTCAAGAAGGCTGGCGTAAAGTAATCTACGGGAAAAAGAAGGAAGACGATGTGAATGAAGATGAGCAAGATTTGCCTTCGCTACAAGATGGTGAAAAAGGGATTGTGCAAGATGTTAAAGTGAAAAGTGGGAAAACCCAACCACCTAAACGTTATACCGAGGGTCAATTAATTACACTCATGAAGACCGCTGGGAAGCATTTAGAAGATGAAGCATTAGTAAAAGTGTTAAATAAAACACAAGGCTTAGGAACAGAGGCAACGCGAGCTGGGATTATTGGTGTTTTAACAAATCGTAAATATATTGAAGTCAAAAAGAACCAAGTGTTTGCTACGAATAAAGGAAAAGTACTGATTCAATCGATAGGTTCGAGTATCTTGGCTTCTCCTGAAATGACAGCCAAATGGGAGCAGCGATTAAATGAAATAGGAGAGGGAAAAGCATCAGCACAAGAATTTATGGAACAAGCTAAAAGACTCTCTCTTAAATTGATTGACGACGCTAAACAACAAAGTGCAGTGTGGACGTTTGAAAACTTTGATCTCAGTGAATTTAGACAAGAAAAAGGCAAGGGCCAAGGTAAAGCTAAAGGAACCAAGATGGGTACGTGCAAAAAATGTGATGGGGATATTGTAGATAAAGGTACATTTTACGGCTGTACGAATTATTCGACGACGAAATGTGATTTTACCATTTCCAAAAAAATCTTAGGAAAAACGATATCTCAGACCAACGTCAAGAAGCTGCTGAAAGAGGGAAAAACGGATACGATTAAAGGCTTTAAAAAAGGGGAGAAAACCTTCGACGCAAAATTAGGATTGGTTGAAAATAAGGTGCAATTTGTGTTTGAAAAGTGACTGTAAAGAATTGTGGGTGAGGGAGAATCACGTCCCTCCCAAATATAAAAACAAACTATACAGCGTATAAAAAGTATGGCATCATGTCAAGACAGTAATTGTTTAATGGCACTATTTATAGTACAATTTTCTTTATATGTGTTTGATTGGAGGATTTTGCATGCCTACACCTAGTATGGAGGATTACATAGAGCAAATTTATATTTTAATTGAAGAAAAAGGATATGCAAGGGTTTCTGATATTGCTGAAAATTTGTCTGTTCATCCCTCTTCTGTTACAAAAATGGTACAAAAGCTAGATCAAGAAAAATATTTAATCTATGAAAAATACCGTGGACTTGTCTTAACTCCAACGGGGAAGAAGATTGGCAAGCGTCTCGTGTATCGACATGAATTATTAGAGAAAATGCTACGGTTAATTGGTGTGGCAGAAGAAAACATTTATCGAGATGTCGAAGGAATTGAACATCATCTTAGTTGGAATTCTATCGATCGTATAGGCGATCTTGTGGAGTACTTTGAGGGATCACCACAGCGTGTTGAAGATTTACGAGCCATTCAAAAACGAAATGAAGAAAGTACAAAATAAGACCGCAAAGCGCGGCTTATTTTTTTACTACTTTTAGACCTTTCTTTATATAAAAATAGTAGTCAGTATGATGTACCGACTACTATTTTTAACGGGCGCCTTCTGCTTTTCTTAGTCTAGCTCCAGGCGCCAGCGACTAGTGTACTTCGCTCTCCTCCTTACGATAAGTCAACATCGAATCACTATCGTTCTTCGTGTTTCCTTTATCTCATACGGAGCGCTCCAGTCCATACGTCGCTAAACGGGCGCCTTCCGCTTTTCTTAGTCCCATTCATAAGGTGTTAATTGGTATACATAGTAATTTAACCAGTTCGAAAATAATAAACTGCTATGACTTTTCCATCTGTGTAGAGGCTTCTTGCTTGGATCGTTACTAGGGAAATAGTTTTCCGGAAGTTGTGTATCCATTCCTCGTTCGTGATCACGGGTATATTCTTCAGCAAGTGTTGTAGAATCATATTCTAAATGTCCAGTAATCATAATGTTTTTTCCATCTTTTGACGCGATTAGTAGAACGCCAACCTGATCGGATTCTGCTAAAATTTGTAGCTCAGGGATGGCTCTTTACTTTTTTATATTCAATATCCGTATAACGTGAATGAGGTGCAAAGAAAGAGTCATCAAATCCGCGAACAAGATTTTCATTTGTCACTAATAACTGATGCTCATACACACCGAAACATTTTTGGGACAATTCGTATTTGTTAATGCCGTAATGATGATATAAAGCAGCCTGCGCTCCCCAACAAATATGAAAAGTAGATGTTACATGTTCTTTTGACCAATTCATAATATCTTGTAGCTCTTTCCAATACGTTACTTCTTCAAACGGTAATTTTTCAACAGGTGCACCTGTAATAATCATTCCGTCATACTTTCGATACTGTATTTCTGAAAAGGGCTTATAAAATTGATTTAGATGAAACTTACTTGTATTCTTTGAATTATGCGTTTCTAGACGCAGTAGTGTGATATTCACTTGGATTGGTGTATTACCTAATAGACGAAGTAACTGAACTTCTGTTTTTTCTTTTTCAGGCATTAAATTTAAGATTAATATATTTAAAGGTCGAATATTTTGGCTAATCGCACGTTCTTCTTCCATGACAAAAATGTTTTCTTGTTCTAATATTTCTTTTGCTGGCAATTGACAGGAATCTTAATGGGCATAATTTTCCTCCTCGTCCCGATTAAATTAATAATATTTCTATTATATATAAAATTTGATAATAGAACAGCACAAAAAAATCTTGCGCATGTTGCTGGAGTATATCATGATACAATAAAGATTATCAATATAATGGATATATGTAAATGAGGTGAATGGAAGTTTGTTTGACCCAACTGCATTTGATAATATGAAGGTAGTATTAGAAGGGGCTGTTTATGATCGAGATATTTTGGGGGACATTTTAGTTGTCAAACGGGATGATCTCGTTAATCTAGCCACGCTTTCACGGCAATTTATGATGGAATTTCAATTAAAGGAACTAGGTTTTCCCAAAGAAATGTAGGGGAGGTATTCGCTTATATGCCTCTCTTGAAAATTTAAGTTCAAGGCTGTTAACTCCGCATATAAATGAAATATCTAACGGTTCTACCGTAGAGATTTTTATTGTTTGTTCCGGAAAGGTAGAAAATGAACAGGCAGACAAAATATTTAATGGTTTGGAAGATATT